>CACNCB010000035.1 GCA_902618695.1 uncultured Pelagibacteraceae bacterium | reverse complement strand
TTTCCCAAGGTGTATGATGAATTGGTGCAACCGATCCAGTCACAGGAGATGAAAATGATTTATTTCTATAAGTTAGAATATCCTCTACTTTATGATGTTCCCATTCTTTAAAATGTTTTCTAATTAATTCAAAATCAATTTTAGGATAATCAGACAGTTCATGAAGTTCTTTGGTATATTCTGTCTGAAAATCAATCATTTGATCAGGATTTTCTAATTTTTCTTCCATCGAAACCCACTTATTAATGTCTTTATCAATTTCGTAACTACTAGGCATTTTTATTTTGCCCATGATCACATCTCTTGCATACCATCCCTGACAGTCAAACATGTTAAATGTATGAAACTGGTCCTGCATTCCCAAGTATAAAAGTTTATGATTATCTTGCCACACAACTCCTTTGTAAAGTTTTGGTGGATATAATCTGTTATGTGTTTTTAATTTTAAACTTTCATCTAAAAATGGGAAATGATGAAGATATCCAGTACACAAGATCACTACATCGGCATTTTGTTCTGTTCCGTCTTTAAATATAGCTTTTTTTCCATCTAACCTATCTAAGTAATGAACTTCTTTCATGCCTTTTGGCCATTTAAAGTCCATTGGGTTATGCCTGTAACCAATTGTTACACTTTTAGCACCATATTTATTACATTGTAGGGCTACATCTTCAGCTGAATAGCTGCTTCCCAAAACAATCACATCTTTTCCTCTGAACTCTTCTGCATCTCTAAAATCATGTGAGTGCATTATTCTTCCTGGGAAAGAATTCATTCCTTCGTATTCAGGAATAAAAGGTACAGAAAAATGACCTGTAGAGACTACCACATAATCAAACGTATCATTTAAAATTTTATTATTAACTTTATCTTGGTAGCTAATTTCAAACTTATCATTTTTGTAAACAGTATTTGTAACTCTTGTACTAAATTTAATCTTACTTTTTATATTTCCTTTGCTCACTCTTCCTAAAATATAATCTTGCAGCACTTCTCTAGGAGGAAAGGAAGGAATAGGCTTTCCAAAATGTTCATCAAAAGAATAATCAGCAAATTCTAAACACTCTTTAGGTCCATTAGACCACAAATATCTATACATGCTGTTAGGAACAGGATCTCCATATTGATCTGAGCCAGTTCTCCAGTTGTAGTTCCATAAACCACCCCAACTTTCTTGTTTTTCAAAGCATACTATTTCAGGAATTTTTTCTCCTTTTTTTTCTAAATGTTCAAATGCTCTTAAAATTGAAAGTCCACACGGACCAGCACCAATGATTGCTACTTTTGACATAGAATTTTTCCTATCATTAATAAATTTATAAATATATCTTAATACCAATTTAAAAAAAAATAAAATTATATTTTGCTATGGGTTTTATTTGGAATTATCCAACTACTATGTGGATAGGAGAAAATAGAATTGAAGATTTATCCTCAGCTTGTAAAGAGTTAAATATTTCAAATCCATTATTTGTAACAGACAAAGATTTAATTAACTTAGATTTAATAAAAAATATAACATTAAGATTAAAAAAAAGTTTCAAAAATTTAGCTATCTTTTCTAATTTTACGGGAAATCCAATTGGAGAAAACGTAGAAGAAGGTGTTAAAGTTTATAATTCTGCGGATTGTGATGGTGTAATAGCTTTAGGGGGAGGAAGTGGTTTAGATGTTGGAAAAGCAATTGCATTTATGTGTAATCAATCTCGACCGTTATGGGATTTTGAAGATATTGGCGATTATTCTTTTGATGAACATTTTGGAAAGCCTATTCCTTCCTTTCCTCCTAGAGAAGTTTTACAAGATTATATTTTGGGAAGAGTAAGCAAAGGAAATGTAAAAAGTAAGATTAAATTTAATACAAGAGTTACAAATACTGTTTATAAAAATGATAAGTTCGAAATTAGCTACCAAGACAAAGTTAATAATAAAATTTTAAATGATACGTTTGATTATTTGGTGGTATCTACAGGTCATTTTTCTGTACCATTTATTCCTGAATATGAAGGAATGAGTTCTTTTCCAGGA
>CACNCB010000034.1 GCA_902618695.1 uncultured Pelagibacteraceae bacterium | reverse complement strand
CATAATATTGTTTGCTTAATACTGTTTTTCCAAATTCATAAATTTCATCTTTTAACCATTTTGTAAATGGTGAATTAAATCCTAATTTTTTTTTTTCAGTTAATTTTGAGACTTGTTCGTAATTTTTGATTAAAAGATTTTTACTTTTTAGTAAATAACCATATTTTTTAAATGAATTAACCATTAAATTATTTTCAATGATTTTTCTGTCTAGGAAAGGAACCCTTACTTCAATACCATTGTCTCCGTATATTTTATCATTTCTATTCAAAATATCGTTAGGAACCCAGGTATCCAAATCATGATACATTACATTTGATAACTTTGGATCATTTTCAATATTTAATGAATGATTTAAAATTTCATCTAAATCATTTTTTTTTAAATTTTTAAAATTTTTATAAACTTTAGATGCATTTTTAAATAAATTCTGTTCACTAAATGATAAATATAAACTTCTAGAGTTATTCATAAAAAGTCTATTTAGTTTTTTATTTCTAAAACTAAAGTTATGTCCTTTTAACGGGTTTATCCTTAAAAAAAGCGATAAAAGAAAAATTGATTTATATCTATCATAACCAGTGAACACCTCATCTCCACCATCACCTGAAATTAAAACTTTTTCAGATATATTCTTGCTTAATATATAATTTGCTATTGAGTTCGTATTGCCCGTAGGTTCCTCAACAATATCTACAATCTTTTCTGCATAATTTTCAAAATCATTGGAACTTACTTCAACAGAATTAAACTTTATCCCATAATGGTTAGAAATTTTTTGAGCAATATCATGATCTTTTTGGTATTTTTTATAATCTTTAAACGTAACTGAGTAATTTTGAAAATTAATTCCCTTATTTTTTATTAACTCATTTAATATAATATTTGAATCTACTCCCCCAGACAAAGAAAGAGCTATTGGAACGTCAGATATGAATTGGTCACTAAAACTATCACTTAAATCTTTAATTAAACTTTTGTCTTTATTTTTAAAATTAAATTTTAATATTTTTGATCGTTTATATTTTCCATTTGAAACTTCTACTAATTCACCCGGCAGTACTTTGAATATATTTTTGAAAAAAGTTTCTCTATAATCATTTCTATTGAAATTTGAATACGAAATGATTGAGTCAAAATTAAGTGTCTTTTTTTCTAAAGAAATTAAAATGCTTTTTATCAATGAGGAAAAAATAAACTTTTTTGTTTTTTCATCATGGAAATAATATAATGGTTTTACACCCACAATATCTCTAGCTAAATACAATTTTTTTTTTTTACTATCATAGATAGATATTGAAAAAATACCTGAAAGCTCTCTAAAAGCATCTGTACCTTTTTTATCAAAAAGTTTAATAATTACTTCAGTGTCTGACTCTGTTTCAAATCCATAACCTTGTGTAATAAGATCCTTTCTTAATTTACGATAATTATAAATTTCACCATTAAAAGATAATATGTAATGTTTATAAACATAAGGTTGATTTGATCTTGGATTTGGATCAATTATTGAAAGTCTATTATGACCAATCGTAAAATCATCTTTCTCTATATATTCCTCATAATCTGGACCTCTACTAGATGTTATGGCTAACATTTTTTTTATTAAATCTGTGTCTATGAAATTAAAACCGTTTATACCACACACTTAAATTTTATCTCCTTCAAAACAAACTGATATTGGATACTGATCTGATAGTTTAGTTTTAATAAAATTCTGTAAAATTTTATCAATAACAATTGAAATTAATAAAATAAAATTATTCAATAATGGAATAATTTTTAAATAATCAAATAAAATTGCATAACAAACTGTAAATGGTCCATAACCAATTTGTTTTACAGAGACATTTTTAAATCCGGTATCTATTAATTTTTTTTCAATAGCTTGGGCAGTAAATCTGTAATAATCATTTGGAGCACCATGAACTCTATATAAAAAAGGAACCGAACCAATTATTTTGCCATTTTTTTTTAAAACTCTATAAATTTCATTGATTGAATTGTTAAAGTCATAAACATGTTCTATTACATTAAATACCAAAATATTATCAAAATTTTCATCGGGATAAGTTAACTTATTTTCAAGATCTTCACGACTATGTTTTTCATCTAATTGATTTTCTTTAAAATTTTGGTCTGCAAAGTAAAACTCTGTATTCTCAGTGTTTTTTGTAAAATT
>CACNCB010000033.1 GCA_902618695.1 uncultured Pelagibacteraceae bacterium | reverse complement strand
ATTATTTTTTAAATGATGAGGGTATAACGATAGCCCTAACATGCCACCACTATCACTTAAAATTTTTAATAATTCTGAAGATTTATTTCTTTTAGCTGGATGCCAAAAAGATGGATTTGCATGTGTTATGGCAATTGGTTTTTCACTTAACTCAATTGCATCTAGAGTACTCTTTTCTGCAGAATGTGACATATCAACCACAAGGCCAACTCTATTCATTTCTCTTATAACCTCACGTCCAAAGTTTGTTACTCCACTATCTACTTTTTCATAACACCCTGTTGCTAGTAAAGATTGGTTGTTATAAGTAAGTTGCATAAATCGACATCCTAATTCATGTACCTTTTCAACTAAATTTATATCATCTTCGATTGGTGAACAATTTTGAAAACCAAAAAATATTGCAGTTTTGTTTTCTTTATTAGCTTTATCAATATCTTGAAAATTCTTACCAGGAAAAATTAAATCAGAATTTTCATGAAATAATTTTTCCCATTTTTTTATTTCATGTTGTAATTCATCAAAATCTTCATGGTAGACAATGGTAACATGGACAGCATCTAGTCCAGCAGATCTGTTGATCTCAAAGATTTTCCTAGACCAATTACAATATTGAAGATTATCTATTTTATAATTCATATTATGTTTAACTCTAATCAATATGTATTTTAAATACTATTAATTTTATTGAAATTTTAAGTTAATTTTGAAATAAACAGTCTGATCAATTTTCATGAAAAAAAATAGTAAATTAAAAGTTTCAATCATAATGGGCAGTCAATCTGACTATAAAGTAATGAAACTAGCGGAAAAAACTCTAAAAAAAATTTCAGTCTCATTTGAAACAAAAATTATATCTGCTCACAGAACACCACAAAGAATGTATGAGTATGCTGCAAAAATTGAACAAAATAATATAGGTGTAATTATTGCAGGTGCTGGAGGATCTGCTCATCTTCCAGGTATGATATCAGCACTTACACATGTGCCAGTTCTTGGCGTTCCTGTTGAAAGTAAAAAACTCAAAGGTTTAGATAGTTTGTTATCAATTGCACAAATGCCTAAAGGAATACCTGTAGGAACTCTTGCTATAGGAGAGGATGGCGCCATTAATGCTGCTTTATTAGCTGCTGCAATAATTGCAAATAATAATTCAAATGTTCGAAAAAAACTTAAAAATTTTAGAACATCACAAACTAAATCTGTAAAGAAATTTCCAAAATAAAATGTCAGAAATTACTCTTGGTATCATTGGGGGTGGTCAACTTGGAAGTATGCTCGCAATAGCAGCTAAAAAATTAAATGTTAAAACTGTTGTTTTTTGCGATGACATAGATGCACCAGCACAAAATTTTTGCAATCAATTTGTTATAGGAAGTTATGATAATAAAGAAAAAATATCTGAATTTATAAATCAGGTTGATCTAGTCACTTATGAATTTGAAAATATTCCATTTGAGACATTAAATGAAATAAACAAATTTAAACCTGTTTTACCAAAGCCTTCAGTTAATAGATTAATTCAACATAGATTGGCTGAAAAAGATTTTGTTAATAAATTAAATATTAGAACAACCAGATATGTTTCAATTGAAAAAAAATCTGACATAGATGCCTTAGAGGATTTTTTACCAGGTATTCTTAAAACAACTACGCTAGGATATGATGGTAAAGGTCAATATCCAATTAAATCAAGAGATGAACTGAATTCATTGAATATTGATTTTTCAAAAGGATATATTCTAGAAAAACTTGTGAAATTAAAAAAAGAGATTTCAATTATTATTACAAGATTTAGTAATAACAAATATGAAATTTATGAACCAGTAGAAAACACTCATGAAGATCAAATTTTAAAATATTCAAAGATTCCTGCAGAAATTAATAAAAAGATTTTTGATCAATCTAAAGATTGGGCAATGCTAATTGCTGAGGAACTAAAATATGTAGGAACTTTATGTGTAGAATATTTTATTGATAGAAATGATAATCTTTATGTTAATGAGATTGCACCTAGAGTACATAACTCAGGACATTTAACAATTAATGCTTTTAATGTTAGTCAATTCGAAAATCATGTAAGAGCTGTGTGTGGTTTAGAACAAATTGCTTTAAAAAAAATATCTAATGCTAAAATGATGAATATACTTGGGGATCAAATAACTTATTATAGAAACATGCAAAAGTTCAATGATAAAGAATTTTTCTTTGATTATTTAAAAAAAGATATAAAAGAAAAAAGAAAAATGGGTCATATCACAACTTTGGTATAAATGTTAAAATCAGTAGAAGGTAATTTCGATAATCTAGAAGTTAATGAACTTCTGACCAAACATTTTGTTGAGCTTAGAGCAGCCTCTCCAGAAGGAAGCGCTCACGTCTTAGATATTCCTGGTTTAAAAGTA
>CACNCB010000032.1 GCA_902618695.1 uncultured Pelagibacteraceae bacterium | reverse complement strand
GCAACAGCAGAGAAGAAATAATTATGGGTAATAAAAAGAAAATAGATAAAAAAAACGATAAAACAGTGAAGTCTATTAATAACGGTATTAGATCAAGTGTTAGAAAGTTAAATCCAATACTGAGAAGTATCGTTGGTAAAAAAGTTGATGTTGCTATTAGAGATTTACAGTTTTCAGAAAAGAGAGTTACTAGAGATGTTAGAAAAACAATAAGCTCTGCGGTTGCCAATGCTGAAAATAACTTTCAATACGATATTGATAAATTAATAGTTAAAGAGGCATATTGTGGAAAAAAAATAGTTATGAAAAGATTTAGACCTAGAGCTAAAGGAAGAGCTGCACCAATATTAAAACCTTGGTCAACTATTACAATAATTTTATCAGAAGCAAAACAAATGGAGAAACATGGGACAAAAAGTTAATCCGGTAGGTTTTAGACTAGGAGTCAACAGAGGATGGGACTCTGTATGGTATGCTAAGAAAAAAGATTTTGGCAATTATCTAATAGAAGATTTTAAAATTAGAGAATATATCAAAAAAAATGTAATCAACTCTGGTGTATCTAAGGTTATGATCGAAAGAACATCTAATAAGTGTTATGTTACAATTTACACTTCTAGACCAGGTTTTGTGATTGGAAAAAAAGGAAGTGATATAGACAAAATTAAAAATAATCTTTCAAAATTCACAACAAATGAAGTCAATCTAAATATCAAAGAGGTTAAAAAACCTGAGACTAATGCTTATTTAGTAGCTGAAAACATAGCTCAACAGCTTGTAAAAAGAATTTCATATAGAAGAGCCATGAAAAGAGCAATGCAATCATGTATTAGATTGGGCGCTAAAGGGATTAAAGTTTCAGTTAGTGGAAGACTTGGTGGAAATGAAATAGCAAGAACAGAGTGGTTAAGAGATGGAAGTATTCCATCACATACTCTAAGAGCTGATATAGATTATGCAGAGGCAGAGGCTCTTACAACATATGGAATTATTGGAATTAAAGTTTGGATTTATAAAGGTGAAGTGTTCGCGAGAGAATTTAGTCAAGAAACAAACAAGGTAGCACCAAAGGAAGGTAAACAATAATGCTTCAACCAGTAAGAACAAAGTGGAGAAAAGCCCACAAAGGTAGAATTCATGGGAATGCTACAAGAGCAAGTACCATTAATTATGGTGCTTATGCATTAAAAGCTTTACAGCCAGAAAGAGTTACTGGAAAGCAAATAGAAGCTGCAAGAGTTGCATTAACGAGACATATGAAAAGACAAGGAAGAGTTTGGACAAGAATATTTCCAAATATACCAGTATCAAAAAAACCAATTGAAGTCAGAATGGGTAAAGGAAAAGGATCACCTGAATATTTCGCATGCAGAGTAAAACCTGGTAGAATATTATTTGAAGTTGATGGTGTTTCTGAACAAATTGCAAAAGAAGCTTTATATAAAGCATCAGCAAAATTACCAATTAAGACTAAAACTATTAAGAGATTTGCATAATGAAAAAACAAGAAATTAAAAAATTATCAAAAGACGAAATTGTGAAGAATATTGATAAACTTAAAAAAGATCTTTTTAATTTCAGATTTCAAAAAATGAATTCACAAGTTACAAACCCAGCCAAAATTGGGGAAACTAGAAAAATAATTGCAAGACTAAAAACAAATTTAAAAGGAAAAGAGAATGCCTAAAAAAATACTTACCGGTGTAGTTATAAGCGATAAACCAAATAAAACAGTCACTGTTATGGTAGAACGTAAATATTCTCACCCAGTTCTAAAAAAAGTAATAAAAGTCAGAAAAAACTATAACGCTCATGATGAAAATAATAAGTTCAAAACCGGTGACAAAGTTTCAATTATTGAGAGCAAACCTTTTTCAAAAAATAAAAAATTTCAAGTTATGGAGAGTGCAAAATAATGATTGGTGTTCAAACAGAATTACAAGTAGCTGACAATACTGGTGCAAAAAGAATTGAGTGTATTAAAGTTCTAGGTGGATCAAAAAGAAGATATGCTAGTATTGGAGATACCATTGTAATTGCTGTTAAAGAGGCGATACCTAAAGGAAAAGTTAAAAAAGGATCTGTCCATAAAGCTGTAGTTGTAAGGGTCAAAAAGGGAATTCATAGAAATGATGGTTCTAAAGTAAGATTTGATAACAATGCTGCTGTCTTAGTTGATGACAAAGGGGAGCCAGTGGGAACAAGAATTTTTGGTCCAGTTACAAGAGAATTACGAAGTAGAGGTCAAATGAAAATTATTTCTTTGGCACCGGAGGTTTTATAATGATCAAAAAAGGTTTGAAAGTCAAAGTTTTAACTGGAAAAGATAAAAAAAAAGAGGGTGAAGTAATTGAAATTGATAGAGCAAATAACAGAGCTAAAGTTAAAGAAATAAACATGGTAAAAAAACACGTTAAAACAACAAAAGAGAAAAAAGGTGGAATTTTTCCAAAAGAAAGTTTTATTCATATTTCTAACTTAAAACTAATAGACG
>CACNCB010000031.1 GCA_902618695.1 uncultured Pelagibacteraceae bacterium | reverse complement strand
TGCCCCTGGTTTATTAAGATTTTTTGCAGTCACACCAGATTTAATGATACCAATAATTTTTCTTACTCAATTTTGGATTTTTGCAGGTTTAATAATTTCAACTAAACAAATATTGAGTTTAAAATCTAATTTTAAATCTTTTGGGATTGTCCTTTTATCATTTTTAATTATTGCATTTTTATCTATCTCTTTTGTGATGAGTAGAATGAATATGCTTCCTGTTAGTCAAATTAGTTAAAGAGGAAAAATAGTCTTAGATACTCTACAAGATTTACATATTTTAAATCCAGTAAGAATTAAATTTTGAGTAACACTTTCGTCCTCCTCTTTGCATTCATCACAAATATTATTTAATTCTTCAGTATCTAACTTTAGATTTTTTTCTTCAATTTTATCAATCATTATCAGTCAAACCAGCCCCTGCTGCACCCTCTTTTAAACTGTCACTCTCTTCAACAAAAGTTTCTTCAGATAACCTGTATAAATTATTCCATTCATCGTCTGTAAAGTTATCTTCATTTTCAAGGAGATTTACTTCAATTTTCTTCGCTATTTTAGGAAATTCTTGTTCAATAAAATTTGAACTAATATTTACATTTAAATTTAGTAAAATTTTTTTATCATCTATTTTTACATAAATTTTTTTTCCAATAATTTCTGATGAACGACTTATAAAGGAAATAAAAATTATTGGATAAGCAACATTTTTAAATTCAATTTTTTTTAAATTTTCTAAAACATTTATTTGATCTAAAAAACTAGTACCTAAAGTAATTGGACAATAAGAATTGTTTGATGAAGAGTTATTTTCACTAATTAAATTTAAATTTTCAAATTTACTTTTATTTTTTTCATTAAAATATTCATTAAGGTGCTTAATACCTGGTAAACTAAATAGCTCTAATAACCTTATACTTTTTCCTGTCTCCTCAGAAACTCCCCACGAATATCCTGCTGCCTTTGAAGCTCTTTTAACAGTAGTTTCAATTTCACTCAGTGATTTCATTAATAAATATTGGTTTTATATACCCACTGCTCGTCATAACTTTTTAGCTCATTTGGAAGTGGAGCTCCTTGGAACATACAAATTCTTAACCATTTGTCAGATCGTGGATCAAATTTTAATGCCCCAAAAAAAGATAATTTTAGTCTAAGCATATCAATTGGCATTAAATCTTTACCAATTGTATTATCTTGTATTTCTGAATAAGGAAATTTTTCTACAATAAACGCTCTCCTTACAACATGTCTTAACTCGGAATTTGATGTTAAAAACTCAGCAATAGTTAAGCTATTTTTTGAGACTAATAATTTGTCATAAAGTTTTTTTATGTCTCTTGCTATTGCTAAAGGCTGTTCTAATTCTGATCCATGCTCTTCAAAACGGTCCGCCAATCTAGGTTCCTCTTTATTTTTTGAAATAAACCAAAAGTTTTTATTATTTTCTTTTTCTTCAAAATTAATATCTAAAATGTTTGGATACTTTGCTTCGATGATATTACGCAATTCTTCAACTTTTCTATACGTTGGAATATTAAAATATTTTTCTTCATCTGAGCTCATTTCTTTTACCAAAGGATTTACAATACTGTTATAGGGTTCCATCATTATTGAAACAATGTATTCAATACATTCCTCACAAGTATTGTCCTCTAACCATTGATATATTTTGTTAAAAGGATATTCGATCTCAAAATTAAAATCTTTGTCTATAAAATTTAAAAATTTTTCAACATCTTTTAGTAATGATGAGATTTTTTTTTGTTGATATTCACTATCAGTATTCCAGCTTGTAATATTTCTTAATGATTTTTTTATACAATCGATAAATAAATTACTATCTTGACTTTTTACATCTTTGATTTCTCTAATTTTTTTAAGTGCTTTTTCTCTACTTAAAATCCAATTATTTAATAGAGTTGGGTGATTGACTATAAATGGTGCCATGCCCAAGCCTGTAGAATTACCAATTCCCAAGTTTTTACAAATATTATCATCCAGCTTAACAGCTGTTTTTGGATTTTTATAATAAGCAACATGATTAACTTGATCAAAAGTAAATTGTCTTACTAGATAAACCAACATCATTTCTAATCTAAATGGACCATTAATTTCTTCACGATTTTTAATTCTAAATCGATCTGCAAGACCAAATTTACCTGAGCCATATACTGCTGTAGTCCTATATAAATAGCCTACTTTTGATAATAAGTTTAAATCTGGTTGCTTACCTTTGCTCAAACTTTCAACAACGTGATTATAAATTCTTACTGATTTGTTTGCTCTTGATAAAGTTAATTCTTTATAAGAAAGTCTACCAACTTCTTGTTTTGGAACTTCATTTTTTAATCTTTCAATATCTTTTTTTTTAGGAACCCCATCATGTAATGTAAATGCTGCATCCCATTTTGTTGCAATTACTCTATCTGATCTTTCTTCATCTTTGATTTCATTTGCGAAACAAACTAAAGAATAAACCCTTTTATTTTTTTTAAATGAAT
>CACNCB010000030.1 GCA_902618695.1 uncultured Pelagibacteraceae bacterium | reverse complement strand
TTTACCCGTGACTGTCTTTATATTTGTATGAATTTTTTTATTTTTAATTAATTCCTTCATTACTGCAGGAATTGCTCCAGCTCTGTGAAAACTTTCCATTAAGTATTCTCCTGCAGGTTGACAATTTACCAATAAGGGAATGTTGTGCCCAAGTTTTTGCCAATCAGAAAGATCAAATTTAATTCCCATATGTTTTGCGATAGCACTTAAATGGGCTGTGCAGTTACTAGATCCACCTATAGCACTTGCTACTACTACTGCGTTTTCAAAAGCTTTACGTGTCATAATTTTTGATGGGGTTAAATTTTCATAAACCATTCCGACAATTCTTTTTCCTGTTTCGTAAGAAATTTGTTCTCTTTCTCTGTAAGGAGCAGGAATAACCGCACCTCCTGGTAAAGACATTCCTAATGCTTCTGCTACTGAGTTCATTGAAGAAGCTGTTCCCATTGTATTACAATGGCCAGCACTTGGTGAGGATGATGAAACCATATCCATAAATTCCTCATATTTAATCTCTCCTTTAGCTAACATTTTTCTAGCTTCCCAAACTACCATTCCTGATCCAGCTAATTTTCCCTTATAAACTCCATCTAACATAGGGCCACCAGATAAAACTATTGCTGGAATATTTACCGTGGCTGCTGCCATCAAGGCTGCTGGAGTAGTTTTATCACATCCTGTTGTTAAGATAACTCCATCAAGTGGGTATCCATATAAAACTTCTACTAATGACAAATATGAAAGATTTCTATCCAACATTGCAGTAGGCCTTTTTCCTGTTTCTTGAATTGGATGAGTTGGAAACTCCATAGGTATACCACCTGCTCTTCTGACTCCATCTTTTATTCTCTTACTCAGTGACATAAAATGCCTATTACATGGTGAAAGGTCACTACCAGATTGAGCTATTCCTATTATTGGGTTTCCAGATTGTAATTCTTTTCTAGTAAGACCATAATTTAAATATCTTTCTAGATACAAAGCTGTCATATCTGGGTTTTTTGGGTTATTAAACCACTGCTGACTTCTGAAACTTTTTTTTCTTTTTTTAGGCATAATTGTTTAATGGTCTCTTTAGATTTATAGTTATATAATAATTTTATGAATAATCTAATAGTTTTAAATAAGAATGACAATGTGGGTGTTAGTCAATTTATTATTCCTGAAAAAACAAAAATTGAAGGTCATGAGATTAGTACTATCGATCCAATACCTTTTGGACATAAAGTTTGTTTAAAAACAATTAAAAAGGGTGATCCAATCATTAAATATGATCAAATTATTGGTTTTGCTTTAGATGAAATTAAACCTGGACAACATGTCCACTCACATAATTTAGAATTTAGAGAGTTTAAAAGAGAATTTAAAGTAACAGACAAAAAATACATTGTAGATGAAAAAGCAGATACCTTCTTTAATGGAATTTTAAGAGATAATGGACAGGTCGCTACTAGAAATTATATTGGAATAGTTAGCACAGTAAACTGCTCAGCAACTGTCACTAAAATGATTGTTGAAAGGATTAAATATTCTGACATTTTAAAAGATTACCCAAATATTGATGGCATAGTGCCAATTACTCACTCAACCGGATGCGGAATGAATACAGAAAGTGAGGGAATGCAAATTTTCCAAAGGACTATTGATGGTTTTAAAAATCATCCTAATTTTTCTCATGTTTTTGTAATAGGTTTAGGATGTGAATGTGCGCAAGTCAGTTTGTTTGATGACTCATTAAAGAAACATAACCGAATACATTTTTTGACAATTCAAGATGAAGGTGGGACTAAAAAAATAGTCGAAAAAGTATTATCTCAAATTAAAAATTTGCTTTCGGAAGCAAACAATGTGCAGAGAACCTCACAACCTGTAAGTCATCTAACTTTAGCCCTTCAATGTGGTGGCTCAGATGGATATTCAGGTATAACAGCAAATCCTGCATTAGGTGTTGCAGCAGATCTCCTGGTTAACAAAGGTGGAAGTTCAATTTTATCTGAAACCCCAGAAATTTATGGAGCTGAACATTTATTAATTAATAGAGCTAGCTCTCAAGAGACTGCTGACAAGCTGATAAAAAGATTAGAGTGGTGGAGACATTATACTTCAATCAATAATAGTTCTATGGATAATAACCCAGCCCCTGGAAATAAAAAGGGTGGCCTTACGACAATTTTAGAAAAATCATTAGGTGCTGTTGCAAAAGGAGGTAATTCTATTCTTCAAGATGTACTGCACTATGCAGAACCTTTAAAAAACAAAGGATTTAATTTTATGGACTCTCCTGGTTACGATCCTGTATCTGTTACAGGCCAAGTAGCATCAGGTGCTAATGTTATTTGTTTTACAACAGGACGTGGATCTTGCTTTGGTTGTAAACCAGTTCCAAGTTTAAAACTATCAACAAACTCAGCGATGTTTGAGAGAATGTCAGAAGATATGGATATTAATTGTGGAACAATTGCTGAAGGAAAAGAAAAAGTTGAAGAAGTTGGTCAAAAAATATTCGAATTAGTTGTAAATACTGCTTCAGGAAATAAATCGAAAAGTGAAATCAACGG
>CACNCB010000029.1 GCA_902618695.1 uncultured Pelagibacteraceae bacterium | reverse complement strand
TTTGTCACGCATAAACTTAAAATTTTTTTTTATTAGAAGGGCCTTTTCAGGCCCTTCAAGATTTTTTATATACTTATTATTATAGGATACCGTTAGCTTTCATATAAGCTTTGTGTATCTCAATAAGTGCTGCGGCTTCTGGGGATTTGGTCTTCCATTCTTCCCAAGCACCAAGTGCAGCTTGCCTAAATTTAGCTCTATCTTCTTTAGACCAGTCGTGCAGAGTAACACCCATTTCATTTAAAGCTTTAACAGCTTCTGCATTCTTTCTTTCAACCAAACTGGTGATAGTTCTTCCACAGATTTCGATTGCAGCTAACATTGCACCTTTTTCATGAGGCTTTAACTTGTTCCATACTTTTGTATTACAAGCTAAGTGGTCAGCTGGCATAGAGTGGAAACCTGGATATGTAGCATATTTATTTTGCTCATAGTGTCCACCTGCATAGTTAGTCGCTAAAGATGAGTAATCTGCACCATCGATTAGACCAGTTTGTAGAGCAGTTGGAACTTCACCAAAGTCCATCACAATTGGCTTAGCACCTAATGCTGTAAAGATCATACTTTCCATTCCTGGAGGCGATCTAAATTTAAAGTCTTTTAATGAAGCGACATCTGGGATTGGTCTGCTAGATATTAAAGACTCGTGTCCTGGTATCCACCAACCAATTAATGTCATTCCATATTTATTGTAAAGTGCATCAACTGCTTCTTGAGCTCCTGGGAAATTCAAGAACTCATATTGTTGATATGGGTTATCGTATCCACCCATTACATCACCTGCGAATTGAAATGCTGCATTTTTACCTGTTTGGTAACCTGCACCAGTCATATCACAATCAATAATTCCAGTTTGTGCCGAGTTAAATACCTCAGCAGATTTACCAGTTACTGATGATGAGTAGAACATTTCTACTTTTAAGCTTCCGCCAGAAAACTTTTCAACGTTTTTAGCGAATTGAGCGGCAACTTCACCATTTGGTGAACTAGCAGTAAAGTGTGTTTCAATCTTTAAAGTCTTTGCATGAGCAGAACCAAATAAAGCAACTGAAACAATAGCTACTGCAGCTATAGTTTTAGATATAAGTTTAAACATTATCTTCCTCTCGTTTGTGTTTTTTTGAAATTTAATCACAAATGTTTTTTGAGATCAACGAATTCGTTTAATGTTTATATATAGAAATTATATATATTATCTAAACTAACAACTCTCGGTTGTTTTAAACTACTTCAGAAATTAGAGGCTTTTTATTAAAATAACAATAAATATTATCCACAGCCATCATGCTCATTGCCAATCGAGTCTCATGAGTCGCACTGCCAATATGTGGAAGAACGAAACAGTTTTCTAATTTTAAATATCTTTTATCTAAATTTGGTTCATTATTGAAAACATCTAATCCTGCTGCATAAATTTTTTTATTTTCTAATGCATCTATTAATGCATCATCATCAATAGTTGATCCTCTTGAAGTATTAATAACTACAGCATGCTTTGGTAACAAACTTATTGTTGATGAATTAAGAATATGTTTGGTCTCAGCTGTTGCAGGTGTGTGAATACTTAAAAAATCACACTCTGGTAGCATTGTATTTATATCAGAATAATACTTTGCACCATCTTCTAGATCATCAGAAAGTTTGTTTCTATTGTAATAAATAATCTTCATACCAAATGCTTTAGCAGATTTTGCAGCAATTCTTCCAATACGACCCATTCCAATGATACCTAAAGTTTTACCTGTAACTGAGTTTCCAATCATAAATTTAGTAAGATCAGGTTTTTGATTTTTCCAATTATCTGTTTTCACTAGATTATACGCTTCACCAATTCTTCTTGAGGCTGCTAGAATTAATAGAATAGTCGTTTCCGCTACAGCTTCATTTAAAACATTAGGTGTATTTGTAATTTTAATTTTTTTTTCTTGTGCAGATTTTATTGAAATATTATCATAACCAACACCAACTTGAGCTATAATTTTTAATTTTCCATTTAAATTATTAAAAAAATTTTCACCAATTTTGTCAAAACCAGTCGAAATCATTCCATCATAATTATTTACAATTTTTATTAAGTCATTTTCTGAAATGGGATGGTCTTTTGGATTTAATGTAACTTCAAATTCTTTTTGAAGTTTTTCTTCCGCCAAATCTGATATTTTTCTGGAAACTAATATTTTTGGCCTCATTAGTGAGAGTCTCTTGGTAAACCTTTGGTATGTGATACGTCTAAATATTTACCTCGAGAATTAATGCATGCACCATCATCCAATTGACCAACAGTATTTCTAAATATTTCCTGCCAAGGAGTTTGATTTTTTGGCTTAAATACTTTTTTGTTTTTTCTTCGTTTTTTAAATTCAGCTTGAGAAATCAGTAAATCAACTCTTCTTTTATTTAAGTCTATTTTTATTTTATCGTAAGTTTTAACAATTCCTAGATCTCCACCTACTGCTGACTCTGGTGAAACATGAAGTATTGATGGGCTCTCGGATGTTCCGCTCTGTCTTCCGTCTCCCAAAGTTGGTAAATGTCTTATTCCTTTTTTTAATAATCTGTCAGGTGGTTGCATATTAACTACTTCTGCAGATCCAGGATATCCAACTGGTCCGCAACCTCTA
>CACNCB010000028.1 GCA_902618695.1 uncultured Pelagibacteraceae bacterium | reverse complement strand
TAAATTATCACCATGACCAATAAATAGTTCTTTAAATAGAAAACCAGCAAATACCGCTCCTATTGAAAGAATAAATAAAGGAACAAGCATTACAAATGGTGATTCATGTGTTTCCTCTATCTTGACCTCTTTATTGTTATACTTTCCATGGAAAGTTTTAAAAATTAATCTCCATGAATAAATAGATGTTAAAAATGCTGTAATTATTCCAATCCCAGCTGCATAATAACCAGTCGTATTACCTTTTAAATAGGCAAATTCTATAATTGCATCTTTAGAATAAAATCCTGATAAAAATGGAAAACCTGTTAAAGCAAGTGTTCCAACAATCATTAATGCATAGGTGTATGGTAACTTTTTCCATACACCACCCATATTATTTATATTTTGCTCATCTTTAAATGCATGAATGACTGATCCAGATCCTAAAAATAATAAAGCTTTAAAAAACGCATGAGTAAATAAGTGAAACATAGCAACATTGTATGCACCTACTCCAGCTGCAAAAAACATATAACCAAGTTGACTACAGGTAGAGTAAGCAATGATTTTTTTTATATCTGTTTGAACTAGAGCGACAGTTGCTGCAAAGAATGCTGTAGTCATTCCAACAATAGTTATAAAATTTAATATTAACGGTGAATATTCGTAAATTGGGGAACACCTTACTACTAAGAAAACACCAGCAGTTACCATTGTTGCTGCATGAATTAATGCAGAAACTGGAGTTGGACCCTCCATGGCGTCAGGTAGCCAAGTATGTAGCAATATCTGTGCAGATTTACCCATTGCTCCAATAAATAAAAGTAAACAAATTAAATCTATCGCTTTAACTTCAAAACCTAAAAATGATAAATTTTTATCTACAACAGTTGGAATTTGTTGAAAAACTTCTGAGTAATTAACAGTTCCAAATAAATAAAATATTAAGAAAATTCCTAAAGCAAAACCAAAATCACCTACTCTATTTACAACAAAAGCTTTTATTGCTGCAGCATTTGCACTTTCCTTTTTGAACCAAAACCCAATTAAGAAGTAGGAACATAAACCAACACCTTCCCAACCAAAAAATAATTGTATAAAATTATCTGAAGTCACGAGCATCAACATCGCAAATGTGAACAATGATAAATAAGCCATAAATCTAGGTTTATGAGGATCATGAGACATGTAACCAATTGAATAGATATGTACTAAAGCAGATACCGAAGTCACAACTACTAGCATCACAGCAGATAATGGATCAATTAACATTGACCAATTTACATCAAGTGACCCAGAGCTTATCCAGGTAGCTATAACAATATTTTCTTCATACTGATTTACGATTACTTGATAAAGAACAAAAATTGATAAGAGAGCAGAAATTGAAACAAGTAAACTAGTTACTATTTCAGAATTTCTATCACCAATATATTTTCCAAAAAAACCAGAAATAATTGATGCAATAAGTGGAAGAAATATAATTGATAGTTCCATGATTATCCTTTCAACTTATCAATTTCTTCTACTCGTATTGTCCCAGAATTTCTGAAATAGACAACTATGATTGCTAGTCCTATGGCTGCTTCTGCAGCTGCAACAGTAAGAATAAATAAAGTAAAGACTTGTCCTGCCAAATCTCCTAAATAAATAGAAAAAGCAACTAAATTGATATTTACAGCTAGTAATATCAATTCAATACTCATTAAAATGACAATAATGTTCTTCCTATTAAGGAATATACCAATTACTCCAATTGAAAATATCACTGCTCCTAAGGTTAAATAATGTCCTAAACCTATATCAATCATCTATTTTAACCCCTTTATTAGTCTGAACTTCTAGCACCTCAACACCTTCAACTCTTTCTCTAGATATTTGCTTAATATAACTTTGTCTTTTTACACCTGATCTTTGTCTAAATGTTAATACAATAGCCCCAACCATAGCTACTAATAGGATCATTCCACTTATTTGAAACACATGAATATAATCTGTATATAAAATCTGTCCTAATGAGTGAGTGTTGCTAATACTTGTTTGAGCAATTAAATTATTAATATCAAAAATTTCTGGTTTATATTTCCAACCACCAATTACAATTATTACTTCAACGAATATAAGCGTACTGATAATTAATCCTACCGGGATATGTTTGGAACTTTGTTGACCTGCAAACCATTGATTTTTTTGTTGGGCTACGTTTAACATCATAACAACAAACAAAAACAAAACTGCCACAGCTCCAACATAAACAATTAGCATTATCATTCCCAAAAACTCAGCACCAATCATTATAAAAAGACAAGAAATACTTATGAAATCAAGAATTAAGAAAAAAACTGAGTGAACAGTATTTTTAGAAGCGGTAACCATTATAGCCGAAACAACAGCAATTATAGAAAATGTATAAAAGAAAATAGCGTGAGCGATCATTTTTATCTATGGATATTGTCAGCTTTTATATTAGCCTCCAAAACATTCTCCCATCTATCTCCATTATCTAATAATTTTTCTTTTGTATAATAAAGTTCTTCTCTTGTTTCTGTTGAAAATTCAAAATTTGGACCTTGAACTATTGCATCTACTGGGCAAGATTCTTCGCACAAGCCACAATAAATACACTTCATCATATCAATATCGTAACGAGTTGTTTTTCTACTTCCATCTTCTCTTTCAGCTGACTCGATTGTTATTGCCTGAGCAGGACATACTGCTTCACATAATTTGCAAGCAATACATCTTTCTTCTCCGTTTGGATATCTCCTCAATGCATGCTCACCTCTAAAACGAGGACTTATTTTGCCTTTTTCAAAAGGATAATTTATTGTTTTTTTTGATTTAAATAATTCTTTAATAGCAATGAACAAACCACCGATGAAGTCAGTCATCAATATTGTTTTAAAAAATCTTGAAATTTTCATAATTAATTCACTGGTAAAAGGTTAAAATAAAATAGATAGCTAGCTGTTAATACAACCCAAATTAGAGAAAGAGGAAGAAACACTTTCCAGCCGAGTCTCATTAACTGATCATATCTGTATCTAGGTACTATCGCCTTAACTAAAGCAAAAAGA
>CACNCB010000027.1 GCA_902618695.1 uncultured Pelagibacteraceae bacterium | reverse complement strand
TTTAAATTTTTTATTAATTTTTCTTACTTCTAGAATAGGATCATATAATAATTCTAATTTTTCTGAACTTACAATATTCAAGCTTTGAAAATACATTAAAGTTTCTTTTGTGGGAAAGGTAATTTTGTAAACTTTTTTAAGAAAAATTTTCCAAAAAAAATATCTTATTAAATTTAGTTTAGGTTTCCCCGATATTCTTAAAATTATTTTGGTTTTAAATTTAAAAAAAAAATTAATAAATATAGGAAGTGAAGTCACTAGATGTACAATTAAATATTCTGGTTTATGTTTTAAAATGAACTTCTTTAGTGGAAAAAAGGAAAGCAAAAATATTAAAATATATTTAAGTCTACTATTCAAAAAACCTTTAGAGGAAAACTTTAATAAAAAAGGTATATTATTTAATTCGAAAAAATTAATATTTTTTAATTGGAAATAATTTTTACTTTTCCACTCTCCAAATACATCAACTATTATACCTTCATAAATATCATTTGAATATTTATTTAAAGATTTTACAGAATTATAAACAGCTTTTACTGTAGCTACATTATCAATAAATGGTGCCCAATAATAAATTTTTCTTTTAGTTTCCATAAAAAATTTTTTTTAGAAAAGTAAAATATTTTATTGAATTAGTTTCACACAAAAATCTATTTATATATTTTTTTGAATATAATGCTTTTGTTTTTGAAAAACTGTAATTATTAATTGCATACAAAATTGTACTAGATAATTTTTCTGGACTTGATATTGGAACTATATAACCACCTTTGTTCTGTAAAATAATTTCATTAGGACCACTTTTGCAATTCGTAACAATTGTAGGTATTTCATAATTAACGGCATCTATAATTACATTACCTAAACCTTCATATAGAGATGGTAGAACAAAAATACTAGCATGTTGATAATATTTTTTTAGATTTTTTTGCCAGCCAGTAAGTATTACTTTATTTTTGAGATTTAAATCTAAAACATCTTTACTTAATTGTTTTTTTAAATTACCATCTCCAACTATAATCAACTTATATTGTGGTATTTCCTCTGTTATAATACTGAAAGCCTTAATTAAACTACTGAAATCTTTTTGTTTTGTTAATCTTCCAACGGACAAAATATAATATTTTCTCTTATTTTTATTTCTAGAATAAATTTGTTTTAAATATGGGTTATAAATGTAATCAATATTTTTATTTTTTATTAAAAGCTTCTTTAGTGAAACTTTGGAACCTTTTGAGTTTGTAACTATACCATTAGCAAAATTATAAGTTATTGCCTTTAATAACAATACAATTACAGCCAAAAATTTATTCTCTTTATAAAATGTTGAATAAATTGGATCTTCAGCATTTCTAATTACTATTTTAAAATTATAAAATTTTCCAAGGATTACTGAAAGAGAGCTCGATTGTAATGAAAATAAAATAGAATTTTTATTTGAGCTTTTTTTTAACTCCTGTCTTAGTATCCGAACAGCTGATAAACTTTTTTTTATTCTATTATTTAAAAAAAAATTTTTTTTTGAAACAACATTTTTTAATTTGAAAAGTTTATTTTTTTGAATTTGCTTATTTTTAAATTTACCTGAAATCAAAGTTACTTTTATTTTTTTTGATAAAAAATAATTAATCAAATTAATTAAAACATTCTCAACACCACCCTTTTCAAAAGAGGGATAAAATATAATTATTTTACTTAATTTCATTTATGTAAATTAAATAAATTTTTTTTTGGAAATTCATTGTACCATTCAATCGTTTTTTTTAATCCAAAGTAAATATTTGTAAAATTATTAATTTTAACGAATTTTTTTAAATTAGTGTTTGATCCATATGTAATTTCCATTTCTCCTTTTCTTTTGGGTTTTCTTTTGAAATTTATTTTCTTATCTAATAATTTTTCAAAATAATCTAAAATTTTGTTTATCTTTACAGGTTTCGATGCACAAATGTTAAAAATTTTAATTTTTGAGTTTTTTTTATTGGAAAGTTGATAAATTATTTTTACTACATCTTTTACATAAGTAAAATCTCTCATATGATTACCAAAATTATAAATATTTATTGCCTTATTATTTCTAAAATAATTTAAAAATTTAATTATTAACATATCTGGTCTTCCATATGGGCCATATACGGTAAAAGGCCTAACTATTTTTGTGCTGATATTTTTTTTACTTAAATACTTTAAAACAAGATTTTCACATTTTATTTTTGTGTTAGCGTAGTAATTTATTGATTTTAACTTTGAATTTTCTTTAATTGGAAATTTTTTTTGATTTCCGTAAACAGAACTGGAGGAAACAAAAATAAATTGTGATATGTTTTTATTAATTATTGATTTCAATAAATTATCTGTAGCTAAAACATTGTTTTTATAATAACTATCTGGATTTTTAAATGAGTAAATGACACCAGGCTGTGCCGCAATATGTATTACTTTAAAATTATTTAAGTTTATTAGAATTTTATTTAATTTTTTTTTATTTGCTATGTCCAATTTAAAAAAAGAAAAATACTTATATTTTTTTAATATTTTTAATCTCTCTAATTTTAATCCCTTGGCATAATAAGAATTAAGGCTGTCAATACCAACCACGTTGATTTTCTTTTTCAATAGCAACTTTGTCATGTGAAAACCAATAAAACCTGCACAGCCTGTAATAAGATACATAAATTAATTTATCGAGTTAAGTATTTTTTTTGCTCTGTTATACAAGGAATGTTTTTTACCTAAAATATAATTATTTCTGGAAATTATAAATTGTTTTTGTCTTGAATTTGATATTTTGTTAATTTCTAATTTCCATGAATAAGGATTTTTATAATTTTTAACAAAAATTGCATTTTTATTATTGGTTAGAATTTCCTTAAGAACACTAAAATTAGAGCATATTATTACTCTACCAACTCTCAAATAATCAAACAACTTCAAGGGAGATGTGAATTTTGTTATATTTCCCACATTTCCAGCTTTTGTAATTGCTGAAACATAGGGCAAAATAAGTATATCCATTTTTTGTAAATATTCAGGAACATCATTGTATGGAATATAATTTTGCCAAAATAAATTTCTGTTTATATTGCCTTGTCTTAAAAAATTAAATTTTTTCTTTATATCACCAAAAATATAATAATCATTAATTCGATCAATTTTTGCTAATTTAATAATTAATTCAATTCCTCTTGATTTATAAACAGATCCAAAGTACCCAATTTTAGGATATAATTATCATGATAATTAGCTAAATGTTTTTTTTTCTTAATAAAAGTTAAAAATTTAAATATAGGTGACTCTCTACAATCATTAACATTCTTTTTGTAAGCCGCTCCAATTAATAAAAATTTATACTTTTTTTTCTTTAAATTTTTACTGTTTAATATTTTTATACATTGACTTACAATTTTTTTTGGGACCTCTAAATTAACTGTAGATGCTAACTTAATGAATTTACTATCCATACCTGTTTTATTAGCAATCCAAGTAAGATATAAAGGGTCTATTGGAATACAATGTCCACCAGTTCCTGGACCAGGATAAAAGGGTTTAAAACCAAAAGGTTTGGTTTTCGCAGCATTTATAACATTTTGTATATTAATACTCATTTTATCAAATATAAATTTTAACTCGTTGATTAGAGCAATATTTACCGATCGATAAATATTTTCAAGAAGTTTTGCTGCTTCAGCTTCCTCAATAGATTTAACTTTT
>CACNCB010000026.1 GCA_902618695.1 uncultured Pelagibacteraceae bacterium | reverse complement strand
TCAGCCAATACCTTTATTAATAACAACCTTTAAACACAATTATTAATTATAGAATTAAATTAAAAAATTAATAAATTAATCAAAAATATGATTGGAATTTTAGGTGGAATGGGAACTCAAGCTGGTCTTGACTTATGTAATAAATTAGCAGTTTTAAACAGAGGTAAAATCGATCAAGAGTACCCTTTATTTTTACTTTACAACAAATCAAATATTCCAGGAAGACCTGAGTCTATAGGTTCACAAACTAAAAATCTTTTAAACAAATCGACAAATAAAAGAAGTAAAATTAAATATAATAAAGTTTTACAAAGTTTACTTAAGGGCTGTAGATTACTAGAAAAAAATAAATGTAAATTCATTGTAATACCATGCAATACAGCACATTATTGGTATGATGATTTACAAAAAAAAATTAAAATTCCTATAGTTAATATGCCTAAGGAAGTTTTTAAATTTACAAGAAAAAAATGTAAAAAGAACTCTAAAGTAGGTTTACTAGCTACAGAAGGAACCCTTAAAACAGGAGTATATAAAAAAATTTTTGAAAAAAATTACCAATTAATTGAGCCTTCTCAAAAACTTCAAAATTCATCTGTAAATATAGCAATTAAATTTGTAAAAATGGGTAATGTAAAAGCTGCTGCAAAAGCAATAAAACCTGCAATAAACTCATTAATTAAAATGAAGTGTAAAAAAATAATTTTAGGGTGTACCGAGTTACCTATTGCGATTTTTGCTTTCAAATCTTTCAAAAATATAAAGTCTTCAAAAATATTTTTAGACCCAAACTTAATTTTAGCTCACTCGGCTATGCTAAGATATAAAAATTAATTAATGTCTAATAATTCTGAAAAGCCATATGTATTGAGAGCTGCTGAATTTATCTATTCTCAAATAATTAAAATAAAAGAGAAAAACCCAGAAATTAGTAATTTACAGGCATTTGAAATTTTTATGACTACTAAAGAATACGATTTATTAAGCTCAGGAGAGTTCCATGACAAATGGTTTTTAGAACTTAAGAATAATAAATCAATTGATAAGATTACAGGAAAAAAAATTAATGTTGAAACTTTGCATCTTTTAGAATTACAAAAAGATTCTATGATTAAATTTTTAATGAAAATACCTAAATTGTATTATACCAAAAGTCATTTTCCTCTAGAAATTTCGCAAAGAGCATTTGATCATCTTTGGAGAGTTTGTGAGAGTTATGAAATGTGGTGTAAAGAAACAGGCCAAGAAAATCTTATATATTTAAATATTATTGAGTAATATTATTTAAATTTATGATTGATCTAGTAATTTTTATTTGTTTTTTTAATAATTTTTGTAAATTTTGATTTTCTAATTTTTTTTTTGTTATCTTTATTCTTTTTTCAACTAACTGTCTAAGCTCATTATCAAATTTATTTTTTTGATTTTGCTTATTAATCCCTTCTTTAACCAACGTTAAAGAATTTTTTCCAGTTTTTTTTTTTATACTTTGATCAATCATAAATTGAGCAGTTGCTTTATAAATATTACCCGAGGTAAGAATTGTAACACCTGGTCCAATAATTGTGGCTATAGGTACAAAACCTGTCAGAAAGAAAAAAGATACTATTAAGGTTAAAATTTTAAAAAATCTAAAATTCATCATAAAATCTTATGTGATTTGCTGTTCTATTTCTATAACTAATTAGTTCATTTTAGGTATTGATTTATTAAATTTTAGTTTATTTATTTGATTATTAATTTGATGATTAAAATATTTCCTTTCATATTTATTCTTTTATGGTCTTCTGCTTTTATAACAACAAAACCTATTATTGATAACAGTGATCCATTTGCAGCACTTGCTTTTAGATTTGCTTTAGTTGCTTTAGGTTTTTTTTTATTTTCTATTTATTCAAAACAAAAAATTCTAGTAAACAAAAAAAACTTTTTTGAATCTTTTTTTAGCGGTGTCTTATTTCATGGTTTTTATCTTGGTGGTGTCTTTTACTCAATTTCAATAGGTATGCCTACAGCAATTGCAGCGTTAATTGTAACCCTTCAACCAATTCTCACAAATGCATTAAGTGGTCCCATCTTAAATGAAAAAGTATCTGTAAAACAGTGGATAGGTGTTTTGTTAGGATTTGCTGGGGCAGGACTTGTGTTGGGTTTTGATGTTGGTTCTAAAATTCCAGCATCAGGATTGATCGCAACAATAATAGCTTTATTAGCAATTACATTATCAACTTTATGGCAAAAAAAATTAAGTAACAACTTACCTTTATCTGTGAGCAATATGAATCAAGCTCTCGGTGGGTGTTTGTTTCATTTGTTAATAATAATTTTATTTATTGATCCGTATATTGATTTCTCACAAACATTTATCATTGCAATGAGTCATCAAATATTTTTAGTGTCATTTGGAGCATTTACAATATTGATGTATTTGATAAAAAATAATTCAGCAAGCAAGACTGTTTCTATATTTTTTTTAATTCCAACAACATCTGCCTTTATGGCATGGCTCTTCTTAAATGAAAGTTTAACTAGCTTAGATTTGATTGGATTTCTAATAACTTCTATAGGTGTTTATATTACAACAAGAGATTGAAAATTTAAGATTATAATGCTTCAAAGCCAAACTCTAGAGATGCGTCTGTAATAGAATGATAAAAAGATTCACCAAAACTTCTGAGAGTAAATAATCTTAGTTTATTTGGATTATCGTCCAACCTATCAACAGTAAAAGCTATTCCATTATAAGTTGAGTTAATTGAGTTATTTATGTTTAATGTATTAAAATTAAAAGGACATCCTTTTTTCAAAACTTCTATCGAATCATTTCCTTCGATTTCAATAATAGCTCTAGAATGAGATAAATCTGTTATAGCAAAATCTGTATCTTTAAAATTATCTGATACATTTTTAATTAAATCTTTTTTTGTTGAAACTAAAAACCAGTTTTTTGGTCCATTCCACATAATCCTTGTGTTTTCATTAAATACTATGGTTAAAGGTTCATTTTTTAATTTTAAACCATCAATATCAATACCCTCAAATGAAAGTGAAGAATTTTTGTACTGAACTATTTGAACAATTAACAAATTTTTGATTTCAGATATTTTAAGTAAATCATTTTCATTTTTACCTTCATAATCTCCAAATTGTCCTTTTGCATGAACATTTGATAGAGCTGAAATTAATTTCATGATCTAACTCTTTCACCTTTCGGGTCTACATAATGTGATGAAACTATCTCAACTGGTATTACTTTGTTTTTAAGTGGTGACATCGCAAAAAGCTTTTGACCGATCATATTTTTTCCATCTTTCAAAATTGCCAAAGAAAAAGGATTATCATATTCAACACTCCAACAAGATGCAGAGATATGACCTAATTTTGGATTTGGTAACGGTGCTTTATCATCTTTAACTAAGTGAGAGCCTTCTGGTATACTTGTTTGTTTATCCAATGGAACTACCCCCACTATTCTCTGCCTATCTTCAGTTATAAATGCAGATCGTTGTAATGATCTTTTTCCAATAAAATCTTTCTTTTTACTAACAAGACCCTCTAAAGCGTTATCATATGGAATTGTTCTACCATCAAGTTCCGATCCAGCAACATGTCCCATTTCAATTCTAAGAGTTGATAATGCTTCTGTTCCATATGGCTGAATATTAAATTCTTCACCAACTTCAATTATTTTTTCCCACATAAAATTTCCATAATCAGACTCAACATTTACTTCATAAGCAAGCTCGCCTGAGAACGAAATTCTAAAGATTCTTGCTTTAACACCTGACAAATCTCCCTCCATATAACCCATGAAAGGTAAACCTTCATTTGATACATCTGAATTTGGAAATAATTTTTGTAATAAATCTCTAGATTTGGGTCCAGCAATAGCTGCTCCAGCCCATTGTTCTGTTGTTGAAACTACATTCACATTTAATTCAGGCCAAACTAGTTGCAAATAATATTCTAAATGAGAAAGAACGTTTGCTGCTTGAGCTGTAGTAGTGGTCATATGATAATGATTTTCTGAAATTCTTGTAGTTGTACCGTCATCCATCACAATTCCATCTTCTCTTAACATCACACCGTATCTAGCTTTACCAACTGGCAGTTTTAGCCAGGCATTAGTATAAACT
>CACNCB010000025.1 GCA_902618695.1 uncultured Pelagibacteraceae bacterium | reverse complement strand
TTTTATTTTTTTTAATTACCAATCAATCAATAGCCGAGGAGAATATAATGATATTAAAATTAAAAGATGGTGATGTTAAAATCGAATTGTTCGAGGATGTAGCGCCAAATCATGTTAAAAGAATTAAAGAATTAGCAAATAGTGGTAAATATGACAATGTTGTTTTTCATAGAGTTATTGACGGCTTTATGGCTCAAACAGGCGATGTAAAATTTGGAAATTCAGAATCAAAAGATTTTGATCTTAGAAGAGCTGGAATGGGTGGTTCAGATTTCCCAGATTTAAAACAAGAATTTAATAGTCTACCACATGATCGAGGAACCTTATCAATGGCAAGAGCTCAAGATCCTAATAGTGCTAACAGTCAATTTTTTATTTGTTTTCAACCAGCTCCATTTTTAGATCGACAATATACAGTCTTTGGAAAGGTGATTGAAGGAATGGAATTTGTTGATAAAATAAAAAGAGGTGATCAAAATAATAATGGTGCTGTAACAGATCCAGATAAGATTATTAGTTTTAAATCTCAATAAATTTTTAATGGCATTAAAAAAATTTGCCTTTAACCTTTTAAAAAAAGATAAATTTGCACGATGTGGTTTAATTGAGACTCATCGTGGAAATATTCAAACTCCAGCATTCATGCCTGTTGGAACACAGGCAACAGTAAAAGCTTGCACAATAGATGATATTAAAAAAACAGGTTCTGAAATAATACTTTCAAATACATATCATTTAATGATACGTCCTGGTGTAGAAAGAATCCAGTCAGCAGGGGGTCTTCATAATTTTATGAATTGTGATTTACCTATTTTAACTGACTCTGGTGGTTTTCAAGTAATGTCACTTTCAAAATTGAATAAAATTGATAGAGAGAAGGGTGCAATATTTAATTCACATGTTGATGGTAAAAAATTTTATTTGAGTCCAGAGGAGAGTATAAGAATACAATTAGGTTTAAATTCAGATATTGTAATGATTATGGATGAATGCCCTAAGAAAACTAATGATTATAATCTTATAAAAAAATCAATGGATTTATCTCTCTACTGGGCTGAAAGATCTAAAATAGCATTTGGAAACAATCCGCATAAAGCTTTATTTGGAATTGTTCAAGGAGGTCTATTTAAAGATTTAAGACTTAAATCACTTAAAGAATTAGTTAAAATTGGTTTTGATGGTTATGCTATTGGAGGATTAGCAGTAGGTGAGACACAAAATGAAATGTTCAATGTCTTAGATGATATAAAAGAATTTTTACCTAACGAAAAACCACACTATCTAATGGGTGTTGGTACACCTTCAGATATTTTAGGAGCTGTAAAAAGAGGTATAGATATGTTTGATTGTGTTTTACCTACCAGATCTGGAAGGACAGGTTTAGCATTCACATGGAATGGAAGGGTAAATATTAAAAATAATAAGTATCAAAATGATAATACTCCACTTGATCCTAGTTGTGAAAATCTTAGTTTGAATAAATATTCAAAAAATTATCTAAATCATTTATTCAATACTAATGAAATATTAGCTTCAATGTTATTAACACTGCACAACATTAATTTTTATCAAGAGTTAATGACTCAAATAAGAAAAAATATTAATTCTGGTACATTTGATGAATTTCACAATAAATACATAGATAAGTTGTAGTTCAAAGAAGTGTGCCATTTTGTGTATATAATCAAGTCAAATTCCTTAATTTAATAAGCTTAATTAATGAAAACTTTTACATACAACGAATTGAAAAATGGAAATTTATCTATATACACACAATATTCATTTTGAAAAAATGAATTAATTTTGTGGGCCGTTAGCTCAGTTGGTAGAGCAATTCCCTTTTAAGGAATGGGTCGATGGTTCGAGTCCATCACGGCTCACCATTAAATTAACTTAGTTAAGTTATTTTAATAGGTGGATATTTTAAAATTATTTCATTCATCCAATTTTGTAAATTTTTTATTCTATTTTCCGAAGATGGATGAGTGCTCATAAATTCAGCTGGTTCTTTTCCTTTATTAAGTTTTTTCATTCTTTCCCACAACTGAACTGTTTCTCTAATATCATAGCCTGAAAGAGAGGAAAAAATCATACCTAAATAATCAGCTTCACTTTCTTGTTTTCTACTGAATGGATTCATTAGGCCAATCTGCGATAGCATACCAACAGTATTCATACCTGTTACTCGATTAACTTGAGATAATTTTCCTCCACTAAAAATATCAACTAATTGTGTTCCAGTATTAATTAAAGCCCCGCGGCTTGCTCTCTCCACAGAATGTTTTGCTACAGCGTGGGCAATTTCATGGCCCATTACAGCAGCTAAACCATCTGTATTTTTTGTAGCTTCTAAAATTCCAGTGTAAATTGCAATTTTCCCTCCAGGCATACACCATGCATTCCTCGTCTTTTTTTCAATTAAAATATACTCCCATTCAAAATTTGAGGTAGGATTTTCTAGGTTATTACTGGAGAAATATTTGTCTATAGAATTTTCCATTTTACTACCAATTTTTTTTATTGTTTCTAAAGTTTCAAAATCATCACTCATTTTTTCTTTTTCTTTAATTTTTTCATATATTTGAGCTGCTTGTGAATTTAATCTTGATTCAGGAATTAATTTTAATTGCTTTCTGTCTGTGATTGGCGCTGTTGTGCATGAAGGTAGAATTAACCCACAACAACTACAACCAACGTATGATAAAAATTTTCTTCTATCCATTTCTAAATAAAATTGCTATTAATTTTATCAGATGAATCTTAATAATAAAATATTAATAGTTTTATTTATTATTTGTATTGTTTTTGTAATTTACGCTAGTTACAGTTAGTTTTATGTCAAAAAAATCAAAAAAAAAATCTATTTCATTAACATTGAGGAACTATTTTATTACTGGTGTAGTTGTTCTAATACCAATAGGTTTTACCCTTTATTTGAGTAAAATTTTAATTGGTATATCATCAAATCTAATCCCAAAAAATATTAATCCAAATAGCTATTTACCATTTAATATACCTGGTGTTGAAATAGTCATATCAATTATGCTCATCACCATAGTGGGTGGTTTGTCTCTTTCCTTTTTTGGAAGAAGAATTTTAAAGTTAATTGATGATCTTTTTAAAAGAATACCATTTTTGAGAACTGTTTATTCTGCGATAGTTCAAATGACAGAAACTTTTTCAAAAAAAGATGATGGAAAAAAAAGTGTCGTTTTAATTGAATATCCTAGAAAAGGAGTTTGGGCAGTTGGATTTGCAACAAAAGAAAATAAAGGAGAAATGGCCCAAAAAACTGGAAAAAATCTTATTAATGTTTTTGTTCCAACCACGCCAAACCCAACAAGTGGTTTCTTATTAATGTTTCCAGTTGAAGACGTAATATATCTAAATATGTCTTTCGAAGAGGCTTCTAAATTCATAGTTTCAGCAGGTACTTCAACTAAAAAATCTTAGGCAATATCATTAATTATATCAGCTCTATCATATAACTTTACCAAAGGTTTAAATTTACCAATATCTTCATTTGAGCTCTCTATTCTTCTTATTTCTTTTTCAGCTAATATAAAAAGATCACTATTATGAATTGGATCAGCCAACTTAAAATTTTTTACACCACTTTGTTTAAATCCTAAAATATCACCAAACCCTCGCAATTTCATATCTTCTTCAGATATCAAAAAACCATCATTAGTATCTTTTAAAATTTTTATTCTTTTTTTAGCATTTTCGCTTAGATTTGATTTAAACATTAATATACACGTAGACTCTTTATCTCCACGACCAACTCTACCTCTTAATTGATGAAGTTGAGATAAACCAAATTTGTTAGCATTTTCAATTATAATTGTATTTGCATTTGGAAAATCTATCCCAACCTCAATAATTGTTGTAGAAACTAAAATCTTGAATTTATTGTTTAAAAAATTGTTTAGTATTTCATTTTTCTCATCCACATCAGTTTTTCCATGAAGTAAACATACTTTACTTGGAAACTTGCTTTTCAAATATTCATATTTTTTTACAGCTGATGAATGATCCAATTTTTTAGATTCTTCAATTAATGGACAAACCCAAAAAATTTGATTTCCTAAGTTAATTTCTTTTTTTATAAATTTCAAAACATCTTCAATTTTAACCTCTAATTTACTATACGTTTTAATTGGTTTTCTATTTTTAGGTTTTTCTCTAATTATTGAAATATCCATATCACCATAAATTGTCATTGTTAGAGTTCTTGGTATAGGTGTTGCTGTCATTAATAATACATCACAATTTGGTCCACCTTTATCTGATAATCTTTTT
>CACNCB010000024.1 GCA_902618695.1 uncultured Pelagibacteraceae bacterium | reverse complement strand
AAAGGTAAGCCTACATATCCAAGACCTACAACACCTACTCTAGCTTTTTGGGAGAGAATATTATTTTTTAATAAATTATTCATTTTTTAAATGTTTTAATAAAGAAATAAGTTGAAATTATTTGGAATAAATTAAAACTTGTGGATATTTCGCCTTTAATAAATTTCTCATAATGGGATTTAATTTTTTTATTATTGAAATAATAAAGATTTTTGAAGGAATTTGAATTAAGTGTATCCATAAAAAATTCTTTTAAATCTCTCTTAAGCCATTCTGTTTGTGGATCTACAATATGTTTTTTATTTTTAGAATATTTTAAATTTTTGCTCAAATGTTTTGTTGCTTCTTTAAAAACCCACCTACTTATATTATTTTTAAATTTGAGATTATTAGGAAGTGAAAAACAGTACTCAAATAAGTCATGATCAAGAAATGGTACTCTGGCTTCAACGGAGTTAATCATGGACAATCTATCGGTGTATTTTAATACCCTTGGTATTTTTAAATATTTAATATCATAATTTTGTGATCTCAATAGTGGATTTTTGATGTTTGAAAGATTTTTATCAGTCTTAAAAACTTCATTAATATATTCCTTTATATAATCTTTGTTAAACAAATCCAAATAAACAAAAGGTGTACCGTCTGTTGTCGAACCAGCTTGATTTGTCAAAGTGACTAAATAATTTAGAATTTTTTCGGAGTCAAATTTGCAATAAAATAAAAATTCTCCAACTTTTTGTGTTATATTTTTTTTTCCTTTTAAATTGCTGAAAAGATTAAAAAGATAATTATATTTATATCCACCTAACATTTCGTCTCCTCCGTGACCTTCGAGAATAACATCAATTTTATTTTTTTTAACAGTCTCATAGAGTTTCATGACTCCAAAAAGTCTTAAAGAAGTTATTGGAGACTCAATTATTCTTACAATTTTTTCAAAGTTATCTATTACGTACCCAGCGCTAACCTCACAATGAAAATTTTTTATCTTTAATTCCTTTGATATGAATTTTGCCTTTTCTAATTCAGAATACCCATTATTATTATTGAAATCATAAGTAAAAGTATCAAATTTGCTCTTACCATAATTTTTTAAAATTTTAGCTATTGTTGCACTATCTGTGCCTCCACTTAAAAACAAGCCTACTTTTTTGTCTGAGATTAAATGACTATGTAATGAATTTTTTAACTTTGACAATATTTTATCTTTTGCCTCTGGTAAATTTTCAGAATTTACTTTGTTATTTAATTTCCAATATGTATTTATTGTAAATCTAGATTTACTTGAAATTAAGTAATTTGCGGGCTCTAAAGATTTGATCTTGTCAAATAAAGTATTTTTATCGTTTTCAATTTGACCTTTTAGAAAAAAACTTAATAAAGAGGAATTATTTATTTTATTTAATTTTGAATATTTTAGTAAGGGTTTAATTTCTGATGAAAACAAAATATATGAATCTGTTTTTAAATAATATAAAGGTTTGATACCAAACCTATCTCTAAGAGCTAATATTTTTTTACTTTCAAGATCATAAAGCACAACTGAAAACATGCCTTTAATGTTATTTATTCTTTCAATTCCATAACTTTCTAAAAATTCTAATAATACTTCTGAGTCTGAATTTCCATGTAAATTTTTTAAACCAAACTTACTTTTAATTTCCTCTGTGTTATAAATTTCACCATTAAATACCATTACATATTTTTTTGATTTACTAAACATTGGTTGTCTTCCATATTTAGATAAATCCCTTATACTTAATCTATAAAAAGCTATAGCTATATGATCATCAAAATAATCACTATAATCATCTGGACCTCTGTGTTGGAGAAGTTTTGCAGACTTTAGGAAGTCATTTTTTTTATATTTTTTGGAAATATTAAAATAAAATAAAAAACCGCACATTATAAATTTCTATTATACTGAATATTTTTTTACTACTTGAATAATTTGACGATATTCATCAGTTAAAATTTTTTTAGGAAAACTATATTCTGCTGAGGATCTATAGATCTTCCCTAAATCTTTATTACTTCTTCCGTAAGTTGAATTACCTTTTGTTCTTTTATTAAATATTGTTGGTACCAACATTTTTTCACTAAATTTTATTCCAAGTTTTTTTGAAATTTTTTGAATTGTAAATTTTGTATTGTAAATTAAATCCTCATACTGAAGAATAATTATGTTTTTTGGATATTTTTTTTTTAAAATTAAATAGTCTATTACTTTATGACGCCAGTGCTCCCATAAATCATTTAAAGCATTTTGCTGAATTTTTTTGGTTTTATGTCTCGACATAGAATATGAATAATAAAACGTCTCAAATTTTCTTATTGGAACCAAACAAACAATATTCTTATTTCTCTCTAATAAAAATTTTAATTCTCTTCTCAAGCCTGATCCAAACCAAACATGGTCATATTTAAGATTATTAGTTTTTTTATAATATAGTTTTTTTATTGCATCTAAATAAATTGAAAATATATCTAAAAAATTGTTAGAACTAGATATTTCTTTTTCTCTAGTCTTCAAATAATTCTCATATTGATAGTATCTTATTTTAGTTTTGATACCCTGATAGTCATAGATATGTCCAGATCCTTCTTTCTGTTTACCTGACCATGTATAATTTTTTGAATTAGAATAAAATAATTTTTTCCATTTATTAAAACCTTTTTTCTTTCCAAATGGAGCTTGTCCACTTAGCGAAAGTATAAATTTCCAATTATTTTTTGATTTGAGTTTCTTAATTAGGTTACCTTCAGATTTATTGACCTCAGTGAATATTGATCTTAAGAAATCGTCTTCACCAGGATGATATTGTACCGATGGATGACCATCAATTAAAGATAAAAGAAGATGATTACCACTCCTTGCAGGTCCAGAGATGATAAGAATTTTTCCCTTATTCTCAAATTTTACTGATTTTTTCCAAAATAATTTGTTTTTAAATTTTGGGTATTCGTAAACTTTATATTTTTTTTTCTCTTTTTCACAAAACATTTTGTTAAATTCTAAAAGATTAAATTTGGTTCCTTTTCTAATTTGTGATTTACTTGTAATTTTCATTTTTGTTTAATTAAATACATTCGTGGCAAAATTTCTTTAAATTCAAGTTTGCTATCTGAAATATCAAATTTTTTTAGTAAATTTTGATATATTCCAAAAATTTCGTTTTTGTTAAATGGTTTCAATTTTTGAAGACTCTTTTTTTCAAAATTTGAAACATTTTTATCTCTAAACAATTTTTTTACAGTAAGTCGAAGCTTTAATAAATTTGTAAAAAAAGGTCCTGTAAATTTATCTAAATTATTTCCAAAATTCGTTTGTCTTTTTAAATGGTCAAAAACTACATTAGAAAAATTTATATCACCTATATTGTAAATATATTGCTCGAGTTTTTTTAATTTTTCTTGATAATTTGGTATTTTATTTTCAAAATTTTTATTTATGTTTATTAATTCGTTCTTGGTTCTAATAACTTCACTTACATCTTTTAATAATTTATATTCTACTTTTTCATTCTTAAATGGCATAAAATTAAAACCTCTTTTATTTAACAATAATGCCTCAAGTCCAGTAGTACAGTTAAAATGAATTAAAAATTTACATGCAGCTATCCAGTTATTAGTATTATCATGATCTTTTATTATTTTTATATTTTTTAATTTTTTAAATGCATTTTCATAGGTAGAATAATCTTCATTTGGATGAGGTCTAACAACTATCGTCTCCTCTTCATTTTGTTCAGAAAATTCAATTAAATATTCAATTAATCTAGATAAATTTTGTTGTTCATGCTCCAGTGCATTTTTTGCGCAATCAATTAAATGATCATTATATAACCAGCCTTTTTGAATTTGATGTTCAACAAAATCTTGCAAATCATGTCGCTTAATAAAATTAGCTTTAGGAAACTTTGTTGTTACCAAAATAAAGTTTCCCATTTTCTGTTTTATCTTAACTCCCTCGTCTAAAAAAAAATTTATTAAAGGCTTTTTTAATAATTCAATTCTTTGATTTCCTGCTAATATCAACTTATTTTCTATTGACTTAAATCTAATTAACAGTTCTTTTTTATTCTCTTCTCCCCATAAAAAATAATTTTCTATTAATTCAAAATTTTTTTCTCCTACCCTTCTATTGGAGAATTGTTCATCGAATGAAAATAAACCCTCCTCATCAAAAATTGAGATTATATTACCAAAAGATTTAATGTATTTATAATTTTTATAATTTCCAGGTTGAAGACTTTTGCCCAAGTAATGACCTGATTTAAGATATTTAATTTTAGTTAAGAAATCTGATTTACTCCCAAAAATAGGTTCCCATCCTTTCATTGCACCCGTTATGGCAAAGCTCATTCTAGAGAGCAATTCCCTTTTTGTAGTTTCGATTGGTAAATAAATTCTATTTGATATCATGTAGTTTCAATTAAATAAATCTCGTTTGAAATTTCATTTATTTTATATTTATATTTAAACTTATTTTTTTTTAGTAAATGATCGAAGTACATAACATAATTATTTAAATTAGTATCTCCATTTTTCTGTAT
>CACNCB010000023.1 GCA_902618695.1 uncultured Pelagibacteraceae bacterium | reverse complement strand
AATTTTTTTGTAAAATCTCTTTCACTATTCGCATTTAAGGATATTGATTTAAATATCTTAAAAATTTTATCATTTGAATTATCATCACCATATGAAATTACTTTTTTATCCAATAAAAATGCTTCTAATCCAGTTGTACATCTATTTTGTATTAATGCACTAGAAGCAAGAATCCACTCAGCCACATTATCTCTATAAACAACTTCGGCATATTTTAGATTATTAATTTGTTTTTCCCATGTTTTAAAATTTTCACTTGGGTGGGGCCTAATTATTATTTTATTATATATTTTTTGACTTGAGTTTAATTTATTTGGTAAATTTAAAAATTTATAAAATAATTCTTTAGACGTATTTTGATATTTTTTATTTTTGATTGTCTTAATTTGTCTTCCTAAATGCTGATTTACGTTTCCAAATCTAGACGTAATTAGGATAAAATTGTTATTTAATTTTTTAATTTTTTTTGATTTCCTAAAAAAAATATCCCTATTTTTTTTTTTATATAAGTCGTACTTTACATTACCAATTTTAATAATTTTATTTTTTGGGATAATTTTATTCAATGTACTAGTATGTCTTGGCCCAATTGATAAAAAGTAATCAACAGATTTGTTGATATTTTTGTCTAAATTTCTTGAGAAATAGCTCTCATCGTCTACATAGGTAATTGCCTCCTCATCAGACATGCATACTATATGACCAGTTTTTTTCCATTCTGTTGTAAATTTATTCATCCCTTTTCTCATCCCTTTTTCAACAACTATTCCTCTAGGCAAAAATTTTAATCTTTGTCTTAAAAAATTCTTTTGACCAATTACAACCTTCCATCCATAATTAAGTGCTTTTGAAGCTAAAAGAATTTTGCCAATCATTTCACGATTTGCATTTTCATAAATTAAATACAAATATTTCATGAAAAATTTACCAATTGAAAATTATTTTCCTCTTATTTTTAGATGAAAATCTACCTTGATAATAATCTCTATTAATAAGTTCGCTTTCGGATAACTCTCTATGCTGTTTTCCAATCATTAATCTAAATTCTGGGACTTCATATTTTACATAATTTTTGATATTTTTTTTTCCAGATTTAGCTTGCTCACAAAGTTCTTTAAGCTGTTTAAAGTTCACTGACACAATTCCATCTCTTGTTTTATTTTTTTTTAAAATAGTAAAGTGCCTCTCTATTGTATTTGCGCCAAGATGTACTGCCGAAATTGATAATTTGTGTGAATCTTTGTCTGGATTTGAATGATCACTTATTCCTACGCTATTAGTGAAATTTTTTAAATAATTAATTCTTGATAAATTAGCTTCATTCAACGGTGTAGGGTAAATAGAAATACAATGTAAAAAAGTAAATTTCTTTTTATTTTTTTTTAAAATATTCGAGGTTTTTTCTATTTCTCTGTCAAAAGTTCCACCTGTTGAAATAATTAATTTTTTTTTTGTTTTTGATAGCTTCTCGATCATTTTATAGGATGCACAATCAAAACTAGGGACCTTTAAAGTATCTATTTGATAAATTTTTTTTAAAAATTGAATTCTGTTTAAAGAAAATACTGATGTCATTGGTTTAATTTTATATTTCTTACAGATATCAATAAATTTAAAATGATGATCATCACTTAAATCTAGTTTCTTTAGTCTATTAAATTCTTTTAAATACGGTCTTTTTAAAACTCTTACCCTTCCACCCTCAATTAAACCTTTTTCAAATCTTTTTCTGAAAGTTAGATCAGAAGATCTCATAGATTGTATTTTTACATAATCTGCCTTTGCCTCTGCTGCTGCAGCAACCATCTCATCGAGAATTTTTAAATCACCATTGTGATTTTGACATAGTTCTGCAATTATATTGACCATTTTCGAAACAATTTCTTACAAATATTTAAATCTTCTAAATTATCTATGTTTACATATTTATACTTTATTTCATAAGACGAAATACCTTTGTTAAAATATATAGAACTGTTATTCAATAAACTTTTAGTTTTAAATATATAAAAAATACCATTTCTTTGATAAAGGCTGTCTAATTGTTGTCTTGCGATAATTTTTTTACCTTTTTTAGAATATAAAAATAAAAGATTATTTTTTTTTTTAAATAGTTTTAAAGGATGGTATTTTCTGCTTACTTTATTGACTGACCAAATAGCATTCAAATTTGATTTAGAAATTTTTTTTGACGCAATATTTAAATCTTTCAATTTTCTAAATGGTGATGTGGGTTGCAGATAAATTAAATAATCAAAAAAGGTTCTCTTTTTTTTATAAATACTTAATGTATTTGATAATAAATCATAATCAGAAACTTTATCACCTGATAATTTTTTTGATCTCTTTATATAATCAACTTTATTTTTTTTTGAAATTTCAATTATTTTTGAATCATCAGAGTTTACCACCACCCTATCAACAAAATTAAGTTTTTTAGCAAATTCTATCGCATGTGTAACCAGTGGCTTCTTATTTAATAATTTTAAATTTTTTTTTTTTATCCCTTTGCTGCCTCCTCGGGCTGGAATCATTACTAAAAAACGTTTTTTATTTAACATTTAATTGAATTTCATGTTCTCCCCAATTTTTAAAGAAAGACTTTCTTTTTTCTCTTGGTAATGAATTGATATTTACATCCTCATAAAAACTATCATTGTTATAGTGTGTTGTTGAAACTTCTTCAAAAATACATCCATCTTTTCCAGCACTGAATTTATGCCAAACTCCTGGTTTCACTAACTGAGTATCTCCTGGGTGTAATACTTTTTTTTTTCCATTTAACTCTGAGTACAACTTACCTTGTAAAATCTGAAAAGTTTCCTCTTTTAACTTATGTTTGTGTAAAGGGTGTTTTTGATTTGGAAACATTAAAATTATTTTTTTGGCATACTCTCGATTAATACAATTAAAAAGAAAACATCCATATTTTTCAAAATTTTTTAAACCATAATGATGCGATATTTCAAGATCAAAATCATCACCAAGATCTATTTTATTATAATTTAATTGTGCTTTTACTTTATGTAAAAATTCAGATACCCTATAGGCGTTGGACCTTTGATATATTTTTACATCTTTAAAATTAAGTGGTTTATCTTTATTTATTTTTTTTCTCAATTTTACCTTGTCAAGCTTAAAACTTATTTCCGAAGCTGAAATTTGATTTCTACTTTTTGGAAAAGCAAAATAGACATGGTCTCTTTTCAAGAAAGTATCTTTTTTTATATCTTTTCGTAAATAAATTCCTCTATCCAATAAATTTAAAGTTTTTCTCTCATTTTTATCAACAGCTTTTTGGATACCTCCTAAGCTTAATTTAGTTTGAAAGAAATTGTTTAAATATTTTTCAAATTGAATTGGTGATGTTGAATAATTATTTAATTTATATTTTGAAGTATTTATTCCCACATGCTTTTCAAACATACTGGCTCCTAGACTCAAAGCTATTGTTGATGGTAGTAAATTGTCAGGCTCCTCATGCGTTGACCATCCTATATTAATACCTTTATACCTTTCTTTAAGGTCTTTAATCGTGTTTAGTTGCATGTCGGAATTACTTGAGGGATATAATGCTACACAATGCATTAATGCAAAATTTTGATTTTTGTGACTAAAAAAACTTACTATTTTGTCAATCTCTTTTAATGTTTTTCCACCAGTAGAAATTATTTTGGGTATATTATTATTTGCAGCTCTTTCTAATAAATTCCAATCGTTTGAAGATACTGAGGCAATTTTTAAATAATCGAAACCGATTTTCTCAATCTCATCAATAGATTCTTCATCAAAGGGGGTACATGCAGTAAGAAATTTATTTTTTTTACAAAAATCTTTTAAAATTTTAAAATCATTAAATTCTAACCTAGTTGACAAAAATCTTTGAACATATTTGTTTTTTTTATTGTTAATCTCATTTTTGTGAACAAATGTATCTAAATTTCTAAATTGAAATTTAAGGCATGCTTTAATATTAAATTTTTTTCTGACCTTTCCAAACTCACCAATAATTTTTTTTGCGTGTTTTACATCACCAAAATGATTATTTGCTAAATCTAGGACAAATAAATCTTCAAAGACTGTTTTTTTTATCATTAAAAAATTTTTTAATTATTTCCATGACTTTTATTCCATTAGAAATATTTAGTCTAGAGTTTTGATAATTTTTTTTTGTTTTTAGGCTTAAAATATATTTCATTTCATTTTCAAATTCTGATGACCTTGTTTTTTTAAATAACTTTATTTTCTCTTTACCGTTTTTACTGACAACTTTTACAGCATCATAATTTTTCTTAAAATTATGTACCCAAACAATTTTTTTATTATTAGATTTAACAATGATATTTTTTTCTGCAGGAAATGTTATTAAATCAATATCTAGCTTTAAATTTAATTTATTTGAACTAAAAAAAACCAAAGCTAAGTTATCATACAATTTGTGATTATTATCAATATATTGTTTATAAAATTTAGTTTTGTATTTCGAAATACCTAATTCATTAAGCAAAACTAATGCTAAATGTAGTGCGTGTGAATGTTCCTGAATTGCTCCACCTCCATCTCTAGAATATCCAAGGTAACTACTAAATTCATTTTTAAGCCATTTATGAGCTTTCAAAATTCCCTCAAAACCTTCTTTCCAATTAATAAATATATTTTTTAAATTTTTTTTTTCTTTTTTAATTTCATTTATAAAATATGAAATTGAAGAACTAATTGAATGATTATACCCAATAAAAATATTATTTTTGTTAAGTTTTTTTATAAATAAATTATTTTCAATGTATGAATTTAAAGGTTTTTCGATTAATAATTTTTTATATCTAATATTATTCTTGTGTAATTTCTTTACTAACCCTAAGTGTGTTTTTGGGGGTGTACCAATTATTATTAAATCAAATTCTCCTGTTTTAAATACTTTTTTATAATCAATTAATTTAATAGAATTATTCCATTTTCCATATCTTGATGGAAAAATTTTATTTTTCATTCTTGTTAAATTTTTTCTGTCTATATCTGTGACACTAACTTGATTTTTTAATATCAAATTTGCATTTGTCATATGATTTCCGATAGATCCAGCACCAAAAATAAGTATTTTTTTATTCATAATTAAATCTCTATGACGTTATCACATATACTTTTAACATTGTTTGAGTGAGAAATTACCACAATTGTCATTTCTTTTTTTAGATCTATTAAAGTTTTAAGTAATTCTTTTTCAGTAATTTCATCTAGATTACTTGTAAACTCATCTAAAATTAATATTTCAGGATCTCTGTAAAGAGCTCTAGCTAAAAGTAGCCTTTGTCTTTCACCTCCAGAAAGTTTTAAACCTTTTTCTCCAGCCAATCTGTTTAAAGATTTATCGTCTGTGAATTTATTTAATTGAACTTTATTTAAAATTTTCTTTAATTTTTCCATGTCAATTGTTTGATTTGCATCTGAAATCACATTTTCTTTTAAAGTAATGTCTTCAAGTGTTATTTCTTGTGGTAAGTATGAGATCATTTTTTGATATTCACTTATATTTTCTTTTATATTTTTTTCGTCAATTGTAATCTCTCCTTCATCTGGTTCTATTAATCCCATTAAAATATAAGAAACTGTACTTTTTCCTTTTCCACTAGAGCCGACCAATCCATTAATTTGGTTCTTTTTTATTTCCAAATTTAGATTATTTAAGTTTTTTTTATCCATATATCCAAAAGATATATTTTTAAATTTTATTGAACTTTTAAATTCTAAAGGATTTATAGAAGATTGATTTTTATTTGAATTATCAAAATCACGCTTATTTAAGTCATTTATTATTAACTTAAAAGATTTCTCTCCAAACTTGAGGTTTGTAACTATTCCGTACATCTTAAAAAATGATGGGAAGATTCTAGAAAAACAA
>CACNCB010000022.1 GCA_902618695.1 uncultured Pelagibacteraceae bacterium | reverse complement strand
TAGCCCCCACTAGCCTTGATACACCAATTCCATAAGATCCCATTTTAACAAAATCTTTTTTTCCTCCTGGCAAATCAACAGAAGCTCCCATTGGTTTTGAATATTTGTCACCAAAATAAAATATATGACCTACCTCGATACCTTTTGTAATCAATTGATTTTCCTTAGAAACAATTTTTTCAAATTCGTCTTTATTAAACTTTTCATCAGTTACTGCATAGAACTGTTCATATTTTTTTCTCATGCTTTCTAATGATCCTTTTTCTAGTTGAGTATCATCGCTATCAAGATCAAATATTCTTTTATCTGTGAAAATTTTACTTTCTCCTGTATCAGCAAGAATAATAAATTCATGAGATAAATTTCCTCCAATAGGTCCTGTGTCGGCAGCCATTGGTATTGCAGTCAAAGATAATCTTTTAAATGTTCTCAAATATGATAGAAAAAATTTATTATAAGAATAAAAAGCTTCTTCATCAGATACATCAAATGAATAAGCATCTTTCATATAAAACTCTCTACCACGCATAATTCCAAATCTAGGTCTAATTTCATCTCTAAACTTCCATTGAATATGATACATAAGTTGTGGGAGTGATTTATAAGATTTTATAGAAGATCTAAAAATTTCAGTAACTTGCTCTTCATTGGTTGGTCCATATAACATTTCTCTATTTTGACGATCGGTTATTCTGAGCATCTCTTCACCATAATCGTCGTATCGACCACTTTCTTTCCAAATATCACTGGATTGAATAGTGGGCATTAATATTTCTTGTGCTCCAATTTTGTTTTGCTCTTGTCTAACTATGTCCTCTATTTTTTTCATAACCTTAAAACCTAAAGGTAACCATGAATAAATTCCTGCAGAGGCTTGCTTAATCATACCTACTCTCAGCATTAATTGATGCGATTTAATTTTAGCTTCTGAAGGATTATTTTTTAATATTGGTATAAATGAATTTGATAAAAGCATCTTAATTAATCATATTTCTTAAATTTAAATATTCATATTTAATTAATAAGTAAATTATGACGAAAATGACAGTGGTAATTCCAGTGCAATAAAGGAATTTTTTCAACATTTTTGGATTTTCAGGTGAGCCAGGATCCTCACCGTCAATTTTTACAGTCTTAGTTCGATTCACATCAATAGGTAAAATAGCAAAAAAAACTATCCACCATATAATTATATAGATAATAGCTAAGCCTGTTACACTCATTAAATTCTTACTAAATTGATATTGGTAAAAGGTTTTTTTCCTGTTCTTTCTTTAGAAAATTTTCTACAGGCTATTTTTAATGCATCAATAAGATTGTGTTCTTGTTGTTTACTTCCAATTTTAAAAGTTCTAGAGGTTTTTTCTATTTCCTCTTCTAATCCATAAACAAAATCATCTCGATCATCCACAGGTATGCCACGAAATGAAAGTATAGGGTTGTTGTGTATATTTCCTTTAGGTGTAATCATTATTGTTACCTCAAGATATCCATTTGCACTTAAATGTTTTCTATCTTTTATTGATTGTGAATCTGGATCAACGCTTACACTGCCATCTAAATAAAGTCTGCCACTTGGAGCCTTGTCATATACTTCAGGTTTTTCACCTGGATATAATTTAACGATATCACCATTTTCTACTTGAACTGGATGTGGAACTTGCATTTCTTTCGCAAAATTAATGTGTTCTATCATATGTCTATGTTCACCATGCACAGGTATCACACACCTAGGTTTTACCCATTGATACATCTCTTTAAGGTCTTCTCTATTTGGATGCCCAGAAACATGAACAAATTCAGTTTCTTCAGATATTACCTCTATTCCATCCTTAACAAGTTGGTTGTGAAGTTTATAAAGTTTTTTTTCATTACCAGGTATGATTTTTGAAGAAAAAATTACAGAATCGCCTTTTTCAATAAAAACATCTGGATGAACATAACTAGAAATTCTCATCATTGCACCCATTGGTTCTCCCTGGCTTCCAGTACATAAATACACAATTTTTTCTCTTGCAAAATTTTTAGCTTCTCTTGGATCAATTGGTTCAATTGTATTTTTTAAATATCCACATTGACGTGCAGCTTTATAAATACGATGCATTGATCTACCAACTAAAGAGATTTGTCTTCCTGTTTGTTCAGCACAATAAAAAGCTGTCTCCATTCTAGCTACATTTGAGGCAAAAGACGTTATAATAATTCTTTTTTTTAATCGCGACATAACGTTTAACATATTTTTTCTTACATCTAATTCTGAACCTGATCTACCAGCGCTAAAAACATTCGTTGAGTCACAAATCATTGCTAGTACACCTTCTTCACCAATTTCCTTTAATCTTTTTTCATTTATATTATCTCCAATCAAAGGATTTGGGTCTACTTTCCAATCTCCAGTATGCAAAATAACTCCTGCAGGAGTTTTTATTCTAAGTCCGTTTGGTTCTAATATAGAATGTGTTAAAGTAATGTATTCAATTTCAAATGGGTCTAAAGAAACTTTCCCATTTAACTCAACAATCTGTAAATCATTAGTTATATCAATTTGTTTTTCTCTAAATTTTTCTCGTATTAATACAGCCGTAAAAGGAGTTGCAAAAATTTTACATTGTAATTTTGGCCATAAATGAGCAATTGCACCAATGTGATCCTCGTGAGCGTGTGTTAAAACTATTCCTAATAAATTATCTTTTCTTTCTACTATAAATCCAGGATCTGGATAAATTAAATCAACACCTGGAATAGTATCATCTGCAAATGTTACCCCTATGTCGACCATAATCCATTTATGATCACTAGGTTTTCCATAGCCGAACAAATTCATGTTCATGCCTATTTCTCCTGATCCGCCTAAGGGACAAAATAATAGTTCATCTTTCATATTATTTAATTAATTTTGAAATCTTTATTAAGCCTTTAATTGTAATATCTTGGTTGTGACTTGCTTTCGTTTTTATTGAATCTTTAAATAAATTTGAAAATCCACCAGTAATAATTACTTTAAAAGATTTTCCGGTCTCTTTCTTAATTAAATTAATAATATTGTCAATTAAACCCGCATAACCCCAAAAAAAGCCTGATCTAACAGCTGAGATAGTATTGTTACCAATGACTTTCTTAATCTTTTTTAAATCTATTTTTGGAATCAAAGTTGCTGTGTCAGACAAAGTATTAAGAGACAATCTTACACCTGGCGCAATTATTCCTCCATAATAAGTATTTTTAATTAGTACATCAAAAGTAGTTGCTGTTCCAAAATCTAAGATTATAAAATTATTTTTATTATTCATTAAACTTATGGCATTAGTAATTCTATCTGAACCTACCTGTTTATAATCTACTTTAATTTTTATAAGTGATTTTAAGTTTAAATTTTTAACCTCAAAGCATTTAGATTTAACTTTTTTCGATAAAAATTTTTTAATTAAAGCAAATGTTTTAGGCACAACGCTGCAAAATAATATTTTATCAATTTTATTTAATTGAATTTTATTTTTTTTAAATAAACTATTTAGCTGTCTAATGTTTACAGATTTTGAAAAAAAAGTAATTTTCTTTGAAATTTTATCATTTTTAGAGACAACACATAACTTTGTTTCTGTATTACCAATATCACCTAGAATATACATTATTTAATTTTATAAAGTTTAAATAAATTTTTTTCAAAAAGTTGTTTTAGTTTATTTTCTACATTTAATTTACTAATACTTTTTTTGGTTATCTCTTGCAAGTTTGTAGCAGGCTGATTATTTATAATTGGATTTTTTTTAATATTAATGCCTATACCAGTAATTAAAAATTTTTTATCTCTAACAAATATCACTTCTTGTAAAATCCCACTTATTTTTTTTTTATCAATTAGTAAATCATTCGGTCTTTTAAATAAAATTTTTTTACTTGTAAATGATGCAAGTAATTTTTTAACCAAAAGACAGTTTATTTTTGTTAAGGCGTTAATCGATAGATTTGTTTTATTCATTTCATTGAAAAAAGAGACAAATAAATTTCCTTTAGATGATATCCATTTTCTACCATATCGTCCTCTTCCATTTGATTGTGTTGCAGCTACAACCATTCCTAAATTATATTTAGTTTCTTTAATAATTCTTATCGCAGTATTATTTGTGCTTTTAACTTTTTTAAATTTAAATTTTTTGATTTTCATTAAATAATATTAATTCTTGAAACAACTTCTATTAACTGACTCGGGAATATGAAGTAAAAAAGAATTAATATTGTTGAAATTGAAAGTGAAAATTTTAACCATAAGCTATGATCTGTATCGTATTTATCTTTTTCTTTATCAAAATAAATTATTTTTATAATTCTTAGATAATAAAAAGCTGCTACCACTGTTGATAATAAGCCTACTATAGCTAAGAAATACATTGATTGTTCCAGTACTGCTTTAAAAACGTAAAATTTTGCGAAGAAACCTGCTAGGGGTGGTATACCTGCTAAAGAAAATAATATTAACAAAAAACATAAGGATAATAATGGATGGTTTTTTGATAATCCTGAGAGATCATCAATATCCTCATAATATTGATCTTTTCTTCTTAACATTAATAGACATGAAAAAAGAGCTAAATTCATAACAACATAAATAGAAATATAAATTATTGAACTTTGAATTCCCTCATTTGATGCTGTGGCTAAACCAGCCAATGTATAACCAATGTGTCCTATAGAACTGTAAGCAATAAGTCTTTTAATATTAGTTTGCCCTATAGCAGCAACTGCTCCAAAAACCATAGAAGCTATAGATAAAAAAACTATTATCATTTGCCATTGATCAATTAAATTTAAAAAAGGAACATATAAAAATCTAATAAATATAGTTAAAGCAGCTATCTTTGGCACTATTGTAAAAAATAAAGTTACAGTGGTTGGAGATCCCTCGTAAACATCAGGTGCCCACATATGAAATGGAACAGCAGAAATTTTGAATGCTAAGCCAACTAATATGAATACAATTCCAAAAGTTAAAACATACTCCTCAGAATTAAGTTGGTTTGATATTATATCAAAATTGGTTGAACCTGAAAAACCATAAACTAAAGAACATCCGTATAATAATAGTCCTGATGATAATGCACTTAAAACAAAATATTTCAAACCAGCTTCTGATGATTTTAATTGATCCCTGTTATATGTCGCTAAAACATAAAGAGCTAACGACTGTAATTCTAAGCCCATATAAAAAACAATTAAATCATTTGAACTAATCATTACCATCATACCAAGAATTGAACTTAAAATAAGAACTGGGTATTCTATATTATATATTTTAAATGTTTTTAAATAAGTTGATGAAATAACTAAAACTAAAAAACCTCCAGTTAAGGTTATAATTTTCATTAGTGAGGACATAGTGTCAATCACGATACTTTCATTAAACAAAGTTTCTCTATTAACAGAGAAAGTTTCATTAATTGTTATTATTGTTGTAATTAAAATTGCAAACAAAGATAAATTGAAAGTAATTTTAGAACTGTCATTTTTAAACACACCCAAAATAAGTAGAAACATAATTGATAGAGAAATAAAAATTTCAGGTAATATTAAATTTAAATTTTCCATATTATTTACTAGCTATATTTGTGTTATGTGTATTAATTAAATCTGTAACAGAAACTTCAATAGTGTTAATTAATGGATCGGGATAAAAACCAAAAAATAAGATTGGTAAAGCCAAACAAGATAAAATAAAATATTCAGATCTATTTAAATCTAAAATTTTTTTAAGATCCTCATTAATTAATTTTCCAAATACTACTCTTTTATACAGCCACAACATGTATGCAGCTCCTAAAATCACTCCAATACTAGCCATAACAGCTACTAAAAAATTATCTTTGAAAGCTCCCATTAATATTAAAAACTCGCCAATAAATCCACTTGTTCCAGGCAAACCAAGGGATGCTAATGCAAATAACATGAACATTATTGAATATTTTGGAACTACAGAAACTAGTCCACCATACGTACTTATCAATCTAGAATGCATTCTGTCATAAACTACACCAACAGTTAAAAATAATGCTGCTGAAACTAAGCCATGGCTTATCATTTGAATTATACTTCCTTCAATTCCCTGTTGTTGCAAAGTGAATATACCCAAAGTTACAAAGCCCATGTGCGCAACTGATGAATAAGCAATTAACTTTTTCATATCTTCCTGCATTAAAGCTATTAGTGAAGTAAATATGATTGCTATAACACTCAAAGTGTAAATTAATGGTGTAAATACCTCTGATGCAACGGGGAAAAGACCTAAAGAAAATCTTATAAAACCATATCCAGCCATCTTTAACAAAATTGCGGCCAATAATACAGATCCTGCTGTAGGAGCTTCAACGTGAGCATCTGGTAACCATGTATGAACTGGCCACATAGGAGTTTTAACTGCAAATGAGCTAAAAAATGCTAACCACAATAGATTTTGATATTTAACATCAATACCAATTTCATATAATTGAACCACGTCAGTTGTACCTGTAATCCAATAAATTGAAATT
>CACNCB010000021.1 GCA_902618695.1 uncultured Pelagibacteraceae bacterium | reverse complement strand
TTTCGTCTATTTTAATAAATGATTTTCAAATTATTATATTCTCTTTTTTGATGTTGATATCCTTTTTTAGTATTTTTTTTACTTATAATTTAATTTTTTTAAGAAATAAAAATTTAAATTTTTTTTATGAAGACATCCATTTATTTTTATATTTTATTGTTGTTGTAAGCATCTTTTTTATATTCTTTAGTTATGATGCTAATTTCATATTCAGTTTTTTATCTATAGTAAGTAGCATTTCAAATATAGGTATTTCACTTGACGTAGATCAAACTAATTTAAATTTTATATATATCTTGCTTGTAATTATTGGTGGTTCCTTTTTTTCTACAAGTTCCGGTTTGAGATTTTTAAAGATATATTCTTTGACTAAATATTCTATTAATCAAATTCTTTCATTTAGTCGACCTAAAAATGTATTTATGAATAAATTATTTTTTTCTAAAATTAAGTTTCATGAAAAGGACATAAATAAATATTTTTTAACTATATTAATTTTTGTTATTTCGCTTTTTTTACTAACTATTTTATTATCTTTATCTAATATTGAATTTGAATATTCGTTTAAATTAGCTGTATTAACTTTAATGAATACTGTTAATTCATCAGCATATGGCGTGTCTGACTTTGAGTTTCAAAATTTGCACTTTTTAACCAAATATTTTCTTATATTTTTTATGATTATCGGAAGAGTTGAACTTTTATCTTTATTATTATTGGCAAAAAAATTTCTTTTTAAAAATTAATTTAGTATTATATATATCAATAAATTTTGCGCCCTTAGCTCAGCTGGATAGAGCATCGGTTTTCTAAACCGAGGGTCGTAGGTTCGAATCCTTCAGGGCGCGCCATTTATCACTTATTTATTGCTATATTTTTTGCAAATTTTGCTTGACTAGAATTATTCTAAGTCATTTTAAGAAATTAATTTTTCTTGAAGAGTATTTTCTTCCATGCTTAAATTAAGAATATTCAAAAGTAATTTTGAATTATTTGTTAACAAATAAAAATAACATAAAGGAAGAATAATGTTTAAATACTTAAAACAATTAACTTCTTTAGTTGCTATGGTTGCAGTGTTGTTTACTTTTACAACAGAAACTATGGCTGCTAAAAAATCTAAAACACTTAAAAACACCCAAAAGAAGGGTTTTGTAAGATGTGGAGTATCTCAAGGTCTTCCAGGATTTTCTAATGCTGATGCTGCAGGAAATTGGACTGGTGTTGACGTTGATGTATGTAGAGCTGTAGCTGCTGCAGTATTAGGTGATGCAAACAAAGTTAAGTTTACACCACTAAGTGCTAAAGAAAGATTTACTGCTTTAACTTCTAATGAGATAGATATCTTGTCAAGAAACACAACTTGGACTCTTTCTAGGGATGCTGACATTGGACTTACTTTCGTAGGTGTAAACTTTTACGATGGTCAAGGTTTTATGGTTAGAAAAAATTCAGGAATATCATCTGTAAATGATTTTAAAAATGGTGTTTCTGCTTGTACAAACCTTGGAACAACTACTGAGCTGAATATGAGAGATTTCTTTAATTCAAAAGGAATCAGTTATGAGCCAGTTACTTTCGAAAAAGCCGATGAAGTTGTTGCAGCATATGATGCTGGTAGATGTGATACATACACAACTGACAAATCTGGTTTAGCTGCTCAAAGAATTAAATTGAGTAGTCCAGATGATCATATGGTTTTACCTGAAACTATTTCAAAAGAGCCTCTAGGCCCTGTTGTACGTCAAGGTGACTCTGTTTGGGAAGATATCGTAAGATGGTCACTAAACACTATGATTGAAGCTGAAGAGTATGGTGTTACTTCTGCTAACGCAGACTCGATGAAAACTTCAGATAATCCAGCTGTAAAAAGATTAGTTGGGGCTGAAGGTGAATTAGGAGCTGCTTTAGGTCTAGATAATGATTGGAGTTTAAGAATTATCAAGCAAGTTGGTAACTATGGTGAAAGCTACAAAAGAAATATTGCTGACACTGGAATTCTACCTGATAGAGGTCCAAACCAATTATGGACTAAAGGTGGAATACTTTATGTACCACCAGCAAGATAATTTATATCTTTAAATAAAACTTAAAAAGGGCTAGATTTTTCTAGCCCTTTTTTTTATAAATCTTAAATTATTGTGAATATTAAAAAAATATTACCCCAATTACTTACACTTCTGGTTGTAATTTTAATATTCGGTTTTTTTTCATATAACGCCCAAGTCAATATGGAGAATAGGGGAATTACATTTGGTTATGGCTTTTTATCACAAGAGTCTTCATTTGATGTTCAATTTTCTTTAATTGAATATGATGGCTCTCATTCTTATTTCAGAGCTTATTTAGTAGGATTATTAAATACTATTTTAGTTTCTGTAATTGGAATTATTTTTGCAACAATTATTGGCGTTGTAGTGGGGATTGCAAGATTATCAAACAATTATTTAATTGAGAGATCAGCTGCAGTTTACGTAGAATTTTTTAGAAATATTCCTTTATTATTACAAATATTTTTTTGGTATTTTGCTGCCTTAAGAGCTTTACCATTACCCCAAGATACAGAACCTATGTTTGGAGTTTTTTTTCTAACCATAAAAGGTTTTTTTGTTCCTGCTTTTGTTTGGAATAATTTAGATATTTTTGTTTATTCAATAATTGCAGCAATAATTTCTATTTTTTTCATTAGAATATACGCCAAAAAAAAACAAGAGAATGAGGGTATTCAAACTCCGGTTTTATCAATTTCAATAGGACTATTAATAATTTTACCTTTATTAAGTTTTTTATTTGGTGGTGTTGATGCAAAGGTTGAAGTACCTGTGATTAAACAATTATCTCAATCGGGTTTCACTTATGAAGGGGGAATTAAGCTACCACCCGAATTAATATCTCTTGCTTTAGCTTTGTCTTTATATACAGCAACCTTTATTGCTGAATGTGTTAGAGCAGGTGTTCAGGGAGTAAGTAAGGGTCAAAAAGAAGCTGCAGCTTCAATAGGATTAACTCCAAATCAAGTATTAAAATTAGTTGTTATGCCACAAGCGCTAAGAATTATAATTCCACCTACAACCAATCAATACTTAAATTTGACAAAAAACTCATCTCTTGCAGCTGCAATTGCTTACCCAGATTTAGTACTTGTATTCGCTGGGACTGCTTTAATGCAAACAGGTAGAGCGATAGAAATTGTTTCTATAACAATGTTAACTTATTTATCTTTAAGTATATCAATTTCAATATTTATGAATTGGTACAATAAAAAAATAGCTATTAAAGAAAAATAATGAATAAATTAAATTTTTTACAACCAGACAAAAATAATCTTAGTACTTATTTATATACAGGAGTATTTTTAGTTGCATTAAGTATATTTATAGTCTTTTTAAATTCATTTTTTAATAAAGATTTAATTTCTTTTTTACCTGGAACAATTAGTTTCTTTTTACCATTAATTTTAGGGTTCACAGGACTTCATTTAATTAGAATTGATTATTCAGGTATGAAGTTTTTAGATAAAGTAAATAAAAATATTAATACCAACAATTTTAATGCTTTTTTATCATTATTAATTGTATTTGTAATTATCAAATCACTACCTCCATTATTAAGTTGGTTTATTTTAGATGCAAATATTGCAGGAGATACAAAAGACGTGTGTACAGGTAGTGGTGCTTGTTGGACCTATATTAAAATTTGGTTTAACAGATTTATGTATGGAATGTACCCAAATGCTGAACAGTGGCGTATTAATCTATCTTTTATAGCTTTGGCTTTTCTTGGCACTATTGGTTTCTTTGCTACTGAAAAATTTAAAAAATATTTGACACTTTATTATGTAGTTGTTTATCCTGTGATTGCTTTCTTCTTTATTTTCTTTTTTATTTCGGGTGGTCCAATATTTTTTGACTTCTCGTATGGAATTATTGCAGCTGTAATATCAGTCATTATAGGATTTTTTATTCCTTCAAAATTTAAAATGTACTATTTCATTACAGTACCGATCACACTTTATATATTACTAAAATATGTATTTTTTTATGAAGAGCTTATTGAGCTTGGTAAATTAGAAGCTTTAGAGTGGGTAGAAACAGGCGCTTGGGGAGGTTTGTCTTTAACTTTTATAGTATCATTTTTTTGTTTGATTTTCTGTTTTCCAATAGGCTTATTTTTATCTTTAGGTAGAAGGTCTGATTTTCCAATAATTAAATATTTTTCAATAGGAATGATTGAATTTTGGAGAGGGGTTCCATTGATTACAGTGTTATTTATGTCCTCAGTTATGTTTCCAATGTTTTTACCTGAGGATATGTTTATTGACAAATTAGTAAGGGTAATTATTGCAATCTCATTATTTGAAGCTGCTTATGTAGCAGAAGTTATTAGAGGTGGTTTGCAAGCGTTACCAAGAGGCCAGTATGATGCCGCTAAATCTTTAGGAATGGGTTATTGGAAAATGCATATTTTAGTGATTTTACCACAGGCACTTAAACTTGTAATACCTGGTATTGCTAATACCTTTTTAGCACTTGTAAAAGATACTCCTCTAATATTTGTTGTTGGACTTTTAGAAATCGTTGGAATGCTAAATCTTGCTAAAACAAACCCAGAGTGGTTGGGTTTTGCAATGGAAGGTTATGTATTTGCATCAGTACTATTCTTTATTATTTGCTATGCAATGAGTAAATATAGTTATAATTTAGAGCAAAAATATAAAACGGAAAGATAATGTCAGATAAAATAATACAGATTACTGAAATGAATAAATGGTTTGGTGATTTTCAAGTATTAAAAAATATTAACTTAGAAGTCGAAAAGAATAAAAAAATAGTTGTGTGTGGACCTTCAGGATCAGGCAAATCAACATTAATTAGATGTATAAACAGACTTGAAGAACATCAACAAGGTTCAATTATAGTTGATGGAAACGAACTAACAGAAGACACTAAAGACATAGAAAAAATTAGAGCTGAAGTTGGAATGGTATTTCAACAATTTAATTTATTTCCTCATCTTTCTATTTTAGATAATTGTACTTTAGCCCCAATTTGGGTAAAAAAATGCCAAAAAAAGAAGCAGAAGATTTAGCTCTTCAGCACTTAGAAAAAGTACAAATTGCAGACCAAGCTAGTAAATATCCAGGACAACTTTCAGGAGGTCAACAACAACGATGTGCAATAGCTAGAGCATTATGTATGGAGCCAAAAATAATGTTGTTTGATGAACCAACATCAGCTCTTGACCCAGAAATGATTAAAGAAGTTTTAGATGCAATGGTTAATTTAGCTAAAGCAGGAATGACAATGATTGTGGTAACACATGAGATGGGATTTGCAAAAGAGGTTGCAGATGAGGTTATTTTTATGGATGAGGGCATGATAGTTGAAAGAGCTGAAACTAAAGAGTTTTTTGCAAATCCAAAGAGCGAAAGAACTAAGCTATTTTTAAGTCAAATCCTCTAAAAAATATAACTACTATAAGCCATAATATAAGATTAAAACAATCAAAATTTGTTATTTATATATTGAAGTAATGCTTGACAGTATTTTGGTTATTTCAAATTTATCACAAAAAAAAATAAATTTTTCTATTGCAGTAGCTTTAATAAATAGGTTGAATACACTTTATAAAATTTAATTAAGAGGGGTCTTAATGGAAGATAATTTCAATAAACACTTAGGCAATAAGCTTAAGCTAAGAAGATTAGCTTTAGGTTTAACACAAACTAAAGTAGCGAAAGCAATAAATGTAACATTTCAACAAATTCAAAAATATGAAAAAGGCACTAACGGTGTAAGTTCGATAAGATTACTGCAACTTGCAAACTATTTAAAAGTACCAATTAATTATTTCTTTGAAGATTTTTCTGAATATTTAGTAAATTTAGAAAAATCACAAGAAGGTCACATGAATGTTAATTATAACTTTTTAGTTAAATTATATTCAGAACTTAATGCTGATCAAAAATTAAAATTTAATAAATCATTACAAATTTCAGGATCAGGAATATCAAAAGTAGTTTAAAATTGTTTTTATCTGACCCCAGACTAATTTTAAAACTATTTGATTATTTTTTTTGGCTCCTCGGGCAGGACTCGAACCTGCGACCAATTGATTAACAGTCAACTGCTCTACCAACTGAGCTACCGAGGAATGTAAAAAGGCCAACTTACTTTCTTTTATAACTAAAACAAGATTTTTTTTGGAGGCAACGCCCGGAATCGAACCGGGATACAAGGATTTGCAATCCTCTGCGTAACCATTCCGCCACGTTGCCATCTTATATTTAGCTAATAGCTACAGATGCCTTTTTATAATAAATTTTTTCTATTAGTCTATTAAATAACGATCCAAATTGATTATTGTTAATTTAGATTATTAAATTATAAACTTTAAAATCAATGAGTAGCGATAAATATATCCATTCTGATGTAGAAAATAGAATTTATTCTTACTGGGAAAAAAATGGCCTTTTTAAACCAAAGGAAAATTCAAAAAAATTCTCAATTGTAATTCCTCCACCCAATGTAACTGGTAGTTTGCACATGGGACATGCTCTAAATAATTCTATTCAAGATTTATTAGTTCGTTATCATAGGATGA
>CACNCB010000020.1 GCA_902618695.1 uncultured Pelagibacteraceae bacterium | reverse complement strand
AAAGCATGGAGACGTAACAGTAAAAGTAGATTATTCTGATCTTAATTTTAAAGATGGAATGATTTTAAAAAACGGTGGACGCCTAGTTAAAGAGTTTCCTCATATTCCAGGAATAGATTTTTCAGGAAAAGTAATTGAAAGTGAAAATTCGAAATTTAAAGAGGGAGACGAGGTAATTTTAACTGGATTTAGAGTTGGAGAAATATTCTTTGGTGGATATTCACAAATTGCAAAAGTAAATGCAGATTTTTTAGTAAAAAAACCTGATAGCTTAACAACTAAACAAGCTATGATATTAGGTACAGCAGGCTTTACTTCATTAATGAGTGCTTTTGCAATACAAGCAAGAGAAAGTATTTTATTAGGGGAAAAAGTTAATGATGTTTTAGTAACAGGTGCAACAGGTGGAGTTGGCAGTGTAGCAGTTATGGTTTTAACTAAAATGGGATACAACGTTTCTGCTGTTACTGGAAAAGATTCAAAATCAGACTATTTAAAATCATTGGGTGCAAAAAACATTATAAATAGGGCAGAATTTGATAAAGATCCACGACCAATAGATAAAGGTCTGTGGGATGGAGTAGTAGATACAGTTGGTGGAAAAATTTTGGCAAATGCAATTGCTCAAACAAAATCAAATGGAATAGTAGCTGTGTAAGTAAATGGATAGAGTTAGAAACTAAAAACAAAATTACAAAATTCCAAATTTTAAAATCTTGGGTCGTAAGACAATATGAAAATGAATATAATCCAACTCATTGGCATAGTGGTCATATATCAGGTGCAGGTTTTTTAAAAGTACCATCCGACTTAGGAAAAAATAAACAAGATAAAAAACAAATAAGCTATAAAGGAGGAGCTCTTCAATTAATGCATGGATCCAGAATGTTTTTAAGTCATTCTACTTATAATATTGTTCCTAAAGTTGGAGATTTTTATTTTTTTCCTAATTATTTAATGCATCATGTTTATCCATTTAAAAATACAAAAGAAGAAAGAAGATCAATTTCATTTAATGCGAAAATAGACGACAACATATACGACGTTTATGGTGGAGATTAAAAAACAAAAAAATGTTCTAGGCGAAGACCTGGAAGAATGTTCAAATGATCCTTTAACAGGATGGTTTCGTGATGGTTGTTGTAATACAGACGAGAATGATCATGGACTTCATACAGTTTGTGCTAAAGTTACTACCGAATGCTTAGAGTGGATGAAAGAAGCAGGTAACGATTTAATTACTCCACATCCTGAATTTGGGTTTCCAGGTTTAAAAGATGGAGATGGATGGTGTTTGTGTGCTAGTTGGTATGCAAGAGCAGTTGAAGCCGGTAAAGGATGTCCAATATTTTTGAAAAGAACTCACGAAAACACTCTTAAATATGTACCTATTGAAACTTTAAAAAAGTTTGCAATAGATTTGTCATAATTTACATATTTCCATATCTTGGACCACCGCTACCTTCTGGAGTAACCCAAGTAATATTTTGAGATGGTTCTTTAATATCACATGTTTTACAATGAATACAATTTTGAGAATTGATTACAAATTTATTTATATCATTTTCTTTTTGAACCTCATAAACCCCTGCTGGACAATATCTTTGAGCAGGTTCATCAAATTTTTCTAAAGTATAATTAATTGGTAAATCAGGATCTTTAAGTTTTAAATGAACTGGTTGATTGTCTGCATGATTAGTCCCTGTTAAATATACTGAACTTGTTTTATCAAAAGTAATTACATTATCATATTTTGGATAATCTATTTTAGGCATTTGATTTGCAGGTTTTAATGTTTCATGATCAGCATGTTTATGTTTAAGGGTAAAAGGAAGTTTCCCTCTAAATAGGATTTGATCTATTCCTGTAAAAATAATTCCTAAAATGAGCCCCCAGCTAAAACTAGGTTTAACATTTCGGGCTTCATAAAGCTCTTTATGTAACCAGCTATTTTTAAATTTATCCTCAAAAATAGATAAATCTTTGTTTTCTTTTAAGTGTTCATTAATAGTTTCGGCTGCAATGACTCCACTTTTCATAGCTGTATGAGAGCCTTTAATTTTTGGCATATTTAAAGTTCCAGCATCACAACCAACTAACAAAGCTCCAGGCATAAACATTTTTGGCAAACTTTGAAATCCACCTTCAATTAAAGCTCTTGCACCGTAAGAAATTCTTTTTCCACCTTCTATAATTTTTTTAATTGATGGATGTGTTTTAAACTTCTGAAATTCGTCATAAGGTGATAAGTGAGGATTTTTGTAATCTAGACCAATTACATAGCCCAGAAAAACTTGTTTATTTTCTGCATGATACACAAAACTACCACCATATGTATTGTTATCTAATGGCCAACCAGCTGTATGCATAACTAAGCCCTCTTCGTGATTTTTATCTTCTATTTCCCAAATTTCTTTAAAACCAATTCCATATTGTTGAGGATCTTTGCCTTTGTTTAATTCAAATTTTTCAATCAATTGTTTACCTAAATGACCTCTGCAACCTTCTGCAAAAACAGTTACTTTACCTAAAAGTTCAATACCAGGTTCAAAACTATCTTTTTTATTACCATCTTTGTCTATGCCCATATCTTGAGTTGCAACACCTTTTACTGATCCATCCTCGTTATATAAAATTTCACTTGCTGGAAATCCTGGAAAAATTTCTACGCCTAAATTTTCAGCTTGTTCAGCAAGCCATCTACACAAATTTGCAAGACTAATAATATAATTTTTATGATTTTGTTGTACAGCAGGTAGTAGCCAAGTTGGCCAACTTAAAGATTTGGTTTTTCCTAAAAATAAAAACTTTTCTTTAGTTACTTTTGTTTTAATTGGAGAATTTAATTCTCTCCAATTTGGTAATAATTCATCTAGTGCACGTGTTTCAAATACATTTCCACTTAAAATATGTGCTCCTATTTCTGATGCCTTTTCTAATAAACAAACATTCAAATTTGGATCTAATTGTTTTAATTTAATTGCAGTTGATAATCCTGATGGACCTCCACCAACAATTACAACATCATATTCCATTGATTCTCTAGACATAACTTAGTTTTTAACTGTAAGGATTATTTTTGTATAGTATTTAATTTGTTCAACTCTTCCATGAATTGAGGTACTGCTTCAAATAAATCTGCTTCAAGACCATAATCTGCTACACTAAAAATTGGTGCTTCACCGTCTTTATTAATTGCAACAATAACTTTACTTTCCTTCATTCCAGCTAAGTGCTGAATTGCCCCAGAAATTCCGATAGCAATATACAAATCTGGTACAACTACTTTTCCTGTTTGCCCTACTTGATGATCGTTACTTATATATCCAGCATCTACCGCAGCTCTTGATGCTCCAATTGCTGCACCTAGCTTATCAGCAATTTCTGTAATTAATTTAAAATTATCTCCACTTTGCATTCCTCTACCACCTGATACAACAATTCTTGCTGTTCCAAGCTCAGGTCTATCAGATTTTATTTCCTCTCTTTTGACAAATTTTGTATTAGAAAATTCTTCACCAGCATCTATTTTTTCAATTGGAGCTGATCCGCCAGTAGTTTCACAAGGGTCAAAAGAGGTAGGTCTGATTGTCACGCACTTTTTAGCATCATTGCTCTTTATTGTTGCAAAAGCATTACCTGCATAAATTGGTCTTAAGAAAGTATCTGGTGATATTACTTTAATAATGTCACTTACTTGCGATGTATCAAGATGAGCAGCAATTCTTGGCATCAAATTTTTTCCAAATGTATTTGCCGAACAAACAATGTGAGAATAATTTTCTGCAAGTTTAACAATCACTGGGGTAAAATTTTCTGCTGTGAAGTTTTCATAGTGAGCTGCCTCAACACTTAATACTTTTTTAACTAATGGGAGTTCAGATAATTGTTTTGTAGCTTCTGCAGTGTTTTGCCCAATAATTACAGCATGAACATCTGGGTCAATTTGAGATGCTGCTGTAGCTGCATTAAGAGTAAATGGTCTTAAATCTTTATTATTGTGCTCTGCAATGAGTAAAACTGCCATTATATTACCTTAGCCTCATTCTTTAATTTTTGAACTAATTCAGCAACATTTGCTACTTTTATACCTGCTTTTCTTTTTGGAGGTTCTTCCACTTTTATTTGTTCTAATCTTGGAGATACATCCACACCTAAATCGGAAGCTACAATTTCTTCAATGGGTTTTTTCTTAGCTTTCATAATATTTGGTAATGAAGCATATCTTGGCTCATTCAACCTAAGATCACATGTCACAATAGCTGGAACATTTATTTCAATTGTTTCAAGACCTTCGTCTATTTCTCTAGTTACTTCTAATTTATTATCTTTAACATCAATCTTTGAGGCGAATGTTGCTTGTGGCCAATTTAATAAAGCACTCAACATTTGACCTGTTTGATTACAATCATCGTCTATTGCTTGTTTACCCATAAATACTAAATCTGGTTTTTCTTTATCAACTATTTTTTGTAAAATTTTTGAAACTGCTAAGGGTTCAAGTATTCCATCTACTTTTACATGAATACCTCTGTCTGCACCAACAGCTAAAGCTTTTCTAACTGTCTCTTGAGCTTTTTGTTGTCCAACAGTTATTGCGACTACCTCTGTGGCTTTGCCTGACTCTTTAATTTTTACAGCTTCTTCTATTGCGTTATCATCAGGAGGATTAGTCGACATTTTAACGTTGTCAGTAACTACACCAGTTCCATCTTCTTTAACTCTGATTTGAACGTTGTAATCAATAACCCTTTTTACAGCTACTAAAATTTTCATTAAGCTCTCAATAAATTATTTTCTGAATCATATGGACTTTCATTTAAGACGGTAGCGTCGTACATTTCCCCTAATATATCAACTTGTAATTTGTCGCCCACATTTGAACAATCTGGTTTGACCATTGCAAGAGCTATTGATTTATCTAATCTAAATCCAAATTCACCACCCGTTGCTCTTCCAACAACTTTTCCGTTTTTAAAAATTGGATTGTTTCCTAATACATCAGCATCTTTAGTATTATGAACCTCTAAAGTAACTAATTTATTATCAAAACCTTTTTCTCTCCATTTATTAAGTGCTTCCAAACCAATAAAATTTCCTTTATTTGGATGAACAAATCTATCAAGACCAGACTCGTATGGTGAGTATTCAATTGATAATTCTGTACCTACTAGTTTGTAAGATTTTTCAACTCTTAAACTATTCATTGCCCTAATTCCAAAAGGTTTAATTCCTAAATCTTTTCCTGCTTCCATTAATTTATCGAAAATATGATTTTGATATTCGATTGGATGATGTAGTTCCCAACCAAGCTCACCCACAAAGTTTACTCTCATCGCATTTACTGGAGCATATCCAACATTTACATTTTTAGCAGTTAGCCATTTGAAATTCTCATTAGAGAAATCATCTGTTGAAACCTTTTGCATTAATTGTCTAGCTTTAGGTCCTGCTACAACTAAAACCCCTGTGCTGTTTGTTAAATCCTCAAATATTACTGATCCATCATCTGGCATCCATTTTTGTATCCAGTCATGATCTAATCTTAAATTTGCTCCAGCAGAAACTAAATAGTAACTATTCTCTGCTTCTTTCATAATTGTAAATTCTGAATGTACCCCACCTTTAGTATTTAAAGCGTGGCATAAATTAATTCTTCCAATTTTTTTAGGAAGTTTATTTGCAACTAAATAATCTAAAAATTCTTCAGCTTTCGGACCCTTAATTCTACATTTTGCAAATGCAGTCATATCTAAAAGTCCTACATTTTCTTTTACATTTTGACATTCTCTCTTAATTGCGTCAAACCATTTTGATCTTCTAAATGACCAATCATCTTTTTGTTCCATTCCATCTGTTGCAAAAAAATTTGGTCTTTCCCATCCAAACTTCTGACCAAATACAGCACCTAAATTTTTCATTCTTTCATAACATGGGGCTGTTCTTAATGGTCTTGCTGCTGGTCTTTCCTCATCTGGATAATGAACTATGAAAACATGACTATATGCTTCTTCATTTTTTACTTTTAAATAAGTTTTGGTAGCATAATTTCCATAACGTCTTGGTTCAACACCCAACATATCAATCGTGGGTTCGCCATCAATGATCCACTCTGCTAATTGCCAGCCTGCACCACCCGCTGCAGTTATTCCAAAACTATGTCCTTCATTGATCCAAAAATTTTTAAGTCCCCAAGCAGGTCCAACAATTGGATTTCCATCAGGTGTATAACATATTGCGCCGTTATAAACTTTCTTAACTCCAACTTCTCCAAATGCAGGAACTCTATGAATTGCACCTTCTATATGCGGAGCTAATCTGTCTAAATCTTCTTGAAATAATTCATATTCAGAATTTTTTGACGGACCTTCTACATAACAAGCTGGCGCACCATCTTCATATGGACCTAATATTAATCCTCCAGCTTCTTCTCTCATATACCATCTGCTATCACTATCTCTTAAAACTCCCATTTCTGGTAATCCATCTTTTTTTCTTTTTTGAATTGCAGGGTGAGGTTCTGTAACAATGTATTGATGCTCCACAGGTATTACTGGAATATCTAATCCTACCATCTCACCTGTTTGTCTTGCAAAATTTCCTGAACAAGAAATTACATGTTCACATTCAATTGATCCTTTATCAGTTTCTACAACCCATCCATCTTTAGTTTGTCTCATTGATAGAACAGTTGTGTTTCTATAAATTTCAGCTCCTCTATTTCTTGCACCAGTTGCTAAAGCTTGTGTTAGATCAGCAGGTTGAATATATCCATCCTCCGGGTGTTGTATTGCACCAACTAAGTCATCTGTATGACATAAAGGCCAGATTTCTTTTACTTGTTCCGGTTTCAAGAATTTTACATCTACCCCAATAGTTCGAGCAACACCTGCATATTGATGATACTCATCCATTCTATCTTTTGTACTTGCTAAACGAATATTTGAAACAACACTAAAGCCAACATTTTTTCCAGTTTCTTCCTCTAATGTTTTATAAAGATTAACTGCGTATTTATGTAGTTGTCCTACAGAGTAACTCATATTAAACAAAGGTAATAAACCTGCTGCATGCCAAGTAGATCCCGAAGTTAACTCTTTTCTTTCAACAAGAACTACATCAGACCAACCTTTTTTTGCTAAATGATACAGGGCACTTACCCCTACAACTCCTCCACCAACAACTACAACTTTAGTTTTTGTTTTCATTCTGC
>CACNCB010000019.1 GCA_902618695.1 uncultured Pelagibacteraceae bacterium | reverse complement strand
CCTACCTCAAGTGAACAAATAAATGAAGAATTAATTTATTCAAAAAAAGAAACGAAATTAGATTTAATTGAGAGTGGTGATAATTTTTTACTTTATAATATAGATCAAAAATATGATCTATCTCCAGATTTAGATGATGAAATAATCAAAAGTGAAATAGTTGAATTAATTTATCAAAAAGGAAAATTTGATTACAACAGAAAAATTTTAGAAGAAATTCAAAATAATACATTTAACAATACTAAATTTGAAGAATTAAGTAATTTTAACAAAGAGTACATATCAATTAGCTCTATTAACGACGACAAAGTTTTTGAGATAAATTCTGTAAAAATGCTTTATTCATTGCCAGTCAATTCTTTTACTTTAGTAAACAATAGTGAAAATAAAATTTATTTAGTAAAAATAACAGGATATTATAAAAACCTGCTAAACAAAGAAGATGAAGATTACAAGAATTTTGTAAGTAGTGAATTTACCAATACAAGAAAAAGTATTTTGGCTGCCTATGATCAATTGCTAACTAGCAAATATAAAATACAATTAAACCAAAAAACTATCGATAGAGTTAAAAATTACTTCAAATGATTATTAATCGAAGCTTCAAAGATTTTAAGTTTCGACACAGAAGCAAAAAAAATCAAATCATCTTTACTAAAAAGAAAGTAAAAAATGATGAGGAAGTATTAAACCTAATCGATAATTTCCTAGAGGAAAAAAATAGTTTTATATTCGAGTCTGTAGAAAAAGGTAAAATCAAAGGTAGATATACAATATTTGGTAAAAATCCTGATAAAATTTGGGAATTTAATAATAATAATTCTTATCTAATTCAAAAAAATAAAAAAAGAAAATTAAATGACAAGCCAGAAAAATTAATTGAAAAAATCATTGAAGACTTCAAATTTGAAACTCCTAAAAATTTACCTAAAATTTGCTCTTTAATTTCTGGGTATTTTTCTTATGATTCAATTAGATACATAGAAAAAATTCCAAATAATTGTAAAAATGATCTCAATTTACCTGATGTGAGACTTCTTCGTCCAAGAACATTAGTAATTCATGATAATTTAAAAAAAGAAATATTTTATATATCTAACATTTTTAAAGATGAAAAAATTAAAAGCTATCAAAATAAATATGAAGAAGTTAAATCTGATTTGTTTAAATTACTCATTCAGTCATCAATTAAAAATATTGATAAAAAAATAATTCAAAAATCAAAAAATATAAAAGTGAAATCTAACACTTCAAAAAATAAATTTTTATCGATAGTAAAAAAGGCAAAAAAATATATAAAATTAGGAGATATTTTTCAGGTTGTTTTAAGTCAAAGATTTGAGGCAAAATTAACAAAAAAACCTTTAGACATTTATAAAAAACTTAGAGTAACAAACCCTTCTCCTTTTATGTTTTTCTTCAATTTTGAGGATTTTCAAATAATCGGTGCAAGTCCTGAAATACTTGTGAGACTTAGGGATAGTAAAATTACTGTTAGACCAATTGCAGGAACTAGACCAAGGGGTAAAACTAAAAAAGAAGATCTTTTTTATGAAAGAGACCTGCTTAAAGATAAAAAAGAGCTTTCAGAACATTTGATGCTTCTTGATTTGGGTAGAAATGATGCTGGTAAAGTCTCAAAGATAAATTCAGTAAAGGTTACAGAAAGCTTCATTATTGAAAGATATTCTCATGTTATGCATATAGTTTCAAATGTAATTGGAGAATATAATAAAAAATTTTCAAAATTTAAATCGCTCTTGGCTGGTTTCCCAGCAGGTACTGTATCTGGAGCTCCAAAAATTAGAGCTATGGAAATTATAGATGAATTAGAAACAACAAAAAGAAAAGTATATGCTGGTGGAATCGGATATTTCTCTGCAAATGGCGAATTTGATACATGCATAGCCTTAAGAACTGCTGTTGTTAAAAATAAAAAATTTTATGTGCAAGCAGGTGCAGGTATAGTTGCAGATAGTAAACCTAAAAATGAATATGAGGAAACAGTTAATAAAGCGAAAGCTTTAATAAACGCTTTAAGATAATGAAAGTATTGTTAATAGATAATTACGATAGTTTTACTTTTAATTTGTATCACTATATCTCCTCATTAAATATTAAAGTTGACGTTGTTAGGAATGATAAAATTAATTCTAAAGAAATCATTAAAAAGAAATATGATAAAATTGTTATTTCACCAGGACCCGGCAACCCAAATCAATCTGGCAATTGTATTAAAATATTGAAATCATTATACAAAGAATTACCTTTTTTAGGAGTATGTTTGGGTCATCAGATAATTGGACAAGTTTTTGGATCAAAAATTATACAAGCAAGAAAGTTAATGCACGGCAAAACAAGCAAAATTAAATCTAAAAAAATCGGTATTTTAAAAAATCTTCCAAATACATTTGAAGCTACCAGATATCATAGTTTGGTAATTGATAAAAAAACATTATCAAAAGAGCTAATGATTACAGCTGAAACAGAGGATGGCGTTATAATGGGTATTCAACATAAAAAATTCAACATTCATGGCGTGCAATTTCATCCTGAAAGTATAAAAACTAAATTTGGGATGAAAATACTGAGAAACTTTATAAATTATTAAATTTATGGATCAAATTTTAGAAAAACTAACAAATAAACAAGATTTAACATTTGAGGAAAGTAAGTCTGCATTTGAAATTTTAATGACTGGAAAAGCCAGTGATGAACAAATTTTTAGCTTTCTAACACTATTGTCTGAAAAAGGTGAAGTTGCTAATGAAATAGCTGGTGGTGTTTTTGTATTAAGAGAGAAATCAAAAAGAGTGAATGTAAGTGATTGTATTGATACTTGTGGAACAGGCGGTGATGGCATGAATACACTTAATATTTCAACAGCTTCAGCTCTTCTTTTAGCAAGTATGGGCACAAAAGTAGCTAAACATGGAAATAAGGCTGTTTCTTCAAAATGTGGATCTGGTGATGTTTTGGAGGCTCTTAAAATTAAAATTGATCTAGAGCCAAAAGAGATTGAGAGTGAAATTAGTAGTAACAATTTTGGATTTATGTTCGCGCCCAATTATCATAGTGCAATGAGATTTGTTGGTCCTGTTAGAAAGAAAATTGGAAAAAGAACAATTTTTAATATGATTGGTCCTTTAAGTAATCCTGCTCTTGTAGAAAGACAAGTTGTTGGCGTTTTTGATAAAAATTTACTAAAAATTTTTGCAGAAGGGCTTAAAAATTTAAATTTAAAATTTGCTTGGATAGTAAATAGTGAGGATGGATTAGATGAAATATCTCCATATGCAATCACTAATGTTATTCAATTAAAAGATAATCAAATATCTGAAATAAAAATAGATCCAAATGCTTTAGGAGTTAATGCAGATAATTTTAAAAATTTAGTAGGTGATGATGCTAAATTTAATTCTGATAAAATGATTGAAATATTTAAAGGTGAAGATAATGATTTTTCAAAAGCAGTTTGTTTAAATGCTGCAGCAGGTTTAATTGTTGGAGAAAAATTTTCTAACTTTTCTGAAGCTTATAATCACACAAGAGAATTTATCCTTTCTGGAAAAACTTTCTTACATCTAGAAAAAATTCAAAATGTCTGAAAATATACTTCAAAATATCATTCAAAAGAAACTTGAAAAAGTAGATAAATTAAAAAAATCCTTAGATGTTAAAACTCTGGATGAATTTATTGATAAAAATAATAGCTATATTAATTTTAAAGAGAAAATAGAAAATAACATAAAAAATAATAAAACTTCAATTATTGCTGAAATTAAAAAAGCAAGTCCTTCGGCAGGTATAATAATAGATGATTACAACCCAGTAGATATCGCTCAAATTTATTTAAATAATAAAGCAACTTGTCTTTCAGTTTTAACCGAAGAAGATTATTTTTTAGGAAATTTAATTCACATAAGCAAAATAAAAGATAAAATAAATTTACCTATATTGTGTAAAGATTTTTTTATCGATAAATTTCAAATACCATTGGCAAAAAGCTATGGCGCAGATGCTATTTTAATTATTTTGGCTGGGGTTTCAGATAATCTTGCTTCTGAATTATACGATGAAGCTATGAAATATAATATGTCTGTTATTGTTGAAGTTCATACAGTAAAAGAAGCAAAAAAAGCTTTGAATTTTAAAGATGCATTAATTGGAATTAACAATAGAAATTTAAAAACACTTAAAACTGATATAAATACAACTTATGATATTTATGATATTGTAAAAAATCATAAAGCTCCTCTAATATCTGAAAGTGGTATTAAAAACAAAGAAGAGTTGTTAGATCTAAATAACAAAACATCAATTAGCACTTTTTTGATTGGTGAATCACTTTTAAAAAACCTAGATGAAAATTCCATTTTTTCAGTTTTATAGTCAAATAAAGCCACATTTTACTAGTTTTTTTTAGTATTGTTAATTTAAAAGAACTTTTATAGAACATTATTTGTACGATATTTGTTCTTATGCTAACAAAAAAACAAAAAAACCTGCTTTTATTTATCAACAAGAAGTTGAGAAGTTCTGGCGTCTCTCCTTCATATGAAGAGATGAAACAGTCTCTTAATTTAAAATCTAAATCAGGTATTCACAGGTTGATTAGTGCTTTAGAGGAAAGAGGTTTTATTAAAAGATTAGCTCACAAAGCAAGAGCATTAGAGGTAATTAAATTACCAGAGACCGCTTCTGCAAATGATATTTATAATAGCTTTTCGCCAAGTGTAATTAAAGGTGGATTAGACGAAGAACAAATTAATTCTGATGAAATTGAAGTACCAGTTCTTGGAAAAATTGCTGCAGGAACGCCTGTAGAAGCAATACAAAATGAAGTTTCTAGAATTCCCCTGCCAAATAATTTAGAAAAAAATGGAGATTACTTTGGATTGAAAGTTCAAGGTGACTCAATGATAGATGCAGGTATTCATGAAGGTGATACAGTTATTATAAAAAGAACTGACACTGCCGATAATGGTAAAATTGTTGTAGCATTGATTGATGAGCATGAGGCTATGTTAAAAAGAATTCGAAAAAAAGGCAAAGTTGTAGCCCTTGAAAGTGCCAATAGAAACTATGAAACTAAGATTTTTGGACCTGATAGAGTAAAAGTTCAAGGAGTTTTAGTATCTTTATATAGAAACTTCTAAAAAAATAGTCTAAACAACATTGATGTCTAAAGTAGCAACACGTTTTGCACCGTCCCCTACCGGAGCTCTTCACATTGGAGGAGTTAGAACCGCATTATTTAATTGGCTGTTCTCTAAAAATCAAAAAGGAACTTTTCACCTAAGAATTGAAGATACTGATAAAGAAAGATCTAAAGACGAACATAAAAAACAGATTATTAATTCTTTAAAATGGCTTGGTATTGAGCATGATGGGGATGAATACATTCAGTCAAGTAAAATCAATGATCATATTAGGGTTGCAAATGAATTACTTAAAAATGGTAATGCGTATAAATGTTATTGCTCAGCAGAAGAAATAGAAGAGCAAAAGAAAAGAGCTAGACAAAAAAAACTTCCGTATATCTACAATAGAAAATGGAGAGATGCTGATGAGAAAGATGCTCCTAAAGATATTAAACCCGTGATAAGATTTAAAAGTAAAATAGAAGGATCAATAATACTTAAAGATTTGGTTCAAGGTGATGTTGAAATTGAAAATAATACGATTGAAGATTTTATAATCTTAAGAAATGATGGATCACCAACATATAATTTATCTGCGACTGTAGATGATCATCAAATGAATATGACACATATAATTAGAGGTGATGATCATAAAATTAATACATTTAAACAAATGCAAATTTATGAAGCAATGAACTGGGATTTACCAAAGTTTGCACATATACCCCTTATTCATACAATAGAAGGTAAAAAATTATCAAAAAGAGACAATGCATCAACATTAAATGATTATTCTAAAATCGGCATAATGCCTGATGCATTAAGAAATTATTTGCTTAGGCTAGGTTGGTCTTATGAGGATAAGGAAATATTTACTTTAGATGAGAGTATTAAGCACTTCAACATAGAAGGTATAGGAAAGTCACCATCTAAATTAGATATGAGTAGAATTTTATCAATGAATGAGTATTACATTAAAAATATTGATGAAAATGATTTATTCAATCAACTTACTGAATATTGCAAATTATATAAAAATGAAATTAAATCAGATAAAAAAGATAACATAAAAAAATCTCTAACTTTTTTAAAGAACAAGGCTAAAACATTAGAAGATATATTTAATAATGGTCAATATATTATAGAAGATGAAGTAAAGTTTAATCAGGACGATATTAAACTAATTGATGACAAGGCAAAAAAAGTCATTACTGATTTTGCTACTAAATTTGCTGCCGTTGATAAAATTAGCAAAGAAACATTAGAGCCCATTGTAAATGATTTAATTAAATCAAACGATACAAATTTTAAGGGTGTAGGACAACCTTTGAGAATAGCTTTAACGGGTTCAAAATTTGGACCTGGAATATACGATATAATTATTTCTCTAGGAAAAGAGGAAGTAACAAAAAGATTAACTAACAAGATAATTGTTTAATACTGAAGCAGCTTCATCAGAAGATGAAGTTTTAGATCTAATTTTAGTTAAAGTTTCCTCACAATCACTAATTTGTTTTTTCATTAATTCTGGATTTTTTAAAAAGTAAACAACAGAATTGTAAATTTCTTTAGCATTACATTCTTTTTGAATTAATTCTGGAATTATTTCTTTGTTATTTATAATATTAATGATGTTAGCAAATTTTATTTTTACCAACATTTTGACAATCAAAAAATTTAAAAAATTCATTTTATAGATAATTATAGAGGGAACTTTTGCATTACAGATTTCAAGAGAAATTGTTCCAGATTTTGAAACTGCAAAAATAGAATTATTCAATATTTGTTTTTTTATATCTTCATCAGAAATAACTTCAACATTTTCTAAATTGGTATTATTAATTTTACCATTGATTAAATTTTTATTTTCATCAGTAGCATGAAAAACAAAAGTGAAATTATCAAATTTTTTATTCATTAAAATTATAAAATCAATCAATATTGGTAAGAGTAAATTTACCTCAGACGATCTACTACCACTAAAAAGCGAAATAATTTTTTTATCACCTGATATAATATTAGATAGATCTGTTCTATTTTTTGTTTCTTTTTCTAATAATGGATGTCCAACAAAAGTATTTGGAATATTTTCTTTATCAAAATATTTTTTTTCAAAATCAAATAATAACAGAACATGATCTAAAAACTTTTTAAATTTTTTAACTCTACCCTCTCGCCATACCCATATTTGAG
>CACNCB010000018.1 GCA_902618695.1 uncultured Pelagibacteraceae bacterium | reverse complement strand
AATATCTGCCGATTTTACTTTTTTATAACCTTGCGCTGCGACTACAACATATGAATTTTTAATATTAATTTCTAAATTTTTTGCCTCATCAATTATTTCTGACTCAGGATTTTTCCTAGAGTCTAAAACAACTGGATCTACTCCATGTTTTTTAAATTCAATTGCTGTTTCGTATCCACTATCGTTATTTGTAAATACCAATGGTTTTCTTCCAACTAAAACACCATATACTTTTAAATATTCTTTGGCGGCTGAAGAAAGCATTACCCCTGGTGTATCATTATTTCCAAAAACTATTGGTCTTTCAATTGATCCTGAGGAAATCAAAACTTCTTTTGCTCGAATGTACCATAACCTTTTGTTAGGGTGATATTTTTTAGTTGATGGTAAATGATCACTAACTTTTTCCGACATCACAAGCATGTTGTGATCGTAGTATCCAAAAATTTGAGATCTATTTTTTACAACAACATTTGGCATTGTTTTAAGTTCTGCAATTATTCCTTCAGCCCAATCTTTTCCTGATTGATTGCCAATATTGACATCACTAGTTAATAAAGATCCACCAAATCTTGATTTATCCTCAGCTAAAATTACTTTAGCTCCATTTTTTGCTGCTGCATATGCACTAGACAATCCTGAAGGTCCTGAGCCTGCAATTAATAAATCACAATATTCGTATTTATGTTCATACCTTTCTTTATCATGTTTAGTTGAAGCTACACCTAAACCAGCTGCTTTTCTTATGAAAGGCTCATAAATTCGATACCAAAAACTTTTTGGCCACATAAAAGTTTTGTAATAAAAACCTGCTGGTAAAAAAATTTTTAAAAAATTATTGATTGCACCTATATCAAAATTAACGCTTGGCCAACAATTAACACTTTTAGCTTCTAAACCCTCAAACAACTCCTGTTCTGTAGCTTTAATATTTGGCTCTGTTTCACCATTTCTAAAAAGTTGAACTATCGCATAAGGTTCATCAACCCCTGCTCCAAAGAAACCTCTGGGTCTATGATATTTAAAACTTCTTCCTACTAAATGAACTCCATTTGCCAACAAAGCCGAAGCTAATGTATCACCCTCATAACCATAGTATATTTTACCATTGAATTTAAAAGATAATTTTTTATCTCTGTTTACTAATCCAACATTTTCAATTCTAAATTTTTGAGTCATCAAGCAACATCCTCATCAGCTTTAAAAGTTCTGAATATTTCATGGGTTGCAGTATCTCTTTCTACCTTTATCCACTGTCTGCATCCTGAGATGTGTTGCCATAGCTCTAAATGCTTTCCTCTCAAACTTTTTCTGTTGTAAACAAAATCATCCCACTCTTGATCAGAAACTTCTTTATTCAATTCTGGTCTTTTTACACTTGCATCTCCACCATATGAGAATTCATTTTGGGATCTCATTCCACAATGTGGACAATTTATATAAAGCATTTATGATATCCAAGTTTTAGTACCAAGTCCTTTTTCATCAATAAGATTACCCGTACTAAATCTATTTAAACTATAACCAGCGTTTAATTCATGAACTCTATCTTGTGCAATTGTGTGTGCAAATGTCCAGCCTGATGCAGGCGTCGCTTTAAATCCTCCATAGCACCATCCACAATTTAAATACAATCCTTCAATATGTGTTTTGTCAATAATGGGTGAACCATCCATTGACATATCCATTATACCACCCCACGTTCTTAGCATTTTTAATTTACTTAAAAATGGCATCATTGCTATACCCTCAGTTAATACATGTTGCAATGTTGGTAAGTTACCTCTTTGAGCATAACTATTGTACCCATCAAGATCGCCTCCCATTACCATCTCACCTTTATCTAACGCAATATTTATGCCTTATGTTTTAACATTTAATAAACCTTCAATTCAAAATAAAATAATTTCGATTTGTGATTATCTTAATTTAAATAAAAATTTTGATAGTTTTTTAAATTGGATTTTAGAATTAAGAAATAATTTAAATATTCCACATAAATTGTCAGATGTAATGGATTGTAATAAGATTGATTTAGATGAACTTTCCTTAATGGCATTTGAAGATCCATCTACAGGAGGAAATCCCAAAAAATTAAGTCAAAATGATCTAAAAGCAATGTATAAAAAAAGCATTTCTGGAGAATTATTTTAATGAAAAAAATATTAATTGTAGAAGGAAACTTACGAGAAGAAAATCAAAGTTTTTCTGCAGCTGGAATTCAAACACATACAGAAAGCCTTAAGGATAGTTTGGCGTATTTTACAGATAAATTAGAAACCCATGTGGTTAATCCTTCCTCAGATGAAAATATTGATAAAAATATTGATGCACTCGAAAGCTACGACGGTCTTATTTGGGGAGGTAGTAGTTTAAACATCTACAATAAAACACCGGAAATAAATAGACAAATTGATTTCATGAAAGAGTGTCAAAAAAAAATCAAAAAAATTCTAGCAATTTGTTGGGGTATGCAAGTCGCTGTGACTGCAGCGGGAGGGGAAGTAAAAAAAGCTACAAAAGGATCTCATAGAGGCATTGCATCTAATATAGAAATTAATGAAAATGGTCTAAATCATCCACTTTATAAAAATAAAGATAAAATATTTAATACACCAGCATTTAATTTTGATGAAGTGGTAACAATGCCAGAAAATTCGATTTTATTAGCCTCAAACTCAATAAATAACGTGCAAGGAATAAATTTTAAAGTTGGAAATTGTAATGTGTGGGGTCTACAATACCACCCTGAGATTACTTATAATAAAATGATCAATTTGATTATTTTTAGGAAAAAAAGACTTTTAGAAAAAGGTGCTTTTAAGGATGAAGGTGAAATAAATAATCACATTAAACTTATAGAAACTGAAAATAATAAATTAGATAAAGTTTCTAGAATGAGAGAATTAGAGAACTGGTTAGACTATTTAAATTTAGAATAAACCCTCTATTTCGCCCTTGTCATTCAATTTTATAGAGTCAGCTGCAGGAATTCTTGGAAGCCCTGGCATTGTCATTATTTCTCCACACACAACAACTATAAATTCAGCACCAGAGGAAAGTCTTACCTCTCTTACAGGTAAAACATGACCTGTGGGTGCACCTTTTAAATTTGGATCTGTTGAAAAACTATATTGAGTTTTTGCAATACAAACAGGTAACTTACCATAACCCTTTTCTTCAAAATCTTTTAATTGTTGTCTAACTTTTGTATCAGCTACCACCTCAGAGGCGCTATAAATTTCTTGTGCAATTTTTTCTATTTTTTTGAATAATGGAAGATCATCCTCATATAAAAATTTAAATGTATCTTTTTTATCTTCACAAATTTCTGTAACATTTTTAGCCAGTTCAAGAGTTCCCTCGCTTCCATTTGACCAATGAGTACATTTAGAGGCTTTTACACCTTGAGTTTCACAAAAATCTAACAAGGTTTTCATTTCATCTTCTGTATCAGTAATAAAATGATTAACTGCAACCGTAACAGGTAATCCAAATTTTCTAATATTATTTATATGTCTACGTAAATTTACCAATCCCTCTTGAAGAGCTGATACATTTTCTTTTTTTAAATCTTCTTTATTAACTCCTCCATGCATTTTAAGTGCTCTAATAGTTGCTACAATAACTACACAGTCTGGTTTAAGTCCTGATTTTCTACATTTAATATTTAAAAATTTTTCAGCTCCCAAATCAGCTCCAAATCCTGCCTCTGTTACGACGTAGTCAGCTAATTTAAGTCCAGCTTTAGTTGCAATAACCGAATTACATCCGTGTGCAATATTTGCAAAAGGTCCACCATGAATTATTGCAGGATTGTTTTCTAGTGTTTGAGTTACATTTGGTCTTATTGCTTCTTTAAGCAAAACAGTCATCGGGCCATGTGCGTTCAAATCTTTTGCATAAATCGATTGTTTATCTCTCGTATATCCAATTGTAATATTACCAATTCTATTTTCTAAATCCTTTAAATCTGTTGCTAAGCAAAAAATAGCCATTAGTTCAGATGCAACGGTAATATCAAAACTATCTTGTCTTGGGTAACCATTGGCAACTCCACCAAGATCAACAATAATAGATCTTAACGATCTATCATTCATATCCATTACTCTTCTCCAAACAACTCTTCTTACGTCTATATTAAGTTTATTTCCCCAATAAATATGATTATCAATTAATGCAGAAAGCAAATTGTGTGCAGATGTGATAGCATGAAAATCACCTGTAAAATGAAGATTGATTTGTTCCATTGGTACTACCTGTGCATAACCACCACCAGCAGCTCCACCCTTCATTCCAAATGATGGACCAAGACTTGGTTCTCTTAAACAAACAATAGATTTCTTTCCAATTTTATTTAAACCGTCATTTAAACCAACAGAAGTTGTAGTTTTACCTTCACCAGCTGGAGTGGGAGTAATTGCAGTAACTAAAATTAACTTGCCATTTTCTTTTTTAAGAGTTTTTAAATATTCCAAATTTATTTTGGCTATGTGCCTACCCATTGGACTAAAAGCAAAATTTTCATCTGGTACGCCAACCTTTGAAAGAATATCTTTTATTGGTTGCATCTTAGCTTCTCTAGCTATTTGGATGTCAGATTTAATTTCGGCCATAAATAATCAAATAAATTAAAAGTTTTTTATCTGTGACTTCTTATCCTTTTTTGAGATATTTGGAAACTTCTAAAAAATATATATAAAAAAAATAAGCACTATTTAAATTGATTGTTATAAAATTATAGTAATGCAAAAATATTCTATATTTAATTTAGTTAAAAACGCTTTCTCAAACCATGAAAATTGGGATTTGGCCTGGAAAGATCCAACACCAAAAGAAGAATACGATGTAGTGATTATTGGTGGTGGAGGACATGGTCTTGCTACTGCGTATTACCTTGCTAAAGAGCACAAAATTACAAAAGTTGCAATTATCGAGAAAGGTTGGATTGGTGGAGGAAACGTAGGACGTAACACTACAATTATAAGATCCAATTATATGCACGATGAAAATGGTTTGTTCAGTGAGTTTGGAATGGATTTATGGAGAAAGATGAGTCAGGATCTGAACTACAATGTAATGTTTTCTCCAAGAGGTATCATCAATCTTGCTCATTCAGATGCTCAAATGAATGCATACGCGAGAAGAGGAAATTCGATGAGGTTAAATGGAATTGATGCAGTTCTTTTAAATAGAGAGCAAGTTAAAGAAATTATTCCAATGGCTGATTTTTCTGACAACGTAAGATTTCCAATTTTTGGTGGTTTGATGCAACCAAGTGCAGGCACAGCAAGACATGATGCTGTTGCATGGGGTTATGCACGACAAGCAGATTCAATGGGAGTAGATATTATTCAGAATTGTGAAGTAATTGGATTTGATGTTTCAGTGGGAAAAATAAATGGCATTAGAACATCACGAGGAAATATAAAAGCAAAAAAAGTTGGTTTATGTGTTGCTGGAAGTACAAACATATTAGCTGAAAAATTAAATATGACTTTACCAATTGAGACTCATTTGCTTCAAGCATGTGTTTCTGAACCAGTTAAACCAGTTTTAGATAAAGTAGTTACATTTGGTGCAGGACATTTTTATGTAAGTCAGTCAGATAAAGGTGAGATGGTAATGGGAGGCGATCTTGATGGGTACAATAGTTATGCTCAAAGAGGTAACTTACCAACATTGCAACATGTATTAACTGAGGGTATAGCAATGATGCCATTTTTAAGTAAATTAAAAATGCTAAGAACGTGGGGTGGTATAATGGATATGTCAATGGATGGTTCACCCATTATTGACAAAACACATATTGAAGGATTGTATTTAAATTGTGGATGGTGCTATGGAGGATTTAAAGCGACGCCTGCATCAGGCTGGACATTTGCACACACAATTGCACAAGATAGAGTTCATGAATTAAACGCTGGTTATAGTTTAAATAGATTTAGTACGGGTAATCTTATTGATGAAAAAGGACTTGGTACTAAAACTTGGATATCATAAATGCTTTATATAAATTGTCCACATTGTGGAATGAGATCCCAAAATGAATTCTCATATGGTGGAGATGCAAGTGTAAAAAGACCAGAATTGAATAAAGAAGTTTCTGATCAAGAGTGGGATGATTTTGTTTACAACAGAAAAAGTTTGAGAGGAAAGCATTTAGAGCTATGGCAACACATCTCAGGATGCAGACAGTGGATAAAGGTAGAAAGAGATACTGCAACCCATGAAATATTCAGAACTTTTAAAGCTGATGAGGATGTTGCTTGATGACTCAAAAATTTAGAATTGAAAATGTTGGATTAGTAAACAGAGATAAAAAATTATCTTTTAAATTCAATGGTAAAATATACTATGGTTATGAGGGTGATACATTAGCTTCGGCTTTGTTGGCAAATGGAGTTCATTTAGTAGGAAGAAGTTTTAAATATCATAGACCCAGAGGTTTCTTTGGAGCAGGGGTTGATGAACCTTATGCGATAGTTCAACTTTTTAGAAATGGTGAAACAGAGCCAAATATTAAAGCTACAGAACAGGAGTTGTTTGAGGGTTTAGAAGCTAAAAGTGTTAATTGTTGGCCAAGCGTTAATTTTGATATAGGTGCAATCAATAATTTTTTAAAAATTTTTTTACCAGCAGGTTTTTATTACAAAACTTTTATGTGGCCAAAAAGTTTTTGGTATCGAATTTATGAGCCTTTCATAAGAAAAGCAGCTGGTTTAGGTGTAGCTTCAACTAAACATGATAAAGAAAGGTATGAACATAAATACGAATATTGTGATTTATTAATTGCAGGCTCAGGACCTTCAGGATTGTCTAGTGCATATGCAGCAGCAAAAAATGGAGCTAAAGTAATTTTAGCTGAGGATAAATCAAGATTTGGTGGATCTTTATTAACTAGTGATGTCAATATTGGCAATCAATCAGGAAAAGATTGGGCTGAAGGAATAATTGCAGAACTTAAAACAATGCCAAATGTTGTTGTAAAAAATAGATCTCAAATTTTTGGATACTACGATCACAACATGCTTGTGATGTCGGAAAAAGTTAGTGATCATTTACCATCAACTAAAAAATATCACCCTAACAAAAGGTTATGGTACATTCGAGCAAAAGAAGTTTTGATTTCCTCAGGATCAATTGAAAGACCAATAGTTTTTGGAAATAATGATACACCAGGGGTAATGCTTTCTTCAGCCGCCAAAGAATATTTAAAAGTATATGGTGTTTTAGTTGGAAGAAAACCATTGGTATTTACAAATAACGATAGTGGATACGAAACAGCAATTGAATTTAAAAAACATGGAGTAGATCCAGTTGTTTTAGACTCTAGGAAAAATCCTGAGTCAGAAATAATTGATGAGGCAAAAAATTTAGAAATTAATATTAAAAATTCATATGTTGTAGTCGCAGCGCAAGGTTATAAAAAAGTAAAATCGGCAGATATT
>CACNCB010000017.1 GCA_902618695.1 uncultured Pelagibacteraceae bacterium | reverse complement strand
TATTGTTTGATAATAAAAATTTTTCATACTTAACTCTTTCAAATTTACCATTTTCATCATGAAAGTTTTTATTCTCTTTAATATTTTTAAGTATTGTTCTTTCATTAATTGAAATATTAAAATCCTTAATCTCTAGATCAATAAGTGTGGTTGATATAAGTCCTGATAATAGTTCCTCTATAATATTGTTATCTAAATTATTTCTAATTGCATCAGCTGAAATTCCACTTTGATTAACGTAATTCATAAAATCTTGGGTGGTGACATTTGTTTTATTTATTTTTGCAATATTGTTTTGATTATTTGTACTAAATCCACCACCAAAACCACCAAAGCCAAAAGCAATAATAATTATAATAATTAAAACCAATCCACCAAATTGTTTCCAGCTTAAGTTTTTTAATTTTTCAATCATTGCGTTATAAATTTATTGATCTGTAAAAAACAAATCTATAGATTAAAAAGTCAATTATGACAAATAAATATATGTATTTTGTAGCTAATTGGAAAATGTTTGGTGATTTAAGAACTCTAAATTCACTTGATAAAGTAATAAAGTTTTCAAAAACTAATAAAAAAAATAAGTTTAAAATAGTTTATTGTCCACCAAATACATTAATTCGACCTTTATCGAGAAGACTAAAAAAAACAAAAATAGAGGTTGGTGCTCAAAATTGTCATCAGAGCTATGATTACGGTGCTTACACTGGTCAAGTAAATTCCACCATGCTTAAAAATGTTGGAGCAAAGTTTGTTATTTTAGGACACTCAGAAAATAGACAACTCGGTGAGACAGATAATTTAATTAATTTAAAAATAAAAAGTGCAATTAAATCAGGTCTCAAAATTATATTTTGTATTGGCGAAACTTTGAAAGAAAGAAGACAAAAAAAAACTAATCAAATTTTAAAAAAACAAATTGAAAAAGGATTAAAATCGATAAAGAATAAATCAAAAATTATTATAGCTTATGAACCTGTATGGTCTATCGGTACGGGTGTAATTCCAAAAGAAGCTGATTTAAATAAAACTATTTCATTTATTAAAAGCAGATTTGTAAAAAAATATCCTAAAATTTTATATGGTGGATCTGTAAATACTAATAACGTAAGTATATTAAAAAAAATTGCTAGCATTGACGGGTTTTTGATTGGAGGTGCATCGCAAAACCCAAAAAAATTTATTGATATAATCAAAAAAACCATTAATTAAATCTTCATGGAAACTTTATTATTAGTAATCAACATCATACTTGCAGTTATTTTGGTTCTTTTGGTTTTATTGCAAAAATCAGAAGGAGGTGCTCTTGGTATTGGAGTTTCCCAAGAAAATTTTATGCTCTCTAGATCAGCAGGCAGCTTTATGACAAAAGCTACTGCAATCGTAGCAACACTTTTTATTATTTGCAGTCTAGCTCTAACAATAATTTCTAGAGCAGAACTTACTCCTACGGGGTCGGTATTGGATACAGTTGAGGAAAAAACTGAAGACACGCCATCAATTCCAGAAAATAATTAATTAATCCTTTTCAATTCTTTTTTTATTCGCTATAAGATACTTCCATGGCGCGATATATATTTGTCACTGGCGGCGTGGTTTCTTCCCTTGGTAAAGGTCTTTCTTCTGCATCCCTTGCTTACTTATTACAATCAAGAGGTTATAAAGTAAGATTAAGAAAATTAGATCCTTATCTTAATGTTGATCCAGGAACAATGAGTCCGTTTCAACATGGAGAAGTTTTTGTAACCGATGATGGTGCTGAAACAGATTTAGATTTAGGTCACTATGAAAGATTTTCAGGCGTAACTGCTAAGAAAACCGATAATATAACAACTGGAAAAATTTATAGCGATGTTATTAAAAAAGAAAGAAAAGGTCAGTATTTAGGTAAAACTGTTCAAGTAATTCCTCATATCACAGATAGAATTAAAGAATTTATTAAACACGACACATCTAAAGAAGATTTTATAATTTGTGAAATAGGAGGAATAGTAGGGGATATAGAAAGTTTACCATTTGTAGAAGCGATAAGACAATTTTCCAATGATATTGGTAAAAAAAATGCATTATTTATTCATTTAACTTTAGTTCCTTATTTAAAAGCATCGGATGAAATAAAAACAAAACCAACCCAACACTCAGTTAAAGAATTAAGAAGCATTGGTATTCAACCTGATATTATTATTTGTAGATCAGAAAGACCTATTCCTTTAGACCATAGAAAAAAAATATCTTTGTTTTGTAATGTTGATATTAAAAATGTAATTGAAACTGTTGATGTTAAAACTATTTATGAAGCACCAATTAGTTTTTTTAATCAAAAATTAGATATTCAAGTTTTAAATTATTTTAAATTAAAATCAAAAAAACCTGCAAATTTGAATCCTTGGAAAAAAATAACTAAAATTACTCTTAATACTAAAAGACATGTTAACATTGCAATTATTGGAAAATATGTTGAATTAAAAGATGCTTATAAATCTTTAGATGAAGCACTTACTCATGGAGGAATATCTAATAATCTTAAAGTTAATTTGGTTAGGATAGATTCTGAAAAATTGAAAGTTTCAGAAATAAAAAATAAACTTAAAAATGTTTCAGGAATTTTAATTCCAGGTGGTTTTGGTAAAAGGGGAACAGAGGGTAAAATTGAAGCGATAAAATATGCAAGAGTAAATAAAATTCCTTTCCTTGGAATTTGTTATGGAATGCAAATGGCAATAATTGAATTTGCTAGAAATCAATTACAAATTAAAAAAGCAACATCTTCTGAATTTGATAAAGGTGGAGTTCATATTATTGGCTTGATGCATGAATGGGAGAAAAGCGGGAGAAAAGTTAAAGGAACAGATAAAGATTTAGGTGGCACTATGAGACTTGGTTCTTATGATGCAATCTTAAAGGATAAATCTAAAATAAGGGATATTTATAAATCCAGATTAATTAAAGAAAGACATCGACATAGATATGAAGTGGATATTTCATATAAAGAAAAATTTGAGAAGAAAGGATTAATATTTTCGGGTTTATCTCCAGATCATAAGCTTCCAGAGATAATTGAACTTATAAATCATCCTTGGTTTATAGGAGTTCAGTTTCATCCTGAATTTAAATCTAGACCTTTGAACCCACATCCTTTATTCTGTTCTTTTATCAAAGCAGCGAAAAATCATAGATGAGTGTGATTAAAGTAAATTGTGAAAATATAGAAATTTCAAATAATAATAAGATTTGTATTATTGCAGGTCCATGTCAGTTAGAGACAGAACAACATGCAATTGATATGGCTGGAAAAATTAAGGAAATTACCTCGAAATTTGGCCTTGGATTTATTTACAAAACCTCATTTGATAAAGCGAACAGAACCAGCTTAAAAGGTAAAAGGGGAGCAGGATTAGATGCATCACTTCCCGTATTTGATAAAATTAAAAAGGAATTGAATGTTCCTATTTTAACAGACATCCATAATGCTGAACAATGTGAAATTGTTTCAAAACATGTTGACGTTTTACAAATTCCAGCTTTTCTTTGTAGGCAAACTGATTTGTTAATTGCCGCAGCTAAAACAAATAAAATAATTAATGTTAAAAAAGGTCAGTTCTTAGCACCATGGGATATGGTCAATGTAACAAAAAAAATTTCAGATTCTGGCAATAAAAATATTTTAGTAACTGAAAGAGGAGCGAGCTTTGGTTACAATACTTTAGTATCTGACATGAGATCTTTGCCTATTATGGCAAAGAACGGTTATCCAGTAATTTTTGATGCCACTCATTCAGTTCAACAACCAGGTGGTCAAGGAGAATCCTCTGGTGGTCAAAGAGAGTTTGTTGAATATTTAGCAAGAGCAGCTGTTGCGGTTGGAGTTGCTGGTGTATTTATTGAAACTCATCAAGATCCTGATAATGCTCCATCTGATGGACCCAACATGGTACCATTGAATAAATTAGAGAATCTATTAAAACAATTACACGATATAGATAATCTAATTAAAAAATAGTGAGCAAAATTTTAAAAGTAAAAGCACGTCAAGTTTTTGACAGTAGAGGAAATCCAACAGTAGAGGCAGAGGTTTATATTAAAAATAATAGTGCATCCGCTATCTGTCCTTCAGGTGCTTCCACAGGAACTTTTGAAGCTTTTGAAAAAAGAGATAAGAATAATAAACGTTATTTAGGAAAAAGTGTTTTAAATGCAGTTAAATTAGTTAACACAAAGATTTCAAAAAAATTAAAAGGGCAAAGTATCCATAATCAAGAAAGAGTTGATGCTTTGTTAATTAACTTGGATGGTACAAGACAAAAAAAAAACTTAGGAGCTAATGCGATGTTAGCTGTTTCTATGGCTGTAAAAAAATTGTCTGCAAAAGCGAAAAAATTACCTTTGTATAAAACATTTTTTAAAAAAAATAACTTTCAATTACCTTATCCACTAATGAATATTATTAATGGTGGGGCGCATGCAAATAATGGTCTTAGAATTCAAGAGTTTATGATCAGACCTGATCGAGCAAAAAGTTTTTCTGAGGCAATGCGGATTTGTTTTGTGGTCATTAAAAACTTAAGTAAATTAATTAAAGACAAAGGTTTATCAACTTCAGTAGGCGATGAAGGTGGGTTTGCACCGATGATCAGTAGTAATAATCAAGCTTTAGATTTAATTGTGAGTGCAATAAAAAAATCAGGATTTATAAATGGGGAAGATGTTTCTATTTGTCTAGATGTGGCTGCTAATGAATTATATAAAAAGAACAAATACTCTATTCATTCAAAAAATTTTATTACAGTAGAGAAATCCATAAACGAATATAAAAAAATTATTAAAAAATATAAAATCAAGTCTATTGAGGATCCATTTGCTGAAAATGATTGGTTGGCATGGAATAAATTGATGAAATCAACAAACAAAGTCCAGATCGTCGGAGATGATTTATATGTAACAAATCTTGAAAGATTAAAGAAAGGTTTCTTGAATATTTCCTCAAATTCTATCTTAATAAAGCTTAATCAAATTGGTACTGTTTCGGAAACATTAGATGTAATTAAATTTGCTCAGATCATTGGATATAAAACAATTATATCTCACCGTTCAGGCGACAGTGAAGATACGTTTATTGCTGATTTAGCAGTAGGCACCAATTCAAATCAAATTAAAACCGGATCTCTAGCTAGATCTGAAAGGGTTGCAAAATATAATCAATTAATCCGTATTGAGGAAGAACTTGGAAAAAAAGCGGGGATGAATAAGATCAATTAATGCTTCGATTAATAAAAAGAAATTATTTTTTATTAATATCTGTTTTTCTTATTTTCTATTTTGGTTTTAATTTAGTTTCAGGAGAAAGAGGTCTTTTTTCGTATATAGAAAAAAAAGAACTTTTGTCTAACTTGAAAAAAGAAGAATTAACCCTAACTAGTAAAATAGAAGATGTGGATCATAAAAATTCACTTCTAAGCACTAATTTAGACCTTGATTATATTGAGACTTTAATTAGAGAACGTTTTTTGTTTGGAAAAAAAAATGAGACAATTTATATAATTAAAAAAGATGAAAAGTAGACATCCAGAAAAAGAAAACAAACCAATTAATCCAATTAAAAAAAAACCTGAATGGATTAGATCAAAACTTACTAATAGTAAGGAATTCTTTTTAACCAAAACAATAGTGAATAATAATAATCTTGTAACTGTTTGTCAGGAAGCGAACTGTCCAAATATAACTGAATGTTGGAGTAAACGGCATGCAACTTTTATGATTATGGGCGATACATGCACAAGAGCTTGTGCTTTTTGTGATGTTAAAACTGGTGTGCCAGGAAAATTGGATCAGCTTGAACCAATTAAGATTGCAGAAGCAGTAAAAAAATTAAATTTAAAACATGTTGTGATTACCTCAGTAGACAGAGATGATTTAGATGATGGTGGATCAGAACATTTTTTTGAAGTGATTAATCAAACTAGAAAATCAAACCCAAATACAACTATTGAGATTTTAACACCTGATTTTTTGAGAAAAGGAGACGCATATAAAAAAGTTTTAGATGCTAAACCTGATGTTTTTAATCATAATATTGAAACTGTTCCTAGCCTTTATTTAAAAGTTCGACCCGGATCTAGATATTTTGCATCTTTAGAACTTTTGAAAAATGTAAAAAAAGTTAACAAAAATATTTTTACTAAATCAGGAATAATGGTTGGCTTAGGTGAAACAAAAGACGAAATTTTGCAAGTTATGGATGATTTAAGAGCCGCAGATGTTGATTTCATAACCATTGGTCAATATTTACAACCATCGACTAAACATTATCCATTAGATAGATATTACACACCAAAAGAATTTAAAGATTTAGGAACAATTGCAAAAGCTAAAGGATTTTTATTAGTTTCTTCATCCCCTTTAACTAGATCATCATATCATGCTGATGAAGATTTTGCCAAACTTCAACAACACAGATTAAAAAATAATTAATGCCAAAAGCATCAGTTAAGAGATTAATTGATAACAGAAAAGATAAATTAATTGAGTTTGTTTTAGATATTGAAAAATACCCAGAATTTATTCCTTTCTGTGATAATTCAAAAGTTTATGAGAGACGTGATAACGGGGAAAAAATAAATATAATTGCTGATCTTACAATAGGTAAGGGGCCGTTCAAGGATACATTTAAAAGTGACGTTACATTAATTAAAAAAAATGATCACATTCATGTTGTTAATTTAGGAGGACCATTAAATTATTTAGAAAATAACTGGAAATTTATTGAGAACGGAAATGATATTGACGGTTACAAAACTGAGGTTTTTTTTGATATTGATTTTGAAATTGAAAATAAGTTTTTAAATATTTTAATGACCAAATCTTTTCAATTTGGTTTGGAAAAGATAGCTGATGCATTTCAAAAAAGAGCAGAAAATATTAAATAATATTATTAATTATCTTAATTACAGTTCTAACTGTTGATTTTTGAATTGAATTACGATTTATTGATTTAAATTTATTTTCTTTAATAATCAAAATTTTACCTTTTTTAATGCCAATATATACAAGTCCAACTGGTTTTTCTTTTGATCCACCACCTGGGCCAGCAATTCCTGTTATGGAGACGTTGATTTTACTCTTTGAAATTTTAGATAAATTTTGAACCATTATCTTACAACACTCATGGCTTACCGCTCCAAATTTCCTAATAATATTTTTATTAACATTTAATATTTTTATTTTAGCTTGATTAGAGTAAGTTGTTAGACCCATTTGAAAGTATTTTGATGAATTAGCTAATTTCGTTAAATTATGACCTAGTAATCCACCCGTGCAAGACTCAGCAACGGATATAGTTAATTTTTTTTTAATCAACTTTTTATGAAGTAATTGAACACTCATTAGAATTTTAAACTTATTATGTATATTAATATCATTGAATACAATCCTGCCATTATATCATCCATAATTATCCCAAAATAGTTTTTATAATTTTTATCAAAGTAACTTACTGG
>CACNCB010000016.1 GCA_902618695.1 uncultured Pelagibacteraceae bacterium | reverse complement strand
TTTGGTTTTTTATATTTTGTTTTTGCAAATTGAATATCTTTTGGAATATCAATTAAAACAGGCCCAGGTCTTCCAGTTGTTGCAACTCTAAAGGCCTCGTGAATAACTTTAGAAAGATCATTGATATCTTTAACTAACCAATTGTGTTTCGTACAAGGCCTTGTAATTCCTGTAGTGTCACATTCTTGAAAAGCATCTGTCCCAATTAAATGTGTTGGAACTTGACCAGAAATACAAACCAATGGAACTGAGTCCATATAAGCATCTGTTAAGGCAGTTACAACATTTGTAGCTCCAGGACCTGATGTAACTAAAACTACCCCTGGTTTTCCAGATGATCTTGCATATCCCTCAGCTGCGTGACCAGCGCCTTGTTCGTGTCTTACTAAAATATGTTTTATAGAAGGATGATTTTTTAATTCATCATAAATTGGTAGTACTGCACCACCTGGATAACCGAAGATATGCTCTACCTTTTGGTCTTCAAGACATTTGAATACAATTTCTGCTCCAGTTAATAATTTTGGCATTAGCCAATCTAGCTGAAGTTGTGCTCATTGGTCAAGTTTAAGAATGAAAATTTTAAATTTTTTTTAAAAAATAATTTATGTCTTTTGGCTTAAGTTTCGTCCAACTCATCATATTGCTTCTAGCCCAAGTACTTTGTCTTTTGGCGTATTGTCTAGTTTTTATGGCTATTTTTTCTTTAGTATCATTCAAATTTTTTTGTTTTTTTAAATAATCTCTAATTTCTTTAATTCCAATAGCTTTGTTTGAGCTTTTATCTTTTTTGACCCTTAGCTTTATGAAATCTTTTACTTCTCTTATTGCTCCATTTTCTACCATATCCCTTGTTCTTAAATTGATACGCTCGATTAAATCTTGTCTAGGGTAATCAATGTAAACTTTAAAAAAATCATCCTCTACAAAGTTTGATTTTGTGTTTTTAAACCATTCATGTAGAGATTTTTTTGTAAACCTTTTTACTTCAAAAGCTCTTATAGATCTTTGAGTATCTGTAGGGTTTATTTTTCCTAATGAGGATGGATCTAATTTTATAAGTTTTTCATAAAAATTCTTTTGTCCAAGTTTTTTTTGTAAATCTCTAATTTGAGTTCTTAATTTTAATGAAATATATGGTATTTTAACTAAACCATCAGTTAAAGCCTTAAAGTATAAACCTGTGCCTCCAACAAGAATTGGAGTTTTCTTTCTTTTTTGAACTTCCTTAATTTTTTTAATTGCTAGCTTAAGCCAATCTCCTGTGGAGAAGTTTTTTGTAACATCATAAAAACCGTATAAATGATGTTTTATTTTCTGATAATTTTTTGGATTTGGTCTAGCAGATAATATTTTAAGCTGTTTGTATACCTGCATGCTATCTGCATTAATAATCTCTCCATTAATTTTTTTTGCAAACTTAATTGCAAAACTTGATTTACCTGAAGCTGTAGGACCAGAGATTAATATAATCTTGGATTTTAAATCCATTATCAGTCTAGCTTAACGCCAATGTATCTTCGTTGATTTTGATTGTTATAAATAGCAAGCAAAACAGTTTTTTGATTTGAATTTAAAACTTCTTTAGTGATACGTCTTAAATCCTCAGCCGATTTAATTCTTTTCTTTTGAGCTTCAATAATAATACTATTAGGCTCTATTGAGTTTGCCAGAGGACTATTGTTTGCAATTTTAGCAATAACAAGTCCTGTCGTTTGATTTGGTAATTTTCTATTTTTAATATCCTCTTTGGTTAAAGGTCTTACTGCTATTCTTAAACTTTCAATTATTTCTTCATTGCTCTGTTGTTGAGTTTCTTGATTTTTACTTATTTTAAAATCATCTGAAGTTTCTAATCTTCCTAAAATAACATTTTTAATTATCTCTTTTTTATCCCTCCAAATTTTAACTTCAACTTTTTTTCCAACTTCTGTTCTAGCAACAATAGCTGGAAGTTCTTTCATTTGATTTATTTTTTCACCATTAAATTCCAAAATAATATCACCAGCTAATATGCCAGCTTTTTCTGATGGACTATTTTCAGCAACGCTTGCAACTAATGCACCTCGAGCTTTATCTAGTTTTTCAACTTCAGCAATTTCTTTTGTTACATCTTGAATTCTAACACCCAGCCATCCTCTTTTTGTTTCACCAAATTCAATTAATTGTTTAATTACAATTTGGGCACTATTTGATGGTATAGAAAAACCTATTCCAATTGAACCATTACGTCCAAGAATTGCTGTATTTATTCCGATTACTTTTCCTTCCATATCAAACAAAGGACCGCCTGAATTTCCAGAATTTATAGAGGCATCTGTTTGTATAAAATCCTCATATCTTGATAAACCAATTGATCTATTTCTTGCAGAAATAATTCCAGCAGTTACAGTTCCACCTAAACCAAATGGATTTCCAATTGCTAAAACCCAATCGCCTATTCTTGCTTTATCAGAGTTTCCAAAAGCCACAGGAATAAACTTTTCATTTGTTTCTAATTGCAAAACAGCAATATCCATCAGTGGATCAGCGCCTAAAACCTTTGCTTTAAATTCTTGATCACCATTTACTCTAACAATAATATCGTCAGCATCTTGAATTACATGATTATTTGTAACAACAATTCCTTTCTCATCAATAATAAATCCAGAACCTAGTGCAGCTGATTGTCTTTTCTGCGGTGTTCCAAATTCTTTAAACATATCCTCAAAAGGAGAACCTGGAGGAAATTGAAAAGGAAAAGGATTGTTATTTGTAACAATAGTTGTTGTTGTGGAAATATTAACTACAGATGGCATCAATTTTTCCGCAAGATCTGCAAAAGAAGCAGGAACTGGTTTAGAGTTTACGTGTAATGAAAAGCTAAATGATATAATAAGTGATAAGAATATAAGTTTAATCTTATTCATATTAGCTCTTAATAAAATAAATAATTATAAAACCTATTAATGCAAAAATAAGTCCACCTGATCTAAGCTGACTATTCTTAACAAGTTCTAATTTTTTCAACATACTTTTCATTTTTGCTGGAAATAAGGCGTACAAAATTCCTTCAATAAACAAGAAAAGACCAAAAGCTATAACTAGCTCGCGCATTTAAGAATTATTGTTGGATTTCGGGTTGTATATTTCCAAAAAATTTAAAAAATTCACTGTCAGGTGATAAAATTAAAGAGGTTTCACCACCAATAAGAGCTTTCTCGTATGCCTGCATAGCTCTATAAAAAGCAAAAAACTCTGGATCTTGTCCGAAAGCATCAGCAAATATTTTATTTCTTTGTCCATCACCTTCACCTTTCATAATCTCCGATTGTTTTTGAGCATCTGCTAAGATTACGGTAACTTCTTTATCTGCTGTCGAAGTAATTGTTACAGCCATTTCTGCACCTTTTGCTCTAAATTCTTTTGCTTCTCTCTCCCTTTCAGTTTGCATTCTTCTGTAAATTGCATCACTGTTTGCTTGTGGAAGATCGGCTCTTTTAATTCTGACATCAACAATAGTAATTCCAAAGTTTTGTGCTTCATTGTTTACACCCTCTTTAATTAAAGCCATTTGCTTAGATCTATCTTTAGATAATAATGTTTGTAATTCTTCTTGACCTAATACATTTCTTATTCTTGAATTTATAATTGTAGATAATCTTGATCTTGCAACTCTTTCGTTCCCCACTGAAATATAAAACTTAAGTGGATCAACTATCTTAAATCTTGCAAATGCATCCACAATTAATCGTTTTTGATCTGATGCAATAACCTCTTCTGGTGGAGCATCTAAGTTTAAAATTCTTTTATCTAAATAAACAACGTTTTGTATAAAAGGAATTTTAAAATTTAATCCTGGCTTCATTATAATTCTTTTTGGATCACCAAATTGAAGAATAATTGCTTGGTTAACCTCTTTAACTATAATTACTGATAAGAAGGCTACAACACCTATTGCAACTAATGCTCCTACTAAAATTTTTCCAGCTTTCATTTTAATTTGTCACTTTCTTTTTTAACTCAGGCAAAGGTAAATATGGAACTACACCGGACCCTGCATTTTTTTCAATAATTACTTTATCAATATCTGCTAAAACTTTTTCCATAGTTTCTAAATACATTCTTTCTTGAGTAACAACTTTAGCATTTTTATATTCGTTGTAGATTGCTATAAATCTACTTGCTTCACCCTCTGCTTTTGCAACAACTTCTTTTTTATATGCTTCTGCTGCTTGTAAAATTTTTTGTGCTTCCCCTCGTGCCCTTGGTATTACGTCATTTGCATAGGCTTCAGCTTCGTTTTTTGATCTTTCCATGTCTGCTCTTGCAGCCTGTACATCTCTAAATGCATCAATTACTTGATCAGGTGGGTCAGCTTTTTGAGTTTGAACTTGTGTAATTTGAATTCCACTTTCATAATCGTCTAAAATAGTTTGAATAATTTCTTGAGTTTCAAGCTCAATTTTAGATCTTCCTTCTGTTAAAATTGGCTGAATATCACTTTTTGCAATTACTTCTCTCATTGCAGTTTCGGCAGCAGCTTTAACAGTTCCCTCTGGGTCTTGAATTTTGAATAAAAAATTGCCAGCATCTTTAATCACCCAAAATACTGAAAAGTCTATGTTAACAATATTTTCATCACCAGTTAACATTAAGCTTTCTTGTGGAACATCAGCAACACCACCACCAGTAGAGAAACCACTATCTCTTTCTGATCTAAATCCTATATCCATTCGATTAACTTTAGTGACTTTCGGTGTTTGCACAGTTTCAACAGGAAAAGGTATATGATAGTTCAAACCAGGCTGTGTAGTTTTTACAAACTTACCAAATCTTAATACAACACCTTGTTCATCAGGTAATACTCTATAAAGTCCACTAGCTAACCACACAAAAACTAAAACTAATAAAATTAAACTTATTGATTTTCCTCCTGAGGTTTTTCCACCAGGTAAAAATCTTTTTATTTTATCCTGAAGATCCCTTATTAGTTCGTCGACATTTGGTGGTCTAGGACCTCTACCTGATCCATTACCACTTCCACCTCCAGGCGGAGGTTTTCCCCAAGGACTTTGGCCTTTAAAATCGTCTGACATGCCAAAGTATATAGTGTCTTTATTGCAAAAAACAAGTAATGATACTTTTATGAGTGATAAAAAACCTGAACTTAGTGCCGCAATGAAAAGTAAGCTAGAGCCTAAAAAATTCACTAAAAATCCAATTCTTGGAACAAAGTTCACAATTGCAATCTCTAGTGCAAAAGGTGGTGTTGGAAAATCTACATTTGCAACGAATCTTGCTTTAGCTCTGAAAAAAGTTGGATGCAAAGTTGGTCTTTTAGATGCAGATATTTATGGTCCATCAATTCCTAAAATGTTTGATATTAATGAAAAACCAAAAAGTGATGGTCAAAAATTAGATCCAATTACAAAATATGATATTCAGTGTATGTCGATTGGTTTTTTAGCTGATCAACAAACTCCAATGATTTGGCGCGGTCCTATGGTTACAAGTGCAATTAAAACTTTTACTCAGAAAGTAAATTGGAAAAATTTGGATTTTATAATAGTTGATATGCCTCCAGGAACAGGTGATACTCAACTTACATTTTCTCAAGAAATAAAAATGGATGGTGCAATAATTGTAAGTACACCTCAAGAAGTAGCTCTTTTAGACGTTAAGAGAGGAATTAAAATGTTTGATAAACTTGGAGTTAAGATTTTGGGTTTAGTTGATAACATGAGTTTTTTTATGGGAGACGATGGAAAAAAATATAAAATTTTTGGAGAAGGTGGGGTAAAAAAAACTTCTGAAGAATTCCAAAAAGAATTTTTAGGTGAAATTCCAATTAATCCAGAAGTTGGTAAAAATGGGGATGAAGGAAAGCCAATTGTGGAAGCTAGCCCTGAGCATGAAATTTCTAAGATATATTTAAACTTTGCTGAAAAAATTAAATCAACTTATCTTTAAGATTAAAAGCGGTCATTAATTCATTCCACTCTCTCTTTGATAAACCAGAACTTTCAACATCCACATTTTCACCTTTAATAAGTTTTTGAATAATTAATTTACCTTTCGCAGAAACCTCAGTACCGCCAACCCTATAATCCATAAAAGCATCATATGTTATAGGAACCCATTTTTTTACAGTATCCAGCATTATGTCAGCATAAACTCTAATTTCATATTGAGCATGACTATCAGCTCTTAATCTTAAAAAATTCATTAAGTTTAACAAATCAGTTTTCCAATACCATTGAGTATAAGTATTTAGTGTTAAATTCATTCTAGCAAGTTCTCTAGCTAATCCTTTTCTATTTTCATCAATTGTTGTGCCATCGAACCTTTCGTTAAGCATGGCTTCATAATTATCATAAGTTCTCTCTGCATCACTTTTTAGAAGTTCTAAAACTTCCTCAGCCTGTTTTCCTTCCAAGACATCTCCTCTACCCTGTCTGTTACTAGTTGATTGAGCGGCTAAATTTTCTTGTGATGGCAAATAAAATTCTTTATCTAGAATTGAATACCTTGCAGAATATTCATTAACATTTGCAGTTCTGTGTCTAATCCATTGTCTTGCAATAAAAATTGGAAGCTTTACATGGTATTTAATTTCACACATTTCGAATGGGGTACTGTGCCAATGTCTCATCAAATATTTTATTAAACCTTTATCAGTTGAAACTTGTTTGGTTCCTTTTCCATATGATACTCTGGCTGATTGAACTACGGATGTGTCATCACCCATATAATCAACAACTCTCACAAAACCATGGTCTAAAGCTGGGATTGCCTCATATAAGATTTTTTCAAGCTCAGGAGCTGTAACTCTTTTTGTTTGGTTGCTTTGAGATTGTTGATTTTTTATTTCATCTTGTTGTTCTTTAGTTAATTTCATGATTGTTGTTGAATCTAATGAAATTACTTTTATATTAATAGTGTTGGTTTTCCAACTACAACGATAAACGAATTTCGTAATAACCATTGCGGACGTGGGGGCAGTACCCACCACCTCCACCAATACAACTTATGGGGGTGAACTAGATTCGACGGGTGACTAAAAGCTATTCTTTCGTTCGGGATTGTTCCACCGTAACGGGCTAATTTATAATTGCTAACGAAAGTTACGCACTTGCTGCCTAATTAACTTTGTTAATTAAGCAAACGGGGTTCGGGGCACCTGGCAACAGAACGCCCCTCTTAAACTTTCATTAATTAATTTTTTTTTTGAAAATATTAAAATAAATATCAGTTTCAAAAATTAAATCATAATTATCTATAATTTTATCTAACTTGAAATATTTATGATTTTTATCTAACACGATTATATCTGGGCTCATTATTTCATCAAAATTGAGTTCTTTATATTTTTTTATTAATCTATTTTTTTCTGAAATATTGATTATCGTATGCCACTCAATTATTGGAGGGATTTTTGAAATTAAACTTTGATCAGTTAAATTATACTCTAAATTAAATTTATCCTCATATTTCAAGCTATTAACACTATATTTATGTGAAAAATAAAGTGCAAAACAATCTCTACCACACGATCTGTCAGATATTATTTTTGTGAACAAATCCTGATCAACGTAAAAAGATTTATAAAGATAAAAAATTAAATTTTCTATTTGACTATCTTTTAAGGCAGATGAAAACCCGGGAGGGAACATTAGATATTTTTTATTTAAACTTAACCATGTCAAACTTAAAACTCTTTGATTAAATTTAATTCTTGATGTTTCGCCATAAAAAGTGAGATCCGGCTCTAAATTTTTTCTGTCAAGAAATTTATATACCTGATCAAGTTCATTAAATAAATTACTATCTTTGCTATTTATATATTTATAATTTTTAATTGTAGAAATAAAAATAAATGAAAAAAGAAAGATATAGAACCATTTCATAGAAAATTTATTTTTTAAATAATTTGTCAGAAGTATAATTAAAGAAAAAAAACCAAAAAATTTAACACCTGTCCAAAAATAAAAAAGTGATATAATTTTATTTGATATAACAATAAATATAAAAGGGCTGATTATTGACGAAACAAAACATAAAAATATGAACAAAAATTTACGATTATGATGATTGTTAAAATTTTTTTTAATTTGAAACAACAAAACAATATTAAATAAAATCAGACTAATAATTTCATATTCAAAAATTTTTAAAAAAAAGTATTTAA
>CACNCB010000015.1 GCA_902618695.1 uncultured Pelagibacteraceae bacterium | reverse complement strand
TACTCCTGGAAAATTATTTAAGTTAATAAAGTTATCTGAAGAATATGACTTAGACCTTGCTAAATTTGATTTAAATACAATTCTCACAACTATAATAAATGATAAAATTTATAAAAAAGATAAATCTATAACTGAGATCATTTATTCTTTTATTGAACTTTATTTCAGAAACAATATATCTATTGAAAATATTAGTTTAATAAATTCATACCATTATTTTTTAGAAAAAATTAATAATACTAGAACTTATAATTTAGACGAGGAAATATTGTTTATGGAATTTGAGGATAAAATACTAAATGGATAAAACTTATTATATTACGACGCCTATTTACTACCCATCAGCTAAGCCTCATATGGGTCATGCATATTCAAGTATTGTTGCAGATTTTTTTGCGAGATTTAAAAAAATTGATGATTATCAGGTTTATTTTCTTACTGGTACAGACGAACATGGATTAAAAATTCAAAGATCCGCGGAAAAAGCAGGGAAGGAGCCTCTCGTATTTTGTGATAAAATTAGTCAAACCTTCAGAGATCTTTCGGATACTTTGAATTTATCAAATACTGATTTTATAAGAACTACAGAAGCTAGACATAAAAAAACGGTTCAACATCTTTGGAATGAACTTGAAAAAAATGATGATATATACTTATCAAACTACTCTGGATGGTATTCAGTATCAGATGAAGCCTTTTATAACGAAGACGAAATTGAGGAATTAGACGGAATAAAAATTGCTATATCATCAAAATCTCCTGTTGAATGGATTGAAGAAGAATCTTATTTTTTTAGACTTTCAAAGTGGGAAAAACCGCTATTAGAATATTATGAAACTAATCCAGATTTTATTGCTCCACATTCTAGGAAAAATGAAGTTATTAGTTTTGTAAAAAGTGGTCTTAAAGATCTTTCTGTTAGTAGAAAAAGTTTTTCATGGGGCATACCTGTTCCAAATAATAAAAACCACGTGATATATGTTTGGCTCGATGCTTTAACAAATTATTTGAGTGCATTAAACTATCCTAATACTAATGATGATTTGTTTAAAAAATTTTGGCCAGCATCAATACATTTAATAGGAAAAGATATTCTTAGATTCCATGCTGTTTATTGGCCTGCCTTTTTATTAGCAGCAAAAATTGATTTACCAAAGAGAGTTTACGGACATGGATGGATATTATCAGGGGAAGAAAAAATGTCTAAATCTAAAGGAAATATTCTTGATCCACTTGAAATAATTAAAGAGTATGGTCTAGATCCTTTAAGATACTACTTAATCAAAGAAGTTTCTTTTGGTAATGATGGAAATATATCTCAAGAAAGATTAGAAGATTGTATTAATAGCGATTTAGCTAACAATTATGGAAATTTATGTCAGCGTGTAACCGCTTTTGCAATAAAAAATTGTAATGGAAAAATTCCATTAGAAGTTAAATTTCATGATGAAGACTTATTAATACTAAATAAGTATAAAAATAATTTAGATAATATTAGGTCACAAATTGACAATCAAAATATGAATTTTTACATTGATTATATTGTAAATTCACTTTTTGAAGCTAATAAATATTTTAATGATCAAGAACCATGGAAAAAGAAAAACGATAAAATTAGATTAAATACTATTGTTTACACTACTTTAGAAATTGTAAGAAAAATAAGTTTTTTACTATATCCAATTATTCCTGAATCTTCTTTAAAGGCATTAAAGATTTTTGATATTGAAGAAAAAAATATAAAATTAGACTCAGTTTCAAATAATGAGTATTTAACAAAAGGAAATAATATTCATAAAATAGACATACTTTTTAAAAAAATAGAAAAAAACAATGATTGATTCACACTGTCATTTAGATCATGAACCATTATTAAGTGATTTAGCTAATGTAATACAAAGATCAAAAGAAGTTGGTATAGAAAAATTACTTACTATCTCAACTTCGTTTGAAAGTTTTTCTAGAGTAAAAGATTTAATTAATAAAGATGAGATGATTTATGGTACTATTGGCATTCATCCTCATGAAAGCTCCACAGATATTATCACTTCAAAGCAGATCATAGAAGCTCTCAATGAAAACTCAAAAATCATTGGTATTGGAGAAACTGGGTTAGATTTTTATTATAATAATAGTGAAAAAGACAAGCAGATAGCAAGCTTTATAGAACATATAGATGCATCCATAAAAACTAACATTCCATTAATTGTTCATTCAAGAGATGCAGAAAAAGAAACTTTTGAGATTTTAAATGAATATAAAAATGAAAACCTTAAAATTTTGATGCATTGTTTTACTGGGTCTAAAGAATTTTCAGAAAAACTAATGACTTTAAATTCATTCTTTTCGGCAAGTGGCATCATTACTTTTAAAAACTCTTTGGATTTACAAGAGACGTTCAAATCTATTCCAATGGATAATATCTTAATTGAGACAGACAGTCCTTTTTTAGCACCCGTTCCTAAAAGAGGAAAAAAAAATGAACCATCATTCATTGATTTTACTGCTGCAAAATTAGCTGAAATTAAAAATATATCCAAAGAAGATCTTATCAAAAAAACTACAGTTAACTTTAATAAACTATTTTTTAATTGATATTAATGCAATTTATAATTTTAGGCTGTGGTAGTTCAATGGGTGTACCAAGACCAGATGGTTTTTTTGGAAACTGTGATCCTGAAAATAAAAAAAATTATAGAACAAGATGTTCAGCTTTAATAAAAACCACAGATGAAAATATCCTCATAGATACATCTCCTGATCTACGTCAACAACTTTTGAGACATAAAATAAAAAAAATTAACAAAGTGTTATATTCTCATATGCATGGCGATCAAACTCATGGAATAAATGATCTGAGATCTTTTTTTATAAACAGCAGAAAACAGCTTAATGTTTACGCTGATAAATATACTTCTAAATACCTTAATTCTACATTTTCTTATATTTTTAAAAGTTATACAAAAGAATATCCTGCAACACTTAAACTCAATAAACTACCAAAAAAAATATTTACAAAAAATAATAATAAAAAGATTGGTATTCAATCTATTATGGTTGAACATGGTAAGGTTAAATCAAATTGCTTTATAATTGATAAAAAATTAGCGTATATAAGTGATGTAAGTAAAATTTATAACAAAGATCATAAGTATTTTAAAAATCTAAAATATTTAGTCATTGATTGCTTGTGGTACAATTTTCATCCTTCCCACTTTAATTTAGAGTCTTCACTAGCAATAATTAAAAAATTTAAGCCTAAAAAAGCTATTCTTACAAACTTGTCACCAGTATTAGATTATAAGGTGCTCAAAAAAATGCTTCCTAAAAATATTATTCCAGCACATGATGGATTAACTATAAACTTATAAGATATTTTCTATAGCTTTAATTATTTTTTTTGACATTGGTTTTGTCATTGATGCAAAAGTATCTTCTATTTTGCCTTCTTTATTAATTAGAATTTTATGAAAATTCCATTTAGGGACAGCAGATTTTCCATGATTTTCTTTTGCCCATTTAAAAATTTCATGTGAATTCTTGCCTTTTACCTCTGTAATAGTTGTAAGAGGAAAGTTAATATTAAAATTTACTTCACAAAACTCTTTTACATCTCTATTATTACTTTTTTCTTGATTAAATGAATTAGTTGGAACACCAAGAACAATCAAACCTTTTTCTTTATATAAATCCCACAATTCCTGTAATTCATCATATTGTTTAGTAAACCCGCAATAACTTGCTGTATTCACAACTAAAATAACTTTATTTTTGTAATCTTTAAAATTAATTGTCTCACCAGTTATACTCTCTATGCTGAAGTCATAAATTTTTTTTTCATAGTTTGCACTAGCTGAAGTTTTAAAAAAAAACATAATTATAGATAACAGAAATATTATTTTTCTCATTTACTCGGTTTATTGGGAGTAAGTAATATCAAAAAATAACCAAATAAAGTGGATAACAATGACCCAGTTAATACACCTATTTTTACACCATCCATATATTGCATGTTTTCAACAAAAGCTAAATTTCCAACAAATAAACTCATGGTGAATCCAATCCCAGTAAGCACTCCTACACCATAAAAATTATACCAACTTGTATCATTTGGCATTTGAGCCACCTTCAATTTTATAGATACGTAAGAAAACACAAAAACACCTAGTTGTTTACCAAGGAATAATCCTAGCACAATGCCTAATGGAACCTTATCCAGTAATGACGCAAATGATAAACCTTCTAGAGATACACCAGCATTTGCAAATGCGAACAAAGGCATTATTCCAAAAGCAACGTATGGACTAATTGCATGTTCAATTTTTATTAATAAAGAAAAATCTTTTTCTTTTTTTCTATGTGGAATTGTCATAGCTAACAAAACTCCAGCAATAGTAGCGTGTATTCCTGAGTTATGTGTAAAATCCCAAAGAAAAAGTCCAACAACTAAATAAGGTAGAAACTTTTTAATATTAAATTTGTTAATTAATAACAAAACAATAAAAGCCAACAACATTAGAGTTAAGTACTTAATACTCAAATCTCCAGAGTAGAATAGGGCAATAATTACTATGGCTCCTAAATCGTCAATTATAGCTAATGCAGTTAAGAATACTTTTAAAGACAAAGGAACTCTTTTACCTAATAAAGATAAAACTCCTAAAGAAAAAGCAATATCCGTAGCTGATGGAATTGCCCACCCATTTAATGTTTCACTATCACCATAATTTATGAAAACATAAAATAATGCAGGAATTAACATACCTCCTACTGCAGCTATGATTGGCAATAATGCTTGTTTAATATTTGAAAGCTCTCCTTGTAAAAATTCTCTTTTAATTTCTAAAGTAACGAAGAAAAAGAAAATTGCCATTAAAGCATCATTAATCCAATGCAATACTGATAATTTTAATCCGAAATTGTTAATACCTATAAATAAATATTTATTTAGAGTAGCAAAATATAAATCTGCTAGTCCAGAATTGCTTATAAATAATGCAATTATTGCTGCAAACAATAACACTAATCCACTTGCAGCTTCTAATTTAAAAAACCATTTGAAAGGCTTAGATATATAATAAATCATAAAAAATTAAATTAGGTCTATAATAAATAGTTTTATATCTTGCAATGTTTCAAAAAGGTTAAATAAAATTATTTCTAATCCAGGAAACACTTTAATTAGTGGTGTTTTTAGTGTATCAAGCAAAATAATCAGTGCTACAAATGATATAATAAATACAATTAAATAAGAAAAAAACTTACCTACATTATTTGATGTATTTATAGATGCATTTTTTATTTTTTTGCTTTTCTGATGTTTTTTCTTTTTTTTTGTAATTTACTTCAGTCCTATTTTTTTCTTCTTTCTTTTCAGCTTTAATTTCGATTTCTTTGCTGATGAGTTCCTCATTTAACTTTAATACTTCGTTATTTTCTTCCTCGATTTTATAAAACCAAACATGATTGCATGATCCACATTGTAAATCTCTTCCTTCATCAGGTATTAAGGAATTATCAATTTTGAATTGCTTGTTACAATTTGGACAAGTAATTATCATGCCTCGTTATATACCAGATTTTAGTCAAATTTCTTTTAATTTTGGCTTCTTTATACATTGAAATTATCAATAACTGCTGTATTAGTACTCGGGTCGGAGTGTAGCGCAGCCTGGTAGCGCATCTGGTTTGGGACCAGAGGGTCGCAGGTTCGAATCCTGCCACTCCGACCATCATTTATGAAAAAAGCTATTATTTACATTCCAAATAAAAATCCAATGCAATCTGGATTAGCAAAAAATAATAAATGGATTTTGGAATTCAAAACAAAAGACCCAACAAAAAATCCTTTAATGGGTTGGGAAAGTTCATCTGATACATATTCAGAGTTAAAATTAGAATTTTCTTCTAAAGAACTAGCGATAAATTATGCAAAAAAAAAGAAAATTGATTTTGAATTAATTGAACCCAGAAAAAGAAAAACAGTAAAAAAATCTTACGCTGATAATTTTTTAAAATAATTAATGTTTAGATTCTTTACACAAAAAAATTGGTTTCTTTGGTCATGGATAGGTTCAGCAATCATTTTGTCTTCACTTTGGATACAAGTAAAAATTGATGTTAAAATAAACGAGTGGTTTGGTGAATTTTATGACATGATTCAAAAAGCACTTGGTGCTCCAAACTCAATCACAATAGAAGAATATTGGGCAAGTTTATTGTCTTTTATAACATTAGCTGCAATGTATGTTGGTGTTGCAGTAATAGTCAGCTTTTTTACTTCACACTATTTGTTTAGATGGAGAACAGCTATGGTCGAATGGTATCACAGTGTTTATGATAAAGCTCGGAAAATTGAAGGAGCGGCTCAAAGAGTTCAAGAGGATACAATAAAGTTTTCTAGAATAATGGAGTCTTTAGGAACGAGCTTAATTGAGGCTGTAATGATACTTATTGAATTTATGCCTATCTTATTTGGATTAAGTATAGGAATACCAATATTCTTTTTTGGTGATTGGGATTATGGTTTAATTGTTGGAGCACTGATCTGGTCAGTAGGCGGAACAATATTTTTAATCGTACTTGGATTAATTCTAAGATTGGTTGGTGTTGAATACGATTTACAAAAAAAGGAAGCAGCCTATAGAAAAATACTTGTAATAGCCGAGGATGATGGAACAGTAAGACCAAAAACTATTGAAGAATTATTTGATGGTGTAAGAAGCATTCATTTTTTAAGTTACATCAGGTACTTATATTTTAATATTGGAAGAATCGCTTATCTACAAGCTAATGTTTTATCAGCATATGTATTTTTAGCACCCGCAATTGTTGCTGGAGCTGTTACACTTGGTGTTATGCAACAAATTATAAGAGCATTTGGTCGTGTAGAGGGATCAATGCAATATATATTAAAAGCATGGCCTACAATCATAGAGCTTGCTAGCGTATATAAGCGTTTAAGAGAATTTGAGTCTAAAATAAAATATGAAGAATTAATTGATGAAAAAGCTTAATGGCTATAGATAAAAAATTTGTAGATCAATTTATTAATGTATCATCAAAAGCAGCATTATCATCGTCATATCTAATAGGAAAAAAAAATAAAAAAGCAGCAGATAAAGCTGCTGTTGACTCCATGAGATCAGAATTGAATAAAATGGATATCAAAGGAAGAATAGTTATAGGCGAAGGTGAATTGGACGAAGCACCAATGCTTTATATTGGAGAAAAACTTGGAAATAAAAATGGTCCTGAATTTGATATAGCTGTTGACCCTTTGGAAGGAACAAATTTTGCTGCTCATAACCTTCCTGGAGCATTATCTGTTATTGCTGTTTCAGAAAAAAACAATTTATTTAATGCGCCAGAAACCTATATGGATAAAATCTCAACAAGAGTTAAAGAAAAAAATGTTATAGATCTTGATTTTACTATTAAAAAAAATATTTCAAACTTGAGTGATTATTTAAATAAAAAACCTCAAGATTTAACAGCATGTTTATTGGATAGACCAAGACATAAAAAAATTATAAATGAATTAAAAGACCTTGGAGTTAAACTCAAATTAATCACAGATGGTGATGTATCTGGAGCTTTAATGGTCACAGATGACAAGTACAATGTAGACATATTTTTAGGAATTGGCGGTGGTCCTGAAGGAGTTTTGGCTGCTGCGGCATTAGATACATATGATTGTAGTTTTCAAGGAAGATTTTTATTTGAGACTGATGAAGATAAAACTAGAGCAAAAAATATGGGTATAAAAGATTTATCAAAAAAATATGAAATTAATGAAATAGTTTCTGGTGATTCAATTTTTTGTGCTACTGGAATAACTTCTGGTGATCTAGTTTCAGGTATTAAAATTGAAAATAATGTTTTTATTTCAGAAACATTAGTAACACACAAATCAACTGGATTAAAAAAGGTAATTAAATTGAAACAAAATATCTTATGATATACTTGATTAATTATCTAATTTACAATAAAAAGCAGCTTTCGGTCCCTTCGTCTATCGGTTAGGACACGTGGTTTTCATCCTCGAAAGAGGGGTTCGATTCCCCTAGGGACCGCCAAATAACATGCCTCACTATGTATATATGCTCAAAAGCATTTCGCATAAAAAAGTAAAGACTTACGTCGGATACAGCATTAATTATAAAAAAAGATTAAAAAAACATAATATAGGTAGCGGTGCAAAATCTACTAGAGGATATAAATGGATATTAATTTATAAAAAGCTTTTTAAGACTAAATCTAAAGCACTAAAATTTGAATATGAGCTTAAAAAAAATAGAAAAAAACGTTTAACTATATTACAAGATTATTATGAGCAAAGATCTTAAAATTGCTACTATATTACCATATAAAGAAAATTATACATTTAATAAAGCACAAGCGGCAGCAATATGGGTATGTGATTTTTTTAAATATTCTAAATTTAAAAATCAAAACTATATTTTTGGAAATACAAAAGGTAAAGATTATTTAACTAAAAATTACATAAATATTAACATAAGCAATCTTAAGTCAAAATTTTCTAGTTCAACAAATGAATACTGTAAAAATTTTATAAAAAAAAATCAAAATACTTATTTTGATATTATAGAAATTCATAATCGACCTCTAGTTTTCAACTTTTTAAAGAATGAAATTAATACAAAATATATTATGTATTTTCATAATGACCCTATATCGATGAATGGGTCTAAGACTATCAATGAAAGATTAAAATTATTAGATGAAATAGATAAAATAATATTTGTAAGTAAATGGGTGCAAAATCGTTTTTTCTTAAATTTAGATAAAAAATTGATTAATAAAACTGAAGTAGTATATCCAAGTATACATAGAGAGAAAAAAATTTTTGCAAAAGAAAAAAAAATTACTTTTGTAGGTAAATTAAATGAGTCAAAAGGATATGATATATACAAAGATGCAGTTATTAAAATACTTAATGAATTTAAAGATTGGAAAGCATATTCAATCGGCGACGAAAGTAGGAGTAGACCTGTAATAAATCATCACAATCATGTAGAGTTAGGTTTTTTAAAACATAAAAAAGTTTTAGAATTTTTAAATAAATCAGAAATAGCAGTTGTTCCTTCTAGATGGGAAGAGCCTTTTGGTAGAACCGCCTTAGAATCTTCATCAAGGGCATGTGCTACAATCATTTCAAATAGAGGAGGATTACCTGAAACTACAGATCATTGCGTTATTTTAAAAAAATTAAATTCTCAAGAATTATATTTAAAAATCAAAAGGTTAATTAATAATGAGAAGTATAGAAAAAAAATTCAATATGATGGTTTCAAAAAAGTTAAACATCAAATAAAAGAAAATTCAAAATTTATAGATAAAATAAGAGAAAACTGTGTTCAAAAGTTCAATCTTAACTTTATAAGAAATAAACTTAGAATTATAAATATTTATAATACAGGTCAAAAATTAAATCATAGATTATATAATATCTCACTTGGTAAAAAATTTACTAATGGATTTATAAGAAATGGTCATGATGTGTTAGAAATTAGTGACAGGGATTTTGTAAGACAAAATAGAAACTTTTCATTTAAAAACAGCTCAACAAAATTCCAAGAATTTTTAATTGAAACTTTTAAAAATTATAATCCAGATTTTTTATTTTTTGGTCACACTAAAAATATTGATATAGAAACAATTGATCAATTTAGATCAATTAATAAGAATCTGATTATCTCCCAATGGAATGAAGATCCTATTATGCCAAGTTTGTCTTATTCAAAAACAAACATAAAAAACATTTCTTATTATGCTAAATTGGTTGATCATAATTTCATAACTACAGACCCAAGTGTTTTTATAAAACAAAATTCAAAAGTTAAAAACTTACATTTTTTCTTTGTTCCAGTGGACAGTAATATTGAATGTTTTAATGTTTATAAATTGAATCCTACTAGAGATATATTTTACGCAATGAGTCATGGTGTAAACCGAGCAAAACTTAAAAAGGGTAAGACAGATAGCAGAATTAATTTTCTAAATAATTTGATTAAAAAAATTGATAACATAAATTATGATTTTTACGGTTTTGAAAACAAAGAACCTATATGGGGAGATAATTTTTATAAAGCTTTAGTAAATTCTAAGATGGGTCTAAATTTAAGTCGTGGTCTTCCTACAAAATATTATTCAAGCAACAGGATTGCTTCATTAATGGGAAATGGGCTTTTAACATTCATAGATAAAAAAACACAAATGAATGATTTTTTTAATAATAATGAAATTATTTTCTATAATGGAATAAACGATTTGTCAGAAAAAATTAAATTTTATAAAAAAAATGAAAAATCTAGAATTAAAATTGCAAGAAATGGGAAAAAAAAATATTTTAAATTATTTAACGAATTAAAAACTACTA
>CACNCB010000014.1 GCA_902618695.1 uncultured Pelagibacteraceae bacterium | reverse complement strand
TGCGAAAATTTCAAAATTTTTTTTTATTTTAATTTTTAAATTTTTAAACATTTATATTTGAGTAGGCTTCAATTATTAGTTTAGAGGTTTAGAAAAATCAAAAAAAACCCTTTAAAATCATCATTTTTTATGCTTTTTTTTATGCTTAAATGCTTGATTTCCTATAATTTTAGCCTATAAGCACTGAACTTTCTCAGTAAAACTATTGAAAACACAATAAATTATTGAGGATTATTGAGCTTTTTTTACTCAATTAGCTATTTTAAAAGTTAAAATTTAAGAAGAGAAGTGTGGACGGTTAAGGTTACCAAAAATTTGTCGTACACACTTCAATCACATATAAATTTTATTCTTAGAATTTATATGGAAGCTAGTGTGCGCCGTTTTTAAACTTGAGAGTTTGATCATGGCTCAGAACGTACGCTGGCGGCACGCCTAACACATGCAAGTCGAACGAAGTAGCAATACTTAGTGGCAGACGGGTGAGTAACATGTGGGTATCTGCCCTTTGGCCTGGAATAACACGAGGAAACTTGTGCTAATACTGGATAAGTCTTTACGGAGAAAGCTTTATGCACCATTGGATGAGCCTGCACTTGATTAGTTTGTTGGTGGGGTAATGGCCTACCAAGACTGTGATCAATAGCTGATTTGAGAGGATGATCAGCCACATTGGGACTGAGACACGGCCCAAACTCCTACGGGAGGCAGCAGTGGGGAATCTTGCACAATGGAGGAAACTCTGATGCAGCGATGCCGCGTGAGTGAAGAAGGCCCTTGGGTTGTAAAGCTCTTTCGTCGGGGAAGAAAATGACTGTACCCGAATAAGAAGGTCCGGCTAACTTCGTGCCAGCAGCCGCGGTAATACGAAGGGACCTAGCGTAGTTCGGAATTACTGGGCTTAAAGAGTTCGTAGGTGGTTGAAAAAGTTGGTGGTGAAATCCCAGAGCTTAACTCTGGAACTGCCATCAAAACTTTTCAGCTAGAGTATGATAGAGGAAAGCAGAATTTCTAGTGTAGAGGTGAAATTCGTAGATATTAGAAAGAATACCAATTGCGAAGGCAGCTTTCTGGATCATTACTGACACTGAGGAACGAAAGCATGGGTAGCGAAGAGGATTAGATACCCTCGTAGTCCATGCCGTAAACGATGTGTGTTAGACGTTGGAAATTTATTTTCAGTGTCGCAGCGAAAGCGATAAACACACCGCCTGGGGAGTACGACCGCAAGGTTAAAACTCAAATGAATTGACGGGGACCCGCACAAGTAGTGGAGCATGTGGTTTAATTCGAAGATACGCGCAGAACCTTACCAACACTTGACATGTTCGTCGCGACTTTAAGAGATTAAAGTTTTCGGTTCGGCCGGACGAAACACAGGTGCTGCATGGCTGTCGTCAGCTCGTGTCGTGAGATGTTGGGTTAAGTCCCGCAACGAGCGCAACCCTCACTTTTAGTTGCCATCATTTAGTTGGGCACTCTGAAAGAACTGCCAGTGATAAGCTGGAGGAAGGTGGGGATGACGTCAAGTCCTCATGGCCCTTACGTGTTGGGCTACACACGTGCTACAATGGTATCTACAACAGGAAGCAAGACGGCGACGTTAAGCAAATCCTTAAAAGATACCTCAGTTCGGATTGCACTCTGCAACTCGAGTGCATGAAGCTGGAATTACTAGTAATCGTGGATCAGCGTGCCACGGTGAATGCGTTCCCGGGTCTTGTACACACCGCCCGTCACACCATGGGAGTTGGTTCTACCTTAAGGCAAGGTTTAAAACCCTTGACCACGGTATAGTCAGCGACTGGGGTGAAGTCGTAACAAGGTAGCCGTAGGGGAACCTGCGGCTGGATTACCTCCTTTCTAAGGATGAATGAAAGTAAAATTTCATTCTAAATAATATACATAGGTAATGTTGACCGTCCTCATTTCTCTTCTTAAAGTAGTGTTTCTCTTGCATGGGGGCCGGTAGCTCAGTTGGTTAGAGCACACCCTTGATAAGGGTGGGGTCGAAAGTTCGAGTCTTTCTCGGCCCACCAATTTAAGATCATGGGGGATTAGCTCAGCTGGGAGAGCGCCTGATTTGCATTCAGGAGGTCAGCGGTTCGATCCCGCTATCCTCCACCAGAACACTTAGTTATAAAAAATCGTAAATAAAAATAATAATTAATATCAATATCTATATCCGAACATTAGTAATGTTATTAGCTAATGTTCAAAATAAAAATTTGATTCAACACAGAATTTTTTTCTGTGCATAAATCAAGCGTTTAAGGGCGTGTAGTGGATGCCTTGGCACTGAAAGCCGATGAAGGACGTGATATACTGCGATAAGTTTCGGGGAGCTGTATGTAAGTTTTGATCCGAAAATTTCCGAATGGGGAAACCCACCATTTTATATGGTACTTTAAACTGAATACATAGGTTTAAAGAGACAACCTGGAGAACTGAAACATCTAAGTAACCAGAGGAAAAGAAATCAATTGAGATTCCGTTAGTAGTGGCGAGCGAACGCGGACTAGGCCAGTAGTTTTGTTAAAAAAATTTGAATAGTTTGGAAATGCTAACCATAGAGGGTGATAGTCCCGTATAAGTAATGTTTAACAAAATTCTTGAGTAAAGCGGGACACGTGAAATCCTGCTCGAATATAGGGGGACCACCCTCTAAGCCTAAATACTCTTCAGTGACCGATAGTGAACTAGTACCGTGAGGGAAAGGTGAAAAGAACCCCTATTAGGGGAGTGAAATAGAACCTGAAACCGCATGCCTACAATCAGTCGAAGCTCTTTTTAGAGTGACGGCGTACCTTTTGTATAATGGGTCAGTGACTTAATTTATTAAGCAAGCTTAAGCCATCTAGGTGTAGGCGCAGCGAAAGCAAGTCTTAATAGGGCGATTAGTTTAATGAATTAGACCCGAAAACGAATGAGCTTACCATGAGCAGGTTGAAAGTTGGGTAACACCAACCGGAGGACCGAACCAGTTGACGTTGAAAAGTCTTTGGATGACTTGTGGTAAGGGGTGAAAGGCCAACCAAATTCGTAGATAGCTGGTTTTCCGCGAAAACTATTTAGGTAGTGCGTTGAATAATATAGACATTTAGAGGTAGAGCACTAAATGGGCTAGGGGGAAGAGATTCTTACCAAACCTAATAAAACTCCGAATGCTAAATGTTGTTCTTCAGCAGACAGACTGTGGGTGCTAAGGTCCATGGTCAAGAGGGAAAGAGCCCAGACCACCAGATAAGGTCCCCAAATTATGATTAAGTGTGAAAGGATGTGGAAATTCCTTAACAGCCGGGAGGTTGGCTTAGAAGCAGCCATCCTTTAAAGATAGCGTAACAGCTCACCGGTCTAATAGAGTTTCTGCGCCGAAGATGTAACGGGGCTAAAATCATATACCGAATCTGTGGATTTATAATTTTTTCGAAAATTATAACTGGTAGCGGAACGTTCTGTAAGCCTGTGAAGGGATACCTGTGAGGGATCCTGGAGGTATCAGAAGTGCGAATGCTGACATAAGTAACGATAAAAGAAGTGAAAAACTTCTTCGCCGAAAATCCAAGGGTTTCTGCGCAAGGTTAATCCGCGCAGAGTTAGTCGGCACCTAAGGCGAGGGCGAAAGCCGTAGTCGATGGAAATAAGGTTAATATTCCTTAACCAGATGGTAGTGACGGATCTTGTAAGTTGTAAGTTCTTAATGGATTGAGCTTGCCGCGAAAAGGTTCCAAGAAATAGCTCCATCATTAGACCGTACCCTAAACCGACACAGGTGGATTAATAGAGTATATTTAGGCGCTTGAGAGAATGATGTTGAAGGAACTCGGCAAAATACTTCCGTAACTTCGGGATAAGGAAGACCTTTTTTTAGGCAACTAGAAGAGGGTGGCACAAGCCAGGGAGAAGCGACTGTTTATCAAAAACACAGGGCTCTGCTAACACGTAAGTGGATGTATAGGGTCTGACGCCTGCCCGGTGCTGGAAGGTTAATGCGGTTGGTGCAAGCTAACTTCTGAAGCCCCAGTAAACGGCGGCCGTAACTATAACGGTCCTAAGGTAGCGAAATTCCTTGTCGGGTAAGTTCCGACCTGCATGAATGGCGTAACGATTTCTCCGCTGTCTCCAACATCAACTCAGTGAAATTGAATTCTCCGTGAAGATGCGGAGTTCGCGTAGTTAGACGGAAAGACCCCGTGCACCTTTACTGCAACTTTACATTGGTATTAGGAAAAACATATTTAGCATAGGAGGGAGACATTGAAGCAAAGGCGTCAGCTTTTGTAGAGTCGCCAGTGAAATACCTCTTTTGTTTTTCTTGGTATCTAACTGATTGCCGTTATCCGGCATCAAGACATTGTATGGTGGGTAGTTTGACTGGGGCGGTCGCCTCCCAAATAGTAACGGAGGCGTGCGAAGGTAGGCTCAGAACGGTCAGAAATCGTTCGTAGAGTGCAATGGCATAAGCCTGCCTGACTGTGAGACTGACAAGTCGAGCAGAGACGAAAGTCGGTCATAGTGATCCGGTGGTTCTGAGTGGAAGGGCCATCGCTCAACGGATAAAAGGTACGCCGGGGATAACAGGCTGATACTGCCCAAGAGCTCATATCGACGGCAGTGTTTGGCACCTCGATGTCGGCTCATCACATCCTGGGGCTGGAGCAGGTCCCAAGGGTTTGGCTGTTCGCCAATTAAAGTGGTACGTGAGCTGGGTTCAGAACGTCGTGAGACAGTTCGGTCCCTATCTGCTATGCGTGTAGAAGAATTGAGAGGAGTTGACCCTAGTACGAGAGGACCGGGTTGAACATACCACTGGTGGACCGGTTGTAGCGCCAGCTGCAGTGCCGGGTAGCTAAGTATGGACGAGATAACTGCTGAAAGCATCTAAGCGGGAAACTCACCTCAAAACTAGTTCTTCCTATAGAGCCGTGGTAGACCACCACGTTGATAGGCTGGATGTGGAAGCGCAGTAATGCGTGTAGCTGACCAGTACTAATAGCTCAATTGGCTTGATTTATGCACTGAAAAAAATTTTTAACATTTAGATTGTATTAATAATGAAATTGAAAAAGTTTTACAATTCAATTAAATCAAAAAAGACAAAATATTTTTTTGACTCCAAAGATATATACAAAGAAATAAACAATTACCTACTATCAAAAAAAAGTTTTTCCAAAGTTTTAGATCTTGGTTGCGGTGATCTAAGAAATTTAAAATATTTAAAAAATATTAAATTTAAAAATTACATAGCAGTAGATTGGGTATTGCCTCCATTTAAAAATTTAAAAAATCCTAAAATAACTTTTGTAAAAAAAGATTTAAAAAAATTTAGCACTTCAGAGAAGTTTGATTTAATCTTTTTGGTAGGAACTATTGAGCATTTTAAAAAACCAAATATTTTTTTAAAAAAAATCAAGGGTTTTATGAAAAGAGGTTCCTTACTGATAATTTCCCATCCAAATTATTATAATATACGTGGATCAATTCTATTAACTTGCAAGTATTTATTTAAAAAAAAAATATCATTATCAGATGTAAAATACTTTTATCCTGAAGAAGTGAGCAATATATTAAAAAAATTAAACTTTAAAAAGATAACTGTCAAATCTATAAGAAATGAAACAAACAAAATTGATATTAATTATCTAGATTTAAAAAACCGATTGCCAAAAATCTTAGGTGCATCAAAAAAAAAGCAAATTAATGAGTTTTTAAAAAAGTATCAAATTATGAAAAAATATTTAAAATCTGATAAATTCAGCGGGCAAAATATTTTGATTTTTGCACATAGCTAATTGCTTTTAAAAAAAATGTTTTGCTAATATTAAATCCTCTTTCTCATCTATATTAATTGTATTTTTTCCTTTAACCTCAATACCATAAGTTTTTTTCCCCAAAATAGAATTGTATTTGCTTATATTTTCTCTTTTAAAAAAATACATAGAACCTGATCTAACAAATACTTTTGGAAGATGTTTTACTGCTTTAAAATTTTCTTTTTTTAAATTCATAAAGTTCTTCAATATATTTCCTTTAAATATTTTCATTCTATATGGATGAAAATTATTCACCAAGTTAACAGTAATAACAGAATCATATTTATTATTAATTAATATTCTATAAGCTTTTTTAAAATCTTTTATATCTCTAAATGGCGTTGTAGGCTGTAGTAACAAAATATAATCATATTTTTTTATTTTATTAATTTCATATTTGACTACATCAATTGTTTGAGAATTGTCACTTGAAATTTTTTTTGGCCTTAAACTCAAGTTATTTATTTTATATTTTTTTGCTAAGTTTAAATACCTTCTCGAGTCTGAAGAAAAAATAATTTCATCTACAAAATTTAATTTTTTTGCAAATCGGATCGTGTAATAGATTAAAGGTTTACCATTTAACCTAATTATATTTTTATTTTTAATTCTTTTTGATCCAGACCTTGCTGGTATTATACAAAGACATTTGGACATATTTCTAACATATATTAATATTAAAAATTATGCATTATTTACATTCATGCAAATATACTGTTTAGAATTTCCTCAAAAAAAAATAATTAAATTCTTTAAAAAAAAGATTTCTTTTATCAAAAATCTTAAAAATTCAAAAATTCCAATAAATGCAGAAATAGTTTACTGTAAGCTCAACTATTTTATTGACAAAAAAATTTTACCTTTGAATTCCAAAATTAAATATTTGCTATCACCAACTACTAGTACAAATCATATTGACTTGAATTATATGAAGAAAAAAAAGGTAAAAATAATTAACTTGAATCCTAAAGATAAAATAATTCAATCTATAACTTCTACGGGTGAGTATGCTCTGACATTAATTTTAAGCTCAGTTAGAAAATTATTTATATTTTCAAGCATTAATTCTAAATTTAATTTAAATGATAGATATTTATATAATGTTTTTCAATTTAAAAAATATACAATTGGAATTATAGGCAAAGGTAGAGTTGGCACATATCTAATTAAACAATTAAAAAATTTAGGTTTTAAAGTCATATCTTATGATAGGAGTAAAGACCCAAAAATAAAATTAAAAAAAGTATTAAATCATTCAGATATTATTTCTGTAAATATTGACTCTAAAGGTAATTATAATTTTTTTGATAAAAAAAAATTTAATCTAATGAAAAAAAACGTAATTTTTATAAACACATCAAGAGGGGAAATTATAAATGAAAAAGATTTATGTATTTTTCTAAAAAAAAATAAGAATTCATATGCAATACTTGATGTGATTAAAAATGAGCAAAAAAAATTAAAAAAAAATTTGTTGTTAGAATATCAAAAAAAATATAAGAACCTTAAAATTTTCCCTCATTTAGGAGGGTCTACAAAAGATGCTATGGAAATTGCTGATAATTATATTTTAAGAAAATTGATAAATATCTATGAAAAAAAAAATTAAGATCTGTTTTGTAATTGTTAACAGGGCAAACTATGGAAGAGTAAGAATACTACTTAAAAAATTAAATAAAAATCCAAAATTTAAACTTCAACTAGTTCTTTGTTCATCTACTGTACTTTATAAATACGGCAATATTAATGAAGTCATTAGAAAAGATCGTTTAAAACCAAATTTTAAAATTCACTCAAATTTTGAAGGAGAAAATTTAATTTCAATGACAAAGTCGGCTGGACATCTTATATCCGACTTAACAACATGTTTTGAAAATTTAAATCCAGATATGATCGTTACTATAGGAGATAGATTTGAAACTATAGCAACTGCTATAACAGCAACATACTTAAATAAATATTTGGTGCATATACAAGGTGGAGAACTTTCTGGCTCCATTGATGAGTCAATAAGGCATGCAGTAACCAAATTTGCACATCTACATTTAGCAGCAACAAATAAATCGAGAAAAAATATAATACAAATGGGCGAAAATCCAAAAAATGTATTTAATGTGGGCTGTCCTTCAATCGATGAAATATCGAAAATTAATTTTAATAAAAAAGTTAATTTACTAGATAAATCTTATGGTGGAGGCACGGGTAATTTAGTTGATTTAAGAAAAAAATATTTAATTTGTTTGGTACATCCAAATACAAAAAATTATAAAGACAATGAAAAACTTATAAACAATGTGATAAATTCATTAATTAAATTAAAAATGCAGTGTATATTTTTGTGGCCTAACATAGATGCAGGTTCAAATTTCATATCAAAAAAATTGAGATCTCTTCAACAAAATCTCAAAGAAAATTTGAAAATAAATTTTTATAAAAATTTTGAGAATGACGATTATTATAGATTATTAAAAAATAGCTCTTGTTTAGTTGGCAATTCATCAAGTGGTATAAGAGAAAGCAGCTATCTAGGAGTTCCTGTTGTTAATATTGGTGACAGACAGCAACATAGAGAAAGAGGAAAAAATGTTTTAGATGTCAAAAATGATGAAAAAGCTATTTTAAAAGCGATCAAAGTTCAATCAAATAAAAGATTTAAAAGTCAAAAAATTTATGGTGATGGAAATTCTTCAGATAGAATGATAAAAATCCTTAGCTCTGTTGACAATAATATTAATAAAATTTTTCATAAAAAATAAAAAAAATGTCTGCAAAAATAGGGAAAAATTTTTTAATAAGATTTTTAAACAAGTTTTTATTGAAATTTGGCTTACTTATTCAAAAAAATAAATTAAATGAGTTATTTATTAAAAAATTTAAAGAAAACAAAGGAATTAAGTTTAATTATATTTTTAAATCTGTCAGCAACAATGATTTTGATAGTATTATCTTTTGTATATTAAATAATTTATATGACAAGAAGTTTAAAAATATTGAATTAGCAAAATTAAAAAAATTTGATGATAATACAAAAAAATATTTATTTGATGTCGGAGCACACAATGGAGAAAGTATTGAGAGATTTAAAAAAATTTTTCCAAATTCCGCAATATATTCTTTTGAGCCTATAAAAAAATTATCTGAAGAATTAAAAAAAAAGTATCAATCTTCAAATATTAAGATATTTAATTACGCGCTTGACTCTACAGAATCAATTAAAAATTTTAATATTTATAAAAAAACAAAAAGCTCTTCATTAAACAAAATTGTCAATAAAAATTGGCTTAAAGAAAAAAAAGAATATTTTAAAAAGAACCAAGAAATAAATATTTTGAATATGCAGCAAGATAAAGACTATGAGGTCCAGGAGGTAGAGACTATTAAGTTAGATAAATTTTTATTAAAAAATAACGAAATAGATGAAATTGATTTATTGAAAATAGATGTTCAGGGTAGCGAGGAAGAAGTTTTAAAAGGTTGCGAGTCAGCTTTAAAAAATCAAAAAATTAAAGTTATCGAGGCTGAAGTTTATATAGGTGAGCTTTATCATTCAGATCAAATTTTGAAAATGAATCAAATATTAGACAAATATGATTATAAGATATTAGCGATAGATAAAGCTTCCAATCTATTGGCGGGCAGATATTATTATTTTAATACTTTATTTGTTAATAATGAAATTTATAAAAAAATTCATGAAGAAAAATGATTTTTATTTTGATAACTGGGAATTAGATGTTCTTGGCATCCATAATTGGAGATCAAATTATAGTGCTTTTAAGAATTATTTTGATTATATCAAAAAAAATCATAAAAAAATTGATGGAGACATTTTAGAATTCGGTGTTTTTAATGGTGCATCATTACTAGCGACTGCAATTATATTAAAAAAGCTTAAATCAAAAAAAAAAGTTTATGGATATGACTCTTTTAAAGGTCTTATTAAATTTAAAAAAGAAGATGATTTTAATAATTTCAATGTTCAATTTAAAAAAAATAAAATTTCTAAAAAAAATTTAAATGATCATAAAAAGCTTTTTAATTTAAAAAAATTAATATTGAATAAAAAGGTTGATCCTAAAAACATTTCTGGTTCAAATAATTTTGCAAAAGCTGATTTAAATTTACTAAAAAAAAAAATAAAATTATTGAAGCTTGATAATGTTGTAATTGTAAAAGGAGACTTCAAAAAAACCTTAAAAAAAGAAAAGATAAAATTTAGAAAGTTAATGGCGATAAACGTTGATTGTGATTTATATGACTCTTACAAAATAATATTCGATCGAATAGAACCATATTTATCTAAGAAATCATATATCCATCTAGACGAATATTATTCTTTAAAATTTCCAGGACCTAGAGATTTGATAAACAATTTTTTAATACAAAATAAATCATTTAAATTAAAAGTTTTTAAACAACAATATTGTTTTCCAAGATTTTATCTTATCAAAGTAAAGTAATGAAATTTCATAATTTTCTATTTCAAATTTTTAATAAACAAGAAAAATTAAAAGCTTATATATTTATATTTTTAAACTCAATTCTTTCTATTGTAGAACTTATCAGCTTAGGTTTGCTGTTTCCAATTTTAAGTTATTTTTTAGATGAGAAAAACTTGAATTTTCTACCAGAGGAAATTTCTTATTTTTTTGGCAAGTTCGAATTAAGCGAATTATTAATTTTTATTTTAGTAATTTATATAATTAAAAATATTTTTATTATTTACTCTAAATGGTGGATTATTACATTTTCAACTAATCTTAATATAAGGCTATCCACGAAGTTATTTAAAAATTATCTTGGAAGTGATCTCTTATTTCATTTGAATAATCATTCATCATATTTAGTAAGAAATGTATTAAATGAAACACATATTTTAAAAAAAAATACACTTTATTATTTGTCTATTTTTTCTGAACTATTTATAATTATCGGAAATATATTTTTCTTAAGTCTTTTTTATTTTTATTTTACTTTTTATGTATTTGGATTTTTTGTGATCGTAGGATTATTTTCTTTTTATTTATTTAAAGACCGATTTT
>CACNCB010000013.1 GCA_902618695.1 uncultured Pelagibacteraceae bacterium | reverse complement strand
AAGTTTTATATAACTATTAATTGTTTCTTTTCCAAAAGCATCATTCATTTCTTTATTATTTTGTAATAAATTTAAAGATTGTGTAAGTTCATCAGGCAATTTTGGTAAGTCAGGATACTTTGCATGGTCTTGATACATATTACAATCCAAAGGTTCACCTGGATCAACTTTATTTTTTAAACCATATAGACCTGCTGCTAAAACGCTTGCTTGTAACAAGTAAGGATTTGCAGAACCATCCATCAATCTTAATTCAAACCTACCTGGATCAGGTATTCTAATCATATGTGTTCTATTATTGCCTGTATAGGATATACTACTTGGAGACCAAGATGCTCCAGACTTTGTTGGCGGTGCATTAATTCTCCGATAGCTATTAATTGTTGGATTAAAAAAAGCGGATAATGAAGAAGCATTTTCAATTACCCCTCCTAAAAAATTATAAGCCATTTTACTTAATCCAAGTTTGTCTGATTTGTCTAAAAATTTATTTTTTTCCCCATCCCAAACTGATATGTGGGCATGACAGCCATTACCTGTCAGGTTTTCAAATGGTTTAGGCATAAAGGTTGCTCTTAAACCATGTTTTTCAGCTATAGTTTTCACCATATATTTAAAAAAAGTATGTCTATCTGCCGTTTTAAGACAATCATCATAGTCCCAATTCATCTCAAATTGACCATTAGCGTCCTCATGATCATTCTGATAAGGACTCCATCCCATCTCAATCATGTAATCACAAATCTCTTTAATTAAATCATATCGTCTCATTAACGCTGATTGGTCGTAACAAGGTTTAGATTGGGTATCTCTCGGATCTGCAATTGAGTTTCCATCTGGTGAGATTAAAAAGTATTCACATTCAACACCTGATTTCATTGTTAAATTTTGTTTTTTTAATTTCTTTATTTGATTTTTTAACATTACTCTTGGGGAAGCTTCTACAGGTTTACCGTCCATCCATAAATCAGATGCAAGCCATCCTACTTCCTTATTCCAAGGTAATTGAATTAGACTATCTGGGTCTGGAATACCAAATATATCACTATCTGCAGGAGACATATCTAGCCATGCTGCAAAACCAGCAAACCCCGCTCCAGCAGTCTGCATTTCTTTAATAGCATGAACTGGAACTAGTTTTGATCTAAGTACACCAAAAAGATCAACAAAACTTATTAAGAAGTATTTTATTTTTTTTTGTTTTGCTATTTTAAATAAGTTTTTAGCCATTTATAAGGCTACCACAATTATTTGAAAAATGAAAAGATAGTTTCTTTATAATAAATTAAATTAACTACAATTATCAGTATAATTGCAAGAATAACTCCGTACTTTGCTTTTGGAAAAGCCACACCTCGCATTTTACTCGGTCTTAGTTGTTCTTTTTGATCTTCACTCATTTAAACCAGTAAAAAGGGCGCTACAATTGTGTAGCGCCCAAATTTTATTTTACCATTCAGTTATATTACTTTTATGGTCGTTAGCACTGTGTCTTTTTCTAGATAATGCGTTCAGCTCATCACTTTCAGATTTGCTAGTAATTACAGTCCATCCTATCCACACAGCAATTAACACAAGAACTAGTATAAATTCACTAGATCCAGCTCCAGGATAAACCGATCCGCCAACTTCTTCGGCTGGTTTATTAAGATGATCTATCCAGTTTGATACTGTTGCCATATTTTTCTCCTTTACCTGGTTGCTGATGAAACTGCTTTTTCATCTTCTTTAGCACTTTCCATCATTTCATAGTCTAGTCCAGCTATTTCAACTTCTCGTGGGATTCTTAATTTACCCATACCATTGAGAACTCTAGCGATGATATAGCCAGGTATTAATCCTAAAACAAAGAACATTATTATTGCTCCAATAAATTGTCCTAATGGATTAATCGTTGCGTAAGTTGTTCCATCAAACATAGCTCCAACACTGTAACCAGATGAAGGATAACCATTTAAGACGAATCCACAAATTACAAGACCTACAAAACCAGCATAACCATGTACAGCCACTGCGCCAACTGCATCATCAATTTTGAACTTTCGTTCAACCCAGTAATGAAGTTTGTAAGCAATAACAACTCCGATCATACCAATAACTAATGCTTGAATTGGATGATATAAGTCGTTTCCTGCAGATGCACATATAATGCCAGCTAGTCCACTTGAGTAGGTCCAGAAAGGATCACCTTTAGCAATAACATATCCAGCCAATAAGCCTCCTGACAATGACATCAAAAAGTTCATTGTAATTCCACTTAAAGTAGTTGGTGTTAAATAGATATTAGTTGCTGTCCAGAATGATATACCTTCCATACCATACTCTGGGCCAAGATCGTATATTGGGACGTTACAAGCAGCATAAAATCCCCAAAATCCAGTATAAATTAAGAACAATCCAATTGTTACTAACCAAGGATTTCGTGGACCAATGTTTCTTGGTTCACCACTTGATGAAAATTTTCCAATTCTTGGACCTAAAACCATAAGCACACCTAAAGCAAACCCACCAGCAATAGCGTGAATTACACCTGATGCATATGCATCATGATAACCTAAGATTTTAAGCATCCAACCATCAAAGTGCCATCCCCATGACGCATCTATTGACCAGAAAACAGATCCTATTGCAATTGCTAAAACTCCAAATGCAAAAGTTGTTATTCTTTCAATGACTGCACCCGAAACTATAGATGCTGCGGTCCATGAAAATAAAAGGAATGCTGCCCAGAACACTCCCATTATATGGTCGTTAAGATTGATTGCCATAAGAGCATTTGTTGGATTAGCAAGATCATTTCCTCCAAATCCACCACCTAGGACAAGTCCTGTGCTTTCTGTCATTATTGACGGTGCTAATCCAGGTCCAGTTGGAAAAGCCCAATAAATCCACCAACCAAACAAAAACCAAGTTACTGTTACCAATGGTATCAGCATTGTGTTTTTCATAAGAGTATGTTGATGGTGTTTGTATCTTGAAGCTCCAACCTCATACATACAGAAACCAACGTGAATTAAAAACATTAGTACTACTGTTGTCCAGTAGTAAAATTCTGTAAATATCGTGGTAAGAGCACCTAACTGATCAGTCATATTCTCTCTCCATATTTGTTTATTTAAAGCCTATTAAATTTTATGAGTCGTTACAAATATAAAGAGAGTAAAAAAATCTAGTTATGAACACCAGATTTACAAAAATAATCAACTATTGATTGTAATATTAAAATTTTAAATATGCTTTTTTCAAATCAACAAGAGGATGTTTAGGAGACATTTGGAACTTAACTAAAAGCTCTCTTGCAATCATATCTCTATCTTGTTGATTGTTAGGTAACTTTATTGAACTTGGAATAGTAACCCAACCATTCGCATTTCTGCAAAAAACAGCAGGTCTGTCTTCTTCATAACCCATATGTACATCTTCTAACCAATTCAGATCGTCCCATCCCATTGCTTCTATATATTTTTTTAGAAAAGGGGTGATTTTGCTATAATCAGGTAAAAGATTAACATCATATCTGTAACCAATAGACTGACCAATCATTTTTTCTCTGGCTGTCTCTTTTTTTTTACCTAATTGACCTTTGGTCTCTTTTGATTTTGATACTTTTTTATTTTTTTTTTTGGGCATAGTTACTTCTATATTTTGTGGTAGTTATCAACACCAACTGTGTAGTTAGTTCCAGCTAATGGAACTTTCGCTAAAGCCGATGCTTCTGATGTTAAAGCAGCTAAATCTTCTGGCTCTAAAGAATGGATATTAGTTTTACCACAAGCTCTAGCTAGAAGCTGAGCTTCTAAAGTCATTGAGTGAAGATAATTATAAACTCTTAATGCAGCATCATCAGGGTTTAATCTTGCTCTTAATTTAGGATCTTGAGTTGCAACACCAACTGGGCAACGTCCTGTATGGCAGTGATAACATTCACCTGCTTTTACTCCCATCTCTTTTTCAAAGTCAGCTTCTGGGATATCTTTGTTGCAATTTAATGCAATCATTGAACCAGTACCAATAGCAATTGCATCAGCTCCAAGAGCTAAAGCTTTAGCCATGTCTGCACCATCTCTTACTCCACCAGCATAAATTAATGTTACTTTTCCAGTTTTACCAACATCATCAATCGCTCTTCTAGCTTCTCGAATTGCAGCTATACCTGGAATACCAGTGTTTGCGGCAGCGATATGAGGGCCAGCTCCAGTAGAACCTTCCATTCCATCTAAATAAATAGAGTCTGGATCACATTTTGCAGCCATACGCACATCATCATAAACTTTAGATGCACCTAACTTTAATTGAATTGGCACTTTATTTTTTGTTAATTGTCTTAGCTCTTCTACTTTTAAAGCTAAATCATCTGGTCCTAACCAGTCAGGGTGTCTTGCTGGAGATCTTTGGTCGATACCAGATGGTAATGATCTCATCTCAGCAACTTGGTCAGTAACTTTTTGACCCATTAAGTGTCCTCCCATTCCAACTTTTTGACCTTGTCCAATAAATACCTCAATCCCGTCTGCTAATTGTGCGTGATGTGGGTTAAAACCATATCTTGATTGAATACATTGGTAGTACCATTTTTCAGAATATCTTCTTTCATCAGGTATCATACCACCTTCTCCTGAACATGTAGCACTACCTGCCATAGTTGCTCCTCTTGCTAAAGCAGTTTTTGCTTCATAAGATAGCGCACCAAAACTCATTCCTGTAATATAAACTGGAATATCTAACTCAATCGGATTCTCACATCTTGGACCGATTACAGTCTTTGTTTCACATTTTTCTCTGTATCCTTCAATTACAAATCTAGTTAGTGTTCCAGGTAAGAACACTAAATCATCAAATGTCGGAATTTTTTTCATTAATGCCATTCCACGCATTCTGTATCTTCCTAATTGAGCTTTTATATGAATATCGTCTATAACCTCAGGTGTGAAGATAGCGTTATGACCTAACAAACTTTTATTTCTTTTGCCTTCTTCGTGTGCATGGACATCTGCTTTTCCACCAACACTTTTTCCATTTTTTTTAATTTTTTTTGATTTTTTCTTAGGCATTATATTGCTCCCTTCTTCTCTGTAGGTTCCAAATTATCATAATTCCAAAGTTTTTTACCTGCTACAATTTTTTTCATTTTACTTACATTAAAATTTTCACCGATTTCAGCAACCTTTAATTTTCTTTTTAGCCAATCTTGGTCACTTGATGTTAATTCCGAATCTACAGCATCACTACCATACGAGCCAATTTCTCCACCTACGAAAATTGTCCCATCATACATAGAGTCACCCAAGTTAATTCCAACGTCCCCAAGGATAATTATTCTTCCTCTTTGCATCATAAAACCTGTGAATGCACCTGCATCTCCACCAATAATGATAGTTCCACCTTTCATGTCAATTCCGGTTCTAGCACCAACACTACCTTTACAAATCAAATCTCCACCTCTAATTGCCGCACCAAAACATGATCCAGCATTTTTTTCAATTACCACTTTACCAGCCATTAAGTTTTCTGCACATGACCATCCAACTCTTCCGTTAATTCTGACTATTGGACCATCACAAGAACCCATTCCAAAGTATCCCAAACTTCCTTCAAAAATTAAATTCAGTTTATTTAAAATACCAACTCCAAGACTGTGTTTACCTTGTGGGTTTTTAATAACTATTGTTCCATAACCTTGGCTCATTAAGTTATCAATTTCTTTATTAGCTTCGGGCGCTGTCATGTCTTTAACGTCAAGCTCAGTTCTTTTATTAAAATCCACATCGTACGTACCAAAGTAATAAAAGTTTTCTGCTTCATCAGGATTAAAGAATTTTTGTTGAGTTCTTCCTGTTAATACCTCAGTGTGCATACCCATCGATTGGGCTTTTGATTTTTTCGACACAGTTTTTAGATTTGCCATACTTTCACCTCCCCATCAAATGGATCATATGTATCAATCTCTTGTGGTAACACAGACCTAATTGCAATTTCCTCTGATCCCATTGCTACTAAATCATCAGACTCATACAAAACCAAAGGTTTTGCAGCCATTGTATCTTTAGCCATACCTAATGAGTCTTTAGTTGCAACAAAGTATGTGAAAACTCCATCTAGACCAGTTAATGATTCTTTCATTCCTTCTTCTAAAGTTGCTCCATGTCTCATTTTTTCTGCAATATAAACTGCAATTAATTCTGAGTCACATTCAGACATAAATCGCATTCCCTTGTTTTCCAAAACTCTTCTGTTATTCCAATAATTAGTTAATTGTCCATTATGAACTACAGATACATCACTAAATGGATAGCCCCAGAAAGGGTGAGCAGACTTAATATCCACACCTGACTCAGTTGCCATTCTAGCATGACCGATTGCATGTGTTCCAACTACTTTATCTAAACTATATCTGTCACAGACCATTTTAGCATTTCCAAGATCTTTAATTACTTCTAAAGATTTTCCCATAGATAAAATTTCTACACTTGGAATACTTTCAATTCTTTGTGAAAAGTCTAACAAATCTTTTGTATCATAATCAATCTCATATCTTAGTGAGTAAGGAAGAGTTCTCTCTTCTTTAACCACTTTAGCTCCCATCTCACTTAGAGTTTGGTCTACAATTTTTTTTCTTTCATCGTATACAGACACATCTTCCATAATTGATGAACTTCCTTCTCCTACGTTTTCTCCAACTTTAAAACGCATAATGAAGTTTTTTCCATCTGTATCTCCATATAAAGCGTATCCAGTAGAATCTTCTCCTCTATGTTTTAATGCTTGAAGCATGCCTTGTAGTTCACTTCCAACATTCGATGATTTGCCTCTATGAATTAAACCTGCTATCCCACACATATATTTTTACCCTTTCTATCTTTTTCTGTGACCTACGGTAGACAATCAAGATAAGTATCCAGATCCCATTGTGTTGTTGCACCAAGAAATCTTTCCCACTCATCATTTTTATACCAATGGAAAACTTTATACATTTCATCTGGCATTGCAGATTTGATGACTTCATCCTCTGCCAGTCTATCCAAAGCTTCGCCTAAACTTAATGGAAGTTTTTTAACATCTTTACCAGCTTTTTGAGCTTCATAAATATTTCTAGACTCTGGAGCTGCTGGTTTCATTTTCTTACTTATGCCTTCGTCGCAAGCTTTTAACAAAGCAGCACCTAGTAGATAAGGATTGTGCATAGAGTCTACTGATCTATACTCAAATCTTCCCGGAGCAGAAACTCTTAGACCACAAGTTCTATTTTGATAACCCCAATCTGCATAAACAGGGGCCCAAAATCCTTGATCCCATAATCTTCTGTAAGAATTTACAGTTGAAGAACCAAGAGCAGTTAATGCTGGTAAGTGCTTCATGATACCTGCAATTGATTGTAAACCAATTTTACCTGGTAATTGCATATCTTTTGTATCAGGCATAAAAGTATTAGTTCCACCTTCAACATAACTAAATACTTCTTCTACACCTGGAAGAGTTTTGTTTCCAAGTTTGTTTAGTTTAATTTTTCCACCTTTCCATAAAGACATGTTTGTATGACAACCACTTGCAGAAACACCCATAAATGGCTTTGTCATAAAGCAGGCAATTAAATTATGTTCTCTAGCAACTTGAGCACAAATTTGTCTGTAGGTTGATAATCTATCTGCGTTCCTTAAAACGTTATCGTAGGTCCAATTTAATTCTAATTGACCTGGCGCATCTTCATGGTCTCCTTGAATCATATCAAGTCCCATTGCCTTGGCGTATTCGATTACTTTTATAAATACAGGTCTCAATGATTCAAACTGATCGATGTGATAACAAAACGGTTTAGAAAAACCTTTACCTGTAGGAGTTCCATCCTCATTTTTTGTTAACCACATCATTTCAGGCTCAGTTCCAACTCTTAATTCTAGACCATGTTTTTTCTTAAATTCATCCATAAAAATTCTTAGATTTCCTCTACAGTCTGAAGTTAAATGACCGCCTGGATTTTTTCTTTCTTCTCTGTTTCTAAAACAAGTTACAAACACCCTTCCAACTCTTTTATCCCATGGTAATTGAACAAAAGTTTCAGGATCGGGTATTCCGACAAGCTCCATAGCTTCTGGACCATAGCCAATGTAATTATTGTGACGATCTAAAAATAAGTTTGCGGTTGCTCCGTAAACTAATTGAAATCCTTTTTCTGCTGTTCTTTCCCAATGATCTGCAGGTATACCTTTACCAACAACTCTACCCGTTACAGAAATGAATTGATAATAAATATACGTGATGCCTAGTTCATTAATTTTTTCTCTAACTTTTTTAACTAATTTTGCTCTACCTGGCTGGTTAACGTGCTTCTCAAGATCTGACATTTTCACCCCTCAATGAATTTAATTTATTCAAAAGTAGCTGAAAAATTTATTTGTGTCTAGGCCTAGAGTCTAGCTCCAAGGAAACGGACTGTTCGAAGTAGGGTGAAGTTCTCCCTTCTCGTAACGGTTGAATCTAAATGGTTTTAACAAATCACTTTCAGTACCAAGAATTTCTTTTGCAACAAGCTCGCCAACACCGATCATTTTGTAGCCATGATTTGCATCTGCAATCATGTAAACATTTTCAAAAAATCTGTCAAAGATTGGAAATGAGTCTGGTGTCATACATCCAAGACCACCAGAAGGTCCTTTTCTATATAAATCAGATTTACCTTCAAATCTTTTTTGACAATGAGCTAATGCTGAGCACCACATTTCACTAAATGCATCTGTTGTTTGATACTCAGGCGAATCCAAACCATAAGGATCAACGTTAACTTGATCAAAATGTTTTTTAACTACATATGGTGAAGTTCCACCTTGAACACCCAACCCTTCAATATCAGGTTTATAATATATTCCCCAAATTTTATCTGTAATTAATTTTTTTGTTTTGTCTGAATATAATGGAGCTGTAGAGTCTACGTGAACTACAGGTGGTTGTTTACCATCATTTGTTTTTAAAAAATCTGGTTCAACTCCAATAACTCCTTCTTGTAAAAACCAATATGTCCACATGTCAGTCTCATGCATCTTACCGTCTTTACCCAAAATATTTGCAGTCTTTGGTAGTTCTAGCATGTTCCAAAAATCTCTTGCCCATGGACCTGCACCAATTACTACTTGTTCACACTCAATGTTTCCTTTATCAGTTTCTACACCAGTAACCGCTTGACTATTACTTCCTCTTCTAAAACCTGTTACTTTTATACCTTTCATTACTTGAACACCATTTGAAGTAGACTTGTTTTCTAGTGCTTTAATTGAATCCTTGTTAAATGCATATCCACCTTTCTTTTCATGAAGAACAGATGTTATACCTTGAGCTTGCCAATCATCAAAAATACCTTTCATGTAATTCGCACAATCTTTTTCACCTTCTATAAAATCCGATTCATAGCCAATTGCTTTTTGTTGCTCGTAAATACTTGCAACATCTTTATGCATTACCTCGGGTGATATTTGTAAATAACCAACAGGATTATATTTAAATGCTTTAGGATCGCTCTCCCAAACAGAAACTGAGTGAGCCATCAATTCTCTCATTGCTGGTTGAAAATAATTATTTCTTACTACACCGCACGCAATTCCACTTGCACCAGCAGCTGTATCTTTTTTTTCTAATACAATTATGTCACCAGGATTTTTATATGTTTCTGAAAGTTTCCAAGCAGTACTTAGACCATGTATTCCACCACCTATTATCACTACTTTAGCTTTCGAAGGCAATGTCGTCATAACAAAACATTATTTTTTGGCAGGGTTAATTAATATAATTTTTTATAGAACTAAAAATTATATATAAAAAATAGATACTTTAATTTTCATTAAAAAGCGGCTAATAACTTATGTTTTTTAAAGTTACTAAATAATCATTAAACTCTTTTATAAATGACTCACTTGGCATTATATTTTTTATTCTTTGGTCTGCTGAAGTTTTTTCAAGTCTAAAGAATCCTTTTTCACAAGCCTCTGTGATTATCAAAGCTGATTTAGGTCGAGAGGTTTTAAAAAGTTTTGTTTTTAATTCTTCTACTGATAATTTTTTACCTTCTTTATAAGCTGACATTACTAGCAACATCATATGATAATGGGACGGTGATTTTCTAAAAAAATAATTACTTGATGTATGAGATTGTCTCATTTGATCTTCCCAAAAATCTAAGAGCGTTTTCTTTTCTTTTGGCATAGCTATTAAGCTTTTACTCTCGATTTAGTTGGATCATAAAAAGGAAAACCAACTACTTTTGCACCAATTCTTTTTTGATGACCATCAATTTTACCAATCTCTACATCAGTACCAATCTCAGAGTATTGAACGTCTATTCTACAAAGTGCAATATTTTTATTTAAGGTAGAGGACAAGCATCCACTTGTAACTATACCAATTTGAGATCTTCCAATATGAACACAGTCTCCATGACCAGCTATCTCTTTACCAGCAAGTTCCAATCCTACTAATTTTCTTTGAGGGTTTGCCTTTCTTTTAACTAATTCCTCTTTACCAATGAAATCTTCCTCTTTTGTTTTCAATGGAACAGCAAAACCTATGCCAGCTTCAAAGGGATCTTGTTCACCGTCAAACTCAGCACCAAATAAAATTAAACCTGCTTCAATTCTAAGTTTATCTAGAGCTGCAAATCCTGCTGGAATAAGTCCATCATCTTTACCCGCTTCCATTAATTTATCCCAAACTTCCGGCGCATGTTTTGGATGACACCATATCTCGTAACCTAACTCACCAGTATAACCAGTTCTTGAAACAATTAATGGTATACCTTGAAGTTCTTCTATTCTACAAATTGTAAATCTAAACCAGCCCAACTCATCTATCGAGGGCTGTGTTGGCGGTGTAAAGATTATTTTTTTTAAAATTTCTCTACTTTTAGGACCCTGCAAAGATACATTACTAATTTGGTCAGTAGAGTTTTTAACAATAGCATTAAAACTCTTTTTTTTTGCAATTTCTTTAAGCCATTCACCACCATACTCATCTCCACATATCCACCTAAAACCTGTTTCGCTTAATTTTAAAAGAGTTCCATCATCAAACATCATTCCATTTTCGTAACACATTGCGGAATATACAACTTGTCCAACAGAAAGCTTTTTTATATTCCTTGTGAGAGTGTAGTTCATTAACTCTTCAGCATCAGGACCAATTATTTCAAATTTTCTTAATGATGATAGATCAATTAATACAGCATCATTTCTGCAAGCATTGTACTCATTAACTAATCCATGTTTAGTGTAATCATTTGGAAGCCAAAAGCCTCTAGCATCAACAAAGTTTCTAGTTAATTTTGAAGTCCTTTCATAAAAGCCAGAATTTCTAGTAAGTTTATTTTCAGAGTCTGTTTTCATTCTAAAACCAAATGACTTTTTAAATTCTTTATTTTTGTCATAAGTTCTAACAAATATATTAGTAGGATTCCATGAATTACACGGATCTATATCACTTGGACATGCGGTTGTTCCTATTGTTAAATCTTTTAAAGCCTTAAACATTACATAGTCACCAGGTCTTGAATAAGATTCATCAGAAATAACAGAATTTAATCCTCCAGCAGAAGTGTTAAAAAATAAATTAATTGCATGCCAACCTTTTTGTTTCTGAACACCGTATTTTGACATACTATCAGTTAAATTATCTGAACAATTTGGATGACCAAAATATCCTGCATCTTCATAATATTTAGATGTACATGCAAGATTAAAAGTATCATGTTTACCTACAGTATCTCTTATAACCTCAACAAGAGGCTCATGGTCTGTATCATAAAATTTAGAGTGTAATCCAGGTCCAGGAAAAGTATTTCCCATAAATGTTCTAGTGGTTTGCCAGTCTAATCCCTTTTCAATCCCTTTTTCTAATTTTTTTGTATCAAATGCTACGAAGTCAGAACACTGTCTTCCAGTTGGACTAATTATCTGAATATAATCTCCTTCTTTTACCTGGTAAGATATAGAAGTTTCTTTATTTATGTTTTCTTCATACAGAGGTTCAAATACAGGATCTGGTATTACATTTAGTTCTTTATCATTTATGATTTTAAATCTCTTGATAAAAATCGTTAAATCACTTGGAGGATTTTGATTTGTTATATCCATATCATCGCCAGGTGCAGCAAAAATAGCGAAACATTTATCTTTTGATTTAAATTTCATGCTTTCTCCCGCTTTAGTATCAGGATCAAATATGATTGAAGATTTAGAGTCAGAAATACTTAAGTTTCTTTTTTTTAATTGATAATTTGTTGCTAATATCGTTTCATCTTTGCCATTAAGAATATTTCTAATGAAATTTTTTTTATTGTTTGATTTTAAATTTAAAATTCCAACATCAGATTTACCATCTTTGTTAAAACAAATTATTTCACAAATTTGATTACCCTCATTATTAATAATTTCTAACTCATCATCAGGAAAAATTTGAAAAGCAGTAAGAGCGCCACCATTAACAACATGTCTTTCAACTCCAGGTGGTAAAATATTTAAACCAGGGTATTTAATATCTTTACTTGTTCCTAACATTTTAATTTTTAAATATTGTTATATTTTTTATCATCATTTTTATTGTTTAAATATATATATATTTTTTAGAACTAATAATTCTTTACCTACCTATTTGTTTTGTCATAGACTATTAAATATTAATATTAATATAGGGGTATACATGAAAAAAATAATATCATTACTATCTGCTCTAGTGATTTCTGTTGTAAGTTTTGCGGGAATTTCTAACGCTGATAGCAAGAAGCCTATCGTTATCCCAACTCATAACTGGTCAAGTCAAATTGTAATGGCTTATGTTATTGGTGGGATTTTCGAGAGTATGGGCAATAACGTTAAATACGTTAACGCAGATTCACAAGCAGTTTATGAGTCAATTAGAATTGGAGATGTAACTATATCTCACGAGGTATGGGAATCTGCATTTGGTAAATCTTTTACTACCGCTTTAGATAAAGGTGGTTTATTAGATTGGGGTGATCATGAAGCAAGAACTCTTGAGGATATGGGATATCCAAACTGGGTTGCTGAAAAAGGATTATGCCCAGGTTTACCAGACTGGACAGCTTTAAAAAATCCTGATTGTGCTAAAAACTTTACAACACCTGATTCACCAGACGGAAAAGGAAGAATGTTGGAAGGTCCACAAACTTGGCATGGTGACTTAATTCCGCAAAGGGTTGATGCACTAGGTTTAGGTGATTTATGGTGGGTTAAATTTGCTGGAAGTGCTGATGCACTTTGGGCAGAATTAGCTGCAGCTGAAAAAGAAGGAAGAGGAACAATTATCTTCAACTGGACGCCTAACTTTACAGATGGTGCTGGTTTTACATTTATTGACTTCCCTCCATACACAGCTGGTTGTAGACCAGAAGATGGTGGAGATGGTAAATGTGGTTCTCCTGATGGATACTTGAAAAAAGCAGTTCATGAGGATTTCCCAAAAACTCATCCTGATGCAGCGAAAGCATTCAAAAAAATGTCTTTCTCTACAAGTCAAATTGGTGCAATGGCCGCTTTAGTTGATATTGACAAAATGACTCACGAGGATGCTGCTAAAAAATGGTTAGCTGATAATAAGAAAGTGTGGGAAGAATTCACACACGATCATTAAGGTTAAACATAATATAAATTTAAAATCTCCCCCAACTTTGTTGGGGGGGATTTTTTTTTATATGATTTTGTGTAAAATGAATTCATGAAAAAATTTCTACTTTTTATATTATTAAGCTTTTTAATAAGCTCTTCTGCATTTGCACGTAGCACCGGTTGCAAAGAGGGTAATTGTGATAATGGCTACGGCAAGTGGGTTTACACTGACAAAACCACTTATGAAGGGGAGTGGGTTTCAACAAAAAAAGAAGGACAAGGTGTAGAGACTTGGCCAAATGGATATATTTATAAAGGAGAATTTAAAAATAGTGTTTGGAGCGGAATTGGAACATTAACATTTCCTGATGGCTCCACTTATGAAGGAGAGTGGGCGAACGGCTTTATGAATGGTCAAGGAACATTTACTTGGGCAGATGGAAAACAAAAATCAGGCATTTGGAAAAATGGTAAGTTACAAGAATAATGTCAAAAGAAAATTATTTTAATAAAATAAAAGATTTACCTGAATCTCTAAGACAATTTATCGGTCTTATAATTATTACGCTTATTTTAATTATCTCATTTAGTATTTTAAATGGAATTTTTGGACAAGGTGATGATTTAGTAAAAAGGATGAAGTTAGAGGAAGAAAGAATTGCTGAAGAAAAAAAACTTAGTGAGTTAATATCTAAATTACCTTCAGGTATATTGGTATCATTTGATGGAACTGATCACTATAAATTAACAGATGAGGTATATGAACAAGTATGTAAAGCTACAAAGCTAATTCCTCAAAGAGCAATAATGGGTGCTAATTTCTTAAATTTTAGAGCACATGAGCTTTATACAATTAATGGAAATAAAATTGATGAAACCTTTGTAGAGTGGGATCAAGAAAAAAGTAAATGTTTTGCAGGTTTCACGGTTAGTGGAAATAATGTGGGTGTTGATGAAAGTATTACTATAAGTGGAGAGGCTTTAAGTTTTTTAAGTACTGGAATTGACACAAGAGTTTATTTTATTAAAAATTTTTAACGATGAAAGGCAACAATTATTAACATTTTAATTTTATAGAATTTAATATAACTTTAAAACAATTTATGTCTGAGACTGTAATCAAATGTGAGTCGGTTTATAAAATTTTTGGAGAAAATGCCAAAAAGATGCTTGAAGAGTCTAATGGCAATGTAGACGCAAAAACCTTTCAGGAAAGAGGATGTATTGTTGGAGTAAATAATGCTTCTTTTGAAGTTGCAAAAGGGGAAATGTTAGTAGTAATGGGTTTATCTGGTTCAGGTAAATCAACACTTCTTAGATGTATTTCAAGATTAACGGATGCTACAGGTGGAAAGATTTTTATTGAAGGTCAGGATTTATTAGAATTAAATAATAAAGAGCTTATTGAGCTTAGAAGAAATAAAATGGGAATGGTTTTTCAAAGCTTTGCTTTATTACCTCATAAAACAGTTGTTGAAAATATTGCTTTTCCACTTCAGATAAAAGGCACTAATACTGAAGAGAGTATTAGTAGAGCAATGGAAATGGTAAAACTAGTTGGACTAGATGGAAGAGAAAATTATTTCCCAAGGGAACTTTCAGGTGGACAACAACAAAGAGTAGGGATCGCAAGATCATTAGCAGTAGAGCCTGACATATGGTTTTTAGATGAACCTTTTTCTGCATTAGATCCATTGATTAGAAAAGAAATGCAAGACGAGTTTTTAAGACTTCAGGAAAAATTACAGAAAACCATCATGTTCATTACTCATGATTTTGATGAAGCATTAAAGCTTGCTGATCGAATAGCAATCATGAAAGATGGAATAATTGAACAACTAGATACACCCGCCAATATCGTACTAAATCCAGCGACCGAATATGTAAGAAAGTTTACTGAAGAAGTACCGAGAGAGAAGGTTTTGATTATCGAGGATGTAATGGATGCTTCAAGTACAGATAATTTAGGAGATTTAAAAGTATCAAAAGATGAAATTATAGAAAATGTTGCAGAAAAAATACTTACTCAAGAAAAATTAGTAGGAGTAGTTGACTCAAATAATAATATTGTAGGATCAATTAAACCTTCAAAAATAATAGATACAGTTTTTGGAGCGAGAAAAAACGGTAGTTAAAATATGGAGTATTTAAAAAAATATCCAAAATTATTTCAATGGTTATTTTTATTAATTGTATTTTTTGCCTTATGTTTTGCAATTGATGTTCCTGAAACTTATAAATTTATAAGAGGCCAGGCTGAATTTGTTAAAGATCCAAACCAAAGTGTTTACTTTTTTCTAGGAAAAGAGGTTAGGTATTATGCCTTTGATGTATTTTGGAGATTACCTCCACTTCTAGGATGGCTGCCTATTTGGATAAACGACTCCTTATTTTTCTTAATGAATGAATGGATGCCAATGGAGTTTTGGAACGAAGATACTCAAGAATTTAAAACTCGACCATTATTATTAGAGATAAGTAGAAATTTAACTTCATTTATGACTTTTTTAATTGAATTAATTAGGGAGATTTTACTTGGAGGTCTAGAAACTATTGTTGCTTTTACAAGTTGGGATTTTATTGATGCTTATCCATGGTTAGAGTTGCCAGGTTTACCTTGGACCATTGTTGCAGCTGGAGCAGCGATACTTTCTTATAAATTAAGTGGAAAAGGATTGGCTTTGTTTGCAGGTTTAACAATGATCTATATTTCTATATTTGGTCAATGGAAACCTTCAATGCAAACTCTTTCTTTTATACTTGTTGCAGCTCCACTTTCATTTATTTTTGGTTTAGGACTTGGTATTGCAGCATACAAAAGTAAACGTGTTGAAAAAGCTTTGTACCCAATTCTTTTAGTGATGCAGACTATGCCACAATACGCTGTATTAGTTCCTGCACTTGTGCTATTTGGAGTTGGTGATCATGCGGCTGTAATCATTACAATGGTTGTTGCAGTTCCACCAATGATATTACTTACAATTTTAGGCTTAAGAGCCATACCACCAGAAGTAATTGAAGCAGGGAGAATGAGCGGGTGTACTAATTGGCAACTAATGTTTAAGGTATTAATTCCTACAGCAAGACGAGATATTTTAATTGGTGTTAACCAAGTAATCATGGTTTGTTTTTCAATGGCAGTTATATCTGCATTTATTGGAGCAAAAGGTTTGGGATTTAATTTGTTACTAGCATTGAACCAACTTAATATTGGATTAGCATTAGAAGCAGGATTGTGTATTAGTTTAATTGCAATTCTTCTTGATAAAATGTCTTTAGCTTGGGCAAATAAACAAACAGATTATTTTGGTAACCTGACATTTTTCCAAAGAAATAAAAACGTAATATTTTTTGCCGTTTCATTCGTAATTGGAATAATTTTTGCATATGTTGGGACTTTTATTTTCAAAGGTAGTTTTAATTACTTGTTTGAAATTCCACATAACAAAGGAATATCAACAGCAGATTTTTGGAATAGGGGGGTTGATTGGATTTTTGATACTTTCTTCGTGTATATTAAAGCATTCAATACATGGTTAATTCAAGATGTGCTTCAGCCTATGAGAGCTTTATATTTAAGAATGCCTGCGGTTGCTACATTGGTACTAGCAGTTGGTGCAGGATATTTAATTGGGGGAATTCGATCAGCATTAGTTGTTGCTGCTCTGACTTTGTTTATTGCTTTAAGCCCATGGTGGGATAGAGCACTAGTAACATTATATATGGCAACTTTTGGTGTAGTTATTTCTTGCTTAATAGGATTTACAGTTGGGACTTTGTGTTTTCAGAATAAAAAATCAGCAGCGTTTATGCTCGGTGTTTGTGATATTTTTCAAACTTTCCCATCATTTGTATATTTAATTCCTGTAATGATGCTTTTTGGAATTACAGATACTTCTGTATTAATTGCAGTAATTGTTTATGCCACAATTCCCGCAACAAGGTACACAATTGAAGGTTTAAGAAGTGTTCCTGTCGGCTTACATGAAGCCGCAACAATGTCTGGTGTAAATAAATTTCAAAGATTAACAAAAATTGAGTTTCCTTTAGCATTTCCACACATGATGCTTGGTCTAAATCAAACAATCGTCTTTGCTTTATTTATGGTTATAATAGGAGCATTTATTGGAACAGAGGATCTGGGTCAGTATATCTTAAAAGCACTTTCAGATAAAAATGGAGCAGGAATCGGTTTAACTTTAGGTATCTGTGTTGCATTTATAGGTTTAATTTTTGATAACTTAATAAGAACTTGGGTTGGAAAAAGAAAAAAACATCTTGGTATAGATTAGTATTTTGAAAAAATTTATTATCTCGATAGACCAGGGGACAACTTCCTCAAGGGTAGTGCTTTTTGATACCAAAGGATTTATTCAATTTATATCTCAATATGAATTTAAACAATACTTTCCAAGAAATGGTTGGGTAGAGCACAATCCAAATGAAATTTGGTTGACAACACTTAAAGCTTTAAAACATGTAATCAAAAAAGCTAAAAGTTTAAAAGGTCATATACTTACAATTGGAATTACAAATCAAAGAGAAACTACAATTTTGTGGAATAAAAAAACTGGAAAACCCATTTATAATGCAATTGTTTGGCAAGATAGAAGAACACAGGAATTTTGTAAATCTCTAAAGAATAAAAATTATGAAAATATTTTTAGAAAAAAAACGGGATTATTTATAGATCCTTATTTTTCTGCTACAAAAATAAAATGGATTTTAGATAATGTAAAAGTTTCAAAAAAATTACTAAAAACAAATAATTTATTATTTGGTACAGTAGACACCTTTTTAATCTGGAAACTAACTAAAGGTAAACAGCATTTAACTGAAGCTACTAATGCAAGTAGAACCATGTTGTTTAATATTAATAACAACAAATGGGATAATGAAATTTTAAAGAAATTAAAAATTCCAAAGAATATTTTGCCAGAGGTAAAAAATTCTGCAGATAATTTCGGAAAAACAGATAAGAGAGTTACGGGAAAAGAAATACCTATTTCAGCTGTTTTAGGAGATCAACAAGCTGCAGCTGTAGGACAAACTTGTTTTGAAAAAGGATCAATTAAAAGCACTTATGGCACAGGTGCCTTTATAATAATGAATACTGGATCAAAAAAAATTAATTCAAAAAATAAGTTATTAACTACAATTTGTTATCGATTGAACAATAAAACTACGTATGCTCTTGAAGGATCTATTTTCATAGCAGGAGCAGGGGTGCAATGGTTGAGAGATAAAATTAAACTAATAAACAATGCTTACGAAACTGAAAAAATAGCCAAATCAACAAAAACTAACAATGAAGTTTATGTTGTCCCAGCTTTTAGTGGAATAGGTGCACCTTATTGGAGGCCTGATGCAAGAGGTTTAATAACAGGACTTACAAGAGATAGTGATTGGAAAACCTTAGTGAGAGCAACCGTTGAGTCAGTTGCCTATCAAAGTAATGACTTATTTTATTCAATGAATAAAGATGGTTTAAAACCTAGAATAGTTAAAATTGATGGTGGTATGGTAGCTAATAATTGGTTCTCACAATTTTTGGCAAATATAATTAATTTAAAAGTAGTTCGACCTAAAATTTTAGAAACAACTGCTCTCGGAGCCGCAATGTTAGCAGGTTACCAAATTGGAGAATTTAAATCATTAAATCATATTAAAAATAAATGGAAAAAAGATAAGGAATTTATACCAAAAATTGATAAAAAATTGAGAAATCACTTATTGCAAGGTTGGCAGCAAGCAATTAAAAAAACTTTAGCATAATATTTATGAAAAAAGTTTTAATAATTGGTGCAGGAGCAATGGGTGCAGCCTTTTCTGTTCCTTTAATTGATAATAATCAAAAAGTAACTTTGACTGAACCATATAACCTAAATTTACTAAAAAAATTAAAAAATAAAAAAAAATTTCATCCAGCTCTAAAAATTAACTTATCAAATAAACTCAATCTTAAGAAATTTAGTCCTGAACTTTTGAATGATAAATGGGATTTAATAGTTGTTGCTGTAAGCTCAGTAGGTATAGATATGATTAAAAATTATCTAAAAGATCTTAAACAAAAAACTTTAATACTTGTTTTAACAAAAGGTTTAAAATTTCAAAAAAAAAGTAAAAAATTAATTAGTATGTCTGAGCAAGTAAATCTAAATAAAAAGAAATTAAACATTTCAATATTAAAAGGACCTTGTTTAGCAAAAGAATTAGCAAGGAAGGTAAAAAGTTATACTGTAATAGCAAATAAAAATATAAGTATTGCTA
>CACNCB010000012.1 GCA_902618695.1 uncultured Pelagibacteraceae bacterium | reverse complement strand
CTAGTCGATCTTGGTTCAAAAGCGGATATAATTGAAAAATCAGGTGCGTGGTATGCTTATAAAGGTGAGAAGATTGGTCAAGGTAGAGAAAATGCTAAGACTTATTTAGCTCAAAATCCTAAAGTTGCTGCAGAAATTGAAATGGCAATTAGAGAGAAAGCAGGCGTGATTTCTAAGAAAATAGAAGGGAATCCAATTGATCCTGAGAAATTAGAGAAAGAAAAGAAAGTAGCTGAAAAAGAAGAAGCTGACAAAGCAGAAGCCACTCCTCCATCTAAAAAGAATTAATAGGTCATCTTTATTAATAAAAGGCGCTTAATTTAAGCGCCTTTTTTCCCTTCGACACCTAGACATAGAATAAAAAAGCTGTATTTTAAAAAATATGGCAGACAAAACACTCAATGAAATAAGAAATACTTTCTTAAAGTATTTTGAAAAGAATGATCATAAGATTGTAGAGTCTAGTAATTTGGTTCCTAATAATGATCCTACATTGATGTTTGCAAATTCTGGGATGGTTCAGTTTAAAAACGTTTTTACAGGATTAGAAAAAAGAGATTACGTTAGAGCAACCACTTCACAAAAATGTGTAAGGGCAGGTGGTAAGCATAATGATTTAGAAAATGTTGGTTACACACCGAGGCACCATACTTTCTTCGAGATGTTAGGAAATTTTTCTTTTGGTGATTATTTTAAAGAGCAAGCGATTCATTATGCCTGGGACTTAATAACCAAAGATTTTGGAATAGATAAAAACAGGCTTTATGTAACTGTATTTCATGAGGATGATGAGGCCTTCAATTTTTGGAAGAAAATAGCGGGTTTTAGCGATGATAGAATTATAAGAATAGCAACCTCAGACAATTTTTGGTCAATGGGAGAGACAGGTCCATGTGGTCCTTGTTCAGAAATATTTTTTGACCATGGAGATCATTTACCAGGAGGCATGCCTGGTTCTAAAGATGAGGATGGAGATAGATTTATAGAAATTTGGAACTTAGTCTTTATGCAATTTGAACAAGTTACTAAAGATAAAAGAATTAATCTTCCAAAACCGTCAGTTGATACTGGAATGGGATTAGAGAGAATTGCAGCTTTATTGCAAGGTTCACATGACAATTATGAAACAGATCATTTCAAAAAAATAATTGGTTCTGCATCTGAAATTACAAAAGTCAAATCAGACAAATCTAATCTAGCAAGTTTTAGGGTAATAGCTGATCACTTAAGAGCAAGTTCGTTTTTAATAGCTGAAGGTGTTTTACCTTCAAATGAAGGTCGAGGATATGTTCTTCGAAGAATTATGAGAAGAGGGATGAGACATTCTCATTTACTTGGATCTAAGGATCCAGTTTTTTATAATTTATTTGATACTCTTAAAAATGAAATGTCCGGAAATTATCCAGAATTAGTAAGAGCAGAGTCTTTAATTAAAGAAACTTTAAAAATGGAAGAAGAAAAATTCTTAGTTCTGCTGGATAGAGGAATAAAAATTTTAAATGATGAAATATCTAAAATAGATAAAGTGTTGCCAGGTGAAGTAGCTTTTAAATTGTATGATACTTATGGTTTTCCATTAGATCTTACCGAAGATATTTTAAGAAATAAATCTATGTCAATTGATACTGAAAAGTTTCAATCTTTGATGAAGGAAAGTAGAGAGCTTGCTAAAAAAAATTGGAAGGGCTCTGGTGATTCAGCGGTTGAAGATATTTGGTTCGGAATAAAAGATAAAATCGAGCCAACTGAATTTTTAGGATACGAGACTAACCAAGCTGAAGGTGTCGTATTATCTATTTTAAAAGACAATAAAGAAGTTGATCAATTAAAACAAAATGATGAAGGAATGATTATAGTTAATCAAACTCCCTTCTATGGTGAGTCAGGAGGTCAAATAGGTGATACTGGTGAAATAGTTTCCAATGAATTTAAATTTGAAGTGACTGATGTTCAAAAAAAACTAGGAGATTTATTTGTACATTATGGAAAGGTAAAAAGTGGATCTATCAAATTACAGGAAAGTGTGGAATTAAAAATTGATGTAGAAAGAAGAGATAACACTCGTGCTTATCACTCAGCAACCCATCTATTACATGAATCTTTACGAAGAGTTCTTGGTACCCATGTAACTCAAAAAGGATCTTTAGTAGAGCCAAGCAGATTAAGATTTGATTTCAGCCATATGAAGCCAATTTTGAATGAAGAAATTGATAAAATAGAAGACTTTGTAAACACAATGGTTTCCAAAAAATCTGATGTAAAAACAAGATTAATGACACCTGATGAGGCGGTTGAAAACGGTGCTTTAGCATTATTTGGTGAAAAATATGGAGATGAAGTAAGAGTTCTTTCGATGGGAGATGAGGATGGTAAGTATTTTTCAACTGAATTATGTGGTGGAACACACGTTAAAAACACTGGTGATATTGGCAAATTTAAGATTGTCAGCCAGTCCTCAATTGCAGCAGGGGTTAGAAGAATTGAGGCTTTGCGAGATAAACAATTAGAGGAATATTTAAAAAATAAAGAGAAATTATCAAACCTATCTGTAGAAAAAGATGAGGAAACAATTAAAGATTTAAGTGAGCAAATTATAAAATTGGGAGGAAAACCAAGTTTAGAAGAAGCTGATCAAAAAATTTTAATTAAAAATTTAACTAAACAATTAGAAACTATTTCTGTAAATGCAATTTTAGGGGATAAATCTAAAAATATTATTAAAGACGAAGAAATTAATGGAGTTAAATTAAGACTTCAAAAAATAGATGGATTGCCTCCAAAAGAATTAAGAAAACTTGTAGATAAAGGTAAAAAAGATTTAAGCGAAGGTATTGTGGTAGTTTTTGCAAATAAAGATGACAAGGTTGGATTAGCTGTTGGAGTAACTGACAATTTAACTAACAAGTATGATGCAGTTCAATTTGTTAAAGCTGCATCTGAAATAATTGGTGGCAAAGGTGGTGGTGGAAGAAAAGACTTTGCTCAAGCTGGCGGACAGGATCAATCAAAAATTGAAGAAGCTTTCGAAAAGCTCAAGGATTTAGTTTAATTTATTTTTTAAATTTCCATCAATTTCATCTAAAAATTGATTAGTAGTTAAGAATTTACTATTTGGACCAACAAGAATTGCCAAATCCTTTGTCATTGATCCACTTTCAACACATTCAATACAAACTTTTTCTAAAGTTTGTGCAAATTTGATCAGTTCTTCATTACCATCTAATTTACCTCTGTGAGCTAATCCTCTTGTCCAAGCAAAAATTGATGCGATGGGGTTGGTTGAAGTTTCTTTTCCTTGTTGATGCATTCTATAATGTCTAGTTACTGTTCCGTGTGCAGCCTCTGCTTCCATTATTTTTCCATCTGGCGTTAACAATGTGCTCGTCATCAATCCTAAAGATCCATAACCTTGTGCCATAGTATCTGATTGCACATCTCCATCATAATTTTTGCATGCCCAAATATATTTTCCACTCCATTTCATTGCACATGCAACCATGTCATCAATCAATCTATGTTCGTAAGTTAAATTATTTTTTTCAAATTCGCTTTTATATTCTTTGTCGAAAATTTCTTGGAAAATATCTTTAAATCTTCCATCATATTGTTTTAGAATTGTATTTTTTGTAGACATATAAACAGGCCATTTTTTAATTAACCCATAACTGAAACAAGATCTTGCAAAGTCTTCAATAGATTTATCTAAATTGTACATTGATAAAGCTACACCAGGACCTGTAAAATTAAATACTTCATATTTAATTTCATCTTTTCCATCTTCTGATGTCCATTTGACTTCCATTTTTCCCTTTCCAGGAACCTTAAAATCTGTTGCTCTGTATTGATCACCATATGCATGTCTTCCAATAATCACTGGATCAGTCCAAGAAGGAACAAGTTTTGGAATATTTTTACAAATAATGGGTTCTCTAAATACTGTTCCTCCAATTATATTTCTTATGGTTCCGTTTGGAGATCTCCACATTTTTTTTAAATCAAATTCTTCTACTCTTGCCTCATCGGGAGTAATCGTTGCACACTTAATTCCAACACCAATTTTTTTAATTGCATTTGCTGAATCGATCGTAATCTGATCATCAGAATTATCTCTGCTTTTCATGCCTAAATCGTAATATTCAATACCAAGATCTAAATATGTGAGGATTAATTTATTTTTGATGAACTCCCATATAATACGGGTCATTTCATCGCCATCCAGCTCGACAACTGGGTTTTTTACCTTGATTTTGCTCATTAAATAAAAATTATCTTATTAATTGAATTTGACCATTTTATATACATATTAATCGAAAATTAGCAAATAGAAGAATATGTTTAGTAAGATATTTCCAAAGATTCACACAGAAGGATACAAGTTTATAGTTATCGCTGTATTCATAACTATCATATTTCTAATTATTAATAATTTTTTAGGATTAATAGGAATATTGTTAACTGTTTGGGTTTATTATTTTTTTAGAGACCCGGAGAGAACAATTATAGGAGATGATAGCTACCTTGTTAGTCCTGCTGATGGAGAGGTAATTAAAGTTGAAGAAGTTGATGGTCCTAAAGAACTAGGGTTAGAGAATAAAAAATTTAAAAAAATTAGCATCTTTATGAATGTATTTGATTGTCATGTGAACAGAACGCCGTGCTCAGGAACCGTTGAAGAAATTTTATACAAACCAGGAAAATTTTTAAATGCATCACTAGATAAAGCCAGTGAAGACAATGAAAGAAATTATTATAAGATAAAAGATAACCATGGAAATAATATTATTGTTGTTCAAATAGCAGGGTTAGTAGCAAGAAGAATTGTTTGCGAGACAAATAAAAATCAACAATTAAATCAAGGTGATAGAATTGGTATGATTAGATTTGGTAGTAGAGCAGACCTTTATTATGAAAATTATGAACCACTAGTTAAAGTTGGTCAAACAGCAATCTCTGGAGAAACATTGCTAGCTAAAAATTAATTTATGGAACAACCAAGAAACAATTTAAAAATTGTTACGGATAAAAAAACCAATGCAAGAGTAATTTTACCTAACATGCTAACTCTTATTGGGGTTTGTATAGGTTTGTCATCAATTAGATTTGCATTGGATGGAAAATTTGAATTTGCAATTATAGCAATTTTGTTTGCTGCTCTTATTGATGGATTAGACGGAAGAATAGCAAGATTAATTAAAGGGACATCAAAAGTTGGAAAAGAGCTAGACTCTCTTACGGATATGATAAGTTTTGGAGTAGCTCCTGCATTTATTATGTACTTCTGGAAATTAAACACTCTTGGAAGATTTGGCTGGTTGTTATGTCTAGTTTATGTAGTTTGTGTGGCATTACGGCTAGCTCGTTTCAACATAAACACAGGTCAAACACCAACATGGAAGGATAATTTTTTTGAAGGTGTTCCATCGCCAGCAGGAGGTATATTGGTTTTAATGCCTTTAATAATTAGCTTATCTGGTTTTGAATTAATTAATATAAACTATAATGTGATAGTACCAATATTTTTTATTATTACTTCTTTATTGTTAATAAGTAAATTTCCAACCTATTCATTTAAAAAAATTGTGATTCAAAGAAAAACAACTATTTTTTTATTATTTGGTATAGTTTTATTTTTTGGTCTTTTGTTAATTTATACATTTAATGTGATTGCTATTAGTGGAATTATTTATTTGTCATTGATACCAATTAGTTTTTTTCATTTTCAAAAATTAAGAAAAATTCATGAAAATGACAAAATTCAAGATGATGATGATCAAGAAGATATACTTTAATGAAAAAAAATGTAATCGTTTCTCTAGCAGATTCTAACTATTACCCATTACTTGATGAGCTTGTTGATTCAATAAAGAGATTTAAAGAAAGCGAGAGTGTTGCAATTTGTATTTTAGATGCTGGACTTACAGATGATCAAAAACAAAAATTGCAGATAAAGGTAGATGAAATTAAATCTGCTGAATGGGATATTGAAGTACCAGGATATAAAGTGAGAGGAAAAGAATGGCTAAAAAGCCAAGTATCAAGAGCTTTTCTTCCAAAATATTTTCCTAATTATGAAAAATATCTTTGGATAGATTGCGATGCATGGGTAAATGATTGGAACTGTGTAGAATTATATTTTAGAGCGTGTGAAAATGGTAAATTAGGAATTACTCAAAGTATTGGACCGGGTTACAGAATTACTTCAAAAGTAAATTGGCTGTTTGGAAAACTTGCAATAATTAAATCACAAAATTTTAAACATGCAGTAAAATCAAAAATTGGATTTGATAAAGCAAGAAAACTAGCGTTTGCACCTCACATAAATATAGGCGTGTTTTCTTTAGAAAAAAATTCAGATGGATGGAAATCTTGGCAAGATAATTTATTTCAAACATTAAAAGCAGGTAATATTTTTGGATCTGAAGGTTTGGCTATAAACATGTCAGTATATATAGATAATTTAGAAACTGAATTTTTACCATTAAACTGTAATTGGATTACAAGTAATTTATTACCTAAGTATGATGAAGATAATCAAACATTCGTAGAACCTTTTCTACCAAATAACAAAATTGGTATTATGCATTTAGCTGCTGGTATTTGGAAAGATAAAAAAGATATGAGATTAAATAAAGAAATTGAAATAGAAATTAAAACACTTACAGGTAAAATTTTAAATAAGAGTTTAAGATTTAGCAATTAATTGAAAAAAAATAAAATTTCGAAAAATTGGGTAAATAAACAACGTAGAGATATCTATGTAAGACAATCTAAGGTAGATGGGTATCGTGCTAGATCAGCTTACAAATTAATTGAAATTGATGAAAAATTTAAAATTTTTAAAGGTGGATTATCAGTAATTGATATTGGTGCAGCTCCAGGAAGCTGGTCACAATATGCTCTCAAAGCAGCTAAAAGTGGGAAATTGGTATCTATAGATTTAAAAAAAATGGAACCCATAGGTAATAGTGTTCAAATCCAAGGTGATTTTACAGAAGAAAAAACTCAAGAAGAAATTAAAAAACATATAAACGGTAAAGTTGATGTCGTAATGTCTGATATGGCCGTAGATACAACTGGTATTAAAAATATAGACTCAATACAAACTGGAGAACTGTGTAAAGAGGCGATGTTTTTTGCAAAAGATTTTATGAAAGAAAATGGATATTTTATTTCAAAAATTTTCATGGGAGCAACATTTAACGAAATCGTCGCAGAAGGGAAAAAATATTTTAAAGAAGTTAAGGTTTTTAAACCAAAATCTAGCAGAAAAGATTCAAAAGAAAGTTTTATAATTTGTACAAAAGTCCGATAGAGACTTTTAATTTAAAAGGAATCATATATAAAAGATTATGGTTCCTATAAAAGAAGCACTTACCTTTGATGATGTTACATTAGCTCCAAAGTATTCAGAAATATTACCTTCTGATGCAGACACCAGTGTGTCTTTAACAAAGCATTTGAAACTTAAAATTCCACTTTTATCATCTGCAATGGATACTGTCACAGAGAGCAGAATGGCAATAGCTATAGCTAAAGCTGGGGGTATTGGAGTAATTCACAGAAACCTTGATATAAAAAAACAATTATTAGAGATAAAAAAAGTAAAAAAACAAAAACTAATTGTTGGAGCAGCTGTAGGTGCGGCACCAATTGAATTTATCAGAGCTAAAGAAATAATCAAAGAAGGTGTAGATTTAATCGTAGTAGACACAGCACATGGCCATACAAAGAAAGTTGCCGAAATAATTAAATATATAAAAAAAATAAAAACTAAAAAAATTGCTTTATGTGCAGGAAATATTGCAACACCAGAAGCTGCAAAATTCTTAATAAAGTTGGGAGTGGATATAATTAAAATTGGTATAGGACCAGGTTCTATTTGTACAACAAGACTGGTTGCTGGAATAGGAGTTCCTCAATTAAGCGCAATTTTAGATGTAAGAAGTGGTTTAAAAAATAAAAATGTTAAAATAATTTCAGATGGTGGAATAAAATATTCTGGTGATTTAGCAAAAGCTTTTGCTGCAGGAGCAGATGCTGTAATGATTGCTTCATTATTTGCAGGCACAAATGAAACTCCAGGCAAATTAATTAAAAAAAATGGACAGCTTTTCAAAAGTTTTAGAGGGATGGGTTCAGTAGGAGCTATGAATAAAGGTTCAGCTGATAGATACTTTCAAAAAAAACAAAAAGACTCCTCAAAATATGTACCTGAAGGTGTTGAAGGTTTTGTAAAATTTAAAGGGGATGTTGGGAGCATTATTTATAAATTAATTGGTGGATTGAAATCTTCTATGGGTTATCTTGGATCAAAAACAATCATTAAATTAAGAAATAAACCACAATTTGTGAAAATTACAAAGGCTGGATTTTATGAAAGTATGGTTCATAATGTAGATGTGGTAAAAAAAGATAGTAAATATTAATGAGCAAATTTTTAAAATTAGTAGGATTAATACTTTTAACATCTTCTTTTAACAGCACGTCTTTTAGTAAAGAAAATTTTTTTAATGAAGCTTTAGAATTGTTTAAAAAAGAAAAATATGAAGATGCGCGTTTTCTATTTGAGAGAAATATTGTTTTTAATCCAAAAGATGCAAACTCATATTTATATTTAGCAAAAATTTATAACCAAAAAGAAAATCAAAGAAAAGAAGAATACAATTTAGAAACAACACTTTTAATTGAGCCTGATAACGAAGAAGCTTTATTAATGTTAATGAAAATTGCTTTAGAAAAATCTAATTATGAAAAAGTCAAAGATCTTTCAGATAAGTTTGTAAAAGTTTGTAAAAATTTATGTGATGAAAACAAAGATATTCAAGAGTCATTAAAAAATATAGAACCTGAAAATAATGAGTCTTGATCAAAATCTTCACAAAATCTTAATAATAGATTTTGGTTCTCAATTTACTCAATTAATTGCAAGAAGAGTAAGAGAATTGGGTGTTTTTTCTGAAATAATTAGTCACAAAAAAATAAAACTAAAAAATATAAATCACAGTATTAAAGGGATAGTATTATCTGGCGGCCCATTAAATGTTTATCAAATAAACAAGTATTCATTTGATAAAAAAATTCTACAGCTTGATCTACCAATTCTTGGAATATGTTTTGGACATCAAATTTTATCAAAACTTAATGGCGGAAAGGTAAAACAATCAAAACATAGAGAATTTGGTTTGGCTAATGTTTATAAAAAAAACAGCAGTCTTTTAACAACTAATTTTTTTGGTAATAAAAAATCTAAACAAGTTTGGATGAGTCATGCTGATCAAGTTTCAAAACTTCCTAAGAATTTTAAGGTTGTTGCATCAAGCACTAATTCAAAATTTGCAATAGTTGAAAATAAAATAAAAAAATATTATGGGATACAATTTCACCCAGAGGTGACTCATACAGAGAACGGAAAAAAATTAATAAGCAATTTTATTTTTTTAATTTGTAAAATTAAAAAAAATTGGTCTTCAAAAGATCAAAAAAATCAACTTATTAAAGACGTTAGAAAGCAAGTTGGAACAAACAAAGTTATTTGTGCTTTATCAGGTGGCGTTGATAGCAGTGTAGTTGCTCAATTATTGAATAAAGCCATTGGTAAAAAACTTTATTGTATTTTTGTAAACACTGGTCTTTTAAGAAAAAATGAGGAAGTTCAAGTAGTTAAGACGTTTAAGAAGCGTTTAAAAATTAATTTAATTTATGTAAATGCTGAAAAAGAATTTTTAAAAAAATTAAAAAATGTTTCTGATCCTGAAAAGAAAAGGAAAATAATTGGTAATTTATTTATTAAAATCTTTGAGCGATACGCAAATAAAATTAAAAATGTAAAGTTTTTAGCCCAGGGCACTCTTTACCCAGATTTAATTGAGAGTAAATCTGTTACTGGTAGTCAAACTTCTAAAATTAAATCACATCATAATGTAGGTGGTTTACCAAAAAAAATGAACTTAAAATTAGTAGAACCGCTAAAATTCTTATTTAAGGATGAGGTAAGAAAATTAGGATTAGAGTTAAATTTAAGTAGAGAAATTATTTCTAGGCACCCGTTTCCTGGACCAGGTTTAGCTATTCGAATGCCTGGTATAATAACTAATGAAAAAATAAATATTTTAAAAGAAGCAGATTATTATTTTATTCAAGCTTTAAAAAACCATGATCTTTATAATAAGATTTGGCAAGCTTATGCAGCATTACTACCAGTTAAAACTGTTGGAGTAATGGGCGACAATCGTACTTATGAGTATTTATGTTTGTTGAGAGCAATTACTTCTGAGGATGGGATGACAGCAGACTATTATGAATTTAAAAAGTCTTTTATGCAATCTATATCAAATAAAATAGTAAATAATATAAGGGGAATTAATAGAGTTGTTTATGATGTTACATCAAAGCCACCAAGTACTATTGAATTAGAGTAATTTTTAACTATAAGTATTATCATGAAATATTTACATACTATGATACGAATAAGCGATGTTGATGCATCTCTAAGGTTTTTTTGTGAAGGTCTTGGACTTAAAGAAACAAGAAGAAAAGATAGTGAAAAAGGAAGATACACTTTGATTTTTCTTGCCCCACCAAATGACAAAAATGCAGAGATTGAATTAACATATAATTGGGATGGTGATGATCTAGGTGATGGGTCAAGAAACTTTGGTCATCTAGCTTATAGAGTAGATAATGTTTATGAAACATGCCAAAAACTTATGGACATGGGTTATACTATCAATAGACCGCCACGAGACGGTCATATGGCTTTTGTTAGATCACCGGATAAAATTTCAATAGAATTACTTCAGGATGGATATTTAGATCCTCAAGAACCTTGGGCTTCGATGGAAAATACTGGCATTTGGTAATTTCTACCAATGTGAATGATCAAAATTAAAAAAATAATTTCTAAAAAAAACAAGACTAAAATAGTTAGTCTTGCTGCGTATTCAAAAAATGTTGCATCTATTTTAGACAATCACTGCGATATTATACTTGTTGGAGATTCTCTTGGATCTGTTTTGTACAATTATAAATCTACTAAAGAAGTAACTTTGAATACAATGATTGAACATTCTAAAAGTGTCAGAATGGGTATAAAAAAAAGTTTAATGATTGTTGATATGCCGCATAATACCTATCGAAATCCTAAAGAAGCTTTGAAAAATGCAAAACTGATAATTAAAAAATCTAAATGTGATGGAGTAAAATTAGAAGGTGGAAAAAAAATTTATAAAATAGTCAAAACTTTAGTTAAAAATAAAATTCCAGTTATGGGTCATTTGGGGTTACTTCCTCAGTCAGATAAAACTTTCAAATTCAAAGGCAAAAAAAAGTTTGAGAGAGATAACATTATAAGAGACTCACAATTATTGGAAAAAGCTGGAGTATTTTCAATTGTTTTGGAATGTGTTGAAACTTCTTTAGCAAAACTTGTGACGCAAAATTTAAAAGTACCAACTATTGGCATTGGAGCTTCTAAATATTGTGATGGTCAAATATTAGTTTTTGATGATTTAATTGGCTTAAATCCAACGAATTACAAATTTGTAAAAAAATATGCCAATATTAGAAATGAGATTTCTAAAGCTGTTTCAAATTATTCAAAAGAAGTAAGAAAAGTTAAATTTCCTAATAAAAAAAATTCTTTTTAATTAAAAGTATTTTTTAAATTCTTCATTAATATTTAATATTTCAAGATCAACCAATCCACCAATTACCAATTGCAGACCAACAATCAAAATAAATATTAAACCAATATATGCTATCCAAATATGTCTTTGAATATAATTAGCCATATAAGTCGCTAAAGCACCAGTCAGAACAACCGACAACATAAGCCCAAATATCATAAATCCAAAATATCCTTTTGCAGCTGCAACTACACCAATGACATTATCAAAACTAATCATTATGTCTGCAAATAAAACTTTTCCAATACTACTAATGTAGGAAGGTTCCTTCCCTTTTTTTGAAGTGGGTTTTACTTTTTTAATGTCTAATAAATCTTTCCTTAAATCATTAACAATCCAAATTAATAATAAACCCCCTAAGATTTTTATAAAATAAAATTCAAATAAAAAAGTAGCAAAAATTGCAAAAAAAATTTTAAAAACAAATGCTCCAATTACACCCCAAAGAATTATTTGTTTTCTATTTTTTGGAACAAAATTTGAAGCTATAGAACCAACAATTACAGCATTATCAGCAGTTAATATAATGGTTATAAATATAATATTTGTTAAAATAATGAGTTCTTCAATCAAGATAAATTAATAGTATTTCAAGTTTATTATTTTTTCAATAAATACCATGTAAAAAAAAAGGCGATCAAGTTTATGACCGCCTTATTATTGAATATAATGTATTAATATTTAGATTTTTTTGTGCCAGCAATTATTTGTTTCAAACTATCGTATTCTTTACAATTACAACTTTCCAGAATTTTTAATCTTTCATTGGCTAAATCAATTCTATTTGTTGCAACATAAAGCTCACCTAAATATTCATTAATACCTATATGATTTGGTTCAATTGCAAGACCTTGTAGATAATATTTTTCACCAGTTTCAAAATCCCCAAGTTTCCTTGTTGTAAAACCTAAGTAGTTTAAAGTATCTGCTTTATTTGGTTTACTTTTGTTTGATTTAATTAAAAGCTTCAAAGCTTTCATATATCTCTTATTTGCCTTCTCTACTTTACCATCATTTTCATATTTTTTTGCTGCTTTTACTAATTTTACAGCTTTATTGTAATTGTTAGCACTGTTGGAATCTGTACCAGAGCTAGTACCCGCAGAATATGAATTAGTAGATAAAAGAACTAATAAAAAAAAAGTAATTAATGTATTTTTTATCATTATCTAAATTTCTCCATTTTATTTAAAGGTTTTAAAGTTAGTCCGTTATCTATTAAATTTTTTTTTAAAGATTTTGCAGTAGCAAGCGAACTAGCATTATCGCCATGTATGCATACTGAGTCTATTTCACAAGGTATCCGCTTCCCACTGTGACAATTAAGTGACTGATTTTTTACCATATTTAATACGTGTTTTTTAGCTTCTTCTGGATCAGTAATAAGAGCATGTGGTTTTTTTCTAGAAACTAAATTTCCATCGTCCTCATAATTTCTGTCAGCAAATATTTCACAAGCTATCCGCATGTTTAGTTTTTTTGCTGCTTCTTCCATTTTAGATCCTGTAGGAACCAAATAAATTAAATCTTTACTAATCTCGTTTATAGCTTTCGCTAATGTAGTAGCTAAATCCATATCCTCACAAGCCATATTGTTTAAAGCACCGTGTGGTTTTATGTGAGTAACATTCTCTCCATGATCTTGAGCAATTTTTTGAAGAATTTCATATTGATCAATAATTAATTGCCTTACATCATTAGGTGGAAGTTTTATTCTTTGCCTTCCAAAATTTTCAGGGTCATTAAATGAAGGATGAGCCCCAATACTAACACCATTTTTTTTGGAAATTTGAACTACTTGACTCATCGACTCATCATCACCTGCATGATAACCACATGCGACATTTGCAGAATTAACTATTTCTAGTAAATCTGGATCATACTTATTTGAATGGTGTTTTGATTTTTCACCTAAATCGCAATTTATATTAATTTCCATAGTCTCTAATGTTAAGTATAACATGACATGATAAAAAATATATCAAATCTTGGTGACGCAGCTTTATACTGTGATTTTGGTAGTGAAGTAAATAAATCAATTAATTCACAAGTAATAAAATATTTTAAAACCATTAAAGAAAAAAAATTTGAAGGGATAAATAATTTAACACCTTCATATAATAAATTAATTATTTCTTATGATTTAAAAAAAACAAATTTTAAAGAAGTTAAAAATTATGTTGAAAACATTGATGCTGAAGACTCACTAAATATAAATTCTAAAAAATTAGAAATTCCAGTTTGTTGTCATGAAAATTTCTCAATGGACATGAAAAGATTGGAAGAAATATTAAAATTAAGTAGAAAAAGAATTTTAGAGAATTTTTTAAATAAGGAATATTTTTGTTACATGACAGGGTTTATTGCTGGCATGCCATTTCTTGGTGACTTAGATGAGAATATGCGAGCTCAACGTTTAGAAACTCCAAGAGTAAAAGTGCCTAAAGGATCTGTTGCATTAACTGAGCAATTTGCAAATATTTATACATTTGAAAGTCCAGGTGGATGGAATATTTTAGGAAATACCCCTTTGGAAGTGTTTGATAGTTCAAAAGAAGACAAACCAAATCTAATTAGCCCAGGAGATACAGTAATTTTCAAAGAAATTACTTTAGATCAGTATAAAAATTATAATGAGCAATAATTATTTAGATATAATCAGACCTGGAATTAATACTACCTTCCAAGATAAAGGTAGGGATTATCTTTATCATATTGGCATACCATTTAGTGGTGCTATGGATAATAGAAATTATCTTATAGCCAATAAACTTGTTAATAATAATTTAGAATCTGCAGTTATAGAGTTTGCATATCAAGGTCCTCATATAAAATATTCGGGAGAAAAAATTAATTGTGCAATTACTGGAGATGTAATTTTTTCAATTAAAAAAAAGGGTACTGAAATCGAAGGCAATTGTTATGAAAGTTATCAAATTGAAAATGGAGATGAGATAAATATCATTTCTACAAATAAATCAGTTTATGGATATTTAGCACTAGGTGGAGAGCTTGATTTAAAATTTCAATGGAATAGCTGTTCCATAAACACAAAAGCAAATATTGGATCTAATAATGGAAAAAAATTAGATGTAGGGCAAAGAATTGGTTTAAAAAAAATAAATTCAAATAAGGATATTAAAAAAACTAATTACATTAACACTAAAATAGAAAATATAAGGGTGATTAAAGGAACTAATTTTGATTACTTTTCTGAAGAAGGTAAAAAAATATTTTATGAAAAGGAATTCAAAGTATCAAAACTTTCAGACAGAATGGGTATGAGACTTGAGGGTCTTAAAATAGATAATATTGTGAATACCAACATAAAATCAGAGGGCTTGATTAAAGGTGTCATCCAAGTGCCTGCAGATGGAAATCCAATTATAATGCTTTCAGATCACGGTACTATTGGTGGTTATCCAAAAATTGGAGTTGTGGCTAGTGTCGATTATGACCGATTAGTACAGATGTCTCCTGGTTCAAAAATAAAATTTAAAGAAATTAATTTATCTGATGCAGAGATTTTATTTAAGTTATATGAGATGGAAACTCAAAATTTACTATCACAAATTTAATGAATTTTTTATCAAAAATATCAGGGCCTTTTTTAGTTTTTTTAGGAGCTTGTGCATTAAGTTTTGGAGGTTTGATTGTTAAGTCTTTTGATGGATCTACACTTTGGCAAATATTATTTTGGAGATCACTTTTCTTTATTGGAGTAATTACAATTTTTTTAATCTTAACTTACAAAGGAAAAATTTTCAGTGCTCTTTATAAATCTGGAATTCCAGGTTTATTTGGAGGTATAATTTTATCTATCGGATTTGCTAGCTATGTGTTTGCTATGTACGAAACAACAGTAGCTAATGCAAACTTTATAATTCAAACTCAAGCTTTGTTTTTAGCAATTTTTGGTTATGTATTTTTAAAAGAAAAAATTTCAAAAATTACGTTAACTTGTATTATTACAGCAGTCGTTGGTATTATTTTAATGTTAGGAAGCTCACTAACACCAGGTCAGATGAACGGAAATTTAGTTGCATTCATTATGCCAATATCATTTGCGATCTTAATTTTAATTGTTAGAAAATATCCAAAAGTTGACATGATACCTTTACAACTCGTTGCTGGAATTTTTGCAACATTAATAGGTTTGTTTATGTCACCAAGTATTATTGTTTCAACAAATGATATATTTTTAGGTTTTATTGCAGGATTTTTTCAAGTTGGACTTGGTTTTATACTTATAACAATTGGAGCAAGATCAACTCCCTCAGCATTTGTTGGAATAATTATGTTAACTGAAGCTGTTTTAGGACCTTTATGGGCATGGATGTTTGCCAACGAAAACCCGCCACTTACAGTGCTTTTTGGTGGAGCGGTAGTTATAACAGCAGTAGTTACTCAGTTTTTGTCTCCATTACTTGTCAAAAAGGTAGCTAAATAAATTTCACATAAACATTTTAAATGTGCTATAAATTTATATACGGGAGAGACTACTTTTGTAGCGCCGAAGGAGCAACCACCCCGGAAACTCTCAGGCAAAAGGACCGTACATATTAACTCTGGAAAGAGAATTATTCTCGCCGAAGGAGCAAATCTCTCAGGCACCAAGACAGAGGGGGCACAGAAGAGTTAATATGGAAATAAAAAAAACATCGCTAAATAAACTTCATCAAAGTAACAACGCTAAGTTTGTTGAATTCGCTGGTTATGAAATGCCCATTCAGTATGGCAAAGGTATTATTGAAGAACATAAATTCACAAGATCGAATTCTGGAATATTTGATGTATCTCATATGGGTCAATTATTTATATATGGTGATGAAAGTTTAACAGCAGAATTAGAAAAGATTTTTCCATTAGATTTAAAAAATCTAAAACAAAACTGCTCTAAGTATAGTTTTTTAATGAATGAAGATGCTGGAATTTATGATGATTTAATTATCACAAAAATACAGGAGGGATATTTAATCATCTTAAATGCTGCATGCAAAGATAAAGATTATGAAATTTTATCCAACTTACTAGGTTCAAAATTTAAAATGAATTTAGATAACAATAGATCTTTAATAGCAATTCAAGGACCTAAATCTGTTGAAATTTTAAACTCAATTATAAATGGGGTTGATCAATTAAATTTTATGACAGGAAATTGGTTTGATTCTGATAATCAAAAATTATTTGTCACAAGATCAGGTTATACAGGGGAAGATGGATTTGAAATTTCAATTTCTAACGATAAAGCTGAAAAATTTGTTGAAAATTTAATAGAAAAGGGAGCACAACTTATAGGACTTGGGGCAAGAGATACCTTGAGATTAGAAGCTGGATTATGTTTATATGGTCACGAATTAGATATTAATAAAACGCCAGTTGAGGCAAACCTTAGATGGGCAATCTCAAAATCTAGATTATCAAATGGGGGTTTTATTGGATCGAAAAAAATTATGAACCAAATGCAAGATGGAGCAAGCCAAATAAGAGTAGGGATTAAGCCTGAGGGTAGACTGATTGCAAGAGAAAAAACGAAAATATTTAATGATACAGATAAACAAATTGGTGAGATAACTAGTGGAACGTTTGGACCAAGTGTAAACGGTCCTATAGCGATGGGTTATGTTGATAAAGAATTTTCAAAGGTTGATACTAAAATTTTGCTTGAGGTAAGAGGGAAAAAACATCCAGCAAATGTTTGCGCATTACCATTTTATAAGAAAAATTATGTGAAAGGAGTAAATTAATGAGTGAAGTAAAATTTTCTAAAGAACATGAGTGGATTACTTTGGAGGGAGACGTAGCCACAATAGGAATTACAAAACATGCAACAGAAATGCTTGGAGACATAGTTTTTGCAGAACTTCCTGAAAAAGGATCTAATGTTGAAAAAGATGGCACTGCTGGAGTAGTAGAATCTACGAAAGCTGCTAGTGATGTTTATACTCCAGTTAGTGGTGAAGTGGTAGACACCAACCAGTCTATAGTTGATGATCCTGCCAAAATCAATGAGGACCCTGAAGGTGGTGCATGGTTTTTTAAACTGAAAGTTAAAGACACATCTGAGCTAGATACTTTAATGAATAAAGAAGAATACGATAAATTTGCAAAGGAGACATCAAGCTAATGTTACATAATTCACAAAAAGATTTTATTAGAAGACACATAGGTCCATCAGAAAAGGACCAAGAAAAAATGCTTAAAGATCTTAACTTTAAGTCATTAGATGAGTTTATTAATAGCACCATACCAGAAAAGATTCAGTTTAAAGGTGAATTAAATATCGGTGAACCAAATTCAGAATATGAAGCGTTAAGAAAATTAAAAGCAATCTCAAAAAAAAACCAAATTTACTCAAACTTTATAGGGATGGGTTATTATGGAACTTACACACCATATGTAATTTTGAGAAATATATTAGAAAATCCTGGATGGTACACATCATACACACCTTATCAGCCTGAAGTAGCACAAGGTAGATTAGAGATGCTATTAAACTTTCAACAAATGATTGTTGATTTTACTGGAATGGATATAGCAAACGCGTCTTTACTTGATGAGGGAACAGCAGCTGCCGAAGCTATGGGTTTAAGTCATAGACTTAATAAAAGTGATAGTAATTTAGTTTTTGTTTCAGAGAACTGCCACCCACAAACAATTGACGTTATTCAAACCAGAGCAGAGCCAATGGGTCTTAAAGTACTTGTTGGAAACGAGGATAAGGTTCTACAGCATTTAAAAGAAGATATTGTTTGCGGAGTTTTACAATATCCAGGAACTTTAGGTGATATTAAAGATCCTAGTGAGGCCATAAGTAAAATTCATAAAAAAAATGGAAAAGCAATTTTAGTTTGCGATCTCCTTGCGCTTTCTATGCTAAAAACACCAAGAGAGCTTGGTGCTGATATTGCTGTCGGTAGCTCCCAAAGGTTCGGTATACCAATGGGTTATGGAGGACCTCATGCAGCATTTTTTGCAACAAAAGATGAATACAAACGATCTATGCCAGGTAGGATTGTTGGGGTTTCAGTTGATAGGCATGGAAACCAGGCCTATAGATTGTCATTACAAACTAGAGAGCAACACATTAGAAGAGACAAAGCTACAAGTAACATTTGCACTGCTCAAGCCTTACTAGCGATTGTTTCAGCAGCATATGCCATTTATCACGGCCCTGATGGAATTAAAAGTATTTCCGAAAGAGTATCTCAACTAGCAAAAAATTTTGCAGATAAAATAAAACAATCTGGATATGAATTATACTCAGATTATTTCTTTGATACTGTAACTATTATAACCAAAGAAAAGACAGATCAGATTTTCAAAAATGCATTAGACCAAAAAGTTAATATTAGAAAAGTAAATTCAGAGATGCTGGCTGTTTCTTTCGACGAAAGAAAAAATGTTTATAGAGTAAACCAACTACTAAAAATATTTAATGCTGCAGAGTCAATTAAAAAAGAGGATCCAACTGTTAGTTTACCAAATCTACCAAAAAATTTATTAAGAACTTCAAAATATTTAGAACACCCTGTTTTTAATTCATATCATTCAGAGACAGAAATGCTTAGATATCTTAAAAAGTTAGAGGATAAGGATATAGCTCTTAATAGAACAATGATTGCTCTAGGTTCATGCACTATGAAATTAAATGCTACTGCAGAAATGATACCTATTTCGTGGAGAGAATTGGCAGAGCCTCATCCATTTGTACCAGTTGAACAAATGGAGGGATATAGAGAAATGTTCACAGATCTTAAAAATTGGTTAAGATCTATTACCGGTTTTTCTGGTGTTTCACTTCAGCCAAATGCAGGAGCCCAAGGTGAGTACGCTGGATTAATGGTAATAAGAAAATATCATTTAGATAGAGGGGATGAAAATAGAAACATATGTTTAATACCAAGCTCTGCACATGGAACCAATCCTGCTAGCGCACAAATGGTAGGAATGAAAGTTGTCGTTGTTGATTGTGACAAAGAAGGTAATGTTGATTTTGAGGATTTAAAGAAAAAAGCAGAATTGCATTCAGACAATCTTGGTGCATTAATGGTAACTTACCCATCAACTCATGGTGTATTTGAGGAAAAAATTAAAGATATATGTGAAGTAATTCATGAACATGGTGGTCAAGTTTATATGGATGGAGCAAACCTAAACGCACTTGTTGGAGTTGCAAAACCAGGAAATTTTGGTCCTGACGTTTGTCATATAAATTTGCATAAAACATTTTGTATTCCACATGGTGGAGGAGGACCTGGAATGGGACCTATCGCATGTAAAAGACATTTACAAGTTTATCTGCCTAATCATCCAGTCGTAAAAGATTGTGGACCTGCAAGTGGAATAGGTGCCGTTTCAGCAGCTCCTTGGGGAAGCTCAAGTATTTTATCAATTTCTTGGATGTACATTAAGATGATGGGATCCGAAGGTGTAAAACTTGCAACACAAATTGCAATCCTAAATGCAAATTACATAGCAAATAGATTAAAAGACCATTACCCAATTCTTTATAAAGGTTCAAATGGCAATGTTGCTCATGAGTGTATTATTGATATTAGATCAATTAAAAGCGAAACAGGTATTTCAGAAGAAGATATAGCTAAAAGATTAATTGATTATGGATTTCATGCGCCAACAATGTCATGGCCAGTTGCTGGAACAATGATGATTGAACCAACAGAGAGTGAGAGTTTATCTGAACTGGATAGATTTTGTGATACATTGATTAGCATTAAAGAGGAAATAGATATGGTTAAGTCAGGTAAGTTTGACAAAGTAGATAACCCTATTAAAAATGCACCTCACACCGATACTGAATTAGCTTCAGATGAATGGAATCATAAATATTCAAGAGAGCAAGCTGCATATCCTGCAAAATTCTTAAAAGCAAATAAATTTTGGCCTCCGGTTGCAAGAGTTGATAACGTGTATGGAGATAAAAATATTTTTTGTACTTGTCCAAGTATGGATGAGTTTAAAGAAGATGCAGCATAATAATTAATGAAAATTGCTGTCGTTGGCTCAGGTATTTCTGGACTAAGTGCTGCTTATTATTTATCTAAAAAACATCATGTAGATCTTTTCGAAAGAGAAGACCATTTTGGTGGACATTCTCATACTATAGATTTGTTTTTTGATGAAAAAAAAGTATCAGTTGATATTGGTTTTATTGTTTTTAATTTTCAAACTTATCCAAATTTAATTAATTTTTTTAAGGAAAATGATATTCAAATTGAAAAAAGCAACATGTCTTTTTCAGTTTCAGTAGATAATACGAAATTTGAATATTGTGGAAAAGGATTGAGTGGGATTTTCTGCAATAAATCAAATCTATTTAACATTGATTTCTTAAAAATGTTTTTTGATATAATTAAATTTTATAAAACAAGTGATCAAGCAATCATATCCATTGATAAAATTACCTTAGGTGAATATTTAAAAATTAATAAATTATCCAAAACATTTGTTGATTATCATATAATACCAATGGTATCTGCAATTTGGTCTATGCCCCCTTATGAAGCAAGCAAAATGCCAATTAGTTTTTTTCTTAGATTTTTCCAAAATCATGGTTTGTTTAAATTGAAAAATAGACCACAGTGGTACACAGTAACCAATAGAAGCAGAACCTATGTTAGTAAAATAATTTCACAATTAAGTGGGGAACATTATAAAAATTATAAAGTTACAAAAATAAAAAGAAAAATGTCAGGACTAGATTTATATTACGGTGGAGAAAGTGAATTTTTTGATTACGACAAGGTTATTTTGGCAACACATGCTGATGAAGCCTTAGAGATAATAGAAAATCCAACTGAGGATGAGAGAAATATTCTTTCGAATTTTAGCTACAAAGAAAATATAGCTTACATACATACAGATCAGCGCGCCATGCCAAAAAATAAAAAAGCTTGGTCTTCTTGGAATTCATCAATAGATGACAAGAATTTAGAGAAAAATTCAATAACCTACTGGTTAAATTTATTGCAAAATTTAAAGTGTGATGAAAATATTTTCTTAACACTAAATCCTTACTTCAATATTGATGAGAAAAAAATATTGAAAAAAGTAAAATTTACACATCCATATTACGATCAAAAAGCATTAGATGCTCAATCAGAGCTTATTAAAATACAAAATCAAAAAGATTTACTTTTTTGTGGCAGTTATTTTGGTTACGGATTTCATGAAGATGGAATAAAATCATCTCTTGAAATGCTGAAAAACCTTAATGATTAGTTCTTGTATATATAATGGAAACGTAATCCATAAGAGATTTAAACCAAAAGAACATTTTTTTAAATATAAAGTATTTTCACTTTTCATTGATCTATCAGAGTTAAATGAGCTTAATAATAAATTAAAATTTTTTTCATTAAATAAATTTAATCTTATTAGTTTTTACGAAAAAGATCATGGTGACCGTGATGGGTCATCTCTTTTTGAGTGGGTAAAAAAAAATCTAATTAATAACGAAATCAGTACAGACAACATAAAAGTTAAACTTTTATGCTATCCAAGAATATTTGGTTATGTTTTTAATCCACTAAGTATTTTTTTTGTATACGATAATAATGATAATTTAATTTCTATATTATATGAGGTTAAAAATACATTTGGCGAGCAACACACATATGTTTTTAAAGTTGAGGGACAAAATAAATTAATTCAAAATAATTGCTCAAAAAAATTTCATGTTTCACCATTCATTGAAATGGATTGTAATTATTTTTTTAGAATATTAAATCCAGACCAGAAGTTGTCGGTTGTAATTGATCAATATGATCAAGAAGGAAAAATTCTTTTTGCATCTCAAGATGGTGAAAGATCTGCTTTGACAAGTAAAAACTTAATGAATTCTTATCTTAAACACCCTTTAATGACATTTAAAATTATCTCTGCGATACATTTTGAAGCGTTTAAATTGTGGTTTAAAGGAATTAAATTAATTAAGAAAAAATTTAAAATTAAAAATAATATAACAGTAGAAAATTAATGTTTTTAAATAACACTGCAGATAAATTAGTATTTAAATTTCTTAATAAAATAAATTATGGTTATCTAGAGCTTACTACACATGACGGAAAAGTTTTAAAGTTTGGAAATCCAAATGAAAAATTGCATGCAAATATTTCAATCAAAAAACCAGATTTTAATTATAATTTAATTAGAGGTGGTAGTATTGGATTTGCTGAGAGCTACATGAGAGGTGAATTTGAAACTAATAACTTATCAAATTTAATCGAATTAACTGCAAGAAATATAGAAGTAATACATAAATTCTCAGGCCTTCTTGATTTTCCAATAATTAATTTTGTAAAAAATAAAATTATTAAAAATACAAAAAGTAGAAGCAAAGAAAATATTGCTAGACATTATGATCTAGGTAATGATTTTTTTTCTCTTTGGTTAGACGACACACTTACATACTCTAGCGCTATTTTTGATGATAAATCAAAAAATCTATCTGATGCTCAAAATAACAAATATCAAAAATTAATTGATCTAATTAAACCAAATAATGGTGACAAAATTTTAGAAATAGGATGTGGTTGGGGAGGTTTTGCCGAGTATCTAGGTAAAAAATACGATGTTAAACTAGACTGTATTACAATATCAAAAAAACAATTTGAATACGCAAAAGAAAGAATTTTTAATTGTGGTTTAAACGAAAAAGTAAATATTGAAATAAAAGATTACAGAGATCTTAAAGGCAAATACAATTCAATTGCCTCCATAGAGATGATTGAGGCAGTTGGTCAAAATTATTTAGAGGGTTATTTTAAAACTATTAAAAATAACTTATCTGATGGTGGCAAAGCAGCTATTCAAGCAATTACTATCGATGATAGGTTATTTGATAGATATAAAAACAAACAAGATTTTATTCAAAAATATATTTTTCCAGGTGGTTTTTTGCCAAATAAAAATAGCATTAATCGATACGTTTCTGACAACGGTTTAACTGTTAATTCATATATTTCTTACGCTGATCATTATGCAAATACATTGGCTATATGGAGAAATGAGTTTTTAAAAAAATGGGATTTAATAAAAAATCAAGGTTTTGACTCAACATTTAAAAGAATGTGGGAGTTTTACCTTTCTTATTGTGAAGCAGGATTTAAGTCAAAAAATATAGATCTAATTCAGTTTTCAATGCAAAATAAATAAAATAATGGAGATATTTATGCGACATATAAAAATTATTAAGCCAATTTCGTTGATAATTTTATTATTCTTAATTACAAGTTGCTCGAATAATAGCGCTATGAAACCAGAAGATTTTAAAAATAAAGAACCGAGATTAATCATTGAAGAATATTTATCTGGAAATGTTAAGGCTTGGGGTGTTTTACAAAATAGATCAGGAAAAGTTACAAGACAATTTTCTGCAGACTTAAATGGAACTTGGGATGGAAAGCAGCTAATTCTTAAAGAAAAATTTAATTGGGATGATGGTGAAGTTCAAGACCGAGAATGGAAAATAAATAAAATTGATGAAAACAGTTATGAAGGGACAGCAGGTGATGTTGTTGGTAAAGCGAAAGGTTATTCTTATGGACCTGCATTTAAATTTGAATATGTTTTATTAGTTCCAGTCAAAGGTAAAGAGATAAAAATCACTTTTGATGATTGGATTTTTAAACAAGATGATAGAGTTGCAATAAATAGAGCAACTATGACAAAGTTTGGTTTTAAAGTAGCAGAATTAACAGTTGTATTTGTAAAAGATTAACTATTTTTTTTGATATTTTGTGAGTTTTCCAACTAATCCAAAATAAATTTTACTTGGTAAAAAACTAAGCAGCTTTAATGTTATTGTAAGTGATTTTGGAAAATGTATTTCAAATGTATTTTTGTTTACTAAACCTTCAAAAATTTGATCTGCTGCATACTCGGGTGTTTTTAAAAAAGGCATTTTAAAATCATTTTTATCTGTCATTGGAGTTTTAATAAAACCAGGAGACACTAAACAAACACGTACATTGTGTCTTTTAAAATCAAAGTACAAACTTTCAGCTAAGTTATTTAATGCTGACTTTGATGGTCCATATCCTGTTGAATTAGGTAATCCTCTATATCCCGCAATTGATGACACAATAGTTATTATTCCTTTTTTTTTATCTCTAAAGTACTGTTCAACAGCTTTAATACAATTAACTGTTCCAAAAAAATTTACCTTAAATACGTCTTCCATTTGCTCGACATCTATTTCTTTCTCTTTTTTTGGATCCCATGTTCCTGTTGAAAAAAAACAAATATCTATATTTTCAAATTTGTTTTTAATTTCATTAAATACTTCTTTACACTTTTCTTTGTCAGTCACATCTAAAGGAAAACCTGAAATATTTTCATAAGAATTTGAAAGCTCATTCAATAATTCAGCTCGTCTTGAAGATATAGCAACATTCCATCCCATGGCTGCAAACTTAATTGCTAAAGCTTTACCAATGCCAGTACTTCCTCCAGTAATCCAAATAGTTTTTTTACTCATTTTTTGTTATGTATATATTTAATATGCTTAAAAACAAATTTTTAACATTTCTGTTGTTTCTTGCTATTACATTCTCTGCCTCATTCATTGGAGGTTTGTCTACAATTACATTTAAAGAACCTTGGTACTCACTATTAAATAAACCAACTTTTAATCCTCCAGATTGGATATTTGGTCCTGTCTGGACATTTCTTTATTTAGTGATGACTTTCTCTATATGGCTTTATTGGCATACTAAAAATAGAGATATGAATACTATTTATATTTACTTCATTCATTTAATTTTCAATACAACTTGGAGTGTAGTTTTTTTTGTTTTTCACAATATGGTCTTGGCTTTATTAGTTTTAATCATTCTAATAGCATTGATAATTAACTTAATTTTAAGGTTTAAACGCGTCAAGATGTTGAGCGCCTACTTAATGATTCCATATTTACTTTGGTGTAGCTTTGCACTAATTCTGAATACAAGCTTAATTATGTTAAATTAGATATGGATGATGTTGTAGTAATTGGTGGTGGAATAATAGGGGCGGCAACTGCTTATTTTTTATCCAAAGAAGGTAGAAAAGTAAAAGTCATTGAAAGAGATCCTACTTATAAAACAGCTTCATTCCCATTATCTCTAGGAGGTTTTAGAAGACAATTTTTCCAAAAAGAAAATATTTTATTAGGAAAATTTGCAAGAGAATTTATTTTTCAAATACCAGAATTATTAAAAACAGAAAAAAATCCTAATCCAACAGCTAGTATGGTAACCAATGGATATCTTTTAATGTTTGGCCCTGAACATGCTGAAGAGCAATATAGAGCATTAGAAAACCATAAAGATTGTGATGCAGGAACAAAAAATATTAAAGGCTCAGAATTATCAAAAGTTTTTCCTTATGTTAATAGTGAGGGAATTGAAACAGCAACCTATACAGATAACCAAAGCGAAGGATGGATTGATCCATTTATGTTTCATAGCGCTCTTAAAAGCAAAGCAATAGAGCTTGGAGCAGAATTTATTAAGGGTGAAGTAAAAAGTATTTCTGAAATAAATGCCAAAACAATTGTTTCTGCGGCTGGTTGTTGGACAAAAGAATTGTTAGAGGATATTCCTGTTGTTCCTCAAAAGCATACCGTGTTTAGAGTAAAATGCCCAACATATATAAAAGAGATGCCACTAAGTGGAGATTTAACAACGGGTGTTTATTGGAGACCAGAAGGAGGAGAATATTTAGCAGGCTCACCTATTTCTGTATTCGACGCAGAAGATTTAGAACCAGCCTGGAATGACTTTGAAGAATTAGTCTGGCCAGCTCTAGCTAATCGAATACCTGCTTTTGAGGAATTAAAGTTAACTGGTGGATGGGCAGGTTACTATGATTGTAATAGATTGGATAATAATGCAGTAGTTGGTAAACATCCAAAATATGAGAATGTATACATGGCATCTGGGTTTACCGGACGAGGCTTAATGCAGGCACCAGGTATCGGTAGAGCCTTAACTGAATTAATCACAACAGGATCATACCAAACAATTGATATAAGTGATTTTGCAGTTGAAAGAGTTTTGGGTAAATCAGCTAGGCCAGAGCCTTACGTTTTATAATTTCAAGTTCCACAAAAAGTTTGATATTTTTCATTGTTTGATGGAGCAGGCGTTTGATATTCCTGAATATTATTTTGCTTGTTGTAAGGATTTTTTAAAATAGCTAATAATTTTTTCATTTTATCTAAACTTCCTTTGTCTGCTT
>CACNCB010000011.1 GCA_902618695.1 uncultured Pelagibacteraceae bacterium | reverse complement strand
TAACTTTTATAATAACCGAAGTTTTTTTATCAAGCCAAATATCAAAATTTAATTTTTTATCTTCAGGAAGAGATGTATCTTTAGATGTAAGTTTGAAATGATCCGTTTCGTATTGTTTGCCATTAATAGAAATATTTTCCTTACTAATAAAAGTGACAATTTGTTCTTTTATACTTCCAGAAATAGGACTTATTTGGCTTTCTGCTTGTAAAATTCTATGACTCCACCAATTTCCAATAATATTTTTAACAGAAGCTTCACCTGAGTATGAAGACCCTTTGATGTCAAACCTTTTATTATTTTTATCCAGTTTCAAGTTTACAAATTTTTCTTTCTTATTTTGAAGTGTCTTTGATTGAAAAGATATTAAATTATCTTTCAAATAAATTTCTTCTCCATATCCCTCTACTTTAAATATTGTTGCAGATAGAAGTTTTACCTCAAATTTATATTGATTTTTTACTATTGTTTTTTCACCATCTCTTTTAAAAAAATAATTGTTATACCCAATTACTTCGTCATTTCTCAAGATCTCCATTTCTATTTTGTCAAATTTGTTATAATGACCTATATGAGCCAAAGAATTTGATGAGAAAAATACAACAAGCAAAATAACTATTAACTTTTTCATTGATGGTTACAATATTAGAATTTTTCATTAATAGATATAGCTTATTATAATTATGTTTTTAAAAATAAAAAAAATTCCAAAAGTAAAATGGAGCTCAGAAAAACCATTTAATTTTAAACCAAAGCTTTCTACATTTTTTTTCTTATGTTTTGGTTTGTCTTTATTTGGATTAGGTGAGGGATTGTTGATTGTTTCGTTCACAGGAGCATCTCCTTGGAGTGTTTTAGCCCAAGGTATTTCTTTAAATGTAAATTTAAGTATTGGAACTATCACATTATTAATAAGTATTGCTGTTTTAATTTTATGGATACCTCTTGGTCAAAAACCAGGGATGGGTACAATATTTAATGCTCTCATAATTGCAATTATGATTGATCTTTGTATCAAGTATGTTCCAACACCATCAAATTATATTAATCAATTATTATTAGCTGTAATTTCTGTTATGATGGTTGGTATAGGTGGGGGTATTTACTTAGTATCAAATTTAGGAGCCGGTCCTAGAGATGGACTAATGATAGGATTACAAAAATTAACTAATTTTCCAATAGCTGTTGTAAGAGCAACATTAGAAATTTCAGTTGTTAGTATTGGATGGTATTTAGGAGGAACAGTAGGGATTGGAACATTATTGTTTGCATTTGGCATAGGCCCTTGCGTTGCTTTAGGACTTTATTTAGTTGATATAACTTTTGATTAGGCTGCAGCCGTAGATTTTTCGCTTTTTTTTCTTTCGTGCGGATCAAGAATTGTTTTTCTCAATCTACAAGAGTCTGGGGTTATCTCTAAAGCTTCATCAGAATTTAGCATACTTAATTGTTCAGCAATAGACATTGTTCTGACGGGTGTGAGCACTACATTTTCATCAGTACCTTGAGTTCTCATGTTTGTTAACTTTTTACCTTTCATAACATTGATTATCATGTCACCTGGTTTAGGTGAAAGACCAACTATCATTCCGGGATAAACAGCATCATTATGAGTTACAAACATTTCTCCTCTAGCCTGTAAGTTGAAGATTGCGAAAGCAACAGCTTTTCCTTGCTCCATTGAGATTAACGCTCCATTTCTTCTACCTTCCATCTCTCCTTCAAAAGGACCATAGCTATGGAATATTCTGTTGATCACTCCATTTCCTTTTGTAATTGTAAGAAACCTACTTGTGTATCCCATTAGGCCTCTTGTAGGTGCGTGAAAAATTAATCTTTTTTTGTTAATTCCTGTATCTTTTAATTCTATTAGTTTCCCTTTTCTTCTGTTCATTGAATCAATTACTTTAGATGAATGTTCTTCATCGAGGTCCATAGTAATTTCTTCAATCGGCTCAAGTTTATTTCCACTTTCATCAGATTTGTATAAAACTTTTGGAGGGCTAACCGTCATTTCAAAACCTTCTCTTCTCATTTGAGTTAAAAGAATTTCTAACATTAGCTCACCTCTACCACTAACAACAAAAGAGTCTTTTCCCTCGTTTTCTGAAAATGTAATACCAACATTATTTTGTGCCTCTTGAACTAATCTATCTCGTATTTGGGTACTGGTTAATTTTTTACCTTCGGTTCCTGCTAAAGGTGAAGTATTTACAGTAATTGTAATTGACATCGTAGGAGGATCTATCGGTGTAGCAGGGATTGGTTCATTTACCTCTAGGTCACATATTGTATCAGCTACGTTTGCTTTTTCTAACCCAGCAACAACTACAATATCTCCAGCCTCGCCAACATCTATTGGAACTTTTTTTGTTCCTTCATATCTAAAAATTTTTGTTAACTTTCCCTCATCAACTTTTTCTCCATTTAAATTGATTGCTTTAATTGATTGATTAGATTTTGCAGTCCCCTGTGTAATTCTTCCAACCAAACTCCTTCCTAAAAAATTGTCTGCATAAAGTAGCGTTGACAACATTGCGAAAGGTTTAGTTTTATCAAGCTCAGCAGGTTTTACATGATCAATAATTAAATCTAACAAAGGATTTAAATTTTCTTTAGGACCATCAACTTCATAATCTGCCCATCCGGATCTTCCACTTGCATAAATAACCGGAAAATCTAACTGTTCTTCATTAGCATCTAAACTTACAAATAAATCAAATGTTTCATCTAAAACCTCATTAGCTCTTTGATCAGCTTTATCTAATTTATTAATAACAACAATAGGTTTTAATCCTTGTTTAAGTGCTTTTGATAATACAAATTTTGTTTGAGGCATAACACCTTCAGCAGAATCAATTAACAACAACGCTCCATCTGCCATACTTAAAACTCTTTCAACTTCAGCTGCAAAATCTCTGTGGCCTGGAGTATCAATTATATTTATTCTTGAGTTATTCCAATTAATTGAAGCAGGTTTAGCTAATATTGTAATTCCTCTTTCTTTTTCAAGCTCACCTGAGTCCATTAATCTTTCATCAACAACTTCATTATCTCTAAATGAGCCACTTTGTTTCATTAAATTATCAATTAGAGTAGTTTTGCCATGATCAACATGGGCTATGATTGTGATGTTTCTGATATTATTGCTCATAAATTCTGGCTCTTATACATATTTAAAAGGATATTAAAACTAAAAAAACTCATAACTGGCTTAAATAATTTACTAAATTCAGGATCAATTCGTCTTTTTTTGCTTATCTTTTTTAAGTTTTCTTTTTTCTTTAAAGCTCAATTTAGGTTTTTTTTTAACACTAGAGTCTTTAAATGATTTCCCACTATATCTTTTTGACATGATTAAACGTTACATAAAAAAAAGGCCATCTTGAGATGGCCTTTAGAATTTTTTAAGAAAATGAGGGTTTACATTCCCATTCCACCCATTCCTCCCATGCCGCCCATACCACCAGGCATTCCACCTGGCATTCCACCAGCTGCATCTTTTTCCTCTGGTTTGTCAGCGATCATTGCTTCTGTAGTTACTAATAACCCAGCAATTGAAGCAGCATCTTGTAGAGCAGTTCTCACAACTTTAACCGGGTCTATGATACCTTTTGTGAACATATCACAATACTCTTCACTTTGAGCATCATAACCGTGAGTTTTTTTCTTTTGCTCTAAAAGTTTACCAACTACCACTGATCCATCTACTCCAGCATTCATAGTAATTTGTCTAATTGGAGCTTCTAATGCCTTTCTTACAAGATCCACACCGGCCTTATGATCGTCCCCTTTGGATTTGACTTTATCAAGTTCTTGAGCAGCATATAACAGCGCGCAACCACCACCAGTTACAATACCTTCTTCAACAGCAGCTCTAGTTGCGTTTAAAGCATCTTCAACTCTGTCTTTTCTCTCTTTAACTTCGACTTCAGTTGCACCACCAACTTTGATAACTGCAACACCTCCAGCTAATTTAGCAAGTCTTTCTTGAAGTTTTTCTCTGTCATAGTCAGAAGTTGTTTCTTCAACTTGTTGTTTGATAGATGCACATCTAGCTTCGATGTCAGATTTTTTACCAGCACCATTCACAATAGTGCTGTTGTCTTTATCTACCTTCACTTTTTTACAAGATCCAAGATCATCAAGTTTAACATTTTCAAGTTTAATACCTAAATCTTCAGATATAACCTGACCTCCTGTTAAAATTGCAATATCTTCTAGCATAGCTTTTCTCCTATCACCAAAACCTGGAGCTTTAACAGCTACAACTTTTAAACCACCTCTTAGTTTGTTTACAACTAAAGTTGCTAAAGCTTCACCTTCAACATCTTCAGAAATAATCATTAGTGGTCTACCAGCTTGTACAACAGCTTCTAATAGAGGAACCATTGGCTGTAAGTTAGTTAATTTTTTTTCATGTAAAAGTATAAAAGGGTTGTCTAACTCTGTAGTCATTTTATCACTGTTAGTAATAAAATATGGTGACAGATATCCTCTATCAAACTGCATACCCTCAACTACATCTAATTCTGTTTCAATACCTTTATTTTCTTCAACAGTAATAACTCCCTCATTTCCAACTTTTTGCATTGCTTTAGCAATCATAGTTCCAATTTCTTTATCACCATTTGCAGAAATAGTACCGACTTGTGCAATTTCATCACTGTCTTTTACTTTTTTTGCAGATGCAACAAGACTTTCTTTAACTGTTTCTACAGCAGCATCAATTCCTCTTTTTACATCCATAGGATTCATACCAGCCGTAACATATTTTACACCTTCTTTTACAATAGCTTGTGCAAGTATAGTTGCAGTAGTAGTCCCATCACCAGCTTCATCATTAGTTTTGCTAGCAACTTCTTTAACCATTTGAGCACCCATATTTTCAAATTTATCTTCAAGATCTATTTCTTTAGCTACAGAAACACCATCTTTTGTAATTCTAGGTGCACCATAAGATTTATCCATCACAACGTTTCTTCCTTTAGGTCCTAAAGTTACTTTAACGGTGTCAGCCAAGATATTCACACCTCTTATCATTGCTGCTCTAGCTTCAGCATCAAATTTAACAACTTTTGCCATAATTTTTCTCCTTTAAATTAAATTACTTACCTGAAATACCCATAATGTCAGATTCTTTCATTATGCTGTATTCTTTACCATTAATTTTGACTTCAGTTCCTGACCATTTGCCAAATAAAACTTTATCACCAACTTTAACATCCATTGGAATTATTTTTCCATCTTCAGTTTTTGCACCACCGCCTACGGCAACTACTTTACCTTCTTGAGGTTTTTCTTGAGCTGTGTCAGGGATTATTATTCCTCCAGCAGTTTTTTCACTACTATCTAATACTTCGATTAAAACTCTGTCATGTAACGGTTTAAACTTCATAAATTCTCCTTAATAAATCGTTATAAATAAGAGCTTCATATAGATATTTCAGCGGCTATTTCAAGATCAGATAATCTTTGGAATATTAATATTGCTAGTAAATTCGGGATTTTATGGTTTATACCTTAAAATATGACCAAAAATTTAGATTTATATGGCTTACAATCAATTGCTGATAATTATGATCTTTTTTATATAGACTTATGGGGTGTTGTTCATAATGGGGTTAATCTTCATGAAAAAGCAATAACTGTATTAAATGAACTTTTAAAAAAAAAGAAAATGTTAGTACTTTTAACAAACGCTCCAAGACCAAATAAAACTGTTCAAAATTTTTTAGAAAAGATGGGCATGGATAAAGTGCTTAGAGAACATGTATTCACCTCAGGAGAGGCAGCATTAAATTACTTAAAAAAATCTTTTTTATCAAAAAAGTTTTATCACATAGGCCCACCTAGAGACTTTGATTTATTTTATTTATTTGAGAAAGATAAGTGTGAAAATATTAGTGATAGTGAATATTTATTATGTACAGGTTTATTTGATGATCACGATAAGGATTTAAAATTTTACAAAGATTTATTTGAAAAACATATTGCCAAAAAAATGATTTGTACAAATCCAGATTTAATTGTTGATCGTGGGGACGTTAGAGAGTTGTGTGCGGGTTCTGTTGCAATGGTTTTTGAAAAAATGGGTGGAGAAGTAGTATATTTTGGAAAACCACATCCAGAGGTTTACAATCAGTCAATTGATAATAAAAATAAAAAAATATTAGCAATAGGCGATAATTTAAATACTGATATCAAGGGTGCAAATCTTTTGAATTATGATTCTTTGTTGATTAGTAACGGAATACATAGAAATGAAATAAAAAATAAAGGTATCCAAGATGTTTCAAAAGAGTATGAAGCGATAGTTAATTTTATTCAATCAGATTTAAAATGGTAAAACATTATACAAATTTTAATATTAAAAAATTACACAGAGGATCAATTATTTTAATCGGTAATTTTGATGGTTTACATTTGGGGCATCAAAAATTATTTCAACTAGCACAGTCATACAAGAAAAAATATAATTTAAAAATTGGTGTAATAAATTTCGATCCAATGCCAAAAATGTTTTTTAATAAAAAATTAAAAAATTTTCGACTTTCGAATATAAATCAAAAAATTAAGTTACTCAGTAATTTAAAAGTAGACTTTGTAATTACAAAAAAATTTGATAAAAAATTTTCAAAAATTAAAGCGTTAAACTTTATTTCTCAAATTTTAAGTAAAAAAATAGGTTCTAAATTTATTTTTGTAAGCAATAATTTTAGATTTGGAAATAAAAGAGAAGGAAATGTTAAGTTATTAAAAAAATATGAAGAATTGTTTAATTATAAAGTTGTTAAACCTGAACCATTAATTAAAAGTAAAAAAATAGTATCATCATCTCTAATAAGAAATTTTTTAGAAAAAGGTCTATTGGACAAAGCTAATAATCTTTTAAAAAGAAACTGGGCGATACAAGGAGTGGTTAAAAAGGGGAGACAAATAGGAAAAAAAATTGGTTTTCCAACCTGCAACATAGACATTGGTGATTATGTTTTGGCAAAACCAGGAGTTTATGCCGTCAAAGTTTTGAGAAAAAATAGCAACAAATATCTCAAAGGAATTGCTAATCTTGGATACAGACCAACATTTAATGAAAAAAAATTATTATTAGAAGTTCATTTATTTAATTTTTCTGGAAATCTTTATAATAAACTTTTATCAGTAGAGTTTTTAAAGTTTATAAGAAAAGAAAAAAAATTTTATAATGTTAATCAATTAAGAGCTCAAATTAAAAAAGATTTAAATATTGCAAAAAAGACTAAATGACTAAAGCACAAATAAATCTACCAAAAACAGCTTTTTCCATGAAAGCTAACCTGCCTACTAGAGAACCAGAAATTCTTGAATATTGGAAAAAAATTAATCTTTACGATGAACTAAGAAATGAGAGTAAAGGAAGAGAAAAATTCGTTTTACATGATGGTCCTCCTTATGCAAACGGAAATATTCACATGGGAACAGCTCTGAATAAAATTCTTAAAGATATTATTGTAAAATTTCATCAAATGGATGGAAAAGACTCTATTTATGTTCCAGGCTGGGATTGTCATGGCTTACCAATTGAATGGAAAATTGAGGAACAATATAAAAAAAATAAAAAAAATAAAAATGAAGTTCCAATAGTTGAGTTTAGAAAAGAATGCAGAACATTTGCTGAGAAGTGGATTGAAGTTCACAAAAGTCAATTTAAAAGATTAGGTGTTGTGGGGGATTGGGAAAATTATTACTCAACAATGAGCTTTAATGCAGAAGCTCAGATTGTAAGAGAACTTGGTAAATTTTTAAAAGAAGGAAGTTTATATAGAGGTTTTAAACCTGTGTTATGGTCAACAGTTGAAAAAACTGCACTTGCAGATGCCGAGGTAGAATATCAGGATCATAAATCAGATACAATTTATACTTCGTTTATAGTTAAATCATCTAATTTGAAAGATTTAGTTGGAAGTGAAATAGTTATTTGGACAACAACTCCATGGACAATTCCAGCCAATAAAGCTTTAGCATATAACGAGTCTCTTGATTATGTAGTATTAGAAATAAATGACGAAGGTGATTTTAAAAATAGAAAAATTGTTATTGCGGATGCTCTGTTGGAATCAGTTGTTAAAGAGTGTGGACTAAAAAATTATAAAAAAATTTGTACCTATAAAGGAAAAGAATTTAAAAATACTATTTGTAGTCATCCTTTCTTAAAACTTGGATATGACCATGATATACCAATGCTTGAGGCTAGATTTGTAACTACTGAGCAAGGAACTGGAATAGTTCACTGCGCACCTAGTCATGGACCTGATGATTTTAATCTTTGTTTGAATAATGGTATTAAAGCAATAGAAACAGTAGATGGGGATGGAAAATATACGAACAATGTTAAATTGTTTGAAGGAATTCACATTTTTAAAGCAAATCCTATTGTAATTGAAAAACTTAGAGAACAAAAAAACTTATTATTTAATAGTGAGCTCATTCATTCTTATCCACATTCATGGAGATCTAAGGCTCCACTTGTTCATAGAGCAACTCCACAGTGGTTTATTTCAATGGAAAGTCATAAACTTAGAGATAAAGCATTAAAGGCTATTGATGAAACAACTTTTTACCCAAGTAAAGGTAAAGAAAGATTAAGATCAATGATAGAAACAAGACCTGATTGGTGTGTTTCAAGACAAAGAGTTTGGGGTGTTCCCCTTCCAATTTTTGTGAGTAAAAAAACAAAAGAAATTTTAGTTGATGACGAGGTTACTGAAAATATTGCTTCTATTTATGAAAAAGAAGGTTCGGATTGTTGGTTTTCAGATGATCCTCAAAGATTTTTAGGTACCAAATATAAAGCAGACGATTTTGAAAAACTTAGTGATATAGTTGAAGTTTGGTTTGATAGTGGGTCTACTCATTCATTTGTTTTAGAACAAAGAGATGATTTAAAATGGCCAGCATCAATGTATTTAGAGGGATCAGATCAACACAGGGGTTGGTTTCATTCATCATTATTAGAGTCATGCGGAACTAGAGGAAGAGCTCCATTTGAATCAATTTTATCTCATGGATTTGTTGTGGATGGTAAAGGTTTAAAAATGTCTAAATCTTTAGGAAATGTAATAGCCCCTGAGGATATTTTAAAAAAATATGGTGCTGATATTTTAAGAATATGGGTAGCATCATCTAATTATGCAGAAGATTTAAGAATAGATTATTCAATATTAGATCAACACGCTGAATCATATAGAAAAATAAGAAATACATTTAGGTACTTACTTGGAAATATTAATGATAATTACGAAACAATAGATTTCGATGCACTAGATCTAAATGGTTTGCCTGAGTTAGAACAGTTAATGCTGCATAAAATTTATGTTTTAAACAATAATTTTAAACAGTATTTTAACAATTACGATTTTCATAATTTATATAAAGAACTATTAAATTTTTGTACTGTTGATTTATCTGCTTTTTACTTTGATATTAGAAAAGATAACCTTTACTGTGATCCTATTGACTCAAAAAAAAGAAAGTCAACAATTATTCTTCTTAATATAATTTTAAATTCTTTATTAAAATGGTTTGCGCCCATCTTGTCTTTTACAACTGAAGAAATTTTTCAATTATTATTTAAAGATCAAAAAAGTATTCATATTGAAAAATTTTTAGAATTTCCTGATAAATTTAAAAATGAAAAGCTTTACGATAAATGGAATGAATTGATAAAAATCAGAAACATTTGTAATATAAGTATTGAAGAAAAAAGAGCTAGTAAAGATATAGGATCGAGCCTAGAGGCTGATCTAAAAATACAAATAAATCAAAAATTAAAAAGCCTTACAGAAAATACAGATTTTTCTGAACTTTGTATCACTTCAAGTGCTGAGGTTAGTTATAAAGATGATATTGAGACAACAGCAATCACTAGTAAGGCAAATGGATCTAAGTGTTCTATTTGTTGGAAAATTAAAGAAACAGCTTGTGATAGAGCAAATTGTGCTGTGAATTTAGAATGATAAAAAAAAATTTTTTTATTAACTCATCTTTTATTTTGCTAATCTTTTTACTTGATAGAATTTCTAAAATTTATGTAATTCATCTAGATAAGAAATTACCTGGTGCTGAGATATTTTCCTCAAAGCATCTAAACATCACTTTAATTTGGAATGAGGGTATCGCATTTGGGCTTTTCTCTTTTAGTGATACCATTGCATATAATCTTATAACACTTATTATAATTTTTATTATTTTTTTTATTGTAATTTTAATAATCAAAACAGAAAAAATAGATAGATTTTTCTTACTGATGGTTTTAAGTGGAGCTTTAGGAAATTTGTATGATAGAATATATTATAAAGCTGTTCCAGATTTTATAGATATATATTTCGGAGATTTGCATTGGTTTATTTTTAATATAGCTGATATTTTTATTACATTGGGGGTAATAATGCTTATATTGATTGAAGTTTTTAAAACTGATAAAAATAATGAAAAAATTTAAATTTTTATTTTTAAGTATTTTTGTACTTTTTACTTTAAATGGTTGTCAGGACGTTAAAAAAGGATTTTCTGGAAAAAAAATTGATCAAGGTAATGAATTTCTAGTAATTAAAAAAAATCCTTTAGTTGTTCCGCCAAATTTTAATGAATTACCTAAGCCAAAATCAAATAATAACTCTAATAATTCAATAAATGAAAGCAAAAATAATGAGAGTGATTTCAAAAAAAAATTTGAAAAAAAAAATATTGATAATGACAAAAACCAGCCTGATGAGTCCAATAATAAATACAACAGTATAGAGGAAAATATTCTTGAACAAATAAGAGATTAATGAAATTTACAAAAAATATAAATTTTAGAAATTTTAAAATAAAAAAAAAAGTTAATATCGAGAAAGTAAGAAAAATTTTAGGAAACTTAATTGAAGAGAAAAACTCAATAATTCAATCTTTAGATAAAAAATATAAGTACACTTTTCAAAATAAGAAAGTTAAAAAATATAAAAAATCAAAGAAATTTAGAATTATTGGCATGGGTGGTTCTTCACTTGGAACACAGGCTATATATGATTTTCTGAAATTTAAAATAAATAAAGATTTTGTTTTTGTAAATAATTTGGAAAATAAAAAAAAAGATAATAATAAATTTGTAAATTTAATTGTATCAAAATCAGGGAATACTATTGAAACAATTGTTAATTCTAATATTTTGATAAAAAAGGATGAAAAAAATATATTTATAACAGAAAATAAAAAAAGTTACCTATATTCTTTAGCTGAGAAACTTAAGGCAGAAATAATAGATCATAATAATTATATTGGTGGAAGGTTCTCAGTTTTATCTGAAGTTGGAATGTTGCCAGCAGAACTAATGGGTTTAAATCCAGAAAAATTTAAACAATTTAACTCCATTATTAAAAATAAAAATTTTATAAATTCCTTGTTAGTAAATGTTGGTTCAATTTTAGCTTTAAACAAGAAAGGTAAATTTAATTCAATTGTTTTAAATTATGACCAAAAATCTGAAAGTTTGTTTAGTTGGTATCAACAATTAGTTGCTGAAAGCTTAGGTAAAAAAAGCAAAGGTATTTTACCTATAGTATCTAATATGCCAAAGGATAATCATAGCGTTATGCAGTTATATTTAGATGGTTTTAAAAATAATTTTTATACATTCTTTTGTGTTGAGGAGAATAATTCAAACAAACTTCAAAATAAATTAATACTTAATTCAAAGAAATATTTAAGGAATAAAACTTTAGACCAGATAAAAATTATACAAAAAACTGCAACAGAAAATGTATTTAAAAAAAAAAAATTACCTTTTAGAAGTTTTGTTATTAAAAAAAGAGATGAAAAAACTCTTGGAGAACTTTTTTGTTTTTTTATATTAGAAACAATACTTCTTGGAAAAATGCTTAAAGTTAATCCCTATGATCAGCCGTCTGTAGAATTAATCAAAGATGAAACAAAAAAAATAATTGTTTAGTGTAAACCCAAAAAAAATATTTTTGATAAACCATATTTCTTTTCTTCAAAAATTTTAAATGAATCTGAAAGTATTTCATTTTCATTTTTGTGTCTGTGAATTACAATAATTCCATTTTTTTCTAGTAAATTTTTTTCAAAAATATTAAGTATTAATTGATTACAATTTTTTGTTTTAAAAGGTGGATCTAAAAAAATTATATCAAATTTTGTATCAAAAATATTTAGATTTTCTTTATTTTCAATATCAAATTCAAAAATTTTTGAATTTTCATTTAACCCAAGTTTAGTTAAATTAGTTTTTAGTACTGGCAGTACATTTGCATAGTTTTCTACAAAAAAAACCTTTTTAGCTTCTCTAGATAAGCATTCAATTCCAAATGATCCAACACCTGAAAAAAGATCTAAAATGTTTGAGTTTTTTATACTAACATTAAATTTATTTGAATGACTAATAATATTGAAAATTGATTCTTTAACCATATCTTTCAAAGGTCTGGTGTATAAATCTTTTGGCTGAAGAATTTTTTTTCCTTTAAGGAATCCAGAAATAATTCTCATTAGTCAATAACTTTATAACCAATATCTTTTCTAAAAAAACCTCCAGACCAATTTAAATTTTTTATATTTTTGGTTATTTTTTTTTTAGCAGATTTATAATTATTAGATAAAGAAACAAAACTTAATACTCTTCCACCGATAGCATATATATTGTTTTCATAAGCTGTAGTTCCTGCATGAAAAAGATACTCATTTTTTCCCAGATTAATTTTATGAATATTTTTTATTTCCACTTTTTTTTCATATTTATCCGGATATCCTTTTGAGCAAACTACAATGCAAATACTTTTTAACTCTTTCCACTTTATATTAATCTTATCAAGTGTTTTATCACAGCAGGCAAGAAAAATTTCTAATAAATCAGTTTCAAGTGTTGGGAGTATTGTCTGACATTCGGGATCTCCCATTCTTACATTATACTCTATTAGATATGGTTCATTTTCTTTTATCATGAGGCCCGCATATAAAAATCCTTTATATTTGATCCCCATTTTACCAAGTGCTCTAATAGTTGGGTTTATTATTTTGTTTAATATTTTTTTTTCTAACTTATTATTTATTAAACGAGATGGGGAATACGCTCCCATACCACCGGTATTTTTGCCTTTATCACCTTCTAGTACTCTTTTGTGATCTTGAGCTGTCTGAAAAAATTTAATACTTTTGCCATCTGTAATGATAAAGTAACTCATTTCTTCACCTTCTAAATATTCCTCAATTAATAATTTATCAGCATCACCAAACTTTCCATTAAATATATCATTAACAGCTATTTTTGCTTCTTTTGTATTATTACAAATGTAAACTCCTTTACCAGCAGCGAGATTGTCTGCTTTAATAACAAGAGGAAAATTTGATTTCTTTATAAACTTCATTGCTTCAGATTTATTTTTAAAGATTCCAAACCCAGCAGTAGGTATATTATATTCTTTACAAATCTCTTTAGTGAATATTTTTGATCCCTCAAGTTGAGCGGCTTTAGAATTTGGTCCAAAAACTTTAATATTAAACTTTTCTAGAAAATCAACAATACCACTAACTAGTGGTTTTTCTGGACCTACGATGACTAGTTCAATTTTATTTTTTAAAATAAAACTTTTTATCTTTTTAAAATCATTTAAATCTATAGATATATTTTTAGCAATATTTTCTGTTCCAGCATTTCCAGGTAAACAGAATATTTTAGTTTTTTTTTTTGATCTATTTAATGAGGCACAAATAGAGTGTTCACGTGCACCACTTCCAATTATAACAATATTCATATATATCTGTATAAAGTATAAATGAAAAAAAAATTAGCCAAAATCAAGTATTTTCCTAATAATTTTAAAATTGTTGAAAACGGAACTTATGTAATTTGTGCAGTATCTGGTAAACAAATAGATCTTGAAAACTTAAATTATTGGAATGTAGAACTTCAAGAGCCGTATTTTTCATATTTAGAGGCTCAAAAAAAAAGAGAACAAAAATAAAAATTTATAATTTCCATCTATTATGAGTTAATATCCATTGACTAGGGTTTCTAATTATCATTTTTTCTAGCCATTTATTTAACTTTAGAGTTATTTCCTCTAAGTCCTCATTATTTGAAAATTTAATAGCTTCGTTGAAATTTATTTTGAAATGATATTTTTTATAGCGTTCTATGTGTACTGGAACTACTTCACAATTAAATCTCTTTATCAATTGAGCAGGGATAGTTGTTGTCATTGCGACCTTATTAAAAAAAGGTATTTTTTTTCCCTCAGTAACTCTTTGATCTATCATTATTGCAACAGAACTTCCTTGTTTAAATGATTTTAAAATATCTCTTGAACCACTTAAGCCTTTTTTAATTTGTTTCTTACAAATATATTTTTTTCTGATGTTTTCCATAATTTTATTAAGAAAAATGTTGTTCAGTGGTCTATAAATTGCAGAAAGATTAATTGCATTTTTCTCTATTATCATTGCCATTAGTTCAAAGTTATTAAAATGACCTGAAATAAAAATGACAGGTTTTTTTTTATTTTTAATTTTCTCTAAAACTTCAATGCCCTCAATTTCAATAAATTTTTCTAATTTGTCATTTCTAAAATTTTTAATTGATGCATAGTCTGCAAATATTCTACCGTAGTTTTCCCACATTTCAGAAACTATTTTATTATAATCTTTATCTTGACTATAAATATTTATGTTATTTAAATTTTTTTCTAATATTTTTTTTGACCTAAAAAAATGACCAATTTTAATAAACATAAACGCTCCTAGATCTGATGATTTTTTATATCCCAAAATTTTAAATATTATAAAAAAAGTCATAATAATTAAATATTGTAAAAAATATTTTATAAATTTCATAAATTTTTGAGAGAACGAATTAAATTTTTCTCTTCTATTATTTTAATTTCTATTTTTAAGTAATTGATATTTTTTTTATTATTTTTATTTAAACGCATGATATCTTTTTCAGTTGTAATAATTTTGCAATTATTTTTTTTTGCTTCCTCTTTAATTTTAAATATATCTTTATCATTATAATTGTAATGATCAGGAAAATTATAATTTTTAAAAATTTTTATATGATTATTTTTAAGTGTTTTTAGAAATGTTTGGTGGTTTCCGATGCCAGAAAAAGCAATATATTTAATATTTTTTGTTTTTATATTTTTTTTTGAAACAGTATATATCCCTTGGTAAATTTTAAGGTTTTTATTAATTTTTTTTAAATATTTTTTTTTGGTATTTATATTTTCACCATTACTATTAATTATTGCTATGTCATAATTCTTAATATTTTTTATACTTTCTCTTAACGGACCAGCAGGTATTATTTTTCCGTTCCCAATAAAACTGTCAAAATTAAAACATACTATTTTGAGAGAATAATCCGCTTGTGAATCTTGTAGTCCGTCATCACATATTGCGAAATCAAACTTTTTTGATCCTGCAATTTTAATTGCATTTAGTCTATTTTTTTCACAGATAAGATTGCCACTTTTTTTTAATATTTTTTGCTCATCAAGTTGGTCTTTATAAAATTTTTTTATAAAAGTTGTTCTATATCTTTGTTTTCGAAGTATTCTATTAATATATATACTTGTTGGAGTTTTGCCCGTGCCCCCTAAGTATATATTACCCACACAAATAGTTTTTACACTTTTTACAATTGATTTTTTTCTATTTAATATATTTTTAAGTATTACGAAGTAGGAAATAAAAGATAATACCTTTGATATTAAATTTGGTTTTTTTGTGTCCCAAAAACTTGGCTTATTAATCTTCATTTTTATTAAATCATTTTTATTATTTCATCTTGGGTTTTTTTTAAAATTAAATCTCCTATTTTGTTAAGTTTTTTAATAAATGAATTTGATTTATTTTTTTTAATTAAATTTTTTTGTAAAATACTAATCAAATGATTTTGAGAATAAACTTTTTTAGCTTGATTATTTTTACTTAAATCAGAATATATTTCTGAAAAATTATAAGTATATTGACCATGCAATATGTTACATCCCAATCTAGCAGCTTCTAATGGGTTTTGGCCACCATGTTTAACCAGCGATCCACCTAAAAATACAATTTTACTAATTTTAAAAAATTTTTTTGTTTCACCATATGTATCAACAAAATAAATATCTATGTCATTTCTCATATTTATTTTTGAACTATGCAAATGAATTTTTAATTTATAATTTTTTAATGCATTAAGTATTTCATCTTTTCTATTTACGTGTCTAGGAATTATTATTGTTAATAAATTTTTGATCTTTTTTTTAAGTTCTTTATGTACATTAGCTGCTATTAATTCTTCTGTTTTATGAGTGCTAGATGCGCACCAAATTATTTTATTTTTAAATATATTTTTTTTAATTCCTTCTTTTAAACTTTCCTGATAATTTGAATATTTTAAATTACCTATGATCTTAATATTTTTACATCCTAATTTTTTTAAGTATTTTCTGGTTTCATTATTTTGAGGATATACAGCATCAAAGTTTTGAAATAGTTTTTTAGAAAAAGAATTTATAATCATCCATTTTCTGTATGTCTTATTGGTTATTCTTGCATTTAATAATACATGCTTAATTGATTTTTTTTTTAGATTAATCAAAATATTAGGCCAAATTTCCGACTCTACAAATATAGCAAGTTCAGGCTTCCAATAATTTATAAATTTTTTTGCTAGAAAATTATTATCTATAGGAAAAAACTGATGTAAAGTTTTCTTAAATTTGAATTTTTTAAAAATATTAGCAGAGCTAATTGTTGTAGTTGTTACGAGTATTTGTTTAATGTTTTTTTTTTTCTCAAGTTTAAATATTAGAGGGATCACGCTCATTAATTCCCCAACACTTGCAACATGTAACCAAATTAAATTACCTTTAATTTTTTTTTTTGAAAATAAACAATATCTCTCTTTAAATCTAATAGGACTTTCTTTATTATTTAATATTCTTAAAAAAATAATTAGAGGTGAAAAAATAAATACACAATTAATTAAAATTCTATAAAAAAAAATCATTACTCTTTAGTGATTTGTTTATTATAGAAGTTTTTATAAATATCAGAATTATTTAATAAATCTTGGTGTTTTCCTTCTGCCACTACTTTCCCAGAATTGATTACATAAATATTGTCAGAATTTAATATAGTTGAGAGTCGGTGGGCAATTACAACCGTCGTTTTATTCTGTGTCAACAAGGCTAGAGCCTCTTGTATCTTTTGTTCTGTGTCAGCATCCAAGGAGGAAGTGGCCTCATCCAGAAGTATAATCGCACTTTTTTTTAGCATTGCCCGAGCAATTGAAAGTCTCTGTTTTTCACCCCCAGAAAGTCTTAACCCATTTTCTCCAATTATTGTCCCATATTTATTTGGTAATTTTTCTATAAATTCTGATGCATAAGATTTATTTGCTGCTTCTATAATTTCCTCATTGCTTGCGTTTAAATTAGCATAAGCAATATTATTTTTTATAGTATCATCAAAAAGAGTAGTATCCTGACTTACTAAGGAAATTTCACTTCTTAAAGAGCTAATAGTTATATTTTTAATTGATTGACCATCAAATGTAATATCTCCAGATGTAATATTATAGAATCTTGGAATAAGGTTTAAAATTGTAGATTTTCCTGATCCACTCAAACCAACTAATGCAGTCATTTTCCCAGGTTCAATTTTAATGTTAATATTTTCTAAAGTCTGTTTTTGGTTCTCAAAGTCATATTTGAAATTTACATTTTCAAAAACTATTTCTCCGTTATTTAAAACAAGTTCTTTACAGTTATCACTATCTTTAACTTCAATTTTTTGATCTATAACAGGTAAAATTCTTCTAGCGGCACTTAACCCTGATTGTATACCCATATTAAGGGTAGCAAGAGACCTTACAGGTTGATAAGCCAACATCATTGCAGCCAAAAATGAAAAAAAGTTGTTTATATCTAATTCCCCATTAAAAATAAGCTTACCAGAATAAAAAATTAATAAAGCAATCATTATACCAGTTAATGTTTCCATTATAGGCGATACCCTAACAAAGATAATTCCAATTTTTTTGGCAGTATCTCTAACTTTGTTTAATTTTTCATTAATTCTTCTATTTTCATAATTTTCTTGTTGAAAGATTTTAATTAATTTATGATTTTTAAAAATTTCAAGTAAATGAGTGCTTAAAAATCCTGCACTTTCCATACCCTTGGTAGAAACTTTACCCATTCTTTTTCCAAGTCTTTGAGCTGTAAAAGATGCAAAAGGAATCATTATAATTGCAATAATTGAAAGTTTCCAATTTTGATAAAACATAACAAAAAGAAGACCGAATAATGTTATAGTATCTTTAAATAAATTTAATAAAACTACACTAACTAAATTTACAATTACTGATGTATCTACAGTTAAATTTGATACTATTTTACCAGTATGCTTATTGTCTATCACATTTGTATCTGCATAAATTAAGGAATTCACCATATCACTTTGAATATTTTTTTTTACATTTTCAGCAACATGAATCATATTCGTTTTTGCAAAGTATAAAGAAAAACCTTTAATTGAAAATGCAAGTATTATCGCTATTGGAATTAAATAAATTAACGTTTGATCCTGATCTATAAAAATTTTTTTAATTGCTGGATCCAATAAGTATGCTACCGTTGAAGTACTTCCTGCAACTAATATAGAAAAAAAACCAGCATATATAATTCGATGAAGATACTTACTTGTGTAATTTTTGTATAATCTAATTAATATTTCTTTACTATTCATAATTTATACTTTTCCTATTAAAATACCGATTAAAACAAGAGCACCAAGTGTATTATTGCTTTTAAAACATTTTAAGCAACTATTAGCATTATTTAATTTTACTTTTTTTAGTTGATGAAAAAACAAATGATAACCAATAATTAAACAAAAAAAATAATACATAATATTAAATTTGTTTAGCATCCCTAATAAAACAATAATAAAAAATAATATTAAATAACAAGTTATAAGAAAAAAATATGGCTTTGCTTTGAATTTAATTGATGTTGATTTTAATCCTATAATTTCATCATCATTAATATCCTGATATCCATATATAGTGTCGTAACCGAGTGTCCAAAATATGGCTCCAAGATAGAATATAAATGGAATAAGATTTATTTGATTATAAATGGCTGTCCACCCAAGAATTAGACCATAATTAAATGTTATTCCCAAGAATAATTGAGGCCAATATGTAAACCTCTTCATTAAAGGATAAGTAAATGCAAGTGGCATAGAACCCAGTGCTAGAATAATAGTTAATGAATTAAAATTTAAAAGTACAATTAAAGCTAAAAAGCAAAGACTGATTGAATACATAGAAGCTAGTTTTATTGAAATTTTACCTGATGCTATTGGCCGATCTTTTGTCCTATAAACTTTAGCATCAAATTTTTTATCAAAAATATCATTTACAATACAGCCTGCAGATCTCATAAAAACCGAACCTAAAAAAAACATAAAAAGATAATAAAAATAATTGTCTAAATTATCTGAAAAATCATAAGCTAATGTTAAGCCCCAACTGCAAGGCCAAAATAATAACATAAAGCCAATAGGTTTTTTTAATCTTGCTAAATCAATAAAAAGTTTTAATTGGTTCATAATATTTTACTTGTAAATAACAAAGCCTAGTTTCATAATCAAATTGATTCGTATGAATATAGATTACACAGTCACAGCTCTAATGTTTCCTGCAATTCCTTTAATGATGGCTGTTTATAGCAATAGGTTCCATTCTTTAAGTATATTAATTCGACAACTTCATGATGAGCATGTTTATGAAAAACATATCCCACCAGAGTGGAAAAAACAGTTCATTAATCTAAGTGGAAGAATAACTCTTTTAAGATGGACTATACTTTTTGCCTCATTCGGATTTCTTTTTAATATGTTGACTGTTTTTGCTTTGTACCTAGACGAGTTATTTCTGGCTCGAGTGATTTTTGGATCTTGCTGTCTTTCAATGATTATATCTATAATTTTTTTTATTAGAGAAATTCAAATTTCAACAAACGCACTTAAACTTCATATGTCAGATATGGATGTTGACGTTAATTAGGAACTATTACAGCTGGACCTAAAATTTTTCTTCCTTCTAGATCTATATGTGCCTGTACAACCTCTTCTAACTTGTATTTTTTAAAAATTTTAATTTTTACTTTGCCAGAAATAATTTTTTCAAACATTGTTTTTGATGCTTTGTCTAACTCTTCTCTTGTTGAAAGGTATTGTTGCATAGAGGGCCTTACAAGATACAATCCTTTTGGTTGAATAACTTTTGGTACATTAATATCTGACAACGGTCCAGAAGCATTTCCAAATGAAACCATCATACCTCTCACAGCCAAACATTCAATTGAACCATCCAATGTATCTTTTCCAACACCATCGTAGACAACAGGAACACCCTTACCATTTGTAATTTCTAAAACTTTTTTTGCAAAATCTTCTTTATTGTAATTTATTACATGATTGTAACCATTTTCTTTTGCTATATTTACTTTTTCATCCGATCCGACTGTGCCTATAACAGTACAACCTAAACTTTTTGCCCACTGACCAAAAATTTGACCAACACCACCAGCAGCTGCGTGAAATAAAATTGTTTCACCTGATTTAACTGGATAAGTTTTATGCAAAAGATAAAAAGTTGTTAAACCTTTTGTCATTAATGTTGCAGCTATTTCTAAATCAATACCATCAGGTACTTTTACTAAATTTTTAGTTGGATAGTTTCTGTGTGAACAATAAGAACCTAAAGGAATACCTGCATAAGAAATTTTGTCACCAACTTTGAAATCTTTAACTTTCTCTCCAACATCAGTAATAATTCCAGCGCCTTCTAAACCCAAACCAATTGGTAGTTTTAATGGGTACAAACCTGATCTATGGTAAGTATCAATGTAGTTAAGACCTATTGCTTTTTGTTCAATTGTTACTTGATCTGGACCAGGTTTATCTAAAGAAATATCTTTAACTTCTAAAACTTCAGGTCCGCCAGTTTTAGTAATTTCTACAGCTTTCATAATTTATTTCACAAATGTACCATTATGATAATCTTGAACTGCTTGCAAGATTTCTGCTTTAGTATTCATCACAAATGGTCCACCTCTAGCTATTTCTTCATTTATTGGCTTACCTGAAATCACTAAAAACTTTGCATTTGATTTAGCTTTAACACTTAAATCTTCACCTTTAGTTAATAATATTAAAGTACTATCTATAACTTGATCGTGTTTATCTTTTCCAATTTCAATTTCACCACTAATTAAATAAATAAACTTATTGTGAGTAGATGGTAATTTAAAATTAAATTCTTTACTTTTGTTGAGTTCAACATCAAAATAAACCGGTTCAACGTTATGACCTTTTACTGGTCCTTCAGCTTTTTCAAATTTTCCAGCTATCACTTTTACTTGTTTCTCATCATCTTTATGAACACTCATTTTATCTGCATCAATATAAATGTATTCAGGCTTACTCATTTTTAATTTAGCAGGCATGTTAATCCATAATTGAAAACCATGAAGTCTTCCTTCTTTCATAGCAGGCATTTCTGAATGAATGATCCCACTTCCTGTTTTCATCCATTGAACATCTCCCGCAGTCATTCTACCTTCACCACCTGTACTATCTTTATGCTCAAAATCTCCAGCCAACATATAAGTCACTGTTTCAATTCCTCGATGAGGGTGGGGTGGAAAACCAGCTATATAATCCTTGCTATTTTCTGAACCAAATTCATCAAGCATTAAAAAAGGATCAAAATAATTTGGCTCAACACCAATACTTCTTTTTAATTTAACTCCAGCACCGTCAGAAGCTGGAATAGGATCAATAATTTTACTAACTTCAATATTTTTCATATTTCATAAATAAGAATTATTTATATTATATCAAGTAACTTACTGAGATCTTTAACTTGATGTTTTGGTACATAATCTAGATTATCAAAAGTATTATTGTTTCTATTAACCCAAATAGAATTATAACCATAATTTCCACCACCAGATATATCCCAAGTGTTAGCACTTAAAAAAGCAACTTCATTTTTTTTAATATTATATTTTTTAATTGGTATATCGTAAACTTTAGAGTCTGGTTTATAAACTCCAACTTCTTCAATTGAAAAAATATCTTCAAATATATTTTCTAAATTATTACTCTTAACTAATTCATTAAGAAGATCAGGAGTACCATTTGAAAGAATAGCAAGTTTAAAATCTTTTTCTTTTAATGCTTTTAAAACTTCAGGCACCTCTTTGAAAGTTGATAGAATTTTATAAAGGTTTAATAATTCATTTCTCATAGAAGAGTCTATTTCATAAGTTTTCATTGATTTGTCTAAACTGTCCTCTGTCACTTGCCAAAAATCCTTATGACGTTTCATTAAGCTTCTTAGCCAAGTATATTCTAATTGTGTTGTTCTCCAATAATTGGCGAAACCTTCCCACTTATCACCTATTTTATCTTTACATTTTTCAGCAGCTGAGTTGACATCAAATAAAGTGCCGTAAGCATCAAAAATTATTGCTTTAATATTTTTCATAAACTAACTTATCAATATGAGTAACATTAGATTATTTTATTCAAAAAGTTTATCTCTTAATTTGACTGACAAACTTGATAATTCTCAATCTCACTATGTTTTAAAAGTTATGAGACTTAAAGAGAAAGAAGTTTTTTCTCTTTTTAATAGCAGTGGTGAATGGGAAGCTAAAATTTTGAATATATATAAAAGTATAGTTGAATTTAATATTACGAAACAATTAAGACACAAAGAAAATACCAAAGATCTCTGGCTAGCTTTCTCTCCAATCAAATCAAATTACTTTAATTTTATGATCCAAAAAGCTACAGAGCTTGGTGTAACTAGGTTTTTACCAATTATCTTTGAAAGAACGATTGTTAGAAAGATAAATAAAGAGAGATTGGAAAAAGTAATCATAGAAGCAGCTGAACAGTCAAATAGAATAACAGTTCCATCAATTGAGGATCCTCAAAAATTAAAAAGCTTTCTAAATAATGATATGGATTTAATATTTACTGACCTCAATACTGCTAATACAAAAATTGATCTTACAAAGTTAACAACTAAACCCACTTGCGTAATCATAGGGCCAGAGGGAGATTTTTCTGAAGAGGAAAGGGAAGAGATTCTCAAATTCAATGGTGTTCAGTCTGTTAAAATCAATCAAAACATCTTGAGATCTGAAACCGCTGTAATTTCTGCTCTATCGATCATAAATTACGCCATTAATTGATATTTTGTCGCTAAAAGTAAAAGTGTATTTTTTTAAAAGACACTCTATATAGGGTAAAAAAATGAAAAAATTTTTATATATATTTCTAACATTCTTAATAACTTCAAGCGCATTCGCTAATCAACCAGATGATTGGCAACTAGGCTTTCAAAAGGCTGCTTCCGAAACTATGAGAGATATAGTTAATTTCCACGATAAATTGTTGTTACCAATTATAATAGCAATTAGTGTTTTTGTACTATTTTTAATGGTTTATGCCTGCATAAGATTCAGAGCCTCAGCAAATCCAGTTCCATCAAAAAGAACTCATAATGTTGCTGTTGAAGTTTTATGGACTTTAATTCCATGTTTAATTTTAATCGTGATGGCGGTTCCATCATTTAAAATTTTATATAAACAAGATACAATACCTAAAGCGGATATAACTGTTAAAGCTATAGGATATCAATGGTACTGGGGATACGAGTATCCAGATGAAAATATTTTCTTCGACTCTTACATGATTGAAACTAAAGACTTAAAAGAAAACGAGCCAAGACTGTTAGCTGTAGATAATGAATTGGTTGTTCCGGTTAATAAAGTTGTTAAGGTAATGATCACTGCTAATGATGTTTTACACGCTTGGGCACTTCCTTCATTTGGAGTAAAACGAGACGCTGTGCCTGGGAGAATAAATGAAACTTGGTTTAAAGCAGAAAAAGTTGGAACTTATTATGGTCAATGTTCTGAACTGTGTGGAATTAAACACGCGTTTATGCCAATTGAAGTTAGAGTTGTTACTGAGGAAGAATATCAAGAGTGGTTGCTAGACGCTAAAGTCAAATTTGCAAAAGAAATTAATGAAGAAGATCAATTCAAAAAACTAGCGAGTAAATAATATGTATACACAAACAGCATCACACGACGATCATCATACACCAACCGGTTGGAAACGTTGGGCTTATTCAACCAACCACAAAGATATTGGAACTATGTATCTAATATTTGCAATTATTGCAGGTGTGATTGGTACAGCATTCTCAGTTTTAATGAGAATGGAATTGATGCATCCTGGTGATGGAATTTTAGGTGGAAACTATCATTTATATAATGTCTTAGTGACTGGTCATGGCTTGATCATGATCTTCTTTATGGTGATGCCAGCAATGATTGGTGGATTTGGAAATTGGTTTGTTCCAATTATGATTGGTGCACCTGATATGGCTTTTCCTAGAATGAATAATATTTCATTCTGGTTACTACCCACATCTTTTATATTATTAATAATGTCAATTTTCATGGATGGCCCTCCAGGTCAAACAGGTGTTGGTGGTGGATGGACAATATATCCTCCATTATCATCTACAGCTGGTCAACCAGGTCCAGCAATGGATTTTGCAATTTTAAGTTTACACTTGGCAGGAGCTTCTTCAATTTTAGGTGCAGTAAACTTTATTACTACAATTTTAAACATGAGAACACCTGGCATGACATTGCACAAAATGCCATTATTTGCTTGGTCAATATTAGTAACTGCTTTCTTATTATTGTTATCATTACCAGTTTTAGCAGGAGCAATTACGATGCTTCTTACAGATAGGAACTTTGGAACAGCTTTCTTTGATGCACAAACTGGTGGGGACCCAGTATTATTCCAACATTTATTTTGGTTCTTTGGTCACCCAGAAGTTTATATTTTAATCTTACCAGGCTTTGGAATGATCAGTCATATTGTTTCAACATTTTCTAGAAAACCAGTTTTTGGATACTTAGGAATGGCTTATGCAATGGTTGCAATTGGAATAGTTGGTTTCGTTGTTTGGGCTCACCACATGTATACAGTTGGTTTAAGTACAGACACTAAAGCATACTTTTTAGCTGCAACGATGATCATTGCAGTTCCAACTGGAATAAAAATATTTTCATGGATAGCAACTATGTGGGGTGGTTCAATTTCATTTAAAACACCAATGGTTTGGGCTCTAGGTTTTATATTTTTATTTACTGTTGGAGGAGTTACAGGAGTAGTTCTAGCAAATGCTGGAGTAGATACTGCAATGCATGATACTTACTATGTTGTTGCTCACTTTCATTATGTGTTATCTTTAGGAGCTGTATTTGCAATCTTTGCAGGATTTTATTACTGGTTTGGAAAAATGACTGGCTATGAATACTCAGAGTGGATGGGTCAATTACATTTCTGGTTAACGTTTATTGGAGTAAACTTAGTTTTCTTCCCACAACACTTTTTAGGGCTTGCAGGAATGCCAAGAAGATATGCTGATTATCCAGATGCTTTTGCTGGATGGAATTACATTTCTTCAATTGGTTCTTATATTTCTGTAATTGGATTAGTAGTATTTTTTATAAACCTAGCTTACGCTTTTTATAAGAAAAAGGCTGCAGCACAAAACCCATGGGGAGATGGCGCTACAACTTTAGAATGGACTGTACCATCTCCACCTAATTTTCATACATTTGATGAATTACCAAAGTTTGAAGATGAAGAGGGTGTTGAAAAATCTACTAGCTAAGTATAGCAAACAAGGTTTTTTAACTTTAAATTAATGATTAAGTCTAAATTAAAAAATAGAAACTTATCTCAAGAAGACGCCTTTAATTTATCTGAATTATTTAAATTAATGAAACCAAGAGTAATGTCTTTGGTCATATTTACTTGTGCAGTTGGTTTATTAATGGCCCCCAATATAATCCCAACAAAGGACGCAATAATTGGAATTATTTTGGTTTCAATTGGAGCAGGAGCAGCTGGGGCTTTGAATATGTGGTACGAGTCAGATTTAGATGCCCTTATGACAAGAACTTGTTTAAGACCAATTCCAACAGGCAAGGTAAATAGAAATCAAGCACTAGTATTTGGAATTTCTCTTTCGATCTTTTCTGTAATTGCGCTCGATTTTTACTCAAATAGAATATCAGCTGCTTTGTTACTGTTTACGATTTTGTTTTATGTATTTGTTTATACAATTTGGTTAAAAAGAAAAACTCCGCAGAATATTGTAATCGGAGGAGCTGCAGGAGCACTGCCTCCAGTTATTGGCTGGACTATAGCTACTAATTCTTTGTCTTTTGAACCAATTACTTTCTTCTTAATTATATTTTTTTGGACTCCTTCACACTTTTGGGCTTTAAGTTTGTATAAATCTGATGATTATAAAAAAGCTAAAATTCCAATGCTTCCTTTAACTGATGGAGTTGAGAGTACAAAATTAAACATATTTGTTTATTCTTTAACGATGTTACCTTTGATTATCTTGCCTTACGTAATTGGCTTTGTAGGTATAACTTTTTTAATCCCATCTTTAATTTTGACAATTTATTATAATTATTTATGTTTCGACCTTTATAAATTTAAAAAAAACAAATTTGATGCAAAAAAAGCAAAATCAATTTTTGGATATTCAATTTTATATCTATTTTTAATTTTTGTTCTTTTTTTAGTTGATAAAATTTTATGATAACACCTGACAAAAAAACGAAGAAAAAAAATATCATAACTGCTATAGCAATTTTAGCATTTATGGTATTTTTATTTATTTTTACTTTATACAACGTTGGAGTATTTGATAGACAGATATGATTAAAGGCAAAACATTAACTCCTTTACTTTTAGCTGGGATTTTTGTCCTTATGTTAGGATTGTCTTTTGCAGCAGTGCCTTTGTACGATTTGTTCTGTAGAGTCACTGGTTTTGGAGGGACAACCCAGGTTTCAAAAGAAGCTCCAAAAATAGTTTTAGACAAAGTTGTAAGTGTGAGGTTTGATACAAATGTTAATAATCTTGATTGGAATTTTAAAGCAAAATCAAACGTTATTGATGTGAAAGTTGGCCAGGTTAACAGAATTGAATTTGAAGTTGAAAATTTAGGAAACGAAACGACTCATGGTGTAGCTAGTTTTAATGTTTCACCAGCAAGTTTTGGCAAATACTACAGTAAATTAGGATGTTTTTGTTTTGAAAAACAAGAGTTGAAGGCTGGAGAGAAGGCAACTTACGTAATGACTTTCTATTTAGACCCTGACCTTGTGAACGATCCAACTACAAAAAATCTACAAGATGTAACTATGTCGTACACTTTTTTCTCGACAGATTACTATAAACAATCATAATCACGAAAAATGTCAGTAGAAAAAAAACACGATTACCACTTAGTTGATCCAAGTCCCTGGCCAATCTATACATCTTTTGCATGTTTAGTATTAGCTATAGGTGCAATTTTTTATATGCATAACGATATTTCATGGGGAATGTATCTTGGTTTAGCTTTGTTAATTTATGGTGCATATATGTGGTTTAGAGATGTAGTAATCGAAGCTGAACATCAAGGTCATCACACTCCTGTTGTTCAAATTCATCATAGATATGGAATGACTTTATTTATTGCTTCAGAGGTAATGTTCTTTGTTGCATGGTTCTGGGCTTACTTTGACATTAGCTTGTTTCCAAATGAATTTGTTGGAAATGTATGGCCACCAAAAGATATTGAAACATTTGATCCTTGGGACATTCCTTTGATAAATACTTTAGTTTTATTATTATCAGGAACAACTGTCACTTGGGCCCATCACTCTTTATTGGAGGATGATAGAAAAGGATTTATACAAGGGTTAACTTTAACAGTAATACTAGGTTTCTTTTTTACGTTATTACAAGCATATGAATACCATCATGCTACTTTTACCTACTCGGGCCATATTTATGGAGCAGTATTTTATATGGCAACAGGTTTTCACGGATTTCATGTGATTATTGGAACAATTTTTTTAGCGGTATGTTTGTGGAGAGGAAGACTTGGTCATTTCACGAAAGATCATCATTTTGGATTTGAAGCAGCTGCTTGGTACTGGCATTTTGTTGACGTAGTGTGGCTCTTCTTATTTGCTGCAATATATATTTGGGGAAGTTAATATTTATCCTTGAAGAATAAATTTCTATTTTCAGTATTTGTTTATTTTATTATTTTCACTCTTCTCTCCTTAGGGTTTTGGCAAATTTATAGATTAAATTGGAAATTAGAATTAATTGAGCAAATAGAAAATTCTCTAAAAAACGACCCAGTGGAATTATCCAATATTGAAAAAAAAAACTATCTTAGAATAAAGACAAGTGGAGATATTGATTTTGACAAACAAATTTACTTGTACAATTTAAATGATACAGGGAAACCTGGATTTGAAGTAATTAATCCAATAAAAATTGGTGATGAAAATTACTTAGTGAATAGGGGATGGATACCTTTTGAAAAAAAAGACCTACCTGAAATAAATTTAGTTGATCAAAATCAAATAGTCGGTACTCTTAAGCTTCAAACTAAACCAAGTACATTCAAGCCTGAAAATGATATTGAAAAAAATTATTGGTTTACTTTGGATAGAGAAGATATTTTGAAATTTACTGGTAGAAATTTTTCAGAGTATGTCATTTATTTAAACGGTGATTATAAAATTCCAAAACCAAGAGTGATTACTGCTAAAATTTCAAATAATCATAAGAAGTATGCAATTACTTGGTTTTCTATGGCGATTTCAATTCTTTTAATATATTTATATTTTAGGAAAAAAAATTATTAAATGAGATATGTAAGTACAAGAGACACATCAAAAACCTTTGAATTTAAAGACGTTTTCATTAAAGGTCTTGCCGATGATGGAGGTTTATTTATTCCAGAAGCATTAGTGGAATATGGGGAAAATGAAATTAAAGATTTAAAAAAACTTAGTTATTCAGAGTTAGCAAAAAAAATTATTTATCCATTTATTGGTAATTTTATGTCTGAATCTGAAATGAGTAAAATTATTGATAAATCTTATTCCACATTTAGAAAAGACAACGTTGTAGATTCTATAAAGATTGGAGACAAAACAATATTAGAATTATTTCATGGTCCTACTCTAGCTTTTAAAGATGTTGCTATGCAACTTTTAGGTAACTTTTATGAATATTACTTAAACAATGAAAATCAAAAAATTAATATTGTTGTTGCCACATCTGGAGACACTGGTGCTGCAGCAATTGATGCAATTAAAGGTAAAAAAAATGTTAATATTTTTGTGCTTCATCCAGACAATCGTATTTCACAAGTTCAAAGAAAATTAATGACAACGGGGAAATATAAAAATGTATTTAATATAGCTATAAAGGGAAATTTTGATGATTGTCAAAACCTGGTTAAATCTATGTTTGCGGATAAGCAGTTTTCAAATGATATCAAAATGTCAGGGGTAAACTCTATTAATTGGGCAAGGATTATTGCTCAAAGTGTTTATTATTTTTATAGTTATTCATTGGTTGAAAATACAGGTGAACCAACAAATTTTTCAGTACCAACAGGAAATTTTGGAGATGTTTATGCTGGATATTTAGCCAAAAAAATGGGCTTACCTATAAATAAATTAATTGTTGCAACTAATCAAAACGACATTTTACATAGAGCAATATCAAAAGGTAGTTATGAAGCAGAAAAGGTTTCAGAAACTATTTCTCCTAGTATGGATATTCAAATAGCTAGTAATTTCGAGAGACTTATATTCGATCTTAATAATAAGGACGATGAACAGACTTCATTAGATATGAAAAATATTAAAGAGAATGGAAAATATTTAATTGGTGATGATAAATTAAATAAAATTAGAGAAAATTTTTTATCCGCTAGTCTGAGTGAGAATGAGACTTTGGAGGTTATTAAAAAGGTGTATGAAAAATTTTCTGTAGTTTTAGATCCACACACAGCAATTGGATATGGTGCTTTCGACAAACATAACTTAAAAGGAAATAATATTGTACTAGCGACTGCACATCCATGTAAATTTCCTGACGCCGTTTCCAAAGCTATTAATTTAAAATCTGATTTACCAAAAGAACTTGAGTTTATTTTGAATGAAAAAGAAGAATATGATATAGTTGAAAATAATTTAGAAAAAATTAAAAACTATATTAAAGGTAAAACAAAATGAAAATTAAAGAAGGGGAACAACTTCCAAATTCAGAATTTTATTATTTAGACTCAAGTGGAGCAGCAAAAAAAATAACTACAGCAGAGGTTTTTAAAAACCATAAAACAATTGTGATTGGTGTTCCTGGAGCATTTACAAAAGTTTGTTCCACAAAACATCTTCCAGGGTATGTAAATGACTACGAGGATGCAAAGAATAAAGGGGTTACAAAAATTATTTGTGTTTCAGTTAATGATCCAAATGTGATGAAAGCATGGGGTGATAGTCAAAAAGTTGAAGATAAAATATTTATGGCTGCAGACCCATATTGTGAATTTACTAAATCAATTGGAGCAGAAATAGATAGACACGATCGGGGTCAGGGAATGAGGTCAGCAAGATATACAATGTTAATTGACGACAATGTTGTAAAGAAAATACAAGCAGAAGAAGATACTGCCACTTGTGAAATTTCAGCAGCTCAAAATTTTTTAAAATTAATCTAAATTTGCTGCTTTTTTAGCTAGTAAGTCCACCTCTTCATTTAAGGGGTTTCCATCATGAGCTTTAACCCAATTCCATTTAATATTAAGCGATTTATTTAAATTATATAGATCAATCCATAAATCTTTATTTTTAACATCTTCTTTTTTTGAGGTTTTCCAATTATTAGCTAACCAAGTATTAATCCACTCAGTTATTCCATTTTTTACGTATTGAGAGTCAGTATATATTTTTATTTCAACACCAGGCTTCATATCTTTTAATGCATTAATTGGGGCTAACAACTCCATTCTATTATTTGTTGTATTTTTTTCGTTACCACTAATTTTTTTTATTTCTTTTCCATCATTTATAATTGCAGCCCATCCACCATTACCTGGATTTGTTAAACAAGAACCGTCTGTGTAAATTGTAATCATTAATTTAAATAATCTTTAAATGAACTTAAATTATTGTGAGAAAGTAATTTTTGATAATATTCATTAGGATCTTTAATTTTAATCAATGCTGTTTTTGGTGTATTTGAGTAGTCATACAATCTTGTTAATAAATATCTTAATGCTGCACCTCTACACAAAATATTTATAGATTTTTTTTCTTTCATTGAAATTTTTTTAACACTTTCATACCCCTTGATTAAATTTTTAATTTTTTTCTTATTTAAATAGAATTTCCTTTTTTTATAATCAAAACAAAGAGCATTGATGCAAATAGCAATTTCATACATAAAATAATCATTAGCAGCAAAGTAGAAATCAATAATTCCAGAAAATTTATTTTTTTTGAAGAAGATATTATCTATAAATAAGTCACCATGTATAATACCTTTGGGCAATTGTTTAGGCCAATTTTTATTAATATCTTTTAGGTTATTGTTTAAGAATACTTTTAAATTTGAAAACTTTTTTGACTTAAATTTAATACTTTCCAACAAAGGTTTTAAATTCTTAATACCCATCGAATTTTTTCTATTAAGCTTCATTCTATTTGTGACCACATGCATTCGAGCAATTGTTTTACCAACTGTATAACAATCATTTATATTTAATATTTTTTTATCTTTACCTTCTAAGAATGATACAATACATGCTGTTTTATTTTTTAATTTAATTAGATATTTATTATTCCTAGTTTTCAGAGGCTTAGGACAATTTATTTTTGAATTATTTAAATTATCCATCAATTTCATAAAAAAAGGTATTTCTTTTTGTAAGACTCTTTTTTCAAATATAGTTAAAATGTATTTTTTCTTTTTTGATTTAAGAAGATAGTTTGTGTTTTCTATTCCTTGCTTGATACCTATAAAGCTTATTACTTTATTAATATTAAAATTTTTATTAATAATATTAATTTCTTTTTGATTTATTTTTGTATAGACGGCCATTTTTAATTTAATTTTTTGGGAGCTTTAAATATTACATCTTCTTTAATTATTTCAACTTCATCGATACTTATAGAAAATTTATTTTTTAAATCATTAATAAAATTTTTAACCAATATTTCTGGCGCAGATGCTCCTGAAGATATACCTATAGTATTGCAATTTTCTATTTGATCAAATGGTATTGAGCTTTCTGAATGAATAAGTTGTGAATTTTCACACCCTGATTTTTTTGCCACTTCAACTAGTCTAACAGAATTTGAAGAGTTTCTACTTCCAATAACAAAAAACATATCACAATTTTTTGCAATATTTTTTACTGCCATTTGACGGTTTGTAGTTGCATAACAAATATCTTCTTTCATTGGTTCTTTTAAATTAGGAAAATTTGTTTTTAAAATTTTGATTATTTCTTTTGTATCATCAACTGACAAAGTAGTCTGAGTAATATATGCCAATTTTTTATCTAGTTTATTTTGATAGTTTTTAGCATCTTCCTCATTTTGGATTAGATCTATAGAACCTTCATTTAATTGACCCATAGTTCCAATTACTTCTGGATGATTTTCATGACCAATTAAAATTATATGGTAACCAGCTTTATTAAGATTTTCTGCTTCTCTATGAACCTTAGAGACAAGTGGACATGTGGCATCCACATAAGTCATTTTATAATTTTTTGCATCTTCAGGTATTTTTTTTGGAACACCATGTGCTGAAAAAATTACTGGTCTTGATTTATCTTTTATTTCCTCCAGCTCTTCGACAAATATTGCCCCTTTATTTTTTAAATCATCTACAACATATTTATTATGGACTATTTCATGACGCACATAAACTGGAGCTCCAAATTTTTGTATAGATTTTTCAACTATTTCAATTGCTCTTTCTACCCCGGCACAAAATCCACGGGGCGCAGATAATAATATTTTTAATACTTTATTTTTCATTTTTTTCTAGAAAATATTCCAGCAATATATGTGGAAAGGTTAAAGACGCCAAACCTATAAATATTACTTTTAAAATTGCACTATCCAAATTGTATGAATTTTCTAGCAAATATATAGCAATAAAAGAAAAAATAGTTGTCAAAATTGTTAATGGTAAAGCTTTTTTAACAAACAATGTAAATCCATTAACTAAACTATTTGGATCAAGATCAATAGCTAGTGAAATTGAATGTCTAATCGAGTGTAAAAAAACAGAAATAAACAGTGAAAGCTATCAGTGGAGATAAATAGTAATTTAAAATTAAAATAGAAAAATAATCTAAAAAAACTACAAATTTTTTGATTTCAAAATTCTTTAGGAAAAGAAAAATACTAGACAGGGTGCTACAGAATATTCCTATTTGAATTACATTATGTGTCTCAATAAAATTTAAACCTGAATAAAATGCCTCATTATCTATTAATAATAATTTAAAAAATCGCTATTGTTTCCTGAAAATGAAAATATAAAGGAGCAAGTATAATTAAAAATCCCTTAAAAAAATAAAGGATTTGAGTGAAATAAGATTTATCATTAATCAAAAATTGTGTATCCTCTTTTCCAAAGTGATAGGAAGCAATCATTAAAAAAACAATTAAAGTTATTGATGGCAATATTATCCAAGTTAGTATTACTATTGCTGCAATTAAAAGATACGTGATATAGAATATATAAGTTGATTTTATATTAAATAATCTCAGCAGCTTTTTTCCTTTAATATGATCTAAAGACCCATGAGAAACACCTATAATTAATATTAAAAGTAAACAAAAAATTGATGAAATATTAAAATTGTTAAACTTAAAAAGCAAAATACAAAAAAGGTTTACAACAAAGAAAAAAATAAATGAATGATTTAGATTTATCTTTTTTATTTTATTGATCATCTTAAATTAATTCTTTTAAAAATTTCCACTTTGGCATTTTTAGAATTACTTCTAAATCTTCAAAAAAACTGCTTTTATTTGATAAAAAATTGATAGCTGTTTTAGGTTTTGAATTAAAAACTTTGAAAAATATACTTCCCATTTCATTGGAATTGTTTTTAAGAACCCTCAATAAGATTTTATCTAAAAAATCATATTTTGAATTTATTTTAAATAGATTTACATTTTTTATATTTTCTATGTTTTCTCTTATATATCTGCTTTGTTCTTGAATATTTAGGAAAGTATAGCCCGTACTTAATCTAGTCATTCCACCTGCTGAGCCTATATAAATTTCATTAAATTTATTTACATTTTTTTGTCTAAAAAGTGGGATTGCTCCAGTTTCTTTGAAATTAATTTTACAGTTTCTAATATTTAAATGTTTACTTAAATAATTATCAATTTGTTCATCATAATCTTTTAGTTTTTCATTATTTAGTTCAGATATCCAAGTAGTTTCAACTAAGGCGTTTCTTTTTGTAAATGGTAGCGTATAAAAAAAATGAACTTTATTTCTTTGATCACAAGCAAAGTCCATCAAATTGAATATTTCTTCATCAAAGAAGTCTTCATCTGTTTCTATTTCAACTCCACAAAAGTGTTGCCATAACTCACTCTGTTTATTCTCAAAACTAGATACACTATTAAATACAATTGAATTTGATTTATCTATTTGATCAATACTTTTAAAAAACTGAATATTTTTATTTAATTTAAGTTTTGAAAGTATTTTTTCGTAGAACAAACCACTATCTATCGTTTGATATGGTGTAGGTTCGCAATCTACATATTTTGTATTATTGGGTGTATTTATTGTAAAATTATTCCAACTCTTTTTGACACAGTCATCGAAATTGTGTGAAAAAACTTTCCAAAATGACCAAGTTTTATCTCTTTTATAATCTTCTCTTGGCTCAATAATTGCTAAAGTTTTATCTTTAAATTTATCATAAACTTCCAGCTCATATGCTAATGAAAGACCTGCGCAACCTCCGCCTATAATTATGTAATCAAATTCTTTCATTTAAATTTATTTCTTCATTAATTAAATTATGATCATGAATAATATTATCATCATTTTTATTTATAAGTGATAACTTAATTAAGTCAAAAATAGATAAAAAAGTTTCAATAATTTTTTCAATATTTGAAACATAAATTTTTCCTGACTCTTTATAATTTTCTATGTTTTCTTTATTTAAAATTTTATATCCTATTTTTCTATAAACCCTTCTTGCAACTAAAATAGAAAATCTGAAACTTAATGGTATTTCTTTTATTGAGTAAAATGAGTTTTCATAAAACTTTTCTGAAAGCTTGATTGTAGTTTTTATATCCTCAAAACTTTCATTGATATAAAATCTATTGCTTTTTTTATCTTCTATTACATCCCTAGAAATATTTGTTAATTGCATAGCAATCCCAAGATCAATGGCTGATTTTAGAGATTGCTCTTTGTGAACATTCAATATTTTAGCCATCATTAATCCAACTGTTCCAGCTACCCTATAGGAATAAATTAATAATTCTTTTTTTGAATTTAGTTTAACATTTTCTTTTATATCAGAATTAATACCCTCAAATAAATCGTCTACAATTTTAGTTGAAATACTAAATTCATTAATAAGATCCCACATGTTTTTAATAACTGGATCATCATAATTTTTATTAAAAAAATTATTTCTAAATTTAATAAAATTATCTTTTTTTATTTCAATCTTGTTTGCATCGTCAGCAATATTATCTGCTTCTCTACAAAAATCATAAAGCGCAGAGCATTTTTCATATGTTTTTTTTGGTAAAAAAAAACCTGCCCAATTAAAAGATTTTGCGTAAATAGCTAAATAATTCTTTGTTAACATTAAAATAATTTATCTAAAACCTTTGCTGAAGAGAGAACACCTGGAACACCGGCCCCAGGATGTGTGCCAGCACCAACAAAGTACAAACCATCATATATTTCTGATTTATTATGAAATCTAAAGTATGCAGATTGTGTAAATTTAGGTTGAATTGAAAACCCTGATCCAAATTTTGTATTTAATTCCTTTTCGAAGTAATCAGGTGTTAGGTAAAAATCCTCAACTATATTATTCTTAAGATCCGGCATTAAGTCTTTTTCCATTTTTTCAATTACAAGATTTTTCATTTTTTTACCTTCAGTTTCCCAATTTATTTTTGACTGATTGTTAGGAACAGGCACTAACACATAAAAACAATCATTTCCTTCTGGAGCCATAGTTTTATCAGTCGCTGTAGGTCTATGAAGGTAATAGCTAATATCATTATTTAATTTTTTCTTATCAAATATATCATCCAGATGTTCTTTATACTTGTTTCCAAACTTTATTGTATGATGTTCAACATTCTCATAAATTTTTTTTGTTCCAAAATAGTAAACAAATAAACCCATAGAATATTCCATTCGATTTTTTTTCCAATTAAATAACATGGAATTCTTGTTGCTTTTGCTCAACATTTTCTCATAAAATGCAGGCGGATCTGCATTACAAACAACATTATCTGCACCAATTTCATTTTCATTATTTAATTTCACACCACTTATTTTATTATTTTTTGTAATAATTTCAGTTACCTCACTTTTTTTTAATATTTCGATACCAACCTCATTCATTAATTTTTCAAAACCTTTAATTATATTTCCTGTTCCTCCAATTGAATAATGTATTCCCCATTTTTTTTCTAAATAAAGAATTAATCCATAAATAGAAGTGGTAGTAAAAGGATTTCCCCCAACCAGCAAAGGATGCATGCTAAGCATTCTTCTCAATTTTTCATTTTTTATGTAAGATGAAACAAGTGAGTAAACTGATTTATAACTTTTAAGTTTTAATAGAGCAGGTAATTGTTGCATCATTACAAAAGGTTTATCAAATGGCACATCTGCAAGTTCTAAAAAACCTTTGTCAAATATCTTTTTTGTAAAATTAACTAATTTTTCATATCCATTTACATCTTCTTTGCTAAGGTTCTCAATTTGTTTTTTCATTTCTCTTTCATCACCAGAGTAATTAAACTTGGTTTTATCTTCAAAAATAAATTGATACCAAATTTTAAGTGGGGTTAATTCTATATAATTTTTGGGATCCTTGTTGAATAACTCAAACAATTCATTAATTAAGTAGGGTGCAGTAATTACTGTTGGTCCAGCATCATATATAAATCCATTTCTTTTAAAAACTCTAGCTCTACCACCTAGGTCTGGGTGTTTTTCTATTAATTTTACTTTATGTCCTTTTGCCTTAAGTCTTAGTGCTGCTGCGATCCCACCAAATCCTGATCCAATGACTATAGAGTTCATTTTAATAATTTATAGCTTTTTTGTAAAATTGTAAGTGTATTATGAGTTAATTTTCTTTAACTCTTCCTTAGTTTCGTCTAAATTTTTTTGAAACACTGCGTCTAATTTTGACTTATCTACTGATGTAGTTATTATTTTTTTAACCGAGTCCACCGCAATCTTTATTGACGCATCTTTAATTTCTTTTAAAGCAGCTTCTTTCATTTGATTAATTTTATTTTCTGTCAAATTTTTTTTAATTTCAGAGGATTTATGAAATTTATCATTCATCTCAATTATCAATCTATCCACATCTTTTTTGGCATTTTCTAAAATTTCATTTCTTACCGATTGAGCTGTATCTAGTTTTTTTTGAGAGTTATCTAATAATGCTTTTGCCTCTGTTCTTAATTTTTCACTCTCATCTATTTCATTCTTAATGTCGGATATCATTTTATCCAGCATTTCCAAAACTTTTTGAGGGATTTTAAAATATATTAATACTCCAAAAAAAAATAATAAATGATATAGCCACCCAAAATGTTGCATCAATTGCCATAGTATTTATCTCCATTTCTTTTAGATAGATCGTCGACAATTGCAGATATGCTACTATTATTTACATCAGCACCAATAAGTTTTTGTAATAACTCAGATGAAGTCTCAATAGCTATTTTATTTATTTTATCTGGTGCATTCTTTATTAGTATATCTATTTCTTTTTCAGCCTCAGCAATTTCATTATCAATTTGCTTCTCAAGAACTTCTCTTTTTGCACCAATGTCTTTTAGTGCTTTTTCTCTTGCTTGATTGAAAATGTTATTAGCCTCAAGTTTGCTCTTAGATATAATTTCATCATATTCTTTTAGTTTTGCATCACTATCTTCTCTTTGTTTTTCAGCAGCCTCAATATTTTCTAATATTTGAGATTTTCTCGCCTCTAAGTTGTTACTTATTTTCGGTAGTATTAGTTTAGATAGAATCAAATACATAATTCCAAAAGTAAGTACTAACCAAAAAATTTGAGAAATCCAAAACTCTGGATTTAATTGAGGCATACCCCCACTTTCAGCTGCAAAAGTTTCTTTAATAAAAAAGAAGCTAAAAAATATTAACTGAAAATATATTTTTTTAACCATTAATTTAAAACGCAAAAAGAATGATCAATGCGACTACTAATCCGAATAATCCTGTAGCTTCTGCAAGTGCGAAACCTAAAAGCAAGTTAGGAAATTGTTTTTGTGCTGCAGATGGATTTCTCATTGCACCAGACAAATAATTTCCAAAAATTATTCCGATACCTATACCGGCTCCAGCTAAAGCAATTGCCGCTAAACCTGCTCCGATCATTTTTGCTGCTTCTAATTCCATTATATCCTCCTATGTTATTAATGGTGTAAATTTAATGCATCATTTAAATAGATGCAGGTTAAGATTGCAAAAACATAAGCTTGGAGAAAAGCAACTAAGATCTCCAAAC
>CACNCB010000010.1 GCA_902618695.1 uncultured Pelagibacteraceae bacterium | reverse complement strand
TAATAATTTAATCACTTAAATCTCTATTTATTCTTTTTTGAGCTTGAGTCTTAATTTCTGGATGTGGATTTTCTAAACCTATTATCTGATTAAAAAACTCTTTAGCTTTTTGTTTTTGATCATTTGCATAAAAATATTCTGCCATTAAATATAAAGAATGTGATTTCCATACACTTTTTGAATTGATCAGTGGATTTAACATATTTAGAAGATCGCTCTCTTGAGCGTTATCTGCATTGTAGAGTGCCTTCTTGTATATAATTAAGTTGTTAATCTCACTGTCTAATGAAGTATCATTGATCAATATATCAAATAATGAATTGATTTTAGACTGATCACTTACAAGATTATTATCAATGATGAAATAAAGAGATAAAGGTGAATAAGTTGGATCTTTCTTGTTTATAATTTCAATCAGGCTGCTAGCTGTTTTTTCTTTTGTTTTTTCTGAATAATCAATGATTATTGAATTATAAGTATCTGAGATATCTTTTTTTTTATTAATTAAATATTTATCGTAACTGAAAACACCTACTATAATAATTATTAAAATAATTATACCTGAAATAATTTTATTTTTATTGTTAATAAAAAAATTCTTAATTTTTTCATTTCTAGTATTAGTATTTATAATTGATAAATCCTCGTCCATAGCTAAATCATATTCCTTAAAACGTACTGAAGAATACCTCCATTTTTATAATACTCTAATTCATTTTTTGTATCAATTCTGCATAAAGTTTTAATTTTCTTTATTTCGCCAGAAGTATATTTAATTTCGACTTTCACTTCATCTGAGGGATTAACGCCCTTTTCTATATTTAGAATGCTAATTAATTCAGAACCGATTAATTTTAGATTTTTTCTATTTACATCATCAATAAATTGTAATGGCAATATTCCCATTCCAATCAAATTAGATCGGTGAATTCTCTCAAAACTCTCTGCGATTACTGCTTTTATCCCAAGTAATTTTGTTCCTTTAGCTGCCCAATCTCTAGATGATCCAGTTCCATACTCTTTACCGCCTATTACAACTAAATCTGTTCCTCTTTTTTTATATTCAACAACTGCATCATAGACAGGAAGAACTTTTTCTTCAGGATATAACTTTGTAAAACCACCTTCTGTACCAGGAGCCATTTCATTTCTAATTCTTATATTTGCAAAAGTTCCTCGCATCATAACTTCATGGTTACCTCTTCTTGAACCATATGAATTATAATCTTTAGGTAAAATTTGGTGTTCCATGAAATATTCACCAGTTGGACTATCTTTTTGAATACTGCCAGCTGGCGATATATGGTCAGTAGTAACCATATCACCTAAAATTAATAACGGTCTTGCATCCTTAATTTCTTTAAATCCGTCTGGTTTATCTGGTAACGAGTCAAAAAATGGAGGTTTTTTAACATATGTTGATCCCTTATCCCAATTATAGATACTACTTTTATCAGTTTTAATTTTTTGCCATTGAGTTGGACCCTCAGAAACATTTGAATATCTTTGTATAAACATCTCTGCATTAAGTGAATCTTTTAAAATATCTTCTATCTCTTTATTGGAAGGCCAAATATCTTTTAAAAATACATCTTTTCCTTGTTTATCTTTTCCTAATGGATCTTTGTACAAATCAACTTCCATATGCCCAGCTATTGCATATGCAACAACAAGTGGAGGTGAAGCCAGATAGTTAGCTTTTATATGTGGAGAAATTCTTCCCTCAAAATTTCTATTTCCTGATAAAACTGAAACCGCATAAATATTTTCTTTTTGAATTGCTTCTACAATATTTTCTGGAAGTGGCCCTGAATTTCCAATGCAAGTTGTACACCCGTATCCTACTAAATTAAATCCAAGCCGATCTAAATAAATGTTTAATCCAGCTTTTGCCAAATAGTCTGTAACGACTTGTGATCCAGGTGCTAAAGAAGTTTTTACCCAGGGTTTAACTTGTAAACCTTTTTCAATAGCCTTTTTAGCTAATAGTCCAGCCCCAATTAGAACATTTGGATTAGAAGTGTTCGTACAAGATGTTATTGCTGCAATTAATATTGAACCATCTTTAATTTCATAATCTGTATTTGTTACTTTTGAAATTGATTTTTCATTTTTATTTGTAGCTTCCTGTAATACTTTTTTAAACGAACTAGGTGCATCTGTTAAAAGAACTTTGTCTTGAGGTCTTTTTGGTCCTGAAATAGTTGGTACAATTGTGGACATATCTAAAGATATAATGTCAGTAAATTCTATCTCGTTACTCGCCCATAAACCTTGTTCCTTGGCATAATTTTCTACGATATCAACAGTTTGTTGATCTCTTCCAGAAAATTTTAAATACTTTAATGTTTCTTCATCTATGGGAAAAAAGCCACAAGTAGCACCATATTCTGGTGCCATGTTTGCAATTGTAGCTCTATCTGCAAGAGTTAAATTTTTTAAACCCTCTCCATAAAACTCAACAAACTTACCAACCACACCTTTATCTCTTAACATTTTAACAACAGTTAAAACTAAATCTGTTGCAGTGGTACCTTCTGGCAATTTGTTTTTCATTTCAAAACCAATTACTTCTGGTATTAACATAGAAATTGGTTGACCTAACATTCCTGCTTCAGCTTCAATTCCTCCAACACCCCATCCTAAAACAGATAAGCCATTTACCATTGTTGTATGACTGTCTGTTCCGACTAAAGTATCTGGAAAAAGATATTTTTCCTCTTTAAATTCTTCTGACCAAACAACTTTTGATAAATATTCTAGATTTACTTGATGACAAATTCCTGTTCCTGGTGGAACTATTCTAAAATTATCAAATGCCTGTTGTCCCCATTTTAAAAAAGAATATCTCTCACCATTTCTTTCAAATTCTATATCGACATTTTTTTCAAAAGAATCTGCTTTTGCATATTGGTCGACTTGTACAGAGTGATCAATTACAAGATCAACTGCAGATAATGGATTTATTGTATTTGGATCTTTATTTTTTTCTTTGACTGCTTCTCTCATTGCAGCTAAATCTGCAACCGCAGGTATTCCTGTATAATCTTGAAGCAAAACTCTTGCTGGTCTATATGCAATTTCAGTTTTAGATTTTTTTGTCTTTAACCAGTTTTTAATCGCTTCTATTTGAGATTTCGTTACACTTAAATCGTCTTCGTATCTTAATAAATTTTCTAGTAAAACTTTAAGAGATTTTGGAAGTTTATTTATTCCATCAAGTCCATTTTTTTCTGCTTCATTTAATGAGTAATAGTTGTAATCCTTTTTATTAACTGTGATTTTTTTAAGTGAATTATAAGAATTTTTGTTTCCTGGGGTCATATTACAAATAAAAAGTTATAATGCTTGTTAAAAGAAGCAGTGACATAGCATAATTAAAGTAATTAATAAATTTCTGATTTGTCGCAAATTTCCTGAAAAATTTACCTAAAAAAGTCCACAGAGTTATGCTGGTCACTGAAACAATTAAGGCCATAATTAAAATTTGAGTCGTATAACTTACAAAGGTTTCACCTGGATTTATATAAGTAGAAACAAGAATAATTGATGCAATAACTCCTTTAGGATTTAAAAATTGAAAAATAAAGGTTTCATGAAACATAATTGGATTTTTATTTTTATTTTCCTGATCCGAGGGTCCTGAAAAAGAAATTTTGTATGCTAAATAAATTAAAAATAAAGTTCCTAAATATTTTAATACTTCTTGAATTAAAGGATAAAGCTTAAAAATATTTATCAGCCCTAAAGCTAAACATAACAATAAAAAAGGGAATCCTAAAGTTACACCAATTATATGAGGTAGTGTTCTTAGAATACCAAAATTGAAACCAGAGTAGAAAGCAACGAAATTATTTGGTCCAGGAGTAAATGCAGCAACTATTCCAAATAAAGTTATAGAGAGAATTTCAGGATGCATTACTAAGCGATCGGTAGTCCATTTTCTGCTTTTTGAGAGGGATGAACAAGTGTAACCTTGCCATCGGCATCAATTGCTCCTAAAACCAATACTTGAGAAACTATTCCAGCAATATTTTTTTCAGGAAAATTACAAACAGCAATAACTTGTTTTCCTTTTAAATTCTCCTCATTATAATAATGAGTAATTTGAGCTGAAGATTGTTTAGTACCAATTTTGCTTCCAAAATCAACTTCAATAACTAATGAAGGTTTCCTGGCTTTTTCATTTTTTTTTACAGAGATTACAGTACCAATTCTAATATCTACTTTATCAAAATCCTTATAGGTAATTTGCTCTTTAATCATAATATAATATAGTGTTTTAAGTTTATGAGTATAGATAACAATTTATATGAAAAATCAATCAAGATTTTAACAGACTTAATCGCATTTAAAACTATCTCAGGTCAAGATAACAGTAATTTAATTGATTATTGTGAAAAAATTTTAAAGAACATCGGTATAGATACTTTCAAAGTTTATGATGATGATAAAAAAAGAGTTAATCTTTTTGGAACTATAAAAGCAAAAAATAAAAGCACAAAAAAACCAATCATATTATCCGGACACACTGATGTGGTTCCAGTGTCTAAAGGTTGGAGCAGTGATCCATTTGTTGCAAATATTAAAAATGATAAATTATATGGAAGAGGCTCATGTGATATGAAAGGTTTTATTGCATGTACACTTGCTTATGCACCTATTTTCAAAGAAAGTAATTTAGATAGAGACTTGCATTTCTGTTACACATTTGATGAAGAGACTGCATGTATTGGAGCTCCTTTATTAATAGAGGAATTAAAAAAAAGAGATATCAAAAATGGAATTTGTATAATTGGTGAACCAACTAAAATGAAAATTATTGATGCCCACAAAGGTATGAATGAATACACAGTTCACTTTGGAGGACTTGCGGGACATAGTTCTAAACCACATTTAGGAGTAAATGCAGCTGAATATGCTACCAGATATGTTGGAAAACTTTTAGAAATTAGAGAAGAATTAAAAAAAAGAGTTCAAAAAGATAGTATTTTTGATCCTCCACATTCAACTTTATCAATTGGTGGAATTAAAGGTGGTATTGCCCATAATGTCATTGCAGATAAATGTAGTGTTGAATGGGAAACAAGACCAGTTGTTAAAAAAGATGGGGAATTTGTTACTAATGAAATTGATAAATATGCAAATGAAGTACTCCTACCTGAAATGAAAAAAATATTTCCAGATTCTTACATTAAAAAAGAAGTGATTGGTGAAGTTGTTGGTTTTAATAGATTAGAAGAGTCTGAAGCATGTGAATTTGTATCAAATATAACTGGTGATAATTCTAGAGAAGTAGTTTCTTTTGGTACAGAGGCTGGTTTATTTCAAGAATTAGGAATCAGTACAGTTGTTTGTGGGCCTGGATCCATAGAACAAGCCCACAAAATTGACGAGTTCATAGAATTAAATGAAATGAAAAAATGTCTTAAATTTTTAGAAGGTGTAAAAGATAAATCAGTAAATTAACTCCAACCACCTACTGCTTTCACTTCTAAAAACTCTTCTAAACCGTGTTCACCTGCTTCTCGACCTATTCCAGAATGTTTAAAACCACCGAAAGGTGCATCAACTGCAATACCAGCTCCATTAACATCAACCATTCCAGATCTTAATTTTCTTGCAACTCTTTGTACTTTTTGAGAGTCTTGAGTTTGGATATAGTTTGTTAGTCCATAAGCAGTATCATTTGCAATTTTAATTGCATCTTCTTCTGTTTCAAATGGAATAACAGATAAAACAGGTCCAAAAATTTCTGTTCTTGCTACTTCCATATTATTATTTACATCTGCAAAAACAGTCGGTTTAACAAAGTAACCTTTGTCTAGTCCATCAGGTTTACCTATTCCTCCAGCAACTAATTTTGCACCTTCATCTATTCCTTTTTGGATTAAAGTTTGTATTTTATTGTATTGAGTTTTTGAAATAACTGGACCTATATGTTCTCCTTCTTTTTTGGGATCACCCACCTCAAAACTTTCGGTATATTTTTTTAATCTTCCAATAGCTTCTTCATACATTGATTTTTCAACTAACATTCTTGTCGGCGCATTACAAGATTGTCCAGAATTTCTAAAACATCTTAAAGCACCTCTTTCAATAGCTTCTGGATCAGCATCTTTAAAAATTATATTTGCACCCTTGCCACCTAATTCTAAGCTTACTCTTTTAAAATCTTTAGCAGCATTTTGTGAAATCAAAGCTCCTGCTCTTGTTGATCCCGTAAAAGAAATCATATCAATATCTGGATGACTTGTAAGAGCATCACCTGTTGTTGCTCCATCGCCATTAACTAAATTGAACACACCTTTTGGAAATTTAACATCATCAATAATTTCAGCAAGTATCATTGAAGAGAGTGGTGCTAATTCTGATGGCTTTAAAACCATTGTGCAACCTGCTGCAATTGCTGGCATTACTTTTAAACAAACTTGGTTCATCGGCCAATTCCATGGTGTTATTAATGCACAAACACCTTTAGGTTCATAAATTAACCTTTGGTTAGGAGCATGATCTCCTAAAGGTTTTTCAAATTCAAATTTTTTTAAATATCTGATAAATGATTTAATATGACTTGCCCCTGTGCCTGCTTGTAATTTTGTTGCAAAATCTTTTGGAGCACCCATTTCAAGAGTTATAGATTCTGCAATATCTGCCCATCTTTTCTTATAATTTTCATAAAGTTTTTCTAATAATTCAATTCTTTCTTCTTTAGAGGAAAAGGCCCAAGACTCATAGGCATCCTTAGCTGCATTAACAGCAATATCAACATCAGCTTTGTTTCCCAAAGTAATTACTGCACAATTTTCTTCTGTAGCAGGATCAATTACTTTAATTTCCTCAGAGCTATTTGGCTTAACCCACGCTCCATTAATGTAAAAATTTTTTTTGTCTAACATTTTTCGACGTTAACCTTTATTTATGTTTTTGCAAATAAATTAGTTAATTCATAAACAATAGTTGCTGCTGCTAATGAAGTTACTTCTGCATGATCATATGCTGGAGAAACCTCAACGACGTCTGCTGAAACTAAATTTAATCCAGATAAACCTCTTAAAACATTTACCATTTCTCTTGTAGTCATCCCTGCAATTTCTGGTGTACCAGTACCTGGGGCAAATGCTGGATCTAAAACATCAATGTCTATTGATAAGTATAAAGGATTGTCTCCCACTCTTTTTCTGATTCTTTCTGCTATTTTATCGGTTCCTTCTATCTGAAACTCATCACAATGAATTATTTTAAATCCAAAACTTTCATCATTTTTAATATCATCTCTACTATAAAGTGGACCTCGAATTCCAACATGCATAGAAGCATCATCTAAAAATAATCCTTCTTCTCTAGCCCTTCTGAATGGAGTTCCGTGAGTATAAGGTGCACCAAAATATGTGTCCCAAGTATCTAAATGGGCATCAAAATGAACTAAAGATACAGGACCTTTATTTTTTTTATTGATTGCTCTTAACAGTGGTACTGCAATAGTATGATCTCCCCCTAAACTTATAATTCCTCCAACCTTATTTAGTAAATCTGTTGCGCCTACTTCTATTTGTTTAATTGCTTCATCAATACTAAATGGATTGCAAGCGATATCACCAGCATCAGCAACTTGTTGGATTTTAAAAGGCTCAACATCATAATTAGGATGATAATTAGTTCTCAAATGTCTAGAAGCTTGTCTTATACTTTGTGGACCAAATCTTGCACCAGGTCGATAACTTGTACCAGCATCAAACGGAATTCCAACAATTGCAACATCACAGCTATCTACATCTCTTAATTCAGGAAGTCTCGCAAAAGTACTTGGGCCAGCAAATCTTGGAACTTTAGTTCCACTAACTGGTTGAATTGGATTTTTGTTTCTTTCTTTTTTCATTTTTTAATAATCTAAGATAATATTATCTCATCTAATTCGTCTATAATAATTTAATGAAAATTTTATTTTTATTTATTCTTATTTTTCATATTTCGCACATAAATGCTGATGAAATTTATAATCTGATAAAAATTCCAAATTTAGAAATTTATAAATTAAAAAACAATAACAATATTCGTTATTTAAGAACTAAAAGTAATTTTAAAATTGGTGAAAATAAGAACATTGTTTGTGACAAAGTTGATATTAATAATTTAAATACAAAATTTCCTTTAATTGAAAAAAATCTTAATCGATATAATTCTAATTTTCTTAATAAGATAAAATTAAAATATATTGTGCTTTGTGAAAATTTATTCATCTCTGAAATTAATACTGGGGGAATACCTGATAATAAAAACAGAACATTAATTTTAGATATTAATTTTAATAAAAAGTATTTTGAAAGAATGATACACCATGAAATTTTTCATATGATTCAAAATACTCACATTGAATATTTTGACGAGGAAAAATTTTCTTCTTTTAATCTAACTTCATTTAATTATGCAGAATGTTCGACTTGCTCTGATAGATTAAATTTAGATCTATATGAAAAAACTGATGGTTTTTTGACAGAATATTCTAAATCTATCCCATCTGAAGATATGGCAGAAATATTTTCTTTTTTAATGACTGATAAAGAAACAATTGAAGATAAAATTAATAGTGACAAAATCCTAAATAACAAAGTGAATTTTATAAAATTAAACTTAGCTAAAATAGATAAAAATATTTTATGATTAAAACTATTAAAGCCTCAAAATCAGAAAAAATTTTATTTATATTTTTAATTGGTCTTTCAATTTTTGCTTTTACATCTTTTTTTTTATTAAAAAATAAATGCCTATTTGTTGAAAAAAATAATTTAAATAAAATTAATTTTAATGAACCAAATAATATTGCAGTAATGAACGTTGAGTGTGGAAATGTAATAATTGAACTTTATCCAGATGTTTCTCCTAAAGCAGTAGAAAGATTTAAAATTTTAATTAAACAAAAAATGTATGATGGTTCCGCTTTTTATAAAGTTTCAGAAAATACTTTTGTACAAGCAGGAGATATTCAGTATGGAAACGTAAATAATTTAGATTATTCTAAAATTGGTAGCGGAAAATCTGGATTAGGATTATTAAAATCTGAACTAAACAATGATTTTAAATTTACAGAGGGAAGTGTAGCTTTTGCCAGAACAACAGAATTTGATACAGAAGATAGTGAATTCTTTATTACATTGAAAGAAATTCCAATTTATCAAGGCGAATATACTCCAATTGGTAAAGTAGTTTACGGTTTAGATATTTTAACTAAAATTAAAACAGGTAATAAAGCAATTTATGTTTTAAGACCTGATTATATTAAATCCTTTAGAATGCTTAATGCTAATTAACTAAAGGTTTACCTGTCAATAATGTGTGCTTAATTCTTTCTTGAGTTTGTTTTGTTTCTATTAATCTCATAAAAGAGTCTAATTCTAATTTATACAGATCATCCTCAGACAATATTTTTTCAATAGTAGTGTCTCCACCACTTAAAACGTTTGCAAGCTCAGTTCCAACATACATGCCATGATCTAAAATTATCTTTTCGTTGTATAATTTCTCTAAAACCTTTATCATTTTATCTTTCAATGGCTTTCCAGAAAGTTTGAATTTGCACTCTTCTGGAGGATCAAAATCATTATTTTGATCAATTAAATTTTTCGATTCCTCAAAAAGACTGTTTCTGTTCATTATTTTTCTGTCCTCTTGTCTTAAATACTTTAATGGCTCTGCCTCGATTGGAGATGTAGCTGTTTTAGCATAACCAATAATATCAAAAACTTTTAGTGGTGCATAATCTGGGTCTGATTTTGCTTCTTCTGTTTGTGACCATCTCCACAACATTTCCTTACATCCCCCGCCTGCTGGAACTAATCCAACAATAGTTTCAACTAATCCGATAACTAAATTTGTATGTGTGGCAACAAAATTACTTTGAACCAAAACCTCAAAGCCTCCTCCAAGTGTCAGTCCAGAGGGAGCTGATACAACTGGGTACTTAGAGTATTTTAAAGTTTTGCATGTATCTTGAAAATACTTAATGAATTTTTCAATTGATTTAAAATCTCCTTTGTCAGCAAAATTCATAGTATAACTTAAATTTACACCTGCTGAAAATTGCATGCTTTCATTAATTATTATTAAGGGTTTGTCAGTTGCATTTTTCAGTGCATCCATTGAGTCATAATCTAATGCACAAGCTTTTGTTGTAAATTCAACAATATTAAAATCTTTAAATCGATGAATTTCAGCTGAATTATTTTTATCTAATTTAACTGCTAATGGTCTTATTTTTCCTAAAGTTTGAATGTCTGTATAAATTTGTCTTTCTCCATAGAAGTTTTCATCTTTTGTTTTCGATAAATTTTCTAAAAATTTATTATTTTCAAAGTTATCAATTCTTTTGAAGAAATTCTTTACCCCTATCGATCTCAACATTTCAAAAGGACCCATTGCCCAATTAAAACCAAGTCTCATAGCTTCATCAATATCATTAAACTTGTCAGTAATTCCTGGAACAAGTGAAGATGCATATTTAATTATTTTTGAAGTTACAATCCAGGCATACTCACCAAACTTATCTTTCCGATTAATTAAATTTCTAATTTCAACAGTCTCAATACCTAAATCTATTTTTTTTGTTACCGAATACTCTCCTGTTTCTAAATTTATTGCTTCTAAAATTTTTTGATCTCCACTTTTATTCATTCTATAAAAGCCACCTTTTCCTTTACGACCTGTGTAGCCTTTCTCAATTAATTTTTTGACTAATGGAATTTCTTTTGCAACAACTTGAAATTCATCTTTATCTGAAAGTTCCTTTTTAAAGCTTTTTAATACATCTGCCATCAAATCAATTCCGATAAGATCATACAATCCAAACACTCCTGTTTTGGGTATGCCCATAGGTCTCCCAAAAACCGCATCCGCCTCTTCGATTGAAAGTTTCATTTTGAATGCTTCCGTCATAGCAACCTGCATAGCGTAAACACCAATTCTATTACCTAAAAAACCTGGGGTATCGTTACAGATTATAGCTCCTTTACCAAGCTCAACTTCACAAAATTTCTTTAAAGAATTAATTTTATTTAAGTCGTTATTTTCGTTTTTAACGATTTCTAACAATCCCATGTATCTGACAGGATTAAAAAAGTGAGTGATACAAAAATCTTTTTTTTCTTCATGATTTAGTTTTTCTGATAAAACTTTAATTGGAATTGATGATGTATTTGAAGAAACAATTGCACCTTTTTTTCTATTCTTAAATATTTTCTCGTAAATATTATGTTTAATATCAATTCTTTCTACTACTGCCTCTACAACCCAATCTGCATCTTTTACAACATTAAAATTTTCATCAATATTTCCAATATTAATATTGTTAATTTTACTTTTATCTATTAGCAAAGGAGGTCTTGATTTATAAATTCTTTCTCTTGCCTTTTCGCTGATTTCAGTTGTCAAATCTAAAAGACTAACCGGTATACCTGCATTACATAAATGGGCAGCTATCCCACTTCCCATTGTTCCAGAACCAATAACTACAACTTTTTTAATTTCCATGAGAAACTCTATATATGAATAAATTATTTGCGTAAATTATCTATTTATTCCTCTTAATCTTTCAGATCTTCTTCTTAATAATTCGGCGCTAATTAATATTAAAGTAGATAAAATGATTAAACATGTGGCTACTGCAAGAATTGTTGGACTTAATTGTTCTCTTAAACCTGTCCACATTTGTATTGGAATAGTTGTGTTTTCTAAACCTGCTAAAAACAATACCACTACAACCTCGTCAAAAGATGTAACAAAGGCAAATAATCCTCCTGAAATTACACCTGGTAATATTAATGGAAGAGTAATTTTCATAAAAGTATTTACTGGATTACTACCTAGGCTTGCAGCTGCTCTTGTAACACTATGGTCAAACCCTGAAAGTGTAGCTGTTACTGTAATCACTACAAATGGTGTTCCTAATATTATATGCGCTAAAACTATTCCTGTATGTGTTGCTGCTAAACCAGCCTTTGCCATAAAAAAGAAAATTGCAACACCCGATATAATTAATGGTACAATCATGGGTGATATTAAAGTTGCCATGATTAAACCTTTGTAAGGCATATGCCTACTACTTAATCCTAAAGCAGCTAATGTTCCTAAAATTATTGAACCAATTGTTGCAAATATTGCAATTATAAAACTATTTTTTGCAGCCAATCCCCAGGGATTTTTTGTTCCATAAATCATATCATTATACCATCTTAAAGAGAATGCATCTGGATCAAGATTTTTCATACCCTCGGAAAATACTAAAAATTCTTCTGCATTAAATGATAGTGGAAAAATTACAAATAAAGGCGCAATTAAAAATATAAAAACGAAAGCACAAATAGTGATATATATGTAGTGCCAAACTCTATATCTTGTCTCTGTATAACTTGGTAATGCCATATTATCCTAATTTAATATTATCTACTCCAACCAATTTATTATAAATCCAATAAATAACTAACACTCCGGTTAAAAGCATTAATCCCATAGCTGAAGCAAAACTCCAATCAAGGGTTGTCTTCATATGAAATGCAATTTGATTACTTATTAAAGTTCCTGATGCTCCACCAACTAACGCTGGGGTAATGTAATATCCAATTGCTAAAATGAAAACTAACAAACATCCAGCTCCAATCCCAGGTATTGTCAATGGAAAATATACTTTCCAAAAAGCAACAAAAGGTGTTCCCCCTAATGACTTTCCAGCTCTCATTAAGCTTGGTGATATTGTTTTCATCACACTATATAAAGGTAAAACCATAAATGGTAACAATATCTGGGTCATTGCTACATAAGTTCCAACCTTATTATACATCATTTCAGGTCTATTATCGTCTGCTACTAAACCAATCATTACAAAGAAATCATTAACCAGTCCTTGTTGCTGTAACAAAATCATCCAGCTTGCTGTCCTTACAAGCAAAGAAGTCCAGAAAGGAAGCAATACACAAATCATTAATAAGTTGCTATATTTCATTGGAAGTGTTGCCAGTAGATGAGCTATTGGATACCCCATAAAAAAACAAAAAAGTGTAACAAAAAAAGCTATTTCTAAAGTTCTAAGCCACAAAATCCTATGAATTCTTCTGTCCTCCTCCACTTGAGCAACGCTACCATCTGCAGCAAAATACATATCCATTCCCTTTAGATATTTTGCCATTGTATAAGGAGGAGCAGTTCTTTTTATTGCCTGCCAGTATTCTACACTTCTCCATCTTTTATGAACCTTCATTAACTGCTCTTTAATATTTGCATTCTCATCAATTTTTTTTCTTTTAATTTGTCTTAAAAGTTTTTTAGTTATTGAGTTAAAGCCATTTTTTTCTTTATTTAATCTTTGACCAAGTTTTCCTTGCTCCTGTTTTTTTACTAATAATTTAAAATCAAAATAAAATGCTGAAAATACCTCTTCGGGCGGCAGCTCATCTAAATTCTCCCATTTTTCCATTGCTTTGAATGTCTTTGGAAGCATATTGGTAATCATTTTATCATCAACGCTTCTCATAAACATGTCACCTATAGGAAAAATGTATGTAATTATAAGAAACAGCAATAGTGGAGCAACAAGAAGAAATGCTTTAATTTTATTCTTCTTTTCTGCTTTTTTTAGACTGACCTCTAGTGGTATTCCGTCAGTTGTTAAAATTTGTTTTGTTTCAGAGCTCATAAAAAAATAGGGCGGTTACGAATAACCGCCCTAAATATATTATATAAATTCAGTGTTTAAAACTGAAATTATAGACCTGCTTTCATTGCTTCCCACTTTTCACTGATCTCAGTATTGTTATCAGCCCAGAAGAATGGGTCTACTAAGAAATAGTTTTTAGTATTTGCAGGAGCAGTTGGCATTTGAGGCATCATCTCTGTTTTACCATCTTTGTACCATGGCTCACCAGCTTTGATGATTTCAAGAGAAGATTTTCTCCATGGAGCATATGCAATGTACTTGGCGCTACCTGCTAACATCTCAGTGTTAGTCATCATAGCCAAAGCTTTTTTAGCATTTGCTTCATCTGGACCACCTTTAACAAGTGCAAAATATTCGTAGTCAAGACCTTGGCCATCCCATACTTGTTTAATTGGTGCACCTTCGCCTATTTCAGCATTAAAGAATCTTCCGTTCCAACCAGTTGCCATAACAACTTCACCAGCAACTAATAATTCAGGTGGTTGAGCACCTGCAGACCAGAACACACATCCACCATTTGGATCTGTACAAAGTTTCTTAATTTTATTCATAGCTCTATCGATACCACCATCAGCTTCAAGTTTTCTATAAATTAACTCTCCACCTTTACCCATTTTTACACCGTCAGCAGCTAAAGCTATTTCTAAATTTGTTAAAGCACTGTTGTAGATTGCTCTTTTTCCAGGAAATCTTTTAGTGTTAAAAAAGTCTTTAATAGTTTTTGGACCTTTACCACTAAATGCTCTTGTATCGTAAGCATAGTTCCAAGAATATAAAATGTTACCTACAGCACATTCACTAGGCATTCCTGTAAAGAAGTCTTCACTTGCAGGAGTTCCATCGGGTGCAGCTGGGAAGTCTTTGTCAAAATCAAATTTAACAAATAAACCTTCATCACATCCGTTAATAGTATCGAATGCAAATAAGTCTATAATATCCCAAGTTATAGCACCTGCTTCTTTTTGTGCTTTGATCTCTGATAAACCACCAGAATAGTCAACCCAGTTGATATCTATTCCAAGAGCTTTAGCAGTTGGATCACCATACCCTAACTTTTGAGATTCTGTATAAGCTCCACCCCAAGATGCAACTGTAACTGCAAATGCTGATGAAGTTATTGAAAAAGCAAAAGAAAGAGTAAGTAATAATTTACTCAGTTTTTTCATTATTCCTCCGTTTAAACGTTGATATAAATTAATTTATATAAGTAAAAGTACAACAAAATGAGATAGCTAAGTCAACAGCTGATTTTGTCTGTTAATATGTATATTAGATATACATATTGTGAATTGAAATTATTTTGGATCTAGTGCTCTTGCATCAATACTATTCCATCCAATGTTTATATCTTCATTTACCTTTAATTCTAAATTGGATGTGCTGTTTGGAACTTTAAGAATAAATTCTGAGCTACCTAAAAGATTTAATCTAACTCGTGTATGGTCACCGTGATAAATTACTTCTTCAATTTTTCCTGTAAACATATTATCCATTTTATTATTAGGATTTATCAATGCCCTTTCAGGTCTTAATGAAACAGTTGTTTTATCACCTTTTGACTTAACTGAAATAGGATTAGCCAATATTTCTGAATTTGCTAATTTCACTTTACATTTATCATTAGCGATATCTACTACTTCTCCATTAAAAGTATTATTTTCACCTATGAACTCAGCTACAAAAGAATTTACTGGTTTCTCATAAAGTTCAGCAGGATCTGATAATTGTTGAACTTTTCCATCATTAAATACCGCAATTCTATTTGACATAGTTAATGCCTCGCTTTGATCGTGAGTTACATAAACAACGGTCACACCAATACTTTCGTGAATATGTTTAATTTCGTATTGCATGCTCTCCCGTAAATTTTTATCTAGAGCTCCTAATGGCTCATCCATTAAAACAACTGCAGGATCAAATACTAACGCTCTTGCAACAGCTACCCTTTGTTGTTGACCACCTGAAAGTTGAGCTGGCATTCTAGTTTCGAAACCACTTAATGAAACCATTGATAATGCTTTATCAACTTTTTTATCTATTTCATCTTTTTCAACTTTTCTAACTCTTAATGGGAAAGCCAAATTTTCATAAACTGTCATATGTGGAAATAATGCATAGTTTTGGAAAACCATACCAATACCTCTTTTATGAGGAGGAATGTTTGAAATTATATTTCCATCTAATAATATTTCACCATGAGTTGGTGTTTCAAAACCAGCCAACATCATTAAACATGTTGTTTTACCTGAACCAGATGGACCAAGCATTGTTATAAATTCACCTTCAGCTATATCTAGTTGAAGATCTTTAACAACTAAAACTTTCCCATCGTAACTTTTGTCAACTTTATCGAATTTTACAAATTCACTATTTTTTGTCATTTGAGACCTTAAGCATTTGTATTATGGTTTGTCAAAAAAAAATTGTTTAAATTAATAAATTAAAATTTATTATGTATCTTGCTGGTGTATCAGTCTGCACAACGGTTGAATGTTCTTTTAAACCATCAAATATTAACAGTCGATTAGCTACAGAATCGATTTTTTCTCCACTTTTAAATAACGTATAACCATTATTAGTATTAATATAAAATATACATACCTTATGATCAAATTGGTAATCTACATGAAAAGCATCTGGTTCCTGATATTCTCTCCTTGGAAACAAAGATGATCTTATTCTTAAGATTTGCCTAAAATTTAATTTTTTTTTGATCTCCTCTATGATTTTTGTCAAAACATTCATGTTGGGACTTTCCTCAAATCTTTCCTGAAAAGTAGAAGGATTTAAATCTTTGAAACTATGAACAAAATAACCATCTTTTTTTTGATTATCCTGCTGTTTACTTACAACAAAATCTATAAATCGCCATTGTGATCTTGGTGAAACAAAAAACTTCTTAAGTTGCTGAAAGTCTTCCTCCTTTAAAAAGTTTTCAATTACCTCAATTCCGTTCATAGTATTTTAATTTTTTATCATCAATTCTTTAGGAAAATTGCAAAACAATTCTGATCCATTCTCTGTAACTCTAATTGCTTCTGAAGCTTCAACCCCCCAATCTCCAAACTGCATCACTGCAATCATATGAAAACAAACATTAGGCTCAAGAACCGTCATGTCTCCTTTATAAATATTTAGTGTATGCTCGCCCCAGTCAGGAGGATAACCAATTCCAATCGAATAACCTGTTCTAGATTTTTTTTCTATTCCATATTTATCTAAAATTTTCCAAAAAGACTGAGCAACATCATCCGCTGTATTTCCTGGTTTAATTGCACTAATTCCGGCATTCAATGCTTCTATTGTTTTGTTCATTGTATCTATTTTTTTTTGATCAGGTTTACCTAACAAAACTGTTCTTGCCATTGGAGCATGATACCTTTTATAAACTCCAGATAATTCAATTATTGTTGCTTCTCCCTCAACAAACTTATCTTGGGTCGCCGTTAAATGTGAGGCTGATGTACCTTTTCCAGTTGGAAGTAATGTTGCAATACTTGAGTATTCTCCACCAAATTCTTCTGTACCATAAAATAAAGTTTTTTGAATTTCCCCTACTGCATCACACTGTCTAACTCCTGGATTAATAACTTCCATAGCTGTCTTCATCCCTTTTTCTGAGATTTTTGCTGCAGATTTCATAAAACCAATCTCTTCATCTGATTTAACCAATCTTACCCAGTTAACTAAACGATCACTATCTTTGATTTTTGCATTAGGTAATCCTTGTTTTATTTTTTCATAACAGAATGCAGTAAAATAATGTGCATCCATTTCAACACCTATGTTTAGCTTGTCCCACTTTCTCTCTTTAATTATTTCAACTAAATAATTATAAGGATGTTTTGGCCATTTATGAATGTAATTTTCATCGTAAACAATAACACTTTCGTTTTTTAAGTAAGTTGTAATATACGCGCCACCAGCATCCTGTGCTCTTACAAAACATAAAGGTTCATCTGCATCTATATGAACAATAGCACATTGAGCATAATAAAAGGACCAGGCATCATAACCTGTTAAATAATTCATATTATTAGTATCATGTGAAATTAAAAGTTCGATGCCTTTTTCTTGCATCATTTTTTGAACTTTTTTTAATCTTTGTTTGTATTCTTCTTTACTAAATGACATCAATTTACTTGGAATAATTTTCCAAACCCTTCAACTGAATTATTTTTTTTAATTTTTACAAGGGTATCCCAAATTAAAGCCTGATTACTAGATAAAACTATTGTATTTAATTTTTTTTCTAATTTATCGATAATTTCTAGAACTGGTAAAGCAGTGCATGAAACAAATAAAGCATCTGCTCCATTCAAGTCTATTTTTGATAATACTTCATACAAATAATCTTGATCGACTTTTCCAATGTCATAATCATCTTGAATATCAAAATATGAATTTGAAGTAACTTCAAAACCTTCGCTTTTAAAATAATCTAAAACATCATCATTTAATTTTTTGCTATATGGTGTAAAAATTGAAACTTTCTTAATATTTAATTTCTTTAACGCTTTAATAGCTGCAGTGCTAGGAGTTGAAACTTCTGCCATAGGCTTTGCGACTTTGACTTTTTTTTCTATTGAGCCATGACCAGCTGCAATAGTCCCCGAAGTACATCCATAAACTACACAATCCAAATCTTGATCTGGCAGAATGTCTTTTGTAACCTCAGTGATTTTATTAGACATTTTAATGAGATTTTCTTTCGTGAGAGGGTTGTAGCATTCAATACGATTAACAAAAAAATCTATTTTCCTATTTTTAATCACATTAATAAAATCTTTTTCAATCATAAAGTCACTTGCAAGCGCAATTAAGCCAACTCTTGGATTGGCTTGGCCAATAAACTTTGGATCTATTTTTGTTGAATTCATATTTTAAAAAGTGAATATATCACAAGTTCTTTAATAATCATTAATATTAAAATAGGCATGAATATAAAAGATACTTTTGTAGCCTCCTTGGTGCCTATATTTTTAGGCTTTGGTTTTGTAATTGCAAAACCTGCTTTTGAATCTTTCCCACCTATACTTTTAATGGGCATAAGATTTACATTTGCTGCATCATTATTAATGTGGTGGTTTCCAATACCAAAAGGATACTTAAAAAGAATATTTGCTGCATCATTAGTGGCTAACACTTTGCAATATAGTATTACATATACTGGTTTAGATTTAATTGATGCATCTGCTGCTGTTCTTTTAGTCCAAACAGAAGTTCCTTTTGGAGTTATTTTTGCTTACTTCATACTTAAAGAAAAACCAACTATTAGAGCTTTGATTGGTATAGCAATCGCCTTTGTCGGTGTTTATATTTTAACTGGATCTCCTAACTTGGATGGAAAATTTATTGGAATTGGTCTTACAATTTTAGGCTCTGCCGTATGGGCTCTTGGACAAGTTATGGTTAAACCTTTAAGCAAAGAAATAAATCCTTTAGCTTTAGTTGCTTGGTTAGCATTTTTCTCTGGGCCAATTTTAATAATGCTTTCATCAATAATTGATGGAAATACAATTAATTATTTAACAAATGCCAAGATTGATCATTGGATCATTGCAATTTATATTGGCTTCATTATGCAACCAATTACTTACGGTTGTTTCTATTATGTTTTAAAAAACAACCCACTTTATAAAGTACTTCCTATTGTTACTATGGGTATACCACCAACAGGTTTATTAGCTGCAATTTTTCTTTTAGGAGAAAAACCAACTCCAGAACTATTTATAGGTGGTGCAATAATTATAGTAGGGGTAATTTTGATTGTATTTACAAAAAATAAAAAAGAAGAGGAAATAAAATGAAAATAGGTTTTATTGGTTTAGGAAATGTAGGCGGTAAACTAGCTGGAAGCTTAATAAGAAATAATTTTGATGTTACTGTTAGAGAAATAGATCAAAGTTTAACAAATGAATTTAAAAAGATAGGTGCTAAAGTTGCAAAGTCTCCTAAAGAATTGGCAGAAAAAACTGATCTAATTATTACTTCACTTCCTTCGCCAGAAGTTTCTGCAGAAGTTATGGAAAGTGAAGATGGCATTTTAAATGGTTTATCTGAAAATAAAATTTGGTTAGAAATGAGCACAACAGATGAGGATGAGGTTAAAAGACTTGGAAATAAAGTAATATCAAAAAAAGCTCTCCCTCTAGATGGACCTGTTAGTGGGGGATGTCATAGAGCAGCCACAGGTAATATTGCTATATTTGTAGGTGGAGACAGAAAAGCTTTTGAAAAAATATTACCTGCCTTAACTGTAATGGGTAGAAAAGTTTTACATACTGGAGAACTAGGTAGTGCATCAGTTCTTAAAGTCATAACAAATTATTTAGCATCAGTTCATTTGGTAGCTTTAGGTGAGGCATGGACTGTTGCGAAAAAATCAAATTTAGACCTAAATAAAACATTTAAAGGTATAGCAGTTTCATCTGGAAATTCGTTTGTTCATGAAACAGAAAGTCAGGTTATTTTAAATGGTTCTTATAATATTAATTTTACAATGGATCTTGTTCTAAAAGATACTGGGTTGTTCGATAATCTAGCAAAGAAATTAAATACTCCATTAGAGATTTCTCCAAAGATAGTTGAGATATTTAAAGATGGACAAAAAAAATATGGTTCAAGAGCATGGTCATCAATGATTGTAAAAAGGATGGAAGATTTAAATAAAATTGATTTTAGAGCCGATGGATTTCCTGATGAGCTTGTGGATAATGAACCAGAAGAAAAAGGATATGAAATTTAATTAATATGTTAGAATTATTAAATGTTAGATAAAAGAAAATTTTACATAGACGGAAAATGGGTTGACCCAGTTGAAAAAAATGATTTTGAGGTAATCAATCCTTGTAACGAAGATCCCTTTGCAATTATTTCGTTAGGATCAAAAAAAGATACTGATAATGCCGTTAAAGCTGCAAAAGCTGCATTTGAAAATTGGAAGGAAACTAGCAAAGAAGAAAGATTGGATTTGCTGGAAAAATTATTAGTAGTTTATAAAAAAAGATTTGGTGAAATGGCAGAGGCTATTTCACTAGAAATGGGAGCGCCAATGGATTGGGCAACAGATGTTCAAACTGGATCTGGGCAAGCACATTTAGAAGATTTTATTTTAAGGTTGAAAGAATTTAATTTTGAAGAACACTTCGACCAAAAATCTAACAATCATATTTGTTATGAACCAATTGGAGTATGTGGATTAATTACTCCATGGAATTGGCCAATAAACCAAATAGCTCTTAAGGTCGTACCTGCATTTGCAACTGGGTGCACGATGATACTTAAACCATCTGAAATAGCTCCTATCTCTGGGATGTTGTTTGCTGAAATGATTGATGAAGTTGGATTTCCTGATGGCGTATTTAATTTAGTAAATGGTAATGGCGCAGGTGTTGGAACACAAATATCAAGTCATCCTGATATTGATATGGTTTCTTTTACAGGATCAACTCGTGCTGGAAGACTTATTTCAAAAAATGCAGCAGAAACAATTAAAAGAGTTTGTTTAGAACTCGGAGGCAAAGGTGGAAACATAGTTTTCGCAGATAGTTACAAAAATGCTGTTCGAGATGGCATAAGAAATGTTATGAGTAATTCTGGTCAATCTTGTGATGCACCAACAAGAATGTTAGTTGAAAAATCTATTTACAAAAGAGCAGTTGAGGAAGCAGTTGATGAAGCAAATAAAATTAATGTAGATCAAGCCTCAAAGAAAGGGGATCACATAGGACCTGTAATATCTAAAACTCAATATGAAAAGATCATCAACTTAATTGAAAGCGGAATTTCCGAAGGTGCAACGTTAGCGGCCGGTGGTCCAGATTTACCTAACGGATTAAATAAAGGTTATTTTATAAAACCAACGATTTTTACAAATGTTACAAACGACATGAGAATAGCTAAAGAAGAAATTTTTGGACCTGTATTATCTATAATTCCATTTGAAACTGAGGATGAGGCAGTCAAAATTGTAAATGATACTTCTTATGGTTTGGGGAATTATTTACAGACAGAAGATAGGGAAAAAGCACATCGTGTTGCTAAAAAATTAAGATCTGGATGTGTTTATATTAATGGAAATGGGGCAGATGCTGGAACTCCATTTGGTGGTTACAGGCAGTCAGGAAATGGAAGAGAAGGTGGTGTTTGGGGCCTTGAAGAATACCTAGAAGTAAAAAATGTTACTGGTTGGAGTTAACCAAGTTTTTTAAATATCTTAGTCTTCCAACAATTTCATCTCGATCCATATAATAACCTTGTAAGTGTCTATGTCCTGAGTTTGGATCATATTCAGTTCTACCATGTAATAATCGTCTATTATTAAAAGAAAAGATATCACCTGGTCCTAATCTAAATTTAATCTGGAATTGATCGTCATGAAGCAAATTTCCAAATCGGTGATGGGCTTTGTAAACTTTATCCATTAAATCAGGATGACAGTCTAGAGCATCCATAGTTGCTACACTAAACCGAATATCATGGTAATCGCTATCTTTGGTTAGAGATATTGCGGGTGCATAATAACTTCTAACAGACTCTTGGGTATAATCCATGTCTCTAAATTTTAAATGAACGTTTACTAACGTATCAAATATTTCTTTCTCATTTTTTCTCAAATAATCCGCTACTGCAAAGCCATCTACAGCGGATGAATCTCCTCCTGTTGCAGAATTTACTAAACAATGAAGAAATTGATAGCCAGGTGGTGTTTCAAACCATGGTAAATCCATATGATTTCTTAAAGCATGCGCTGTGTAAGCAGAATTATTTGGTTTAGGAATGTTTATTACTTCAAATGGTGTTTTAAAAAAAGTTTCTCTAGTATGGCTAATTCTGTTTAAAATTTTAAATCCAGAATTATTTTCAGTTGGTGCATTTTTTACTATAGCAATTCCAGTATGATGTAAGAGTTCTAACCATCTGACAAGCCCTTCATCTGAACTCATAATTTCATCATGTTCAATCTCAATTAATTTCAAGTCATTTTGTAAAGAGTTATCCCAAAGTTGATATGGTGATTTATATTCTATATTATTTTTTATTGTATAGCAGTTTTCTCTCAACCAATTTTGGTCATAATAACTTATATGATCACCTTCACTCCATTCAATTTCAAGCTTGCCTTCGTTATTAATTTCAAATTTTTTTGGGTTAATATTGTTTGATACTTTTAAAATATTAAACATTCTATGACGAGAGTCTTTATCATGTGCAGTTGGACAATTGTCTCTTAGCCATAAATAATTAAATTTACTTTTTTTTCCATCGCTCCAGTCAACCTCTAAGTTTGTGGAATTTTTTTTTATATTTTTAATAGTAAAATTTTGTTCCATTAATTTTTATAATTTGAATGCTCTCTCTCAAGTTTTCTTAATAAAGCAGCCCACTCTGTTTTTCCATCATAATTATAATCATCAGAGTTACTCATATTTTCCCAGAAATATGCTGCTTTTTGTTTGTCTATTTCATGTTTGTTTAAACCCATAGCAAGATTTTTTACCTGAACTGAACATGCTTGCTCTAGATAATAAGCTCTAAAAAATGCTTCTGCAGCAGTTTTTCCAACTGTGTAATATCCATGGTTTCTTGTAATCAGAATATCATGTTTGCTAATTAGGTTTTCAAATTTGGTCCCAAATTCTTTGTCTTCAACAAATTCATAATCAATATATCCAACGAGATGATTTAAATAAACTGCAGCCTGTGAAAGATACATTAAACCCTCTTTAGTGCCACCAACTGCCATCACATCATTGGCATGTCCGTGAACATAAAAGTTTACATCATTTCTTTTATTAAAAATCCATTGAGCAAGATTAATACATCCATCATTCAACCAAGGTCCGTCTGAATCTAATTTTTTTCCATTTTGATCAATCTTAACTAAAGATGAAGCTGTAATTTCTTCATAAAACATTCCATATGGGTGAACAAAAGAACAATTCTTATCTTCAACAGATCTTGCACCTGCACATTGATTTGCAAGATCAGTCATACCGTACATATGTAAAATTCTATATAGAGCAGACAAATCTAGTCGCACATCTTTATCTGTTTGTGCCATAAATAAAATATTTATTTAAAAATTAAGTAAAAGCAAATAAATACAAGCGTTATTTCTTAAAACAATTATAAGTTGTATAATATTTGTTTTACATATAATCATTGTAACTGTTAGAACATTACATCATGTCAAAAATTGAGATCAACAACGTATACAAAATTTTTGGAAACAAGCCTAGTTCTGTACTGCCAATGGTAAAAGATGGCGCAACAAAAGATGAAATTTTAGAAAAAACTGGTCACACAGTTGGTCTTGATAATGTCTCTCTTAAAATAGAGGAAGGCGAGACCTTTGTATGTATGGGGCTATCAGGATCAGGAAAATCGACACTCATTCGACATTTGAATAGATTGATTGACCCAACCGATGGTGAAATTTTAGTTGAAGGTACTAATGTAATGTCGCTAAATAAAGAAAAACTCATTGAATTCAGACGACATAAAATGAGTATGGTTTTCCAAAGATTTGGACTTTTCCCACATAAAACAGTGATTCAAAATGTGGGTTATGGATTGGAAATGCAAGGAAAATCTGAAGAGCAAAGGAATAAAATCTCAATGGAAAAAATTGATGCAGTTGGTCTTAATGGTTTTGAGAATCAATACCCAAATCAATTGTCAGGGGGAATGCAGCAACGTGTAGGTTTAGCAAGAGCTTTAGCAACTGATACAGATATTATGCTCATGGATGAGGCGTTCAGTGCGCTTGACCCATTAATTAGAAGCGATATGCAAAAACAATTAATAGATCTTCAAGCAGAATTAAAAAAAACCATTGTTTTTATTACTCATGATTTAGATGAATCACTAAGATTAGGTGATCACATAGGAATATTAAATTCAGGCAAACTAGTTCAAGTAGGTACTCCTGAGGAAATAATTATGAACCCTGCTGATGACTATGTTAAAGCTTTTGTAAAAGATGTTAATAGAGCAAAAGTTATCAAAGCAAAAATCATAATGAAAACAGCTGAGCAAGCAAATAATATTGATAAATCAAACCTAATAAAAGTAAATGAGGATGAGTTTATTGAAGATTTTTTACCTAAAATAGTATGCTCTGACACAAACTGTGAAGTGGTTGACAAAAGTGGAAATGTAAAGGGATACATTTCAAATCAAGAATTACAATCTTCATTAATAAGATCTTAAAGTGTTACTAAAAACTTTTGAAGTTAAAAAAGAGTGGGTTGACTACAATAATCATATGAACATGGCTTATTATGTTTTAATATTTGATCAGGCTTGGGAAGTTGCACTTGAAAGATTTAAAATGGGTGGAACTGCTGCAAAAAACTCAGCTAGAAGCACTATGGTGGTTGAAACCATTACTAAATATTTAAATGAAATCAGAGAAGGTGAAAAAGTAGATGTCAATCTTGTTTATTTTGATCATGATAAAAAAAGATTGCATTTGAAAATGGAAATGATTTCTAATGAAACTAACAACATTTCTGCTTCTATGGAATGGATATCTCTTTATATTGATTTAAGTAAACGAAAGGTCACTGAATTTGAAGGTGAAAAAATAAAACTAATGGATCATTTTATAAAAGAACATAAATTAAAATTTTCTAAAGATGGACTTCAATTATCCTCTAAGTTAAAGAAATAATTAAATATCCAACTTAGTTATTTTGATTAAATCTATTTATTTCGATAAACTGAAATTAAACAAATAATTTCAAACATAATTGATGCTGCAACCATTGCTGTAATTTGATTTGGACTATCTTTTGTTGGCATCAAACATGCAACATCTCCACCAATTACATTTTTACCTTTTAAACACTGAATCAATTTTCGTGCCTCATCCATATTAAATCCTTTATAGGCAGGCTCAATATTTGCCACTCCTGGAGCAACTGATGGATCTAAACAATCTAAATCAAATGTAACGTAAATAGGATTATCACCTAATCTATCTAAAATCATTTTTATACATTTTTCATGTCCCCACTTTCTATATTCATCCATGGTTATTACTTGATATCCAATATCATAACTTGCTTGTAACCAATCTAGCGTTCTAGGATTTCCTCTTATACCTATCTGTGTACTTGTATGTGGATCTACATTTCCTTGTTTTACTAAATAAGAGGCCCAATGTGCTGCAGATTTTTTTGCGCCCAAAAAGTGATCTAATTTTTCAAAACAATCTGTATGAGCATCAAAATGAAGAAATGTTATTTTTTTTCCTTTAGTTAATTTTGAGTTTTTTTTTGCTAAACTTTGAACAATTCCACCAGTTACTGAATGATCTCCACCAATTGAAACTACCGGCTTTTCAGCTTGTTCTATTAGATCATAAAAAGATGAAATTCTTTCTATACATTTTTCATTATCATTAGCCTCGGGAAATGGAACATCTCCTAAATCGTGAATTTTATTATCTTTCCAAGGATCAATTTTGTAATCAAAATGAGAACGTTTCAACATTGCTGAAATGTTTCTCACTGCTCTCGGACCTAAATGCTGATCTCTTTCTGTTGTTCCATTTCCAGTACTATGAGGTACACCTACTAATGCAATGTCACAATTTTTTGGATCTGGATCATTTTTACATCTAAATAAAGTTGGGATACCCCACCAGTAAAGGGTTTCCATCATTATTTTATCTTCTTCAGAAATCATAAATTAAATATGACATAAATTTAATAAATTTAAAAACATATTATTTTTTGATATAGAGCATAAATGAGCAGCGATAACAACTCAAAAGGAATTCTTTTAGTAATTGCAGCGATGACTATGTTTGCAATGCAGGATTCATTAATCAAATTTATTTTTGAAAAAGCTTCATTGTATGAAATCTTTTTTGGAAGATATTTTGTTGCTGCATTTTTACTTTTTGGTTACATCAAATTTAAACGTCAAAAAGTTTCTTTAAAAACCTTTTATCCTTTTTTTACAATTTTAAGAGTAATTCTTCACTTTTTAGCCTTTTCAGCATTCTTTATCTCACTAACCTATATGCCTTTAGCTACAGCAAATGCTTTATTTTTTTCATGTCCATTTTTTGTATCAATTTTTGCTAAATTTTTTTTGAAAGAGTTTATTGGAATTAGAAGATGGTCTGCAATCCTGTTTGGTTTTATAGGCGTGTTTATTGTTTTGGATCCAAACTTTTCTGATTTTGACTACAAAAGTTTATTGCCTATTCTGTGTGCATTTTTTTATGCAGCCTCAATGACAATAACCAAATACACTTCTGACAAAGATGATGTTAACACTCAACTCTTTTATTTCTATCTTATAGCATTAATACTTTGTGGAATTATCTTTATCTTTATGGGTAACGGTCAACTTAATGATTCTAATTTTGATCCCACTACTCAATTTATATTTAGAGAATGGTTTTCAAACATTGAATATACTTGGAAATTTATTTTATTTTTTGGTTTTGCCGCCTCAATTGCCTTTGTTTGTATTTTCACTGCATACATCATTGCTTCACCGTCGGTTGTATCATTATTTGAATATTCTTTAATTATAATGTCTATGATCCCAGGTTATTTCTTATTTAATGAAATACCCTCGGTCAGAACATTTATTGGTATTGCATGCATAATAGCAGCTGGAATTTATATTTACATAAGAGAAAAAGCTAGAGATCAATATATTGCAACAGAAACACCTGTCAGAAGATGAACAAGAACTTTATACCAACAATTAATATATCATCTTTAATTAAAAATAATTTTGAAACCCAAAATGCATTTAAAACAATTAAAGAAATTGAAAAAGCTTGCATCAATGTAGGATTTTTTCAAATTACTGGACATGGAATAAATCTGAAAGAAATTAAAAAAACATGCGAAGTTGGAAACAAATTTTTTAATTTACCAGACAAAACGAAAAGAAAATTAGCACCTAAAAAATGGAATAAAATAAATAAAAATTTATACAGAGGATATTTTCCTAACGATGTGAATGGAAAAGAAGGTTTAGATATTGGTGATTTAAAAGTAACTAAAGAATATTCTTCAAATCTTAATAATCAATACATAGAATTTCTTAATCTTGGTAAATGTTTAAATAAAAGATCAATTAATATTTTAAACAAATATTTTGATAATATTTATAGATTAAGTGAAACTTTGTTTAAAAGTGTAATTAAACTTAATAAAAAAAATCCTGATGTTTCTAATACAGCTTTTTCAAGATTAAAAACTTTAAGTACATTAAGATTTAATTATTACCCAAATCAAACTAAACCAGTAGAAATATCAAAACAAGATGGGGTAGCACTTGGATGTGAAACTCATGTTGATAGTGGAATATTTACAGTTCTCTACCAAGATAGAAAAGGTGGATTACAAGTACAAAATAGAAAAAACAAAAAATGGTATGATGTACCATTTAATAAAAAGGCTTTAGTAGTAAATACGGGAAGAGCTTTAGAATATTTAAGTAAGGGTAAATTTAAAGCAACCAATCATAGGGTTTTGTGGAATAAAAGTAGGAGGCTATCCGTTCCTTTTTTCTTTGAACCTTCCTATGATTTCAAAATGGACCAATCATTTTTAAATAAAAGAAAATCTAAAAATAATGGTGAAATTTATGAGAAATTTCTCAACAAATCTTTAAAGAAATTTATTGAATATCAACGTTAGTAATTATAAAGTTTATAAATAAAGCGATACATAACTCGTCGTTAAATTCAAAAATTTACGAAAGTGGGATCGGTCGTCTTTAAATTAATTTTTAAAGGAGGCTTTATGAACTTTGGATATTTTTGTAATACTACAAATTGGGATAAAAAACCCTATACCCAACTATTAGACGAAGCTAGAGAGATCACGGAATATTGTGATCAAAATAATTGGAATTCTATTTGGTATACCGAGCATCATTTTAATCATGAAGGAATGGAGTCTTGTACTAATCCACTAATGATGTGCACAGATGCTGCAGCAAGAACTAAAAATATACGCTTAGGACAAGCTTGTAATGTAATTACGTTTCATAATCCTATAAGACTCGCAGAAGATATTGCAACACTCGATCAAATGTCAAAAGGAAGAGTGGAAGTAGGTATTGGTAGAGGTGTTTATGGGAGAGAAGCCATCAACATGAACAAAGAAGCTGACTTAAAAGACCAAGCAAAAAATTTTAGACTATTTTCAGAAACATTAGACATAATGAAAAAAGCATGGTCTGAGGACTTCTTTGCACATCAAGGAGAATTTTACACTTATCCATCTCCTAATTTTATTTGGCAACACGAGATGAGTCCTCCAAAAGAAAATGTTGTAGATTTAAAAACAAATGAATTAAAACAAATATCTGTATTACCAAAACCTTATCAAAAACCTTTTCCACCTATTTCTCAAGTAGTTGATGGAGAAAGATCAATTCAGTGGGCAGCAGAAAATGGACTTAATACAATTATGTGGATCCCAACTGTAAAAGCTTTGAAAAAAAGATTTGAAATTTATAAACAGGCAAAATCTAAAGCTGAAAATAGAGATGTACCTTTAGGTGAAGGTATTAGTTTAGTTAGAGATATGTTTGTTGCAGAAACTATGGAAGAGGCTGAAAAGATGGCTGGAGAACATATAGTAAATTATATGAGATGGGTTTGTCATTGGAGAGGATTGGGAAATCATATGGATCCAGATGAAAAATTACCAGAAACAAAAAATAAGCTTGATTTATTAAATTATGAATTTCTACATAAAAGAAATCTTTTATTTGGAACACCTGAGTTTGTAATAGAAAAAATAAAAGAACTTCAGAGAGAATTAAATCTTCAAAATTTACAAGTCTGGTCTAACTTTCCAGGTATAAAACATGAAGATTGTATGAAAAGTATCAAATTATTTACAGAAGAAGTTATTCCCAATATAAAACCAACAGACACAAATATTCAAAGAGCAAGCTAGTTAATGGATTTAAAGCTTAGAAAATTTGCAAAATTTGTAGATAAAACTTTTATTGAAGGTGGAAAAAAAGCAAAAGAACCTGTTCTATTAGTCTCAGTTGCAGCTGTTATAGAAAACCCTTGGGCTAGAAAAGGTTTTGTAGAAGATTTAAAACCAGAAATACTAGATCTTGCACCTCAATTAGGAGATCTTTTGGTTCCAGAATTAACAAAAGAAATTGGATCAGGTGAAAAAATTTTAGCTTATGGAAAAGCTGCTATGGTTGGATTAAATGGTGAGATAGAACATGCATCTGCATTTATTCATACTTTAAGATTTGGAAATAAATTTAGAGATGCCGTTGATGGAACTTCCTATTTAAGTTTTACAAATACCAGAGGTCCTGCGGGTGCAAAAATTTCAATTCCAATGATGCATAAAACTGATGCTGGATTAAGACCTTTTTATCTAACGCATGAATTTACAATTCATGATGCACCTAATGAAGATGAAATAGTTGTTGCAATTGGAGGCGCTCCAACTGGACGAGCTCATGCAAGAACGGGTGATAGATATCAAGATATGAAAGAGATGGGCATCGATAACTAATTGATGTCTTACAATTTTGATAACGATCAAAATCATTATTATTTTAACAACAAAAATTCTTTACCATTAATCTTTATTCATGGTGTTGGTTTAAATCAACAAATGTGGAAACCACAAATTGAATTTTTTAAGAACAATTCGTTTATAACTTACGATTTGTTGGGACATGGAAAAACACCTTTAAAAAAGCCAAATTTATCAATGGAAAATTTTACTGATCAATTATCAAATTTAGTAAAAAACCTAAAGATAGAGAAATTTAATTTAATTGGTTTTTCTATCGGATCTTTGATTGCAATTGAATTTGCTTCAAAATATGAAAATTATTTAAATTCTTTAACACTAATATCCACTACATACAAAAGGACAGCAGAAGAAAGACAAAATGTAATTGATAGAGTTAATTTAGCAAAAAAAAATATGCCGATATCACAAATGGCAATGAAGAGATGGTTTTCAGATCAATACCTTGAACAAAATCCTGAGTTATATGATGAGTTTATGAAAATTCTTAACAAGAAAGGAATTGATCAAGAAAATTTTATTAAATCTTATGAAGTGTTTGCAAACTATCAAGACAATCTTGAAAATATAAAAAATATTAAAACAAATACCTTAATTATAACAGGATCAGATGACCCAGGATCTACGCCTGATATGTCAAAAAATTTAAATAAAGATATACAAAATTCAACATATGTTGAAATTAAAAATGGAAAACATTTATGCACTATTGAATATGCAGACGAAGTAAATAATGCAATAATGAAACATATAAATAATGCCTGAGTTAAAAAAATATCAAATGTTTATAGATGGTCAGTGGGTAGACTCTGATACAAAAAAAACTTTTGAAACTTTAAATCCAGAAAATAATAAGCCTTGGGCTATAGTTCCTGAAGCTAGCGCAAATGATGTAGATAGAGCTGTAAAAGCTGCACAAAAAGCTTTTGAAGGTGAATGGCCAAAGATGATTGCAAGAGATAGAGCAAAATATTTGAGAGCACTCGGAAATAAACTTAGAGAAAATTCTGAATTATTAGGAAAGATTGAAACAATTGATACAGGGAAACTGTACAGAGAAACTTATCAACAAGCAAAATACATTGCAGAATATTATGATTACTATGCAGGTTTAGCTGACAAAGTTGAAGGAACAGTTCTTCCAATAGATAAACCAAATATTCAAGCGATCACAACAAGAATTCCAATAGGTGTTATTGCAGCTATCATTCCTTGGAATTCTCAAATGTTTTTAACTGCAACAAAAGTTGCACCTGCTTTAGCTATGGGTAATACAGTAGTAATTAAATGTTCTGAACTAGCACCAGCAACTATGTTTGAATTTGCAAAGTTAGTTGAAGAAACTGGAATACCAAAAGGTGTTGTAAATGTAGTTTCTGGTTTTGGAGATCCATGTGGTAAAGCTTTAACTACTCACAACTTAGTTGAGAAAGTAGCTTTTACAGGAGGTCCTGAAACTGCAAGGCATATTATTAGAAACTCTGCAGAAAATTTATCTGAAGTAAGTTTAGAATTAGGTGGAAAAAGTCCTGTAGCTGTTTTTGATGATGCCAAACAAGAAAATGCAATTAATGGAATAACTGCTGGAATATTTGGAGCAAGTGGTCAAAGTTGTATAGCAGGTTCAAGGTTATACTTACAAAAAGGAATATATAACAAATTTTTGGATAAGTTAGCATCAAGAGCAGAAAAAATTAAAATAGGTGCTCCTATGGACTCTGATACTGAAATGGGTCCATTAAGTAACTTCAAACAATTAGAAGTAATAGAAAAAAATATCAAATTAACTGTTGAACAAGGTGGAAAAATTAAATGTGGTGGTAAAAGACATCCTTTTTCAAATGAAGGTTATTATTTTCCTCCAACAATTATTGAGTGTGAAAATCATAATTTACCGGCTGCTGAGAATGAACTTTTCGGTCCTGTATTATCAGTGATGAAATTTGATACTGAAAAAGAAGTAATAGAATTAATGAATGACAATCAGTACGGTCTTTCTTCAGGTGTTTATACTAGTGATCTTGCAAGAGGCATGAGGGTATCTAATGCTATCCGAGCAGGAATAACATTTGTAAATACTTATAGATTAATTTCACCTTCAGCTCCATTTGGGGGTATCAAGGATAGTGGATATGGAAAAGAAGCAGGAATTGATTCAATTAAAGACTACACAAGAGTAAAAACAACTTGGTTCTACACATCAGACGAACCCTCTCTAGACCCTTTCTCAATAAGATAATCCGTATCAATTAACCCATCTAAAATAGGATAATTTTGTCATTGAATATTGATTGTATTCATACTTAAATTAGCTTTTATAAATTGTTAACAATAAAGAGGAAGATAATGAGAAAACTATTTATCGCTGCATTTATGTTTGTTTCTATTTTTGGAACAAAGGTAATGGCAGATATTAAAATGGGGATCATCTTAGGATTCACTGGTCCTATTGAATCTCTAACTCCAGCTATGGCTGCATCTGCAGAGCTTGCGTTTAAAGAAGCTTCTGATTCAGGTTCACTATTAGGTGGAAAAAAAATTGAGCCAGTAAGAGCAGACTCAACTTGTGTTGACTCAGCAGCGGCAACAGCTGCAGCTGAAGGTTTAATTTCAGGTGGTGTAGCTGCAATTATGGGAGCAGACTGTTCAGGTGTAACTGGTGCTATTGCAACTAACGTTGCTGTACCAAATGGTGTAGTAATGATTTCACCTTCAGCTACTTCTCCAGGATTAACAACTCTAGATGACAAAGGGTATTTCTTTAGAACTGCTCCATCAGATGCTAGAGGTGGTCAAATTTTAGCTGATATTACTAAAGACAGAAAAGTAAAAAGTGTTGCAATCACTTATACTAACAATGACTATGGTAAAGGTTTAGCTGATGTTTACAAAGCAGCAGTTGAAGCTCATGGTATTAAAGTTACAACTGTAACTGCTCACGAAGATGGAAAAGCAGATTACTCATCTGAAGTAGCAACTCTTGCTTCTGCTGGTGGTGATGCTGTAGCAGTTATTGGTTATCTTGACCAAGGAGGAAAAGGAATTATTCAAGCTTCTTTAGACTCTGGTGCGTTTGATAGATTTATTTTATCAGATGGTATGATTGGTCAATCTTTAGTTGATGCATTCGGAAAAGATTTAAGTAAATCATTTGGATCATTGCCGGGTTCTACTGGTAAAGGTGCAGGTATATTTGCTGAAGTTGCAAAAGCTGGTGGTGTAGAAGCTTCTGGTCCGTACACAGGTGAATCTTACGATGCAGCTGCTTTAATCGTTCTTGCAATGCAAGCAGGTAACTCTGCTGACAGAGCATCAATTGCAAAAAATGTAATGGATGTTGCTAACGCTCCTGGAACTAAAATTTATCCAGGTGAACTTAAGAAAGGTTTAGATTTACTAGCAAAAGGTAAAAAGATTAATTACGAAGGTGCTACTGGAGTAACTTTTACTGATGTTGGTGAAGCTGAAGGTTCTTTCTTAGAACAAGAGATTAAAGGCGGAAAATTCAAAACTAAAAAACAAAGATAATTTTTTATCTTAATTCAAAAAACCCCAGTAATTCAATTACTGGGGTTTTTTTTTAAATCAGCTCTTATTGTAGAAAGAGCTATGATAATTAGAAAAATCAAACATATTAAATTCATAGTTTTCCAGCTAGTTAAGCTTAGAAAGACCCCAGCAGACAAACTCGCTGCTGCTTGTATAGAATAAACAATTAAATCATTATAACCTTGAGCTATAAATTTCTCCTCTTCTCTGTAACACAAAACAAGTAAACTTGTTCCTGATATAAATAAAAAATTCCAGCCTAGCCCCAGAAAAATAAGAGCAATCATATAATTAATAAAATTTTGTTCAAACAAACTAGTTATTATTGTAATTAAAAATAATAAAACTCCCACATACATAATTTTACTATGACCAAACCTTTTAATTAAATTTCCAGTAATTAGTGAAGGTAAAAACATGGCTGCTATATGAATCTGAATAACAAAACCAGTTTTGGATAAACTTATTTTCTCCATCAAATGCATACTTATGGGAGTTGCTGTCATTAAAAAAGTCATTACAGCATAGGCAAAAGCTGACGCTACAAGTGCCTGTAGAAATCTTGGTTGTGACATAAGTTCGAAAAAACTTCTTCCAGTTTTATATTGATTTTTTGATGTCTTTATAGGTTCCTGATAAAAAAATAAAAATATTGTTGATAAAATAGATAATGCTGCAAGCGCAAAATAAGAACCTGCATAAATATGATTTGAGATAAGTTCTTTAGAAATATTTGCAATGTTTGGACCAATAAATGCTGAACCTATTCCCGCTAATAAAATGATAGAAATTGCTTTTGGTGCATAGTCCTTATCTACAACCTCGACTGCTGCAAAACGATATTGATGACTAAAAGCTATTCCTCCACCAATTAAAAAACATCCTAAATTATATAAGATAAAGCTTTCTATTATTATAGAGTATGCAGTTAAAAGAGATGAAAAGCATGTGCCAATTGATGCATAAATAAAGCCCAATTTCCGTCCAATTATACTCATTAACTTTGCAGCAAAAAAAGCAAACAACGCAATTCCGACTACTGACACAGCCATTGGAAGAGTTGCTAAAGATTTTATTGGACTAAATTTTGAACCAATTATACCACTTAAAAAAACGGTGACTGGGGCAGCTGTAAAAGCAAAAATCTGGCTTAATATAAGTAATGAAAGATTTTTATTCATTAAAAGAATAAATACTTATCAGCCATATACAAAGCCCAAGCAGCAGCAGCACCTAATATAATATATTTCATTACGTTTACTTTATTTCTATTTTTTCAGGAAGTATACCTTTAGGTCTATACCTCATTATAAACAACAATCCTAATCCCATCAGTAAAAATCTGAAGTAAGGAACGCTTTCAATTAAATGAGCTTTAAGTGCATTTGTTTCAGAAATTCCCGCAGTGAAAAAGTTTATTAAGAATAATGATATTGGTGCAGCTTCAATCCATAAGAACCAAACAACAAATCCTCCTAAAATTGCTCCAAAATTATTTCCACTTCCTCCAACAATTACCATCACCCAAATCAAAAACGTATATCTCATAGGTCTATAACTTCCTGGTGTAAATAAACCGTCTTGTGTAACAAGCATTGCGCCTGCAATTCCAACAATTGCTGAGCCTAAAATAAAAATTAGTAAATGTTGTTTAACAACATTTTTACCCATTGCATTTGCTGCTTCCTCATTATCTCTAATTGCCCTCATCATTCTTCCCCATGGAGAATAAAGAGCCTTTTGAGTTAAAATTAAAAGAATAATTACTACTAATAAAAATAATCCTGAATAACACAGTTTTACAAATACTGAAGAGCCTTCAATAACATGTTGATTTAAAGCAGCTTGTCTATCAGCTAAATTCTCAATTACACTTAATTTTCCTGAATTAAACTTTTCAACTAATTTAATAAACCAATCAGTTGTTTGAAGATCTACTTCATAAGGTGCAGGTCTTTTTAATCCAATAACATTTTTGACCCCTCTTGTGAGCCAATCTTCATGTTTAATGATCGCAATAACAATTTCGGAAATAAGAAGAGTAGCAATAGCTAAATAATCAGCTCTAAGACCAAGTGCAACTTTTCCAACTATAAATGCTAAACCCCCTGCAAAAAGAGCTCCAACTATCCAAGAAAATATAATTGGTAATCCAAATCCTCCTAAGAAACCAGTTTTAGCAGGATCAACTGCCTCAATAGCTTCTATGCCTGGCTCTGCAGAAAATCTAATAAGTAAAATACCTGAAATTATTATTGCAGCTATGCTGTATGTTCTGATTTTTGATTTTTCAAATCTTTTTAAAATAAACCTTATAACTAATACCATTACTACCATCAGCCATAATGACATTAGAATATCGAAACCACCTGCTCTCCAAGCCTCTTGAACAGGATCTACAGATATCAATACCGCAGCTAAACCACCTAAAGCTGTATAACCCATAATTCCAAAATTAATTAAACCAGCGTACCCCCATTGAATATTTGCACCCATTGTCATGACTGCAGAAATCAAACAAAGATTAAATATTGATAAAGCAATATTCCAAGATTGAAATATCCCAACCATTAGAATAAGCACCATCATGATGCTGTAAGCTGCGATTACATTTAGGTTTTTTCTCACAATACTTTCCCTTTAAATATTCCCGATGGTCGATAAATTAAAACAATTACAAGTATAGAGAACGATACAGCAAACTTGTAATCTGTTGACAATAGCTGAACTAAACTATTTGGCTCCAAACTTTCTGGTAAAACATACATAAAGAATTTTTTATATGCATAAGTGAGGAGTATTTCAGAAAAAGCAATTACATATCCACCTAAAAAGGCTCCAAATGGATTTCCAATTCCTCCAACAATTGCAGCAGCAAAAATAGGAAGCATATTATTAAAATAAGTAAATGGTTTAAAACTTTTATCTAAACCATACAAAGCTCCACCAATTGTAGCTAAAATGCCAGCAATAACCCAAGTAACTAAAACTATTTTTTTTGGATCAATACCTGATAGCAAAGCAAGATCTTCATTATCAGAATAAGCTTTCATACTTTTTCCAGTTTTGGTTCTATTTAAAAACCAAAATAATAAAGAGACTAAAACTATTGTTACAAAAATAGTAATTACTTGAGTGGATTTCAGTGCAAGACCTTCGTTTAAACCTGTCATCTCTTTAAATTCACGAGCTTTAATAATGAATTTTTCACCATCAAAAAATCTTCTATCACCAGGTCCAATTATAATTCTGACCACTGCTTGTGTTACAAACATTACACCAATACTCACCATTGCAAATTGAACTGGGGGACTTTTTTGATTTCTGTAATACTTAAAAACAAACTTATCTATTAAAAGCATGTAAAAAATCATGAAAATTATTCCAAAAGGAATAGCCAATAAAGCAGTAGGTAAAACACCTAAAGAAACACCTAAAGATTGAAAATACCATGTAAATAAAATCGTTGCCATGGTTCCAAAAGACATCATGTCACCAGTTGCGAAGTTTGCAAATCGTAAAATTCCATAAATAAGTGTTACAAATATTGCACCCAGTGCTAACTGAGAACCATAAGTTAATGCAGGAATGAAAATATAGTTTAGTAAAAGAATTATCGCATTTACAAAATCCATATTACCCGCCTAAGAAAGAGCTTCTTACTCTTGGATCGTCTAATAATTCTTTACCAGTGCCTGAATAACGATTTTCTCCAGTAACTAGCACATAGCCTCTATCTGAAATGCTTAAGGCTTGTTTTGCATTTTGTTCTACCATTAAAATAGCAACATTTGTTCTTTTAACTTTCACAATATGATCGAATAATTCATCCATAACAATTGGTGATACACCTGCTGTTGGTTCATCTAACATTAAAACAGTAGGTTTAATCATTAAGGCTCTACCTAAAGCAACTTGTTGTCTTTGACCTCCAGAAAGTTCACCAACCATCTGATTTCTTTTTTCTCTTAGAATTGGAAACAATTCATAGATTTCTTCAATAATATTCTGAATTTCATCGTTCACAAGAAATGCACCCATTTCTAAATTTTCTTCAACTGTCATTCCAGCAAAAACATTTTTTGTTTGAGGTACAAAAGAAATACCCTCTTTAACTCTATCTTGTGGTGATAATTTTGAAATATCTTTACCATCGATCATAACTGATCCAGATTTTAAATTTAATAAACCCAGCATTGCTTTCATTGCAGTTGATTTACCCGCACCATTGGGGCCTAGAATAGATACTATTTCCCCTTTATTAACGTTAACAGAACACGAACTAATAATATCTGGACCATTTCCATAACCGCCTGTCATTTCTTTTCCTTCAAAATAAGCCATCAGTTTGTATCCTTTAATTTTGATCCTCTTCCAAGATAACTCTCAATTACTTTTTCATCTTTTTTTGCCTCTTTAACTGATCCTTCAAATAAAACTGATCCTTCAGCCATTACAATTACTGGATCACATAATCTTCCAATAAAATCCATATCATGTTCGATCATACAAAATGTATAACCTTTTTCTTTGTTTAACTTCTCTATTGCAGTTCCAAGATCTTTAAGCAAAGTTCTATTAACACCGGCACCTACTTCATCTAATAATACTAATTTTGCATCCACCATCATTGTTCTTCCAAGTTCTAATAATTTTTTTTGCCCACCTGAAAGATTTCCAGCAAGTTCATTTGATAAATGTCCTAAGTTTAAAAAATCAACAACTTCTTTAGCTTTTTCTTTAACTCTATCCTCTTCTTGAGCAACTACACCTGGTTTAAATAATGCTGTCATTAACTTTTCACCAGATTGGTTCCCTGGAACCATCATTAAATTTTCTAATACTGATAAGTTTGAAAATTCATGAGCAATTTGAAAAGTTCTTAATAATCCTTTAGAAAATAACTCGTAAGATGGCATATCTGTGATATTTTCATCATTAAAAGTAACAATTCCACCTGATGATTTTAAGTTTCCAGCAATTAAATTAAATAAAGTTGTTTTACCAGATCCATTAGGTCCAATGATGCCCGTAATCGTTCCCCTTTTTACTTTAATTGAGCAATCTGAAACAGCAGCCAAACCACCAAAATATTTACTTAAATTATTAATCTCTAAAATATTTTTAGACATTTGATTTATTTGTTTAGTCTTCTGTGAATACTATTTAAAGTCTTTTCCAGAGATTTATAAAAGCCTGCTCTGGTTAATTCTTTAACACCTTGTTCATTTAATCCTTTAGGAGTTTGAGATTCTTTAACTAAATTTCTTAAATTCTCCTTTGAATTTACAACTGCATCTTCAGATAAAGCTAAAAATAAAGAAGTAATATATTTTTGAGCATTATTTCTTTTTACACCTCTTTTAACTAGCCAATCGGTCATAATTCTTAACATCTCATAGAATGGTGCCATCATTCCTGAAGTTGACCAAAAATTAATAGAAGATTTTTCATTTTTAATTTCTACAGTTGTTCCCAAATTATTGAAAAATTCTTTTACTTTTCGATTGGGGGGACAAATTGGAATAGGACCCTTTTTTAATGAAATTGGAGGCAAAGGTATTGCTCTTACAATTTTTGCATTTACTTTGATTGCTTTTTTTAATTGAGACAAGGTTATAGTTGAAATAAAACTAACGATTGTTTGATTAGATTTAAATTTTAACTCTTTTATAATTTTTTCACCTACAGTTGGCGTAACAGATAAAAAAACCCAATTTGACTGGTCTAAAATCTGTTGATTGTTTTTAGCAATTATTACTTTTTTTAAATTTTTTTTTAATTTATTTGCAATTTTTTTGTTTCTTGGAGAAATAATTATTTTATTATAAGAGATCTTTGATTTGCATATTCCAGTCACTACAGAAGAAGCAATTTTTCCAGTGCCTATAAAACCTATATTCATATGAATTAGTCACAATTTATATCAATTTCTTAATAACTTAGACAAAAAAAAACCTCCTTCAAAGAAGGAGGTTTTTTTAAACTTTTTTAAAAAAATTTATCTAATTAGAATTTCATTCCAACTGATAAAACACCGCTTACTGCGCCTAATTCAGCAGATATTTTGTTAGTCGCGCCTGAAGAAGCACCAGCCTCAGAACCATTTACGGAAATATCTTCCCACATTTGGTATTGACCTTCTGCTCTCCAAAACATGCTATCACCTAGATCAGCTTGATAACCACCAGCTAAAACCATTCCTGTCATATCAACATCTTCATAAGATGAACCTGTTGCTAACGTTTCATTAGTTTCCATAGTAGCCATCATATATCCAGCCTTAACAAAAGCACCATCTCCTATAGGCATGCTCAAATAAATTTGAATTAAGTCAACGATATCAGCTTGTATTTCCTGAGTACCAGAGTCACCAGTAGCTGATGGTTGGATATTTCTTGTCTCTTTATTTAACTCAGCGACTTCAGGAGCATAAGATACACCTAAAGACACCCCCATCATGTCATCAGATCCTACTTCCACGAAACCTGATGCAAAGGCAGCTGGTAAAACAGCTTCTTGATTAGATATTCTTCCGCTGTCTTTCAGTTTTTCCTCAACATTTGCATAACCTGCAAGACCATTAGCTGATAATCCTAGTCTGTACTCAATTGAGTAAGCAGTACTAATAGAAAGCAATAGAAATGCAGCAAGCATTGCTGATAATTTGTTTAATTTATTCATATTCGAATCCTTATATATAAGTTAATCAGTGCTTAATAACACAAATTACACCTAAAATAGCAAAAAATTGAGGTAATTTCATTATTTATTTAAAGTATTGCAAAAATACAACACATGTAATTTTAGCCTATTAATTCAAAATTTTAAAATTATTGTTCCATCTCAGATTGAAATTTACCTCTAATTCTTAATAATTCTCTACTTAATTCAATATTTTGCTTGAATGGCTTTCTTCCATGTAACCAAAAATAATTATTTGCAACTATTGAACTACCAACTGGTAGTTTTGTAATAATTTTATTTTTACTTTCTTCCAGTGCATCAGATAGTTTTTGTAAAAAAATGCCTTGATCCATGTTTTTTGGCTCTGGAAATTGATCAATGTAAGATATTTCTGGTCTACCCTTATCATCAAATGAAAACACTGGATGTTCTACTTTGTAGTCTACATTCTTGCTTTTTGGGGATCCCCAAATAAAATCTTGTTTACCAACTGGGTCATTTGATAAATCATTACAATGCTCCCAATCATCTAAATGAAGCATGGCTGATTCTCCACCTTCAACATTTTTCTCTTCTAATTTAGTCATTAGCAACCAATCGGTTACCTCTTTTACATAAGTGCCATCAGTATGAAGGTCCATATTTCTGTATGCTTTTCTTAAGTAAGAATCACTTGCATCTTCATGCTTTACATGAAACCGTGCATAATATTTTCCTGTCATAGAGTCGTGATTAGGGATACCAATTAAGTGCACGACTGCTGTGGATAATTTAATTAAAAATTCATCATTTATTTTTTTGGAAATATTTCTTGGACCAATAATAAAGCAACCTGTTGATCTATCTGTAATAATGAAATTCATTAACTTGCTTAGCTTATTTTCTGTTAAATCATCTAAACTTTTTGCAATAGTAAATCTTGTAAATGGTTTTAGTTCTAATGCAGTTAAGTCAAATTTATTAAAAGGAAAAATTAGTTTTTCTATTATCTCTTCGTTTAATCTAATATTTAAAATTCTTTTTGATTTTTCATGCTCATACACATCTATGCCAGATATTTTTTCCATATTTAATAATAACTGAATTATTTAATTAATCAATTTTATTAAAAATAACTTGCTAATACAGCCATACAGACTGCAGAAAAAATTGTTGGATATACATAGTTTTTTTTTGAAAAAAAAAATACTACCAAAGACGATATAACAACAAGAAGTCTTACTAAATATCCTGCTTCATTTAAAATTCCTACGGGAAAAATAATTGTCCTTGCAATCAAAGCAGCTAAGGTTGCATAAGCTAAGCAATTAAACCACTTAAAGATTTTTGATGTTTCTTTTATTCCTTGAGAACTTACGGCTCCAAGAAACCTTGATAAAAAAGTTGCAAGCGATGTAACTAAAATTGCATAAACCACACTAACTGACATTTATTTCTCCAATTAAATAAGCTGTTGTTCCACCTACCACACCACCTAATAGAATCGACCACTCTGGTGAAAAAAAATAAAAAATTGGTCCTAATATAGTTCCTAGTAAAACAGATAGTGTAATTTGGATTGTTTTAGATGCTCCAACCATCATGCATAAAAAATAAATAGGATTTAAAATTGCTAAACCCATCATTATTTCTTTGTTAAGAAATTCTGAAAAATAAAATCCAATAAAGGTACCTAAAACAGCAACACTCCAAGTAGCACTTCCTATTCCTATCCAATAATCAATTCTCAGTTCTTTAGGGATTGATTTATAATTGCTTTTCATAATCAACCATGCTGACACAGCTATAAAATGGCAGGAAAAGTAATATTTCCATTTGGGTTGATTTTTATGCATCATTAGTGGAAACAAAGATACAGCCATTGGATATAAACGAGCATTTACAAACCAAACTGCTAAAAAAATATTAAGCAGTGATGCTCCAACCAATAAAGATTCGGCCATAACTAAAGATCCTGGCAAAGCATAAGTCAACATTGTAGAAAAAATACTTTCCTGAATATTAAATCCTAAATTTTTAAGAAGCGCGCCAATAGCAATAAAACAAAAGCCTAAAGCAATCGCTGGACTATCATGTGCTAAAATTGATTTATATCCTTTAAAGAAAATTTTTTTATTAATCATTAACCGCCAAGGAATAGTCTACCAACATCTGGGTTTTGTAATAACTCTTCCCCTTTGCCAGCGATTGCAGTTTGTCCTGATACTAAAACGTAACCTATGTCTGCAAACTCTAAACCTTTTTTGGCATTTTGCTCAACTAAAATTATAGTTTTCTTTTCATTTTGCTGAAGATCTCTTAATATTTCAAAAACCATCTCAATATATCTAGGCTCAAGTCCAATTGATGGTTCATCAACCAAAAGTACTGAAGGTTTCATAACTAACGCTCTAGATATTTCCAGCAATCTTCTCTCACCACCGGATAAAACTTTTGCAGGTTGGTATCTTCTATTTCTCAATCTTTCATACTTTTCAAAAATTCTTTCTGCCTCCTCATATGACTCATCTGTTTTTTCTTTTATGTATCCTCCCATCAATAAGTTCTCTTCTACTGTCATATCTGGAAAAACGGAGTTATCCTGTAATATATAAGCTATACCGACTGACTTTAACTTTTCTGCCGGGGTAAGATTTGTAATTTCTTTTCCTTCAAGTTCGATTTGACCAGAAAAAATATTTGTAAAACCATATATTGAGTGAAGAATTGTAGATTTGCCTGCACCATTGGGACCAATCAAACACAAAGACTGGGCTTTATTCACAAATAAATCAAAGTTATGTAAAATTTCCATTTTTCCATAACCCGCATTTAAATTTTTAATAGATAAATGAACTTCGTTTGGAGATAATTTTTTTAAATCATCTGGTGTTGGAGCTTTTCCTAATACCTCATATTGATTAGCCATTATTGTGCTCCTAAGTACGCATCAATGACACGTTTATCATTTTTAATTTCATCTGGAGATCCATTAGCCAACATTTTACCATGAGCTAAACAAAAAATGTTTTCTGCTAATTGCATAATAACTCTCATGTTATGCTCAATAACCAAAAGTGTTATTCCAAAATCTTGATTTACTTTAATCAACCTATCAATAATACCATTTATTAGTGTTGGATTAATTCCAGCTGTAGGCTCATCTAGCAATAGCATCTCTGGTTCATTCATTAATGCCATAGCTAATTCTAATAATTTTTGTTGACCAAAAGATAGGTCCCCGGCTCTTAATTTTCTTTTTTGATATAATCCTACAAAATTTAATAGATTTTCTGCTTTTTCAGTTAATTCTTTTGGAATTTTAGAAAATATTTTCATTAAATTTGCATCACTACCTTTGTGACTAATGAGCATATTTTCTATGCAATTAAGTTTTCCATAAATTCTAGTTTGTTGAAAAGTTCTTAAGAGTCCTAATTTAGCAATTACTGGGACTGGTAATTCAGAAACTTCTTTGCCATTAAATTTAATAGATCCATTATCTATTGGGTAAGTCCCTACAATTGAATTAAACAATGTAGTTTTGCCTGAACCATTTGGCCCAATTAATCCAACTATTTTACCTTTTTCAACATTCATTGAGATGTCGACATTAGCTTTAACACCACCAAATGATTTGCTTACATTGCTTACTTCTAAAATACTCATTTAAGTTCAACCTGTGCTTTACGATCTTTTTCATCCACCACTTCACCGAAACGTTCTGGATATTTTTCTCTTAACCATCCCATTATTCCTTCTGGGAAATAAATTACAATTACTACAATCAAAACTCCCAGAGCAACATACTGCCAACCTAAAAAGAATGTCCAAAAACCTTCTTTAAATATATGGAATATAGTTGCACCTATAATCGGACCCCAAAGTGTTCCCTTTCCTCCAAGTATTGCCATCAATACCATGAATACACCCATCTCTCTTCCATCAAAAGCAACATCCGTAGAGTCTATGTAGCCAACCAATCCACCCATTATTCCACCAGCCAATCCACAAAAGAAAGCTGAGATCATCCAGCCAATAATTTTATATTTCATTGTTTCAATTCCCATGGCTTCAGCTTTATCCTCATTGTCTCTGATAGCATTAAGTATTAATTTAAATCGCGTAGAATAAATTGAACGCACTGCAATAAATGTCAAAATTAAAGTAAAGAAACTTAAGAAATAAAAAAACTCTCCTCTTGCCTCTAAACTACCAACGTCTGGAAATGGTGGCGTAGTAAAACCTTGGCCTGCTCCAATAATTTCTATACCTCCAGAAATTTCACCTGCAGCCACACCTAAACCCAAAGTACAGATCGCAAAATAATGGCCTCTTAGACCTAAAATTGAGTATCCAATTAAACCAGCAATAATAGTTGGAACTATAGCTGCAACAACTAAACCAACAGCCATTCCTTGAAAAAACTGGGTAGGAGTATGAACAAATGTTTTCTCACCTCCACTTTCAGTCCATTCTGCTAACGGAAAGAACATCCCAACTTGAACCGATGCACAAAGATACATCCCAAGACCATAGAACAAAATATTTCCAAACGAATTATAACCCATCTCACCACCTTGGATATTCCAAGTGCTCGCGAGCACTATCAATACGCATAGTATTGATAACTGAACTTTAAAAGCTGGAAAAAGGAATGGCGCTGCTAAACCAAAAATCAAAATACAAGAGTATAAAATTAAATTATTCTTGTTCATATAAGCTGTTTATTTTATCTCTAAATTTTTGGTCAACTGTAAAATAATATCCATTTTCCTCATGTACGCTAGATCCATTTAAATGATACTCATCTATATGTTTTTTAAATTTTTCGATATCAACTTTAATTAATTTTCCAGTATCATCTGTAATTTCAACTTTTTTCACTTTAGGTACTCTCTTTTTCTCGAAAGTTTAAATCTTCTGTAAACTAAAATTAATACTAATAGTAAAAATACAGAGCCAATTCTAAATTCTGTTCCAAGAATATAGTCTGCAAATTCTTCAAATACACCAAGACCCATACCAGACATTGCAACTCCTGGTAAATTTCCTAAGCCCGCAACAATAACAATCATAAATGATCGAATTGTATATGGTAATCCCATGTAAGGGTGAATTGTAAATGTTATCGAAATTAAAGCTCCAGCAACACCACAAAGAGCAGCATTAATTCCAAATGTTGCTGCATAAACTTTTTCTGTATCTACACCTAAAATTTTAGCAGCTCTAGCATTTTGTGCAGTAGCTCTAATTGCACGTCCAAGCTTAGATTTTTTCATGTAAATTACTAGACATATTGCGAATAAAATACTTATAAAAGCTGAAAACAATTTTGAGTTTGGTAGCACCACATTATTGTTAAACAACATCGTTGTTCCATAATCTGAATTTGCAAGGACAACGTCTGCACCAAATGCAAAATTCATTAATTGCATGAATAGAATGCTTATTCCAAATGTTGCTAATATGGAGATAAATAAGTCTCTATCTACTACTTTATTAATAACTAATTTGTAAATTAGAACACCTAGGAAATACATTATTACCGGTGCAACAATCACACCCCATGCTGGGTGAATTCCATAAAGATACATAAAATAAGCAATATATCCTCCCAAAATAACAAGATCTCCTTGTGCAATATTAATTATATTCATCACTCCCCATTGAAGAGCCATCCCGTAAGCGATCAATGCAAATAAAATTCCAAGAAGGATTCCATCCAAGCAAGCTTGGACCGTTATCATCGGATATTGGAAAACCATGAAATCCATAAAAAGTATTTGGGTTATATAAAAAAAAGCCCCCTAATACCAGGGGGCTTTGGTATTTTTTATTTTATCTTTCTGACCACTTAGGAACAGGATGTATTAACTTAGCTGATGCCCATTTAGTTGGTGCAACAACTTTGTTTTCACATTTTCCTGAGTCATCACACATTACTTGGAAAAGTACCATAGGTTTGTCAACATTTTGACCACCAGGTGCAAATTTAATATTTCCATAGAATGTTTGCATGTTAGTAGCTGCAAGAGCGTCTCTTACTTTCTTCTGATCAAATGAATTTGCTCTCTCAAAAGCATCTTTAAATACTAACAACGCAGCAGAAGATTCTGCAGATTGATAAGGTGGATCATATCCAAACTCTTTCTCAAAATCAGCCGCATAAGTCATTCCGTCTTTAAAGAAATTATCTTTATATGTTAATGTTTTGTGCCATTGAGATGCGCATAATGCGTACTGTGAGTTTTTACCATGCTGTTTAGATAGCTTAGCAGCATCACAGTGAGTCATAGCTAACATTGGAACATCTACCTTCATTTCTGCAATTTGTCTAATTGCAGTAAGTGCACCTTTTGTATGACCTGATACAACAAGAACATCTGGCTTCATTTGTTTAACTTTAACTAATGTTGCAGCCATATCATTTAACTCTTTTGGTAATTTATCATCAATTACTTTTTTTGAGCCAGTTCTTTTAATTGCATCTAAAACTCCCAATCTAACATCTTGAGAAAAAGCATCTTGTTCAAATGCCATTGCTACTGTCACTGGTTTTCCATTATTCTTTTCAACTGCTAAATCAATCGCAACGTCAAGATACAAATTAGCTGGGGCTAATACAGCAAATAGATATTTGTAACCTTTTGTAAACAAAGATCTAGATGCACCATTTGCTTCAACCATTGGAACACCGTATTTTTCAGTAACTGGCGCAATCGCTTTTGTTAGACCAGAACTGTAAGGGCCAAGCATAAACTCAACACCATCTTGTGATATTAGTCTTTCTGCAAGCTGTGCAGCTCTCTTAGGGTTTGATTCATCATCATAATAAATAATGTCAAACTTATAAGTCTTTCCACCAACTTTAACACCACCCATGCTGTTAATTCTATCAACGGCCATGTTATAACCGTTTTGAGTATGAACACCATTAGATGAGTATTTACCAGTTAAGGAAATCGCAGCACCTAAAATAATTTTGTCACCAACTACTTTTGCAAAAGATGCAACGGAAGTTGAAAATAAAATTACTAATGCAGAAACAAAACTTAAAATTATTTTATTTAATCTCATTTTATTTCCTCTTTAATTAATTAATTATGTACTGATTAAATAAAGAAATTTTATTTTATGCAAGTAGCAATAAAGGCCAAATCTAATTAATATTGCTGAGTAACGACAATTATTGCAGCAATAATTACCAAAACACTCGCAGAAATTGTATTAATCGTTTTTGGATTAGCAGTTATCCACTTTATTAATTTTTGTGCGAGCATTGCATAGCCAATCAAAGATAAAAAATCTAAAACGATGTAAGTTGTAATTAAAATTACAAATTGAACCAATAAATTAGAATTAAAGTCAATAAATTGAGGAAAAATAAAAGGAAAAAACATCCAAGCCTTGGGACTTGTACCAGCAACTAAAAAACCATCTCTAAAAAAAGATAAGTTACTTTTTTCTATTTCTCCTTCTCTTGAAATACTTTTTAGTCGAGATTTATAAATATCATAAGCTAAATATAATAAATAAATTATTCCGATCCATTTAAACGCATTAAGTATCATTGAGTTCTCTGAAAAAAAAGATCCAATGACAAAAATAACTAAAGTTGCTTGTATCAAATTTGCAGTTACATCACCTAATGCAGACCATATACATTTTCCGACTCCATAATTCATTGAATAAGAGATAATTACAATCCTGGGAGTTCCAGGTGTAATGAATAAAAAAATAATTATCTGTAGGTAAAGTATAAAATCTAGGGGGAGCATAAAAAAAGATAGTCCTTAAAAACCGGGAGCTAAAGATGGCTAAGAAGGACTATCTAATACATATTATCAAAGGCTAAAAAAAATGCATTAAATATTTTTTTCAAATATAAAGGATTTATGAAAAAAAAAGGTCACAGGCCAATCACTAGAGTCAAAAATCCAGAGCCCAAAATGGACGATCCAGATTGGATCATTTGGGCAGCCTGGGCAGATAGGATCACCTTCGAGGAAATTGAAAAAAAAACTGGGAAGAAAGAATCTGATGTAATTAAAATTATGAGAAGGTCTTTAAAACCATCATCTTTCAGATTATGGAGAAAAAGAGTAAGTCAAAAAAGTATAAAACATTGCAAAAAGTTTGAATACTCTAGAAAAAAAATTACTAGTAAAATTAAGAAAGGTGATTATTTATAATCTATGAAAAAAATTACCATGTACACAGGTCCCTTTTGTAATTATTGTGAAGCAGCTAAGAGATTGTTAGCAAGAAATAATGCAACATATAATGAAATTGATATTTCAAAAGTTGATGGAGCAATGGATGAAATGATTAAAAAGGCAAATGGCAAAAGAACAATTCCCCAGATTTTTTTTGATGAAGAGCATATCGGTGGTTACGATGAAGTTAGAGCATTAGAAAAAGAAAATAAACTGCAAGATCGTCTAAAAAATTAATTCCAATCTTCTAAAGCTAATTGTTTCTTAGCTAATAAACTCAAATCTCCTTGTTTAATTCTACCTTTATAATTGATCTCATAATCTTCAGGTGCAAAGTCGGGTGGGCTCTTGCCTTCTAAAAATTTTTCCGATTGTTTTATAGTGTAATCTATATTTTTTTTACAGTAAGGTGTTGCACCAACATATACTACATTAGAATAATTTCTACCTGAATGTTTATCTTCAACAGCATGTATAACATCAGGATGCCACCAAACCGTATCTCCTGGTTTCATCTTTGGAATTGAAACTAATCCCTTTAAAAGTAAAGAATGATATTCACTGTTTACAGATAAAGCTCTACCTAATTTTGATCCGCACAGTTCATTTTTCGGAACATCGTCTAGTAAAGCTCGTGTTAAAACATATGCAATACCTTTTGAGATAGGTATTAATTGTAAAGTTCCATCACCTGGTCCTTGCTCAGTTAATGCTGTCCATCCTTGAAATGTTCTAAAAACATGAGCAACCGCTGGAGATTCAAATTCTTTTGTTTTGTCTCTATATTTTGCATCGAATGGATCAAATTTTTCAAAATTATCCGCAAATATTTTTTTGTAAATTTTTTGATAAAAACTATCAGTCCACCTTTCAATAGACCCAGCATCACAATGAGGAGATAAACCTAAGGTATTATCTCCTGGCTCTCTTCTCCTTACTCTATCTGCATAAGATAGTTCTTTATTTGGATTAAAGACTTCATATTCATCATTTTTATAAAGCCAAAGATTATTTAGCCATTTCTTAACTTTAGCCATTTTCTCTGAATGTCTAATTTCAATTTGAGCTTTTGACCAATAAAGACCATAAATTTGAGGTTTGGCAGATTTCAAATCACTAAAATATTTATCTAAATCAGACTTTTTCTTTTGATCCTCAAAGTAGTTATTTTCATCAATATACTTCTCTAATTGAAAATTTAAATTTTCAATAAATTTATCGTCAAAAACATCTCGGATTATTACGCAGCCTCTTTTATTTATATCTTCTATTACCTTTGTTTTTTTTTGATCTATTTCATTAATACTAATTTCTGGAATTATAGGTTTATTGTTTTTTCTGAGATTTAATATTTCTTGTATTTCAGTTTCAATGAACTTTTCAATTTTGGCGAAATTTTCTTTATAATTTTTTGAGTGATTTCTGAGCTCTTCTTTAACTTTCTCGATATCAATATTTTCAAACATTAAATTTAGCTCTTAGGTCTAAAAACCAAACATACTCCATTATTACAAAATCGTTTTCCTGTAGGTTCAGGTCCATCATCAAATATATGACCATGGTGGCCTCCACATTTTTTACAATGATATTCTGTTCTTGCGTAACCTATATGGTGATCTGTTTTTGTTTCAAATACATCTGGCAAAGATTCATAAAAAGATGGCCAACCAGATCCACTCTCATATTTTGTTTTTGAATCAAACAATTTTTCGCCACAGTTTGCACAATGAAAAGTTCCTTCTCTTTTTTCTTGATTAAGCTCACTAGATCCTGCACGCTCAGTCCCTTCCTCAAATAAAATTAATTTTTGCTCTGCAGTTAAATTTGGATTTATTTTTTTTGTCATGATCCAATATATTTAGCACAAGATTGATGCAACATTGAATGTAATTCTACAAGTTTATTAAAATCTTTATTGTAACCACCACCCAAAACTCCACAAAATGGTATACGTTTAGAAATAAAGTTTTCCACTACTAGCTCGTCCCTTAATTTAATGCCCTCATCAGAGATTTTTAATTTTCCTAAACGGTCGTTAAAATGAATATCAACACCAGCAATATAAAAAACAAAATCAAAATTTTCTTGATTTAATTCATTTAAATAATGTTTAAGTGTTTTAATATAAGTATCATCCTCTAAATTGTCCTCGAGCTCTACATCTAAATTGCTATTAGATTTTTTTGCTGGATAATTGGTTTTTGAGTGCATACTGAACGTAAAAACACTTCTATTATTTTTAAAAATTTCTGAATTTCCATTTCCCTGGTGAACATCTAAATCAACGATTAAAATTTTGTTAGCTAAACCTCTATTAAGTAAATAATGCGATGCAACTGCAACATCATTAAATACACAATAACCTGCACCTCCATCATAACTTGCATGATGACTACCACCTGCGGTATTACATGATATACCATAATTTATTGCAAGCTTTGAGGCTAAAACCGTGCCACCCGTAGCGACTAAAGATCTTTGCACAACGCTATCTACAAGTGGAAATCCAATTTTTTTTACACCTTCTTTGCTCAAAGTTTTATTTTTAATATCTAAAATATAATTTTTTGAATGTGCATAGCTTAAAGTTTCAAATGAACAGGCTAAGGGTTTATGAAACTTATTTACAATTTTATTTTTAATTAAATAATTTGCTAATTCTCCAAATTTATTAATTGGAAATTTGTGATCATCACCAATTTTAGCGAAATAATCTTTGTGATTTACTACTGGTAGTTCCATTTGGTATTTTTAAAAAAACAATTTACTCCAGTTTTATGAATTAATTTAAAATTATTTTTTTTAAATATTTTTAATATTTTATCCCGATTTTTTTTAGATTTAACATTGTGAGAAAGAATTTCTATACAAATTATATTTATTTTATACTTATTAAAGTTTAAATTATTCAAAACTTCGAATTCATATCCCTCCAAATCAATAGTTAAAAAATCAATCTTATTATATTTATATTTATTTAATACATTATTAATACTCTGCGTTTTGATCTTTCTTACTTTTATTTTTTCTTTTTCTAAATTAAAACTTTTATTTAGAAATCTTAAGTGATTTGCGTCTATTGTATTTAATGGTGAAAAATCCCCAGTGAAGTATAGTTTTTTTTCACTTTTACTCTTCGCTAAACCTATATTTAAGTTAATATCTTTAGGTCTAAAATAGTTAAAAAGATCAATTGATAATGAATTCATGTCAATATTAATACCTCTCCAACCTTTTCTGTATAACTGATAGGTATTATTATCTCTAATAGGATGAAAACATCCAAGATCTAAGTATTTTCCAAAGGGTTTGTTTTTAAAAATTTTTTTTAAGAATTTATCTTCATTAAATTGAGAACTATTTTTTAAGTACTTATAATTCCTAAAATAAATATTGTAAAAAAAAATATATATTCTTTAAAAATTTATTTTTAGAATTCAATAAAAAACTTAAACTTCTTACTCTCACTTAAGTTCTCTAATTGGTTTTCCATTTACACAAGCCTCTAATCCCTCGATCATTTGATTATAAAAAATACTAAAATTTTCAGCTGTCACATAACCAATATGTGGAGTAAGCAATGCATTTGGTAAAAATCTAAGCTTATTATTTTCTGGTAAAGGTTCTTTTTTATATACATCAATTCCTGCACCAGCAATTACATTAGTTGATAAAGCAATTATTAAATCATCCTCATTAACAATTGATCCACGAGAAGTATTAATCAAAAAAGCTGTGTTTTTCATTTTATCTAACTCTTTTAAAGTAATGCAGTCTTTGTATCTTTCGCCTCCTTGAACATGAATTGAAAGAACATCTGAATTTGTAATTAATTCTTCTTTGTTGCAAGGTAGTACGTCTAATTCTTTGCACTTATCTAAGTTTAGATTTTCACTCCAGGCCATTACCTGCATACCAAAAGCTTTTCCAATTTTAGCAACCTCGCTGCCTACCCTGCCTAATCCAATTAAACCTAAAATTTTTCCTTTTAGCTCTACACCAATAGTAGTTTGCCAATATCCCTGATACATATTATCAAATTCTTCTTTAAAGTTTCTAGCCAAGCCAAGAATTAATGCCCAAGTTAATTCAGGTGTTGGGTTTAAATTTATATCAGTTCCGCAAACTATAATTTTTCTTTTCTTTGCAGCCTCTAAATCAATAGATTTGTTTCGTAATCCACTTGTGATTACAAATTTTAAATTATTTAAATTATCAATTAAATTTTTTGTAATTGGAGTTCTTTCTCTCATTATTAATAAAGCTCCAAAATCAGCTAATTGCTCAATCGCGTCAGCCTCATCTATAAAAGGATCGCTAAAAATCTTAAATTCATATTTCCCAGATAGTTTTTCTAAATCAACAAACTGTTGAGAAACATTTTGATAATCATCTAATATAGCAACTTTAAGCATTTTTAACTTTCTTATTTGATAACAATATTCCTGTAACAATAAAGCAAGCGCCTAAAATATGATAAAACATAAATTTTTCACTAAAAAAAATCATCGCCATTATTGCACTCAAAATTGGCATTAGGTGTAAAAAAACACCAGAACGATTTGCGCCAATCATAGATATTCCTTTTATCCATAAAATAAAAGATGCCAAACCTGGAAACAAAACCACATAAGATAAAATTAAAATAAACGGTAATTCTAAATTAATTCTAAATCCAATTTGATATTCAATATAATAAATTGGTATCAAAAATATTAAACCAAAAGTAATTACTACTTGAAGTAATGATATTTGAGTTAATTCATATTTTTTTCCTTTTAGCAAAGTAGAGTATAAAGCCCATGAGAACATTGCTATAACCATAGTTATATCACCTTTATTAAAATCTAAGTTTTTTAATATCTCAATGTTTGCTTTTGTTATAATCATAATTACACCTGCAAAAGAGAACGCTACCCCTATAATTTGAAAAATGTTCGTCTTTTCAATTTTTAAAATTGAAGAAAACAACATGATCATTACAGGTATCGTTGAAATCATTAAAACCCCACTAATCACCTGGGTAAAATTTAATGAATAATAAACAATTGAGTTAAATATCGTAATACTAGTAACTCCCAAAACAACGAAAAGCTTATAATTTTTTAATATATAATTTCTTTTCTCTAATATTTCAGGAATTGTAAAAGGTGCTAAAATTAACCAGGCAAAAAGCCATCGGTAAAAATTTAGTGAAAAAGGTGGAACTTCATAAAAACTCGCTAGTTTACCTACTACAAAATTTCCTGCCCAAAAAGTTACTGTTAAAAATAGGTATAAAAAAGCTAAAAAATTATTATCTTTAGTCACTTAACTAAATCTAAGCGAACTATAAGGTTTTAAATCTAAATTTGTATTTTCATTCGCTATCATCCCTGAAACAATCTTTCCAGAAATTGGACCTAAAGTCCATCCTAAATGATGATGCCCAAAACAATAATAAATATTTTTATAATTTTTTGATGGCCCCATAACAGGTAAAAAATCTGGTAAAGTTGGTCTAAATCCTAGCCACTCATCCTCATGCTCAGGTAAATCACCAAGCATATATTTTGCATTATTTATCAAATTTTTAACTCTTGATTTAGACAATGGATTATCTAGTCCACCAAATTCAACAGTTCCAACAACTCGCAAACCTTGTTCCATAGGTGTAATTCCAAATCCACGATTAGAAAATATTACAGGTCGACTTAATAAATGATCACAGTTTTTGAAATGAACATGATATCCACGCTCAGTATCTAAAGGTATTTTTTCGCCAAGATTATCTGTTAGTTTTTTTGAAAAAGCACCACAGGCTATTACTACTTTATCAAAAATATAGCTTTGAGATTCAGTCTTAAAAACTGGTTTTTCCTCTTCAAAACTTATATCGTTAATGTTAACTTTTTTAAATTTTCCACCTTTTTTCAAAAATAAATCAAATAACTTTAAAAGAATTCTTTTTGGATTTCTTGCGTGTCTTGCATAAGGATAAAATACACCGGCATGGTAGAATGGTTTTATATGTGGTTCAAGATCATGAATCTCTGCTTTATTTACTAATTGTTGCTCAACTCCTAATTCTTCCCTTACTCTGATTTCTAAATCTCTACTTTTTAAATCTTTATTATTCCAAATATAAAGAATACCTTTATTTTCAACTAAGCCTTCCAAATCAACTTCTTCGAACAATTCATCATAAGCTGGTAAAGCTAAGTCCAAAATTTGATGCATATTTTTAGCAGTATGCATCATTTTAGTTTTAGTAGTATTCATTATAAATTTTAAAAACCATGGGATCATTTTAGGAACGTAATTCCATTTTAAAGCAAGTGGACCTGAAGAACTAAGCAACATAGCAGGTACATCTGCTAGAACGTCAGTTCTGTTTAAAGAAAGAGATGCATATGGAGAAAAGTGGCCTGCATTACCATAAGATGCAGCCTGGCTACCTGGATTATCTCTATCAAAAATTGTTACTTTAAAACCTTTTTTTTGAAGAAATAAAGCATTGGATACACCTTGAATTCCAGCTCCAACTATTCCCACTTCAAGATTTTTATTCATCGGATTGTTATACAATTAAAAATTATATTTTTAGAGTGACAAATTATGCAAATTTGAATTATTTTAAGCAATCATTTGTTTATGATTAATTTTTGCACTTAATACTATACCAAAGCCAATCATTGTAGCTAACATTGAAGAGCCACCATATGACATTATTGGTAATGGAGAGCCAACTATAGGTAGTAAGCCTAAAACCATAGATAAGTTTACCACTATGTAAATAAATATTGCGAAAGCATATCCAAAACAAAAAAGTCTCGCAAAATTACTTCTTGAAATAGATCCTATTCTTATAATTCT
>CACNCB010000009.1 GCA_902618695.1 uncultured Pelagibacteraceae bacterium | reverse complement strand
GATTGGTCAAGAAATGCGTTCACCATGGACGCCAATTTATCCAAATCAGTAATTAAGGTTTTTGTGGATCTTTACAATAAAGGTCTAATCTATAAAGACAAGAAGTTAGTTAATTGGGATACAGTTTTAAAAACAGCTATTTCAGACCTAGAAGTGGATCAAAGAGAGGTAAATTCCAAAATTTATTACATAAGATATCCTATAGATGGGACTCAAGAATTCATAACAATTGCAACAACAAGACCTGAGACAATGCTCGGTGATACAGCTATTGCAGTTAATCCAAAAGACGATAGATTTAAATCCTTTGTTGGAAAAACAGCAACCATTCCAATTGTTGGAAGAAAAATAAAAATTATTGAAGATAATTACGCAGACCCTGAGCAAGGAACCGGGGCACTAAAAATAACTCCTGCACATGATTTTAATGACTATGATGTTGGTGAAAGAAATAATCTTGAAATAATAAATATTTTTACCGAAGCTGGTAAGATAAATGAAAATGCGCCAGAACATTATGTGGGTCTTGAAAGGTTTGAAGCTAGAAAAAGAATTTTAAAAGAACTTAAAGAAAAAGATTTTTTTGTAAAAGAGGAGAATATCAAAAATAAAGTTCCTTATGGAGATAGATCTAATTCTATAATTGAACCTTTTTTAACGGAACAGTGGTTTGCTGATGCAGGCAAATTATCAGTTAAAGCAAAAGAAGTTGTTAACTCAAAAAAAACAAATTTCTTTCCTGAGAATTGGTCGAAAACTTATTTTCAATGGATGGATAATATTGAACCATGGTGTATTTCAAGACAGCTTTGGTGGGGGCATCAAATACCTGCTTGGTATGGTCCTGATAAAAAAATTTTTGTTGCTGAAAATGAAGATGATGCAAAACAACAAGCTAAGAAACATTATGGTAAAGATACTGAAATAAATCGTGATCCAGATGTTTTAGATACTTGGTTTTCATCCGGCTTATGGCCTTTTGCAACACTTGGTTGGCCGGATGATAATAAATATGTAGATAAATTTTATCCAACTTCAGTGTTGGTCACAGGCTTTGATATTATTTTTTTCTGGGTTGCTAGAATGATTATGTTTGGAACTGAATTTTTAAACAAAGAACCTTTTAAGGATATTTATGTTCATGCATTAGTAAGAGATGAGAAAGGACAGAAAATGTCTAAATCGAAAGGAAATGTAATTGATCCCTTAGATTTAATTGAAAAATATAGTGCAGATGCACTTAGATTTACTTTGTTATCTATGGCTTCACCAGGTACAGATGTTAAGCTTTCTGAGGATAGGGTTAAAGGTTATAGAAATTTTTTAAATAAATTATGGAATGCAAATAATTTTTTAATCACTAATGAATGTGAATTTAAAGATATAGATAAAGTTCCAAGTTTAAATGTAAATATTAACAAATGGATTTATTCGGAACTTGTCGAAACTAAAAATAGAATAGAAAAAAACCTTGAGGATTATAGATTTGATGAAGCAGCTAAAAATGCTTATCAATTTGCATGGCATTCGTATTGTGATTGGTATTTAGAGCTATCTAAAACAATACTATTTTCAGAAGATGAAAAAGCCAAAGCAGAGGTTAAAAAGGTATCATCTTTTGTATTCAAACAAATTCTGATTTTACTACATCCTTTTATTCCTTTTGTTACTGAAGAAATTTGGCTTAAGAACAAATTTGATAATGACGGCAGTGATTATTTGATGCTTAAAAATTGGTTGTCGGGTGAGATAAATAAGGACAGTAGTACTGAACAGGTTGAAAATATCATTAACATTATTTCAGAGATTAGATCATTTAAAAATGAACTTAATGTAAGCCCAGGCTCATTTATTGATGTATCAATAAGTAATATTAACAAAAATCAAAAGGACTTTATTAATACAAATGAAATTATTTTAAAAAAACTTGGCAGAATTAATAGCATCCTAGATAAAGATTTAGATAAACCAGCTGCGACAATGGTTGTTTCTGGTGATTGGTTTAAGATTTATTTTGATAAAGATGTTGATTTAAAATTAATAAAAGAAAATTTAACAAATAAACAAAGTAGATTAGAGCAAGAGATGAACAAAATATCTCAAAGACTAGAAAACAAAAGTTTTGTAGACCGTGCTCCAAAAGAGATTGTTGAACAAGAAAAAAATAATTATAATGATTTAAAGAATGATATTGAGAAAATATCAGTAACAATAAAGGGTATATAATGGCTAAATTTAATAAAAAGAAACTTCCAAGCAGACATACATCATTAGGTGCAGATAGAGCTCCACATAGATCGTTTTATTATGCTATGGGGGAAACAGAGAAAGATGTAGCAAAACCCTTTGTTGGTGTCGTTTCTACATGGAATGAGGCAGCTCCTTGCAATATTGCCCTAATGAGACAAGCTCAATCAGTTAAAAAAGGAGTTAGAGCTAATGGTGGAACTCCAAGAGAATTTTGTACAATTACCGTAACAGACGGTATCGCAATGGGTCATGAAGGAATGAAATCTTCATTAATATCTAGAGAAGTAATTGCTGACTCAGCTGAACTTACTGTAAGAGGTCATTGTTATGATGCCTTAGTTGGTATTGCAGGATGTGATAAATCCTTACCAGGTCTAATGATGTCCATGGTTAGATTAAATGTACCAAGTGTATTTATATATGGTGGATCAATCCTTCCAGGGAAATATAAAGGTAAAGACGTAACAGTTGTAGATGTATTTGAAGCTGTTGGTAAACATTCAACAGGTCAAATGTCTGCTGCAGAACTTAGAAAATTAGAATTAGTTGCTTGTCCTAGTGCAGGTGCTTGTGGAGGGCAATTCACAGCAAATACAATGGCATGTGTATCTGAAGCTATTGGATTAGCATTACCTTATTCAGCAGGAACACCAGCTCCTTACGAAGAAAGAGATAAATACGCAAAAGCTAGTGGTAAAACGGTTATGAACCTCTTGAAAAAAGGAATTAAACCTAGAGATATTGTTACAAGAAAAGCTTTAGAAAATGCTGCAACAGTTGTTGCTGCAACTGGTGGATCAACAAATGCAGGATTACATTTACCTGCTATTGCAAATGAAGCTGGAATTAAATTTGATTTAATGGATGTTGCTAAAATTTTTAAAAGAACACCTTATCTTGCGGATTTAAAACCAGGTGGAAAATATGTTGCAAAAGATATGTGGTTAGCAGGTGGTGTTCCAATGTTATTAAAAACTTTATATGAAGGTGGATATATTCATGGTGATTGTATGACTGTTACTGGAAAAACAATGAAGGAAAATTTAAAAGGAATTAAATTTAATGCAAAACAAAAAGTAATGAGATCCTATAAAAATCCGTTATCACCAACAGGAGGTGTTGTTGGATTAAAAGGAAACTTAGCACCAGAAGGTGCAATTGTTAAAGTTGCTGGACTTAAAAAATTACAATTTACTGGAAAAGCAAGATGCTTTGAAAATGAAGAAAGTGCAATGAAAGCTGTTCAAAGCAAAAAGTATAATGATGGTGATGTAATTATAATTAGATACGAAGGACCTGTTGGAGGTCCAGGTATGAGAGAAATGTTGTCGACAACAAGTGCAATTTATGGACAGGGAAAAGGGGAGAAAGTAGCCCTTATCACTGATGGTAGGTTCTCTGGGGCCACAAGAGGCTTTTGTGTCGGTCACGTGGGCCCTGAGGCCGCTCTAGGGGGTCCTATAGGGCTTTTACGTACAGGTGATATCATTGATATCGATGCTAAAAAAGGAACGATCAATGTAAGACTTTCTAAAAAAGAAATGGCTGCAAGAAAAAGAAAATGGAAGGCTAGAAAATCAGATTTTGGATCAGGTACTTTATGGAAATATGCACAAACAGTTGGACCAGCATATTTAGGAGCACCAACACATCCAGGTAAGAAAAAAGAAGTTAAAGATTATTCTGAAATTTAAAAGTTAATTTTACTGATATAATTTTTTTACAAATTTTAGATCTGAATCTATCATCATTTTAACAAGTTTTGAAAATGATGTTTTAGGTTTCCATTTTAATATTCTTTTGGCTTTTGAATAATCTCCTTTTAAATTATCCACTTCTGAGGGTCTAAAAAATCTTTTATCTATTGAAATTAAGATTTTTTTACTTTTAATATTAATTAACTTTTCATTCAGACCTTTGCCAACCCATTTAGTTTTTAAATTAAGAGATCTTACACATTCATTAATGAATTGTTTTACTGAATAACTTTTGCCAGTTGCAATGACATAATCATCAGGTTTTTTAGCTTGAAGCATCATCCACATTGCTTCAACATAGTCTTCTGCAAAACCCCAGTCTCTTCTTGCATAAATATTCCCAACTTTAAGTGTTTTTTTCTTATTTAAAAATATTTTTGCTAAACCCAATGTTATTTTTCTTGTTATAAATTCTTCACCTCTTAAAGGAGACTCGTGATTAAATAAAATACCACTCACAGCATGTAATCCAAAAGACTCTCTATAATTTTGAACTGTGTAATGAGCAAATGCTTTTGCTGAAGCATAAGGGCTTCTTGGATGAAATAATGTTTTTTCGTTTTGATATGATTTATCATGTTTACCAAACATTTCAGACGTGGAAGCTTGATATAATTTTATTTTTCTATTCTGATTTCTTATAATCTCTAAAATATTAAGAACACCTATAGCATTAACTTGTGCGGTTTCTATAGGATTATAAAATGAACTTTGAACAAATGATTGTGCTGCTAAGTTATAGATTTCACTAATTTTATATTTTGAAAAAAGTCTGATAAGATTATTTATTTCTTTAATGTCCACATCTTCAATAATAACTTTATCGGCAATATTAAGTTTTTCTAAACGCCAATTTGTACTTCTTGCAGATCTTCTTTCTAAACCAATTACCTGATAATTTTTTTTAATTAAAAATTTTGCTAAATAAGCACCATCTTGGCCAGAAATTCCTGTTATAAGAGCAATTTTTTTTGGCATAAGTAAATCTAATATATATATATTTATTAAAATGAATCAAAATCAAAATACTATAAAAATAAGGCCTGTGATACTTTGTGGAGGCTCTGGTACAAGACTCTGGCCAAATTCTAAAAATCATCAAGCAAAACAGTTTATTGATTTTGGTAATTGGACATTACTTGGAAAAACACTTGAGAGAACAAAAGCATCAATCTTTGATGCTCCAGTTATAAGTACAAATAAAAAATATCTTAAACAAATAAAACAACATCTTAGAAAATACAAAATAAATAATTATAAAATTGTTTTAGAACCAGCTAAAAGAAATACTGCACCAGCTATATTAAGTACTGCTTTGATAAAAGACATTCCAAACAATCAACCTTTAATGTTTTTTTCAGCAGACCATTTAATTGAAAAGATGAGTATTTTTAATAAGGCTATTAGTAAAAATAAAAAAAACTTAAGTGATCAAAATATATTTATATTTGGTATAAAACCAACCTCACCATCTAACGAATATGGTTATTTTTTAACCAAAAAAATTAAAGGTAATATCAATAAAGTAACAAGATTTATTGAAAAACCAAAAGAAGCTAAAGCACAACAAATTATAAAGAATAAAGGTTATTGGAATTCTGGAATGTTTTATCTTAGAAAAGATTCTATTATTAATAACTTTAAAATATATCAGCCCAAAACTTATAAAAATTGTTCAAATGCAGTTAATAAAGCAAAATATAAAGCTAATATTTATTACTTAAATAAAGCGTCATTTATAAAAGCGACTGCTAAATCTTTTGATTATGCAATTCTAGAAAAAACCAAACAAATTAACGCTATCAAACTAGATATCCCTTGGTCAGATCTTGGTAGTTGGAAAGAAATTCTGAAGATGTATGACAAAAATAAAAACAAATATATTAAGAAAAAAAATGTCTATTACCGTCCATGGGGCAGATATACCAATCTATTTGAAGGAAAAGAGTTTCTAATTAAAGAGCTATATGTAAAACCAAAAGGCATTCTAAGTTTACAAAAACACCATCACCGAGCGGAGCATTGGTTAGTTACACAAGGAAATGCTAAAATAACACTTAATAAAGATATAATTACTAAAAAACCAGGTGAGCATATATTTATTCCATTAGAAGCTACTCATAGAGTTCAAAATTCAGGTAAGAAAGCAGTTAAGATTGTTGAAGCTCAGGTAGGTTCAATTTTAAAAGAAACTGACATTGTAAGATACCAAGACGTTTACGGTAGAGTAAAATAAATAATTAATGGACACCACAGTCTTTTTTGTAATTCTATTAGCAACTATTATGCATGCCATTTGGAATGCGATGGTTAAACATCATCCAGATAAAGCGATTGCAGTTCTAGCTATTGTTTTAGGCCACATTCCTTTAGCTTTAATTTGTATTTTTTATTTTCCTTTACCTGGAAAAGAGTCGCTACCGTATATAATTGCAAGCGTATTAGCTCATCAAGGTTATCAATGGTATATGCTGAATTCTTACAAGGTAGGTGACTACACTAATGTCTATCCAATATTCAGAGGCTTTGGTCCTTTATTGGCTACATTGATCTCCATAATTTTTCTTGGTGTAGTATTTAAAATACCTACCCTAGTTTCAATATTGTTAATCTGTGTAGGAATAATGTTTCTTGGATTATTTGGTTCAAAAAATCAAAATCAAATTGAAATAATTAAATACTCACTGCTTACTGGATCATTTATAGGTCTTTATTCATTGATTGATGGATACGGAGCAAGAGTAAGTACATCAGCAATTTCCTATATTAGTTTTTCCTTTTTATTTAGTGCTTTAGTTTTTCCTATCATTTTAAAACTAAATAAACATGAGAATATTTTTTCAAAGGTTTTTAAATATGCAAAAATGATATTTTGGGCAGGAGGATCTATATCTTTTATTATTTACGTAATTGTTGTTTGGGGTTTCACAAAGGCTCCAATTCCTCTAGTTGCAGCTCTAAGAGAAACGAGTATTTTTTTCTCAATATTTATTGGCTATTTCTTCTTAAAAGAAACTATCAATCTTAAAAAAATTATATCGATTGTGCTTATAGTTATTGGGGTGATTGGGATTAAGCTATTTTAAATATAGTTGAATAATTTAAGAATAATTATTGTATTCAAAAGCAACAGCATTTTAGGGGCAATGGTAAATTAACTGAATTGTAATATTAGATAAATATTTTTGTAATTAAACTTATCTAAAGTTTGCTAACAAAATTTATAGTTAAATAATAAATTATTCTTCTCGTATTTATTTTAAATTTTGTTAATTAACTACTTTCTCTCTTTTCATAATTGAGAAGAGAGAAAGACGAATTCAGATATTAATTATTTACAGATGCTGAGCTTTCACTAGCTTGTTTCTTAGCTATTTTTTTTGCTCTTTTTTCAGCAGCTTTTTTTTCTAAACTTGCAATTTTTATATTAATTTTAGATAATTTTTTTTCTTTTAAACTTATCTTATTTTTAAGTTTATCTATTGATTTGATAAATTTCTTTTTTCTTTTTTCATTTTTCTTGAGTTTTTTACTCATGACAACCTCCTACAGTAAATTTAAAAAACAATCATATTTAAATTAAATATATAAGTAAAATAATTTTTTGTTAAATTATGTTATTTAAAATTATAGTAAAAAATTTACTTTTTTATCTGAAAATTCAATATCAATCTGCTTATGACATCCAAAATTGTCCCCATCAATCTGAACGGGAATTTCAAAATTATTACCATCAATATGAATATTTTTTGAGTAAGTAGTGATAACAGATTTGTTTTTCGATAAATCTCCATAAATAATAATTAAAATTATATAATATATTAGTTTTAATCTTGTTAAATCTTTGAACACGTAAGTTACCAATCTATCATCAAAAATATCTGACTTATTTATCTTATGATGACCAGCATAATACCTTGTATTAGATGACAATATCCAATCAGCCTGATGTTTTTGACCGTCAAAGAAAACATTAAGTTTATTATTATTCATAAATAAAAAATGTTGAAATCCTTTTAAACCAAAAATTATCTTTCCTAGTATTTTTTTTATACGCGTATCAATAGAGTGAACAATTTTAGCATCCCAACCAATACCAGCCATTAAAAAAAAATAATTTTCATTTATTTTTATAAGATTAGATTGTTTATAATTATTTGATGTTAAAACACTGCAAACATCATTTACTTTTTTGGTTATAGATAACTCTGCTTGAAGTAAATTGGCAGTCCCAGCCGGTATATACCCAATTGCAAAATTTTCATTAAAATCAAAGTCATTTTTGATTAATTCATTGATAGCAAATGATACTGATCCATCACCACCAGCAACTATCAATCTATCATAATTTTTATTTTTAAATTCAAGAAATATTTTTTTTGCCTCTTCTTCAGATTTAGTTTTGAAAAAATCAACAGTATTATTGATCTTTAATTTTTCATAAATTTTATTTACTAATTTTACTTTTTTCCCTGATGATGAATTGAGATTATATATTAAACAATAATGCATAATTTTTTCGTAATTAAATTTTAATAAATCCTTAACATTTCAATGAAATAAGAAATAGATGATTCGAGTTACAGTTGTGTTACAAAAAAGGTTTTTTTAATGGCCCCACTATTAAAATATAAGAGTATATTCATATCTGATGTACATCTTGGTACTAAAGGTTGTCAAGCAAACAAGCTTCTAGAATTTTTCAAAAATTCAAGATCTGAAAATCTTTATTTGGTTGGAGACATCATCGATGTTTGGGCTATGCAAAAGAGTTTCTATTGGCCTCAAGAGCACAATGATGTCATTCAAAAAATATTAAGAAAAGCAAGGCACGGAACAAAAGTATTTTACATTATTGGTAATCATGACGAGGTGTTTAGAAAATTTATCCCAATGCATTTGGGTGATATTAAAATAGTAAATAGAGTTATTCATGAAACTCAGTTAGGAAAAAAATATTTAGTTGTTCATGGTGATGCTTGGGACGGAGTAATGAAACATGCAAAATGGCTATCTAAATTAGGAGCTATTGCATATGAATTATTACTTAAAATTAATATTATTATAAATTTCTTTAGAAAGTTGAGAGGTAAAGACTATTGGTCTTTGGCAAAATTTTTAAAATATAAGGTAAAAAATGCTGTCAAATATATAGGTGAATATGAAAACACACTTTCAAAATATGCAAAAAGAAAAAAATTTGATGGAATAATCTGTGGCCACATCCATCACGCTGAAAATTTAAACCTTGATGGTGTGAATTATTTAAATTGTGGTGATTGGGTTGAGTCTTGTACAGCATTAACAGAAAAATATGATGGAACTTTTGAGATAATTTATTGGGATAAAAAAAGAAAAGAATATATTTCAGAAAATATTGATAAAGACAAGTTCACTTCTTTCAAAAAAGCATCCTAAAAAATGAAAATATTAATAGTTACTGATGCTTATTACCCGCAAGTTAATGGTGTAGTAAGAACTCTCCATCAGACAGGTGAAATACTTAAATCACAAGGTCACACTATTGAATATATTACACCTCAACAATTTCTGACTGTACCTATGCCCAAATATAATGAAATTAGATTATCTTTAAATGTTTGGCCTCGTGTAAGTAATTTAATCAATTCAATTAAACCTGATGCAATACACATTGCAACAGAAGGGCCTCTTGGTTTTATGGCAAGAAGACATTGTATTAAAAAAGGTTTAAAGTTTACAACGAGTTTTCATACAAGATTTGATAAATATATGAAACTTTATATGCCTATCATTCCGGCTAAATGGTCAGAGAAATTTTTATGCAATTTTCATAATAAAGCTGAAAGAATTTTAGTGACAACAGAATCTATGCGTGAGGAGCTAATTGCATTAGGTGTTGATAATAATAAAATGGTTACATGGACTAGGGGAGGTAATCATGGTGCGTTTAAAAATCCCATTAAGAGAGACTTACCTTATAAAAGACCTATATGGATATATGTTGGTAGGATTGCAGTTGAAAAAAATATTAAAGCATTTTTAGATCTCGATCTTGAAGGTACTAAAGTTATTATTGGAAAAGGTCCAGATTTGAACAATTTGAAAAAAAAATTTCCAAATGATATTTTTTTAGGAGAAAAGACTAATGGAGAATTAGCATCTCATTTTGCATCATCAGACGTTTTTGTTTTTCCTAGTAAAACTGATACATTTGGTATTGTTGTTTTGGAATCATTAAATTGTGGTACACCAGTTGCAGCTTATCCAGTGCCAGGACCTAAAGATATATTAGGTGGAACTAATATTGATACTTTAGATGATGATTTGAAGGCTTCTGCTTTAAAAGCTTTGAAGGTAAGTCGCCAAGATTGTCTTGATTTTGCAAAAAAATATTCATGGGAAGAAACAGCAAAAATATTTTTTGAAAATATTTCACCTAATTATTAAAGACAATATTCATTACATTTGTTAAAACATATCCATGTTTTGGACAGAGTTGATACTCATAGTTGTAATAATTATTTTATTATATTTTTTATTTAAAAAAAATATTAAGCCAGAAAATACAGCTCCAGTTGTAAATAAGACCAATAAAGATGATTTAGGAAAGAGAGTAATTATTGAAGAATTAGAAGATCAATTTTTTGCTTTAGATAAATATAACTTAATCAAATATCTTAACAAAAGTGCAAAACAACGTTTTGGCGAAAACTTAATTGATAAAAATATTTCAAGTGTAATAAGAGATACAAAACTATTAGAAACAATTGATGAAGCTATTAAGGACCAAACCACAAAAAATGTTAATGTAGAAATCAATTTACCATCTTATCAGCTTTACAAAATTTACGTTATTCCTGGTCCTACTCATTTGTTTCCAGAAATAGACTCGGTTGTATTATTTCTAAAAGATTTTACAGAAATAACAAAAGCACAAAAATTAAAAACTGATTTTGTTGCTAATGTGAGTCACGAATTAAGAACACCTTTAGTTTCAATTAAAGGCTCCTTAGATACTATTCTTGGACCAGCTTCAAAAGACCAAGAGGCTCAAAAAAAATTTATGTCTATCATGTCTGATCAAGTATTGAGAATGGAAAACTTAATCAATGATTTATTGATTTTAAGCAGAATTGAGCTTGAAGAACACATTAAACCAAATAAAATCATTAATCTAAATGATATTTTTAAAAATATTAAAAGTAACTTTGAATTAATTCTTAAAAAAAAGAAAATTAATTTACATCTTGAACTTATTGAACCAACTTTAGTTTTTGGTGATAATGATAAATTGTTAACTGTATTTTCAAATTTAATTGATAATTCAATTAAATATTCTCAAGGTGGAAAAAATATATATGTCAAAAGTCAAAACAGTGAAGGTAAATTAATTGGTAAAAATATTGTCATTAGTATTAAAGATGAAGGGATTGGAATACCTCAACAGTTAATTCCAAGAATAACTGAAAGATTTTTTAGAGTAGATACAGAAAAAAGTAAAAAAGTTGGTGGCACAGGTTTAGGTTTAGCTATCATGAAACATATTATATCTCAACACAGAGGTGATTACGAGATTCTTAGTAAACTTAATGAAGGTACTGAAATTAAAATATATCTTCCAACAAAATAATTAATTTAAAAAGTTGTTTAAAATTAACTCTTATTCGATCAATATTTAACAAATCTTTTGTTGATTCGTATCCTATTTTAATTAAATTTTTAATATGATTAAGGTATTGCATAGTATTTTAATTATCTTATTTGTTTTTATGTCGATGATTACTAAAAGTATATCATCGGATATATCTACAATTCTAAGGAATCAACAATTAACTGTATTCGATATTGGTGTTTTTAGATTACAAGAAGATTTAAAAAGCACTTATCCTGAAATTAAAAAACATAAAGATGTCCCATATGAAGATATTTACATGGATGTTCTTACTTCATATCGAAACAATTCAGTAGATCTAATTATTTCAATTCCCGTAAATGAAAATTTAAAAAAAGAAAACTACATGTCAGATTCATTTAGATGTCGAAATATATTTAATTCTGTCAGAGATCATTTACTAAGAAATGAAAATATGAGTAATTATAGATTTACTATGGCAACAAGTTATTTAACATCTATATTTTCAACTCCAAGTAGTTGGCCCAAATGGCGTTATGATCAAAGTGTTCTTGAGGAATTAGTTAATCTCGTGAAATTGGAAGTTATTTTAAGGCCTACAACAGAACTTGCTTTTAAGGATAATGTTAATCCAGTTTCATGCAAAGGTGGTTTGGAAACCGAAAAAAATGAGATTATTATCTCAATGAAATACAACTAAAAAGTTACCTTTTTAACAAAACTGTAACAATTCTGTAATATTAAAGATTCAATAAATTTATACGAGTCTGAAATCTTTTAATTAATAATGAAAGGATTAAAGATAATGAAAAAACTAACTATAATAATTGCTTCGCTTGTTGCTTTAACAATTGCGACAGTTGCTCAAGCAAGAGATCAAATTAAAATAGTTGGTTCATCTACAGTATTCCCTTACGCGACTGTTGTTGCTGAAAGATTCGGTGGTTCAGGATTTAAAACTCCTGTAATCGAGTCGACTGGTACTGGTGGAGGAGCTAAACTATTCTGTGCTGGTGTTGGTGAGCAACATCCAGATATTACGAATGCATCAAGAGCCATGAAAGATAAAGAAAAAGCTCTATGTAAAAAAAATGGAGTTAATGAAATCGTTGAGATCGTTATTGGTAATGACGGTATTACATTAGCTTATAGTAAAGATGCAAAACCAATTAACTTTACTAAAGAGCAATTATATTTAGCATTAGCTGCACATACAGTTGTTGATGGTAAATTAGTTCCAAATATTTATAAAACTTGGGACCAAATTGATCCAAGTCTACCTAAACAGAAAATTTCTGTAATGATCCCTCCAGGAACTTCTGGAACAAGAGATGCTTGGAATTCTTTGGTAATGAAAAAAGGTATGACTAAAGAAGCTAAAGCTCTTTATAAAGCTGGTTATGAGGCTGGAAATAAAAAATACAAAAAACCTCAAAAACTTTATAGAGAAGATGGTGCTGCTATTGAAGTTGGTGAAAACGATAGTTTAATCATTCAAAAATTAGTACAAGATAAAGACATGTTTGGTTTCTTTGGATTTAGTTATTTCTTAGCTGCTAAAGACAAATTGCAAGCTGCTAGCATTGATGGTGGTCAACCATCTCTTGCGAGTATTCAAGACTACAGTTATGCAGTTGCAAGACCATTATTTTTCTATGTGAAAAAAGCTCACGTTGGTGTAATCCCTGGATTACATGAATTTGTAAAAGAGTTCACTACAACTAAAGCTATAGGTAAAAATGGCTATTTGGCTGATATTGGTTTAGTACCATTAGATAAGAAGTTGTACAAGACAACTAGAACTAATGCGAAAGATCTTGTTGCAATGGCTGACTAATAAAGCTGGTTAACAAATAAAGATAAGGGGTCTTTTTAGACCCCTTTTTTTTTAAGAAAGTGTAAAGTAAAACATTAGGAGATTCTTTGAACTTAGTTATATTCATCTTTATTGTACTTCTTGGTTTTACTAGTTACTATTTTGGAAGAAAAAAAGCCTACTCAATTCAAGCAACAAATACTAGATTAACAGCACTTCCACAATTTTATGGGTATTATTTAGCAATATGGTGCGCAATACCCGCTTTTATTATTTATTCTTTATGGGCAATATTTGAGCCGAGTATAGTTAAGTTAATAATTTTAAGTGATTATAGCAATCAAGGATATCTTGATGACGAACTAAATCTAATTTATGAAAAAACTAAATCATTATCTCGTGGTCAGTTTAGTGGAGAAATTACTACTTATCTTGAAACATCTGCAGAAAAATATTTAAATCTTCGATCTATAGCCCAAAACTCTAAAGTTGTTTTAATTTTGGCAATAATTATAGCTTCTATAGTTTATGGTTATAAAAGAATTTCTTCAAACAACAGAACAAGAGAACCGGTTGAAAAATTTTTAAATGCTGTTTTATTTACAGCTTCTTTGGCAGCTATATTAACAACTATTGGAATTGTTTTTTCATTAATATTTCAAACTATCGATTTTTTTAAAGTAATTCCCTTGTTTGATTTTATTTTTGGAACTCATTGGTATCCAGCTAAAGCATTTGTGAGAGATGCTTCTGAGCCTTTGGATCCATCAATGTATTCTGATACATTTGGGGCTGTACCAATTTTTGCCGGAACATTTTTTATAGCATTAATTGCAATGTGTGTTGCTATACCAATTGGATTGATGAGTGGAATTTATTTAGCTGAATACGCTTCAACCAAAGTAAGACAATATGCAAAACCTTTAATTGAAATTTTAGCAGGCATACCAACTGTAGTTTATGGTTTTTTTGCAGCTTTAACAGTTGGACCATTTCTTAAAGATATAGGAACGGCAATGGGATTAGAAGTATCTGCAGAGAGTGCTCTAGCTGCAGGGGGTGTAATGGGGATAATGATTATTCCGTTTATATCTAGTTTGAGTGATGACGTAATTACTAGTGTTCCTCAAAGTTTAAGAGATGGTAGTTATGCAATGGGGGCTACTAAATCAGAAACAATAAAAAAAGTTATTTTTCCAGCAGCATTACCAGGAATTGTTGGTTCTATCTTGCTAGGTGTTTCCAGAGCTGTTGGAGAAACAATGATTGTAGTTATGGCTTCAGGCCTTGCAGCCAACTTAACATTTAACCCTTTAGAATCTACTTCAACTATCACTGCTCAAATTGTCGTAATATTAATTGGAGATCAGGCCTTTGGAGATCCTAAAACCCAGGCAGCATTTGCACTAGGTATGACATTGTTTTTGGTAACACTTAGTTTAAATATTTTTGCATTAAGAGTTGTTAAAAAATATAGGGAAAAATATGAATAAAAATAAAGAAAAACTCCTAAATTCTAGATATAGGGCCGAAAAAAGATTTCAATTTTACGGGAAAAGCGCAATTTTTTTAGCTCTATTATTTTTAACAATTTTTATTTTTAAAATCTTTTCTACTGGCTATACAGCGTTTCAGAAAACTTGGTTGATTGTACCAGTCACCTTTGATGCTGAAACCATGTACCTTGACGAAAATCCTTCTAAAGAAGACTTAGAGGATGCAGATTATTTTGATCTAGCTTTACAAACAATGTTTAATTTAGATAAAAGTGCCTCAGAAAAACAACAAAATGATCTGAAGAGAATGGTCTCTTACTTTTTTGAAAGAGAGATTAAAAGGGAGCTTTTAAATGACCCTTCATTAATTGGAAAAACAAAAGATGTTTACTTAACTGCTTCAGATGATTTAGATCAAGTATTTAAAGGCAATTATCCAAGGGATTTACCCGAAGATCAAAGAAGAGTTACAGATTATCAATTAAAGATTTTTGATCAACTTGTAGAACAGGGAAGAGTTGAAAGTAAATTCAATTTAAGTTTTTTTACATACCCAGATTCAAGAGAGGCTGAATTAGCTGGTATAGCAAGCTCATTTATGGGATCGATTTTTTCTATTTTAGTTTGTTTAGTTATTGCATTTCCTGTTGCAGTGCTAGCAGCTATTTATTTAGAGGAATTTGCACCAAAAAATAGATTTACTGATTTTATTGAGGTAAATATAAATAACTTAGCAGCTGTTCCATCAATTGTTTTTGGTCTTTTGGGACTAGGTATTTTGCTGGCTGTATTTCAGTTACCTAGATCAACACCTCTAGTTGGTGGAATAACTTTATCGTTGATGACATTGCCAACAATAATTATTGCCTGTAGAGCATCTTTAAAAGCAGTTCCTCCAAGTATAAGAGAGGCTGCACTTGCAATGGGCGCTAGTAAAATGCAAACTACAATGCATCATACAGTGCCATTATCTATGCCAGGAACTTTATCAGGTACAATTATTGGCTTGGCTCAAGCTTTAGGTGAAACTGCACCTTTGATATTGATTGGTATGGTAGCTTTTGTAAATACAATTCCAGGATCTCCTTTAGATCCAGCTGCAAGTTTGCCTGTACAAATTTATATATGGGCAGAGAGTGCTGAAAGAGGATTTGTCGAGAAAGTTTCTGCTTGTATTATGGTCCTATTGGGATTTTTAATCATAATGAATTTGTTTGCACAAATAATTAGACATAAATTTGAAAAAAAATGGAGTTAAGATGATAAAGATAAATTCAAAAAATGTAGATGTTTTCTATGGAAAGAAACAAGCTCTATTCAATATAAACTTAGATATTGAAGAAAATCAGGTTACAGCACTAATTGGTCCTTCAGGTTGTGGTAAATCTACTTTTTTAAGATGTCTTAATAGAATGAATGATGTGATTGATATATGCAGAGTTAAAGGTCAGATTATTATCAATGATTTTGATATCAATGACAAGAGTTGTGATGTAGTTAGATTAAGAGAAAAAATTGGTATGGTTTTTCAAAAACCAAATCCTTTTCCTAAAACTATTTATGAAAACATTTCTTATGGCCCAACAATTCATGGCATGGCTCAATCAAAAAATGAAATGGATGAAATAGTTGAAAATAGCTTAAAAAAAGCAGCGTTATGGGAAGAGGTCAAAGATAGACTTCATGAACCAGGAACTGGTTTGTCTGGTGGACAACAACAAAGATTATGCATAGCAAGGGCTATTTCAGTTAAACCTGAAGTTATTCTTATGGACGAGCCTTGTTCTGCTTTAGATCCTATTGCTACAGCTCAAATAGAAGAACTAATTGATGAGTTAAAAAAAGACCATACTATTATAATAGTTACTCATTCAATGGCTCAAGCAGCAAGAGTATCCCAAAACACAGGCTTTTTTCATTTGGGAGAATTGATAGAACATGGTTCTACTGATAAAATATTTAAGAATCCTGAAAATAAAAGAACTCAGGATTATATTACAGGGAGGTTTGGATAATGGTTGAAGCACCACACACGGTTAAGTCTTACGAGGAAGAACTTAAAAATTTAAATAGTAATATAATTAAAATGGGTGGTTTTTGCGAGGAGTCATTAGGCAAGGCTATTCAAGCCATTACCACAAGAAATAGTGATAATGCGGAAGCTGTTATAAAAGATGACGAAAAAATAGATAAGTTTGAAACTTTAATAGAGCAACAGGTGGTAAATCTAATTGCTTTAAGACAACCAATGGCAATAGATTTAAGAGAAACTGTAACCGCATTGAAAATTTCATCTGATTTAGAACGAATAGGTGATTTGGCAAAGAATATTTCAAAAAGAACATTATTATTAAATGAAAATTTACCAAAAAATTTAACCGAAGCTTTGGTAAGAGTTTCTTCTAATGTTCAAAAACAACTCAAATCTATTTTGGATGCATATTTAGATAGGTCATCTGCTATGGCTATAAATGTCTGGGAAGGTGATGAACAAATAGATGATTTAACAAATTTATGTATGCAAGAAGTAATAAAATATTTGAAGGAAGACGAAAAAAATCTAGATGATGGTACTCATTTATTATTTGTTACTAAAAATATTGAACGTATCGGTGATCACACAACAAACGTTGCAGAGCAGGTATATTATTTAGTTACAGGAGAGTATTTAGAAGGAGATCGTCCAAAAGGAACAGAGCCAATAGTAACAGGAGAAAAGTAATAAATGTCTGCTCACGTGTTTATTGCTGAAGATGAAACTTCAATAGTAACGCTGCTAAAATATAATCTTGAAAAAGAAGGTCACAAAGTAAGCTATTCCGAAAATGGTGAAGATGCACTTAAACAAATCAAAGATAAGCATCCTGACTTAATATTAATGGATTGGATGTTGCCAGATTTGTCAGGTGTTGAAATATGTAAGAATTTAAAAAAAGACAAAAAGTATAACGACATACCTGTAATAATGTTGACAGCAAAAGGTGAGGAAGAGGACAAATTAAGAGCTTTTGATACAGGTGCAGATGATTATGTAACAAAGCCATTTAGTCAAAAAGAACTTAATGCAAGAATTAAATCACTACTTAGAAGATCAAAACCACAATCATCTGCAGATGTTGTTGAGTTTACAGATCTAAAAATAGATAGAATAACAAAAAGAGTTTATAGAAATAATGTTGAAATAAATTTAGGTCCTACAGAATTTAAATTATTAGATTTTTTTATCAAAAATCCAAAAAGAGTATATTCACGAGAACAACTATTAAACAATGTTTGGGGTGAAAATATTTATGTAGAGTCTAGAACAGTCGATGTACATATTAGAAGATTAAGACAAGCTATTAATATAGATAAAACCAAACCATTAATTAGAACTGTAAGATCAGCAGGTTATTCATTAGAATCTTGAAGGTCTTTAGGTCTCATAAATTCCTTAATTAAACCACTTCCATCTAATTTATTCCATTCATTAAAATCAAAATAAATTTTTGCAAAAGCTGATGTTGGAAATTTATAGTTTAATAACTTAAAATGATTGTTGTTATGATTTTTTGTCAGTGATCGTACTAGATTTCTAACAGCAGGCTCGTGGTTAATTAAAAGCACAGATTTAAATTTTTTAGGTGTTTTTTTTATTATATCTATAATTTTATCTTCACTTGATAGGTATAATTTTTTTGAAGAAATAATTTTTTTTGGTTTTTCTATTTTTTTTAATAAAATTTTTAACGTTTTCTTTGTTCTTTTTGATGATGAAAGTAATATGTAATCAAACTTATATTTTTTTTTAACAAAAAATTCACAAATCTTTTTTGCATTTTTCTTGCCACGCTTACTTAAAGGTCTTTCATGATCCTCAAGATTTGGATGGTCCCAGCTAGATTTTGCATGACGCATAACGTATAATTTGAGCATAAAGTTTAAATATATGACTGCATTAAAAAAACAAGATAAAGAAATACTTAGATCTAAATACATAAATAGAGAATTGTCTTGGCTCAAATTCAACGACAGAGTTCTTCTAGAAGCCCAAAATATTGAAAACCCACTTTATGAAAGAATTAAATTTTTATCTATAGCTGGATCAAATTTAGATGAATTCTTTATGGTACGTGTCGCGGGTTTATATAGTCAAATCAAGCAAGAGGTAGATTCTCTTAGCTCTGATGGTCTTACTCCTGATGAACAAATGAGTGAAGTTATTTTGGAAACAAATAATCTTCTTAATAAACAAAATAAAATATATAGAGATTTAATTCTTCAATTAAAAAAAACAAATATAAGTATAGTTAAACCTGAAAATTTAAGTAAATCGGATCAAAAAAGATTATTTAAAATTTTTAATGAAGAAATTTACCCTCTGCTAACACCATCGGCAATAGACCCAGCTCATCCCTTTCCATTTATTGCAAATCAAGGAAGAGCATTAGTTATGAGATTAAATAAGAAAAATAAAAAAAGAGTTTTAAATGCAATAATAGTAATTCCAAAAGCTTTATCAAGATTTATTGAAATAGATGGAAATAAAAGTTTTAAAAAATTTTTAATTATTGATGATGTTATAAGTTTTTTTGCTTCTGAAATATTTCCTGATCATGATTTAGATAAAAAAATGTTATTTAGAGTTATAAGAGATAGTGATGTAGAAATTCAAGAGGAGGCCGAAGATTTAGTAAGATCTTTTGAATTGGCTTTAAAAAGAAGAAGAACAGGTGACATCGTACGTTTAGAAATTTTAAAAAATAGTAATAATGACTTAATTAAGTTTATAACCAATAAGTTAAACGTAAAATCTGAATACATCTATGAAATTGAAGGCATTGTTGGAATTCAAGATATCGACCAAGTTTGTAAAATTAAAAATTCTAAATTAAGATTTAAAAATTTTAATCCCAGAGAGGTTGAGAGATTAAAGGAATTTAATAATAATTTTTTTGATACTATAAAAAAAAAGGATTTAATAGTTCATCACCCTTTTGAAACATTTGATGCTGTCGTTGAGTTTTTAAATCAAGCTGCATATGATAAAAAAGTTATAGCAATTAAACAAACTCTATACAGAACAACGTTAGACTCTCCAATTGTTAAAGCCTTAATAACAGCAGCTGAAAATGGAAAGACAGTAACCGCTTTAATAGAGATCAAAGCAAGATTTGATGAAGAAGCAAACATTCAACTTTCAAGAAGTTTAGAAAAGGCAGGAATTCAAATAGTTTATGGTTTTGCAAAATATAAAACACATGCAAAATCATCTTTAATATTAAGAAAAGAGCAGGGAAAAATTCAAACTTATATACATCTGGGAACTGGTAATTATCACCCAGTTAATGCAAAAATTTATACTGACTTATCTTTATTTAGCTCTGATAAAAAAATAGCAACTGATGTAGAAAAATTTTTTAATTATGTAACTGGTTATTCAAAACCACGAAATCTTAGTAAAATATCTATATCACCAATTAATCTTAGGGAAACTTTGAACAAATGTATTGCTAACGAGATAGCAAATGTCAAAAAAGGTAAAAAAGGTGAAATATGGGCCAAAATGAATTCCTTAGTAGATCCAGTGATAATTGATAAATTTTACGAAGCTTCAAATGCTGGAGTAAAGATATTATTATTTGTAAGAGGTGTTTGTTGTTTAAGACCTGGAGTTAAAGATAAATCTGAAAATATAATAGTTAAAAGCATGATTGGAAGATTTTTGGAACACTCAAGAATTTATTGTTTTTCAAATGGAAAAACAATGCCTAGTAGAGATGCAAAAGTTTTTATTTCATCAGCAGATTTAATGCCAAGAAATTTAAATCGAAGAGTTGAACTTCTAGTTCCAATTGAAAACCAAACAGTCCATGAACAAGTTCTTGATCAAATTATGTTAGCTAATTATTTAGATAAAAAACAAAGTTGGGAACTCGATGCTAGTGGAAATTATAAAAAAATAAAATATAGTGAAAATGATTCTTTTTCAGCCCATGATTATTTTATGAATAATCCTAGTTTATCTGGAAGAGGTAAAGCTAAATTAAAAATGAAACCGAAAAAATTAAACTTAAGATTAATTAAAAGTGGAAATTAAAGTTTTTAAAAATAAACAAAATTTAAAATTAAAACCTGCTAAATTAGCAGTTATTGATATAGGATCTAATTCTATTAGGATGCTAATTTATGAAGATTTTAGCTCTTCTCGTGTGCCATTTTTCAATGAAAAAGCTGTTTGTGAACTTGGTAAAAATTTAGATAAATCAAGAAAACTTCATAAGTCTGGTGTTGATTATGCTCAAAAAGTATTGAAGAGATTTTCAGAGATTTTAAATGTTTCTAAAATTGTTAATTTAAAAATAATAGCAACTGCTGTTTTAAGAGAAGCAACTGATGCAAAACCATTTGTTGAATATGTAGAAAATCTTTTTAAGAAAAAAATAGAAATCTTAAGTGGTGAGGAAGAAGCAATTTGTTCAGCAGAAGGTGTTAAAATTGGATTTGATAATGTAGATGGGTTAGTTGCTGATCTTGGTGGAGGTAGTTTAGAACTAGCTCGAGTTGAAAATGGTTTGATCACTAATAAAACATCTTTACCCTTAGGTGTTTTAAGATTAATAAATAATCCAATTGTAAAAAAGAGAAACCTTTCCAAATATATAAAAAAACTTTTCAAAGACGAGAAATGGTTATCTAAAAAAAAATTTGAAAACCTATATTTAGTTGGTGGAACATGGAGAGCTTTATTTAAACTTCATTTGTTTCAAAATAAACACCCTGTCCACATAATTCATCAGTATTCGGTAAATTATGAAACTATATCATCATTTTTAGAAAAAATTGCATCTTTCAATAAAGCAAAACTAAAAACAGTTGAATATATATCTAAATCTAGAACACCTTATCTACCATACAGCGCTATAATATTAGATGAGATCATGAATGTAACAAATCCAAAAAACATAATATGTTCTATAAGCGGAATTAGAGAGGGATCTCTAGCAAAAGATTACTTTAAAAATATTGATAACTCTCAAGTTTTTGAGAAATCATTAGAATATATTTCTAAGAAAAGAGGTGATTTGGGATTAACTTACAAAAAATATCATGAATTTATCAAACCTGTATTTGAGGGTAATGAACATTTTAATGAAAAATTACTTAATTTGGCTTGTGTTTTAAGTCATATGGATTGGGGACTTGGTGCTTTTCAAAAGGCAGAATTAGTTTTTCAAGAAACATTAAATACCCCTTTATTGAGACTTTCACATAAAGAAAGAATTCAAATAGCTCTTTCATGTTATTGGAGGTACTGCAGCATTAAATACAACCCTAAAATAGAATATTTGACATTTTTAAATAATAATGAAATTTTTTCTAGTAAACAAGTTGGTGCAGCCTTAAGATTTGCTCACTCACTTACATCTATTTCAACTATCTTCTTAGAGGAATTTAAATTGTATAAAAGAGGTAACTCTGTATTTTTAAAAATTCCAGCACAACATCAAGAAATAATTTCTAAACAAGTTACAAAAAGATTTAAAGCTCTTGCACGAGAATTATTTTTAGAACCAAGAGTATTATATTCAAATAGTTAAACTCTTTAAAAAAAACACAACTATTAGTTTAATAATAGTTTCTTTGTAATAAATTTTTAATAAAAAATAAATATTTCATTCATTTTTATTTTATAAATAAATTATAAAATATTTAAATTTTTAATTATCAATCCACCCCTTAATATACGCTCGATTAATTTTATCGGGCGTATTTATTATAACTTTAAAATTTTTTAATTTTTTTTTAAGAATAATTTTTTTGCAATAAAAACAGCAATTAACATACCAATTAATTCAGCAACTATATAAAAAGGAGTGTTTAAATAACTTATACCAGTAAAAGACTCTGTGAATGTTCTTGCTATTGCTACAGCAGGATTTGCAAAGGATGTTGATGAAGTAAACCAATAACCAGCTGTAATATATAACCCAACAGATGCAGCTACGGTAATTTTACCTGACTTCATGGATCCAAAAATAATGATTATTAGTCCTAAAGTAGCAATAATTTCTGATACAAAAATGTAGATACCATCTCTTGATTTTGTCGATAATTCAAAAATCTGATGTTCAAAAAAGAAATTAGCTAAAGCCACACCTAACAAACATCCTAGGATCTGAGCTGAAATATAAAAGGGTAGAAGACGTTTTTTTAACTTTCCTGTAATTGTTATAGCAATACTTACAAATGGATTGAAATGAGCCCCAGACACATCAGCAAAAACAGTTATTAGCACAAACAATCCAGCTCCAGTTGCTATAGTATTTGCAATTAGCATTACCGCTGTATCATTGGTAAGATTTTCTGCCATTAAACCTGACCCAACTATGATCATTACTAGAAAGCAACTTCCAATAAATTCTGAAAGAAAATATTTTTTTTTATTTTTCATCTAGCCAATCTTTAATTTTATTGCTTATAATATTAAAAGTGTTTCTAATGATTATTTGCTTTTCTTCGTTATTTGCAGTTTGAAGTTTAGCCACTGGATCGTCTATATTCCAGTGTATAATTTGGTTTTTATCAGGCCAAATAGGACATACCTCATTATTTGCGTTATTACATACTGTTATTACATGATCCATTTTTATTTCATTATTTATAAACTCTTCAAAGTTTTTAGAACTATAATTAGTTAGATCATAATTTTTATTTTTCTCTAAAAAACTTCTAACATCAATATTAATTGTTCCAGATGGATTACTACCAGCACTAAAAGCTTTAAATTTATTTGAGTATTCATTATTGATAATACTCTCAGCTATAATGCTTCTTGCTGAATTTCCTGTGCATACAAATAAAATATTTTTCATTAAAAAATAATTTTATAAATTCCGATTACAAATAATGGAATTTGTAATCCAAAGTTAGTTAAAATGGCCTTATCCTTTAATAAGAAACCTGAAATTGTCCATCCAACAACACCAAGCCCATGAAAATAAATATTCAGCGGGTAAATATTAAGATTTGTAAGTAAAATACCTGTTAACACTAAAAGTGTACTGATCCACTTAAGATATTTTTTTAAAAATGACATTCAAAATTTATATGAATGTTTTGTTAAAGATTTATTACAATAAACTTTAATTTGATTTAATTTTATTGAAGTTCAAAGATAGAAACATAATGTTTCATTTTAGGGAATGGAAATCAAAAAAGCTTCTTTTTGTGTGTCCATGGACCTTTTTTTGTCTTAGGTAAAAACCTTTTTAGATCAACAAGAACTTTTTCGGACAATTTTCTGTAGGTGGTAAGTTTTCCTCCATAGATATTCAATAAAGGCAATTTTTTAATAATTTTTAGATCAAAAACATAATCCCTTGTAACTTTTGAAGCTGAATTAAAGTCTTCAATTAAAGGTCGTATTCCTGAATAAGTATCTACGATGTCCTTTGTTCTGATTTGTTTTTTTAAGTAATTGTTTACTGAATTAATTAAATAGCTAATTTCTTTTTTAGATATCCCTTTATTTTCTGGTGATTTCACTTCCACTTCAGTTGTTCCAATTAAAGAAAACTTCCCTTTATAAGGTAACACAAATATTATTCTTTTATCTGTATTTTGAAATGTGAATGCAACGTTTTCTTTGTACAATTTTTTTGTAATGATATGACTTCCTTTAACCAGTCTTATTTTTTTCTTAGATTTTATTTTTATATTTTTATTTAAAGTTTCATTTATCCATGGTCCAGATGCATTGATTAAAACTTTTGATTTTATTTTTTTTCCATTTTGAAGACTAATGACCCACTCATTATTAATAATTTCAGCTTTTTTAACTTTGTTATATTCTAGTATTTTAGCGTTGTTTCTTTTTGCATCTTGAGCGTTTAACTTTGTTAATTTTTTATCATCAATTTGAATGTCAAAATATTGAAAACCAGTTTTATATTTTTCTTTAAGAATATTTGAATATTTTTTTGTAAGATCAAATTTTTTTGATTTTGGTATATTGCTTTTGCCACCTAAATTGTCGTACAAAAACAAACCAAATTTAATTAACCAGGCTGGTCGAATTTTATCTGCATAAGGAATTATAAAAGGAATCGGTTTGGAAATATGTTTAGCAATTTTATAAACAATTTCTCTTTCTTTGAGAGATTCTCTAACTAATTTGAATTCATAATTTTCTAAATAACGAAGACCACCATGTACTAATTTCGTCGACCAAGATGAGGTTGCTCCTCCAATCTCACCTTTGTCAGCTAAACAAACTGATAAACCTCTACCTGCAGCATCCCTCGCAATACCTGCGCCGTTTATACCGCCACCTATTATGAATAAATCAAAAATTTTAGACATTTAAATCATGATTTTTTAAAAATATACAACCTCTTTTAGAAATTTAAAATTTTTAAATGAAATTATTTACAATTTCATAATACCTTAACATTAATTAATTATTAATAAAAAATAAAATAAACTAAACTTAACAGAAGGATAGATATGAAAAAAATACTTAGTGTTTTAACAATTCTATTTACTTTCTCTTTTACATCACACAGTTATTCAAAAACAGAAATTCATTGGTGGTACGGAAACAGTGGTTTTCTTGGTGATGTAATTATTGAAATTGCAAATAGATTTAACGCTTCACAAGATCAATATACGGTCATTCCTACAGGAAAAGGAAGTTATGAAGATAACATGGCGGCAACTATTGCTGCATTTAGAGCAGGAGACCAACCACACTATTCACAGGTTTATGATGCTGGTGCTGCAATAATGGTAGCGCAAGTAAAAAATGGTGTTGTCATCGGTTTTGAAGAAATGGCAGAGAAATATGGCATTGATGTAGATGCTGACAATTATATTCCAGGCATTAAAAATTTCTATGCAGACTCTGATGGAAAAATGATTGGTGTGCCTTTCAATAGCTCAACTTGTTTGATGTATGCAAACATGGACATATTGAAAAAAGTAGGAATTGAGTCAGTTCCAAAAACTTATGAAGAGTTTGAGGCTATAGCTCCAAAAATTAAAGCTGCCGGATACATACCTTTAGTTCAAAGTCACTTTCCTTGGATATGGACAGAAAATTTCTTTTCAAGACATAATCTACTTATGACTGATGGAAACAATGGTTACGATGCTGTTCCAACAAAAACTTTATTTGCTGAAACAGATGCATTTGTAATGCATTGGAAAAAAGTCAAGGAATGGTATGAAAAAGGCTTTTATGGATATAAAGGAAGAGCGTGGGGAGATAACCAAGCTCCATTTATAGCTGGTGAAGCTGCATTTTGGTTTGGTTCAGCTGCTTCGTTCGGTGGAATGAAAGGTGTTGTACCTAACTTTACAGTAAACCATATTCCTTACTGGGATTCTGTAACTGGTGGTAAAGAGTATCCAACGTTTATCGGTGGTGCTGCTAACTGGATCTTAAATGGTCATACTGAGGAAGAGTACAAAGGACTTGCTAAATTTATAGAATTTATGGGTTCTCCAGAGATGGATCTGTATTATCACAATATGACTGGTTACTCTGCAGTAACTAAAGGTGGAATAGAGTTAGCTGAAACTATAAATTTCTATAGAGCTTCTCCATATCATAAAGCAGTTGGTGAACAATTAAGCTTAGAAGGTTCGACTATTCCTGGTGGATATAGAGCTGGTAATTGGCCACAAATTCGTGAAGTAATTTACGAAAATGTTGAGCCAATGTTAAACGGCAAAATATCAATCGAAAAAGGATTGCAGAACATGGATAAAGGTGCAGCTAAATTGTTAAAACAATTCGCTAAAACTTTATAATTAATAATTTAAATAAGGAGGGTGTTGATTTACCCTCCTTATTTTTTATTTTACTTATATGAAAAAAGTCCAATTTAAATCTAGCTATTCACAATATTTATTCTTAGCACCACAGTTAGGAATTTTATTAATTTTTTTATATTGGCCAATCATACAAACCTTCAGAGATGCATTTACAATGCAAGATGCTTTTGGATTTGGAGCGACGTTTGTATGGTTTGATAATTTTTTATTTATTTTTGATGATCCAGCTTATTTTATAGCTTTCAAATTTACTATTATTTATAGTTTTGCAATTACATTAATTACCGGCTCAATCGGTTTGCTGCTTGCCGTTCAGGCCAATAATGTAATACATGGTAAAAGCACTTACAAAACACTTTTAATTTGGCCTTATGCAATTGCGCCTGCGGTTGTAGGTGTAATGGCAAATTATTTTTTTAGTGAAAGATTTGGGCTCCTTTATCATTTATTTCACGAACTTTGGGGTTTCAATTGGTACGAGAGTGTTTTTGACTCGTATATTTATGTAATAATTGCTGGTTCTTGGAAGCAAATCAGTGCTAATTTTATTTTCTTCTTGGCAGGTCTTCAAGCTATACAAAAATCTGTAATTGAAGCATCAATGATTGATTGTAAAAATAGTTTTAGAAGATTTTGGACAATTACATTCCCATTATTAATGCCAACTACATTCTTCTTAATAATTATTAATATAACCTATGCTTTCTTTGATACATTTGGAATTATTGATACTACAACGATAGGTGCTCCTTCAGGTGAAACAAGAACTCTAGTTTATAAAGCCTACATGGATGGATTTAGAGGATTAGATTTAGGAAGTGCTGGAGCTCAATCAATAATGATGATGTTGATTGTATTAGTAATTACAATTTTTCAATTTAGATATATCGAAGGGAAAATACATTATAATTAATGACTAGATTTATCACATCAAGTTTTTCACATTTAATTTTAATCATTGGAATACTTATCATGGTACTTCCTGTGTGGATGATTTTTGCTAGCTCAACGCACACAAGTTCAATGATTAATATGAATGGTCTCCAAATGTTTTTAGGAGATAGCTTTTATGAAAATTACTTACGGGTTTTATTATATCAGGGTGGTTTCTTTAAAGAGATAACAGCATTAAAAATGTTTTTTAATAGTTTTTTAATGGCTACGGGAGTTGCAATTCTATCCGTTGTCACATCTTTAATGGCTGCCTACGCATTGGTTTATTATAGAATAAAACATGCAACATTATTGTTTTGGATAATTTTTATCACGATATTAGTACCACTAGAGTTAAGAATTTTTCCTACTTATTCAGTAATGGCTGAACTTAATTTAGTAAATTCTTACTTTGGATTAATAGTTCCAATTTCAGCATCAGCTATAGCAACATTATTCTTTCGACAATTTTATAAAACTGTTCCAGATGAATTACTTGAGTCTGCAAAACTTGATGGGGCAAATACCTGGAGATTTTTTGTTGATTTTTTAATTCCTTTGTCAAAAACGATGATTGTAGCGATGTTAATATTTATGTTTGTTTTTGGTTACAATCAGTACTTATGGCCGCTATTGGTAACAACTTCAGAACAATATTGGACAGTGGTTATGGGATTAAAAATGATGTCGGGTTCTATTGTTCATCGTTTTGCTTTTGTGATGATGTCTATGGTTCCACCAATTTTAATTATAATTGTGTTGCAGAAACATTTTATTAAGGGGGTTTTTCAAGATAAATGAAAATTAAACCACTTCAAATAATTGCTCATATTATTTTAATATTAGGGGTATTGTTAATGGTAGTTCCTATTTGGATATCTTTTGCAAGTTCTTCACATGACTCTGTAACTATACTGACGGAAGGTATGAAGTTTCATATAGGTGATCAGCTAGCAAGAAACTATAACGAAGTTTTAAATGAAAAAGGTGGTTGGTCAGAAGAAGTGACTGCTGCAAAAATGTTTATTAATAGTTTTATAATGGCATTAGGGATTGCAACACTTAAAGTAGTTATTTCTGCAATGTCAGCATATGCTTTGGTTTATTATAGATTTAAATTAGCTGTACCAATTTTTTGGTTAATCTTTATTACTCTACTTGTTCCTTTGGAGGTAAGAATTTTTCCAAGCTATAAAATTGTATCTGATTTAGGTTTAACAAATTCATACACAGGCCTTATTCTTCCGTTAGTTGCTTCAGCTACAGCAACTTTTTTCTTCAGACAATTTTACAAAACAATTCCAGATGAACTTTTGGAGTCGGCAAAATTAGATGGAGCAAATGCTTGGAGTTTTTTCATAGATTTCTTGGTACCACTATCAAAAACTATGATAGCAGCAATGTTTATCTTTATGTTCGTATATGGATATAGCCAATATTTATGGCCGCTAATAATGACAACTGCAGAAGAATATTGGACTGTTGTAATGGGAATGAAAATTATTTACACAGAAAGCTATGAAGGAGTTGCTTTGCCAAGAACAGCAGAAAGATTTGCATATATAATTTTATCAATGATCCCACCAGTTTTAGTGGTAGTATTTTTACAAAAATGGTTCATAAAAGGATTAATTCAAACGGAGAAATAAATGAGTTTTTTAGATTTAAAAAATGTGACTAAGATTTATCCAAACGGAACTAAGGCTGTTCACGAAACTTCATTAAGTGTAGATGAAGGAGAGTTTATGGTTTTTGTAGGACCAAGTGGATGTGGAAAATCAACTTTATTAAGAATGGTTGCAGGTTTAGAGGACATTACAGAGGGTGATATTAATCTTGATGGAAAATTAATTAATGAAGTTGATCCATCTGAGAGAGATGTAGCAATGGTGTTTCAGAACTATGCATTATACCCACATATGAATGTGTATAATAATTTGGCTTATGGTTTAAAAAACAGAGGAATTGATAAAGAAACAATTGAGCAAAAAGTAAATGATGCAGCTAAACTGTTACAAATTTCAGATTATTTACAGAGAAAACCTTCAATGTTATCTGGAGGTCAAAGACAAAGGGTTGCTATGGGAAGAGCAATTGTAAGAAATCCAAAAATATTCTTATTTGATGAACCTCTTTCAAACTTAGATGCAAAATTAAGAATTCAGATGAGACTTGAAATTAAAAAACTTCAACAAAAGGTTGGAGTAACAAGTATATTTGTTACACATGATCAAGTTGAGGCCATGACACTTGCTGACAGATTGGCAGTAATTAATAATGGAATTATTGAACAGCTTGGAACTCCTATTGAGATATATGATAATCCAAAATCTTTATTTGTTGCTGGTTTTATTGGTTCACCTCAAATGAATTTTTTAAATGGTAATTTAAAAAATAAAACATTATCTGCAGAAGGTTTTGAAATTAAAGATGTTAATACTGACTTTGAGGGTGAGGTTACATTAGGAATAAGACCTGAGCATTTAGTACAATCTGAGAGTGGTTTAATTAATTTAACAGTAGACTTAGTGGAACAGCTTGGTTCGGATAATATTGTTTATGGTCAATTGAAAAATAAAAAAGACTTTTGTTATAGGTGTCCAGGAAATCAAACTGTTGAAAAAGGTTCTAATTTAAGAGTAAATATGGAGAACAATAAATATTATATTTTTGATAAAAGTACTGGCAAAAGAGTTAATTAAATTTGATTTTAAGTAAACCAAATCATATAAAAATTTATGGTCATCGAGGAGCTAGAGGTGATCTTCCTGAAAATACTTTAGAGAGTTTCAAATATTTATTTGATAATAATTTTAGTGGATTAGAAGTAGATATTTTATTTTCTAAAGATTCGGTGCCAGTAATTACCCATGATTTTTTCTTAGACAGAGATCAGACTAAAGACTTAGATGGTAATTGGATAGAAGATGAATATATGAAAATTAATAGTAAAACTTATAAAGAATTATTAAATTATGATATAGGAGCTGTTAATAAATTATCTAGTTATGGCAGAAGATTTTTAAATCAAAAAAGTTTAGAAAACCAGAGAATACCAAATTTAAACAAATTATTTAAATTATTAAAATCTTATGAAACTGAAGATTTAATAATTAATTTAGAATTTAAGTCTAGTCCATTAATTAGCAATCTAGTTCCTGAACCTATTGAGATTGTAAAACTTGTAAAGCAAGAAATAGAAGTCTCTAATTTAAGCGATCGAATTTTAGTTTCTTCCTTTGATTGGAGAGTTTTAAAAGAATTTAAATTACAATTACCAAAAATTTCTAGAGGTTATTTATCAACACAACAAGAATTAAAAAAAACAAGGAAAAATATTTATGAAAATTCACCTTGGATGGGGTTTATTCCATTTTTTAATAACAGTGAAATTCCAGAAGTTATAAATAATTTAGGTGGAATTGCTTGGCATCCTTTTTACAAAGATATAAAAAAAAAAAATATTGAAGAAGCACACAATCATGGACTAGTGGTAAATACTTGGACTGTAAATAGAGAAAGCGACATGATGCGGATGATTGAATATGGTGTAGATGGAATATTTACAGATTATCCTCTAAGGCTGAAAGAACTTTGTGAAAAAGAAAATAAAAAATGGTTTTAGTATATTTTAATGGATTTAAACATAGTTAATAATGAGGAAAAGTTTTTAGCAGGTAAACTTGAAGGTTACACTTTAAAAGGTGCTGAAAATAAATTTGACAACAAAGGAAACCCTATATCATTTCCAGGCTGCACAATAATTTGTAATATTCCTATTAATACCGATTTATCTAATCAAATTATTAGTTTCCAAAAAAAAATAGAAAATTTTAATCCTAAAAAAACTTATTTCTATTTACCTCCATCTAGTTTTCATATGACATTATTTGATTGTTGTAATTTAAATACAAAAAACACCAATTATTGGCCATCCGATATAGATCCTGATATGGATTATAAAGATATAGCTGTTGAATTAAATAAAAAAATTGAAAATTATAATTTTCCAAAACAATTTAATCTTAAACTAAAAACTTTTTTTGGTGGTTATAGTATTATTTTAGTACCCTTTTCTGAAAAGGATGAAAAAATTCTAAGAAATTGTAGAGATGAACTTAGTAGCTTGTTAAAAATTAAATTTGAAAATCATCAAAGATATACTTTCCATATTACTTTAGCTTATATTTTGAGACAACTTAATGAGACTGAAATAAAAAACTTAATTGAATTTAATAAACAACTATCCTCTGACTTTAATAAAAAATTTCCAAAAATTACTTTCAAAAAACCTGAAATGTATACTTTTAAAGATATGCTGGAGTTTAAAAGTATTAATTCTTAAAGCCTGTAATAGTTTTTTTTTTAGAAATGACATTTGATTTTTATATAAATGTAATTTTAAAGATTTATTACAATAAACTTTAATGTGATTTAATTTTTTTGAAGTTCATAGATAGAAACATAATGTTTCCTCTTAGGCAGTGGGATAATGGTTGGAACTTTAGTCAATCTTGGTTTTATTGATTTATTTCCTACAATTATATTTTTGTCATAATTTTCCAAATCAACCTCAGGATGAGGATTTCCATCATTGATTAATGGCCACGCATCACAAGCTCTATAACCAAATAAAATTAACGGTCTTGAGTTATTCATTTGATTGTGTCCAGACCCATGAACTGATCTACAATGAAAAAATACTACTGTTCCAGCTGTTCCAGTTATAGAAACACTATCTTTAGTTCCTATTTTATTTTTCTTAGTGTCTATTTTTCCAACAAAATAATTTTCTTTGCTGTGGTGGCTGTACAATTTCTTTTTGTGTGAATTCCTAATTATTTTAAGTGGCCCATTTTTCTCGTAGCAATCATCTAAATATATACCAACAGTAATTAAATCATCATTTGTATGAGGGTAAAAAGCCCAATCTTGATGCCATCCAATTTCACTGCCTTTTTTCTTATTTGGAAGCTTAAAATTTAATTTACCAAGATGAAATCTCACTGTTCCACCTAATAATTTTTTAGCTATAGATATAATCTTTTTATCTCTAGATAATTCATAGAAAACTTTATGTCTGTTCTGAGGATTATTTAGTCTTAAAATTTCTTTATATTTTGGAGAACTCGAATTGTAGACAAAATGGTAATTATTATAGGACTGAGTTCCATTTGTACCATTACCTTTTTTTCTTTTTTTTTCTTTTGAAATTACTTCATTAACAATTTTATTAATTTTATTTATCTTTGTTTGAGAAATTAGATTTTCTTTAACAAGAAAGCCATTTTTTTTAAATAAATTTAAATCATTCATAAATGCAGATTATAAATAAAAATAAATCTTCTTATAAAAAAATACAATGTTTAATTAAATTATTAATAAAATTTAGTAATTTTAAATTATTTTTTTAATGCATCTTCAAGATAATCCAATCTATCTTGACCCCAAAAAATCTCGTTATTTAAGACATATGAAGGAGCACCAAATACATGGTTATTAACTGCATCTTTTGAATTTTTTTGGTACTCAATGTTTACTTCGTCAGTTAAAGCTAAGTTCTTCATTTCCTCAAAATTTAAATTTAATTTCTCACAAATTTCCTGAAGTATTTTGTGATCTGAAAGATCTTTATCCATAGACCATAAATATTTTAAACACTCATTTCCAAAATGAAGTTTATTTCCCATTTTATTTGAGGCGATTACAAATTTTGCTGGCAAATGTGGATCACTAGGTGGAAAAAATTTTGGCTGTTTAATAATTGGCAAACCTAATTTATTTGAAATTCTCTCCATTTCCAAAAGTCTGTACTTTTGTCTTGCAGGGTGTCTTTTAGGAACTGGTAATCCTCCGGTATTTGGAAAAATTTCACCAACTAAATCAAGTGGTTTTTCTATTACTTCTAAATTATATTGACTTACTATTTTTGTAAATCTATCAGCACCTAAGTAAGTAAATGGAGACAAGACACTAAAATAATATTCAATTTTCATTATTTATTTAATTAAGTGCAAACTGCTTAATTTTTTCAAATTCAAAATGATCTGCAATGTCCTTTTTAGCATAATAAACATCTTGAACTACACCATCCTCATTAATTAGAACGTCGGTCACAGCTATATCTAAATGACCCTTTATTCTTGTTGGAATATAACCTTTTATCATAGCAGGGATAATTTTATGAGCTTTAAACAACATTGCGTTAAGTGTTTTACTCACTGATCTCTCAATTTCATATTTTTGGAAATATTCAAAATTTTCATCTGCTAACACTGTGAATGGTAAATTTTTATGTTTATCCATATACAATTTTAAATTATGTATTGGTGAATGAAATATTCCAACATGTGTAAAGTTATTTCCAAGTTCACCAAATTTCTTACTAATTTCATTAAGTCTTAGATTGCAGAAGCTACAACCAGCAATTCTATAAAAAGTTAATAAGACTTTTTTTCCCAACGTCTGAGATAAATTAAATGAACTACCATTTTGATCTGGTAGTGTAATCTCCTCTAATCTGTCTCCAATACTGATCTTCATAATGCAAGATATAATATTAAGTTTAAATTATTAAACTTAATTTTAGCACATTTATAATTATTATAATATTTTATTTACTCAATTAATGGTTGTTATTTTCTAAATCCTTAACATCCTTTTCACTTATTTCTTCAATAGGTTTATGAATTTTCCAGTTTTTCGTAGTTCCATCAATTGATCTAGCAGTTATAACTGTTTCAGTAGGTGGACAATCAGGTTCATGACAATTTAATTCTGCAATGCTTAAAATTGTACTTTCTGGTATTTGATATTTTTCTATAAAATAATTTTTTAAATTCTGAATTGCTTCTAAATTTGGTTTTTTTTTATTAAACATTTATTATTGATCCCAAATTGAAGTCCATAAAGTATTTCCATTCATGTCACCAATAAATATACTTGATTTATCATCAGTCATTGCGATTGCACTAACTTCAGAACCTGTGAAACTTCTAATTATTATAGTGTTATTCTCATTTTCAATTTGAGATAAAAAAACAGAGCCATCACTCAAACCAGCAAAAATTGCTTTTTCATCTGGGAATGGTTCTATAAATGTAACTTGATTATTACCTACATAAGGAACACAAATAGGTGTGCGTCCCATAGGTCCCTCACCGTCAAAAGGCCAGCATATTGCATCTATTGCTCCTGATGTTGCCAAGTAACTTGTGTCATCAATAAATGCAAAACTTTTGACTTTTGAGCCATATCCTGACATAGCAAAATCAAGCTTATCTTTTAAACGCCAGCAACGAAGTACATTTTCTTGCATGGACGTAACCAAGTATTTACCATCTGGGCTAAAACTCACTTTATTGTGAGAACCTTTCCAATCTAATTTTGTTGATTTCCACTTATTGCTGTAATCTTTTTTCCAAACTGTAACACCTCCGTATCTAGATACAGCCAACCGTCTTCCTTTAGCATCAAATGCCAAACCTCCAATTGTACTATCATGATTTAAAGATTTTGGTTCTTTTTTATTTTTATCCCAATAATAAACTACCTTACCTGAAGAACAAACTAGGTTTCCATTATGTGCTGCAACATGATCTACCCATCGTGAACCAAAGTTTGTAATTTCATTTATTTCACCATCAAGTGAAATTTTTAAAAAAAAACCATCATCACCACCAGTTAAGATATTATCACCATCCCGTGCCATGCAAAGAATAACACCCTTATGAGCCTTTAAAGTTTTGTGTTTTTCTCCAGAACTGAAAATTCTTATAGTACCATCGCCAAAACCAGCAGCTATATAATTACCAATTGAAACTGCGCAGGTTACTGGAACTCCAATTTCTAATTGAATTCCTCTTTGTTCAAATTTGGTTTTATCTAATTGTGGAAATTGATTTAAATCAGTTGTCATTCTGATTTACAGGCTTCAAATCCTTCTTTTAAATTCATGGTTTCTAGGTTACGTCCAATAAACACTAGTCTAGAGCTACGTTCTTTATCGTCTGGCCATTTTCCCATTGGAGAAGCGTCCATCAACATATGAACACCCTGAAATACATATCGATCATTTTCACCTTTAAAATCAAGTATTCCTTTAGTTCTCATAATATCTTGACCTTTTGTCTGTAAAAGTTTTCCAAACCAGTTTTGAAATTTTTCCATGTCTAGAGGCTTATCAGATACGAATGATAAACTTGTAACATCATCATCATGTTCATGATCATGATCTGACTCTAGAAAATCTGGTTCTACCTCTAGAATACGTTTTAAACTAAAAGCATCAAGATTAAGAATTTCCTTTAGTGGTGCTCCACATTTTGTAGTTTTAATAATTTTAGCAAAAGGATTAATTTTACGAATTCTCTTTGTTACTACGTCTATATTCTCATCTTTCACAAGATCTATTTTGTTTAGTAATATTACATCACCAAAAGCAATTTGTTCCTCAGCTTCGTGATGATCTTCAATTTGTGAGCTTAAATGAACAGCATCTGCAACTGTAACAATTGCATCAAGCTTTGTTTTATTTGCTACATCTTGATCTACAAAGAAGGTTTGAGCTACAGGAGCTGGGTCTGCTAAACCTGTTGTTTCAACTATAATTGCATCAAGTTTATCAGCTCTCTTCATTAACCCACTAAGTATTCTAATTAGGTCACCTCTGACTGTGCAGCATATACAGCCATTGTTCATTTCAAAAACTTCCTCATCAGCATCCACTACAAGGTCATTATCAATACCCTGTTCACCAAATTCATTTACAATAACAGCGTACTTTTGACCATGCTGTTCTGTAAGAATTCTATTTAGAAGCGTAGTTTTTCCAGCACCAAGAAAACCTGTTAAGACAGTGACAGGAACTTGGTGCTTGTTTTCCATTAATAACGATTAGCAACCTTTAAAGGATGCAGACATGTTTCTTATTAAATCAAAGTATAATGATTTTCCTGGATTTAAAGTAGCCCCTAAAGGATCCACTACTCCAGTTTTAATATTCATGTCTTTTGCAACCGCTTTGATAATATCAGGGTTAAATTGAGGCTCTGAAAATACACATGCAACTTTATCATGCTCAATTACTTCTCTAATTTCTTTTAATTGCTCTGCACCTGGCATTACATCAGTATTGACTGTGAAAGCACCCAAAATATTTACGTTAAATCTTTCTTCAAAATATTGATATGCATCATGAAACACAATTGAAGCAACACTCTTATTTAACTCAGCCTTAACATCTGCAGTAAGCTTATCGATATCATTAAGAGCTTTTTTCAAGTTACTTTTATAAGTAGCCTCGTTTTCTGAATCATTTTCAATTAAGTGTTCAGCCATTTCCTTTAATATAACTTTGGCATTTACAGGATCTAACCAAATATGTGGATCAAATTCACCGTGGTGGTGTCCTTCATGTCCATCATGATCGTCATGATCATCGTGACCATCTTTTTTACCGTGATCGTCATGTCCATGATCGTCATGATCATCTTCCTTTTTGCCATGGTCGTCATGATCGTGGTCATGATCATCTTCTTTTTTACCATGATCATCATGATCGTGGTCGTCATGATCATCTTCCTTTTTACCATGGTCATCATGATCGTGGTCGTCGTGATCATCTTCCTTTTTACCATGGTCATCATGATCGTCATGTCCGTGATCATCATGATCATCAAAAATATTTCTTTCTCTAAATTTTAATACTTGCAACCCTTTGATTTCCATTAATTCAATTTTTTCTGCTTTTTTTGCAATTGATTTTAACGGTTTTTCTAAAAAATTTTCCAAATCCTCTCCAACCCAAAATATTAAGTCAGCATTTTGTAACATTTTTGCATGTGATGGTTTCATTGCAAATCCATGTGGAGATGCGTAGCCATCAACTATTAAATCAGGTTTAGCAACACCATCCATAAGGTAGCTTGCAAGAGAATGTATGGGCTTAATAGATGCAACTACTTTAATATCAGCGTTAGTTGGTGTAAAGAATGTCAATAAAGACAATAATGAAAGGATAAAAGGTATTTTTTTCATAAGTAAAATATTTTATTGGTTGTTATAATATAACACTATGTAATAATATAACATTTACATGTCAAGATTTTTATGAGCAATGAAAATAATATTTTAGTAAAATTAAATAATGCTGGATATAAGCAAAATAATAAATGGCTTGTTGAAGGCGTATCTTTTACTGTTGAAAAGGGTAAAATTGTTACCCTAATAGGGCCAAACGGTTCAGGTAAAAGTACAACTGCTAAAATAGCCCTTGGATTTTACAAAGGTATAGAAGGTCAGGTTGAAAAATTTACAAACAAAATTGGATATGTTCCACAAAAAATTTCTATAGATTGGACGTTACCGTTAAGAGTTAATGATTTTATGCTTTTGACAGATAAACTTAGTGATGACGTTGTAGATGAAGCACTAAAATCAACTGGTGTATATCATCTTAAAAATAAAAATTTAGGAAATTTGTCTGGTGGAGAATTTCAAAGAGTATTATTAGCAAGAGCTATATCAAAAAAACCAGAATTACTTGTCCTCGATGAACCAGTCCAAGGAGTTGATTTTACAGGTGAGATTGAAATGTATGAGTTAATAAAAAAAATATCTGCAAATTTAAATTGTGGAATCTTATTAATATCTCATGATCTTCATACTGTTATGAGTGCGACTGATCATGTTGTTTGTTTAAATGGACATGTGTGTTGTTGTGGAAGTCCAACAGAGGTTGCTTTTAATAAAGAGTACAAGGCTTTATTTGGTGAACAAGCTTCAAAAACACTCACAATTTATGAACATAAACATGATCATGTTCACACTACCGATGGAGAAATAAAAAAAAATTAATATGTTAGATGATTTTTTTATAAGAGCGTTAATTGCAGGGATTGGTATTGCTTTAGTTACTGGCCCACTAGGTTGTTTTGTTGTTTGGAGAAGGCTTTCTTATTTTGGAGATACTCTTGCTCATTCTTCTTTGCTTGGTGTAACAATTGCTTATTCTATGGAATTTAATATTGCTGTCTCAATATTTTTAATTTCATCATTAATTGCCTTAATTTTAATCCATCTTCAAAGAAAAACTAATCTACCTAGTGATGCTTTGCTTGGTCTTCTTGCTCACTCATCTTTGGCAGTTGGTTTAGTTGTAATTGGTTTTTTAACATTTATTAGATTTGATATCATGGGGCTTTTGTTTGGAGATATTTTAGCCGTTGACAAGAATGATCTTATTATTATCTGGTTTGGAGGAGGATTGATATTATTAGTTTTAAAATTTATTTGGAAACCGCTGTTCGCCTCAACCGTTAATTATGAATTAGCTGAAGCCGAGGGCTTAAATCCAGATAGAGCCAAGGCCATTTTTACAATTTTATTGGCAGCTATAATTGCGATTTCAATTAAATTAGTTGGTGTTTTGTTGATCACAGGAATGTTAATTATACCAACTGCTATGGCTAGAAATCTCTCGGATACTCCCCAAAAGATGGTTGTTTTTTCGATAATTGGAGGCTTGTTATCAGTGTTTATTGGACTATTTTCTTCTTTAGAGTTTAACACACCATCTGGTCCTTCAATAATAACTGCTGCACTATTACTCTTTATAATTTCATTACTTAAAATTAAACAAACGATTCAATTGAAAAATTAATGAAGTATTATAGAAAATATTAAAATGCAAAAACAATATACTTTATCAAGAAACCAAAAAATTATTTTTGATTTGATTGATAAATCTCGTGGTCCCATGAAAGCTTATTCAATTCTTTTTAATGTTCAAAAAAAGGGAATTAAAGCGCCATTACAAGTTTACAGAGCTTTAGATAAATTAGTCGAAATTGGTAAAATTCATAAGATTGAAAGTAGAAATGCTTTTATTGCGTGTCAAAATTCTAGTTGTCAAATTTCAAAAGCTACCGCTTTTTCAATTTGTGAAAGTTGTGAGGATGTTTCTGAAATAAGTAATACAAAACTTTCAAAATATTTATCTAACTTTGCTGATAGCTCTGGAATGAAATATAGCAAATATAATTTAGAATTTTTTGGTTTATGTAAAAAATGTAAATCAAAATAATGAGCACAGTTTCATTAACTTTAGACGAAATATTTGAACTTGCCAAAAAAACACTTTTGGTAAATGGTTGCGATGACGAAACTGCATCAATTTTATCAGACTTAATTAGAAATGCTGAAAGAGATGGTTCGGTTTCACATGGTTTATTCAGATTACCAGCATACGTGACTGGTCTTAAAGGTGGAAAAATAAATGGCAAGGGTAAACCTGAAGTAAAAAAAATATCTCCTTCTGTAATTAAAGTTGAAGGAAATAATTGTTTAGCACCTGTAGTTTTAAACAAAGGATTACCTGAATTAGCAAAAGCTACAAAAGAAAATGGTGTTGCAGTCTTAGCAATAAATAATTCACATCATATGGCTGCTATGTGGCCCGAAACAGAGAAATTAGCAGAGGAAGGTCTTGTTGCATTTGCTTGTACTTCTTATAAGCCTGCAGTTGCGCCTGCTGGTGCAATAAAACCATTATTTGGAACGAACCCAATTTCGTTTGCTTGGCCACGTCCAGGTAAAACACCAGTTGTTTATGATATGGCAACAGCTTCAATGGCAATGGGAGAAGTTCAAGTTGCTAAAAGAGAAGGGCACAAAGTTCCACTTGGAACAGGATTAACTAAAGATGGTAAAGAAACAACTGATCCAGGAGAAATTGCTGATGGTGGAGTTTTATTACCTTTTGGTGGTTACAAAGGATCTGCAATTGCAATGATGGTAGAATTAATGGCAGGCGCATTAGTTGGAGATAATTTTAGTTTTGAAACTGCTGCCAAAGATAATAATGATGGTGGTCCTCCAAGTGGCGGTGAATTTATACTAGCAATTAATCCAGACAAAACATCAGGTACTAATTGGCAAAAACATGCCGAGGAATTTTTTGAAAAAATGAAATCAATGGGTGAAGTAAGGTTACCTGGAGAAAGACGTCACAAGAATAGAATGGATACTGGTCCAAGAAATATTAACGAAGAATTAATAAATAAAATTAAATCTTTAAGCTAATTTAATCTCAATAGGCGTGTGATCTGAAGGCTTTTCTCTTCCACGTGGATCTTTATTAATATTAATGTCTTTAATTTGATCAATTATAGAATTTGAAACTAAAAAATGATCAATCCTCATACCATTATTTTTTTGCCATGCACCTCTCATATAATCCCAAAATGTATATCCTTCTTTGTCTTCATAAAAATTTCTATAGACATCATTAAAACCAAGATTAATCATTTCCCTAAATTTTTTTCTTATTTCAAGTCGGTATAAAGCATCGTTTTCAAAACTTTTAACATTGTAAACATCTTCTGCTGAAGGTATTATATTAAAATCACCAGCTAAAATAATATTTGAATTTTTTTTAGATAAAGTTTTTAATTGTTTAATTAATTGATCAAGCCAATCTTTTTTATAATCATATTTTTCAGTATCCACAGGATTGCCATTAGGGGTATAAATATTAATTAATTGTATATTTTTTTTTTTATATTCAAATTCAGCTGAAATTATTCTTGATTGTTTTAATTTATCCTTAATCAAATCTGTTTTGACATTCTTTAATTTATTTTTAGAAATAATTGCTACACCGTTATAACTTTTTTGACCAAATACATGACTTTCATAGTCCATTGATGAAAAATCATCATATGGAAAATTAATATCTTCTGTTTTGATTTCCTGCATCATTAAAATATCTGGTTTATATTTTAATAGATAGCTTTTGATATTTTCAATTCTTGCTCTTACCGAGTTTACATTCCATGATGAAATGAGCATTAAAGAGAAAAAGACACTCCACAACCACATGAAGATTTAGTTTGTGGATTAGATATTTTGAATTGTTCACCTATAAGTTCTGAAACATAATCAACCTCAGAGCCTTTAAGCAAATCAGCTGAAGTTTTATCAATTAAAATATTTTGATAATTTAAATCATCATCTTGTTTTGATTTATCAAATGTAAATTCATATTGAAAACCAGAACATCCTCCACCTTTGATAGCGATTCTGAAGAATGATCCTTTATCTTTTTTTGATAACAAATTATCTATTTGTTTTAACGCTTTATCCGTAAATTTAATTTCTTTAATCATGTCTGAACACTGATATTACTAATATAATACTTAATTATTTAAATTAAAGGATGAAAAAAGACACTTTGTTAGGCGTATTTAAAAGTAAAGGTAGACTTAATAAAGAGGATAATTCAAAATATAGATCTCCTTTTCAACGTGACAGAGATCGTATAATTCATAGCGCATCATTTAGAAGACTAAAGCATAAAACCCAAGTATTTGTTAACACAGAAGGGGATCATTTTAGAACAAGGATTACTCATTCAATTGAAGTTGCTCAAATAGCAAGATCAATTGCAAAATATTTAAAATTAAATGAGGATTTAGCAGAAACTTTAAGTCTTGCTCATGATTTGGGTCACACACCATTTGGTCATGCTGGAGAGGATGCTTTAGATGAATGTATGGAAAATTATGGTGGTTTTGATCATAATCTTCAGACACTAAGAATCGTAATGTTTTTAGAAAATAAATATTTCAAATTTGCTGGATTAAATTTAACTCTTGAAACTTTAGAGGGACTTTTAAAACATAACGGACCAGTAGACGATCTAAGCATGATCAACAAACTAATTGGATCAAAAGCTTTCAAAAATAAGATTAACTTTAATACGTATCCATCATTAGAAGCTCAAATATCAGCAATATCAGATGATATTGCCTATAATAATCATGATATTCAGGATGGAATTAAAGCAAACTTATTTAAACTTGAGGAATTAGTTGAATTAGATTTTTTCAAAAATATTTATCAAAAATATAAAAACAAAATTAATAAAAAAAATTATAAAATTGGTATTTATCAAATCATCAGAGACTCAATAGATATTATGATAAGAGATTTGCTAAGTAATACAGAGAAAAATATTAAAAAATTTAAAATTAAGTCATTAAAAGATGTGTCAAAATCAAATCAATTAATAGTTTCTTTTTCAGATAAAATAGAAAATTCAGAGCAAGAAATTAGATCATTTTTAAGACATAGAATGTATGACAATAAATCGGTGCTTAATAAGAATCAAAGAGGCAAAATGATAATTAAGAAATTATTTAAAATAATTAAATCAAATCCTAGAAAATTTCTTACTAAAGAGCAATTGACTAAAGACAAATATAGAGCTATTTCAGATTTTATATCTGGTATGACGGATAGATACGCAATTAACCTTTATAACGATAATAAATGAATATTTTTGAATTATATTTAGATAAAATTAAATCAATTATTGTTGAACTTAGTAAAAAAAACCAACTTATCGTTCCAGAAAGTTTCAATGGTATTAATGCAGAAATACCACCACCAAAATTTGATTGCGATATTTCAACTAATGTTGCAATGGTTTTATCTAAACTTAATAAAACCTCCCCAATTGAATTGGCAGAAAAACTTGCACCTGAAATAAAAAATAGTGATGATCAAATAGACAATATATCCGTTGCCAAACCTGGTTTCATAAATATTAAATTTAAGTCATCTTTTTGGTCAAACTTTATTAAAGAAATTATTGATAACGCTGATAAATTTGGAATTAATGAGAAAGAGAAAAAAAATAATTACTTAGTTGAATTCGTATCTGCAAACCCTACAGGACCTTTGCATGTTGGTCACTGTAGAGGAGCTATTTTAGGTGATGTCATATCTAATGTGTTAATATTTAATAAGCATAAAGTTACAAAAGAGTATTATGTAAATGATTATGGTAATCAAATTATTAATTTTACAAAATCTGTATATTTTAGAATTAGAGAAGTAAAGTTTAACGAAACTTTTCCACAGGATAATCCTGATTTGTATCCAGGAGATTACCTTATCGATTTTGCGAAAAATATAGTTTCGGACAATCCTGATTTGAATTTTGATGATTATGAGCAAATAAGCGATAAGTTAACAGCTTTATCTATAGAACAGGCGCTACTTTTAATTAAAAAAAACCTTAAGAGCTTAGGAATTAACCACGATAATTTTGTTAGTGAAAAAAACATTGTTTTAAACAAAGAAGTAGAAAGTGTAATAAAATTTTTAGAAAAAAATAAATTTGTATATAAAGGAAAAATCAAAGCTCCAGCTGGTGAAGATGATAAAAACTGGGTAGAAAGAGAACAGTTACTTTTTAAATCTACTGATTTTGGTGACGATAAAGATAGAGTATTGCAAAAATCAGATGGAGCATGGACTTATTTTGCAAGCGATGTTGCTTATCATAAAAACAAAGTTGATCGTAAATTTGATTATTTAATAAATATTCTTGGTGCAGACCATGCTGGTTATATCAAAAGAATTTCATCTTCAGTTGAGGCTTTGTCAGGAAAAAAAGATAAATTGATCTGTAAAATTAGTCAGCTTGTAAAATTAATTAAAGATAACAAACAATTTAAGATGTCTAAAAGAAAAGGTGATTATATAACAGTTGATGATTTAATTAAAGAAGTAGGAAAAGATGCAACCAGATTTATTATGCTAAATAGAAGTAGTGATGTTGAGTTAGATTTTGATTTTGATGCTGTAAAAGAAAAATCAAAAGATAATCCATTGTATTATGTTCAATATTGTTATGCTAGAATTTCATCTGTCTTCAGACATATTGGCAAAGATTTAAATTCGAATATTAAATTAGATGATTTTAGTTTCGAATACTCAAATGATGAAATTAAAATTTTAAAAAAGATTTCAGAATGGCCAAAATGTATCGATGCAGCTAGTTCAAAATTAGAACCGCATAGAATACCTGTTTATTTATATGATCTTGCCTCAGAATTTCACTCATATTGGAATCTTGGCAAACAAAACCCAGAAAAAAGATTTATTAATGATCAAAAAATAGTTTCACCAGATAAATTAATTTTTTTAAAAGCAATATCTAACGTAGTAAAATCAGGAATGGATATAGTTGGTGCAGATACGCCAGATAAAATGTAATGCTAAAAGAAATTAAGTATTTAATCTTTATTGTTGTAATTGCTTTATTTATCTTTTTGACTGGTAGATATTATTTTTCAGATGAAAATAAAAAGAAATCATACAGATCTTATAAAAATAACGATGAAAAAATTAAATTATACTCAAAAAATTTACCTGTTTTGGAAAATGATACAGATAATGTAATAGAATACGTTAAGCAAACAAACAAAAAAAAGAAAAAAAAGTTTAATTTTTGGAAACTTTTAGAGAATGATTAAGAATAGAAGAGCTTTTATTGTTGGTTTAAAATCATCAAAATTATCAAACAATGAAAGTACTTTTTTAAAGAAATATAAACCATGGGGAGTTATTTTATTTTCAAGAAATATAAGTTCAATTGAACAAACTAAAAAATTAACTGATAAAATAAAAAAGATATTTAAAGACAAAAAATACCCAATATTAATTGATCAAGAAGGAGGTCGAGTAAATCGATTAGGTAAAATTATTTCATTTGATAATTTAACTTCTGAATATTTTGGCAATTTATTTATAAAAGATAAGAAAAAATTTAATATTATTTATAAATTATTTATTGATAAAACTTCGTATTTGCTTAAATCAATCGGTGTTAACATAAATACCGTTCCTGTTTTAGATCTTAGAGTTAAAGGAGCTAGCAACATTATTGGTGATAGGTCTTTTTCAAAAAATAAAAAAAATATCTCTAAAATTGGAGATATTTGTATAGATTATTTTCATGAAAATTCCATTGGCACTGTGATGAAACACATACCAGGGCATGGATTAGCTAAGGTAGATAGTCATAAATTTACACCTGTTGTTACTAAAAAATTAAATTATTTGAATAAAAATGATTTTTTTCCATTCAAGAAAAAAAAGAGCTATTTTGCTATGACAGCGCATGTAATATATCGAAGCATTGATAGATTAAATACAGCTACACACTCTAAAGAAATTATAAATTTAATTAGAAAAAAAATTGGTTTTAAAAACATTTTAATTTCAGATGATTTATCAATGAAAAGTTTAAAAGATGATTTAAAAACTAATACTATTAAAACGTTTAGTGCAGGTTGTAATCTTGCTCTTCATTGCAATGGTAAATTGTCTGAAATGAAGGTAGTTGGTGATAATTCACCAATGGTAAGTAATTTTATTATAAAAAAAACATCGCTATTTTATAAAATTTTAAGTTAATATCTGAGCATGACTATTTCTGATTCTGCATTATTTAATGTTGATATTAACAATTATAATGGCCCTCTAGATGTCCTTTTAGATTTAGCCAAAGCTCAAAAGGTAGATCTTGAAGAGATATCAATTACAAAGTTAGCAGATCAGTTTCACGATTATATTACAAAAGAAAAAGATTTAAATTTAGAAATTGCGTCAGAATATTTATTAATGGCAACTTGGTTAGCTTATTTAAAATCTAAATTATTACTTCCAGGAACACCAGAAGAAGAATTTAAAGTTCAAGAAGTTGCTGAAAAATTAAAATTACAACTTAAAAAATTAGAATTGATAAGATTGCTTTCTGAACAAATGTTAAAAAGGAAAAGATTGGGAAGAGAAATTCGATCAAGAGGAATGAAGGGAAATATAAGATCTATTTATAGCACAGAATATAATTTAAGTTTGTTTGAGCTTCTCAAGTCATATTCAACAATTATTATGACTAAGGATTTTCAAAAAATGAACATTCCAAAATTACCTGTCTTTACTGCAGAGGATGGAATTAAAACAATAAGAGAATTTTTTGGAAGATTAATAGATTGGAAGAAATTAGATGATTTAATTCCTAAAAATTTTAAAGACAGTTCAAAATATAAACGTACTGGTAAAGCAGGAATCTTTGCAGGTTCCTTAGAGTTAGTTAAAGAAGGGAATTTAACTATGAAACAAGATAAGTTATTTGATGATATTTATGTGAAGGAAAATAATGATTAAAAAAGAAAAAATTTCAAAAGATAATATTGTAAAATTTCCTTCTAAGTTAACTGATTTAGAAAAAGAAATCGAAGCAGTTATTTTTGCTGCTGCTGAACCATTAGATGTTGATACAATCGAAAGCAAAGTTACTAAAAAAGGTAGCGTATCTAAATCATTAGAAAAGTTGCAGCAAGAATATTCTAAAAGAGGAATTAATCTAGTTTGTATAAAAGAAAAGTGGTCCTTTAGAACTTCTCCTAACTTGTCAAACATCATGTCAAAAGAAAGAACGGTTGAAAAAAAACTTTCTAGAGCAGCAGTGGAGACTTTGGCTATAATTGTTTATCATCAGCCTGTTACTAGAGCTGAGATAGAAGAAATAAGAGGTGTTGCATTCGGAACAAATACTCTTGAAATATTAATGGAGCTAAATTGGGTTAAGCCAGGTGGTCGTAAAGATGTTCCAGGTAGACCAATTCAGTATGTTACAACTGATGAATTTTTAAATCATTTCAATCTTCAAAAATTATCCGATTTACCAACAATTGATGAATTGGGTTATGCTGGATTAATTGACACTTCTAATGTCGATAATGCAATTTTTGGAACTGGTAAATTCTACAAAGAAAAACAAGAAGAAAAAAAAGAGGATATTTATTCTAATATAGATGAGATGCTAAACAGCACTCTTGATACAGAAGAGAAAGATTAGCAAAAAAGTAACTTTTAAATTAATCATAAAAAGGTTATAAGTTTTTTATGAGCATAGGAATTTGGCAAATAGCAATCGTAGTTATATTAGTAGTCTTATTATTTGGACGAGGTAAAATTTCTAGTCTGATGGGTGATGTAGCTAAGGGAATTAAAAGTTTCAAAAAAGGAATGGCTTCAGACGTTACTGAAGATACAGAGCCAAAAAATATTTCCGACGAAAATAAAGACTCAGAAAAAAAAGATTAAATCACATGCCTACTATTGGTTGGTTTGAGATATTAATTGTTGTTGGTATTGCAATTGTTGTTCTCGGCCCAAAAGATTTTCCAATCATGTTAAAGAAAGCTGGTTCCTGGATTGGAACTGCTAAAAGATATTTAAGCAACATTCAAAATGAAGTTTCTAATTTAGAAATTGATGAAGAAAAAATTGATAAAGAAATAAAAAAAGAAACTAAAAAAGATGAGCAATGAAGAAAATGAAGGTGGTTTTGTTAGCCACCTAACAGAACTAAGAAAAAGATTAATACATAGTTTTGTATTTCTAATAATCTTTTTTGTAATTTGTTATATTTTTGCAGAACATATTTACGGTTTTTTAGTTGATCCATTTGCTCAAGCTGTAAAAGATGATGAATCTGATCGAAGACTTATTTTTACAGCCTTACAAGAAACTTTTTTAACTTATATAAAGGTATCTTTTTTCACTGCTTTTTTTGTGACTTGTCCATTTATTCTAATGCAAATATGGAAATTTATTGCACCAGGTTTATACAAACATGAAAAAGTTGCAATACTTCCTTATCTTGTATTAACACCCATACTTTTCTTTTTAGGAGGTATGCTCGTTTACTATTTGATAATGCCTCTAGCTATCAAATTCTTTTTATCATTTGAAAGTACAGGGATATCTACAAGTCTTCCAATTCAATTAGAGGCTAAGGTAAATGAATATTTATCACTTGTTATGAAGTTAATTTTTGCATTTGGAATAAGTTTTCAACTACCTATAGTCTTAAGTTTATTAGCAAGAATAGGTGTTGTTGATAGTCAATTTCTGAAAGAAAGAAGAAAATATGTTGTTGTAATTATATTCGCTGCTGCAGCATTACTTACACCACCAGATCCAATCACTCAAATTGGTTTAGCCATTCCATTATTAATTTTATATGAATTATCCATATTTTCAGTAAAATTTATAGAAAACAAAAAGTTAGAAAAAACTGATGCATAATTTAAAAGAAATAAGAAAAGATTTTTCAAAATTTGAAACAGATCTTGAAAAACGCTCAGTAAAAATTGATATTAATAATTTAAAAAAACTTGATGAGTTAAATAGAGATTTAATACAAAAGAAAGAAAATTTAGAAAAAGAAAAAAAAGATATTTCAAAATCTAAAGATGAAAGTCTATTTAAAAAATCTAAAGAAATATCTATTGAATTAGAGAAGATTTCTGAGCAACAAAAAAATACCAAAATTGAATTAGAAAATATATTATCAAGTATACCAAACATACCTCATCAAGATGTTCCAAATGGAATAGATGAAAATGACAATGTTGAAGTCTCAAAATCTGGGAAAGTCCCTGAATTTGATTTTAAACCTAAATCCCATTACGAACTCGGTGAAAATTTAGACATGCTTGATTTTAATCTTGCAACAAAAACAACTGGATCACGATTTGTATTTGTTAAAAAAGAGCTAGCATTATTGGAACGTGCTTTGTCTAATTTTATGCTAGATACTCATATTATTAAAAATGGTTATCAAGAAATTTCACCTCCATTAATAGCTTCTGATAACACAATGTACGGAACAGGCCAATTACCAAAATTTGAAAACGATCAATTTGAAATAAAATTTGATCAAGAATCTGATAGAAAATTTTTAATTCCAACAGCGGAAGTAATATTAACCAATATTGTTAAAGATAAAATTGTTGATCAAAAAGATTTACCAATGAGATTTGTTGCTTCAACTCCATGTTTTAGAAAAGAAGCTGGTAGTTATGGAAAAGATACAAAAGGAATGATTAGACAACATCAATTTTATAAAGTTGAGCTAGTAAGTATTGTTGAAAAAGAAAATTGTTTAGATGAATTAGAGCGAATGACTAATTGTGCAACAGATATTCTAGATAAGTTAGAGCTACCTTATAGAAAAATAATTTTATGCTCTGGTGATATGGGTTTCAGTGCTGAAAAAACATATGATATTGAAGTATGGTTGCCATCAGAAAATAAGTATCGTGAAATATCATCATGCTCGTCTTGTTCAACATTTCAGGCACAAAGAATGAAATCAAGATATAAAAATAAAAACAAAGAAACTGTTTTTGTTGGAACTTTAAATGGCAGTGGTTTAGCTGTGGGTAGAACACTAATTGCTGTACTAGAAAACTATCAACAAAAAGATGGTTCGATTATTGTTCCTAAGGTACTGCGACCGTATATGAATAATTTGAAATCGATTTCAGCTAAATAAAGTTGTTTTAATTACATAGATAGTATAAGTATTCACATAATTTATAAGGAGATTTATGGAAGGTTCAGGAATAGGACAATTTATACCGTTAATTTTAATTTTTGTTATTTTTTATTTTTTCTTAATCAGACCACAGCAAAAAAAAGTTAAAGAGCATAAAGCTATGGTTGAAAGCCTTAAAAGAGGTGACAAGGTTGTAACTTCTGGTGGTATTACAGGTACAGTGGAGAGACTAATTGATAATGATAAAGTTGAAGTAGAAATTGCTGAAAATGTAAAAGTTGAAATAGTTAAATCTACTGGTATTCAAAGTCTTGTTAATACAAATACTCAAGAAGTTAAAAAATAATTATTTTTAGTTAAGTGCTTTATTTTTCAAAGTTAAGAATTTTATTTATAACTCTTTTTTCAGTTCTATTTATTTTAATTGCCTCATCAAACATTTTTAAATTTGATGATAATTTTTTTAATAAAAAAATTAATCTAGGATTAGACCTTCAAGGTGGATCATATCTATTACTTGAAATTGATAATGAACCTGTAATTGAACAAAAACTACAAAACCTAACAACAACTATTAGAAATTACTTCAAAGAAAAAAATATTAAGATCAACAATATAAAGATAGAAAATCAAAATATTTTTTTTAATACAACAGATAATGACAAGCAATACGTTTTAGATGTTTTTCAGGACGAAAACAGTGATCTTAATCCTTATTACCCAAAATTTAAATCACATCAGTTAGAAATTGAAGACACAGGTTTTAATTTAAAAGTTAATTTTTCAAGACAGGGTTTAATAAAACTTAAAAACTCGTCTCAAGACCAAGCTATAGAAATAGTTAGAAGAAGGGTAGATGAGGTTGGTACTAATGAACCCAATATACTCAAAAGAGGGAATAACCGAATTTTAGTAGAGCTTCCTGGATTAGATGATCCTATGAGAATAAAATCATTGCTTGGTAAAACTGCAAAACTTACTTTTCGATTTGTAACAAATGACGAAAATGATCGCTTTGGTGTTGAAAAGTTAAAATTTGAAAATGATCTAGAAGAAGCGACAGTTAGTAAAAGAATTATAATAAGTGGTGAAAATTTACTCGATGCTCAACCAAAAATGGATACTCAAACAAACCAAACAATTGTTTCATTTACATTAGATAGAGTAGGTGCAAAAAGATTTGGTAAGGCTACCTCAACAGGTATTGGTAAGCAATTGGCAATTGTTTTAGATGGTAAAATTATTAGCGCACCTGTAGTTAGAGATACTATTGCCAGTGGGTCTGGTCAGATTAGCGGAGGCTTTACTTTTCAAACAGCAACTGATCTAGCTTTATTGTTAAGATCAGGAGCATTACCTGCGCCATTACAAATAATTGAAGAAAGAACAGTTGGACCTGATCTTGGACAAGACTCAATTAATGCAGGAATGATTGCTTTAGCAATAGGTTTTATGTTGGTGATAATTTTTATGTTCGTAAAATACAAAATTTTTGGATTAATTACCAATTTAACACTAATTGTTAATTTGTTTATTCTTTTGGGAGTTTTAACTTTATTTGAAGCTACTTTAACATTACCTGGAATTGCAGGAATTATTCTAACCGTAGGTATGGCTGTTGATGCAAATGTTTTAATTTTTGAGAGAATTAAAGAAGAATTAAAAGACGAGACTAATAATATTTTGGCTTTCGATAGTGGTTATACTAAATCAAGAACAGCAATTTTAGATGCTAATATTACTACATTATTAGCTGCAATTATTTTATTTTTTATGGGCTCGGGTCCAATAAAAGGTTTTGCTGTAACTTTAGGTGTTGGAATATTTACAACACTATTTTCAGTTTATTTTATAGCAAGATTATGCACCAGTATTTATGTATCTAAAAATAAAAATAAGGAAAAATTAATATAATGATTGCTTTTAATAAATATTATAATCATTTTAATTTATTATCATCAGTTTTAATTATTGTTTCATTATTATTATTAATATTCAAAGGACTTAATTTTGGTATAGACTTTAAAGGCGGGACACTAATTGAATTAAGGGCCTCAGACTCAAAAATAAATGTTAGTTCATTAAGAGATAGATTTAATCAAATGGATTTGGGAGATGTTTCAGTTAAGAAATTTGGAAATGATACTGATTTTTTAATAAAATTTGAAAATAAAGACAATAAGAAGAATATTATTGAGGAAATTAAAGTTAATTTAGATAAATCTTTCGGAAACAACTATGATTTTAGAAGAGTTGAAAATGTTGGTCCAAAAGTTAGTGCCGAATTACTAAAATCAGGGGTAATAGCAATATCTTTGTCATTAGCATTAATGTTAATTTATATTTGGATAAGATTTGAATGGCAATTCAGTTTAGGTGCAATTCTAGCTTTATTTCATGATGTAATTGTAACTCTAGGAGTGTTTTCACTATTTAGTTTAGAAATAAATTTATCAATTATAGCAGCAGTATTAACAATAGTTGGATACTCAATGAATGATACTGTTGTAATTTTTGATCGTGTAAGAGAAAATCTTAGAAAATATTCTGATATTAAAATTTTTGAATTGACTAATATTTCGATAAATGAAACTTTATCAAGAACGATTATAACATCCGCAACTACTTTACTTGCTTTATTAGCAATATATTTTTTTGGTGGTGAAATATTAAAAGGATTTTCACTGGCAATGATACTTGGTGTTGTTTTTGGAACCTATTCATCCATTTATATAGCTAATACTGTTTTGGTTAGACTAAGAGTTTCTCAAAAAACTGTTCTAAGAGAAGACGAAAAAAAATAATTTAATATAAGTTTTGGGCTATTACCATTGTAAGCAACATTGGTAATGATAATAGGGTATTTGTTCTTGAGAAAAGCATTGCAGTTTTAGCTGACTTTGCCTTAGTATCTGGATCACTTTCAACTATTCCTAAAGCTCTTTTTTGATTTGGCCAAATAATAAACCACACGTTAAATGCCATTATAATTCCTAGCCACATTCCAATACCTATTGCTGTATGCTTAGGTACTCCTGAACTTATACTTAAAGTCATTGCATCATGAAGATATCCATTTAGCAGCGCAAGAATTAATCCAGAAAGAACAGTCAATGCAGCTGCCCATCTAAAATAAAATAATGCAGCTGGAGCAATTACTTTGCCTATTGCTGGTTTTTGTTCATCAGGAATTTTTCCCATATTAGGGATCTGAACAAAATTAAAATACCATAATAATCCAATCCACATAATTGCAACAATTACATGTATATATCTAAACAACCAGCTCCAGAATAATGTATCAAAAGCAATCCCACCATTTAAATAGAACAATACTAGAAACAACAATATTGCTATTGCTAATGATGTGTGAACAGTTTTTGATAATGAAGATAACAAATTACTCATGATTCTTTTTAACTATACACTAATTTTAAAAAAATTTAAGTTCTTAAATCTAAGCTAAAAGAGGTTTTAAAAATTGACCTGTATAACTATCTTTTACTTTGCATACTTCTTCAGGTTTTCCTTCGGCGACAATATTACCACCCTTCACACCACCTTCAGGACCCATATCCACAATATAATCGGCTGTTTTTATGACATCTAAATTGTGCTCAATTACAACCACTGTATTTCCAAGTTTTACAAATGTATGAAGTATTTCTAAAAGTTTTTTAATGTCATGTTGATGCAAACCTGTAGTTGGTTCATCTAATATATACATTGTTCTTCCTGTTGATCTTTTTGAAAGTTCTTTGGCAAGCTTAATTCGCTGTGCTTCACCTCCTGATAAGGTAGTTGCTTGCTGACCAATCTTTATATAACCTAATCCAACTTTTTTAAGAGTTAACAATTTTGTTTTTATATTAGATATATTTTCAAAATACTCACACCCCTCATCAACTGACATATCTAAAACATCAGCAATACTTTTACCTTTAAATTTAATTTCTAAAGTTTCTCTATTATACCTTGTACCCTTACATTCATCACACTGTATATAAACATCAGGTAAAAAATGCATTTCATATGTAATTACACCGTCACCTTCACAAGCCTCACATCTACCTCCTTTAACATTGAAAGAAAATCTTCCTGGTTTATATCCTCTTGTTTTGGACTCTGGTAGGCTTGTAAACCAATCTCTGATAGGACCAAAAGCCCCTGTATATGTTGCTGGATTTGATCTTGGTGTTCTACCAATAGGAGATTGGTCTATATCAATTATTTTATCAATCAATTCTACACCCTTGTAACCTTTAAATGATTTGGGTGCTTTTCTTGCTTTGTTATTTAAAGTTAAATTTAAGGCATGAAATAGAGTTTGCAATATTAGAGTAGATTTACCACTACCCGAGACACCAGTAACACAGGTAAATGTTCCAGTTGGAATTTTAAGATTAACATTATTTAAATTATTTCCACTTGCACCATTGATTTCTACAAACCTTCCATTTTTAGCTAAACGTCGTGACTTTGGAATTTCAATTGTTTTTTTATTAGCAAGATACTGTCCAGTAATACTATTTTTATCTTTTTTAATTTCTTCATATGATCCTTGAGCTGTTATCTCACCACCATTACTTCCGGCTTCAGGACCAAGATCAATAATATGATCTGCATTTTCCATTGTCTCGGTGTCATGCTCAACAACAATGACTGTATTACCAAGATCTCGTAATCTTTTTAATGCATTAATAAGCTTCACATTATCTTTTTGGTGTAATCCAATTGAAGGCTCATCTAAAACGTATAATACACCTGTTAAACCAGATCCAATTTGTGAAGCTAATCTGATTCTTTGAGCTTCACCGCCTGATAAAGTTCCAGACTCTCTAGACAATGTTAAATAATCTAAACCAACGTTTAGAAGAAAATTTAATCTTTCGTTGATTTCCTTTAGAACATGTTCTGCAATTTTAAATTGTCTTTTATCAAGATTATTTTCTAAATTTTTAAACCATTCTGCTGCATCCAAAATAGATTTTTTTGTTACTTCACTAATATTTAGATCATTAATTTTAACACATAAAGCTTCCTCTTTTAATCTATCACCATTACAAGCTTCACAGGCGGTATCCGATTGATATTCAGCAATGGCTTCTCTTTTCCATTCGCTATCAGATTCTAAAAATCTTCTTTCAAGATTATTAATTACACCTTCGAAGGTTTTTTTGTAAGAATATTTTTCGTATCCATCGTAATAATTAAATTTAATCTCATCTTCATCTGAACCATAAAGAATAATATCTTTAATTTTTTTGGGTAATTTTTTCCATTTTTCATCTAAAGAAAAACCATAATGTTTTGCTAAAGATGCTAAAGTTTGAGCATAATATAATGTGGTAGATTTTGACCATGGTTCAATTGCTCCATCGGCCAAACTTTTTCTTTCATCTGGGACAACTAAATTAGGATCAACATTTAATTTCATTCCGATTCCCTCACACTCTTCACACGCTCCATAGGGGCTGTTAAATGAAAAAAGTCTTGGCTCAATTTCCTCAATTGTAAATCCACTTTCAGGACAAGCAAACTTTGTAGAGTAAATTAATTTTTCAATTTTTCTAAATTTTTGAGGGAGTGTTTCATCTTCATACTCTACAAAAACTAGACCGTTAGCTAAATTTACTGCTGTTTCAATACTTTCTGCTAATCTGTTTCCAAGTTTTGAATTTAAAACTATTCTATCGACTAAGACTGAAATATCATGTTTAAGTTTTTTATCTAGATTAGGTGATTTTTCAATGTCATATAAAACATTATCAATTTTAATTTTTCTAAATCCTCTTCTCTTGTAGCTTAAAATATCTTTTTTATATTCCCCTTTACGACCTCTTACTACTGGAGCGTAAATATATATTGTTGATTTTTTTGGTAATTTTTTAACTAAATCTACTATTTGTGTGATTGTTTGAGAGGTTATTGGTTTGCCAGTAAATGGTGAATAGGGGATTCCTGCCCTAGCATATAATACCCTCATGTAATCATAAATTTCTGTAACGGTTGCAACAGTAGATCTTGGGTTTTTTGAGGTATTTTTTTGTTCTATTGAAATAGCTGGACTTAACCCTTCAATTAAATCAACATTTGGCTTTTTCATTTTATCTAAAAATTGACGAGCATAGGCAGATAAACTCTCTACATACCTTCTCTGACCTTCTGCATAAATAGTATCAAAAGCTAAAGATGATTTCCCTGACCCTGATAGACCCGTTATGACCACAAATTTATCTTTTGGAATCTCTAAAGTAACATTCTTCAAATTATGTTCTTTAGCGCCCTTAATAACTATCTTTTTCATCATAATTTTAGTTGCTTTGAGTTAATAAAATTAATATTCAGAAGAATTGTGATATAATTCTAATTAACTAATTTAACAAATATTAAATATTATGGCTGGAAGTTTAAATAAAGTACTATTAATTGGTCGTTTGGGCGCAGATCCTGAAATCAAACAAATGGTAAATGGCAAAAGTGTAGCTAGATTAAGCCTCGCAACAAGTCAGTCCTGGAAAGATAAAAACACAGGTGAAAGAAAAGAAAAAACCGAGTGGCACCGTGTAGTTGTATTTAACGAGGGTTTAGTAAATGTTGTTCAACAATACCTAAAAAAAGGTGCTCAAATTTATGTTGAGGGACAACTTACAACAAGAAAATGGAAAGATGAACAATCTGGTCAAGATAAATACTCAACTGAAATAGTTATACAAGGATATAATTCTTCACTCACAATGTTAGGTGGAGGTAATTCTGGCGGCGAAATTCAAAATGACACAACTCAACAAAATAACATTGAGGATTCCTCACAAGTGTCGGATATGGATGATGAAATTCCATTTTAGTTTCTATGAAAAATACTGAAGAGTTTAAAGATAAAAATATAAAATTAATCTCAATGCATGATGAGATGAGTTCATCATATCTTTCTTATGCAATGAGTGTAATTGTAAGTCGTGCACTTCCTGATGTTAGAGACGGTTTAAAACCTGTTCATAGAAGAATTTTATATGCAATGTACAAAGGTGGATATGATTGGTCTAAACAATTTAGAAAATCTGCAAGAATAGTTGGAGATGTTATTGGTAAATATCACCCTCATGGCGATCAATCTGTTTATGATGCTTTAGTTAGAATGGTGCAAGATTTCTCTATGAGTTTACCTCTAATTCAAGGTCAAGGAAATTTTGGTTCTATAGATGGCGATCCTGCTGCTGCAATGAGATATACCGAAACTCGTTTGTCAAAAGTTTCTCAATATTTGATTGATGATATTGAAAAAAATACAATTACCTTCAAAAGCAATTACGATGAAACTGAGAAAGAACCTAGTGTTTTACCAGCACAGTTTCCAAATTTATTAGTTAATGGAGCTGGCGGTATCGCTGTTGGCATGGCAACAAGTATACCTCCGCATAATTTAGGTGAAATTATAAATGGCACATTGGCCTTAATAGATAATAAAGATATTAAAATTAAAGAATTAATGAAACATATACCTGGTCCGGATTTTCCAACCGGTGGTGTAATTATAGGTAAAGATATAATTAAACAAGGATATAACAATGGAAGAGGAGCTTTTAAGATTAGAGGCGAAATCTCAATTGAACAACAAAAAAATGGACGTGAAAGACTTGTAATAACTTCTATACCTTATCAAGTTAACAAATCTGTTTTAAATGAAAGAATTGCTCAATTAGTAAGAGAAAAAAAGATTGAGGGAATAAGAGATATTAGAGACGAGTCTAACAGAGAAGGGATTAGAGTAGCAATAGATTTAAGAAACGGTGTAGAACCAGAAACTATAAAGAGACAATTATATAAAAATACACAGATAGAGAGTTCTTTTGGTTTTAATACTTTAGCGATTGTTGAAGGTAAACCTCAAACTTGTACACTAAAAGATTTTTTATCTAATTTTTTAACTTTTAGAGAAGATGTAGTTATTAAGAAAACTAAATTTGATCTTCAAAAAGCAGAGGAGCGTGCTCATATATTAATAGGATTATCGGTTTCAGTTGAAAATTTAGATAAAATAATAAAAATTATTCGATCATCTAAAACACCTGATGATGCTAAAATATCAATTCTAAAAACTAAATGGAAAATAAATAAATCTCAAAAATTAATTTCTTTAGTAGAGGGGAAAAGAGGTAAGAACCTTTATTTTTTATCAGATCCACAAGTTTTAGCTATTTTAGAATTAAGGCTTCAAAAATTAACTGCATTAGGAATAAATGAAATCGAGGTAGAAATTAAAAAATTAGCTGAATTAATCACTAAATATAAAAAGATTATTTCATCAAAAAAAGAACTTTTAAAAGTTATCAGTGAAGAGTTAAAAAATATAAAAGAGAAATTTGCTATACCAAGAAGAACTAAAATTATAGATGCTGTATTAAATTACGATATTGAAGAAACTATCCAAAAACAATCAGTCATAATTACGGTTACATTGCAAGGATACATAAAAAGAGGTTCTTTAGATGGAGTAAAAAAACAAAAAAGAGGTGGTAAAGGAAAATCAGGTATAACAACTAGAGATCAAGACTCTGTTGTTCAAACACTATCCGTAAATACTCATACTTCAGTACTCTTCTTTTCTACCGAGGGTTTAGTTTACAAGATCAAAGCATGGAAAATCCCAGAGGGTTCATCATCATCTAAAGGTAAATCTTTATTTAATATCTTACCTTTAAAGAGTCACCAAGCAATAAGCTCAATTATGCCAATGCCAGAAGATGAAACTGATTTAAAAAACTATCAAATTATTTTTGCTACTGCTCAAGGCAAAGTAAGAAAGAATAGTTTAGAAGACTTTTCATCAATTAATGCATCCGGAAAAATAGCAATGAAACTAGATAACAATGATAAAATTGTAGGTGTTAAAATTTGTAAAGATGATCAGGATGTAATTTTAAGCACAAAATTTGGAAAATGTATTAGATTTGAAGCTAAGAAGTTAAGAGTTTTTAAAGGAAGATCTTCTAAAGGAATTAAGGGAATAGAGCTAGCATCAAATGATCAAATAGTATCTTTATCAGTTATTGATAACGATAAAATTAATAAAAACGGAAAAAAATCAAAAGATGAAAAATCTGAATTAAGGGCAAAAGAAAAATTTGTTTTATCAATAAGTGAAAACGGTTATGGAAAAAAGACTTCTCATACTGATTACAGAGTTACTAACAGAGGTGGTAAAGGAATTATAGGAATAGTAAATTCACCACGAAATGGAAATATTACCTCATCATTTCCAGTTTTTGAAGGTGATGAAATTTTAATTTCTACTAATAAAGGAAGGGTTATAAGAGTTGCCGTTAAAGAAATAAGAACTGCTGGCAGAAATACCCAAGGTGTTAGAATAATTAAGTTATCAGGAGAAGAAAAAGTT
>CACNCB010000008.1 GCA_902618695.1 uncultured Pelagibacteraceae bacterium | reverse complement strand
AATTGAAGTCACCATTGGTCTAGGAAATCTATTTCCGATAAAATCTACAATTGGTAAGTGAATTTTTTTTGCCATACTATCGATTGAATCAAAATATTGACCAAATTCTAATATCAAAAGAAAAGAATAAAGAAAAAATATAAGTGCTAAACTTAAATATTTATTATCAAATAAAGTATAAAAAATTTTAAAAAGTATAAAACATAATATATAATTAAGAAGAAATTCTAGTATAAGAAAACTATAAAATCCAAAAGCTTTAAAAAAAATTGAATGTATTAAAACAGAAAAGAGTGGAAAACCAAAAATTTTTTCTGCAACTTCAAATTTTGATCTATCCAAATAAAAATCAAACCTTGATAAACTCTCAACGATATCAAAATATTCAGTGTCGGAAAAATAAATAATCTTTAAAATTAAACCAATATTAGGGTATTCTATAAATGAGAATACGTATTTTAAAAAAATATAAAATAAACTTAGAATTAATAAATATACATAAAAACTCTCTACTTTGATGATTTTATAATTTATATTTTTCATTTAATGCTATCAAATAGTTTTAATTAAAAAAAGGAATTTATTTTTAATTTTCATATAAAAAAAATGCACTCAAACACATATCATTATTAAATGAAAAAAAAAATCAATACTAAACAAAAAGACTATAAGGGTTGGGAATTACACAATTTCGATAGTGCTGATAATTTTAGAAAATATCAATTTAAATTATTAAAAAAATATATTAGTGGAAAAGTTGCTGAAATAGGTCCTGGAAATGGAAAGTTAGTTGAAAATTATTATAATTTAGCAGATAAAATTAACTTATTTGAACCTTCTAAAAATTTAAGCAAAAATTTAAAAAAAAAATTTAAGAAAAAAAAAAAATTAAAAATTTTTGAAAAAAATTTTACACCAAAAACTAATTATTATAATTGCATATTGTACTTAGATGTGATCGAGCATATAAAGAATGATAAATTAGAAATTTTTAAAGCTTTAAAATCTTTAAAAAAAAATGGATACCTTTTAATTAATGTCCCCGCTTTTCAAATTCTTTATTCTGATTTTGATAAAGACGTAGGTCATTTCAGAAGATATGATAAGTTGAAAATTTTAAAACTGTTAAATAATTCTAAATATTCTCGTTTGAACATGTTTTATTACGATTCCATTGGATTTTTCTTATCACTACTTTCTAAATTTCTATTTAGAAAAAATTACAAAGATAACTTTTCCTCTAAAATTAAAATTTGGGACAGATTAATACCTATTTCATATTTGCTAGATAAAATTTTTTTAAATTTAATTGGAAAATCGTTATTTATTGTAATTAAAAAATAATTTTGAGAATTATTTTTTGTTTTTGATTATACCTAAAGATCCACTATCTTCCATTGCTAATAAAATTAGGTTTTTATTTTTAACATACTTAATATCTCTTATTCTCTCACCTATGTAAATTTTTTCAGAATAAATTAATTTATTAAAATAATTGTTTAAAAACTTTAATCTATAAATGCTTCTATCATTTAAAGATGCCAATAAAATGTTATTATCCCAATTTTTATTAAAACTGTTTCCAAGATAAACTAATTCTGAAACTCCAATTGAGGGTACAAACACATGCAGTGGTTCTTTATAACTATTTAGTTCATGACTTTTAAGATAAGTCCTTTTATCGTTATATGAAACACCATATGAAGCATTTGGCCAGCCATAATTCTGATTATTGTTTATTAAATTAATTTCATCTCCACCTTTGGGTCCGTGCTCACTACTAATAATAATTTTATCTATAACCTCCAATCCTAGTGAGTTTCTATGACCCTTAGAGAATATAGAGTAATTGTTATTTTTAAGATTTATAAATAAAGTTTTTCCAAAAATTGAACTATTACTTTGCGAATTACCTCTTGGCTCGTCTAAGATAAAATCTGCAGTAGTTATTAATAATCCATTTATTCCTTCATGAATAAAATCATGGATTCTGCCACCTCTGATTTTAATTCCACACTCATCAAACTCTATTAGAGTAGAAAATTCTAATGTATCATCTAATTTTGATTGAATAATTTTTAATAAGTAACAATTATTATCTTTTTTTTTATATCCTGAGATAAAAAAATCATTTTTAACTATATGAGTATCCAATACTTCATCAAAATCTATCTTGGTTTTTACATTTTCAATATTCAAATCATTGTTTAACTCAAATATATCAAGACTAGATTTATAAATATTTCCATTTTTAGATGTCATAAAGATTGTATCGTCAAAAATATCTATATAAAAACCAAATTTATTCAGATTATCTTTATCGTTGATTACTTTTTTTTTGGTCAGTTCTAGTTTGATTAATTGCGTATCAGGAAGAAATTTTACATTGTAATCATTAGATAAATTATTCAAATTTCTTTTATTCAATATTATATAACCCAAAGATTTTACTTTTGCGGGTAGATGATTTGATAAAAAGCTATTTATAAAGTTATTTGATAAATTTTTTTGAATAATTAAATAAATTAAAAAAAAAGTTATACTAAAGCCTAATATTATAGTTATTTTTTTCATTTATTTTTAAATTTAAATAGTTCTGCCTGAGCTGCAGCTAACCTGGCTACTGGCACTCTATAAGGTGAGCAAGAAACATAATTCAATCCTACTTTGGAGCAAAAAGATATACTATTAGGATCTCCTCCATGCTCTCCACAAATACCTAATTTAAGATTTTTGTTTTGTTTTAATCCTTTTTCCACTGCTATTTCAACTAAATCTGAAACTCCTTCATCTATTGAAATAAAAGGATCAACAGAAAATATTTTGTTTTCTAAATAATCATTTAAAAATTTACCGCTATCATCTCTACTAATCCCAAAAGTAGTTTGAGTTAAATCATTTGTTCCAAAACTAAAGAATTCTGCATGCTTAGCGATCTCTTTTGCTTTTAATGCTGCTCTAGGTAATTCAATCATTGTACCAACTAAAAATTCTATTTTCAATTTGTGTTCTTGTTGAACTTGACTGGCAGTTCTAATTACTAAATTTTTCATTATTTTTATCTCAGGCTCTGTGGATACCAAAGGTATCATTATTTCAGGAAATGCAGATTTAATTTTACTTTTTTTGAGGTGAGCTAAAGCTTCAAATATTGCTTTACATTGCATCTCATAAATTTCGGGAAAAGATATTCCTAGGCGACAGCCTCTATGACCTAACATTGGATTTTGTTCATGGAGTTCTTGAATTCTTGACTCAACCTCTTTCATTGAAAGATTAACTATATTAGCAACCTCGTTAATCTCCTTTTCAGTGCGTGGTAAAAATTCGTGCAATGGTGGGTCCAATAATCTTACTGTAACTGGTAATCCACTCATAATTTTAAATATATCTATAAAATCTTTTCTTTGATGTGGTAAAAGTTTTTGTAATGCTATTGATCTGTCTTCTTTTGTTTTTGATAATATCATTTCTCTTACAGACAAAATGCGCTCTTCATCAAAAAACATATGTTCAGTTCTGCATAATCCAATTCCTTCTGCACCAAAATCTTTTGCTGTTTTAGTGTCTTTTGGTGTTTCAGAATTTGTTCTTACTTTTAATTTTCTAAATTTATCTGCCCAAGACATTAGCTTAGAAAAATCACCAGATATTTCTGGTTTCACAGTTGAAACACTACCAGCAATAATTCTTCCAGTTGAGCCATCTATAGTAATTACGTCCCCTTCTTTAATCTCCATTGAAGAAGTTTTAAAAGATTTGTTTTCATAATTTATATCAATTTCACTTGAACCTGATACACATGGTCTGCCCATACCTCTTGCAACAACAGCTGCATGACTTGTCATTCCTCCTCTAGCTGTCAAAATTCCTTTGGCTGCATGCATTCCTTGTATATCTTCTGGTGAGGTCTCTACTCTAACCAAAATTGTATCTTGCATCATTGCGGTTAATCTTTCTGCCTCTTCTGATGTAAATACAACTTTACCACTGGCTGCACCCGGTGATGCTGGCAATCCATTTGCTATTACATTAATTAAACTTTTTTCATCCAAAGTAGGGTGTAAAAGTGTGTCTAAAGAATTTGGGTCAATTCTTAATACAGCTTCCTTTTTAGAAATTAATTTTTCTTTAACCATATCAACTGCAATTTTGACTGCTGATTTTGCTGTTCTTTTTCCTGATCTTGTTTGAAGCATCCATAATTTACTATTTTCAACTGTAAACTCAACGTCTTGCATATCTTTGTAATGCATCTCTAATTTTTTCAAAATTTTTTGAAGTTCTTTAAAGACTTTAGGCATAGATTCTTCCATTGATAATTCTTTTACTTTAGCTTCTCTCCTAGCTTTTTTAGTTATGTATTGAGGAGTTCTTGTACCCGCTACAACATCTTCGCCTTGCGCATTAATTAAATACTCACCATATATTTCATTTGATCCATCTGATGGATTTCTTGTAAACACAACTCCCGTTGCACAATCATCGCCCATATTTCCAAAAACCATTGATTGAACATTTACAGCAGTTCCCCACTCGGCTGGGATTTGATTTAATTTTCTATAAACTTTTGCTCTATTACTTTCCCACGATAAAAATACTGCACTTATTGCTCCTAGCAATTGTTCATGAACATCTTGAGGAAAATCTTTTTTTGCCTTTTCTCTTACTGTTCTTTTAAAATCTTCAATTAATCCATCCCAATCACTTTCATCTAAATCTGTATCTAACAAAACACCTTTAGTAAGTTTAAAATTTTCAATTAATTCCTCAAAATGATAACCTTCTACACCCATTACAACATTGCCGTACATTTGAATGAATCTTCTATAACTGTCTTTAGCAAATCTTCCATTTGAAGTTTTGATTGCTAAAGCTTTAACTGTTTTATCGTTCAGACCCAGATTTAGAATAGTATCCATCATGCCTGGCATTGATACTCTTGCGCCAGAGCGTACAGACAACAAAAGTGGATTTTTTAAGTCTCCAAATTTTTTGGAAACATCTTTTTCAATTAATTTTAATTCTTTTTTAATTTGAGAAATTAAATTTTTATTTAATTTTTTTTTATCATTATAAAAAATTTCACAAACTTTTGTAGATATTGTAAAACCAGGAGGTACTGGAAGACCCATTCTTCCCATTTCAGAAAGATTAGCACCTTTTCCTCCTAAAAAGTTTTTAGGATTTTTAATTTTTTTACTATCCTTAGAATTAAAGTTTAAAATAAGTTTTTTCATTAACGGGAGTCGATTAGAGCAAAATTAACATAATTGTTGAACGTTTTACACATCATTTGGATTAGTTCCAGCCTATTCTTCTTAATGACAAGATCATCTTCGTTCACAATTACATTATCAAAAAAGTCAAAAACCTCTCTTTTGATGCTGGCTAAATTGTCCAATGTTTGAACATAATTTTCATCTTTATTAATACCTGAAAAATATTTGCTTAATTCACTAATTTTTTTAAACAGGTTTTTTTCTAACTCAGTTTTAAAAATTCCAGGGTCAGTTGTATTTGATAATTCTATTTTATCTTTTTTTAATTCACCATCTAAAAAGTTTGAGGCTCTTTTATAGCTCGCAATAATATCTAAACCATTTGGTTTGTTAATAATTTTATTTAAATGTTTAGCTTTATTAAAAATAATAACAGACTGATCTAAGTTAAAAGAACTAGTTGATGCTTGAATTATATCATTTCTAATATTTTCTTCCTTCATGTGATATTTTAATCTATCCATTAAAAAGTCTGATAATTCATTTTGTAGAGATTCGTTATCAATTTTAAAACCTTGATCTAAATACAGGCTTAAAGAATAATTAATTAGATCTTTTATTTTAAAATCTTTTTTATTTTCAACTATTATTCTTATTACCCCCAATGCTAATCTTCTTAGAGCATAAGGATCTTTCGAACTTGTTGGCTTTTGATTTAAACCAAAAAAACCAACTAAAGTATCTATCTTATCAGCTAAAGAAAGGGCTATACTAAATGGTTTTTTTGGAACTCTAGAACCTGAGCCTGTAGGTAAATATTGCTCACTTATTGCCAAAGCTAAATCTTTATCAAAACCTTGTGCGTTAGCAAAATAACCTCCCATTACACCCTGGAGTTCTGGAAATTCACCTACTAGTTCTGATAATAAATCAACTTTACAAATTGATGCTGACAATTCAACTTTTTCTTTACTGATTAAAAGTTCATCAGATATCATTCCACCCAATTTTCTCATTCTTTGGGCTTTATCGAAATAACTTCCTAATCCTCTAAAATAATTCATTGATTTTAATTCAGTAACTTTTTTAACCATATTTTGAGATTTATCTTTTTTCCAAAAAAATTCTGCATCACTTAATCTTGCTTCAACTACTCTTTCATTACCTAATTTAATTAATCCCTTTTTATCTTTTTTGTTTGCAACCACTAAAAACTCATTGGTAATATTTTCTTTATTATCAAATATAGGAAAATATTTTTGATGGTATTGCATGGTAATAATTAATATTTCTTTTGGAATATTTAAAAATTTTTTATCAAATGCACAAAGAAGGATATTTGGTTGATCTGTTAAATCTACAACTTCATTAAGTAATCTGGGATTATGTTGGATCTTAATATTTTTATTTTTTAATATATTGTTAAATTTTTTTTCTATTAATTTTTTTCTCTCTTTGTGATCAACGATAATATCGATTTTTTTAAAAAAACTTTTATAATTTTTAAATTCTAAGAAAGACTTTTTATTTTCCTCAAATTCTTTATCAATAAAAGTTGAATTAGAAGATGTTAGGTGATGAAATTTAAAATTTAACTTTTTTTTATCAAATATAGCTAGAATTGACTTTAAAGGTCTACCCCAATTTAGGTCAAAAGTTCCCCAATACATTGATTTTTTCCATTGAATTTTATTTAATAATATTGGGATAAATTCCTCTAATAATTCATGTGTGTGCAATTTTTTTGATTTTGTCTTGTAAAAATAAAATTCTCCTTTGTCTGTTTTCTTTTGGTAGAGATTCTTTTTTAAGATTTTATTTGACCTAACAAACCCCTCGAGTGCTGCCTCTGGTGACTTAATATTTGGACCTTTGATCTCCTCAGATTTTATTACAACATTTTTTTGAACACCTTCAAATAATACCACTAGTCTGTTTGGTGTTGAATATGACGAGCTTTTTTTAAATAAAATTGATTTTTCTAAAAATAAATCATTAAAACTTTTAAGTAAGTCTTCCCTTAAATTTTGTTGAAGATTTGAAGGTATTTCCTCACTAAATAATTCTAAAAAAAACTCTGACATTATTTTTGACTATCTAACCAAACACCAGCTACAGATTTTGTAATATCTCTTATTCTAGCAATAAAACCAGCTCTTTGCGCAACACTGATTGCACCTCTTGCATCTAGAATATTAAACACATGACTGGCTTTTAAACATTGATCATATGCTGGTAATGAAATTTTTTTTACTACCAAATCTTTTGCCTCAGACTCATGCATTTCAAACATTTTCAAAAGTGTTTCTACATTCGCATGTTCAAAATTGTATGCTGAAAATTCTTTTTCTGCTTGATGAAAAACTTCGTGATATTTTACACCTTCATCATTCCACAATAAATCATAAACATTTTTTTCTTTTTGGGTGAACATACAAATTCTTTCTAAGCCATAAGTGATTTCAACTGATACAGGTTTACAATCAAATCCAGCCATTTGTTGAAAATAGGTGAATTGAGTAATTTCCATTCCATCACACCATACTTCCCATCCCAATCCTGCAGCACCTAATGTTGGACTTTCCCAATCATCTTCAACAAACCTTATATCATGATCATTATGATCTATTCCTATAGTAGATAAACTATTTAAATAAAGTTTTTTTATATTTTCAGGAGAAGGTTTGATTAAAACTTGAAATTGATAATAGTGTTGTAACCTGTTTGGATTATCTCCATATCTTCCATCTGTGGGTCTTCTTGATGGTTGTACGTAAGCTGCTTTCCATGGTTTGGTTCCTAGTGATCTTAGGGTAGTAGCTGGATGAAAAGTTCCTGCACCAACCTCCATATCGTAAGGCTGAAGAATAACGCATCCCTTTTTACTCCAAAATTTCTGAAGATTTAAAATTGTATCTTGGAATGTTTGAATTTTTTTTTTTTCTTTTTTTACTTTAGAAACCATATCTTTGCCAAATTGATCTTTCATCCAAAATACTTGCTATTTGATCTACTTGATTGCTAGATGAAGAAAGTTTTTGACTTAACCATCCTTTTGATTTTTCAAATTTTTTAATAATTACATCCTCACCAAATTTATCTTTTAATATTTCATGTGCATTACCTATTCCGTCAATCAATCCTAAATTTTTTGCTTTACTGCCTGACCAAAACTCACCTGAAAAAAGTTCTACATCAGATTTGTTTAATTTTGATCCTCTGCTTTTTTCAACAACATCTATAAAGTCTTTATGAAGATCCAATTGAATATTTTTTAATCTTTCAATATCCTCGTTTTTTTCTTCTAAAAATGGATCAAGTGTGCTTTTGTTTTTGCCAGCAGTATGAACTCTTCTTTCAACACCAATTTTTTTTATCAACTCTGTAAATCCAAAAGAGGAATATATCACTCCTATGGATCCAATTATTGAACTTGAATTTGCATAAATTTCGTCCCCAGCACAAGAAATCAAATAACCTCCAGAAGCTGCTACGTCTTCAGCGAATACAATAACTTCTTTTTTGTGTTTTTTTGCTTGTTGTCTAATAAAGCTGTAGATTAGATGCGATTGAACCGGTGATCCTCCTGGAGAATTGATTGATATAGCAACACATGCCGCTTTTTTGAGAGAAAAAGCCTTTTTAATTAGTTCTTCTTGACCTGCAAAATCAATACCTTGTTTAAATTTTCCTGCATTACCAATAACTCCACTTAATTTTAAGTGAGCAACAATTTTTTTCTTTTTAAAAAAAGAGAACATAGGTAAGTCTTATAGAATTATTTATTGAATATAAAGACTACTTATAATTGAAGAAACTGGTGCGTCAATTGATAAGTAATATATATAAACAAATTATACTAATTTAAAAATCTTATGGGAACAGTTGTACAGCTTAAAAATCAAATAAATAATTCATATTTTCAGCTTAAAGACTCGGTAGAAGAAAAACTGGTTTTAACCGAAGAAAAAATAAAATCAAAATTATCTAGTGACGTACATCTGGTTCAAAAAATGACAGATTATCATATAGAAACTGGAGGAAAAAGACTAAGAGCTTTACTAACATTGGGTAGTGCAAAATTATGCGGTTACTCTAAAGGCTCTAGAGATATAAATTTAGCTGCGTGTGTTGAATTAATTCACAGCGCAACATTGATGCATGATGATGTAATTGATGAAGGCACTGTTAGAAGAGGAAAAGAAACTTTAAACAAAGTTTGGGATAATCATTCGTCAGTTTTAATTGGAGATTATCTATTGAGTAGATGTTTTGAAATGATGGTAGAAGACGGAAACCTAGAAGTTTTAAAATTATTATCATCCACTTCATCTAAAATTGCTCAAGGAGAAGTTCTACAACTTCAACACAAAGGTGAAGTTGATATGCTAGAAGAAACATATTTAAAAATAATCTCAGCTAAAACTGCTGAGTTATTTGCAGCAGCAACTAAAGTTGGTGCAATTTTATCTGATGCAGAAAATAAAGAAAAAGATGCTTTAGAATTTTATGGAAGAAACTTGGGATTAACTTTTCAAATAGCAGACGACACACTAGACTATAATTCTGAACTCAAACTATTTGGTAAAAAAATTGGTCAAGATTTTTTTGAAGGAAAAATTACCTTACCAATAATTTTACTTTTTCAAAAATTAGGAAATGATGAAAAGAAAATCTTATCAAATATTTTTAATAAAGAGTTAAGAACAAAAGATGACTTTAATGAAATTATTGCTCTTATAAATAAGTTTAAAATAATTCAGGAATGCTATCAAAAAGCACAGCATTATATAAATTTAGCCTCAAATTCTCTAAGTGTATTTAAAGATTCTGAAGAAAAAAATATTCTTAAAAGATTAACATCATTTAGTTTATCAAGAAATTTTTAAGGACTTAATAAAGACTTTATCCACTTCCCGGAGTTATCTTTATTATATTTTAATCTCTCGTGAATTCTGTTCTCACCATCTAACCAAAATTCAATACTATTTGGAGATAAAACCCATCCAGACCAGTGACTTGGTCTTGGTACATCTAATTTGTTGCTATATTTTTTTTTGTAATCTTGTATAGATTTTAGCAATTGTTCTCGCGAATTTAATTCTTCACTTTGCTTAGAAGCCCATGCTCCTATTCGACTTTCATATGCTCTTGATGAATAATATTCATCTGCAACCTGATCAGAAACTAATGACACCTTTCCATTAATTCTTATTTGTCTTAGGAGACTTTTCCAATGGAAACACATCGCAGCATATGGATTTTCTTTTAATTCATTTCCCTTTAGACTATTTAAATTTGTATAAAATACAAATCCATCTTTGTTGAAATCTTTAAGTAAAACCATTCTAACTGAAGGAATATTTTTTTTATTTGACGTGGCCAAAGCAACAGCGTTTGGATCATTTGGCTCAGTTTTCTTTGCTTCCTCCATCCATTCATGAAATAATTGAATTGGATCATCTATATCAAGAAAGCAACTATTAAGACCTAAAGAGTTTTTTTGATTCATAATTTAAACAAAATAATCTATATAATATAAATAATGTCATTTAATACTTTTGGAAAGCTATTTCGTTTCACAACTTGGGGAGAGTCTCATGGGCCTGCAATTGGTTGTATTGTTGATGGTTGCCCTCCAAATATAAATCTTAAAGACCAAGATATTCAAATAGAATTAGACAAAAGAAAACCAGGACAATCTAAATTTACAACTCAGCGAAAAGAGGATGACAAAGTTCAAATATTGTCAGGAATATTTGAGGGAAAAACTACAGGAACACCTATTTCACTTATAATCTACAATAAAGATATGAGATCAAAAGATTATAGCAATATTAAAGATAAGTTCAGACCAGGTCATGCAGATTTTACTTATTTTAAAAAATATGGAATTAGAGACTATAGAGGTGGTGGCAGATCCTCTGCTAGAGAAACCGCAGCACGAGTTGCGGCCGGTGCAATAGCAAAAGTTGTACTTCAAAAAAAATTAGGTAAAAAATTTAAAGTAATTGGTGCAGTAACTCAGCTAGGTATTCTTGGATGTGACACAAATCAATGGAACGATAAAGTAATTTCAAAAAATCCATTTTTTTGTCCTGATAAATCAATGATTAAATTATGGGAAAAATATTTGCTTGGCGTAAGAAAATCAGGATCCTCATGTGGAGCAGTAATTGAAATAAGAGCAAGAGGTATCCCAGTTGGTTTAGGTGCTCCAATTTATTCAAAATTGGATACTGACATAGCTTCAGGTCTAATGAGTATTAATGCAGTTAAAGGTGTAAATATTGGTGCAGGAATGAACTCTGCACAATTAAGTGGAGAACAAAATTCAGATGAAATTTCTTTAAAAGGAAATAAATTAAAATTCAATTCAAATAAAGCGGGTGGAATTCTTGGAGGAATTTCTACGGGCCAAGAAATTGTCGCATCTTTTGCTGTCAAACCAACTTCGTCAATTTTAACTAGTAGAAAAACTATAAATAAATTTGGGAAAAATACTTCAATATCTGTTAAAGGTAGACACGATCCTTGTGTGGGGATTAGAGCTGTACCGATTGGTGAGGCTATGATGAACTGTGTTTTACTTGACCACTACCTAATGAATAAAGCCCAGTGTAGTTAGTTTAAATTAATTTTTCACAACTCTTATTGTCTCTTTTTGAAACAAAATATTAGCAATTTTCTTAGAGATTTGAGAACTGTTTAATCCAGCTTTATCGTACATTTTTTTTGGATCATCTTGTTCAATAAATTCATCTGGTAAAGTCATTGATCTAAATTTTAAACCTTTGTCAAATACTCCTCTTTCAGCTAATAAATTTTTAACATGAGAACCGAAACCACCAATTGAACCCTCCTCAACAGTAATCATAAGCTCATGTTCCTTAGCAGATTTTAGTATTAGTTCTTCGTCTAAAGGCTTTGCAAATCTGGCGTCTATTAAAGTTGTTGAAACTCCTTTTGCTTTTAATTCCTCTGCAGCTAACTTGCACTCTTCAAGTCGAGTGCCGAGGTTTAAAATACAAACTTGTGTCCCTTGTTGAACAACTCTCCCTTTACCAATTTCAATTTTTTCGTCTATTGATGGGAGATCAACGCCTACACCAGTTCCTCTTGGATATCTAATTGCAGAAGGTCTATCATTTATATCTACTGAAGTATTAATCATTTTAACTAGCTCAGCTTCATCACTTGCTGCCATTACTACAAAGTTAGGCAAAGTTGACAAGTAAGTTATATCAAATGAACCAGCATGTGTTGAGCCATCAGCACCAACTAATCCTGCTCTATCTATCGCAAATCTAACTGGTAAACTTTGAATGGCAACATCGTGAACAACTTGATCATATGCTCTCTGTAAAAACGTAGAATAAATTGCAGCATATGGTTTGTATCCTTCGGTTGCTAGACCGGCTGCAAAAGTTACAGCATGTTGTTCTGCTATTCCTACATCAAACATTCTATTTGGAAACTCCTTTCCAAAAATATCCATGCCAGTCCCTCCTGGCATCGCTGCTGTTATTCCTACTATTTTGCTATCTTTTTTTGCATGTTTAACTAGCGTGTTTGCAAATACTTTTGTATAAGCTGGAAGGTTTGATTTGCTCTTTAATTGTTCTCCAGTCTCAACATTAAATTTTGACACTCCATGATAATGATCATTTGCTTTTTCTGCATAGGAATAACCTTTTCCTTTTTGGGTTTTGATATGGATCATTATTGGGCCCTCATGTCTTGATTCTTTTGCGTTTTTTAAAATTGGAACTAAGCTTGATAGATTATGACCATCTATAGGACCTGCATAATAAAAACCAAGTGAACTAAACAATGTGCCTCCAGTAACTGCTGAACGGAAAAAATCTTCTGCTTTTCCAGCTTTAGCACTAAATCTTTTCGAAAATGCAGATGTAATTAACTTTAAAGTTTCTCTTAAGCTAAAATATATTTTACCAGTAAATAATTTTGCTAAATAAGTTCTCATTGCTCCAACTGGTTTTGCAATTGACATATCGTTATCATTTAAAATAACAATTATTTTTGTTTTAGACGCTCCAGCATTATTCATGGCTTCGTAAGCCATACCTGCACTTATTGCACCATCACCTATGACAGCAATTACATTTGAAGATTTATTTTCTAATTTATTTGCTTCAGCAATGCCTAAAGCAGATGATATAGATGTTGAACTATGGGCTGCTCCAAATGGATCATACTCACTTTCAGATCTTTTAGTAAAACCCGACAAACCATCACCCTGTCGTAGAGTTCTAATTTTGTCTTTTCTGCCAGTTAAAATTTTATGCGGGTAAGATTGATGACCAACATCCCATATTAATTTATCATTTGGGGTATCAAAAACATAATGAAGTGCAACTGTCAATTCAACCACTCCTAAACCAGCACCAAGGTGACCTCCTGTTTCTGAGACAGCAGTTATCATTTCCTCTCTCACCTCATCTGCTACCTTTTGTAAATTATATTCAGAAACTTTTCTTAAATCAGATGGAAAGTTGATATTATTTAAAAATTCATAATTTTTTTTCATTTTTTTCTGTTCAATATATAGCCTAATGTTTCATTTATTTTTTCAGATCTTGAACCATATTTTCTTAAATTCTTATTAATATCATTTATTATCTTATCACAATACTTAAGTGAGTCATCATAGCCTATTAAATTTATAAGTGTTGCCTTACCTTTTTTTTGATCTTTTCCTGTTTTTTTCCCAGCTTCCTTAGAATTACTTTTCAGATCAATTAAATCATCAGCTATTTGGAATAATAGACCAATTTTTGATCCAATATTTTCAAAAAATTTAATTTCTTGGATTGTTTTTTTCTTAATTATTGCTGGAGCTGCGCAACAAAAACTAAATAGCATTCCAGTTTTTTTTATTTCCATTTCTAGTATTTTATTCCTTGATATTTTTTTTCTCTCATAACTTAAATCTAAATATTGCCCACCAGCTATTCCTAAATGTCCTGAACATTCTGACAATTTTTTGATTAGGTTGATCTTTATTTTTTCATTTAATTTCAATTTAGGACTTGATAAAATTTCAAAAGCTAAAGTCAGTAATGAATTTCCTGCTAGAACTGCTGTAGACTCGCCAAATTTAATGTGAGCTGAAGGTTTTCCTCTTCTTATATCATCATCATCCATGCAGGGTAGATCATCATGGATAAGAGAATAAGCATGAATACATTCAACGGCTGACCCAACTATTATCAATGTTTTATAATCTATTGAAAATAATGACCCTAGGTCGATTAAGATTTTAGATCTTATTTTTTTTCCACCTGGAAATAAACCATACTTCATGGGAGACATTAACTGAGAGTATTTTTGTGAATTAATATATTTTTTAAGAAATATATTTGTATCCTTAGCAATTTTATTAAGTTGGTTTTTCATTTTTTTTGGTTATTTCTTTAATCTTTTTATTTGTCTCTTCCCCAATAGATTTAAAATTTTTATAAAATTTCTTTTCAATAACGTTGTTTAGTTTTAAAAGTTCTTGATAACTGTCAACTGAATTATTTAAATTATTTTGCTTCTCTAAAGACTCTAGAATTTTATTTGCTTTTTCTGTAAGCTCCTCAACTGAGTACTGCTCATAATCAAGTGGTAATATTTTATCTTTCATATAATAATTATTATTAATACATGAAATCTATTCAATCAAATATCAAAAAAGCAAAAAAATATTTAGACAATAATCATTGTGTTGCAGTGCCCTCAGAAACCGTTTATGGATTAGCTGCAAACGCATATTCAAGTAATGCTGTTAAGAAAATATTTAGTCTTAAAAAAAGACCTTTAAACAATCCACTTATTGTCCATTACTATAATATACAAAGAGTTGAAGAGGACTGTGAAATCAATGATAATTTAATAAAACTTTACAAAAGATTTTCTCCAGGTCCAATAACTTATATTTTGAAATTAAAAAATAACTCCAAAATATCAAAATTTGTCACTAATAATAAAAAAAGTATTGCCGTACGTTTTCCAAAACATAAATTGTTCAGAAATTTATTAAAAAATTTAGATTATCCAGTGGCTGCACCAAGTGCAAATATATCTTCAAGATTAAGTTCGGTTAAACCATCTGATGTAAAAGAGGAATTTGGCTCAAAAATAAAATATATTTTAAATGGAGGAAAAAGCAAAATAGGAGTTGAGTCCACAATATTAAATCTTTTAGAAAAACCCTCACTTTTAAGATATGGAGGACTAGATACTAAAAAAATTGAAAATGTTTTAAAAAAAAAATTATTAATTAATACAAATTCAAAAAAAAAATTATCACCTGGTTTGTTTGCGTTACATTACTCCCCTGGGATACCCTTAAGAGTCAACGTTAAAAAACCAAAAAAAGATGAGGCTTATTTATTAATAAAAAAAAGAAAATTTAACTTTAAAAACTATTATTATTTATCTAAAGCGAAAAATTTAGAGGAGGCCGCTAAGAATTTATATTCAACTTTAAGAAAAATCAAAAACGATGGTTTTAAAAAAATTGCAGTCGAGATGATACCAAACAAGGGTCTTGGCAAAACTATTAACGACAGATTAAAGAGAGCCTCTAAATATTTATGACAAATTCAATTGAAGTAATCAATCTTTCAAAAAAATATAATGAAAAAAAGGCAGTTTCTAATATAAATTTTAAAATTAATGAAAATGAAATGGTTGGTTTATTAGGACCTAATGGATGTGGAAAAACTACAACTATTGGAATGATTTTAGGATTATTAAAACCAAGTAGTGGTGAGGTTTTAATAAACGGTATGAATATTGAAAAAAATAAAATTTCCCTTCTTCATAAAATGAATTTTATTTCACCATACATTGAATTACCCAAAAAACTTAAGGTTAAACAAAATTTAATTGTTTATGGAAAATTATATAACATTGAAAACTTAAGCGACCGAATTGATGACCTTGCAAATAAACTTAGATTAAAAGACCTTTTAAACAAAGTTACTGGTGAGCTTTCTTCTGGACAAAAAAATAGGGTAAGTCTTGCTAAAGCTTTAATAAATGATCCAACAGTACTTTTGTTAGATGAACCCACTGCTTCATTAGATCCTGAAACTGGTGATTTTGTAAGATCTTTTTTAGAAGATTATAAAAAGAAAAAAAAAATATCAGTTTTGCTTGCCTCCCACAATATGGAGGAAGTAAAAAGATTATGCAGTTCTGTTTTAATGATGAAAGATGGTTTAATAGTGGATAGAGGAACTCCTGAAGAGTTAATAACAAAATATGGAAGAAGAAACTTAGAGGAAGTATTTTTAGAAATTGCGAGAAAATAAAAATGAATTTAATTAGAATTTATGGCCTTTTTTTAAGACACTTTTATTTAATAACTAGATCATTTCCAAGAATACTCGATTTAATTTATTGGCCTTCAATTCAAATTACTCTTTGGGGATTTATTTCCAATTTTTTTGCAGCTCATAGCTCTTATTATAGTGGTGCTGTAGGTGTCATTCTTTCATGTGCAATTCTTTATGATTTTTTATTTAGAACCAGTATTGGATTTAATATGTTATTTTTAGAGGAAATTTGGAGTAGAAATTTTACAAATCTATTTATTGCGCCGATGAAAATTAGTGAGATAATTGTATCTCTAATTTTTACTGCATTAATAAGAGCATTAATTGGTTTAGTCCCAGCAATATTATTAACTTCTCCATTGTTTGGAATTTCTTTGTTAAAACTTGGTCTTCCCTTGGCTTTCCTTTTTTTAAGTCTTTATTTATTTGGAATAACACTTGGCCTATTTGTTTCAGCAGGATTATTAAGATTTGGACCGTCTTTTGAGAATATTGCGTGGTCAACTATGTTTTTATTGGCTCCTTTTGGTTGTATTTATTATCCAGTAGAAACATTGCCAGAAATTTTCCAATCAATCGCTTTCGCGTTACCTTTAGTTTATATTTTTGAAGAGACTAGAAACATATTGGTGAATGGCATGGTAAATTACAAAAATATCATTAATGCAATCTATCTAAATGGATTTTATTTAATTTTATCAATATATGTATTTTATTTCTCTTTTAACAAAGCTAGAGAAAAGGGGACACTTATAAATATTGGTGAATAGATTAAATATTAAATCTAAAATTTAATCATCAACGAATTGGTTAGATTAATTAAGTAAAATGAAAAAAAATATAAATATATCATTGTTAAATTTTTAACTTTAAATATTTCTTTTATCGAAAAATTAAACAATAACACGATGCAAATGATTAATAAAGGATCGTAATATTTGTGAAATATATGCGTTTGTGGAGATAATAAAAATAAAATAATTATTAATGGTATATTATTATTTTTGTTTATAAGTGAAATATAATAAATAGCTAAAACTGAAAAAAAACATATAACAAAAAAAAATATTTCTGAATTAAAAATAAAATAAGAAAGATGTAAAAAAATACCCCCTCCAGCACTATTTAAATCATAACTAAACCCAGGTATTAATATAAAATAAATTAATAAAATAATTAGTAATGGATAAAATAAATTTTTAGATAATAAATTTATTTTATTTGAATTATATATTTGAAATAAAAAAGGCAGAAAGTAAAAAAATATTATTGTTGAAATTATAAAAATTTTATCGCTTAAATTAAATGAAAGTCCATGACCATGAATAAAATAAACTTTTAATACAAAAATATAATAAAAGGCTGGTAAGCTTAATAACAAATTTAAAAATATTATAATTAATATTTTATAACTAAATGAAAATTCTTTATAAAAATTTATAAAAAAAAATAATGAAAATAGAGAATAAGTTGGCCTTATATAAGCTGCAATCGATAAAAAAACAATATTTAATAAAACATAAAAAAATTTCTTATTCTCATTAAATTTTAAATAAAAATATATTGAAATTAAAAAAAATATTAATGCTAACATTGAACTTTCGGGCCAAATGGTGTTTGCTCTAAAGGAAGGGGATAAACAAATTAGTAAAGAAAAAATAAATAACTTTATTTTATCGATTGATTTAAATTTTAATTTTAAACAATTATAAAAAATAAAAGGAGAAATAATATAAATATTGAGTGAAAAAAATCTTAATAACTCAACATTAGGAATTAACATTTTTAAATAATGTAAGTAGAGTAAAAATATAGGTGATATTCTTGTTGGATAATCATTATTATGGAAGTTCAAAAGAGCATATTTTAAATCAATTTCAAAAGCCTCTAAAGTTTTCAAATGATTGGTAAAATCGATTTTTGGACCTATGGTTGGATTTTCATCAAAATAAAAACCAATTAAGATTGAAAAATAAAAAAATGAAAATATTAAAGTTTTAAAAATTTTTTTATTTGAAAACTTTCTATAATTATCCATATATATTTATTATTTAAATTTAAGTTTTACTTATATAAATTTATTATTATCAGTATATAAATTTTAAAATATATTATTATGACTAAAATACTTAAATTTTTTCAAAATGTTGATAATGCTATTACCTATTTATTCTCTAATTTATCAAAAGAAGATCTTTACTTAAAAAAAAAATTTAAAAAAAAATCAATAATATTAGTAGACGTTGGCTCAAACTTAGGTGGATATGTTGATTTAGTTAAAAGTAATTTATCAATTAAACACGCTCATATGTTCGAGCCCTCAAATAAATGTAACGAGGAACTCTCAAAAAAATACAATAAAGACAAGTTTTTTATAAATAACATGGCTTTATCAAATAAAAATAAAGTCAAAAAATTTTATGAAAGTGAAATCTTATCACAATCAAGTTTACATAAAAATAAAAATAAGTTTAATTCTAGTCTAAAATTCAGAGATATATATAAAATAAATTGCACAACTTTAGACTCATATTTTTTAAAACTAAAGAAAAATTTTAAGATAGATATTTTAAAAATAGATACAGAAGGAGAGGATTTAAAGATTCTACAAGGAGCATCTAAACTTTTAAAAAATAAAAAAATACAATTAATTAAAATTGAATTAACAAATTCAATAAATAAAAAATCAAATATTAACGAAATAATATTTTTTTTAGACAAATATAACTACTATATCGATACTATAACCAAGACAAAATTTGTAGATCAAAAACTTCTAATGATGGATGTCTATTTTTGTAAAAAAGAAAAAAAAAATTATTAATAATTTTAATATAAGATAAATTTTAAATATGAAAATAGCAGTGATAGGGGCAAATGGTTTTGTTGGAAAAAATCTAGTTAAAGTTTTAAAAAAAAAATATGATTTAATTAAAATCACAAGGAGGACAAAATTTTCAATTCTTAAAAATGATTTTGATATAATTATACATGCAGCAAATTCTAGTAAGAAATATGAAGCATCCAAAAATCCAAAAAAAGATTTCAACAACTCTGTAAAACTAACCAAAAAAATAATTAATCTCTCTAAAAATAAAAGGATTATTTTAATTAGTTCAATTTCTGCAAGAAACGAAAAAAATATTTATTCTAAAAATAGAAAGATATGTGAAGATCTTGTTTTAAAGCAAAATAAAAAAAATTCCATTTTTAGACTTTCGGTTCTTTTAAACTACAAATCAAAAAGGGGAATTTTATATGATTTGATTAAAGGTAATCAAATTTATATCAATAAAAATACTTTTATCAATCCTTTAACTATTGAAGAAGTTTCTAAATATATAATGCTTAACTTAAAATCACAAAAGAAAATACATGAAATTGGTAGTTATAATAGAATTAAAATTAATACTATAAAAAAAATTATTAAATCTAAAAGTAAGTTTGGAAATAAAAAAATCAAATTACTTAGCAAAAAAAATAATTTGATTAATTTTTCTTACTCAAAAATTTTAAATGAGATGTTAAAAAAATCTTTTCTTAAACATTAAATTAATAACTTTTGAATAAAATGAACTTAATAAAGAAAAAAAACATGTATTTCAATAACTTAAAACCATCAATAAATTCTCTAACTTTTTTTCTACCACTTATTCTCTTTCTTTCTTTTGATGGAATTTCTATATAAGTTTGATTAAAATTTTGAATTTTCAAAGGCACTTCTAATGCTATAGAAAAATCTTGTTGTTTTAATTTTAATTTTTTTATCTTTTTTACATCACTTAAATAAAATGCGTAAAGAATATCATGGAGCTTCATGTTAAAAAATAATCTTCCAATTAAACTAAAAATTTTATTACCAATAAATGTTAAAAATGTATCATCATCACTTCCTGCATTATTTAAATATCTAGAGCAAAATACATGGTCATACTTTTGAGACAATCTGGCCATTTTTTTTAAAGAAATTGGATTAAAAGAACCATCGGCATTAAATATACATACTTTTTTTGTTGCACATTTTTTTATTCCTTCAATAACAGCAGCTCCATATCCTTTTTTATTTGTTATAATTTTTGAAATTTTGAATTTATATTTTTTTTTTTTAAATTTTAAAGTGTTGTCATTTTTGCTGTCTACAACAAGTAAAATCTTTGAGTTAAAATTTATTTTTTCTAGCTCTTCAAAAACTTTGTCGATACAAGATAATTCGTTTTTAGCAGGAAGTAATAAACTTAAATTTTTGTACATAATTTATGTATAGAGATATTGTGCCAAAAATAAAGAGAGATTACTAGAAATGGTGCGCCTGCTAGGAGTCGAACCCAGAACCTCCTGATCCGAAGTCAGGCGCTCTATCCAGTTGAGCTACAAGCGCATATAGTATTAATATTATATTTTATGGAAAAAGACATTAATTTAATAGTTAAGAACGAAGAGAAAAATTTAAGGGTTGATATTTTAATTAATAAAAGAGAGGGATCGATTAGTAGAACTAGAGTTAAAAATTTGATTTTAAAAGGAAAGTTAAAATTAAATGATCAAATTATTAAAAACTCATCAAAAAAAGTTTCGGTTGGGGATAAAATAAACTTTCGAATTCCAGAGCCTGAAATAACATCACTTAAACCTTACGAGTTCGCATTAGAAATAATTTATGAAGATAAAGATTTATTAATAATCAATAAACCAGCTGGAATAATAATGCATCCTGGAGCTGGTAATTTTGATAAAACAATTGTTAATGCATTGATGTATTATGATAAAGATTCTTTATCAAATATAGGTGATGAATTAAGACCAGGCATTGTTCATAGAATTGATAAAAACACATCTGGATTAGTTGTAATTGCAAAAAACAATGAATGTCATGAAAATTTATCAAAACAATTTAGTAATCACACAATTATAAGAGAGTACCAGCTTTTAATATGGGGAAAATTAAGACCAACAACAGGGAGAATTGAAACATTTATAACTCGTAGTTCAAAAAATAGACAACTTATGGAAGTTAGCAGCTCTAAAGGTAAGAAAGCTATAACAAATTATAAAACACTTGAAATTTTTGAAAATCAGAAAACACCAACTTTAAGTTTAGTTGAATGCAAATTAGAAACGGGAAGAACACATCAGATTAGAGTCCATATGAATTACAAAGGAAACAGTCTAGTTGGAGATGATAAATATAAAAAAAAATTTAAAAAATTAAAAAATGTAGATTTAGAAATACAAAATTCAATTAATAAATTAAATAGGCAATTCCTGCATGCAAAAACTTTAGGATTTATACATCCACGAACTAAGAAAGAGATGATTTTTTCCTCACTTTTGCCACAAGATCTAAATAATGTTCTAAAAATGCTTAGAAACACTGAATAATAAATTATTGAAAATTAATTATAATTATTTAAATAAACACATCTATGAGCACAACAATGTACAATAATCTGCCAACCCTTTCTAATGAAGGTGGGCTATCTGCATATTTAGAGCAGATTAAAAAATTTCCGATGTTAGCTGCAGAAGAGGAATATATGTTAGCAAAAAATTGGAAGACGACTGGTAATATAAAAGCTGCTGAAAAATTAGTCACTAGTCACTTAAGATTAGTTGCAAAGATTGCCATGGGTTACAAAGGATACGGTTTGCCCATTAATGAAATGATTTCAGAAGGAAATGTAGGTCTTATGCAAGCTGTTAAAAAGTTCGAACCCGAAAAAGGTTTTAGATTGGCAACTTATGCAATGTGGTGGATTAAAGCTTCTATTCAAGAATATATTTTAAGATCATGGAGTCTTGTCAAAATTGGAACTACTACGGCTCAAAAAAAATTATTTTTTAATTTAAAAAAAATTAAAAATCAAATTTCTCCAGAAACTGAGGGAGACTTAAGAGATGAGCACGTTGATCATATAGCTAATAAGCTCGATGTAAGTAAAGAAGAAGTCGTTTCAATGAATAGAAGACTTTCTGGAAAGGAGTTCTCATTAAATGCTCAAGTTGGGGAAGACGGCGATGAATGGCAAGACTGGTTGGTAGATAAAGAGCTTGATCATGATTTAAAATTTGCTCAACACGAGGAAATGGAGCAAAGAAAAGATTTATTAAATGACTCTATTAAAATTCTCAATGATAGAGAAAGAGAAATTTTATACTCAAGAAGACTAAATGAAGACCCAACTACACTAGAGGATTTAAGTAAAAAATATAAAATTAGCAGAGAAAGAATTAGACAAATAGAAAATAAGGCGTTTGAAAAGCTCCAAAAGCATATGCTTCTGCTAGCTAAATCAAAAAATCTTTTACCCGCAAACTAAACTTCAAAAGGGTTTTCAATTAAGATAGTATCATCTCTTTCTGGGCTAGTTGAAATACTTGAAACTTTTGCACCAATAAAATCTTCTATTGCAAATATATATTTTTTTGCATTTACAGGTAATGAGTCCATATTTTTGATTCCACATGTAGAAACTTTCCATCCTGGAAAAGTTTTATAAATTGGTTTTATTTTTATCTGGTCTTCTACAGCTGCTGGTAAATAATCTAATCTTTTACCATCTAGATCGTAAGCAACACACATTTTAATTTCATCTAATTCATCAAGTACATCTAATTTTGTCAAAGCAATACCATCAATTCCTGAGACTTTAATAGTTTGCCTTACTAAAACACCATCGAACCATCCACATCTTCTTTTTCTACTTGTGACAGTTCCAAATTCCTTTCCACGTGTTCCTAAAAGTTCACCGATATTATCCGTTAACTCCGTAGGGAAAGGGCCTTCTCCAACTCTTGTTGTATAAGCTTTTGTAATGCCAAGAACATAATTTATCGAATTAGGACCACAACCAGTTCCTGTTGCTGCGCTTGAAGCAACAGTATTAGATGAGGTTACAAAAGGATAAGTTCCATGATCTACATCAAGTAAAATACCTTGGGCTCCTTCAAATAAAATTTTTTTTTTTTGTTTTTTAAATTGATCAATCTTTAGCCAAACTGGCTGAGAGAATTCTAATATTTTGGGTGCTATTTTAAGCAAATCAGATTTAAGCTTATCTTTTTCAAAAATTTTTTTTCGAAGGCCTTTTCTAATCGCATTATGATGAACTAATACAGAGTCGAGTCTTTGATCTAAATTTTTTTCAGATCTTAGATCCATAACTCTTATGGATCGTCTTCCAACTTTATCTTCGTATGCTGGTCCAATTCCACGTCTTGTAGTTCCTATTTTACTTTTTCCTGCTGCATCCTCCCTAATTTCATCCATTTCTCTATGAAAAGGCAAAATTAAATTTGCAGAGTCTGAAATAATAAAATTATTTACATTTACTTCTACGCCTTTAGATTTTATTTCTTCTATTTCCTCTAATAAAGCCCATGGATCTAAGACAACTCCGTTGCCAATAATTGATATTTTACCTTTTCTAACTATTCCAGATGGCAGTAATCTCAATTTATATGTAATACCATCAATCACTAAAGTATGGCCAGCATTGTGACCTCCTTGAAACCTTATTACTACATCAGCCTGTTCAGATAACCAATCAACAATTTTTCCTTTACCTTCGTCACCCCATTGAGATCCAACAACGACAATATTTTTCATTATTTAAATTTTCTGTTTACTTTTAAGGAAGTGAGATGATTAATTGGGCCATGACCTTTTCCATATTTAGGGTTTGATTTTATTGCAGAATTTACATACTTAATTCCAAGCTCACAAGATCTCTTTAGTGTTTTTCCACATGATAAAAAAGTTGTAACCGAGCTAGATAAAGTACAACCTGTACCATGAGTATTCTTTGTTTTATGACGCTCACTTTTGAAGATCTTTAGATCTTTTGTGTTTATTAAAATATCTATTACATTTTTATGTTTTAAATGACCACCTTTTATAAGTACATTTTTAGCTCCTAAACCTATAAGTTTATTAGCAGCAAAAATCATATCCTCATTTGTTATAATTTTTGTTTTAGTTAAAATTTCTGCCTCAGGAATATTGGGAGTAATAAGTGATACTTTTTTAATTAGTTTTAATTTTAAAAATTGAATAGCTTTACTATCAATCAGCTTAGCACCTCCTTTAGCAACCATTACTGGATCTAATACAATTTTTTTAACTTTAATTATTTCCAAAGCTTTTAGAACCATTCTAATAACTTCTGGAGAATGCAGCATACCGATTTTTATTGCATCAGGTCTTATATCTTTACAGCTATAAATAATTTGATTAAAAATTTCTTTTGGATTAATACCAACAATTGATTTTACGCCTGTGGTATTTTGCGACGTGACTGCAGTTATTGCTGTCATTGCATAAGAACCTAGAGCAGTAACCGTTTTTACATCAGCTTGTATACCTGCTCCACCAGATGAGTCAGATCCTGCAATAATTAATACTTTAGAATTTGGTTTCAATTTATTTAATTCTTTTCGTAATTATATTTACGCATTTGTATAAAAGAGCTTTATTTTCACTTTCTCCCATTACCCTTATTTTAGACTCTGTTCCAGATTTTCTTACTAAAATTCTTCCTTTACCTTTAATTAATTTACCTACAATTTTTATAATTTTTTTTATTTCGGGCTTGTTAATAATATTTTTATCCTTTACTTCGACATTTTTTAAGAGTTGAGGTGTTTTCTTAAATTGTTCAAAAAATTCACTTGCCTTTTTTCCTTTTCTTAAAGCAAAAAGAGCTTCTAAAGCTACTAACAAACCATCTCCTGTAGTAGCAAATTTACCTAAGATAATATGTCCTGATTGTTCACCACCTAAATTAAAACTATATTTTTTCATTTTTTCTTTAACATATCTATCTCCAACATTTGCTCTTAAAAATTTAATTCCTTTTGATTTCAAGTATTTTTCTAAACCATAATTTGACATTAATGTTCCAACAACTCCTCCTTTTAACATTTTTTTATTTTTCCATCTTGTTGCTAAAGCAGCTATAATTTGATCTCCATCTATTATATTGCTTTTTTCATCACACATTATTATTCTGTCAGCATCTCCATCTAAAGATATTCCGATATGTGCTTTATATTTTTTTACAGCATATCTAATTTTTCTTGGAAAAGTTGATCCACATTTTTTATTAATATTTAAACCATTTGGTTTAACACCTATCGCTATCACTTTGGCTCCTAATGATTTCAGTAATTCAGGACCTGCCTTATAACCAGCGCCATTTGCACAATCGATTACTATTCTTAGTCCTCTTAAATTGAACTCTTTTGTGAAATTTTTTTTTAATATTTTAATATAATTTCTAGTGCCTGTTTCTAATCTTTTAACTCTTCCTAATTTTTCAGAATGCGAGAGATTTTTTGAGATTTTTTTATCAATGAGACTCTCAATTTTTTTTTCTATTTTATCTGATAATTTCATTCCATCAGGACCAAACAATTTTAAACCGTTGTCAAAATGTGGATTATGAGAAGCGGTAATCATTATACCCATATTTGCCTTCATCTCTTTTGTTAACATAGCTAACGCATTAGTTGGTAAGGGTCCCAGTGTATAAACATGCATACCAGCTGAAGCCAAACCTGAGACAAGAGCTGGTTCAAGTGTATATCCAGACAATCTTGTATCTTTTGCAATTATTGCTGTTTGTTTTCTTTTTTTTTGAGATTTAAAGTATGTTCCACTAGCAAGTCCAAATTTAAAGAACATATCTCCATTTATATATTTGCTATTAACTGCTCCTCTTATTCCATCTGTTCCAAAATATTTTTTTGCCATTAATTTTTGATTATCTGATTAAAAACTTTAATACCTTGCATAACTTCATTAACATCATGAATTCTTAAAATCTGAATTCCTTGCATCATTAAATAAATTGAAGAAGACATAGTTCCACCGATCCTCGTTTTGCTATCATTTTTTTTTGATATTTCTTTAATAAATCTTTTTCTTGAATTCCCTACTAGTATAGGAAAACCTAATGAATGAAAAATAGAAACACCTCTTATAAGATTCATATTATGTTTCAAATTTTTTCCAAATCCAATTCCAGGATCCAAAATTATATTATTGTGTTTAATACCTTTAGACCTTATTAACTCAATCTTATCTTCAAAATAATCATAAATATCTAATAATTCATTTCTATATATTGGTTTCTTTTGCATATTTTCTGGTATTCCAACTGAGTGCTGTATTACAAATGGAATTTTATACTTTTTTAAAACATTTATTGTTTTAGGATCATGGCTTAATCCCGAAACATCATTAATAAGTTTAACTCCCATTTTAATACCATTTTCCATAATTGCAGATTTTCTTGTGTCTAAGGATATTGGTATTTTTTTTACAATTAATTTTAATGTCTTACTAATTCTATACCATTCTCGATTTTCATTTACTTCCTTCGACCCAGGTCTTGTAGACTCTCCACCAACATCGACTAACGAAGCACCAGTTTTATATAAATTGATAGCATGACTGACACCTTTATTTTTTTTATTAAATTTTCCTCCATCGGAAAAACTATCAGGAGTTAGATTTAAAACACCCAATATATTTGGAATTTTTTTAAAATTTAAATTTGAAAAATTTGATTTTTTTGATCTAATTTTTTTTAAATCTGAATTAATTTTTTTTCTAAGTTTTTTAGGTAAACTTCTAATTTTATTTATTGAAATTTTTCTAATTTTTTTTCTTGAAATTATCTCAACATGGTCAAAAGATATTTCTTTAATCTGATGTAAAGGTATAGATCGTTTTTTATTTACTAAAATTTTTGATTGTTTGCCGAAGTAGAAATTACACGCTCTTGTGTAATATCTTGGCATTATTTATTAATGAACAATTTTTGGTTTCAAACCCATCGCGCCCAAAGCTGAATCTTGATCATTTTTTGATTCTGGATTATCTAAAATTTTATCTTTAGGATATAAATTTTTATTAATTATATTTTCTATTTCTTCACCAGTTAAAGTCTCATAAGTAATAAGAGCTTTTGCAATTTTATGTAGATCATCTATTTTTTCTGTTAAAATTTCCTTGGCTTTATTATATCCTTCATCTACAAGCTTTCTTATTTCTTTATCAATTTTCTGAGCAATTTCTTCTGATACCGATTGAGTTTGAGTGACTGATCTTCCCAAAAACACTTCTTCTTGGTTTTCCCCATATTCAACTGGACCCATTTCCTCACTCATTCCATATTTTGTTACCATTGCTCTTGCTAACTGTGTAGCCTGGTTAATATCAGACCCATTTCCTCCACCTGCTCCTGTAGATATATTATCTTTTCCAAAAATTAATTCTTCAGCCACTCTTCCCCCAAAACAAACAGCTAGTCTCGCTTTAAGATATTTTATTGAGTAACCGTGTTTGTCTCTTTCAGGTAAGTTCATTACCATTCCAAGAGCTCTTCCTCTTGGTATGATAGTAGCTTTATGAATTGGATCATAACTTGGCATATTAAAGGACACTAGAGCATGTCCACCTTCATGGTATGCAGTCAGTTTTTTCTCATCTTCTGTCATGACCATTGAACGTCTTTCAGCACCCATCATAACTTTATCTTTTGCTTCCTCAAATTCTAATAATGTAACTATCCTTTTATTTTTTCTCGCTGCTAACAAAGCTGCCTCATTAACTATATTTGCAAGATCAGCTCCTGAAAATCCTGGCGTGCCTCTTGCAATTGTTCTTAAATTAACATCTGGCGCCATTTTTATTTTTTTTACATGAACTTTTAAAATTTTTTCTCTTCCAATAATATCTGGATTTGAAACCACTACCTGTCTATCAAACCTTCCTGGTCTTAATAAAGCAGGATCGAGCACATCTGGTCTGTTTGTTGCAGCTATAATTATGACACCTTCATTTGTATCAAAACCATCCATTTCAACTAATAACTGGTTTAAGGTTTGTTCTCTCTCATCATTTCCACCCCCTAGACCTGCCCCTCTACTTCTTCCAACAGCATCTATCTCATCTATAAAAATAATACATGGAGAATTTTTTTTACCTTGTTCAAACATGTCTCTTACTCTAGAAGCTCCTACTCCAACGAACATCTCAACAAAATCAGAACCTGAAATAGTGAAAAACGGAACACCTGCTTCACCCGCAATTGCCCTTGCTAATAAAGTTTTACCAGTTCCTGGGGGTCCGACAAGTAAAGCTCCTCTCGGAATTTTACCACCTAACCTACTAAATTTTTTAGGATCCTTTAAGAATTCTACCATTTCCTCTACTTCTTCTTTAGCTTCCTCTACGCCAGCAACATCATTAAAAGTAACCTTTCCTTTTAATTCATTCATCATTTTAGCTTTTGATTTTCCAAATCCCATTGCTCCACCTTTGCCACCCTGCATTTGTCTCATGAAGAAAATCCATACTGCAATCAGTAATAACATAGGAAACCATGATAAGAGTACACCAAACAATGAAGGCATTTTTTCATCTAAAGGTGCTGCTGAAATACTCACACCTTTCTCTGATAATTTTTCTATTAGATTTGGATCATTAGGAGCATAAGTTGAAAAAGAATTTCCATTCGAATAAGTTCCTTTAATGTTATTTCCCTGAATCTCAACTTTTAGAACTTCACCGTCCTCGACTGAATTTAGAAAATCTGAAAATATTATTTGATTTCCGCCTCTAACATTAGATTGTGGATTTTTAAACATGTTATAAAGACCTATAGTTAAGAAAACTATTATTACCCACATTGCAAGATTTTTTAGATTCATAGGTTTAAAATAAGAATTATTATTAAATTAACAAGTGACAAAATATCAGTTATTTCATCAACTTTAACGCTCTTTTGATACTATTACTGAGTTATTTACCTTCTTTATCACACAGTTTCCTAAAGTAGTCATGAGTGATTTATCATTTTTAATTTGATAAATTAAGTTATCAATTTTTTTTCCTCTAACTGGATAATATTTTTTACCAACAGCTTTTAACACTTCTGTTAGAGACCTAAAAACTACCTCTTCTGGTTGAAGAAAAAAATTTTTATTCAAAATTACAAACTTTTTAATATTTAAAATTGTTGAATTATCTTTTAAGTTTTTTTCTACAAAATATTTAATTGACTCGTTAGCAGATTTTAAATTTTTAATCGTTAAATTAAATTTATCATTATCCAATCCCTCTAATTCCAAGTTTTTTATAAAATTTCTAATTTTTACTCTTTTATATTTATCATTTTTATTTGAGGGATCATCGACATAATTTTTAAAAACTTTTTTAGTAATATATTCTAATTTTTTTTTAGAGAATTTTAATAAAGGTCTTATCAAATTAATATTTTGTAGGTTAGTTCTTTGATCAAATGACACCATACCATTTAAACCACTGCCTCTTAAAATTCTTATAAAAAAATTCTCTATTAAATCATCCTTATGATGACCTAATAAAATATTATTTGTTTTTAATTTTTTTGCTTTGTTTATCATCAGTGCATATCTTTTATCTCTTGCAATAGATTGGATGTTGCTTTTTGGTTTTTTTCCAACCCAGGTTAAAATCTCAAGATTAATAGACAATTTTTTTAGAAGTAATTTTACAAATTTTGCCTCTTTTGTTGAATTATTTCTAAGTTTATGATCAATATGCAAAAATTTTACTTTTAGATCTTTTTTAGTCGAGTAAATTTTTGATAAAAAACATAAAGCTAGACTGTCCGGTCCGCCGGAAACTGCAACAATAAAATTCTCATTTAGTTTAAGATTTTTTTCAAAAATTTTATATATTTTAGAAGTTTGTTTATCTTTTAATTGATTTAATAAAAACTTATGAGTCTTGTTTGATGCATTCAAATTTTTTGGACTCATATTTTGCTTTTTGTATTACAGACTGATTTGCATTAGGATATTGTAATTCTACACCATTTATCATTTTACATCCTTGGTCTTTTTCACCAATTTGAACCATTGATACTCCAAGTTTTAATAGATTAATTGGAGCTTTTTTTCCTTTAGGATATTTTTGGTATCCCTCTAAATAAGCAGAAGCTGCATCAGTATATAATTGTCTAATTCTAAATGTTTCAGCATACCAGTATTGAGCGCTACCAGCTAACTCATGATCAGAGTTAGATAAAACAAATTCCCTAAATGCTCTCTCTGCTGTGCTATAGTCTCCAACTTTTAAAAAACTTGTTGCAAATTCATATTGTCCCTCTGGATTTAAATCTTGAGGAAGTATTCTTTCCTCAGATTGGAAAGTTTCAGTTACAATTGAGGCCGTTGTTTCTACTGATTGAAGCTGTTGTGAAGATTCGTTTGTTTCTGTATCTTTATATGAAATTGTTCCTAAATCTTGGGGCTGCGAACTACCAGGTAATACTTTTTGTTCATCTATTTTTGGTTTTGAACTTAATAGATTTTCTGGATTACTAATATTTCCAGAAGCAATATTAGTTTCTATTTCTTGAAATCTTAATTGATTATCTGCTTGAATTTTTGAAACACGGGTAGATAATTTATCTAACTTAAAATTTATTTCTTCAAATTTGTTAGTAAGTTCTCTAAACTGATCCTCAACTTCAGATAATTTTAATAAATGTCTAGTTAAGACATCTTCTGAATTTTGGTCCAAGTCCGAAATTGAACTATCATTAGTACTTGCTTTTACTTCTATAGATCCAGAATAAACTGCTCTTTCAAGAGTTTTAAGATCATTTTTTATCATTTCTAATGTTTCATAAATATTATGGTTATCTGCAAAAGAAATATTTATAAAAACCAAATTTAAGATGAACAATAATTTTAAAACTACTAATTTAAATATGAACATGATTTAAATTAGATTTATGATTATAAAAATGGCAAAAAAAAGACCCTAAATCCAATAAAGGTTTTAGGGTCTTAAATTTTAAATAATTAATTTGCTTTAACAGTTACTGATCTTCTGTTTTTTGACCAAGCTAATGGGTTTGAACCAGAGTCAACTGGTCTTTCCTTACCATAACTTAATACCGTAATTCTGTCTGAAGATATTCCGTAAGTCATTAAATAGTCTTTAGCTGCATTTGCTCTTCTTTCACCAAGAGCCAAGTTGTACTCTCTTGTTCCTCTTTCGTCAGCATGACCTTCAAGAACTACATTTATATTTGGATTCTTTCTTAGCCAAGCTGCTTGGGCTCTTAAAGTTTCTCTCGATGCAGTTGTTAATATCGATTCATTTGTTGCAAAGAAAACTCTGTCTGGAACACCATCAGCTAAATATTCAACTGTGTCTGTTCCTGTGTAAACATCACCTTGCATTTGACCTTTAATGTCTATTGCCACTTCTTTTTTAGTTGCACATGCAGATAGCACTAAGCAAGCTGTTAATACTAAAAGTGTGTTTTTTAAAATTTTGATTAATCTCATTAAATTGCTCCTTGCTGCTAATTTCAATTTCTTAACTTTTTCACAACTAAATAGAGGTTTCAAGTATAAAAATCAAGAAATTTAGAAAAATTATTCTACTAATTGCTCAATAATGATGACCATGATGGGTCAGAAGCATCTGTTGGTGTCTTTATTTGCCTTTCATTATAACCTGTTAAATCTATAGACCACAATTTTGCGGAAAAACCCTCTCCTTTAGAGTTAGTTTTTGTCTCTCTATAAAATATTAGTACTCTCCCATTCGGAGACCAAGATGGGGCCTCTTGATAATAATTTTCAGTTAATAACCTTTCGCCACTACCATCAGTTCTCATGACGCCTATATAAAATTTACCTTTATGTAATTTTGTGAATGCAATTAAATCTCCTCTTGGAGACCATACAGGTGTTCCATATAAACCATTACCAAAAGAAATTCTTTTTACATCACTTCCATCATTCTTCATTACATAAATTTGTTGATAACCACTTCTATCAGAATTAAATGTAATATATTTTCCATCAGGAGAATAAGATGGAGAAGTGTCAATTGACGGATGATTGGTAATTTTTTCTACAATTCTATTTTCTAAATCCATAGTGTAAATATCTGACTTTCCGTCTTTGGCAAAACTCATAATTATTTTTTTACCATCAGGTGAAAAACGAGGTGCAAAAGTCATTCCAGGAAAATCTCCAACTACCTCTTGTGTACCAGTTTCTATATCTAATAAATAAACCCTTGGCATATTTTTAAAGTAAGACAAATAGGTTACCATTTGACTTGCTGGATTAAATCGTGGTGTTAAAACTAACTCATTACCTAATGTCAAAAATTTATTGTTTGCTCCGTCTTGATCCATGATTGCTAGTTTTTTTATTCTTTGTGTTTTTGGTCCTTCTTCTGAGACATAAATTATTCTTGTATCAAAATAACCTTTTTCTCCAGTCAGCCTTTCGTAAACCTTATCAGAAATAATATGCCCTACTCTTCTCCAATTATTAGGAACTGTGGTAAAAGCTAAAGCCATCATTTCTTTAGCAGCCAAAACGTCCCACAATCGAAACTCAACTCTTAATTTATCGTCAACATAATTTACTTTGCCTGTAATAAGTGCTTGAGCTTTAATTAAATTCCAATCTTCAAATCTTGGTTTTAAATTTGCAATATCTGGAGCTTGTAAAAAAGCCTTTTTATCAAGAGGGTTGAATAATCCAGAAATCCTTAAATTGTTCTCAACAATATTTGAAATCTCAGAACCAATATTTTCTTTTTTAAGTATTTTTTCAAACCCTTTTCTAGACTCTTCATCAATTGACAAAGGGGAAACTGCTAAAGGAAGTGGATTTAAATTTCCTCGAGTTATATCAACTTCTATTAAAGCATTTGCGTTGATAGGTATTAATATAAATAATAAAATTAAAATTTTTTTTATCATTTAAATATACTACCCTTCTAACATCTCTCTTGCATCAAAATTTAATTGTAATTCTTTCCATCTTTCATATCCAGTTGTTGGAACTCTTAATGGTTGGCATAACTTTACAGCTCTCAAAGCACTTTCTGCTAAAACCTTATAAAATCCTTGACCTGGTTTATTCATCCTTGCATGATCCAAAATTTCAGTTTTTGAAACTGTTCCATCAGGTTTTAATTTTAATTTTATTCTTACCAATAAATTTTCATTATATGGTAATCCTAAAGGTATACTCCAACATCCAAATATTTGCGCCTTCAGAGCATCCTCCTCACTTAATGTAAGACCTGCATTTTCTACACTTCTCTCTTGATCTTGAGTAATGTCATCTTTAGTTTTTAGAACTTCCGCACTCTCTTCTTTTGATTTATCAATTAAAGCAGCAATATTATTTGGATCAAATAAATCTTTTTTTTCAAATTCTGATACCTGTTTAACCTCATTATCTACTTTTTCAGGATTTTGTTTTTTTTCCTCTTTCGTTTCAACTTTTTTTAAAGTTTTATCTGGAAGTGGAATTGCTTCAGGTGTTTGGTTCTCTATTTTTTTATTATTTTGGTCAGGAGCCAAAACTGTTTTCGTTTTCGTTTTTTTTACTTTTTTTGGTGGGGCTTGTTCAGAAACAAGTTTTTTTTCTTTCTCTTTAACTTTTTCAATTATCTTTTTTGCTTTAGGTGCAAATGGAATATTAGTTTTTTCTGCTATTTGAATTAACTCAACTGATACAATTGGAGGAATATCAAGTGGTTTCTTTGCCAAAAAAGGTAAGCTCATAGCTGTAATGAAAATTAACAAAGCATGTAAAACAGAAGAAATAATTAAACTTCTATTCACTATAATTACCTTTGCTTATACGGTTCTGAAATCAATGCTACTTTAGTAAAACCAGATCCTGATAGTAATCCCATAATTTCTAAAACTCTTCCATAATTTATAGTTTTATCACCTCTAACATAAATTCTGGTATCAGTTCTATTTTTTGAAACCGCTAAAACTTTTGCAATAATATTATCGTATTCAACTTTTGCTTCTTGAATAAAAATTTCACCTTTTGCGTTAATTGATAATGTAAGAGGTTCTGTTTCTTCAGGTAAAGAGTCTGCCGAACTTTCTGGTAAATCAACTTGAACGCCTACCGTTAACAATGGTGCTGTTACCATAAATATAATTAATAATACCAACATAACGTCTACGAATGGAGTAACATTTATTTCACTCATAGGTTCTTTTGATGAGCGATTAAATTTGAAAGCCATTTGTTAAATGATTGTTAAAAATCTTTTAGAGAAGTTTTCTAATTTTTCAGAATATTTTTTAGCGTCAGTATTGAATTTGTTGTAGGCAACTACTGCTGGTATTGCAGCCAATAGTCCAAGTGCAGTTGCAAATAAAGCTTCAGCTATTCCCGGCGCAACTATCGCAAGACTTGTGTTTCTTGAAATAGCTATAGACTGAAAAGAATTCATAATTCCCCAAACTGTTCCAAACAATCCAATAAATGGTGCTGTTGAACCTACTGTTGCCAAAAAAGTAAAGCCTTTTTCAATTTTTGTCATTTGTTTTTCAATACCAGCCTCGAGAGAGGCGCTCATTCTCTCACTAATGTTAGTTCTTGATTTTTTTTTAAGCAATCCTTCCATTGCATCTTGAAACACAAGTGACATCGGATCCTCAAGTTTGCTAGGTAAACTATTGTAAAAAGTTTCAGCAGATTTAGAATTCCAAAATTTTTCTTCAAATTCTTCTGAAGATTTAGTTATTTTTTTAAATAAACGAAACTTTTCAATAATTACAGCCCAAGAATATATTGAGCACAATATTAATATAATCATTACAGACTTAACAATTATGTCTGCTCTAAAAAATAAACTGAATAATGAAAAATCAGTATTTGTTCCTAATTCAACTGCTTTTGCTGCTATATCTGCTTCCATAGTTACTCATCACACGTAAATGTGTCATGATTTTGTCTTTTAATTTGAATTGATTATTCTTCTTTTTGATAAGTTTCGTAGAAAAAACTAGCTATTAGAATAGCATCTGCCTTGTTATTATCTTTCTTTTTTGACAATTGTGATGAAAAATATGGAAAAATTTCAATAGCTCTTGTTCTGCTCGCATCTTTTTCTGAATTAATAAGGTTAAAATATTTTTTCCACTTAGCAGGCCTAACATAATAAACAGGTAAATGCATCGCGCTGCATATGCCTTTTAAAATACCAAAAGATTGACCAAAATTAAACATACTAGTAACGCCTTGTCCAGGCATTGCAGAAACTTGTTCAATTACAACTTTTATGTTTTTTTTATCAAATTTGTCTATCCTTTCACTTATTTCATTAAATATTTGAGCACCATTTACTTGTCTTTTATTCTTTTTACCATCTGTCATGGTTGGCATTTCAATTACTTCTTTTATTATACCATCTTGAAAAAAACAGATTGAACCTGAGATGCCTGGATCAATTCCAATAATCATCATTAAATACCACCTAAATTAACGTTTGAATAAACGTTCTGAACATCGTCATCTTCCTCAAGACTTTCTAAAAAATCCAATACACTGTCTTCATTATCTTTCTTTACTTCAACACTATTTAAAGGGATCCATTCAATTTCTGTAGAAATAAAATTCACAATTATTTTCTCAAGATTTTTTTTTACATTATATATTTCGCTAATTTGACACTGGATCTCATGACAATCCTCATAAGATAAACATTCATCAGCTCCTGACTCTATCGCTAAATCTAAAATTTTTTCATCAGATATCTCTTTTTTATCAATTTTGATTATACCCAATTGTTGAAAATTGTGGGATGCTGAACCTTGAGTTCCTAAGCTCCCACCGCTTTTTTGAAAAATAGTTCTAATATTTGATGCAGTCCTATTTTTGTTGTCTGTTAAAGTTTCAACTATAACAGCAATCTTTTCTGGTCCAAACCCCTCGTATCTTAAATTTTCAAAATTTGCTCCTGTAGCTGCAGAAGATTTATCTATTGCTCTTTCAATATTATCTTTAGGCATATTTGCAGATCTTGCAGCCTGTACTGCAGATCTTAGTCTGGGGTTCATTGCTGGATCTTTGTCACCAAGTTTTGCCGCAACAGTAATCTCTTTAGATAATTTTGAAAATATCTTTGATCTTTGCTTATCAGCCTTACCTTTTTTGTGTTTTATTCCTGCCCAATGTGAATGTCCTGCCATGATCTTTAAATATTTTTTAGTTGATCTCCGTATACATAGCTTTTGATTTCTATTGCTAAACCTGTTTTTATATCACAATCTACTATAACACCACACAATGTAGCATCTCCAGTAGCAGGAAAGTGTTTCACTGAATTCTTTTTTAAAAATCTATTCAAAGAATTTTCTTTATTCATTCCAATCACTGAATCATAATCCCCACACATACCTGCATCCGTTTGATATCCAGTACCATTATTAAGTATTCTGGCATCATTTGTTGGAATATGAGTATGGGTTCCAACCACGAGAGTTGCCTTTCCATCAAATAGATGTCCTATAGCATTTTTTTCGCTAGTAATTTCACCATGGAAATCAACTATAAGTAAATCAAAATCCTTTTTCATTTCATTTTCTTTTAAAAATTTTTGAGAAGCTTCAAAAACATCTTCACACTTTTTCATAAAAACGTTACCCATCAAATTAAGAACTCCAATTTTTATATCATTCTTTGTTTTATAAGTCTGAAAACCTTTTCCTGGTGCAGGTTCAAATAAATTTTTAGGTCTTAATAATCTTTCTTCTTTATCAATAAATTCCATAATTTCTTTTTGATCCCAAACATGATTGCCGGTTGTGATGACATCAACTCCACAATTAAAAAAATCCTTACATATTTCTTTAGTTAGCCCCACACCTTGAACTGCTGCATTTTCACCGTTTACTATTACAAAATCGATTTTGTTTTTATCAATTTCATTTAATAAATTACTTGTTAATTTAGAACATCCTGAAATTCCAACAACATCTCCTAAAAATAAAATTCTCATTGTATAATTTTTTTCTCTGTTATAATTAAATCAAGTTTCTTATCATACTTGTTGATAGGTATTTTTTTTATCTCCTGGTATGAAAATCCTAATCCAATTTTAAATATTTTTTTAATTTTAGATACTTTTTCTAAATAACGATCATAAAATCCTCCACCGTAGCCTAGTCTGTTCAAATCATCATCATAAGCTACTAAAGGAACAAATATTATATCTGGGTAAATTTTCTTTCGTAAAGTTGGCTCAGCAATTCCATACTTATTAATTTTTAAAGGATCTTTATTTGTCCATTCAAAAAAATCCATTTGGTTATTTTCTCTAATTATTGGTAAGGAAATATTTACCTTTTTGTTTCTTAAAAAATAAAGCATATTCAAGTCATCAATCTCATAATTACAAGGGTAATACCCTCCTACATTTTTGAAATTAATTTTATTTTTTTTTAAAAATCGATAAATTCTATCAGGATTGAGACTAAGTTTTTTATTCAAATTTTTTTTTCTTAAAATTAAAATTTTACTTCTTAGCTTAGATTTACTCACAGACCTACTTTGAAATGTTTTCTAATTTTGCTTTTTTCACAAAATTTGATATTTGATCAGCAGCTTCATCAATTAAATTTTCGTATTTTTTTTGATTATCGTCAATTTCTTGTTTTAAATTTTCATGATCAAGATTTAGTTTTTCAATTTCAGTTTCTTTTGTGTCCCTATAATCGTAAATTAGAGATTTTAGTTCTTTAAATTTTTTTGAGAGATCATTTAATTCTTCTTTTTTTTGATCTACTTTTTTCTTAGTTTCGTAATATTCATCCATTATTTTTACAGCTGTAATTAATAATAATTTATTTTCACCTAGATTTCCCAAATCATTTTTTAAATTATTAAACTTTTTATTAATCTGAATTAACAATTCTTCTAAGTGCTCCTCTTGTCCATCTTCACAAGCGAGCAGAAACTCTTTATTGTTAAATTTTATACTTACATTTGCCATTTATCTATTTCATCCAATAGTGTGTCAGTTTCTTGATTAAGTTCGTCAATTTTTTCAGAAAATTCAATTTGTTTTCTTTCTTCCAACTTTTCTTTGTTTTTTAAATCCTCAAGTTTTTTTGATAGATTTTCATGTTCCTCGAGTAACGTTTTATATTTTTCTTCAATCTGTATTTTTTCAATTTCTAATTGATTTTGTTTTGTGCTTAAATTTTCAATATTTTTTTGTAATTCAGGATTTGTTAGATCCAAATTTTTTAATTCCTTTAATGCAATATTTAATTTTTTTTCTTTTTCGTTTATAGAATTCATATATATATGTTTATATTATTAAATAGATTCTTCTTAGTCTAGTCAGGATAATTTTGAGCAAACTACACAATGATTTAGCTAATTGCATCAGATTTTTATCAATTGATGCTGTTCAAAAAGCAAATTCAGGTCACCCAGGAATGCCAATGGGTATGGCAGATGTTGCAACAGTGTTATTCAAAAAATTTTTAAGATTTAATCCAAAGAATCCAGATTGGTTAAATAGAGATAGATTTGTTTTGTCTGCCGGTCATGGTTCTATGCTTTTATATTCTTTGCTTTACCTAACTGGATATAAAAGCATATCAATTAATAATATTAAAAAATTTAGGCAGCTTAATTCTATTTGTGCTGGTCATCCTGAATATCATCCGAAAACAGGTATTGAAACTACAACAGGTCCTCTTGGACAAGGCATATCTAATGCAGTTGGTTTTGCAATAGCTGAAGAAATTTTAAAAAATAAATTAGGTAAAGATTTAATTAATCACAAAACTTATGTTTTAGCTGGAGATGGATGCTTAATGGAAGGAATAAGTCATGAAGCGATGAGTCTAGCAGGACATTTAAAACTTAAAAATTTAGTTATGCTATTTGATAACAATTCAATTTCAATTGATGGTCCAACAAATCTTGCAGTTTCAGATAATTTTAAAAAAAGATTTGAAGGATATGGTTGGGATTATATTTCTATCAACGGTCATAATGAAAAAGAAATTTTTAAAGCACTAAAAAAAGTTCAGAAAGCTAAAAAACCTAGTGTGATTTCTTGTAAAACAAAGATTGGATATGGTTCACCGAATAAATCAGGAAAAGCATCGTCCCATGGAAGCCCATTGGGAGTAGATGAAATAAAGCTTGTAAGAAAAGCCTTAAATTGGAAAACCAAACCTTTTGATATTCCAAATAAAATTTTAAATGAATGGAGAAAAATTGGCCAAAGAGGTGAAATTTTAGAAAAAAAATGGAACAAAGCATTAAATAGAAAAAAAATTAAATTTAATCAAACTTTAAAAAATAACTTTACTACGGTGCTTAAGAAAGAAAAAGAGAATGCAATAAAAGAGCCTAAAAGTTTAGCTACTAGAAAATGTTCAGAAATGACATTGAATGCATTAACAAGACAAAAAAATAATTTAATTGGTGGCTCTGCTGATTTAGCGGGATCAAATAATACAAAAACTAAAAACCATAAAATAATTAAACCTGGAGATTTTACTGGTGACTATATTCACTACGGAGTGAGAGAACACGCAATGAGTGGGGTTATGAATGGTATCGCACTTCACAGTAATCTAATTCCTTATGGAGGTACTTTTTTAATATTTTCTGATTATTGCAAACCTTCGATCAGATTGTCTGCCTTAATGAAAAAAAGGGTCATTTATGTAATGACTCATGACTCCATTGGGCTTGGAGAAGATGGCCCTACCCATCAACCTATAGAACAACTTTCGGGCTTACGTGCTATACCTAACCTAAATGTATTCAGACCTGCAGATAGAATTGAAACTATCGAGTGTTGGGAACATGCATTAAAAAGCTCAAAAACACCTAGTGTGCTTTCTTTAACAAGGCAAAATTTAAATCCAGTAAGAAAAACATACTTAAATAAAAACTTATGCTCATTAGGTGCTTATGAGGTTTTAAGAACAAATAAAAAAATTAATCTAACAATATTAGCTAGTGGATCTGAAGTTAATCTAGCTTTGGAGGTTAGCCATAAATTAGCCAAAGATAAAATATATTCCAAAGTGATATCAATGCCTTGCATGGAACTTTTTGAATTACAATCAAACTCTTATAAAAATAAAATTTTAGAGGAAACAAAATTTAAAATATCCATTGAAGCTGGATCAAGCGATTGTTGGAAAAAATATGTAGGTAATAACGGTATTGCTTTTGGAATTAATGAATTCGGAAAAAGTGCACCCTATAAAGATATTTATAAATATTTTGGACTAGAGAGTACAAACATTAAAAGTATCACTAAAAAATTATTAAATAAATAAAATGACAATTAAAATTGGAATTAATGGAATGGGACGGATTGGTCGTATGGTTGTTAGATCGATTGTCGAAAGTAAAAATAAAAATTTAAAAATTAATCATATAAACAACAGGTCAAATTCAGAAACTACATCTAAATTAATCAAATATGATTCTATACATGGAAAATTAAATGCTGATTTAGAATATGATCAAAATCATTTAATGATTAATAAAAATAAAATTACATTTTCTCAAGAAACAAAAATTGAATACATAAATTGGAAAAAACATGATGTTGATTATGTTTTCGAATGCACTGGAAAATTTAATTCGAAAGAAAAACTTTTTGCTCACATAGAAAATGGTGCAAAAAAGGTGATCGTTTCTGCTCCATGTAAAAATGCTGATAAAACAATAGTATTTGGTGTTAATGAAAATATAATTACTAAAGAGGATAAAATAATATCTGCAGCTTCATGCACAACCAATTGTCTAGCACCAGTAATAAGTGTTCTTGATCAAAATTTTGAAATTGAAAAAGGTTTTATGACTACCATTCATGCATTTACTAGCGATCAGAGAATTTTAGATAACTCTCACAAAGATCCCAGAAGAGCGAGATCTGCAAGTCAATCAATTGTTCCTACCTCAACAGGAGCTTCGAAAGCAATAGGAGAAATAATACCAAACCTAAAAGGGAAACTAGAAGGTGTTGCGATGAGGGTGCCCACTCCTAATGTTTCTCTTGTTGAATTAGTTTTTTGTACAAAAAAAGATATTAACATAAAAAAAATTAATGATGCCTTTGAACAATCATCAAAAAATAAATTAAAAAACATCTTAGAAGTTACTCATGAAAAATTAGTATCTATAGATTTTAATCATCATCCTGCTTCTGCAATAGTAGATGCTTCTTTAACAAATGTAGTTGGAAGTAATATGGGTAAAATATCAGCCTGGTATGATAATGAGTGGGGCTTTTCCAATAGAATGTGTGATATCGCTGAAACTTTGCATAAAATCTCTTAATGAGAAGCATTATAAACGAAAAAAATCTAAACAATAAAAAAATATTATTAAGACTAGATTTGAATGTCCCTTTGAAAAGAAACAAGATAACAGACACAACAAGAATCGATAAAATTCTTCCTACATTAAATTTTTTGATTAAAGAAAAAGCTAAAATTATAATTTTATCTCATGTTGGAAGACCAAAAGGAAAGGTTGTTAAAGAGCTCTCCCTAAAACCAATTTGTGAAGAATTGCAAAATAAATTAAGAAAAAAAGTAAAACTTATTACTGAAAATATTAAAGAAATAAAAAGTAAAGATTTCTTCAATGAATATAATGAGGATATTTTTATTTTAGAAAATATTAGATTTTATTCTGAAGAGGAGCAAAATGATAATAAGTTTGCAGAGCATCTTTCGAGTCTTGGAGATATATATGTAAATGAAGCTTTTTCTTGTTCGCATAGAGCTCATGCCTCAATTCGTGAAATTCCAAAATTCTTACCCTCGTTTACTGGGTTGCAGCTAGACTTAGAAGTTAATGCACTTAATAAGATAACTTCTGAAATTACCAGACCGATTACTTGTATTATTGGTGGGTCTAAAATTTCAAGCAAGATTAATGTTATTAAAAATTTAATTCCTAAATTTGATAATATTATAATTGTTGGGGGTATGGCTAATAATTTCATAGAATATTTTGGAAATAGTGTTGGCAAATCTATTAAAGAAAAAAATTGTGATAAAGTCGTAGAAGAAATCATCTCTCTTTCAAAAAAAGAAAAATGTAAAATAATCTATCCAGAGGATGTGATAGTATCTAAAGATTTAAATGGATCTCCTCAAAAGAAAGAGTTGAGTAAAATATTATCTGATGAAATGATATTAGATATTGGTCCAAAAACTATAGAAAAAATAACAAATATTATTGATGATAGTAAAACTATACTTTGGAATGGACCCGCAGGATATTTTGAAAATCCAAATTTTGCTTATGGAAGTATTCAAATAGCAAAAAAAATAATTGAAAATAATAAAGCAAACAAAATTTTTTCAGTTGTTGGTGGTGGGGACACAGTTTCTTTATTAAATAATTTAAAAGCTGTTAATGAGTTTAATTTTGTTTCAACTGCAGGTGGAGCTTTTTTAGAATATCTTGAAGGTAAAAACCTTCCTGGTATAACCGCATTAAATTAAAATGTCTGAATTAAATAAAATTGCACTTAAAATAATGTCCAATGGTAAAGGTATACTTGCAGCTGATGAAAGTAATGGAACTATGACAAAAAGACTTGAAGCAGTAAATGTCAAATCTACTCCAGAAAATAGGCTTTCCTTCAGAGAAATTCTTTTTTCATCAGATGGTATGAAGGATTGCATAGGAGGTGTTATTCTTTACGACGAAACCATAAATCAAATTTCGAACACAGGAAAATCAATACCTGATTTAATATCTAGTTCAGGTGCAGTTCCTGGAATTAAAGTCGATACTGGTGCAAAAGATTTAGCAAATTCCCCTGAAGAGAAAATTACAGAAGGATTAGATGGCCTTAGAGATAGATTAAAAAAATATTATGATCTTGGAGCAAGATTTACAAAATGGCGAGGTGTATATTCCATTAGTAAAAAATATCCTAGCGAATTAGCAATTAATAGTAATGCTCATGCATTAGCTAGGTACTCTGCATTAGCTCAAGAAAGTGGGATGGTTCCAATAGTAGAACCTGAGGTATTGATGGATGGAAACCATTCTGCTGAAGATTGTTTAAATAAAACATCAGAGGTGATTAAAAGGTGTTTTGAGGAACTAATTCTTCACAAAGTTGATCTCTCTGGAATAATATTAAAACCAAATATGATTTTGTCTGGCAGCCTATCAAAAAATAAAATTTCTAGTAAAGAAGTTTCCATCAAAACTTTAGAATGCCTTAAAAATTCTGTACCTGATGAAGTTCCTGGAATAGCTTTTTTATCTGGAGGACAATCTGAAATTGAAGCTACAGAAAATTTAAATTTAATTAATAAAAATAATACTACAAATTTTATAATGACCTATTCATATGGAAGAGCTCTCCAGCAAAGTGCTCTAAAAGTTTGGTCTAATGATATTAAGAATGCAGAAGCAACTCAAACTACTTTTAATCATAGAGCTAAAATGTGTACCTTAGCTGCTCAAGGAAAATGGTCTACCGAACTTGAAAATAAATAAAAAAAAATTTATTTATCTTATTTCTCCTAACAAAATACCCAATTCTTTCTATAACAATCTAAAGTTAGTTCTAAAAACTGGAAAAGTAAGTTTTTTTCAGCTCAGACTTAAAAGTTACTCTCAGAAAAAAAAAATGATAATTGGAAAAAAAATTAAAAAAATTTGTAAAAAAAATAAAGTAAAATTTATAATTAATGATGACCCTTTGCTTGCTTTAAAATTAGATGCAGATGGTTGCCATTTAGGTCAAAAAGATATGAATATTAAGATAGCAAAAAAAATACTTGGAAAAAAAATTATAGGAATTACTTGTCATAATTCTATAAATTTGGCAAAACAAGCAATTAAAGCTAAAGCTGATTACATTGCCTTTGGTGCATTTAATAGATCTGTAACTAAAAAAACTAAGTATGTAGCCTCTTTAAAGATTTTACATCAAGTTAAAAAATTTACAAAAACTCCAACAGTTGCAATTGGTGGAATTAACGCTGTTAATTATAAAAATCTATTATTGAATAATGCTAATTTTTTAGCTATTTCAAGCTACATTTGGAAAAATAAAAAATATAAACCTTTACAAGCTATTGAAAGATTAAAATGAAAATTAATGCTGGAGAAATAAGAGTAGGAATGCTCTTAGAATATAAAAATGACTTATGGCAAGTTTTGAAAACCCAACATGTTAAACCAGGAAAAGGTGGCGCGTTTGCTCAAGTTGAAATGAAAAGCTTAAATAAAAATACAAAGTTAAATGAAAGATTTAGATCAAGTGAAACAGTAGAAAAAGCATCGTTGGAGGAAACGACTTTCAATTATCTTTATAATGATGAAGATAATTATTTTTTTATGGATCCAAAAACATTTGAACAAATAGAAATAAAAAAAGAAACTGTAGGTGAAAAAGGTAAACTTTTAACTGAAAACTTAGAAGTTTCTATAAGTTTTTACAACGAAAACCCAATATCAATTGAATTACCTAACCAATTACAGTGTAAAATTGAAACTACTGATGCAGCCCTCAAAGGACAAACTGTGTCATCATCTTACAAACCAGCAACTCTTGATAATGGTTTAAATATTCAGGTTCCACCTTTTATTGAAGCAGGTGATGAAATAATAGTTGATACTAGAAATTTAGAATACATTAAAAAAATTTAAAATGATTTCTATATCTTCAAATTTAAATATTATGATTAAAGCAGCTGAAAAGGCTTCAAAGTCTGCAATAAGAGATTTTGGAGAAGTTGAAAAACTACAAGTATCAAAAAAGGGGGCCAGGGATTTTGTTACTAAAACTGACAAACATGTAGAAAAAATTCTTATTGAAGAACTTTCTAAAACGAAAAGAAATTATTCTTTTTTATCAGAAGAAGTTGGCTCAATTATAAATAAAGATAAAGATAATATTTGGATTATCGATCCAATAGATGGTACAACAAACTTTTTACACGGCATTCCTCATTTTGCAATTTGTTTAGCCCTTAAATCTAAAAAACAGATTATTAGTGGTTTAATTTATGATCCAATTAAAGATGAAATGTTTTATGCGGAAAAAAATAAAGGAGCCTATCTAAATAATCAAAGATTACGAGTATCAAATAAAAACTTAATAGATGAATGTTTGTTTTCTAGTAATCATGAGGGAGTGAAATTCAGTAATTTGAATATGAGATACAGCGGATGTGCAGCTTTAGACCTGGCCTATGTGGCTTCAGGAAGATTAGATGGTTTTTTTCATAATAAAATTAATATTTGGGATGTAGCAGCTGGAGCCCTATTAGTAGAGGAAGCAGGTGGGATAGTTAATAATTTAGATAAATTCGATCAGAATAATATAGATATTCGAGCATCAAGCGGGGCAATTAATGATAAAATGCTTGAAAATTTAAAGAACTTTTAATTGTGTTCTAAGTTTCTTTTGCTATAAGTCTCGATATGAAAAAAGACATACACCCTAACTACCACACTATTAAGGTTGAAATGACTGATGGAACTCAATTTGAAACTAAATCAACTTGGGGTGCTGAGGGGGATATATTAAAATTAGAGATAGATCCTAAATCTCATGCAGCATGGACTGGTGGTAAACAAAAATTAATGGATAAAGGTAGAATAAGTAAATTTAATAAAAAATTCCAAAATTTTAAATCAGAAAAAAAGAGCTAAATGTCAAACGCACCCTTAATGCCAATGGCTACTGCCGTATGGCTAGTTGAAAATACAACTTTAACATTCAAGCAAATTGCAGATTTTTGTAAACTACACGAAGTAGAAATTCAAGGGATTGCTGACGGAGAAGTTGCAAAAGGAATAAAAGCTTATAATCCAATAATATCAGGTCAATTATCTAGAGAAGAGATAGAATTATCATCAAAAGATGAAAGTAGACCTTTGCAAATAAAAAGTATTGATATTGAGATTTCAAATAACGAAAAAAAATATAAAAAATACGTTCCTCTCTCAAAAAGACAAGACAAACCTGACTCAGCTTTATGGCTTTTAAAACAACACAGTATTCTTAAAGATAGTCAAATAGCAAAACTCGTGGGAATAACAAAAAACTCGGTGACTTCAATTAGAAATAAAAGTTATTGGAACTATAACAATCTTAATCCTAAAGATCCGGTTGCTCTAAATTTATTTTCTCAAAAAGACTTGATTGAGGCATTAGAAAAAGCTGAAAGAAGAATAAAAAGAGAAAAAAAAAATAAAGAAAAAAATGCAAATTTAGTAAACATATAATGAATAAAATAAATAGACATAAAATTATAAAAGTGCTATTTAACCACTTTTTTGGAGGTAGTTATTAAAATAGAAGTAAAAGATAATAATATTGAACAAGCTTTAAGAGTATTGAAAAGAAAGCTTCAAAGAGATGGTTTTTTTAAAATAATAAAATTAAAAAACACTTATGAAAAACCATCTGAAAAGAAAAAAAGAATTCTTCAAGAAAATATTAAAAGAGTTAAAAAACTTAATAAACTTAAAAATAGAATTTGATATTATCGCGGGGTGGAGCAGTCTGGTAGCTCGTCAGGCTCATAACCTGAAGGTCGGCGGTTCAAATCCGTCCCCCGCAACCAATTAAAAATTTTTTAGATAAATCAAATCTTTTTTTTGCCCTTCATACGGACCCGTTTTATGTTCATAAATTATCGAATTATTCTTTAATACTTCAATTTTATGTCCACCTGCATATGTAATTGATATATCACCAGGTTTAAGAGAAACAGAAGTTAAATATTTGTCATTCAAGTCATAAAAAAAAACTTTGATCAAACCCTTAATAACTAACCATGTCTCCTGGACAATTCTCTTCTTTTGTTTATTTGACTTCCAAAAATGTTTATGGGGTATGAATATTTTATCTTTATTGAGATTTAAATAGCTTACTTGCATAAATTGATTATCTGGAGAAATATCTACCCTTTGTTTTTTTTTGGAAGGTCTAAAAACTATATGAAGTAATTTTTTTTTATTAATTTTTGAATATATTTTTTTCACTTATTTAATTAAAGAAGGTTTAAATCTATATGTGTCATGTTCATAATCTTTTCCACCTCTTTTTCCAATTGTAAATACAATAAATTCATTCCCGTTTTTTCCTATTTTTAAAGCGTGCATCTCATTTGGAGGTGTTTCAACTAAGTCACCTACTTTTAATACTTTTTTTTTCGCCTCTCCTTTATATTTAAGGGGCTTATACCAATATTCTAATGATCCTTGTGTAATATACATCCACTGTGTAGTCTTTTTATGGTAATGATCTCCTCTTCTGGCGTTTGGCTTTGATTTAATAATTGCAACGTGTTGAATATTTTTTTTATAAAATATATCGCTTATTGTGCCTCTTTTATCTTTAAAGTCTATCTTAAGCTTTTTAAATTTCATTATTTTTAGGTAAAAATAAATTTCGCTTTTTTATTAAGTTTTTTTATTTTTTTAATTATTAAATTGCTTATATTCCAGGATAATATTATGCAAGCAATTTTTTTATAACTGGCAATCTTTTGATCATCTTTAATTATAATTCTAGTAACTGGAGTTAGTTTGCCTTTTTTAAATTTCGAACTATCAGTTAAAAATTTAATCACCATGTTATTTAGACCATAGTAAGTTAAAAATGTATTAGCTTTTGCAGCTGCACCTACGCCAACAACGGTATAATTTTGCTTTTTATAATATGCAATTTTTTTTAACAAAATTTCTTTTTTTTGATCAATTTTTTTCATCATTTTTCTATAAAAATTTATTTTGTATATGCCTTTTTTTCTATCTCGTGAAATTAAATTATTAACATTAAATTTATTTAAATTACTATTTTTTTGGATTGCAATAGTTCTGAGGCTTCCACCATGATAATCATTTTTTGACATATAATTTATATTAAATTTATTTTGATTTAATATGGATTTGATATTTTTTGAAGTAAAGTATGATACATGCTCATGATATATTTGATCAAATTTAAGAGACAAAACACCAACAGCAAAATTTGGCTGCTCAAATATAAATAATCCATTTTTTTTTAATATATTTTTTACTCCTTTAAGAAAATTATTTGGATCATTTGAATGATTAAATACATTGTTAGCAATTACAACATCTGCTTGACCAAATTTTTTTTTAACATTAAAACTTTCTTTAAAATTAAAAACACTATGTACCGCATTTAATTTATTTTTTTTACATATTTTCACCATAAATTTAGATGCATCTACGCCAACTACCTCTGCTCCCATTTTTTTTAAAATTGAGATTAAATATCCATCATTTGAACCTATCTCTATTATTTTTTTATTTTTTAATTTTATTTGATTACTCAAAAATTTTGCAAATTTATTCCAATGAGATCTTGAGTATTCTGAATTCGAGGATGTGTAAGAATAATCAACTTCAATATATCTGTTTTTTGGACTAGTAATAACTCTTGATTGAATAAATTTACATCTCTTACATAAATCAATTATTAATGGATATACAGGGTCCTTAAGATTTTTTTTATTTTTAGGAATAAATCTATCTGCAAATGAATGATCACCAAGATTTATAATTTCATTTAATGATTTTTTTCCACAACACAAACATTTGTCTCTTAAAACTTGAGTCATCATTAATATTTATAATTTATTTTATTTATTTGATTTTGAAAGTTTTTTTGCTATTTTTTTTGCATCATCTAATGTCATACCATAAAGTTCTAAGTCACTAATCAACATATCTTTGCATAAATCATCTAGGCTATATTTTGGTTTCCATTTTAATAATTTTCTAGCTTTAGAACTGTCACCTTGTAAACTTCTAACTTCTGCAGGTCTTAAAAATTTTTTGTTATTTGTGGTTACAAATTTTTTCCAATCTAGATTAAGTAATTTAAATACTTTAATAATAAAATCTTTTATTGAATAATTTTTTCCTGTAGAAATTACAAAATCATCTGGCTCTCTGTGTTGTAGTATGAGCCATATTGCTCTCACGTAATCTTTTGAGTGTCCCCAGTCTCTTCTAGTTGAAATATTTCCTAAATTAATTTTTTTTTCATGTCCACTTAAAATTCTAGCAAGAGAGTGTGTAATTTTTCTTGTTACAAAATTTAAACCCCTTCTAGGCGACTCGTGATTAAACAATATTCCATTTGATGCAAACATACCATGCGCTTGTCTAAAATACTTAGTAGTATAAAAAGCTGCTACTTTTGAAATACCATATGGGCTCTGTGGATTAAATTGAGTTTTTTCATTTTGTGGAGGAGGGGTTGATCCAAACATTTCACTAGATGATGCTTGATAAAATTTGCAACTTTTATGATTGTTTAAAATAGATTCTTGAATTCTATATGAAGCAACTGAATTAATATTTATTGTTGCTTCGCCAGTATAAAAACTTATACCAACATGACTCATAGCAGCTAAATTATAAAATTCATGAGGTCTATATTTTTTTATTAAATTACTTATGCTTGAGGTATCTGTTAAATCAATATAGTGTAATTTTAATCTTCCTGTTTTTTCATATTTGTTAATTGTATGTTGTATTCTTTCAATGTTCAAAATACTTGTTCTTCTTAAGAGGCCATGAACAATATATTTTTTTTCTAAAAGAAGTTCTGCTAGGTAAGAGCCATCTTGGCCAGTGATCCCTGTAATAAAAGCAATTTTTTTTTTCATTAGGCTTTAATTAAATCCCATGCATGTATACGAGCTTTAATATCATATTATTTATATAAATAATCTTAATTTTTACTATTATTGAATTTAAATCCTAAATTTTGACTTATTGCTGTCATTAAGAAAATTTTTGACGGTCTCTAGAGTTAATTTGTTATAGGTCTTTCCAAAAGATTCTATCTTATCAATTATTTTGGGCGGAATAGTTATTATATGACATCCTATTTGCTTTGCATGAATATAGTTATATGGCTCTCTTACACTAGCCCATAATATTTTAACATTTCTATATTTTTTTGCCATTTGTATACTCTTAATTATTTCAGGCAATGGATCTTTGCCAGCATCTCCTGCTCTTCCTACAAATAAAGAAATAATAACTTTGGATTTTTTACTTATGGATTTAAGAATTTTTTGAGTTTGGCTTGAAGTGTATACAGCTGTAATGTTCAATTTAATTTTCATATCAGAGAGTTCTCTAATTAATTTTCCCATAAATTTTCCCTTCGAATTTACGACGGGTATTTTAACGTAAACATTTCTTCCCCATTCATTAATCTTTAATGCTTGTTGTTTCATTGAATAATAATCATCTGAGAATACTTCTAATGAAACTGGTTTATTTTTACATATCTTTAGTATTTTTTTTGAATATTGCTTGTAATTTTTAGCTCCAGCCAATCTCATTAAACTCGGATTGGTTGTAAATCCTTTTACAATTTTTTTTTTATTAAATTTTTTAATAATAGATATTTCTGCTATATCGCAAAAAATTTTTGTATTCATCACTTATAAGTTTTTTGTAATGTCTTCAGTCATTTTTTTTGCATCAGCAAATAACATTAGAGTATTCTCTTTATAAAATAAATCATTATCAATTCCTGCATAGCCTGGGGAAAGACTTCTTTTAACAAATAATACAGATTTACACTTCTCAACATCTAAAACTGGCATTCCATAAATTGGGCTTTGAGGATCTGTTTTTGCAACTGGATTTGTAACATCATTAGCTCCAATTACAAATGCAACATCTGCATTAGCAAAATCATTATTGATCTCTTCTAACTCAAACACTTCATCATAAGGAACATTAGCTTCAGCAAGTAAAACATTCATATGACCTGGCATTCTTCCAGCAACTGGGTGAATAGCATAAGATACTTTTATGTCATTTTTCTTTAAAGTATCTACCATTTCCCTTAGGGCATGTTGTGCCTGAGCAACTGCCATTCCATATCCTGGAACAATTATTACTGAAGAAGCGTTTTTCATTAAAAATGCAGCATCATCTGCATTGCCACTTTTGACTGGTCTTTGTTCTTTATTTACAGTGCTACTTGTATCTTCTGTTGCTCCAAATCCTCCTAGAATAACATTAAAGAAAGAACGGTTCATTCCTTTACACATAATATAGGATAAAATTGCACCTGAGGATCCAACAAGTGCGCCAGTTATAATCAAAGCTGTATTTTCTAATGTAAATCCAATTCCCGCTGCAGCCCAACCTGAGTATGAATTCAACATAGAAATTACTACTGGCATGTCTGCTCCACCTATAGGTATTATTAAAAGGAACCCGATCAAAAAAGAAACAGCTAATAATATCCAAAATAAATTGGATGATTGAGTTGAGCATAACATATAAATCAAAACAATTATTGAGACTAAAATTATTGCATTAAGTGGATGCTGGCCTTTAAATATAATTGGTGAGCCAGACATAATCCCCTGTAATTTTAAAAAAGCAATTACAGAACCTGAAAATGTTATAGCACCCACTGCAGCTCCTATGGACATTTCAATTAAACTACCAAGTTTTATATTACCTGGTTTTCCAAGGTTAAATGCTTCGGGATTTAAAAAAGCTGAAATTGCCACAAAGACTGCAGCTAAACCAACCAAACTATGAAAGCCAGCAACTAACTCTGGCATAGCCGTCATTGGGATTCTATACGCAATGAAAGCTCCAACTGAACCTCCCACAAGAATAAATATTATTACAAAAATAAAGCCAGTAGAAAAACTACCTGTTGCTAGAAATGTTACTGTTATAGCAATAATCATTCCTAAAATTCCAAAAAAATTACCTTGTCTTGAAGTTTCAGGTGAAGACAATCCTCTTAAGGCAAGAATAAACAAAACACCTGAAACCATATAGAAAATTGCGGATAAATTTGCTGAAATCATTACTTATCTTTTTTCTTTTTTTTATACATGGCTAACATTCTTTGCGTTACAAGAAACCCCCCAAAAATATTAATTGCTGCTAATGCAATAGCTAGAAAACCAAAAAGACTTGAGGTATTAAAAACACTTTCAGAGTCACCTGATAAACCTGCAATTATTGCTCCAACTATAATTACAGATGAAATAGCGTTGGTAACGGACATTAATGGAGTATGTAATGAGGGGGTAACACTCCATACAACATAATATCCAACAAATATTGATAGAATAAATATGCTCAGTCTAAATATTAAGGGATCTATTTCCATAAGTTATTTAATTAATGTCTTTTCTATAATTTCATCTTCTAAATTAATATTAATTTTTTTATTTTTTTTATCGAATAAATTATCAACAAAATTATATACATTTTTTGCAAATAAACTCGAAGCAGAAATAGGTAATTTATTTAAAATATTACTTTCACCCATTATTCTCACTCCATTATTTTCAACAATTTTGTCTAACTCTGTAAATGCAGTATTTCCTCCTTGAATTGCAGCTAAATCATATATTACTGAACCTTCTTGCATATTATTAAACATATTTTTTTTAATTATTAAAGGTGCTCTTTTCCCTGGAATTAATGCCGTACAAATTACGATATCAATTTTTTTTAAAGTTTCAGATAACAAATCCTCTTGTTTTTTTTTAAATTGATCTGAAGCCTCTTTTGCATAACCACCTTCGGTCTCTAAGTTCTCTGAGCCCTCAACTGTAAGAAATTTACCTCCTAAACTTTCAACTTGTTCTTTTGAAGCCATTCTTACATCTGTTGCAAAAACTATTGCGCCCATTCTTTTAGCAGTTGCTATAGCTTGAAGTCCAGCAACCCCAGCTCCTACTACTAATACTTTTGCAGCTGGTACTGTACCTGCAGCAGTCATCATCATTGGAATTGCCTTTTGAAAATTTGCAAAAGACTCTATAACTGCCTTGTATCCAGCTAAGTTTGCTTGAGAAGACAATATGTCCATTGATTGTGCTCTCGTTATTCTTGGAAGTAATTCTAATGAAAAGAAATTAATTTTTTTTTTTGATAAATTTTGTAATTTTTCTTTATTCTCATAGGGATTCAAAATACCTATTAATGTTCCATTTTCATTAATCTTTGAAATTTTATCATCAGATAACATTGAGAGTTGAACAATTATATCAGATGAACTTAAAACTTCATTTTCATTTTCTAAAATATTTGCACCTTGTTCTAAATACAACTCATCTTTCATTCCAAGATGTGAACCATAATTTTTAACTAACAAAACATCAAAACCTAAGGATATATATTTTTTTACTATATCAGGAGTTATAGCAATTCTTTTTTCTGCTTTTTGATTTTCTAAAATAGATCCAATTCTCATTGTTCAAGTTTATAACAAGAAAATTGCCATTAGCACCAGAACAGATATTACAGCCACAGTTCCCCACAGCACAAATTTAGTAAAATTATTCCAGGTACTTTTATGGTTTTCATTATCCATAAAATTTATTTTTGTCTTGCTTTAAATTTTGGATTAGTTTTGTTTATCACATAAACCCTGCCTCTTCTTCTAACTAATTTTGAGTTTAGATCTCTTTTTTTTATGGATTTTAGTGAACTTTTTATTTTCATAATTTAATTTTATGCCGGCAACGTCCTACTCTTCCATGTCTTAAGACAAAGTACCATTGGCGCTGAAGGGCTTGACTTCCGAGTTCGGAATGGGATCGGGTATAACACCTCCGCAATAATCACCGGCGTGATGGTTATACATTTTTAATTAATATTGTAAATACTCAAATTTGATCAAAAAGTTAGCTATTTATAACTTTTTTTATGTAGTCTGTTAACTTTATTTTTCCAAACAATTTATAAACTTTATTTGATAAATTAAGATTAGTTAAAGCCGAAGCATATCTTTCACCAGCTCTAGAAGGCAAATACTTAATTCTACTTTTGAACATTTTTGCAACATTTATAATACTGTAACTTCTTCTATTAGAAATACTATAATGCCTACACTTATTTTTTTTCCAAGCAAGATAACATGCTTCAACGGTATCTGAAATATGCGTAAATCTTCTTGTTTGTGTTCCTGGATTAACAACAGTTAATGGTTTATTAGTTCTATATTGATTTTCAAAAATTCCTATTACGGTTGCCATATCACCTACGCAGATTTGCTTTGGACCATATACGTTATAAAAATAAATTATTTCAAATCTAAAATTAAACCATTTTTTTAAATTTTCTAGCAATTCTAAGTTTTTAGCTTTTGTAAAAGCATAAGGAGATAAATTTTTATCATTTCCTCTATTTCCTATGCTTGCTGAGGTTGCAGAATAAATCAGTTTTATATCATTATTTAAACAATAATTAAAAACTGCGTGAGAACCTATAGAATTTGAATTAATGCATTCGTTCATCCTTAAAAAGCTTTGATATATTCTCGAAAATTCACCAAAATGAAAAATTGTGTGGATGTTGTTTTTATATTTTTTTAGAACAACGGATATGTCTTTTGTATCATTTTTAAAATACTTTACTCTTTTACTTTTAAGATGATTCTTTATTTTTCCAGTTGAATAATTATCTATACTAAATATTTTAAATTTTGTTTTTTTTAAAAATAATTCAATAAGATTAGATCCAACGAACCCCGCTCCACCTGTTACAACAATTATATTCTTCATTTTTTAATTAATCACACTTTAAGCTTGTATGAGGAAAAAAATTCTCTACTTAATTCAATACAAAAATTCTTAAGATCTGATTTGGAGATTTTAATATTAATTTTGTTTTTTAATTTTGAATTATTTAAATAAAAACAATCTTTATTAAAATTTTTAGGCAATTTTTTTAATTTTAAATTTTTATTAACATTATAATAATTTAACCAACTAACCATGTCATCTAAGTAAATTTTTTCACCAATTGATACGTTAAATACACCATATGTTTTTTTTATCATTAGTTTTCTAACTATCTCACCAAGTTTTTTTGTAGTAATAAAGTCTTTATATATATTTTTATTGTTAAAGATAATATTTTTTTTAATATTTCCAAAAAAATTATCAAAAAACGTATGATGTATCTTTCTATGATATGGGCGTAAATATATTTTTCCAATCAAATTAGAAATTCTTAAAATTAAAACTTTATCATTTAATAAATTTGTTATTTTATTTTCGGTTTTTAATTTATTTTTAGAATAAAAACATAGCGGTTTTAAAGGACTATTTTCTCTTATATTATTTTTAGATTTATAAACTTTTCTTGAACTTAAAAAAATCATTCTAATTGGAAATTTTGATATTTTTTTTGCTATTTGCAAATCAATATCATTTGCCTCTGAGTAATTTTTTGTTGTGTATTTTTTTAATAAAGAACAGTTAATTACAAAATCGAATTTATTTATTTGGTTTTTTTTTAATCTTTTGAAATCATAAAAACTAATTTTTTTAACTTTAAAATATTCATTTAGGTAAAAAAAAAGATTTTTTCCAACAAAGCTATTTTTACCAATTATTAATATTCTTTTCATTTAAGCTGTAAAATAAACAATCAATTTGGTTAAATAATAATCAAAATTTTTTCTATAATTTAAATTATTTTTTTTAAAGAATAGTTTTACGTAATTATGTGCATCTAGTCTTCTTTTCCACCAATTTTTCGAAAATTTTCTAAATTTAGCTGAAGCATTGTTATCACTTTTTCGATAAATTGTTAAATTTTCATCTAATACAAAAAAATTTTTTGCTAAATATTCTTGGTAAATTGCTATTCTAAAATCCATCCAAATATCGTGATATTTTTTAATGTTAATTTTTTTAATAATTTTTTTAAAGTTTCTTCTTCTCAAAGAAATACAACTTTGTGGAGGGATATATGGCCATATATTTTTAAAAATCTTTGTCTTATTGTGTACAATTTCTTTTTTCTTGTTACTTAAAATAATCGGTAGATCATAAATAACTTTAATTTTTTTATCTTTTTCAAATACTTGTATGATGGTTTCTATTTTATTTTTTAAAAATAAGTCATCACTATCTAATAAAAATATTATTTCACCAGAGCTGAGATTAAAAGCTCTTTCATATGCAGCAATTTGATTAAAAGATCCATACTTGCCTCTTTTCTTATTTTTTATAATTTTTATATTTTTATATTTCTTAACATATTTTATTGAATTATCATTTGAACAATCATCATGGAAAATAATTTCAAAATTTTTGTGAGTTTGAACAATTAAAGAATCTATACATGCCTTGATGTACTTTTGATTATTATAGTTAGCAATTAAAACCGATGCCTTAATCTTTTTCAAAAATTATCTCCAACAATTCGTTTGAGTTTGATAATAATCCATTTAAGATATTGATAATATAATCTAAAGAATTCAAAAAAAATAATATATATATGTTTAATTTTATAAAACAAATTAAAGGTGAAATTTCAAGCAATTTTAATCATTTTTTAGGTATTTCAATTTTATCCATCTATCCTATAGCTTTTTTTCTTGGAACGGGAATAGTTAACTTATGTGTAATTTTAATTAATTTGATATTTTTATTTGATATTTTTAAAAAAAAAAAATTTTCTTTTTTTAATAAAGATATTTTTTACTATCTCTGTGGTCTCTGGCTAATTTTTCTTTTCAATCTTGTATTTAGTATTGATTTTCAAAATTCACTTGGAAGAGCTTTTGGATTTGTGAGATATATTATTTTCGTAATGGCTTTGATATATTATTTAAATATAAATAATCAAAGATACCAAAAAATTATTTTAACAAGTTGGTCTTTTATTTTTTTCATTGTAAGTATTGATCTAATATATGAGTTTATTTCAGGAAAGAATTTATTAGGCTTCACGTCCTATATACCTGGTCGTTTAGCGGGTTTTTTTAATGATGAGCTAAAAATAGGTCATTTTTATTTTGGTTTTTGTTTGATTGTATTGTCATTCCTTTTAAACTCGGAGTTTATAAGACAAAAATATTTAATTAAGATTAAGATAAATCAGAAAAATTTCATATTTTTTTGTGCATTAGTTATTACATTAATTTCTTTTTTAATTGGCGAAAGATCAAATTTTATCAAAACTCTATTTGTTGTATTGTTATTTATTTTTTTCACTAGAATATTAATAAATAAAAAAAATTTTTTCTTTTTATGTGGTTTAATAATTATAATCTTTTCTACAATTAATTATAATGATGATTATAAAAAAAGATTTTTAAATCAGATGTTAGTTCCAATAATTGAGAATCCTATTTTATACGTTTCAAATTTAAATTATTTTGATCACTATAGATTTGGAATAAAAATTTTTTTAGAAAACAAAATTAATGGTGTTGGTTTAAAAAACTATAGAATCGAGTCATCCAACCAAGCTAAATACACTAAACACAATTGGATTAATTCTTCTATACATCCACATCAAGTCCATATTGAAATTTTATCTGAACTTGGTATTGTTGGATATTTAAGTTTTATTATTTTTTTCACATTAAGTTTATTGAATTTCAAAAAAAATATAAATTCAAAGAATAGAAACTTTAAGCTTGCTGGTCTTTTTTTTATAATTAGCACTTTTTTACCTCTAATACCGTCTGGAAGTTTTTTTACATCTCATGCAGCTACTATTTTTTGGATGAATTATGCATTTATGAATTTTTCAAACGAGGAAATTTAGGACTTTAATTTTTTGTATTTTAATAATTTTAGATAAATCAATAAGTAAATACTAACATTTAGTAAAATTAAAAATACATGATAATAAGTAAAGTAAATATCTATAAGAGAAATATTAAAGATTATAAAATTATAGGTAATTATAAAAATACTTGTAACATTGTTACATGTATTCTTTTTAAAAGAAAATTTTTTTTCAATGAAAAAAAATAACAAGTGATGTAAGTGACTGTTGTCAGGTTCAATAGGTGATTTTTTAGTCTTTAATTTTCTAACAATTGAAAACAAAATTTCAAATGCTGGATACCATAGCAATAGAGCTACAAAATAAGGGGAAATCAACGGAAATTTTGTATAAATTACAATCAAGATATAGCCCATTAAAAATCCAATAACATATGAACCAGAGTCCCCCATATAAAGTTTATTAGAGAAATTCAATAGAATTAGAGTAACTACAGTTAAAAGTAAGATCACATAATTTAAATTAGAAGGAAAAAATAATTCAGTCCAACCCAATATAAAAAGAATATAAAGAATAATTGAAAAATAAGAAATAATTAAACCATTCAATCCATCTATAAAGTTTGTTCCATTGATAAGTATCATCAGACAAAAAGAAGTAAATAACAAACTTATCCAAAAATTTTGAAGATAAACATCAAGGAAATCTATTCTTATTGATTGAACAATATTATCTGAGAAATATATAAAAAAAAATATTGTTAAAGATTGGAAAAGAAACCTCCATTTCACAGAAGTCAAAAAATTAATGTCTGAAAAAAAACCGATTAAAAATATTAAAAAAATAGTCACCTTTAAAAAAGTAGGGTCGTTGAAAAAAATATAAATTAGAACCACAGAAAGAAATATCCCACCTGACAAGGGAACATTTTTATTGTTAAGAAACCTTTGATGTATATTGCCTGAAAAATTTGGTATAAATTTCTTTCTAATAATAAGCGAATTAATGAAATAAATTATTAGTGGAATTAATATAACCAAAAAAATATTAAACATAACTTATTGTTTTTTTAGAAAGTTTAAAGATAAACAAATTAGAAAATAAAAAGATTTAATTACATTAAATTTCATGTATGTATTATATACTTTAAATCCATCAAATAATTTTTGTAAAATTGATGAAGAAAGTGAATTATGAAGTTTTCTCCAACTCATTAAATTTTTATTTAAAGATCCAATTTGATAACCTTTTTTTAGTAACTTTAGCCATAATACAAAATCCTCTTTGGTTTTGAGATTTGGGAACACATTTTTACTTTTTAAAATACTTTTTTTTAAAAGGACAGAAGATAAACCAATATCACAGGATTTTAATAGTTGATCTACATTATAAAAGTTTCTAGCTTTTCTTATTGTAAGTTTTTTATTTTTTTTCTTATATAAAAAACCACCTCTTCCATTGTTCAAAATTTCCTGTGGCCCTGTAGGACAATTACTAGAAAGTATTATTTTTTTTAATGACATTGACTCCAACAATACGTTTGGTAAACCTTCGTATTTTGATGTTAAAACAAATAAGTCTGATTTTAAAATATATGGAAAAGGGTTTTTGGTAAAAGGTAATATTTTAACAATCTTTTGGAGATTGTTTTCTTTAATAAATTTTAAAAGTCTATTTTTTTCATTTCCACTACCAATAATTAATAATTTTAAAGGTATACTTTTTTTAATTTGATTTATTGCATTTAATAAAAAAATTTGATCTTTTTGCTCGTTTAATCTTGCCACATTAATTAAATTAAAATTTTTTTTGTTAAAAAATGTAAAATTTATTTTTTTTTTAGCAAGAGAAATTATTTCTTTTAAATTCAAAGGATTATAAATACAAATTGAATTTAAATTAAATTTTTTTTTCATCTCTTGTTTAAATTGAAAACTGTTCACA
>CACNCB010000007.1 GCA_902618695.1 uncultured Pelagibacteraceae bacterium | reverse complement strand
AATTAACTACTTCAGATTTTTTATTATATGCTCATGATGATATGTATTTTTGTAAAAATTGGGATAAATATCTAATCGATGAAATTAATAAACAAAAAAATAATCTTTATTATTTGTCTGGTACAAATGTATCTACAAGATTTGGTCTAATAAATTATAATTGTGGAGATACGTTAGAAAATTTTGATGAGAATAAGTTCTTAAAATTTTGTCTTGATGACAATACACCTGATTTGCAAAGCGCTCATTGGGCTCCTCACTTAATTCATAGAGAATTATGGGATAAAATAGGGGGATTTAGTGAAGAATTTAATCCAGGTGATGGTTCGGATCCTGATTTTTGTATGAAGTTATGGTTGGAAAATGTAAGAATTTTTAAGGGTATATCAAAATTTAAAGTATACCACTTTAATTCTTTAACAACTAGAAATAATAAAGTTACACTAAACAATGGTACTAAAATATTTTTATTAAAATATGGTTTTAATCCTAAATTTTTCAGAAAATATTATTTAAAAGGAAATAATTCAATAATTCCTTACAGAGGTATTTTAGATGAACCTAAGAATAATTTTTTTATGTTTATAGAGTTAATAGTTAATAAATTAAAATATTTGTTTTATAAATTTAAATTTTAACTTTATTTAAAGCATTATTTTTAAATATATTTGCCTCTCTAATATATCTTCTAACCATTTGAGTTGTTTTATGACCTGTCATTGCCATTATGCTTCTCTCATCAGCCCCTGAATCAGCAGCTACTGTTGCAAAACCCGACCTTAAACTATGGCCTGCAAAATTTTTGTTTTCAATGCCTGCTAAATTTAAATACTCTTTCATTAATAAAACTACAGATTGGTCGGTTAATCTTTTTTCTGTTAATGATAAACCTTTAGAAAATCTTCTAAAAATAGGTCCAGACCTAATTTTAGAAATTTCTAACCATTTTTTTAGATTTGTAACAGGACAGTAAATTTCATTATCGAAGTAGGGTAGTCCTTTAGTCATTCCTTCACCGAATTGGTCAGTTTTTGATCTTTTAACAGTGATTTTTAGACCTTCATTAACAAATTCTAAATCCTCATGATCAATTGAAATTAGCTCGGTTCTTCTAAAGCCTCCTCCAAAGCCAATTAAGATTATTGATTTATCTCTAAGTTTTTTTATTTCCTCAGTTTTTTGTTTATTTATTGCATTAATAATTAATTTTAAATGATTGATTAATATAGGTTTTTTACCTTTCTGAATACTTCCTTTGACCCTTCTTATTCCCATTAAATTTTCAACGATGATTGGATGTTTTGTATCTAGATAATGCCCTTTAAGTCTATGAACCATACTTATTGATACTAATCTTCGTCTTAAAGTGCTTATTTTTGTGTTTTTAGAGAGATGGGTTAGGTATAAGGAAACTATTTTAGGCTTTGTTGGTAATGCATTTAATCCATGCTTTGCACAAAAAGCTCCGAAGTCTTTAAAATCAGATTTATAAGCTCTTAAAGTATTATTTGCCTTTGAGCTTTTAAGGTTATTTAAAGTTGCTTCATGAAGCATTTTTAGGTCTGTTGTCAGTTCATTCATATGATTACTATTGATAACAATTAATTATCGTTAGTAATATATTAAGTATTTTAAAATGTCAAATGAAATAATTTATAAATTTAAAGGACAATTAATGACATTGTGTGGACAATAAGTATGAAATATTATTTAAAGATGGGAATAGACGGAATAATTGAACCAATGTATTTCTTAATAACATCTTTTGGTTTTGCAATATTAAGCTTTATTAATTATAGAAAATCTGGAAAAACCCTGGAAACTATTTATCTTTCAATTTTAACTGTTTTCTTTATAGTCTGCTTCATTATTTTAAATTTTTATTGATGAAAGGTACTAAATTTCAATTAAAAGTCTGGAATTACCTTAAAACTATACCAAAAGGCACTGTTAAAACCTATAAACAGGTAGCAGTAGCTATAAAAAGTCCTAATTCAGCGCGTGCTGTAGCTAATGCATGCGGAAAAAACCCTTATGCACCCAAAATACCCTGTCATAGAGTAATTCGGTCAGATGGAGGCCTTGGTGGATACTCAGGGAAAGGTGGAATTAAGACAAAACTGCGTTTATTGAGATCTGAAAAATTTTATATTTAGTGGTTTTTTTGGACTATTTTATGTTAAAAAACACGTGTAAAATCAACGTTTTTTCAATATTTATGCTTATTTTGACATAGATAGTAATATTCACCCTTCAGTTGTACTATATATGGAGATATAACAAAATAAAGCACCTCTATGGCTGTTTAAAACATATATTCTATAACTGCATTGCTCTACTTTTTAATGATACCAGGGCTAAATTTACTGTTAAATTTCATAGAATTTTTAAAAGTTTTTGTTCCCCTAACGACTTATTAATATGAGAATTTAAAATTTTGTTTTTAATTTGCTAATAAAACCATTGGTATTAAATACTTTTAAGTATTATGGTTTATTTTCTTTATTAATATTGCTATTTTTGTCTTTATCTATTTAATATAATAGTTATTAATTGGATTATTTGTATTAATTTATCTATATATTAAATAATAAAAAATATAATAATTACAATAATTTATAAATATATATTAAAGTATTAAATTACATATTAGTAACTATTTATTTACTATTAATTAGAACGAGTAAGCAAATATTCTCTTCTGGAAATATATAGGCCACTGAGAACGATGATAAATAAACCTAAATAAGTCCAGTTATCCGGCAATTCATGAAAGAAATAATAACTAATTAGTATATTGGTAATTATCTCTGTATAGCCCAAAGGAGCTAATTTAGAGGCATCAGCATATTTGAGTGATAATATCAGAAAAAGATGCGCTACAGAGGCTATAAGGCCGATTAAAGCCATCAAAATCCACTGATTTGACGTAGGATTAACCCAAACTGAGGGCATAAATAGGCTAATTATTATAGTTCCTATTAAGCCAGATAGTAAAAGAGTTAAAAGAGGATTATCAGAGGTGCTGAGCTTCCTCGTGATAATAAGATAAAACCCATAGCAAATTCCATTACCTAAAGCAGCCATAGTAGCTAAATTAAGTTCTATAAAGCCAGGTCTGATTACAATTAAAGTTCCAATAAATCCTAATGATACAGCAGTCCACCTCTTCACCCCTACTTTCTCATTTAAAAAAAATGGAGATAAGGCTGTAACACAAATTGGAGCAACAAAAGCTAATGTTAAGGCTTTAGGAAGTGAAATTTCCGATATTGCATAAAAGAATAAATAAGTAGAAAAAACAAAAATTAATCCTCTAATGAATTGAAGTGCTGGTTTTTTTGTCCAAACTAATGAATGCCTATAAAAGATAAGCATTAGGGATAATGTAAAGACTACAGTAAAAAAATATCTTGCCCACGTTATCTGTAGAACATCCATAGATGAGCTTAAATATTTGGCAAAAGCATCCATTACAGGAACAATCATCCAAGCAGATGCATTTAAAATTATAGCCTTCATAAAAGAAGGATATCTCTTAATAGAAGTATTTTAAAGCAAAGAATAATGTAATCGGAATAGTGAATAAGGACATGATTGTAGATACTACAATTGTGCTAGATATATTATCTACAATTTCTTTAGGAGAATACATGTGCGCTATCAAATAACACAAAATTGCACTAGGCATACAAGATTGAATTAACAGAACACCAGCTGGTATACCAGATAAATTAAAAAATTTTATAACAGCAAATCCTATAATAGGACCTAATATTACTCTTCCGAAAGAAGTAATTAATGCATCTTTAAAAGAAAACACTTTCATTTGAGTAAGAGCAACACCAAGCGACATAAGGATCATTACAATCATACCATAAGCTAAAAGCATTACAGTATTTAATACAAATTGAGGAAATGGAATTTCAAAATACAAAAAAAGTACTGTTATTAAAATTGCATAAAATGATGGACTTTTTAATATTGTTTTAAAATCAAAGGCTCGTTTTGCTAAAAAAATATTTAAAGTAAAGTGGAGTAAAACAATTAGAGATGAAATAGCAGCTGCTATACCCATTCCTAATTCACCATAGGCAAATAAACAAATCGGAATACCCATATTTCCAGTATTTGGTAAGATAAAAGTTGGTAATTCACGAATATAATCTTTCTTCATAAGAACAAGAAAAATTAAACCTACAATACCAAATAATGTTAATAAGATTATTGCGTAACCAAAATATTCACCAAATAACTCAAAAGTTACTCCACCTGCTGTAATAGCAAAAATAACGAGAGCTGGAGTTCCAAAATTACCAGCGTATGTAGTTATAAATGATGTATCAAAATTAGGATTTTTTTTACCTAAGTGATATCCAAGACCTACTATTAGGAATACTGGAAATAAAACTTCAAAAAGTTTTAAATAAATTTCCATTAATTAAGCAATCTAATTAATGTTGGTGTTTTTAAAATATTTTTATTTTTATTGAAAATAGACAGGCAATTATGAATATTTGTTTCAGTTGTTTTATGAGTTATAATAACTATTGTAGCCTTATTGTTTTTCTTATCAGGCGTCTGGATTAACCTTTTAACTGAAATTTTGTATTTAGCTAAACGATTAGTTATTTCAGATAATACGCCGGGCTTATCTTTTACTTCAAATCTTAAATATAATGAATTTACATAATTATTTACATTATATGGCTTTAAAGATTTGAGCTTAGAAACACTAACACCGAAAGGTTTTTTTATATTTCCACGCAAAATTGATAATAAATCAGAAAGTAATGACGAAGAAGTAGGACCTGGTCCAGCTCCCTCCCCTTGCAATACACTTTCTCCAACAGGTTTACCTTGCAGAATTACTGCATTCATTACACCGTTAACATTGCCAATATATGATTTTTTACTTACCAAACATGGATGAACGGTTTCAAAAAGATGATTATTCTTTAACTCTGAAATTCCCAGTAGCTTTATTCTTAAATCTAATTGATTTGCAATTTTAATATCTTTTAATTCAATTTTTTCTATTCCTTCCATTAAACATTTATGTTTTGAAATTTTACTGTTAAAGGCTAAAGCAGACAAAATTCTTACTTTTGCAAATGCATCAAAACCATTTAAGTCTAATTTGGGATTACCAGGTTCAGCATAACCAAGTATCTGTGCTTTTTTTAAAACGTTAGCAAAATATTCATTTGAATTTTCCATTTCAGATAAAATATAATTTGAGGTACCGTTCAGAATTCCATAAACCTTTGATATTTTATTTGTTGCTAATCCTTCTTTGATAGATCTTAATATCGGAATACCTCCAGCAACTGATGCTTCAAATTCCAAATTAACTTTATTTTTTTCAGCAAGTTTTGCTAACTCATTACCGTGTTTTGATATTAAAGCTTTATTAGGTGTAATAACATGGATTTTATTTTTCAAAGCAGTTTCTACAACTTTTTTAGAAATTCCATCTGATAAGCCTATGGCTTCAAACAATATATCAATTTTATTTTTTTTAAAAATTTCTAAAGGATTTTTGTAAAATATTTTTTTATTAACTTTAAATTTTCGTTTTTTATTAATACTTCTTGCAGATACAGCCACTACATTTATTTTCTTACCTGTTTTAAGCTCAATATCTTTCTTTTTTATATTTAGTTCATTTAGCAAATAATTGCCAACCTGACCAAGTCCTACTACTGCAATATTAATTAATTTAGTCATTTACTTATATCTGGATATTTACTTTTTTTTGTATAGTCATCTATATAAATCTCATATTCCTCTAATGTCATTGACGTTATATCGTCTGCCTTTTTTAATATTTGATTTAATTCTTTTTGATTATTTTTATTTTCAATAGAGTTTTCTGTCCAATATTGAGAATCTTTGTTTAAAGAACAATTGCCTAATATTAATGAAAAAAAAATTATTATAAATTTTCTCATTTTAATCCAGTTCTTTCATGAAAATTAAATTTATTATTTAAATTTTGTATAGCTTGACCTGCCCCACCCTTAATCAAATTATCTATAGCAGATAGAATGATTATTTTATTACTATATTTAGATTTGCACACTGAAATAAAACAATTGTTAGTATTTATTACCTCATTGGTGCTTAACATTGTGTCAGACTTTAATATTTTTACAAAACTTTCATTTTTATAAAAACTAATCAATGTTTTTAATACTTTTGCTTGTGAAACATTATTTTCTAAATCAATATATATAGTACTAAGAATGCCTCTGAACATTGGTGATAAGTGAGGAGTAAAACTAAATTGAAATTTTTTCTTAGTAAATTTTTTTAACATTTGATCTATTTCAGAATTGTGACGATGAAAACCAACCCCGTATGCGCTTAAAGACTCATATAGATTTTTATCTTTATATTTTTTGTGAACTCCTCTACCAGCACCTGAATATCCAGATTTTGAATCAATTATAATATTGTTAAATTTAATTAAATTTTTCTTAAATAAAGGAAATAGAGGAATCAATATTGATGTTGGATAACATCCTGGACATGAAATAATATTATATTTTTTAATCTCTTTTCTATTAATTTCAGGAAGTAAATAAATACTTTTTTTTATTAAATTAGTTGCTCGATGTTTTTGTTTATACCACTTTAAATAATCAGAAGTTTTTTCTAATCTAAAATCTGCAGCAAGATCTATTAGAGTATGATTTTTGCTTAAATGTTTGGATATATCCTGTGCTTCCCCGTTTGGAAGTGCTGTAAAAATAACATGAACATCTTTTAATAATTTTTTATTAAATCTTAAAATTTTTGGTAATTTATATTTAGATAAAGATTTATCGTAATATTTGACGTGTTTCCCAACAGAAGAGTTTCCACAAAGGTATTTAATATTAATATATTTGTGTTTAACTAATAATTTAATTAATTGAACACCAATATATCCAGTTGATCCAGCAACTAATGCGTTAAGCTTAGGCATTTTTTATTATAACAGTTAAAAATTAAAAAAAAATTATCTTTTAGAGAATTGGAAGCTTCTTCTAGCTTTTCTTCTACCAGGTTTTTTTCTTTCAACTGCTCTTGAGTCTCTGGTAGTAAGTTTCTCTGTTTTTAAGGTGGCTTTTAGATTTTCATCAAATAATACTAAAGCTTTTGAAATACCATGAACCATAGCCCCTGCTTGGCCTGTAGGTCCTCCTCCTTTTACGCTACATCTTACATCATAATCAGTAGCCTGATTAATAATCTCAAAAGGTCTTGTAATTTGCATTTTATGAGTTTCGTCAGCAAAATAATCACTAAATAATTTACCATTTACATAAATTTTGCCAGATCCTTTTTTTAACCAAACTTTTGCAATTGATGTTTTTCTTCTACCAGTAGCGTATTTACTATCTTTAAAATCTAATTTTAATTTTGGAGATTTTGATGCTGATTGAGTATTTTCCATCTTAGTTTCTAGCTATATTTTTTCTGTTTAATTTATCCAACTCTATTACAGTCGGATTTTGTGCTGAATGCGGATGTTCATTTCCTGCATAAATTTTTAATTTTGTTAATTGTTTTTTCCCCAATACTCCACCAGGTAACATTCTTTTAACTGCCATTTTTAATGTTTCTCCAGGTTTTTTTTCATGAAGTTTCTCAGGTGTTGTAACTTTAATTCCACCTGGATGACCAGTGTGTTTGTAATATTTTTTATCTTGAAATTTTTTCCCAGTAAATTTTGCTTGTTCAATATTTTTAACAACAACAAAGTCACCATCATCCATATGAGGTGTGTATGTAGTTTTGTTTTTGCCTCTTATGATATTGGAAACAACAGTTGCTAATCTTCCAACTACTGCATTCTTCGCGTCTATTTCATACCAAGATGAATTTAATTGGTCTTTTTTAGTGAATTTTGTCATTGTGCGAGGATTAATACTATTAATAATTACAAAGTCAATTTTATATTTAGCTTGAAATATGTAGCTAATATGCTAAAAGTCAGTTGCCGATTTGATCCTATTGCGGGCTTATAACTGCTAAAAAGGAAATCTCATAAAATTATATAATCGGTAGGCATTTGAACTGTATTGTGCGCCTAACATAATGTTGAAGCACTAAAAAAGGAGTAAAATGACTAAAAAAAGAAATAACCCTGAAACTATTGCCATACATGGTGGTGACTATAGGAGTGATCCAGCAACGAACGCAGTAGCGGTTCCAATTTATAGAACAACATCGTACCAATTTAACAATACAGAGCACGCTGCTAACCTTTTCGCTCTTAAAGAATTTGGTAACATCTACACTCGTATAATGAACCCAACAAATGATGTCCTGGAAAAAAGAGTTGCTGCTCTTGAAGGAGGTCTATCATGTGTAACTGTATCCTCAGGTCAAACTGCATCAACGTTTGCTGTATTAAATTTAGCTCAAGCCGGTGATAATATAGTAAGCTCAACTGATCTTTATGGTGGTACAGTATCTTTGTTCACACATACACTTAGCAAACTTGGGATAGAGATAAGATATGCAGATCCGAGTAATCCTGAAAATTTTGAAAAGTTAATAGATGATAAAACTAGAGCTTTTTACGGTGAAACTTTACCAAATCCATATTTGAGGGTGTTTCCAATAAAGGAAGTTTCTGACATTGGAAGAAAATATAACATTCCACTAATAATGGATAACACAGCCGCACCAGTAATATGCAGACCGATTGAACATGGAGCTGCAGTAGTAATTCACTCACTTACAAAATATATAGGTGGACACGGTACAGCAGTTGCAGGAAGTATAGTTGATAGTGGCAACTTTGATTGGACCGCAGATCCCAAAAGACAACCTTTATTTAATGAACCTGATAATAGTTATGGTGGTGTAATTTGGGGAAAGGCTGTACCAGAACTAACTGGTGCCAATGTACCATTTGCAGTTAGGGCAAGAGTTTGTTTATTAAGAGATTTGGGATCAGCTCTGGCTCCAGATAATGCTTTTGCAATAATTCAAGGACTTGAAACAGTTGCTTTAAGAATGAGACAACATTGTGCTAATGCTGAATATGTAGTTGATTTTCTTAAAAAGCATAAAGAAGTTACAAAAGTTATTTATTCTACTGAACATGATAAACCTATTGCTGACAGAGCAAAAAAATATCTTAAAGGTGGAAATGGACCAATGATTGGTATTGAACTTAAAGGTGGTATTGAAGCCGGTAAAAAATTTATCGAGTCTTTAAAGATGTTCTATCACGTTGCTAATATTGGTGATGCTAGAAGTTTAGCAATACACCCGGCAAGTACAACTCATAGTCAATTAAATGAGAAAGAACTAGCTGCATCAGGTGTTACCCAAAGTTATGTAAGACTTTGTATCGGCATTGAACACATTGATGATATAATTGAGGATCTAGATCAAGCATTGAATAAATCATCAAAAGGCAATTTAAAAGCTGTAAGCTAATTTGAGGTTTTAATATCTACAAATAGTAACTAATAAATTGTTTCTTTATATTTTACAATATAAAGAAAATATAAAGTTGAGAGTATTATTATAATAGAATTTATCTGGTGTAGAGATGCATAGAGCATTTTTACTCCAGATAAAATAGTAAGAACTCCCAAAAAAATTTGAAAAAGTAAACTAATTCCAATAATAAAAATTGGAATTCTCAAATTAATATTTCCATTTTTTAAAACAAAATAAAGCATATAAAAATATATTATGACAATTAAATAAGCTAAATTTCTGTGAATAAATTGAACAAGTGATTGATCATCAAATACTTTGAGACTAAAAAAATCACTGATCATACTGTCATCAGGAAAGTATGATGAACCCATTAAAGGCCATGTATTATAAATTTTTCCCGCATCCATACCAGAGACAAATGCACCAATTATTAATTGAAAAAATAATAATAAAAGAAAGAATTTAATTGGGTTTAATTGAATATTAATATAATTAATTTTTATATCAGTTAGATTTAAATATTTCCAAAAAACTATAGATAAAATGATAAAAGCTGTAACTAAATGTAGTGATAATCTATAATGACTAACATCGACTCTATCAACCAATCCACTTGAAACCATATACCATCCGATAAATCCTTGAAAGCACACTAATAAAAAAATAATTGAATATTCTCTTAGAACCCAAAAACCATTCTTAATTGTAAAATAAATCATTGGTAAAAGGACTGTTAAACCAATTAATCTACCCAATTGACGGTGTGCCCATTCCCACCAAAAAATGATTTTAAATTCATATAGAGTCATATTAAAATTTTGCTCTTTATATTCAGGAATTGTTTTATAAAGATCAAAATATTCTATCCATTTATCATTATTTAACGGAGGCAATAAACCAACAAAAAGTTCCCAAGAAGTAATAGATAATCCAGAGTCAGTTAATCTGGTTAGGCCCCCTACTAAGATAATAAGCACGATCATAACTAATAAAGTGATCATCCATAATTTTAATTGAGAATTTAAAGAATAATTCTGACTGTACATAAATAAATAAATATAATAATTATTAATTAAACCAACAAATTAAATGTCGCCAAAAAACAAAAAAAAATTAAAAATTATCAGATCTAAATTAGATAATTTAGATAATAAGTTGTTATCTTTGATTAAATATAGAACAAATCTTGTAAAAGAAGTTTTAAAACTTAAAGAATTTAAAAAAGAAATAGTAGATAGAAAACGTATTAACTTTATTCTTAAAAAAATTCATTCAAAATCAAAAAAGCTTAAGATTGATCCAAAAATTACTAATCGTATATGGAAAAATATGATTTTATCTTATATCGATTACGAAAAGAGAAACTTTAAAAAAAAATAATTACTTACTGTGGGGTGGAAGCTTCTTTTCCACAAACATTTCATGTTTTCTTGTATCTGGGTTATATTTTTTGGCTGCAAGTTTAACTTTAGCTTTTTCACCTCCAGCAGGTTTTTTAACATAATAGAAGTAAGGACTATCAGGTTTAGCTTCAGGTACCATTCTTACTTTAACGTGTGTTTTTTTTGCCATATTTTAATTCTTTTAATTTATTTGAAATTTTTAATAACTTATTTTTTAAATTTTCAGTTCTTATAGATTTATCTGCAATTTCGTCAAGCTTTAAAGAATCTTCATTATCTAATATTTTTTTTACACCATTTATTGTCATACCTTGGTCTTTCAATAAAAATTTTACTTTTTTAAGAAGATTTATTGTTTTTTCATCATAATATCTTCTATTAGAATTTAGTATTTTTGGTTTAATTTGTTTAAATTGAGTTTCCCAAAATCTAATAACATGAGTTGGCAAAACTCCTTTATTATTTGATTTAAGATTTAATATTTTTGCAACTTCACCAATAGTCTTATAAGCGCTATCTGATTTATCCATTATCTTTCGAATTGATAAATTCTTTAAATTCCTTTGATGGTTTAAACAGCACAACATCTCTACTTGAAATTATTTTTGTTTCCTTAGTTTTAGGGTTTCTTCCAATTCTAGATTTTTTTTGTCTTATAGTAAAAGTTCCAAATTTAGATAATTTTAGCTTTTTTTCATTTTTAATATTAGATACTATAGTAGATAAAAAATCTTCAATTAAATTTTCTGAAATTTGCTTTGAAAAGCCAAGCTGCATATAAACCAAATTAACTAAGTCTTTTTTAGTTAAATTAATTCTCATATTAAATATTCTGTTTTATCTTTTCTATCAAACTACCTTTTACAATTCTATTACAAACATCTAGTGAATTTGAAAAACCAATATAGTCTGTTCCACCGTGACTTTTTACAACTGGTGAATCTAAACCAATAAATATAGCCCCGTTATATAATCTTGGATCTAGTCTTTTCTTAAATTTCTTTAAGTTTGATATATTTAATAAAGATGCAATTTTACCCAATAATGAACCTGTCATAGCACTTTTTAATTCACTGGTTATAAAATTTGCGGTACCTTCTGCAGTTTTTAATGCAACATTTCCTGTAAAACCATCCGATACAATTACGTTTACCTGTCCATCCATAAGATGATTTCCTTCTATGTATCCATAGAAGTTATAATTATCTGATTTTTTTTCATTTAAAAATTGATACGTTTCTTTAATAATCTCATTACCTTTTAATTCTTCTGAACCAATGTTTAATAAAGCAACATTAGGTTTATCATTTGGATAAAGAGATGTGTAGAGTGAAGCACCCATAATTGAGAAATCTAAGAGATTTTTAGAACTACATTCAATATTTGCTCCTAAATCTAAGACAACACTCATACCTTTTTTATTTGGCCATAAAGCAGACAAAGCTGGCTTATCTATATTTTCAATCATTTTTAAATTCAATTTTGATACAACTAATAGTGCTCCGGTATTACCAGCAGATATCACTATATCGGCCTCTTTATCTTTGACACTTTGAATAGCAAGCCACATACTCGTATCCTTGCCTCTCTTAGCTCCTTCTAAAGGACTATCAGTGCTTTCAATTTTTTTTTCTGTATGAACTATTTCAAAAAATTCTTGAGGAACTTTTCCTTCTATTAATGGATTTATCATATTTTCATTCCCAAAAATTTTATAAAAATTTTTTTTATTTGTTGAATGATTAAAAATAATACCATCTATTATTTTTTTTGGTGATCCATCACCACCCATTGCATCAACTGCAATTTTTATCAAATCTGACATTTTAATAGATTATTATATACTATTCTTTTGGGTCTAAAACTTGTCTTCCTTTATACATGCCTGTTTTAAGATCAAGATGATGGGAAAGCCTATATTCACCAGATTTTTTATCCTCAACTATATTTTTAGTTGAAAATTTCATAGTTTGAGCTCTTCTCATTCCTGTTCTGGAAGGGGTTTGTTTACGTTTTGGTACAGCCATAATTATGGGTTACTTACACTTTTTAAATAAGAATTCAAAGTTTTTTTTGACAAAGAATCATCAAATTTGTCAAAATAATCAACTAAATTATCAATATTAGTAAAATCATTCAAAAAAAAAGAGATTTTTTTACTTTTTTTTTCCTTGTCAAAATCATCCCAAAAGTGAATTTCTGATACCATTGAATGAAAAAGATTTAAGTAATCCTTCATTTTTTTATTAATTGATTGATCACCATAACCAATTTCTCTTATACTTAACTCTAATTGACGAAAATTTAAATCGTATATCTCTTGGAGAATTTTCTTATTTTCCTCATTTTTGTAATTTTTTAAAAAAAAGGAAAAATGTAGTAAAAAAATTGATAAACGATCTGAAAAATTATCTTCTCTGTTATTCTTTAGTTTATATAAATCTTTATTTCTAGAGTATTTTATCATTTTATTGTAAAGGTACATGTATTTAATATTCATGAAAAAAATATTATATCTAATTTTTTTATTTTTTATAGTTACAAATTGTAAATTAAAACCTATTGAGAAATATCATGGTGTATCGAATTTAGATTTAAAACAAAAAAAATTAATTATAAATAAAACAAATAAAAATGAAATAATTAACATTTTAGGTGCTCCTTCAACCAAAAGTTTAGTAAGTAATAATTATTGGATTTATATTGAAAATAAAAAAACAAAATCATCAATTTTTAAACTAGGTAAAACAAAAGTTGAAAAAAACAATGTATTGTTATTAGAAATTGATAGATATGGTGTATTAAAATTTAAAAAATTTTACAATATAGAAGATCAAAATAAAATTTTATTTACAAACAAAACAACAAAAATGTCTGAAAAAGATAGTTTTGTTTTTAGTATCGTTTCAAGTTTAAGGCAAAAGATTGATAGTCCTAAGAGAAATCGAAATAAGAAATAACGGCTCTATTAATATGATAACAGAGCCATTATAAAAAAATAATATTTAATTAGCTATAACTGCTAATAAAAGTAAGGCAACAATATTAGTTATTTTTATCATTGGATTCACTGCTGGACCTGCTGTATCTTTGTAGGGATCACCAACAGTATCACCTGTTACAGCAGCTTTATGGGCTTCTGAACCTTTTCCACCATGATTTCCATCTTCAATATATTTTTTTGCATTATCCCAAGCACCACCACCTGCTGTCATTGATACAGCAACAAACAAACCTGTGATAATCACACCAAGTAACATTGCACCAACTGCAGCTAGTGCAGCAACTTGTCCACCAATTGATAGAATTACAAAATATAAAACCACAGGAGATAATACTGGTAACAATGATGGTATAATCATTTCCTTAATTGCTGCAACAGTAAGCAAATCTACTAATTTTGCATAATCAGGTTTTTGTTTTCTTTTCATAATACCAGGAAATTTTTTAAATTGTCTTCTTACTTCAACCACAACTGCACCACCTGCTCTTCCAACTGCTTGCATTCCCATTGAACCAAAAAGATAAGGTAACATTCCACCAATTAATAAACCAACAACCACATAAGGATTAGATAGATCAAAAGTTACTACAATTCCCTCTAATGCTGATCCTGCCTCTTTTGAGAAATGCTTAATATCCTCAGTATAAGCTGCGAATAAAACTAATGCTCCCAAACCTGCAGAGCCTATCGCATAACCTTTTGTAACTGCTTTAGTTGTGTTTCCTACTGCATCTAAGGCGTCTGTTGTTTTTCTAACTTTCTTATCAAGATTAGACATTTCAGCAATACCACCCGCATTATCAGTTACTGGTCCGTATGCGTCGAGAGCTACAACCATTCCTGCTAATGCTAACATTGTAGTGACAGCAATAGCTATCCCAAACAAACCAGCAATAGTATTTGTTATTAAGATACCCGCAACAATGATCAATGCAGGAATAGCAGTTGCTTCCATAGAAACAGCCAATCCTTGAATAACATTGGTACCATGACCTGTAGTCGATGACAAAGCAACAGATTTAACTGGTCTGTAACTTGTTCCTGTATAGTATTCAGTTATCCAGATCAATAATCCAGTTATAACTAACCCTATAACACCACAATAATATAAATCCATTCCATTAAAAGTTTTATCATTTACTGTAAATTCATTTGTAAAACCAATTACGTGATCTGTAACTGGCCATAATATTACTAAAGAAGCTACAGCAGATACAACAAATCCTTTATACAAAGCGTTCATAACATTATTACTTCTTCCAAGTTTAACAAAAAATGTTCCAATAATTGATGTTAATAGGCATGCAGCACCAATAGATAAAGGGTAAATCATCATATTAAGATCACCAACAAAGAAAATTGAAGACAGAACCATTGTTGCAACAATTGTAACCGCATAAGTTTCAAATAAATCTGCAGCCATACCTGCACAATCTCCTACGTTATCTCCAACGTTATCTGCGATTACAGCAGGGTTTCTAGGATCATCTTCAGGTATTCCGGCTTCAACTTTTCCAACTAAATCAGCACCAACATCAGCACCTTTTGTAAAAATTCCACCACCTAACCTTGCAAAAATTGAAATTAATGATGCACCAAAACCCAATGCAACTAAAGCATTTACAATTTCTCTCTCATCTACATTAGACTTTAATAAAATATAATAATAAACAGCTATTGATAATAATGCTAAACCTGCAACCAACATTCCAGTTACAGCACCAGATTTAAATGCAACAGAAAGACCTTGAGCTAAGCCTTTTCTTGATGCTTCGGCTGTCCTTACGTTTGCCTCTACAGAAACTAACATTCCCACATAGCCCGCAATACCTGACAAAGCAGCACCTATTAAATAACCCAGACCTACTAGGGGACTAAATGCAATACTTACGATTACTAAAACTACAGCACCAACAATAGCTATAGTTTTGTATTGTCTTGCTAAATATGCTTTTGCACCAATTTGAATTGCAGATGCAATATCTTGCATTTTTGCATTTCCTGCACTTGAATTTAGAATATTTTTCCCAGTTAAAAATCCATAAACGATAGATAATAAACCAGCTCCGATTGTGTATAATAGTATTGTTTCGACTGTTCCGCTCATATTAACCTTAAGTTGTTGGTTGTTAAATTTTAAGCCCGCACAATACAAAAAAAGATAGAAAAGACAACGATTAACTTCTAAAACTGATGAATATAACCTTTAGATTTAGCTTGTATTTGCTTGCCTTTTTCATCAAATATCAATGATCTGTCTTTACCAGATATAATTTTTCCAATTTTAGTTATTTTAATTCCAGTTGTTTTGGATGCGTTTTGAATGATTCTAGCTTTATTAACATCTGCAGTAAATAACACTTGATAATCATCTCCGTTAGAAATTAGATTAATTTTATTTAATTTTTGTTTTTTAATCAAGTTACTCAATTTCTTAGAAACAGGTATTTTTTTTTCAAATAAATGAAAAGATAAATTTTGTCTATTAATCATTTTTGACAAATCATCAATTAACCCATCTGAAACATCAATTGAGCTATTAGCAAATTTTAATAAATATTTTGTTAAATTTAGAGGTAAGTCTGGTTTGTAATATTTATCTACAAAGAATAATCTATTTTTATTTCTAAATTTAGCTTTATTACTTAATGCTTTAAATCCTAAATAGCTATCTCCCAAATTTCCAGTAACATAAATATCATCACTTAATTTAGCTTTATTACGATAAATTATTCTCTTTGAATATCCCAATGAAGTGATTGTAAAACTTAGTTTATTTGAAAAAGTTGTGTCACCACCACATAAATCTATATTAAATTTATTTTGTTCTGATTTGAGTGACTTTGAAATTTTATATAAATTATTTTTTGTAAACGTTTTTTTGCTTCCAGAACCAGAAATAAAATAAAACTTTGGTTTAACGCCCTTGCAAATTAAATCAGAAATAGATGATCTTAATATTTTTTTAATTACTAAATCAGGTGATTTAAAATTAATAAAATGGGTGCCAATATTGTATGTATCTACAGATATTACAACACCTCTTTTTTTATCAAAAAAAACATCGTCATTTAAATTAAGAGCAGATTTATTGTTTTTAGCTATTTTTGAAAAATAATTTTTTATCAGGTCAAATTCATGCATTTTTAGATCTTAATTTTTTTCCAACGTTATCTAATAAAGCATTAAGATACTTTGTTTGTGAGTCTTCAAGGAAAAAATTTGATGAATTCAAATATTCTTTAATTATAATATTAATTGATAAATTTGGTTTATACATAAACTCATAAGTTGCTGCTTTTAAAATTGTTTGAAAAACTTTGTCTAATTTTTCAATTACAAATTCATCACCTAATTTATTATTTAATTCATCTAAAATGAGATCGTTTCTTTCTATCGTCCCTAAAACAATGTCCTTAATGAATTTTTTAAATCTATGTTTTGGAAAATCTAAATCATCATCTTCATTATATAATTTCCCGTATAATTTCTGAATAATTATAACTCTAGGATTATTTTTTGGATTATAATGAGTTCTCATTTTTGAGATAGAACTGATATCACAGCTTCTGCAGCTTCAGCACCCTTTTTTCTTCTTGCTATTGCTTGAGTCATATTAAGACAGGTAATTATTCCATTTCCAATAGGTTTTTTACTATCTATAGATAATTTCATTATGGCATCTGTTGATGCTTGAGAAATGAAATCGAAATGTGGAGTTTGACCTTTAATTACACATCCTAAAGCTAAAAAACCATCAAATTTTTTTATATGTTTTGAGATTGTAACTGGGATTTCAAAAGCACCAGGCACTTTAATAATTTTTATTATATTTTTTTTTGGAATTATTTTTAATGCACTTTTTATTAAGCCTTCAGAAATGTCTTTATAATAATCTGCTACAACAATTAGAATTTTTTTTTTCATCAAATTAATTCTTGTTTTGTAATTTTTATACCATAACCATCAAGACCAATAACTTTTTTTGGAGATTTTGTAATTAATATCATATTTTTAATTTTTAAGTCTTTAATAATTTGAGCTCCAATACCATAATTTCTTATTAACTTGTCATTCCCTTTTTTATAAAAATCTTTATTTTTATAATCTTTTAATGTTTGTGTTACTGATTTTAAATTTGAGTCTTTAATAAATACTAAAACACAATTTTGATATTTTTTAAAATAATTTAAGGTCTTATTAAATGAATTGGGTAGTGATTGATTTATTAGATAGTTTTGGACCACATTAGATGAAATTACTCTTACTCTTGGAGTGATACCTTTTTTAATTTTTCCTTTTATTAAGGCAAAATGTTCTGAGCCATCTAAAAGATTCTCATAAATTCTAATATTATATTTTTGATTTTTTACATCAATCTTGCTTTGCTTTTTAAGTTTAATAAGTTTTTCTTTTTTTAGTCTGTATGCGATTAAATCCTCTATTTTTCCAATTTTTAATTTATGTTTTTTTGCAAAGTTGATTAAATCCTGACCTTTGGCCATAGTTCCATCTTCATTCATAATTTCACAAATTACAGCAGAGTTATTTTTTTTTGCCAATTTAGAGATATCTACTGAGGCTTCGGTATGACCCGCTCTAACCAGTACTCCACCATCTTTGGCTATTATTGGGAATACGTGACCAGGTGAAACAATTTCATTTTTATTTGCTTTTTTTTTAGAAGCAATTTTAATTGTTCTAGCTCTATCTTTAGCAGATATACCTGTTGTTATTCCTTTTTTAGCTTCAATAGAAATTGTGAAGGCTGTTTTGTTTCTTGATTGATTAACTGGAGACATTAAAGATAAATTTAATCTTTTTGCTTGAAGAGTATCGAGTGCTAAACAAATTAAACCTCGTCCGTATTTCGCCATGAAGTTAATATTCTTTGCATTCGAGTCCGATGTCGAAATAACTAAATCCCCTTCATTTTCTCTTTTTTCATCGTCAACCAAAATAAACATACCACCTTTTTTGGCAACACTTATAATTGACTCGATTGATGCAAAATTATTTTTTCCCATGAAAATAATTCCTAACGTATTTAGACAAGATATCTATCTCTATGTTAACTAAACTAGATTTTTTTAAAGTTGATAAATTCGTTTCATTGTAGGTATGAGGAATTATCCATATCTGGAAACCTTTTTTAGTGACTTTTGAAATTGTGAGGGAAATTCCATTTACACAGATTGATGCTTTTTCAATTAAGTGTTTTCTCTCCTTTCTAGGTAAATCAAAGTCAAAAAGAAATGATTTATCTATTTTTTTAATATTTAGTACCCTGCCGACAGTATCAACATGACCTTGACAAATATGTCCTGAAATTTTTGTCCCATATTTTAAAGGTAATTCTAAATTTATTTTATCCCTTATTTTTAAAAATTTAAATTTTGAACGATTTATTGTTTCTTTGGATAGATAAAATTCCATAATTCTTGATTTACATGAGATTAAAGTTAAGCAGACACCATCACATGCAACCGACAAACCCATATCTTTTTCGGAGACTTTAAGATTACTTTTTACAAAAATATTAAGACCCTTGGGTCTTTTAATAATTTTAGTAATAATACCCTGATTATAAATTATTCCATTAAACATAATTTCTATCTATATAGTGTTATTCTGTCTTTTCGCAAATTCAGATTTAAATTAATCTTTGTTAGATACTTTTGATTTAATGTGTTCAGGCCACTAAATTTTAAATATTCAGAGCTTTTAGAAAGATTTTTAGGGCTTTTGAATAAATAAAATTTATTAAAAATTTTGTTTTTGAGCAGGGAATTGGTTAGTTCATTTCCACCCTCTATCAATAAATTCCTGCAGCCAAAATTATATAGCTTTTTCAAAATTTCTCTCATATCAAATCTGTTATTTCTATCTACTTTAGATTTAACAAGAATAATGCCTTTTCTTTTAAATTTATAAATTTTTGATTTATCAGCTTTGTTATAAAATATTAAAGTATTTTTGTTATTAGAAGATTTTATTATATAGCTGTTTGTTTTAGTCTTTAAATTATTATCTAAAATAATTCTTTTAGGAGAAAAATTTTTCAAACCCTTTAAACGACAATTTAATCTTGGATTATCTTTGTTTAGTGTTTTGTATGTAATCATCAAACCATCGTTTTGATATCTCAAAAGATGTGAAAACATATCTGAATAAATATTTGTAATTTTTTTTTGATACTTAGTGTAAATAATATGGTTTTTTGAAATAGCTATTTTGCCAGTAACATAAGGTAATTTTTTATTTCTATTAAAAAAATAAGGAGAATAAAAGTTTTCGATTTTACTTTTTAACAAACCTTTTTTTACAATTATTTTTTTTGAATTTAAAATTTTAAAACTTTTATTACTTACTCTTTTGTCTATATCTGTAACAGAATATATGACTTCAGAAATTTTTGATTTAATTATTAAATCAGTGCACGGTGGCGTTAATCCATGGTGAGAACATGGTTCTAGAGTAACATACATTTTTGAGTCTTTTAAATCTTCAAAACTATTTTTAATTGCATTTGACTCTGCATGTGGTCTTCCATTAAATGAAGTTTGGCCTATAGAAATTATTTTGTCATTTTTGACAATTACACATCCAACCGAAGGATTTGATCCAGTGAGGCCATGACGAGATCTAGCCAGATCTAAGGCTATCTCCATGTAAAATTTATCTTTTAATGTAAATTTATGTTTTTTTGTAGACATTAAGTTTGTCCACGAATTGCACGAAATCTTTTTCTTCTCTAAAGTTTCTATAAACTGAAGCAAACCTTACGTAACCAACAGGATCTAAATCCTTTAACCCATCCATAACCATTGTGCCAATTGTATTAGTTGATACTTCACCTTGACCAAGTTCCTCTAAAGACCTTGATATATGGCTTATAAATTTTTCTATTGTTTCAGTGTCAATTGGTCTTTTCTTAAGTGCAATATAAATTGATTTAGATAGTTTATCTCGGTCAAAAACTGACTTTCTTCCATTTTTTTTAACAACCATTAATTCACGAATTTGAATTCTTTCAAAAGTAGTAAAGCGTTCACCACAAATACAAAGTCTTCTTCTTCTTATGGCTGTACCATCTTCCGTAGGTCGTGAATCCACAACAGATGTATCACCCTTTTTTTCGCACGGACAAATCATTTACTAAAGGTTCTTATATATCGGAAATGACGAAGTTAAAGAAATAACTTCATTTTTTACTTCTTCTTCTATTTTGCTGTTATCTGATGGGTTTTCAGATAGACCTTTTAGAGTTTTTGTTATTAACTCCCCTACTGTTTTAAACTCACTTAATCCAAAACCTCGTGTTGTAGCTGCTTGTGTACCTAATCTAATTCCAGAAGTAATCATAGGTTTTTCTGTATCAAAAGGAATACCATTTTTATTACATGTAATATTTGCTCTTGATAAACTCTCAGCTGCAAGATTGCCTTTTACATTATAAGGCCTTAAATCTACCAACATCAAATGAGTATCTGTTCCATCTGAATAAATTTTAAATCCATTATTTTTTAAAGTTTCTGCAAGTATTTTAGCATTTGCCAAAACAGATTTAATATAATCTTGAAATTCTGGCTGTAAGGCCTCCAAAAATCCAGCAGCCTTAGCTGCAATAACATGCATCAAAGGTCCTCCCTGATAACCAGGAAAGACTGCTGTATTAAATTTTTTAGCAAGATCTTCGTGATTAGTTAAAATTATACCTCCTCTAGCACTTCTAAATACTTTATGTGTAGTTGAGGTAACAACATGTGCATAGTCACATGGATTAGGATAACCTTTACCTGCAACTAAACCTGAGAAGTGTGCCATATCAACCATTAAATATGCGCCTACTTTATCTGCTATCTCTCTAAATCTTTTAAAATCAATTACTCTAGAATATGCGCTTCCACCTGCTATTATAAGTTTAGGCTTATGTTCTAAAGCAAGTTTTTCAACATTGTCATAGTCAATTAATTCTGAGTCCTTATCAACATCGTACCCTATCGCGTTAAACCATTTCCCAGACATTGAAATTTTCAATCCATGAGTAATATGACCACCTGAATTTAAACTCATACCCATGAATGTGTCCCCTGGGCTTAACAATGCTAAAAATACTGCACCATTAGCTTGAGCACCTGAATGTGGTTGTGCGTTTGCATATTTACAATTAAATAATTTTTTTAATCTTTCAATTGCGAGATTTTCTGCAACATCAACATGTTCACAACCATTGTAGTACCTTTTACCAGGATAACCTTCGGCATATTTATTAGTTAAAACTGAACCTTGTGCTTCTAATACTGCTTGAGAAACAATATTTTCAGAGGCTATCAGTTCTATATGCTGTTGTTGTCTTATTAATTCATCCCTAATTGCTTTATAAAGCTCTGGGTCTTTTACTGATAAACTATCTTCAAAGAAACTTTTATAGCTATCGTTTAAATAATTTTTTTCACTAGACATAATTATATTTTTTTAACTCTTTTTAAGTGTCTCCCACCATCAAATTTGGTGTTTAAAAAAACACTTACAAACTTTAAAGCATTTTTTTTAGATATCAATCTCGAACCTAATGTAATGATGTTTGCATCATTATGCAATCTGGATAATTTTGTTGATTTTAGATTAAAACATTGCGCTGCACGCACATTTTTATGCTTATTTGCCGCAATATTCATACCGGTACCAGATCCACAAACTAAAATACCAACATTTCTCTTATTAAGTTTGACTTTTTTTGCAACTTTATGTGCATAGTCAGGATAATCGACACTACTATTATTATTTGGTCCAAGGTCCTCGAATTTAACTTTTTTATTTTTTAAATAATCTTTGATTGACTCTTTTAATCTAAATCCAGCGTGATCTGATGAAATAAATATTTTTTTCAAATTAATTAAATTTGTAATCTAAAACACAAGCAACTAAATGTATTCTATTCTCTTCACCACCATTAAATGCATTATGATACTTCGTATTATTTGTAACCCATACTGACCCATCAGCAGGCATGTGCTTTGCAACATTATCAATAACCATTATACAGCCTGGGTTAGTAATTATAGGTATATGTAATCTTGGCTCAGGATCTCTATGCCAACTCAAAGTTGATCTCGGTTCTTTTAAAAGAATTCTTACTCTACCAAGTTTATATCTAGATGAAAGGATGTCATATACCTCTTTGAAATATGTATTTTCATAATCTTTTATAAATTCTGAATATTGTGACTCATCAAGAGACTCATCTCTAACTACTTCCTTTCCGGATTTATCAGGTTTTGTCCAATATACTCCCCTAGCTTTATTACCTTTAATTGAATCTGGATCACCGGGTATTTGAGTTAATGATATAGCTCCAAAGTGAGTTACTCCAGCATCTTCAAATTTTTTAATCTTAACTATTTGATGATAAGCTTCTTGCAACTTTTCAATATCAAACTTAATTTCTTGTTTCTGAAAATCGCTAAAGTCTAAAACTCTATCCTCTTTTTTAATATTTAAGTCTATTACTTTTGAATTTTCTAATGTCATCTTGATTGCTTTCTACCCTTTTTTTTGTATATGTGTATATTACATTTGTCGCAATTTAAAAGTAAATTAAAAACATGATTATTGGTAAATATCCAAGTCTTAGACTTAGAAGAAATAGAAAAGAATCTTGGTCAAGAAGACTGATTCAAGAAAATACCTTAAGTCCAAATGACTTTATATTACCTATTTTTTTAATTGAAGGATCAAATAAACGTCAAGAGATTTCATCGATGCCAGGTGTATACAGATATACAATTAATCGATTGAGTCAAATAGTTGATAGAGCTATAAAAAAAAAGATTCCAATGATTGCGCTTTTTCCAAAAACCCAAAATGTACACAAAGATGAATTAGGAACAGAATCACTAAATGAAAAAAATTTAGTTTGTAGAGCAATTAAAGAAATTAAAAAAAGATACAAAAATCAAATAGGTATAATGTGTGATGTAGCATTAGATCCCTACACATCACATGGTCATGACGGTTTAATTAAATCTAACACTGTTCTAAACGACGAGACTATAGAAGTACTGATTAATCAGTCATTACTTCAGGCAGAGATGGGTTGTGATGTCATTGCCCCATCAGATATGATGGATGGTAGAATAGGAAAAATAAGAAAAGCTTTAGATAAAAATAATTTTCAAAACGTTCAAATATTATCTTATGCTGCAAAATATGCTTCAAGCTTCTATGGACCTTTTAGAGATGCTGTTGGATCTAAAAGCTCTTTAAAAGGAGACAAAAAAACTTATCAGATGGATTATAGGAATTCTGATGAAGCTTTAAGAGAAGTTGCATTAGATATTAAAGAAGGGGCTGATATGGTAATGGTAAAACCAGGTATGCCCTACTTAGATATTATAAAGTCAATAAAAGAAAAATTTAAATTACCAGTTTTTGCATATCAAGTATCAGGTGAATATAGTTTGATTGAAACAGCCATAGCGAAAAACTTAATAAGTAAGGACGCGATATATGAAAGTTTGGTAGCGTTTAAGAGAGCTGGTGCCAATGCTATTGTAAGTTATTATGCTGATAGAATTGATAAAATAATTAGATAATTATTTTAAAGTATTTAGGAATAACATCCTACTATTTGGATAGTTTAAATTATTAGGTCTTAATATAGTTTTATCTAAATAATCTCCTACTAATTTTAAACCGTTCAATAAAGTACCAAGATCTTTAACCTCTATATCTTTTTCAATCAAAAAATTAGGTACATATTTTTTTTCATTCAAAGAACTAGCATAATAAACAGTTTTGTTATCTTCTAAATCTTTTTCAACTAAATTTTCAAGCGCTAAGTCATATCCTAATATTTTAAGTAATTCTAATTCCCAAAATATATATTTTTTTAACCAATCTTTTTCTCTTAAAATTAAAAATAAATTTTGAATTATTAAATATACTTTATAATTAGATTGAGACTCAGCTGTTAATATTTTAATCAAATTCATTGCAGCTATAATACAAGACAACTTTTGTTTGTGATCAAAAAACAATGGGGTATAGGCATTTAAAATTTCAATTTTAAAATAACCTATCCTGTTTTCATTTTTAGAATTATAATTAACATGAAGTTTGTTTCCAACTTGGAGATAATTTTTAATTTTTTTTGAAGTACCTCCAAATATAATTCCGGATATCTTTCCTTTATTTTTTGTATATAATTCTGCAATTAATGAATTTTCATTATATTTATTTTTACTTATTAAAAATCCTTCGTCTGACCAATTCATTTTTTATTCGTATTTTTTAAACATTCTATAGCAGCGTTTTGCTCAGCCTCTTTCTTTGATTTTCCAGTAGCTATAAAATATTTTGTATTAGGCAATTTTACTCCAACTTTGAATATAGGTTTATGTCTTGGACCTGTATTTGAAATTAATTTATAAGTTGGTAATTTTTTAAAGTTTTTTAAAGTTTGTTCCTGTAACTTTGTTTTTGCATCTATTTCAGTTACTACGCTTTTTTCAATATGATCTTTCCAAAGGTTTAAAATTGTTTTTTCAACAATTGCAAAACCTTTATCAAGATATATAGCACCAATTAAAGCTTCACAGCTATCAGATATAATTTTGTCCTCAATTTTTATTTTTTTATTATAAGAATTAAATGTTTTTATATAACTAGATAGATTGATTTTTTCTGCTATATCCAGACAAGTTTTTTTATTAACCAACGATGCAAATTTTTTATCAAGAATACCTTCTTTTTCCTCTGGATAAATTTCTAAAAGTTTTTTTGCTATCACTAAACCAAGAACTCTATCACCTAGAAACTCTATCTTTTCATTATTTTCATTTGGATTATAGCTTTTATGTGTAAGGGCTTGGATGAGCAGATCTTTATTTTTAAATTTTAAATCAATTTTTTTTTCTAAACTCTGATAGCTAATTTTCATTAATTAATTTTATTAAATGTTCTACTAAATCTTATTGACTTATGCCATTTCCAAAATTCAATAAAACTTCCTATTCTTTTATCTGAGGAGAAAAAAATAAATTGAGCTTTTCCGACTAAATTATCTTTATGTACATATCCAACACTTGTTAAGTATCTACTATCTTTAGAACAATCTCTATTATCACCCAAAAAGAAATAATGGTCCCTTGGAACTGTAAAAACATCAGAATTTTGATAAGTATAATCTTTTAAATAAACAGTATGAAATTTTTTACCATTTGAAAGTTTTTCTTCAAATCTATAAACATCAATACTTTTATCTCCACAAAAAATAGTTGTTTTGTTATTAATTTTAGATTTGAGAATTTGAGAATTATTTAAATATAAATTAGTGTCTATAAACTGGATTTTGTCCCCAGGTAAACCAATTAATCTTTTGATATAGTCTGTACGATTATCTGCTGGTGTTTTAAAGACAATTACATCACCTCTTTCAGGGCTGCTAAACATAATTCTTTTGTTTAATATTGGAGGGCTAAAAGGAAATGAATGTTTGCTGTAACCATAAGTATATTTAGTAACAAACAACCTGTCCCCTACTAATAATGTGGGTTCCATGGATGAAGATGGGATATAAAATGGTTGTATTAAAAGAGATCTAATTATAACTGCAATTATTAATGCATAAATTAAAGTTTTTATATTTTCTGAAAAGAAATTTTTATCTAATTTCATGATGTTTGAATAATTGCAAATGCAGTTGAGTGATTTTTTTCATCTGAAATTGATAGAAAACATTTAAAATTTTTGATTTTAAAATTTTTTTGAATAATTTTTGTAATTTTTTTATTTTTAACATAATAAGGCTTTCCCATTTTGTCATTAACAACTTCTATATTTTTAAAATTTAAATTCATACGAAAACCTGTGCCAAGAGCTTTGGAAAATGCTTCTTTTGCAGCAAATCTCTTTGAAAAATAAGCTACTTTATTTTTAACAGCATGAGATTGTTTTAATTCTTTAGATGTATAGATTCTTTTTTTAAATAATGGATTTTTAATAGATTTCTGAATTCTTCTATTTTCAACAATATCAACACCAATCCCAAGAATTTTCATTTATTTTTTATAATTTTTTTAAAGTTTTTAATTACTTTAGATAATCCATAAAATACAGACTCTCCGATTATAAAATGTCCAATATTATATTCCTCAATATCTATTATTTTTGCTAATATTTTGGTGGTTTTATAATCTAAACCATGACCTGCATGGACTTCTAGATTTAAACTTGATGCTAATTTAGAACTTTTTTTAATTCTGTTAAATTCAGTAGAGTAATTTTTTTTTGATTTAATTAAACTTGCTAATTTTCCAGTATGTATTTCGATACAATCAGCATTTAATTTTTTAGCCAATCTAATGTCAATAGGAGAAGGATTAATGAATAAACTTGTTCTAATCTTTGATTTTTTAAACTTTTTGATTATCTTCTCTAATTTATTAAGATTTTTTTTTACATTTAAACCTCCCTCGGTAGTAACTTCTTTTCTATTTTCTGGAACTAAACAGATAAAATTGGGTTTTATCTTAAGTGCTTTATTGACAATTTCTTTATTCGTAGAAATTTCAAGATTTACAAGCACATTTTTTAAACCACATATTTTTTTTGCGTCATTATCATTTATATGTCTTCTATCTTCTCTTAAATGAATTGTTACAGAATCGGCTCCATAACTAATAACTTTTTTAGCTGCATCTATTGGATCAGGGTGTTTCTCTCCACGAGCGTTTCTTAAAGTAGCAATATGATCTATATTTACACCTAACCTTTTCACTTAGTAAATCTACTTCCTGGAGTTTTTATTGGTATTGATTTAAGTTCTGGTGGTAATTTATTTGCTTTATAAGTTGGAACTTCTATTTTTAGATGAGATGTTATTCTAGTTTTTATTTTTAAAGATTGTTTAGTTGATCGATCAATTATAGATGCAAATCCAACTAATTTTGCTTTTGATTTTTTAATTAACTTTACACACTCTAAACTAGATTTTCCTGTAGTGATTACGTCTTCTATAATTAATACTTTTGCACCTTTTTTAATACTGAATCCTCTTCTGAGGGTAAATTTACCATTTACTCTTTCACAAAAAATTGTTTCTTTTTTTAACAATTTTCCTATTTCGTATCCGATAATTACTCCTCCCATTGCAGGCGATAATATTAAATCAATCTTTTTAAACTTTTTTTTAATTTTATTTGCTAAAGATTTACAAATTTTGTCAGCTAAATTAGGAAAACTTAAAAGTTTCGCACATTGAATATATTTTGAAGAATGTAGACCTGATGATAGAACAAAGTGACCTTCTAATAATGCATTAGTTTTTTTTAAAATATTTAAGGATTTTTTGTGTGAAAGCATTTCTTTTTTCTTCGTGTCTAATTATCTTAAATTTTATACTCTTTTGTTTTAGCTCTGCAATAAAATTAGTAAAATTCTTAAGATTTCTAATAATTAATTTAAATTTAAAATTAATGTAATTGGGATTTTTACCAACCATTTCTAGACTCGATATATTTAACTTATGACTTCCAATAAGTGAGCTTATATCTCCTAATTGTCCTGGTCTATCTGGTAATGACATCCATAATGTAGTATTATATTTTTTTGTTTTTTCTTCTTTTTGCTCTCCTTTATCATGCCAATACCTTCTTATTGCAGCTCTAGCTTTACCTGTTTTAGTTGTTGGTATCCAGTGAAGTGACGGTGAATTATTTTTAGATGTTATGATATTTACACGATCACCATTTCTTAAAATAGTTTGTAGTTCGTCTTTGTTTCCATTAATTTCACAACCAACTGCTGAATTGCCAATTTTAGTGTGAACAGCATATGCAAAATCTATAGCTGTTGCGTCTTTAGGTAATTTTATTACTGAACCTTTTGGTGTGAAACAAAATACGTTTTCTTGAAACATTTGCAGTTTTGTATACTCATAAGAGTCTTCAGGATTTTCATTTTTTTCTATAATCTCAACAAGATCTTTTAACCAATCATACTCCTTCCAGCTCAAAGAATTAAATTTTTCAGAAGATTTATACTGCCAATGAGATGCGACACCTCTTTCTGCAAATTCGTGCATTTCGTGTGTTCTAATTTGAATTTCAATAGGTTTTTTATTTGAACCAATTACAGATGTATGAATAGATTTATAACCATTGATCTTCGGAGATGAAATATAATCTTTAAATTTCCCTGGTATGCAATTCCATTTTTTATGAAAAATACCAAGCGTTTTGTAACAATCATCTACATTTTTTAAAATTATCCTAAATCCTATAATGTCTGTTATTTGCTCAAGTGAAACTCTTTTTTTTTGGACCTTTCTCCAAATTGAAAAAGGTGTTTTTTCTCTACCATGTATCTCAGCATTAATTTCATTATCATTCAAGATTTCACTTAACTCAAAAGATTGTTCTTTGAAAATATCTTTTCTGTCCAACTTTATTTCATCAAGTCTTTTTTTGATTAGTTTTCTTGCATCGTTATTTAAAATTTCAAAAGACAAGTCTTCAAGCTCGTCTCTTATTCTGTGCATTCCCATTCTGTCAGCTAATGGTGCGTAAATTTCCATAGTTTCCTGAGCTATCCTTTTTCTTTTGTCTTCTTTAGCAATCGCTTTAATGGTTCTCATATTATGTAGTCGATCAGCAATTTTAACTAGCAGTACTCTAATATCTTTTGATGTTGCTAAAATTAATTTTCTAAAATTCTCAACTTTGGAATTAGCTCCAGCTGAATTTTCAAATACTGAAATTTTTGTTACACCATCTACTAAATCAGCAACCTCATCTCCAAATTCTTGTTTAATTGTTTCGTAAGTTGCAAAAGTATCTTCTATAGTGTCATGTAAAAGACCTGTTGTAATTGTAGCGCTATCTAATTTTAATTCTGTTAAAATATTTGCAACCTCAATTGGATGAACAGAATAAGGGTCACCCGAGGCTCTTTTTTGACTCTTGTGCGCGTTAACAGCAAAATTATATGCTTTATCCAATTTTTCAGGATTCAGAAATTTATTATAATTCTTAACTTTATTTATAAGTTCATTTGAATTTAGCATCAATGATGTTATAACACGAAATCAAATTTGTTTAATAGATCTAATGTCTCTATAAGGAAGCAGAGAAATCAAGGTTTTAACATCAATTTGTTTATCAGGATGGATCCAATTCTTTTGAATCTCAAATAATGGAAATAATACAAAGTTTCTTTTGTGCATCATTTTGTGAGGTAAATTAATTTTAGAACTTTTTTTTGATACAAGTTTATTAAAATCGATTATGTCTAAATCACATGTACGTGGATAGTTTTTTTTTGCTTTTTTTCTCCCCAATTTATGTTCTATAGATTTACAAATTTTTAATAGTTCTTGAGGGCTGTAATAGCATTTTAGTTTTAAAATTATATTTAAGAACTTAGGTTTTCTTGGATCTGGCCAGGAAGGAGTTTCGTAATAACTAGATACTGACAAAAAATCTAAATTATGTTCTACTAATAAAAATTTTGCTTTTTCTATATTTCTTTTTCTTAAACCTAAATTTGAACCTATTCCTAAAAATACAGTTTTAGCTTGATTTTCTAATATATCTTGCTTTTTCACGATTCCAATCTCTACTTTTTTTTGTTGCTCTTTTATCATATTGCTTTTTTCCTTTAGCAACAGCCAATTCTATTTTAGCTTTTCCTTTTTTAAAATACATTTTTGTTGGAACTAATGTGAAACCATCTCTTTGCATTTTACCTATTAATTTATTTATTTCTTTTTTCTTAAGAAGCAATTTTCTCTCATCGGTTGGATTATGATTAGAGTAACTGGCTTGCTTGTATGGAGATATATGTGAATTAATCAAAATAATTTCACCCCCCTTTTCAACAGCATAAGACTCAGCAATATTCACCTTTCCATCTCTTACTGATTTAATCTCAGATCCCTTTAAAACAATACCAGCTTCGAAAAGATTTTCAAAAAAATAGTTAAAACTAGCTTTTCTATTCAAACAAATGATTTTCAAACCAGGATTGGTTTTTTTGTTCATTAAATTAATTTAGCAGACTGAAGAGCTTTTTTTACAATTTCTTTTGTTGTCTCTGTTACTTTTACAAGTGGTAGTCTTACACTATCATCACAAAGTCCTAAAAGTTTTGCAGCATATTTTACAGGGCTTGGATTACTCTCAATAAACATTGAGTGATGAACTGGTTGTAATATTTTATCCAATCTTTCTGCCTCTTTCATTTCGCTATCGATCTCTGATTTAGAGAGTTTTTGAAAATCTGAACAAAGTTTGGGTGCAATATTTGCTGTTACACTGATAGTACCTACCCCACCACGTTTATTAAATTCAAAAGCATTGTCATCATTACCAGTTAATTGAATAAAATCTTTACCCATTTTTTCAAGTGTTTGATTAACCCTATCTAAATCACCTGTTGCATCTTTAACACCCACTATATTTTTTAATTCATACAGTCTAGCCATTGTGTCCACTGACATATCAATCACAGATCTGCCAGGAATATTATAAATTATAATTGGAATACCAGACTTGTCATTAATTGCTTTATAATGTTGATATAAGCCTTCTTGGGTTGGTTTATTGTAATAAGGTGTAACTATCAAAGCACCGTCAGCTCCTGCTTTTTCTGCATGTGTGGTTAAAGAAATCGCCTCCTCTGTTGAGTTGGAGCCCGTACCAGCAATAACTGGAATTTTTCCATTACTTTCTTTTATGCATAAATCTATTACTCTTTCATGCTCATCATGAGTTAACGTAGGTGACTCACCCGTTGTACCAGCTGGAACAAGACCATTGGTGCCATTATCAATGTGGAAATGGATTAATTTTATATATGCTTCCTCATCTAGACCATTATTTTTAAATGGTGTAATTAAAGCAACATTTGATCCTTTAAACATAAATACTTATAACATAGTTTAAAGATTCATATACTAAAAGATTATGCTCAAAAAAATATTATTTTTAGGTTTCACTGCATCAATATTAATGTTTTCAAATAATCTCTTTGCTGAAATTAATTCACTAGTACCATTAAAGAAACCTGTTTTGAGCAAAGAAGAAATTCAAAAAAAAATCTCTATAAATATTCTTAAGCCTTTAAAGAAACCCTCAAAAACTAAAGAAATTAAAATCGAAGAAGTGATTGTTAAAAAAGAGCTTGTATTAAAAGAAAAAAAATTAAGTTTTAAAATACCAAAAAAAAAGCCAACTGTAGCGGGCATTAACTCATCAATGAATATAAAGATTTCAAAATATTATAGTAAAAAAGACTTCGGGTTAGCTAAAAAAGCCATTTCAGAAATGCAGAAAAGCAAATGGTTATCTGCACTAAAAATAGCCAAAAAAGCAAAAGACAACTCAATTTATAATTTTATACAATGGAGACATCTTTTAACCTCTGGTAATCAAGCTTCCTTTTACGAATATCAAGTTTTTTTAAATAAAAATTCAGATTATCCTAGAATAGACAGAATTAGATATCTTGCTGAACACAAACTATCAACAGAAAGTGTTTCACCTAAAAAAATAATAAATTGGTTTGGAGAAAAAGATCCATTAAGTGGTTATGGAAAAATGATACTTGGTGAAAGTTACATTTTGGCTGGAGACAAAAACAAGGGTACAAAACTAATTAAAAAAGGCTGGGTAACAGCAGATTTATCTAAAAACGAATTAAAATATTTTAGAAAAAAATTTAAAAAATATTTAAATGCAGATGACTATATTAAACGAGCTGATTATTTAGCTTGGAACGGAGAGCGTTGGGATTTACAAAGGTTAATACGGTATCTGCCAAAAGATTACGAACTTTTATATAAAGCAAGACATCTTTTAATGAGTAAAGGCTATGGAGTTGACCAAGCAATAGCAAATGTTCCGCAAAAATTTAAGAATGATGCTGGATTAAACTATGATCGATTGAAATGGAGAAGAAAAAAAGGGCGTGTAGATTCTTCAGCTGAAATATTATTGAAAATAAGAAATGATAAGGAATATTTAGTTAGACCTGATAAATGGTGGAAAGAAAGAGAAATTATTTCAAGAGCATTGCTTTATAAAAAGAAATATGAAGTTTCATATAAAATTTCAAGTAATCATGGAATGACTGAGGGATCTGAATATGCGGCTGCTGAATGGATGAGTGGATGGATAGCATTAAGTTTTTTAAACGATCCAATGACTGCTAAAAATCATTTTAAAAATTTTTATGAAAATGTTAGTTATCCAATAAGTTTATCTAGAGGTGCGTATTGGCTTGGAAGAGCATATGAAAAAATAGGCGAAAGAGAGCAATCAAAAAATTGGTATAGAGAAGCTACAAAATATCTTACTACTTACTATGGTCAACTAGCTTTTTTAAAATTAAATCCAAATGTAAAGTTTGAGTTAGATAAAGACATGGAAATTGATCCAAAATATAGAATTCAATTTTTTAATAAAGAGCTTGTAAAAATTTCTTATCTTCTAGATGAATTAAAGAAAGACAAATATACAAAACATATTTTAAGGCATTTAGCTAATGACAATATAGCTAAAGGCAGTGAAGTTTTGGCTGCAGAATTAGCTACAAGTATAAACAGATATGATTTTGCTATTCAGGTTTCAAAAATTGCTTCTTACCAAAAAAGATTTCATAATAAATACAATTATCCAATAATTAGTACTCCTAAATATATTAATAAAAGAAAAATTCCAGAAAGTGCTTTGATCTTATCTATAATTAGACAAGAAAGTGAATTTGATTTAGAAGCTAACAGTCATGCAGGTGCAAAAGGATTAATGCAATTGATGCCTTACACAGCAAAATTAGTTTCAAAACAAGCCAAACTTCCTTATTCAAAATCAAGATTAACAACCGATCCAGAATATAATATTAATTTAGGTTCACATTATATTGCAGGTTTAATTCTACAATATGATGGTGCCTACCCTTTCGCAGTCGCTGCATATAATGCTGGACCTAATAGAGTAAAATATTGGAAAAAAATAAATAAAGATCCACAAAAAAAACAAGTTGATTATGTTGATTGGGTTGAATTAATAAAATTTAGAGAAACAAGAAATTACGTACAGCGTGTAATGGAAAATTATAACGTCTATAGATATATTTTGGAACAACGACCTGTGCCTATGAAAAACTTTTTTAAAGATCAGCCTCTATTTTAGTGGCGGAAGAGGAGGGATTCGAACCCTCGGTACAAGTTTCCTCGCACGGTCATTTAGCAAACGACTGGTTTCAGCCTCTCACCCACTCTTCCATATGACATTGTGTATTAAGCGATTGTATTGAAAATTCAATATATATAAAGTAATTATTCAATTATTATGAGAAATAAGTACTCAGTATTTTCGTTAATCAAAAATGCTCTTTCATATCATGAAAATTGGCAAAGAGCGTGGAAAGATCCTGCGCCTAAAAAAGAGTACGATGCAGTTATTGTTGGTGGTGGTGGCCACGGATTAGCAACAGCCTACTATTTAGCAAAAAAACACAATATGAATAATATTGCCGTAGTCGAGAAAGGTTGGATTGGTGGAGGAAATACTGGACGGAATACTACAATTATTAGATCAAATTATTTATGGGACGCCAGTGCAGGATTATATGATCATGCATTAAAAATTTGGGAAGGTTTATCTCAAGAACTAAACTATAATGTAATGTTTAGTCAAAGAGGTGTAATGAACCTTGCACATAATTTACAAGATGTTAGAGATTTAAAAAGACGAACACATGCTAATAGACTAAATGGAATTGACGCAGTATACTTGAGCACAGAAGAAGTTAAAAAATTTTGTCCAATTATAAATACATCACCAGATATTAGATACCCTGTTTTAGGAGGAACTCTACAACGTAGAGCTGGTACAGCAAGACACGATGCAGTTGCTTGGGGATATGCTAGAGGAGCTGATGCAATGGGTGTTGATATTATTCAAAATTGTGAAGTTAAAGGAATAAAAAGAAATGGAGATAGTGTTGAAGGAATAGAAACAACAAAAGGATTTATAAAAACTAAAAAAATTGGTGTAGTTGCAGCTGGTCATTCCAGTGTAATAGCTAATATGGCTGGTCTAAGACTTCCCCTTGAAAGCAAACCTTTACAGGCTTTAGTTTCTGAACCTGTAAAACCAATTATTGATACAGTCGTAATGTCTAACGCAGTGCATGCATATGTTAGTCAATCTGATAAAGGAGAGTTGGTGATTGGTGCTGGAACAGATGATTATGTTTCTTATACCCAAAAAGGTAGTCATCAAATAGTTGAAGGAACATTAAATGCAATTTTAGAATTATATCCAATTTTCAGTAGAATGAGAATGCTAAGACAATGGGGAGGAATAGTAGATATTTGTCCTGACGCTAGTCCAATTTTAAGTAAAACTTCAATTAAAGGATTGTATTTTAATTGTGGTTGGGGTACTGGAGGATTTAAAGCAACTCCTGGATCTGGAGATTTGTTTGCTCATACTATTGCAAACGATGAACCTCACAAACTTAATGCTGCATTTAATTTAAATAGATTTGTAAGCGGTGACCTTGTTGACGAACATGGTGCTGCAGCGGTTGCTCATTAATGTTTTTAATAAACTGTCCATACTGTGGAGAAAGAGATCAGCAAGAATTTAAGGCTGGAGGTGAAGCTCATATCGAAAGACCTAAGCAACCAACAGAGTTAAGTGATGATGAGTGGGCAGAATATTTATTTATGAGAAAAAATATTAAAGGTATTCAGTTTGAAAGATGGAACCATTCACATGGTTGTCGCAAGTGGTTTAATATGGTTAGAGATACATCTAATGATGAAATAAAAGCAATTTACAAGATGGGTGAAAAACCACCTGCTCAATAAAATGAATAAAAACCTAAGAGTAAAATCTAGCGAGTATATTGATGAAACTAATAGAATATCCTTTAAATTTAACGGCAAAACTTATCATGGATTTAAAGGCGATACATTAGCTTCAGCATTACTTGCAAATGATGTTCATTTAGTTGGAAGAAGTTTTAAATATCATAGACCAAGAGGAATTATGACATCTGGTTCTGAAGAACCAAATGCTATAGTGCAAATAGACCCTGGTACAAACAGAACAGAGCCTAATGTTAGAGCAACAGAAGTTGAGATTTACGAGGGCTTAGAGGCATCCAGTCAAAATTGTTGGCCAAGTGTAGAATTTGATATCGGTGGAATAAACAATTTTCTCTCCCCCTTTTTTCCGGCAGGTTTTTATTACAAAACATTTATGTGGCCTGCTAGTTTTTGGGAGAAATATGAATTTTTTATACGACACTCAGCCGGTTTGGGGAAATCACCAACATCAAGTGATCCTGACATTTATGACCACAGAAATATTCACTGTGATGTATTGGTTGTTGGAGCAGGTATATCAGGAATATTAGCAGCAAAAAATGCAGCAAAAAATAATTTTAAAACGTTGTTAGTTGATGAAAAAAATGAACTTGGTGGCTCAACTGTTTATGAAAACAATGAATTTAACAAAATTAATAATAAAATTCCTTCTGAATGGTTAAAAAAAGAAATAGAGGAACTTAAAAATATTAAAAATCTTGAAATTAAAACTAGAACAAGTGTAGCTGCTTATCATCAATATAATTATCTTTTAGCTAGAGAAAATCTAACTGATCATTTAGAGGCAAAAGATAAAACAAATAAAATCAGACAAAGACTTCTTAAAATTAGAGCTAAGAAAGTTATTTTAGCTACAGGTGCATTAGAAAGACCATTGATATTTAATAATAATGATAGACCAGGAATAATGCTTTCATCTGCAATAAAAAAATACAGTGAATTTTATGGTGTTGCTTGTGGTAGTAAAAATGTCTTTTTTACTAATAATGATAGTGCTTATGAAAGTGCTTTATCACTATATAATAAAGGTATCAATGTTGAAGCAATCGTTGATATTAGAGACCAATCCGAAAGTAAAATTGTTAAAAAAGTAAAAGAAGCAGGTATTAAAATTTACTGGTCACACTCGATTGTTGATACAACTGGTTATAAAAGACTAAATAGTATTTCAATAATGAAGCTATCTAATGATGGCACTTCAGTTACTGGAAGTAAAATTTCTATTTTATGTGATTGCTTAGGAGTTGCTGGCGGCTGGACACCTGCTGTACATTTATATACACAATCAGGTAGTAAACTTAAGTTTGATGAGGAAAAACAGATTTTCTTACCAAATCAGAATACATCTGAACAAATAAGTGTAGGATCTTGTGGTGGAGATTTTAGAATTGATGAAATCCTTAAAAATTTAAATCAAAAGCTTAAAGATACTCTTAATATTAATGAAACAGATTTAGATAGTATTAAAGTTGAGATTGATCAGGAAAATTCAAAAAGAAATATTTGGTTACTACCTTCCGATAAACCTTTAGGCAAAACTAAACCATTTGTAGATTATCAAAACGATGCAACGGCTAAAGATATAAAATTAGCATTAAGAGAAGGTTTTAGATCTATCGAACATGTCAAGAGATACACAACTACTGGGATGGGAACTGATCAAGGTAAACTAGGAAATATGCATGCGTTGGGCATAATTGCAGATACAGCAGGCGTTAAAATGGGAGAATTAGGGACCACTACTTTTAGACCTCCTTACACACCATTAACATTTGGAACTATTGTAGGTCGAAATGTAGGAAAGTTTTTTGATATTTTTAGAAGAACACCAATGAATGATTGGCATGTTGAAAATAAAGCTGAATTTGAAAATGTCGGTCAATGGAAGAGAGCATGGTACTACCCTATTAACGGAGAAACTATGCATCAGGCAGTACAAAGAGAAAGTAAAGCTGCTAGAGAAAGCGCTGGTATATTAGATGCCTCCACTCTTGGTAAAATTGATATTCAAGGAAGTGATGCTTCTGAATTTTTAAATAGAGTTTATACAAATGCTTGGTCAAAATTAGCTATAGGGAAATGTAGATATGGCCTAATGCTAAATGAGGATGGCATGGTTTATGATGATGGAGTTACAACAAGATTAGGTGAAAATCATTACCTTATGACTACAACAACTGGTGGTGCTGCTAATGTTTTAGGTAAACTTGAAGATTATCTTCAAACAGAATGGCCTGAGCTTGATGTGTATTTAACTTCTGTAACAGATCATTATGCTACGGCGAGTTTATGTGGACCTAATAGTAAAAAAATTATTAAAAAAATAATTCCCGATTTAGATTTATCAGATGAAAGCTTTCCTCACATGTCATTCAAAGAAGCAAAAATCGGCAATATTCAATGCAGAATAATGAGAATTAGTTTTACTGGAGAACTCAGCTACGAAATAAATGTTCAAGCAAGCTATGGAAAAGATTTATGGAAAAAGTGTATTGAGGCAGGCAAAGAGTTTAACATTACACCTTATGGAACTGAAACAATGCACTTATTAAGAGCAGAAAAAGGTTTTATTATTGTTGGTCAAGATACTGACGGAACAATGACCCCTATCGATCTTCAAATGGATTGGATAGTAAGCAAGAAGAAATACGATTTCATAGGTAAAAGATCTCTTTATAGGTCTGATACAATGAAAGAAGATAGAAAACAATTGGTTGGATTATTAACAGAAGATCCAAATGTAATTTTAGAGGAAGGGGCACAAATCGTTTCTGAGTTAAATAAAAGTCCAGTAGAAATGCTTGGACATGTAACTTCAAGTTATTTCAGCCCCAACCTAAACAAATCAATCGCACTTGCAGTTGTCAGAGGTGGCAAAGACATGATGGGAAAGCAACTTTTTGTGCCAATGGAAAATAAAAACATTAATGTCACTGTTGCAAATCCAGTGTTTTACGATGAGAAAAATGAGAGGTTAAATGCTTAATTATAATTCAGTTATTAAAAATGAAATTAATCAAGAAAGTGTTTCAGTAAAAGAAATCTCTCAAGTAATGAAAATTAATTTAAGAGGTAAAAGAAGAGAGTTTTTAACAAATATTGGTAAAAATCTTAATATGATCCTACCTACAGAGGCAAACACTTCAACAACTAGTGATAAATTAACGGCAATATGGCTTAGCCCAGATGAATGGATGATAGTTTCTAACCAGCTTGTAAGTAAGGACACCAACAAATACGAGCTACATGAAATGTTATTTAATAGTATTTCAAAAACAAATTTAGGTGCTGTTACTGATGTAACAGATCAATTTGTTCAATTAGAGATAAAAGGTAAAAATATTTATGAAATTTTTTCAGCAGGATCTCCCTTTAATTTTAATGAATTTGAAGAAAAGAAAGGATCAACAACTCAGACAGTTTTAAATCATATAGATGTGATTCTGCACCATAAAGATGAAAATATCGTAAATCTGTTTGTTAGAAGATCTTTTGCTGAACATCTTTGTTCTTGGATTGAAGACTGTGCTTCAAGATTATAAAATTATTTTTTTCTCCTAAACTCCCATGGCATTTCAAATTTACCTTGCCAAATACCTTTTTTTTCATTTTTAGCATTAATTTCATTTGATATATATTTTTTTGAGTATTTTCTATAAGCTACTGCATAACCGTTTGAAACTAGCCAAGAATTCAGATTTAAATTTCTTTTATAGCACTCTCCAATTAATCTTTTATATCTGTCAATATCCAAAATTTTACAAGTTATTACTTTGTTATTTATTTTTTTTTGTAATTTTTGAGTTGAAATTTTTCCACATGGATAATCTTTAGTAAAAGTAAAAAAAATTATTGTTAAATATGGTTTTTTACACTTTTGCTTGAATTCAGGTGCATCAATTCCATGTAATCTTATTTTTTTTGAATTTATTTTTATTGTATCACCATCAATAATTTGAGCATTTCCAGAAATTTCTTTTATCTCTTCAGACTTAACATCTTTATATGTGAAAATAAAAAATATCGAACAAATTATAATTAAAATTATCGCTTTCCTTTTTGTAAAAAACATATTTAAAAAATATTAAACATTAGCCAATTTATGTTTGATATAATATTTAACATAAAATAGTAATATCAATGATATCAACCATTGGAAGATAGCCCAAATATAAAAAAAAGTTTTAAAATCTGCATTTAAATACTTTGCAATGTAAAAAGATAAAACTGGTACTATCACATTTCTGGCAATATTATTAACCATGGCTTTTTCAGATTTTTTTAATGCCATAAAAAATCCATTTGATAAGAAAAATATTGGATAAGCAGGTAAAATAAATGCAGAAATCTTAAGGTACATCGAGCCATGCATAATTACATCTGGATTTGAAGAAAAGAATTTAGGAACAATGTCAGCACTTATAAAAATAACTACACCAGCAATTAACATTATAAGTAGACCGTATTTTATTGAGGTGAAATAGGATTGCTCCACTCTATCGTAATATTTTGCCCCAATATTTTGCGCTATTATAGAAATTATTGCTGTATTAATACCTAATATTGGTAACAAAACTACTTGCTCAATTCTTGTGGCAGATCCATACCCTGCTACAGCATATTCACCAAATAATCCAACATATGTAAAAACAACTGTTGCAGCAATAGAATATCCTAATATGGCAATTGAAATTGGCATTGATTGAAAAAAAATATTTTTTAAGAAAAAAAATTTAGCTTTGAAATGGTTTAAAGTTATTTGTTTAATTCTTTGATTATTCAATATTTTTATCAGAATAACCAATAAAGATACAAATTGAGCAATTAAAGTTGCTATCCCAATACCAGTTATTCCTAATGGTGGTATAAATAAAAAACCAAAAATAAAAATTGGATTTAAAATAATGTTTAAGAAAAAAGAAAATATTAGAACGTTTCTGTAAGTTTTAGTATCTCCCTCTGCATGTAAGAATGAATTTAATGCCACCACTAAAATAAATAATATCGTACCTAAAAAAATTACATTTATATATTCGAGTCCAAGAATTGTTACCTCTTGAGAAGAATTCATTAATAAGAATATCTTTTCTCCAAAAGCAAATCCTAAAATAGATACAACTACCGAAATTATAATCGAAAAAATGATTACATTTCCAAAATAACTTAAAACATTTTTTTCGTTTTTTTCTCCAATACTGCTGCCAATCAATGATGTACCCGCTACGGTAACTCCAATAGATGTCGCAATTATCAAAAAATATATCGGAAAAGACTTGCTCAAAGCAGATAAGGCTTCTGGCGATATTTTTCCTGCATAAAAAGTATCTACGAATGTGTAAAGTGTTTGGAATAAGGTTCCTACACTTGCTGGTACAGCAAGTTTTCTTACTAACAGCGAAACTTCATCTTTTAATAAATTCATTAATTTAAGATTTGTTAATACTCTTTTTGGAAGATATGTCTTTTTCCTGCTCCTTTAGCAAGATTAATTTGTTTCTGTCTCATTCTAAATCTTGATTTTTGATTATCTGTTAGATTATCGTGACAATTTGGACATGAAACGCCCTCCTCATATTTTTTTGATTTTTTATCCTTAAGAGAAATAGGCTTCCTACAACCACTGCAGATCGAGTAAGAACCAACTTTTAGACCATGTTTTAAACTAATTCTGTTATCAAAAACAAAACATTCACCTTTCCATAAACTTTTTTTCTTATTAGTTTTTTTCAGATAATTCAAAATTCCACCATTTAACTGATAAATGTTATTAAAACCTTTTTTTTCTAAATATACAGATGCCTTTTCACAACGAATTCCACCAGTACAAAACATAGCTATAGGTTGATTTTTTTTTAATTTTTTTAGATATTTTGGAAAATCTCTAAAGTTATGAACATCAGGATTGATTGCTCCCTTAAAAGTTCCAACATCGTATTCAAATGGTTTTCTCGCATCTATTAGAACAGTATCTTTTTCTTTAATCAGCTTATTCCATTTGATTGGATCTACATGGCTATCTTTTTTCTTTATTCTTTTATTTAAAATTAAATTCATAGGAACAACCTCGTTTTTGATTTTTACTTTAGGTTTATGAAATGGTTGGAATGAGCTTTTAGAGACATTGCTAGTGTTAAATTCTTTAAATTTAAGTGTTCTTTTTAAATTGTTAATTATGAATTTAATGTCTGCAACTTTACCAGAGATAGTTCCATTTACACCTTCTTTGGAGATAATTATTGTTCCTCTAAGGTTTTTCTTTTTTAAAGTTTCAAATAAAACTTTTTGATTTTTCTTTAGATAAGAAATTTTAACAAATTTATAAAAGCCAACTACTTCAAACATTATAATTTTCTACAAACGGTCATTCCATCTCCAAGAGGAATTATTAATTTTTCAACCCTTGTGTCCTCTGAGATATGACTATTAAACTCTCTAATATTTTTGGTAAATTTATCATTATTGTTTTCATTAACAACTTCTCCATACCATAAAACATTATCAATGATTATTAGACCATTTTGGTTCAATAATTGTAAAGAACGTTCATAATATTCAATATAATTCATTTTATCAGCATCGATAAAAACTAAATCAAACTTTTCATTTTTAATTTCATCTAAACTTTCTAGAGCAGGTTTTATTAATGTTTTTATTTTATGGTCTTGATTAGCTTTTTTAAAAAAATCTATTGCAACTTTATTGGTTTCTTCATTTTTATCTAAAGCAATTATTTTGCCATCATCTGATAATGCCAAAGCCATAGATAAAGTACTTAACCCTGTAAATGTCCCTATCTCTAAAACTTTTTTGATATTTGAAATTTTTATAATTAAATACAGAAATTGACTTTGTGAAATTGAGATTTGCATTCTTTTGATATCACCAAGTGATGTGTTGTAATCAATTATTTCTTTCTGGATTGGATGTAAATTAAATCCATGACTTAAAATATAGTTTTGGAGTTCTTTAGTTATATTTAGGTCTGAACCCATAAATTCTAAAGTTTTTTCTTTAAAATCTCATTAACTAATTGAGGATTTGCTTTTCCACCAGAAACTTTCATTACTTGGCCAACAAAGAAACCAAATAATTTAACTTTACCTGATTTATATTCGGTAGCTTTATCTCTGTTATCATCAATAACCTTATCTATCAGCGCCTCAAGTGCTTTTGGATCACTCTCTTGTTTTAAACCTTTTTCTTCAACAATTTTTTTAGGATCCTTGTCGCCTTCCATCATTTGTTCGAAAACTGTTTTTGCAATTTTTCCAGAAATTGTTCCATCTTTAATTAAATTGATTAACTTTGATAAATTGCCTGCGCTTATAGGGCTTTCAGTTATTTCTAAATTTTTTTCATTTAATGCTGCAAATAATTCACCAATTATCCAATTTGTTGCAAGTTTTACATCAGATTTCTTAATTACATTTTCAAAGTAATTAGATGTTTCAATATCCGAAACTAAAATGTTAGCCTCATAAGGTGATAATTTAAATTTTTCTATAAATCTTTTTTTCTTTTCATCTGGTAGCTCTGGAATTTCTGATTTTAAATTTTCGATAAAATCGTCTGAAACTTCTAATGGTAGTAAGTCGGGATCTGGAAAATATCTATAATCATGGGCATCCTCTTTTGATCTCATTGATCTAGTTTCATTCTTTTTAGTGTCAAAAAGTCTTGTTTCTTGATCAATTTTTTGACCATCCTCAATTAAATCAACTTGTCTGTTAGCTTCGTATTCAATAGCCATTTGCATGAACTTAATTGAGTTAACATTTTTTATCTCACATCTGGTTCCAAAATCTTTTGAACCTTTTTTTCTAACAGATACATTTACATCGGCTCTCAAGGATCCTTCCTGCATGTTTCCATCACAGGTTCCTAAATATCTCATTATAGATCTTAATTTTTTAATATATGCATTTACCTCATCTGGAGATCTTAGGTCGGGTTTACTTACAATTTCCATTAAAGCCACACCTGATCTATTTAAATCTACAAAAGTATTTTTAGGATCTAGATCATGAATACTTTTACCCGCATCTTGCTCCAAGTGTAATCTTTCTATACCTACCTCTTTTTGACCATCAGGCATATCAAGTATTACTTTTCCCTCACCTACAATTGGATCTTTGAATTGTGAGATTTGATAACCCTGAGGTAAGTCAGCATAAAAATAATTTTTTCTATCAAAGATAGATCTCTTATTGATTTTAGCTTTTAAACCAATTCCTGTTTTAATAGCTTGTTTTACGCAATACTCGTTTATTACCGGTAACATTCCTGGAAATGCTGCATCAACTAAACTTACTTGAGTATTTGGTTCAGCTCCAAATTTCGTTGAAGATGTTGAAAATAATTTTGACTGCGATGAAACTTGTGCATGCACTTCTAAACCAATGACAACTTCATATTGATTATCATGTCTATTAATTAGATACTCAGATTTGTTCTTACTCACTTAATCCACCAATCAGTAATGTTGTTTTTAAAATTAATTTTTTCTTCCATAGCATATGCAATGTTTAAAATATTTTGTTCATCAAAAGCTCTACCAATTATCTGTAACCCTAATGGATACCCTCTAGCATCATGGCCTGCAGGTATAGATATTCCTGGTAAACCTGCTAAATTTACAGGAACAGTAAAAATATCGTTTAAATACATTGAAACTGGATCATTTGTTTTTTCACCAATTTTAAAAGCTGAACTTGGAGTGGATGGGGTTAGAATTGCATCTACTTTTTTATAAGCATCATCAAAATCATTTTTAATCAGTTTTCTTACCTTTTGAGCTTTAAGATAATAAGCATCATAATATCCTGAAGATAAAACATAAGTTCCAATCATTATTCTTCTTTGAACTTCAGCACCAAATCCTTCAGATCTAGTTTTTTCATACATATCAATAAGATTTTCTCCCTCAGCTCTAAAACCATATTTAACACCATCATATCTAGCTAAATTGGATGAGGCCTCTGCTGGTGCCACGATATAGTAAGTTGGTAGTGCATAATTAGTATGAGGTAAAGATATATCTATAATCTCAGCACCACAATCTTTTGCATATTCAATGCCTTTTTTCCACAGATCCTCTATTTCTTTAGGCATGCCATCTACTCTATATTCTTTAGGTATTCCTATTTTTTTACCTTTAATATTTTTTGTTAATTCTTTGCTGTACTCATTCCTTTTAAAGTCTATCGATGTAGAATCTTTTTCATCATAAGTGCTAATAACTTCCTGTAACAATGCACAATCTTTAACATTTTGTGCCATTGGGCCAGCTTGATCTAGGGATGACGCAAATGCTACAATTCCGTATCTAGAGCAACTACCATAAGTTGGTTTTAATCCAACAGTTCCCGTAAAAGAAGCAGGCTGTCTTATTGATCCACCTGTATCTGTTCCAATAGTTATTGGTGTTAATTGAGCAGCTACAGCAGAAGACGATCCACCAGACGATCCTCCTGGGACTAAATTTTTATCAATTGGGTTTTGTACATTACCAAAAAAACTAGTTTCATTAGAGGAACCCATTGCAAATTCGTCACAATTTAATTTACCCATTAGTATGGCTCCTTCATTCCAAATGTTTTGTGTGACTGTTGACTCGTAAGTTGGAACGAAGTTATTTAAAATCTTACTACCCGCAGTGGTTCTTAAATCTTTTGTACAAAATAAATCTTTAACAGCCATTGGAATACCTGGTAATTTTAAATCCAGATTAGGTTTTTCATCAAACATTTTTGCTTTATTTAATGCATTTGCATAATCTTCAGTTATATATGCATTTAATTCTTTAGATTTTTCTGACCTGTCAACAAATGCTTTAGTAACTTCACTTGAGGAAAGTTTTTTACTTTTTATATTTTCTACTAACAGAGATAATGATTGTATAGTTATATCTGACATTATTCAATTACCTTTGGTACTACAAAATAATCTTCATTTTCCTTAGGAGAATTTTTTATTACTTGTTCTCTTAAGTTTTTACTTTCTACTTTATCAGATCTTAGTTTTAGAGTTGTTTCTGCAACAGAAGTTAATGGTTCAACATTGTCAGTTTTTAATTCGTTAAGTTTTTCAATAAATTCGAAAATTGAATTTAAATCTCCTGCAAGTTTCTCTGCTTTTTTCTCATCTACAGAAATTCTTGATAGTTTAGATATGTGCTTTATTGTTTTAAGATCGATGCTCATATGGTATTTAAATATGTCGCAAACTATCACTTTAGTTTAAAATATACAATATGATCACTATTGAAGAATTTAAAAAAAAACAGTCTGAAGCCTCTAGATTGATTGGTTTAGATCTTGGTTCAAAAAGAATCGGTGTATCAATTTGTGATGAAAAACAGTCAATAGCCACACCATTTAAAACAATCAATAAGACCAATAATAGTGATCTAATCAACGAATTAAAAAAAATAATAAAGGAAAACAATATTAAAGGAATTGTGATTGGATATCCAATTAACATGGATGGTACGTTAGGTCCTTCTGCTCAATCAGTAAGTGATATGTCTAAAAATATAGACAAAAATGTTGATGTAGATGTTTTTCTTTGGGATGAAAGACTTTCAACTGTTGGAGCATTTAATCTATCCAGTCAGCTAGATATTAATGTATCAAAGCGTGAAAAAAATATAGATCAGAACGCAGCTGCATTTATTCTTCAGGGGGCTATAGATTATTTAAACAATTAATCCTTGCCATTTAGAGGCTTTATAGCTATAGAGTTAGTTTTAATGGCAATTAAAACCAATAACGCTATTAAAATCTCACAAAAACATCTGTTAGGTATCCAAGATTTATCAGTTAATGATATTAATTATATCCTGGATGAGTCAGAAGCTTTCATAAAATTAAACCAGAGTAAAAATAAAAAAATCGATGTGTTAAGAGGCAAAACACAAATAAACTTATTCTTTGAGCCATCGACAAGAACTCAAAGTTCATTTGAACTTGCTGGAAAAAGACTTGGTGCAGATGTTATGTCAATGAATATGGGTAACTCTGCAATTAAAAAAGGTGAAACTTTGATTGATACAGCAATGACTTTAAATGCAATGCATCCAGATATAATTGTAATAAGACATCAAGACTCTGGTGCTTGTAATCTATTATCACAAAAAGTTAATTGTGTTGTGTTAAATGCTGGTGATGGTAGACGTGAGCACCCTACCCAAGCATTATTAGATGCATTAACAATTAGAAATAGAAAAAAAAAAATACAAGGGTTAAAAATAGCAATATGTGGAGACATCCTTCACTCGAGAGTAGCTAGATCAAATATTTACCTTCTTACAATGTTAGGAGCTGAGGTTAATATTGTTGCACCATCAAATCTGATGCCAAAAGAAATTGAAAAATTTGGTGTAAACACTTTTACAGATATGAAAAAAGGTCTCAAAGATTGTGATATTGTGATGATGCTTAGATTGCAAAATGAAAGGATGACCAGTTCATATCTTTCATCAAATAGAGAGTATTACGAATATTATGGATTAACCCCTGACAAACTTGATCATGCAAAAGCAGATGCTCTAATTATGCATCCTGGTCCAATGAATAGAGGAATAGAAATTGATACAAGATTAGCAGACGACATAAATAAAAGTGTAATTAAGGAACAAGTTGAATTAGGTGTTGCTGTAAGAATGGCATGTTTAAAAATATTTTGTGAATAAATGAAAAAACAATACTTTATAAATGCAAATATTATAGATCCTCATAACTCTATAAACGAAAATGGTGGATTAATAATTGGAGAAGACGGAAAGATAGAGGCTATAGGGAAAAAGGTAAATACAAATAATTTACCAACTCGAGAAAAACCAACCGACTTAAAGGGTAAATATATTTTTCCTGGGATAGTAGATATGAGAGTTTTTGTAGGTGAGCCAGGATATGAATATAAAGAAAATTTTAAAACTTTGAGTAATGCTGCATTATCTGGAGGAGTTACCTCAGTTGTAACAATGCCTAATACAGATCCAATTATAGACAATGTATCAATTGTCGATTTTTTAAAAAGAAGAGGACGTGATAAGTCTAAAATAAATATCTTTCCTTGCGCTTCATTAACTCAAAACACTGATGGCACTAATATGACTGAATTTGGCTTACTAGCTAAAAAAGGAATTATTGCATTTACAGATGGAGTGAAAACAATTCAAAATACTAGACTTATGTCTAGAATTATGAATTCAGCTAAAGATTTGGGATGTCTTATAATGCAACATGCTGAAGATTATGATTTAGCTAAAAATGGAATGATTAATTCTGGTATTATTGCAACTAAACTAGGCTTATCAAGCATACCAGATATTGCTGAAAGAATTATAATTGAAAGAGATCTTACTCTCCTAGAAAAAACAAAATGTCGATATCATATATCTCAATTATCAGCAGCAAAATCTGTAGATATAATTAAGGAACGTAAACAAAATGTTAAATTTACTTGCGGTGTATCAATAAACAATCTCTCATTAAATGAAAATGATATTGGTGATTTTAGAACATTTTTAAAATTATCACCTCCACTGAGAAGAGAAGAAGATCGAGAAGCTTTAGTTCAAGGATTAAAAGATAAAACTATTGATGTAATTGTTTCTGATCATAAACCTGAAGATGAAGAGTCTAAAAGATTAACTTTTGCTCAAGCTGCAACAGGTGCATCTGGTATTGAAACATTGTTGTCTTTAAGTTTAGAATTATTTCATAACGGATCTGTAAAACTTGAAACTATCATTCAAGCATTAACATCCAACCCAGCAAAAATATTAAATATAAATAAAGGTAACCTGTCTATTGGAAATGATGCAGATTTTTGCATAGTAGATATCAATAAACCATGGATTGTAAAAAAAGAAAATTTAATCTCTAAATCTAAAAATACTTCAATTGAAGATAAGAAACTTCAAGGAAAAGTAACCAATACATTTGTAAAAGGTATAGAATTATTTAAAATATAAAAATGGAACTTTTTATAATAGGTATAATCTCATACCTAATGGGATCAATTCCCTTTGGATTAATTTTAACCAAAGTATTTTTAAAAAAAGATATTAGAGAGATAGGCTCTGGAAATATTGGTGCAACAAATGCTTTAAGAACCGGTAATAAAATAATTGGTTATTCGACACTAATACTTGATGTATTAAAAGCAGTGATACCTGTTCTATACGTAAAAATTAATTTCCCTGATGCGGTATATATATCAGCTTTATTCGCTTTTATAGGTCATGTATTTCCTGTTTGGTTAAAATTTAAAGGTGGCAAAGGTGTAGCTACATATGTTGGGATACTTTTTTCTTTAAATATTATTTTTGGTTTATTATTTGGAATTTGTTGGTTAATAATTTTTTTTATTTCTAAATATTCATCTTTAGCTTCCTTGATAGGATCACTTTCTGTACCAGTTTATATTTTAATTTTTCAGGGTTTAGAAAATGTATTTTTTTACGTAATAATGTTTATTTTAATATTTTTTACCCACATAGAAAATATTAAACGCTTGAAAAATAAAGAAGAAACTAAGACAAAAATTTATTAATTTGACTATCAAACTCTTTTGAGTAGTTTGTTATTTTATGAATCTAGTCATAGTTGAAAGCCCTGCTAAAGCAAAAACAATTAATAAATATTTAGGTGATAACTATACCGTTTTAGCTAGCTATGGTCATATTAGAGATCTTCCTTCAAAAAATGGATCAGTTGATCCTGATCAAAATTTTAAAATGGAATGGGAAGTAGATAGTTTTTCAAAAAAATATTTAAAAGAAATTACTGATGCTGCTAAAGATTCTTCAAAAATAATTCTTGCTACTGACCCAGACCGTGAGGGTGAGGCAATAGCATGGCATGTAAAAGAATACCTGGATGAAAAAAAACTATTAAAGGATAAAGAAATTGAACGTGTGGTATTTAATGAAATAACAAAAAAAGCCGTCACACATGGTATTGAAAATCCAAGAAAGATAGAGCCCTTATTAGTCGATGCATATATGGCTAGAAGAGCATTAGATTATTTGGTTGGATTTAATATATCACCAATACTGTGGACTAAATTGCCTGGATCAAAATCAGCAGGTAGAGTTCAATCTGTTGCACTGAAATTGATCACTGAAAGAGAGCATGAAATTGAATTATTCAAACCAGAGGAATTTTGGACTTTAAGTATTAATTTTCAGGATAAAAACAAAAGTAAAATTACAGCAAGTATTTCTCATTTTGATGGAGAAAAAATTGAAAAATTCTCATTCAAAAATAAAGAGAAAATTGAAAAGGCAATTTCCAATATAAAGACTAAAAAATTTAACATAAATGACATTTCCTCAAAAATTGTTAGTAGAAATCCCTCAGGGCCATTTACTACTTCAACACTTCAGCAAGTTGCTTCTAGTAGATTGGGTTTTGGTGCATCAAGAACAATGCAAATAGCACAAAAACTTTATCAAGGAATAGAAATTGAGGGAGATACAGTTGGTTTAATAACTTATATGAGAACAGATGGAACTAATTTATCAGCTGATGCTGTATCTGATTTTAGAAATTTTATTAAAAAAGAATATGGAAATGAATACTTGCCAGAAAATCCAAATAATTACTCAGGGAAAAAAGCAAAAAATGCTCAGGAAGCTCATGAAGCAATAAGACCGACTGATATTAATAGAAATCCAGATTCTGTTAAAAAGTATTTAAGTTCTGACCAGCAAAAATTATATTCTTTAATTTGGTCTAGAGCTCTATCGTCTCAAATGGAAACAGCAAAATTTGATAGGAATACAATAACAATTGAATCTGAAGACAATAAAACTATATGTAAATCAAGCGGATCAGTTTTGAAATTTGATGGATTTTTAAAAGTTTATTCAAATCAAAGTAAAGATGACGATGAGCAAATTTTGCCTGAGATGTCAAAAGGACCAATTAATATAGAGGCTATTATTGATGAACAACATTTTACTCAACCTCCCCCACGTTACTCAGAGGCAAGTTTAGTAAAAAAATTAGAAGAGTTAGGAATTGGTAGACCCTCAACTTACGCAAGTATAATTTCAACAATTGCAAATAGAGGTTATGCAGAAATAGTTAATAAAAGATTTTTTCCAACGGATCGAGGTAAATTAATTTCTGCATTTTTGGAAAAACTATTTTCAAAATACGTTGATTATAACTTTACAGCTGGATTAGAGGATCAATTAGATGAAATTACCTCAGGTAAAGAAAGCTGGTTAAAAGTGCTTGAAATGTTTTGGAAAGACTTCAATAGCAATGTTTCAGAAGTTAAAGAAAAAAGAACTAGAGAAGTATTAGATCTTTTAAATGAGAGTTTAGGAGCATTAATATTTGATACTGATAAAGATGGTAAAATAGTAAGAAAATGTCAGTTATGTGAAAATGGTTCACTAAGTTTAAAAAATAGTTTTAGAGGAGGTGCTTTTATTGGATGTTCAAACTATCCAGAATGTAAATTTACAAGACCATTATCAAAAGCTAAAGCAGCTGCTCAATCACAACTCGCAGAGCCAAAATTTCTTGGCAAACATGAAAATGGAAATGATATTTTTTTGAAAAATGGAAGATTTGGTCCTTATCTTCAATATGAGAAAATTCTTGAAGAAAATATTGAAGAAGAAAAAACTAAAAAAAGAAAAAAAACTAAGAAAAAGAAACCTGAAGTAAATGAACTATTAAAAAATGTTTCAATTCCAAAAGGAATTGAATTAGAAAGTATAGATTTGGAAAAAGCTAAATTTTTATGCTCACTTCCTAAATCACTGGGTATTAATCCAGAGAATCAAAAAGAAATCACCTTAAATACAGGGAGATTTGGTCCTTATTTGAAATGTGAGAATAGGTCTGCAAGAATAGAAAATGTCGATGAAATTTTTTCTATTGGATTAAATAGAGCTATTACTCTTATAGCTGAAGCAAAACCTGGAAGAATGTCATCATTAATGATTAAAGACTTAGGTGAACATCCCGAAGATAAGAAGCCTGTGAGAATAATGAAAGGACAATATGGACCATATATTAAATATAAATCTTTAAACGCAACAATACCTGAGGAAAAAGATCCTACAGAATTAAATATGGAAGAAGCATTGATTCTTATTGAGAAAAGAAGGGAATACGATAAAAATAAAAAAAATAAAAAAAGGAAAAAATGATAAAAAAATCACTATTTATAATCATTCTTGTTACTTTAGCATCATGTTCGACTGTAAAGGATAAAACTAGTGGCATAAAAGAAATGGGAAGTATTGGAAAAGAATGTCCACCTAAAAATGAAAGAACTTTAAAACACATTTTTTGTAAAGAACCTAAATAAATTTAATGTCCTTCGATAATAAAATAAAGGAAATTGGTATAAATTTGCCTGAAGCAAAAGCACCTGCGGGAAATTATGTTGCAACTAAAATTGTTGGTAAATTACTTTATATTTCAGGACAAATATCAATCGCATCAAATGGTGAATTGATTAAAGGTAAGATTGGCAAAGATCTTACAATAGAACAAGGTTATGAAGCTGCGAAAAGGTGTGGCTTAAGTATAGTTTCTCAAGCAAAGATAGCATGCAATAATGATTTATCTAAAATTAAGTCATGTGTTAAGTTAACTGGTTTTGTTAATTCAACTGAAGAATTTACTGAGCAACCAAAAGTTATTAATGGTGCTTCGGATCTTATTGCATTAATATTTGGTGAGGAAGGTATGCATACTAGAGCTGCTGTTAGCGCTAATAGTTTGCCTTTAGGTGTATCAGTTGAAGTTGATGCAATTTTTGAATTAAATTAATACTATCTTCCAATTCCAAAATATTTAAAACCCATTTTGTTAATCTTATCAGGAGAAAAAATATTTCTCATATCATAAATAATGAGATTTTTATTTTTAGAAAATTTTCTAAAATTTATTGATTTGAAATCATTCCATTCAGTATGAATTATAACCAAATCAGATCCTTTAATTGAATCTTTTATAGATTTTGAGAATTCAACATTTTTTAATTTACTTAATTCCTTTTTAACCCCAGTAGGATCATAGTATTTGATTTGAGCACCTCTTCTTGATAAATAAGGAATTAATTTTAAACTTGATGAATCCCTCATATCATCTGTGTTAGCTTTAAATGTTACCCCCAAAAAAGATATTTTTTTATTTTTAAATTTATTTTTTAATATTAAATTAATTCTTTTTTGCAATATATCTGACCTAATTTCATTGGATTTAATTACACTTTTTATTACGGATAAATTAGTTTTAAATTTATCTGCTGTAGAAACAATTGCTTTAGTATCTTTTGGAAAACAAGATCCACCGTAAGCTGGTCCTGCTCTTAAAAATCTACTTCCAATTCTTTTATCAAGCCCTATACCTATGGATATATCCTCAACATCAATCCCTGTTTTTTCACATAAATTTGCTATTTCATTAATAAATGTAATTTTCGTTGCTAAAAAAGCATTAGAAGCGTATTTAATTAACTCTGCAGCTCGCCTATTAGTGGATACAAACTTAGCGCCTTTAGATATTAATGGTGAATATAAATTTTTTAATATTTTCTTAGATTTTTCATCATTGCAACCAATAACAACTCTATCGGGATAAATAAAATCCCGTATTGCCTCTCCTTCTCTTAAGAATTCAGGATTTGAAACCACTGAGAAATACTTTCTACTTACTTTTTTTGCAATAGTCTTCTCAACTTCATCACCTGTTGTTACAGGGACTGTGGATTTATTGATTACAATTTTGAATTTATTTATAGATTTAGAGATTTCTTTTGCTGCAGAGTAAACTTGGCTAAGATCTGCACTATTACTTTTTTTTTTAGTTGGAGTTCCCACGCATATAAAAACAATATCGGATTTCCTTATAGATTCTTTTATATTTGTTGAAAAATTTAGTCTTTTATTTTTGTAATTTTTTAAAACTAATTCTTCTAAACCGGGCTCATAAATAGGTATAATACCCTTTTTTAAATTATTAATTTTGTTTTTATCTTTATCCACACATATAACATCATTACCTAAGTCAGCGAAACAAACACCACTTACTAAACCTACATAACCAGTGCCAATCATACATAATTTCATAATTTACCTATTACTTTTGATGATTCGATGTAACCATTCATTGTTCCACAATCAAGATATTTACCATCAAAATTATGAGCAACAAATTTCTCTTTATCATTTATCAACTCTTGAATTGCATCTGTTATATGAATTTCATTTCCTGCACTTGGTTTAAGTGATCTAAGTTTCTTAAAAATTGTTCGTGGTAGTATATATCTACCTATGACAGCATTATTTGATGGAGCATTTTTAAGAGATGGTTTTTCTACGACACCATCAATTACATAATCTGTTTTATTTAATTTTTTATTTAATTTATAAATGCCCCATCTAGAGACAGTTTTTTTATTTACTTTCATAGAGGCCATGACGGATGCCTTATATTTTTTATGAGTTCTAATCATGGCTTTCGAGCAATTTTTTTTTATTATTAGATCATCAGGTAATAGCATCAAAAAATACTTATTTGTAATATATTTTTGTGTTTTAAGAACAGCATCACCAGTGCCTTTGGGAATATTTTGATATACAAATTTTATTTTTTTTTTATAATTTAGTATTTTTTTATACTCATCAATTATTCTTTTATCTTTTTTTTTTTTAATAATGTTTTGATAAAATTTATCACTGTAAAAGTATTTTTTAATCATTTGTTTCTTGGTAGATATTATAAAGACTATTTCTTTAATTCCGGCATCTATACATTCATCAAGAATATACTCAATTCCTGGCTTACCGTTTATAGGTAGAAGTTCTTTAGCAAATACACTAGTTAAAGGCAGCAGCCTAGTGCCTAAACCAGCCAAAGGAATAATTGCTTGTTTAATCATTTAAATGTTTTACTTATTAAATATTTAAATACAAATGAAAATTTTATTAAACAATACTTCATTATTTGAATCATTAAGGCCATTTAATGACCTTGGATATGTTCCTACTATGGGTGGAATACATAAGGGTCATTTGTCACTAATAGACAAATCAAATAAACTTTGTAAAAAAACAATTGTAAGTATTTTTGTTAATCCGAAACAATTTAATAATAATAAAGATTTAAGATCCTATCCAAGAAATATCAAGAAGGATTTAAAAATTCTTAAAAAAAGCAAAAAGGTTGATTTTGTTTATCTTCCTAGATTTAAAGATATATACAAAGATAATAAAAAATCACAAATTAAATTACCAAAAAAAGATAAAATTTTGTGCGCAAAGTTTAGAAAAGGTCATTTTGAAGGTGTTTTAGATGTTATGAATAAACTTACTAAAATTATAAACCCTCAAAAAATATTTATGGGAGAAAAAGATTTTCAACAATTATATTTAGTAAAAAAACAATTAGAAAAAATATATAAAACGAAGGTCATTCCTTGTAAAACAATACGCAATAAGGACAATGTAGCACTTTCATCAAGAAACCTTCTTTTAAATAAATCTAGTTTAGCCATTGCAGCAAAAATTTATAAAAAACTGGTAAGTATTAAAAAAAATATTAAAAGTAAGAAAAAAACTTCGAGCCTTTTAAATCTTAAAAAAAAAGAATTAAAAAATAATTATAAAATTAAAATTGATTATTTAGAGCTTAGAAATATAAATAATTTAAAAATTTCAAGTACAAAAAAAAAATCAAGATTATTTATTGCTTATTATTTAAACAATGTCAGATTGATTGATAACCTGTAATTTTATAAAAAGTAAGCTCCAACTCCCAAGAAAGAAACAAAACCAATTACATCTGTAATTGTTGTCACAAAAACACTTGAGGCAATCGCTGGATCTATATTCATTTTTTTTAAAGTAAAAGGAACAAGTATGCCAAATAATCCGGCTATGATCATTGTTAGTACCATTGATATTGCTATGATCAGTGAAAGGATACTGTCTTGAAACCATATATGAACAATTAAAGCACTTATAACTGCAAATATAATTCCATTTAAAATACCAATAGAAAATTCTTTAAATACATTTGATGAAAAATTATTTTCAGTTAAATCATTTGTAGCTATGGTTCTTACTGTAACTGCAAGTGTTTGCATTCCAGCATTTCCACCCATTGAAGCTACAATAGGCATTAAGAAAGCTAATACTACCATTTGTTCAATTGTTGCCCCAAATAAACTAATGCACCATGTGGCTAGAAAAGCAGTAAATAAATTAAGCAGAAGCCAATTGAATCTTCTTTTTGTCTTTTTTACAACTCCATCAGTAATTTCTTCATCTCCTACTCCTGCCAATCTTAAGGCATCTTCCTCAGCTTCCTCTTTCAGGACTGTTAAAACGTCATCGTTCATAATCATACCAACTAATTTATTGTTTTTGTCTACAACAGCGGCCGAATTCAAATTGTAATTTTCAAATAAGTTAGCAACTTCCTCTTTATCCATTTCAACAGGAATTAATAATTGAGATTCTGACATGATTGTTGCCATTTTAGTTTCTCTCGGTGTTGTTAGAACTCTAGATGAAGGAACAGTACCTATTGGTTTAAAATCCTCATTAACAATAAAAATTTCTAAGAACTCTTCTGGTAAATCTTTGTTTTCTCTTAAATAGTCAATTGTTTGACCTACAGACCAATTACTTGGTATAGCTGTAAATTCACGCTGCATAAGTCTGGCAGCGGTATCTTCTGGGTAGCTTAAGCTTTCTAATAAAGCGAATCTATCTTTTGGAGGTAAAGAACTAAGAATTGCATTTTTGTCATTTTCAGGAACATTTTCTAATATAGATATTGCATCGTCTGACTCGAGTCCCTTTAGAATACTTACTATAGAGTCTGAGGACAAATAAGTTATAATTTCCGACTGAATAGATTCATTTAATTCAACAAAAACTTCTGGGTCAATATTAAAATTATTTAATTTAATTAAACTTTCTCTGTCGCCTTCATTAAGGTGCTCAATAATATCTGCAGCATCAGCAGGATGCATTTCATTAAATGAATTAGTAATAAATTGGGCGTCATTGTTAGCTATTTTACTAGTAACAACTCTTATGTATTCTTTATTAAATTCAAAATTTACTTTTTTATCTTTAGTTTTTTTAGTTAAAGACATAAATCTACCTATAATTTAGATTTGCACTATTAATACATAATAAAGATAATACAAATTATAAATGAACATAGAGATCAAAAAGTCAATAAAACCAGTAAATTATTTTGATGCTATTAATTTACTTGAGTCAAGATTAAAGGATTTATATGAAAATAACGAACAAGAATTAATTTGGACTTTGGAGCATAATGAAGTTTTTACTGCAGGAACTTCCTATAAAGAAAATGAGATTATTGATAAATCCATAAAAATATTAGAAACAAATAGAGGTGGTAAAATTACTTACCATGGGCCAGGTCAATTAATTTGTTATTTTGTTTTGGATTTAAGAAAAAAAAAAGATATCAGAAATTTTATATCGATTATTGAAAAAACAATAATTCAAACTTTAAAATTTTATCAAATTGAAACTCATCCAGATAAAAATAACATCGGTATATGGCATAAATCTAATAATGAAGTTAAAAAAATTGCTGCAATAGGTATCAGGGTTAGTAAATGGATTGCCTATCATGGTTTTGCAATAAATATAAATAACGATCTAGAAAATTATAAAAAAATTATACCATGTGGTATTTCAGATAAAGGAGTAACTAATTTAAAAAATATTTTAGATCAGGACTACTCAAATATAAGTGATATATTGATTAAAAATTTTATTTCAAATTTGAAAATCTAAGTCTTTTAGATTTTAAAAGTTTTTTAAAATAATCAGGTAGCAATGCAGAATAAGTATGTTTTATGTCATTAATTTTAAATTTAATTTGGTATGAATGTAACATTAAATTTTTATTAATTCCTTTATTAGAATTTGATAATTTATATTTTGTATCTCCAAAAATAGGATTTCCAATTGCATACAATTGTTTTCTTAACTGATGTTTTCGTCCAGTAATAGGTTTTAATTCTAATAAACTTGCTTCAGAATTTTTATCAATAACTTTAAAAATTGTTTTTGCTTTTTCAATTATTTTTTTATCACCATCATGCCTAATTAAATCATCATCCCATATACCTGATTTTTTATTAATCTCACCTTGGCAGATAGCTAAATATGTTTTATGTACTTTTCTTAGTCTAAATAAAGAAGTAAGCAATTGAGCGCTCTCTCTGTTTTTGGCCATAATAAAAACTCCAGAAGTGTCTTTATCCAATCTATGAACAGAATATGGTTTTGTTCCTTCAAAAATTTCACTTTTAGCAAAAATATCAACAAGATTTTTTTTTGACTTAGTTCCGCCTTGCACTGATATGCCTGATGCTTTGTTTAAAACAACAAAATTGTCATTGTTATAAATAATTTGATCTTCATTTGATTTTATAATTTCTTTTGATGGTAAAAACTTAATTTTTTTTTGCTGAATTAACTCCTTAAATTCAATATTAAATAAACTTATCTCATCTTTTGTTTTTACTTTAAAAGAACTTTTTACTCTCTTTTTATTAAGTTTTATTTTTCCTGTTCTTAGATATTTCTCTACAAGACTTTGTGGAATTTTTCCAATTTTAAATCTTAACCATCTGTCCAAACGCATTTCATTACACGTTGAATCAACGATGTAAGATTTTTTCATGATTTATGATTTAAGCAGTAGCTTGTTTTTTCTCTTCTGTTTTGGGATTTTCTTTGGTTATGTCTTTCTTTGGTTTATCAACTCTTTTTGCTTCAACATCTCTATCAACAAATTCAATTATTGCCATTGGAGCATTGTCTCCATATCTAAATCCAGCTTTAATTATTCTTGTGTATCCACCTTTTCTATTCTGATATCTTTTAGAAAGTGTTTTTTTTACTTTATTAGCTGATTTAATATCTTGAAGTTTAGAAACCAACATTTTGGTTGTTTGCAAAGTTTCTTTTTTCCCTAATGTTATTATCTTATCTGCCTGTGGTTTTAGAAACTTGGCTTTTGGCAAAGTAGTTTTAATTTGTTCATACTTAATTAAAGAATTAAGCATATTTTTAAGTAGAGCTTTTCTGTGCTCTGATGTTCTATTTAACTTTTTATTTGCCAAACCATGTTTCATTAAATTGCTTCCTCCAATTTCTTTGACATTTCTGCAATATTGTCTGGTGGCCAGTTAGGTATTTCCATTCCTAAATAGAGAGACATACCAGTTAAAACTTCTTTAATTTCATTTAATGATTTTCTTCCAAAATTAGGTGTTCTTAACATTTCACCTTCAGATTTTTGAACCAGGTCACCAATATAAATTATATTATCATTTTTTAAGCAGTTCATTGATCTAACAGATAGTTCTAACTCATCAACTTTTCTTAATAAGTTTTTGTTAAATTCAGAGCAGGTAGAAACTTCTTTTACAGGAGCTTCAACTGGCTCGTCAAAGTTTATGAACATTTTTAGTTGATCTTGAAAAATTCTTGCTGAATACGCCACAGCATCTTCAGCGGAAATTGATCCATTTGTTTCAACTTCCATAGTTAATTTATCGTAATCTAATGCTTTACCTTCTCTAGCAGTGCTAACTGAATATGAAACTTTTTTAACTGGACTATAAAGTGAGTCAATAGCAATAAGACCTAATGGAGGTTCTTCAGGCTTATTTAACTCAGCAGGAACATATCCCTTACCTGTATTAACATTCATCTCCATATGAAAAGTGGTATTTTCATCTAGATTACAAATAACTAAGTCAGGATTTAAAATTTCAACATCTGTGACTGGAGCTATATCTGAAGCTTTAATTTCTCCAGGTCCTTTTGCGTTTAAAATTAATTTTTTTGTACCTTCTGAATTGCTTTTTAATGCTAAAGATTTTACGTTTAAAACAATATCAGTAACATCCTCTCTAACACCTTTTATTGATGTAAATTCATGTAAAACTCCATCAATTTGAATTGATGTTACAGCTGCACCTCTTATTGATGATAATAGAATTCTTCTTAATGAATTACCTAGAGTTAATCCATAACCTTTCTCTAAAGGCTCAGCTATTATTTTTGCATGTGTTAGGTCATCACTTATTTGAACATCTAATTTAGATGGTTTAATTAATGACTTCCAATTTTTTATATTAACATTCTCGACTTCCATTAAACTCTCCTTTTCTTTGGTGGTCTAGTTCCATTGTGCGGCATTGGCGTAGTGTCTTTGATTGACAAAATTTTAAATCCTCTTGCTTGCAAAGCTCTTAATGCAGTTTCTCTTCCTGATCCAGGTCCTTTTACTTCAACAGATAAAGTTTTCATTCCATACTCAAGTGCTTTAGAGGCTGCAGAGTCTGCTGCTATCTGTGCTGCATAAGGAGTGGACTTTCTTGAACCTTTAAAACCTTTTTGACCAGC
>CACNCB010000006.1 GCA_902618695.1 uncultured Pelagibacteraceae bacterium | reverse complement strand
TCCACCAATTCCTGCTACCATGAAGCCACTAACACTTATATGTGTATTTCTTATTGCCGTTCAATCTGTAAATAATTTAATTATTGATTGGAGAAATCCTAAAGAAAAACAATACGACCCTTCTAAAGAATTGAAATAAAATGGATATAGGATCACTTTCTATAATACTTATAGTAGGATTGTTATTACTTATCTCTATAGGTGTTCCAATGGGTTTTGCGTCTGGTTTTATGGGTGCAGTACTAGTATTTTTATACATAGGTGAACATGCATTAGGCATATTACTTTCAAGATACTATTCTCTTGTTGTCACTTACTCCTTTTTGTCGGTTCCTTTATTTATATTTATGGCCTCCTTGCTAGAACGCTCAAATATAGCAAGAGATTTATATGATGCATTAAATGCTTGGTTAAGAAAAACCAGAGGTGGAGTAGGTGTTGTGACTGCCATTATGGCAACAATCATGGCAGCGATGAGTGGAATTATTGGTGGAGAAATAGTTTTATTAGGTTTGATTGCATTACCTCAAATGCTGAGATTAAAATATGATCAAGATATGTCGATTGGTATTATTTGTGCATCTGGATCTTTGGGAACAATGATACCGCCTTCAATTGTTTTAATTATTTATGGATTAACCACTGAAACCTCAATTACTATGTTGTTTCAAGAAGCTATTGTTCCTGGTTTAATGATTTCAGGTTTAATTATTACATACATTTTAATTCGTACAAGATTACAACCGCATTTGGCACCTCTAAGTGACGAACCAGCTTTAACTCTAAAAGAAAAAATGTCTTACCTACCAGGTCTTTTACCACCAATCGGTATTGTTATAATCGTATTAGGTTCAATTTACTCTGGAATGACAGGAATTACAGAAGCAGCTGGTATGGGAGTGGTTGCTACATTAATAATTATTTTTGCAAGAAAAGAACTGACGTGGTTTTTATTTAAAGATGCATTAACAAGAACTTTTAAAGCATCAGGAACTATTTTAACTATTACTTTTGGTGCTACAGTTTTAGCAGGTGCTTATTCTCTTGCTGGAGGTCCTAAATATGTAGCAGAAACTATTTTGGCTTATGATTTAAAACCAATGTATTTAATCTTCATGATGCAGATTATGTTTTTGATTATGGGAGCATTTATGGATTGGGTTGGAATTGTATTGTTAGCAATGCCTGTATTTTTACCAATAGTTATAGCTCTTGGATTTGATCCAATTTGGTTTGGAATATTATTTTGTGTAAATATGCAAGTTTCATTTTTAAGTCCACCGTTTGGGCCTGCCGCTTTTTATTTAAAATCTGTTGCTCCTCCACATATTTCATTAACAGATATATTTAGAGGTTTTGCTCCATTTATAGTTATTCAGTTAATTGTATTAGCATGTGTTATGTTTTTTCCAGAGGCAATGACGCAAAACTTTCACGAGTTTAAACCTAAACCATGATGAAAATAGGCTTTATTGGAACAGGTCTTATGGGCCTGCCAATGGCTAAGAATTTATTAGTATCAGGTTTTAAACTTAAAGTATTCAATCGCTCAATTAATAAAGCAGAACCTTTGAAAGAGTTTGGTGCTGAAATATCAAAAACATTAGGTGAAGTTGTTAAAGATAATGACTTTATTATTACAATGCTAACAGATGATAGCGCTGTTGATGCAATAATGAACAATTTAGATTTGTTAGAGAATTTAAAATCTGGATCAACAGTTATTGATATGAGTTCAGTTAAACCAACGACAGCAACAAAATATGGAAATAGTCTAAAATCAAAAAATGTAAATTATTTAGATGCACCGGTATCAGGAGGAACAATTGGAGCTGAGGAAGCTTCATTAGCTATCATGGTTGGAGGAGAACAAAGTGTCTTTGATAATTCTATAAATATTTTAAAAGCTATGGGAAATCCAACTTTAGTTGGACCTATTGGAAGTGGACAAGTTTCAAAGTTAGCAAATCAAATTGTGGTAGGAGTTACAATAGGAGCGGTTGCGGAGGCAATAACTTTATGTGAAAAAGCTGGAGCTGACCCAGTAAAACTAATTAAAGCTCTTTCTGGAGGTTGGGCAGATAGTAAAATTTTACAGACTCATGGAAAAAGAATGATTGATAAAGATTTTAGTCCAAAAGGTAAAACTTCTACTCATTTAAAAGATATGAATAACATTTTAGAGTGTGCAAATTCATATAATACACATTTACCTATTTCAAATTTGGTGAAAGAAATGTATAAAACCTTAGTCGATAATGGTCATGGAAACACTGATCATAGTTCACTTTATAATGAAATCGAAAGGATAAATAAAAAATGAGCGGAAGATTAGAAGGTAAAAAAATTCTCGTGACAGCAGCAGGCCAAGGGATTGGAAAAGCAACAGCAATTGCATTCCATAAAGAAGGGGCTCATGTCACTGCGACGGATTTAAATGATAAAACTTTAGCTGATTTAAATAAAGAATATCCTGAGATAAAAGTTCAAAAACTTGACTCAACTGATAACACTGCAATTTTAGAATTTACTAAAACATTAGATAAAGTTGATGTTTTATTTAATGCAGTTGGTTTTGTTCATCACGGTACAATTTTAGAGTGTGAGGAAAAAGATTGGGATTTTTCTTCAACTGTGAATGTAAAGTCAATGTACTTTATGTGTAAAGCTATTTTACCTTTAATGGTTAAACAAAATGGTGGAAGCATAATTAATGTATCATCATGTGCATCAAGTTTAAAAGGTTTTCCAAATAGGTTTGTTTATGGAGCAACAAAAGGTGCAGTAATTGGTTTAACCAAAGCAATAGCTGCTGACTTTGTTAAAAAAAATATCAGATGTAATTCAATTGCACCTGGAACAGTTTTTTCTCCATCTTGGCAAGATAGAGTAAATCAAAGTCCAGATCCTGTTCAGGCAAAAAAAGATTTTATCGCTAGACAACCCATGGGAAGATTAGGAACCGCTGAAGAAATAGCAGCTGTGGCTGTATACTTAGCAAGCGAAGATGCAACATTTACAACAGGTACAACAATTTCAGTGGATGGTGGAATTTCAATATAATTAAATAACAAAAGGATAAATATGAAATTATTAAGAGTAGGACAAAAAGGAAGTGAAAAACCAGCTATTATGGATAAGGATGGTAAAATTAGGGATATAAGTTCTCATATTAAAGATTTAAATCCTGATTTTTTAAACTTTGAGACTTTCGCAAAGTTACAAAATGCTGATTTATCGAATTTACCTGAATTATCCTCAAATGAAAGAATAGGCTCTTGCATAACAAGCCCACGTAAGTTTATAGCTATAGGCCTTAATTATTCAGATCATGCTGCCGAAGTTGGCGCTGATATTCCAAAAGAACCTATAGTTTTTATGAAGGCAACTAGCTGTATAGTTGGACCCAACGATGATGTTGAAATAGTTTCAGGATCAAAAAAATTAGACTGGGAAGTAGAGCTTGGTATTGTAATCGGCAAAGAAGCCAAACATATTTCAGAAAATCAGTCACAAGATCACATTTTAGGTTATTGTTTAGTAAATGATGTAAGTGAACGTGAATGGCAACTTGAAAAAATGGGCCAATGGGTTAAAGGAAAATCTCATGACACTTACGGTCCTGTTGGTCCACATTTAGTTACAAAAGATGAAATTGCAGACGTCAATAATTTAAAAATGAGCTTAGATGTAAATGGAAAAAGAATGCAAACAGGCAATACAAGCACAATGATATTTAATGTTGATGTGATAGTATCTTATTTGAGTAAGTATATGACTCTATTACCAGGAGATATTATTACTACTGGGACACCTCCAGGAGTAGGCATGGGAATGAAGCCACAGCAGTTCTTAAACGCTGGTGATATGATGAAATTATCAGTTGAAAACTTAGGAGAGCAAAACTCAAAGGTAGTTGCTTTATAATTTTGTTGTGAAAATAACTTCTATTAAAAGTCATGTACTTAAATATGAGTTAGAAAAAGAACTTGGTTACTCACAACAATATTACAAACATCGTACAGCCCACCTAGTTGAAGTCCAAACAGATGAAGGAATAACGGGTTGGGGAGAATGTTTTGGCCCTGGAAACATAGCTTTAGCAAACAAGTATATTGTTGAAAAGGTAATACAGCCTTTAGTAATCGGTGAAGACCCTTTAAACAAAGAGTACATTTGGCAAAAGATATATAATCTTTTAAGAGATAGTGGTCAAAAGGGTATGCCAATTCAAGCATTATCAGGAGTAGATATTGCCTTGTGGGACATACTAGGAAAAAAAACGAAAGCTCCACTTTATCAACTCGTTGGAGGAAAATGTAACAACAAAGTTCCAGTGTACGGTTATGGAATGATGTTACAAAAAAAATCAGTTGATGAATTAATCTCCTTATTCAAAGAGGAGTCCAAGCAAATAAAATCAAAAAATTTTAAAGCCATGAAAATGAAAGTTGGATTAGGTCCAAAAGAGGATTTAAAGTTAGTTCAAGCTGTAAGAGATTCAATTGGAAAAGATTTTAAGTTAATGGTTGATGCAAATCATACATATAATTTAAAAGATGCTCTTTATGTTGGAAAAGGATTAGATGAATTAGATGTTTATTGGTTTGAGGAACCTGTTGCTCCTGAAGATTATGAGGGTTACAGAGAATTAAAACAAAAAATCTCTACCAGCATTGCAGGAGGAGAGGCTGAATTTACCAAATATGGTTGGAATAAATTAATATCAAATGAATGTATTGATATTGCTCAACCAGAGGTTTGTGGACTTGGGGGTATTACAGAATATTTAAAAATTGCAGCATTAGCACAAGCAAACTTTATACCAGTAATTAATCATGTATGGGGCTCAGCAATAAGTATTGCAGTTAACCTTCATTTATTGACAGCTCAACCAGATATGCCTGGTGGTTTATTTCCATCTAAATCTATGCTTGAGTTTGATACAACGGAAAAAAATATTTTTATTACTGATTTACCTAAAGAAAAATTTTCAATTTTAGACCAAGTTAAAAACAAAAACGGTTTTGCATCAGTAAATGATAATATAGGTATTGGTATTAATCCAGATGTGGATTTTATAAAGGAGTTTGAAGTAAATGAATAAAATAAAAACCTCAGATCCAAAACCTATTTGGAAATTAAAATGTACTTTAGGAGAGGGCACTCTATGGGTTAAAGAGCATAATTCAATTTACTTTGTCGATATTAAAAAAAAGAGAATTTGTTCTTTGAATACTAAAAATAATAAAAAAAAAATACTTAAGGTAAATAAAGAAATTGGTTTCATTGCTCATATAAAAAAGCATGTTTTTATATTAGGGCTCCAAGGTGAATTAAGAATTCAAAATCTTAAATCAAAAAAAATTCTAAAATCAATTTTTATAGAACCAGAAATTAGACTAAACAGAATTAACGATGGTAAAACTGACTCAGATGGAAATCTATGGTTTGGAACAATGGATAACTTAGAGAGAAAAATTGAAAAAGGATCTTTATATAAATTAGACAAGAATTTGAAATTATCAAAGATAGATAAAAATTATAGAATTACTAATGGACCAGCTTTTATTGATAAATTTAATTTTTATCACACCGACAGTGCTAAAAAAATCATTTATAAAATAAAGATTAATAAAGATAATAAAATAATAAATAAAAAAATATTCAAAAAATTTTCTTTAAATGAAGGGGTTCCTGATGGAATGACTTTAGACAAAAATAAAAATTTATGGGTAGCTCATTTTCATGGAGCCTGTGTTTCTGTGTTTAACAACAAAGCAAAATTAATTCATAGAATACGATTTCCTGCAAAAAATATTACTAATTGTGCTTTTGGCGGCAAAAATACTAATGAGCTTTATGTTTCAACAGCAACTAAAGGCATGAACAAAGCAGATTTGCAAAAATTTAGATATTCTGGGTTCTTTTTTAGTGTAAAAACAAACGTAAAAGGAATTTTACAAAAAAAATTTATTTTAAATAATGAAGAAAAGAGATCTTTACTATGAGAGAATACCCACTAAGCTTTTAAGAGAGGATTTTAGATTATTAGGTACTTTTCTAGGTAGAGTTATTAAAGATCAAGAAGGTCTAGCATTTTTTAAAATTGTCGAAAAATTTAGAGTGCTATCAAAAAATACTCTCTCTGATAAAAATAAAAGAAAAGTATTATCAAGAATTTCAAAAGAAGTTAAAAAACTAACTCCTGAGAACACATTTAAATTAAGTAGAGCATTTTCACACATTTTAAATTTACTGAATCTAGTAGAGTCCCTTGATGCATCAAGAAAGTTAAATGAGTACGAAAATCCCTATTTTAAAAGTAAAAATCAAAATTTATTTATAGAAGATATAATTGAAGGTTTATTTAAAAACAAAAAAATTTCTGACAAAAATATTTATGAGCAGGCAAAAAAACTTGATATTGGGATTGTTCTTACTGCTCATCCAACAGAAGTAAAAAGAAGAACCTTAATACAAAAATATGCAAATTTGATTTATATTATGGAGCAGAGACATCTATATAAAAAATATCCATCAAAGATAATCGAACTAGATAGACAATTATATTCAGAAATAGCAATTATATGGAAAACAGATGAGTTAAAACGAACAAAGCCCTCTCCATTAGACGAGGCTAGATGGGGTTTAGCCGTTATTGAGGATAGTTTGTGGGACACCATTCCTAAAGTTTACAAAAGACTAAACGATATATTTAGAAAAAATTTAAAAATGGATTTACCAAGAGATTTTAACCCTATTCAGTTTGGATCATGGATGGGCGGTGATAGAGATGGAAACCCTAATGTGACAGCAGAAGTAACTAAGAAAGTAATATTATTTTCAAGGTGGCAAGCTGCAAAATTATATGAAAAAGAACTTACTAAGTTAATTCAAGATTTATCCATGGAAGAATGTTCTGCAAAAATTAAAAAAGCAACTGGAAATAGTTTTGAACCGTATAGAGTATATTTAAGGCCAATAAGAGACAAAGTAAGACTAACCCATCAATTAATTGAAAATCATTTGATTAATAATTCAAACTTAAATGAAAAAAAGTTAATTCAAAACAAACACGAAATTACTATTCCATTAAGAGAAGTAAGAAACTCCTTAAAACTAAATAATGGAGATCATATTGCCAATGCAGATCTTTTAGATTTAATGAGGAGAGTTAGGTGTTTTGGTATTAATCTTGCAAGATTAGATATCAGACAAGAAGCTGATAGACATGAAAAACTCTTAAATGAAATTTTCAAAAAGAAAAGTAAAATTACATATTCTAATTTAAGTGAGATAGATAAAATTAAATTATTGAATAAATCAATTAAAGAGAAGAAATTTTTTGTAGATAAAATAAAAATACAAAATAAAGAAAATAGAGAGGTGTGGAATACTTTTAAGCTGATTTCATCTACCCCAAATGAGTGTTTAGGTGCATATGTAATATCAATGACATCTAATGCTTCTGACATTTTGTCTGTATATTTTCTACAAAAACAAGCAAAAATTAAAAATTTATTAAGAGTTGTTCCACTGTTTGAAACTTTGGATGATTTAATAAACGCAAAAGATGTTATGAAAAATTTATTCAAACTTTCTTGGTATAGAAAATTGATTAATTCTAAACAGGAAGTAATGATTGGATATTCAGACTCAAGTAAAGACGCAGGAAAATTATCAGCAAGTTGGCATCAATACAAACTTCAAGAAGAGTTAAGAGCTATATCAAAAAAATACAAAATTGACTTAGTATTTTTTCATGGAAGAGGAGGATCTCCAGGAAGAGGAGGTGGACCAATTCAGGCAACATTAAAATCTCAACCAGCTGGAACTGTAAATGGTAAAATCAGAATTACTGATCAGGGTGAAGTGATACAACAAAAATATGGATATAAACCTTTAGCTGAATACAATCTTTGTAGTTATATTGGAGCGGTTATGGACGCTTCTTTAAATCCACCACCAAAATCAAAACCTAATTGGAGAGATTTAATCCAGAATATGTCTGAAATTTCAACATCTGCTTATAGGAAATATTTAAATCAAAGCGAAGACTTTATCAGATACTTTAAAACTGTTACACCTCACAAGTCTCTAGGAAAGCTAGCTATAGGTTCTAGACCAACGAAAAGAAAAAATGTTGATAACATTCAAAGTTTAAGAGCTATACCTTGGGTATTTGCTTGGACACAAATTAGATTAATGTTACCAGCTTGGTTAGGAACAACTGAGGCTTTGAGATATGGATCAATTAAAAAGTTTAAGAAAACTATGGTGGATATGGAAAAAAACTGGCCATATTTTATTTCGACTATGGATATTTTGGATATGGTAATTTCAAAGGTTGATCCGGAAATCTCAGTTATATACGAAAATAATTTGGCTGATGCTTCATTAAGGAGAATTGGTAGAAAATTAAGATATCAATTTGATGCATTGGTCAAATTGCATAATAAAATAACTCCAAGGGAAGTGGTACAAGAAAGAAAAAAATTTAGAAAAGCACTGTTTATTAGAAGCAACTATACAGAGATGTTAAATATTTTACAGGCAAATATAATGAATAAATTAACAAATAAAAAATACAAAAAATTAGATAAAAAATTTCTTGATGACGCTTTAATGACATCTATCGCAGGCATATCTGCTGCTATGAAAAATACTGGATAAATGTTTGAATATTTAATTGCTTTTGGAGCAGGACTTATAAGTTTTTTATCTCCATGCGTTCTACCTTTAATACCTGGATATATTTCTTATATCTCTGGTCAATCCTTACAAGAAATATTAAATAAAAAAAAAATAAACTTTTTTCCTTTAATTTTATTTTGTCTTGGGTTCTCAACTGTTTTTGTTATTTTAGGAGCATCCGCATCATTTTTAGGTCAAACACTTTTACAAAATTCAGAAATTTTAAGAATTGCAGCTGGAATAATTATTATAATTTTTTCTCTTCAATTAATTGGAATAATTAATATCCCCTACCTAAATTTTGAAAAAAGATTTGATGCTAAAGAATCAAGAAATATTCTTTTTCCATATGTAATCGGTGTTGCTTTTGGTTTTGGATGGACACCCTGCATTGGTCCAATTTTAGGTTCAATTTTAGCTTTAGCATCTATTGAAGAAACTTTATCAAAAGCAGTAATATTATTAATTTTATATTCCTTAGGTCTTGCAATTCCTTTTGTTTTATCAGGATATTTAATTCAAAAATTTTTATTATTTTCAAAGAACTTTAGGAAAAATATTAATTTAATTTCAAAAATTGGTGGAATTATCCTTTTAATAACAGGTATTTTAATATTAACCAATCAATTACAAGCAATTGGATTTTATATAATTGAAATCTTTCCTTTTATGCAAAAATTCGGATAAAAGGTATTAATGAAGATTTATCAAATAGACTCAAGCGCTAGAAAAAAAGGATCAACCTCGCGCGCACTTGCTAAAAAACTTTTAGAGAAAATTAAAAAACCTGGAGATGAGGTGATTTATCGTGATTTAGACGATGAGATGTTTTTTATCAGTGGGCTTACAGAATCGGGTATGAAAATTGATGAAAAAGACCAGACAGAGCACCACAAAAAAATGTTCGAACTTTCTGATAAATTAGTAAAGGAATTAAAAGAAAGTGATGTAATTATAATTTCAGCTCCTATTTACAATTATGGTCCTCCCGCAACACTTAAAGCCTGGTCAGATTTAGCAGCTAGAATAGGGGAAACATTTAGATTTAAACCTAATGGGAGACGAGAAGGGTTATTAAAAAATAAACATGCCTATTTAGTAATAACCTCTGGAGGAACAAAATTAAATAGCTCTGAAGATTTCCTAACTCCTTGGTTAAAATTTATTCTTAATTTTTTTGGGATTGAAAAAGTAGATATTATTAGTGCAGATCAAATGGCATTAGATTATGAAAAATCAATAAGTAATGCAGAGGCACAAATAGAAAAATTATTTAAAGATTAAACTTTCTTTTTAGATGTCTAAGTTTCCCTTCAGTGCTGTCAAAATCAATATAACAGCCCTGTAAAAATCTTTCTCCTTCTTTAGTTTCATAAGATGTTCTTCCATGGAGTAATCGATGATTATCCATCATTATTAAATCTTTTGGCTCAAGCCTAAATTCAATTTTATATTTTTCAGAATTATACATTTCAGATAGTTTTTTTCTTGCTTGATAATAAAGATCTAATTTTTCTTTATCTAAAATTGGAACATAGTCTAATCTAGGACTAAACCTAACTTGTTTAAAACTTTTATCATCGTTAAGTTCAATCAAAGGAGAGATGTTTTCTAATATTACTTCTTTATCTACAAATCTAAATCTAACCTTTACTTCTGTTAAAATTTCATAAAATTCTGGAAATTTAATTTTTAATTCTTCTGTAACAGTATATCCATCTACTAAGGTTGATAGTCCTCCCGATACTTTACTTTCTATACAATGTAATAACTGAATACACGGAACAGGATTTCTATAAGGATTATCAGTATGAGGAGCTAAGGCTAAAGATGTGTAAGCAAGATCATTGGGATCTGGTTTAGATTTAACATTAAAATATTCTCCAAAATTTGTTCTTCGTACACTTCCTATGGAGTTTGCAAATTCTACAATATAGTTTTTTGATTTTGGAATATTTTTTATAATAACAAATCCATATTTATAAAAAGAAACAAGCAAATCATACATTTCTCTACTTTCATAAAAATCTTCTTGATAATTAAAATTTTTAATATTTTTAAGTTTTGAGTCCCATTTAGTTTTTTCTATTGATTTAATAACAATATCTTCTTTAGAAAATTCTAAAGTAATTTTATCAATTTCTAGTTTTGAAGTAACACCATCATTAAAATCAATTTCTAAATATTTATCATTTATATTAGCTTTATTTATTGAAATATTACTACTTAAGAAGGTAGGATCAAAAAGTCTCTGTTGAGTTCCTTTATCTAGATATTCTCCACCATTTACTCTTTCACGTAACCAGAATGGGTGAATTTCTTTTTTTTCAGACCCATTATTATAAAAAACCTTATTTTGATTTAGCTCAATTTTCATAATCACTACCTGAGAATTATTTAAAATTTAACTTTAATCAACATAAATTAAATAGTAAGAGTTCCTTGTGATTAATTTTGATAGAAAAAAATACCCTATATATGCTAGTTTTTTAAATCAATTAGCGAAAGATCTAACTAAGTTTTATTATTTAAAATTGAACAGAAACTTTAAAGTTTCCAATAAGCTTAAAGGTAAAGGTTATGATCCAGTGACTACTTCAGACAGAGCCTTTGAAAAATTTATACGTTCAAAGATTAAAAAAAAATTTCCAACTCACCAAGTTATTGGAGAAGAATATGGTTCTACAAATTCAAAAAGTGATTATTCATGGGTAATTGACCCCATAGACGGCACAAGATCTTATGTTATAGGAAACCCTACTTGGAGCAACTTAATTTCATTAAATTTCAAAGGTATACCAATTCTAGGATTAGCAAACTTTCCAGTCCTTAAAAAATATTATTTAAATTATTCTGATAAAGTTGCCTATGTTATTTTTCAAGGAAAAAAGAAAAAATTATCAGTAAATAAAAAAGCTACATTTAGAACTGTAAAAGTTGCTGCAGCATTTCATGGGTGGTTATCATTAAACCAACAAAAAAAAATTCCAAAAATTTTAAAATTAATGCAATTTCCATGCAGTGACGCTTTAAGTTATTCTCACTTAGCAGAAGGAAGAGTTGACATAGTAATACAGTGCTCAAATAAAATTTGGGATATTCACCCATTGATACCAATTATTAAGGCAGCAGGCGGTATCATTAGCACTTGGGATAATAGAGATGCTGCTAATGCTGGAAATATCTTAGTCTCTTCAAACAAAAAAATTCATAATAAATTTCTAAAATTATTAAAACCAGTCTCTAAATGATACCAGAAAGAGCACAAGTTATTTTAGATTTTTGGTTTAAAGAAACCCCTTCTGAGATGCGTTTCAAAAAAGATAAAAATTTTGATCAAAAAATTAAAGATAAATTTTTAAAAGATTATGAATTAGCTTTTCAAAATGAATATGATGATTGGCAAGATAATCCTATGAGTTGTCTAGCGTTAGTAATTTTATTTGATCAGTTTTCAAGAAATATGTTTAGAAATGACAAAAAAGCTTTTGTTCAAGATCAAAAAACCAGATTGATTGTAAACGATGCAGTTTATTCAGGTTATTTAGAAGTTATGAATGTAAATCAAAGATTATTTATGTTGTTACCTTTAATTCATAGTGAGGAAATTAGTGATCATGAAATGGCTTATTACTTACAAAATAAATATTTAAGAGAACACGAAGAATACAATGAAATAAAAAAATTTTGGCAAAATCATACAAAAGTAATTAGACAATTTCATAGATATCCTCATAGAAATGAAATTTTAGGAAGAGAATCTACTGAAGAAGAAATAGAATTCTTAAAAGGTCCAAATTCTTCTTGGTGAAATGAATTTAGAATTTATTTTCAAAGTTATAGATAAAGATGAGTGGCAAAAGGCCAAACAATCTGGAACCTATGGTGGTTCAGAAAAAGATCTTAAAGATGGATATATTCACTTTTCAGAAGAGGATCAGGTAGTGGAAACTTTAAATAAACATTACTTTAAAAAAGAAAATTTAGTCTTATTAAGAGTAAATGCTTTTAAGCTTGAACATTTACTATGGGAACAGGCATCAAATGGAGATATGTATCCTCATTTATACTCACCATTAGATACTAGCACAGTTGTGAACGAGTATGAGTTAAAGTTGAACGAAGAGGGAAGACATGAGCTGCCAGAGATTTTAAAAAAGTATCAGTTCAGTCGTCCCAGATAATTAACCATTATTACACCAATAATAATTAAGATAATTCCAATTATTCCATATAAATTAGGAACTTGATTTAATTTTAATACAGCAAAAAGCACAACTCCAGTTACTGTAAGTCCGCTATATGTTGCGTACGCAAAACCTACAGGGAGAGCATGCATTGCTTTTGCAATTGAAAACATAGTAATACACATGAATAAAATACATAAAACAGAGGGGGTTAGTTTTGTAAATCCCTCAGAAATTTTGGCTAAGCTATTTGATACAATACCAAAAGAAATCCCTAAAGCTAAAAATATATATCCAAATAAAGGTTTCATAATTAATCTTTAGATGCAATTTTGTCCGCAAAGGGTCTTAAAATTGGAGCCATTGTAAAAGCTGCTATTAAAGCGACAGGAAATGCAAACATCCATGAATAAAACCATCTACCCAGAAACCCTTCACCAATGCCTGTATTGACAGCAACCACAACTCCACACATAATTACACTCATACTAAAAGACATCAAAATAACAAACAGAGGTTGAGCATATTTTTTTTTAAGCATATTTAGTTATTCCCAAGTAAGTTAACCATTAGTACACCAATTATAATGAATGCTAAACCAATTAATGAATATAAGTTAGGTACTTGATTAAATCTTATTACTCCAACAACCACTGTTGCAATAATTGTGAGTCCTGCAAATGAAGCATAAGTAATGCCCATAGGAATATTTTTCATTACTAATGAAAGTGCATACATACACAATACAATTGTAATTGCTGTAATTATACTTGGAACAAGAAGTGTAAAACCCTCAGCACTTTTTGCAAAACTGTTTGAAGTTACACCCAAAAAAACTGCAACGCCTAAAAATAAATATGAACTGACAAGACTCATAAAATGATTTTAAATGAATTTTAAAAAAATATATAGAATTATTTAAGAGACCATTTAATAGCATCTTCCATTCGGTCATCTCCCCAGAAGACTTCATTTTTCACTATAAAAGACGGACTACCAAAAATTTTATTTTCACGAGCTGAATTTGTGTTCTCGTTATATTTTGTCTTTATAATTGCAGAATTTGCTTCGGATATGATTTCATTTTTATTCAAATTTAATTCAGCACAAACCTCAGAAATACTAGGTTCAATGGCAGGTTCTTTGCCTTCTTGGAACCATTTTTTATAAGTTAGCATCACAAATTTTTCTCCCCAACCTTTGTCAAAACCCAAGATTGCTATTAGATTTGCTAAATCGAATTCAGATAAAGGGTAGGGAACTGGTGTTTTAGCAAAAAAACCATAACCTTCAGCTCTTCTTTCGATATCTCTCCACATATAATTAACTTTATTCATTTTATCTTTTGGAAATGGAATATTATTCATTTCCTTCATAATTGCTCTAACTGAAAAGGGTTTCCAATTAAATTTTACTTGATGTTGTTTTTCAACATCAAGTATTCTAGTTACAGAAAGATATGTGTAAGTACTACCTATCGAAAAGTAAAAATCAATACCACTCACTTACTTTGGCATAGGTGTAGCACCAGTTTCTAAACTAACAATTTTTCCATTGTCATATTTATAAACTGCCATTACCGCCTCAACATTTCCATCATCAAAAGTAACAAATGAATGATGAACACCAACTTCATCATTTTCATAAACAACTCTTACTTTATCTTGATTTATGTCGCCGCTCATTGCCCATTTGATAACATCACTTTTGGTTAAAACATTTCCTGACTTATGCATTATGAATTTAAAATCGTCATGCAAAAGATCATTCATCACTGCTTCATCTTTATTTTTTATTGCAGCACTATATTTTTCTAATATAGACATATTATTCCTTTCTATTTATTCACCTGGTTTTTTATAACTTTTTGAAACATCAGCTGCCTTTTTAAATGCACTGTTGTAATCAAATACTTCATGAACCATCAGATCTGACATCATTCCACTATTTAAAACAGTTACTTTCATAGCAAGAACACTTTCATAATCTCCTTCAACACAGAAAATAACATCAAAACGTCCTCTTAACCACTCATAACTTATAGCTTTTACTCCTAAGCTATCACACATAGATTTCATTACTGCACTTCTATCTGCAGTAGGGTCAGCATGCATTTTTTTTAATAACTCAGGACTTGCCTTTCCAATTACATAAAATTTAGACATTATTCACCCCACATTCCATGAAATTCATATACTACAGCTGGTTTATCTCCAACAACCCATCCATCATGACCTGGTTGTATTGAATATGCATCACCAGCTCTATAAGTTAGTTCAGTTCCATCATTATGTTTTGCACAAACAGCACCTGAGATAATTATACCAAGATGTGTAGCTTGACAGCTGTCGCCACCAACTGTTGGCTTTATGTCTTTTGACCATTGCCAACCAGGTTGCAAAGTAAGTTTCATCAATCTTTGATTTCCAACTTTGACCGCTTCAATTTTAGCATTATTAAAATTATCATTTACTTCATCTGCTTTATCAAAACTTTTTACTTCTATTCCAGCCATTTTTCCTCCTTGTTACTAATAATTTAGTTACTAAGTCTAGCAGAGATCAGTCAGTATGTGTAGCCTCAGCTTTCTATTTAACCTTAGTTAAATCATATATTGAGTAACTGTCTAACACTTCATCCATTATTGGCTTTGATACTTCTGTGCCTTCTATAAACTTATGAAGTGCAGCTTCATCAGTACAAAATATTTTAAACATCACAGTACTTTTGTCTGGAGTTACAGTTCCAATTGTTTTTTCAACCACAGCAACTTTGGCCCTTTCAGCAAGTCCTTCAGGAGATTGCATAAATCCCATGAATTTCTCAAAAGTACCTTCTTTTAACTTTGCTACCACTAGCATTTCTTTTTCCATTTTTTCCTCCTATTTTATTATCCTGAAAAATTTTCCATAAAGTCTCCATCCATGGGAGTGATTTTTGCAGAATCTAAATCAACCCCAGCTGCAGCTCTTGCAGCGTGAAGTTCTTTATCATTTTTAAATGCCTCAAACCCCTGCATAGTTGCATATTTTACAATCACTGTAAATTTTGAAGCGTCTTCTTTTGATACACCAGCAAAAATAATGGTTGCACCAAATCTCTTAATTTTTTCAGCATTATCTTTAACCATATCTCTCCATGCTGAAAACGATTTTATATTTTCCTCTATTTTTATAATCATATTTTATCCTCCATAAATTGTTTTAGAAGTTTCCTCTACTTTTTCTTTACCATTTGGTATTAATTTGAAAATAAACGCATAGCAATTATCCATTAAAGTTTTTTGATAAGGTTTACCAAACATTTCATCAACAGTAGAATTTATAATTGAATTTATTTTATCCTCTAAAACACCCTCATTCTTAAGAAATTCTCTAGTAACCTTTGCTGCAGCCAAACTATTTTCTTTGTAAGCTAAATCTCCATTTGGAAGCTCACCTTGTTTAATAAATTGAGTAGATGTAAAAATTCCTGCACATTTTAAAGAATCGGATATATCTTTGTTACTTATTTTTGCATGTGAAGTTACTGTTAGCAAAATCAATAAAAAAGTAAAAATTATTTTTTTCATTTTCTCTTTCTAATAAGTATATTCACCACTCATTTGATTCATAGAGTGAGCCATACCAGCTTTACCTCTTATATTTTGTCGACTTGAATTACCACTTCCTGAAATATTTTCATATTTTCCTGTTCCACCAACAATAACAAAAGTACCTGTTCCACCTTGGCCACCAGTTCCTTTACCTTTGTAATTAATATAAACCTTTTCACCATCCATTAGATAAAAAGTACACATACCTGTTTCATCGTCAAATTTTCCAGCTACCAATGTTAATCCACCAATGCAATGCATAGTAGATTTATCAAAAATACTTCCGGGTTCTTTATCCATCAGCCCAGCATTACCATCATAAGTAATACTCATGTTTCCGTTTCCAGCATCCATGGCATTTATTGACCATGATCCTGCTCCAGCAGCATTAAACTTTCCTGATTCTGCTAATGAGTAATTTGAGATCGTTAAAAAAATTATTAAAAATAAAATTTTCTTCATTTTACCTCCTTTAAATTATTTGTTCTAACATAACATGTTACACAAACGTTAAGGAGTCTCTTGTGTTTATAGCGCGCGACAGTTATGCAATTTCAGAGTATAAAAAATGTTGATTATGCTGTTTTATTTAACTTAATAATTTGATAATATTTACTTATGATCGAAAAATTTAACGGAATTGTTTTTCTAATAATTTTTATTGTTCATTTCCTTGTTTACGCTGTTTATGCTTTTAGAGCTATAGTTGGAACAAAGAGTTTCATGGATCAATATAACATCGATCATTCGGCAGCTGTGATTACAAGATTTTTTGGAGCTCCTTTTGTTGGGTCTTTCTTAATGGCTCTTTATATTATGTTCGTTAGAGATGGTGGAGTAAATGGAACTTGGGCGTTCTTTAATTTAGTATTTGTTCAAAATTTAATGTACTTAATATTTGGTATTTATACCATTTACATAAATAAACTTGGACACACTGAAAAGACTAACAGTGAAGGTGTAATAGCTGCTGGAGTACTTACAATTTTAAGCGCTATTCTTACTTACGGATTAGCTGATAAAATTTATATTTAAAACCAATTAGGTATCGGCAAACCTTTTTCTTCTAAAAATTTTTTATTAAACATTTTAGTTGCGTATTTGTCACTTCTATCACAAAGAATAGTCACAATAGTTTTTCCTGGCCCTAACTCTTTTCCCATTCTAATTGCTCCTGCAATATTTATTCCACAACTTGTACCTAGGCTTAAACCTTCATTTTGAATTAAATCATAAAGTATAGGTAAAGCTTCATTGTCATCAATGGAGTAGGCGTCATCAATTTTTGCTTCACCAAAGTTAGCTGTTACTCTGCTTGAACCAATCCCTTCAGTAATTGATCCACCTTCTGACTTAAGTTCACCATTTTTTATATAATTATAAAGAGCCGAGCCTTTTGGATCAGATAGGTAAATTTTTATATCTTTGTTCTTTTCTTTAAGAGCATTACTTACCCCTGAAATAGTTCCTCCAGTTCCAGAAGAACATACAAAGCCATCAACTTTGCCTTCAGTTTGTTTCCAAATTTCTTGTCCTGTCCCTTCATAATGACCTTTGGCATTTGCAGTATTATCAAACTGGTTAGCCCAAATCACACCGTTATTGTTTGTTGGTCTTAATTCATCTGCAAGTCTAGCTGCCACTTTAACAAAATTGTTATCATCTTTGTAAGGTTGAGGTGGTACTAATCTTAATTCAGCTCCAAGATTTCTTAGTAGATCTTTTTTCTCTTGAGTTTGATTATCATTCATTACAATGATTGTTTTATAACCTAAAGAATTTCCTAAAAGGCCTAAACCAATTCCAGTGTTACCTGCTGTTCCCTCAACAACTATTCCACCTTTAGCAATTAATTTTTTTTCTTGAGCATCTTTTATTAATGCAAGTGCAGCTCTATCTTTAACTGATCCACCTGGATTTAAAAATTCTGCTTTTCCATAAATATTGCATCCAGTAATTTCTGATGCTGCTCTTAATTTAATTAATGGGGTGTTTCCTATTCCTGATATAAAATCGTTTTGTGTGTTATTCATTTTCTGATTTTTTATCACTATCAGGTGTAATTCCATAAGGTTTAAATTCACTATCAGCAATACCAACACTTCTTGCAGGAATTCCAACCATTACAGCATTTTCTGAAACATCTTTTGTAATAACTGCATTAGCTCCAATTCTTGCACCTTTGCCAACAACTACAGGACCTAATACTTGTGCACCTGAACCAATAACCACATCCTCCTTTATAGTTGGATGTCTTTTCATATTACGTTGGTCATTTGAATTTATACTTGGAGCAATTCCACCCAACGTAACCATATGATAAATAGTTACATTGTCCCCAATGTCTGAAGTCTCACCAATCACAACACCCATTCCATGATCGATAAATAAATTTTTTCCAATTTTTGCATTTGGATGAATTTCAATTCCAGTTAAAAATCGTGAAAATTGAGAAATGATTCTTGCAATCAAATGGAATTTTGCAGTACTAAAAAAATTTGCTATTCGATGAAAAAAAACAGCTTTGACACCAGGATAAGTTAATATTAAACTTAACTTAGACCTTGCAGCAGGATCTCTATCAATTATTGATTGTAAAAAATCACTCATATTTCCTAAGTTTAGTTGCTGTTGATTAAAAAATTATATGCCTTATATAGTACTTAATTGCTTAATTTAAAGAGGTTTATATGTATAAAAACACCAATTGTTTTCATTTAGCCATCCCTTGTGGAGACTTAGAGGTCGCAAAAAAATTTTACAGTGAAACTTTAGGATGTAGATTAGATAACTCAGCACAAGAATGGGCAGATGTTGATTTTTGGGGTAATGAATTAACTTTGCATAAGAGTGAACATAAATTAGACAATGAGAGACATGATGTAGACATGGGAAATGTTTCAGTTCCACACTTTGGTGTTCATTTATCCAGAAAAGATTTTGATGCTCTAAAACAAAGATTAAAAGATAGTGGAACTAAGTATTATGATGAACCTTATTTGAGATTTAAAGGAACAAAATACGAGCAAGAAACTTTCTTCGTTAAAGACCCAAACGAAAATATTCTAGAAATTAAAACTTTAACAGCAAATCCAAAGTAAACTAAAAAATTAATGGAATACCTGGTATTAGGTTTCTTTACTGGGATTAGCTTAATCTTAGCTATAGGTGCCCAAAATATTTTTGTTATTGAGCAAGGTTTAAAGAAACAGCACGTATTTATTGTTTGCTTAATATGCTCCTTATCAGATTTGATATTAATTTTTTTGGGTATTTTTCTTTTTCATTATTTTAATCAATATTTTAACTCTTTAATTGAATTAATTTTAAATTTATTTTTAATTTTATTTTTACTTCACTTTATTTTTAAAAAAATTAAATCACATTATTCTGATATTAACTTTAGCACTGAGCAAAATAATATTTCAAAATTAAATATCATATTTAAAACTTTAGGATTTACATATTTAAATCCACATGTTTATTCTGATACAGTTTTTTTTCTTGGAAATTTTTCAAAAAATTATTTAATTAACCAAAAAATTTTATTTGGGATAGGTGCGTCTATAGCATCATTTTTATTTTTTTTTATATTAGGATATTTATCTAATTATTTATCAAATTATGCTAAAAGTAAAAAAGTTTGGAAAGTAATTAATATTTTTATCATTTGTTTTATGTCTATCTTAATTTTATTCATTATTAAGGAAATATTATGAGCGATATTTACGTAGAAGATATAGGTGAAGGATTTCCATTTGTGTTAGTTCATGGTTATTTAGGTTCATCTGAAATGTGGACTTTTCAAAAAAAATTTTTTTCAAAATATAATCGTGTAATTATTCCGGCCCTCCCAGGGTTTGGTGAAAGTCATAACGTAAAATCTCTAGATTCTATTAATAAAATGGCTAAAGAAATTATAAATGTGTTAGATCGAAAAAAGATAGATAAATTCAATTTAATTGGTCATTCAATGGGAGGTATGATTGTTCAAGAAATTACAAAATTGATTGGAGGTAGAGTTAATAAATTAATTTGTTTTGCAACAGGATCTATTGGAGATATTCCAGGAAGGTTTGAGACCATGGATGAAACAAGGGAAAAACTTAAGAAAGAAGGTGCACAACTCTCTTTTTCTAGAGTACCTCCCAAGTGGTTTGTAAAAGGTGTTGAGGATAAAAATTATTTTCTTTGTGAAAATGCTGTTAAAAATGTTTCATTAGAAACTGCAGATAATGCATTACTAGCAATGAGGAATTGGAGTGGGATAGAAAATTTAAAAAATATTAAAAATGATACTCTTATAATATGGGGTGATAAAGATACTTCATATAATTTTGATCAAGTTGATACACTAAATAAAAATATTAAAAATAGCCATTTAGAAATATTTAAAGGTTGTGCTCATAATGTTCACTTAGAACAGCCTGATCAATTTAATAATTTAATATATGAATTTATCTCAAAATAACATTTTTATTTAGTCTATAAACTTTTTTTTGAGCCCCAATAAATTTTCTTGACGAATGAAATTTTCCAGGAAAAATTATACATTTTATCTTAGCACGCCTAGCTGAATTTAGGCTTTCTTGTGTATCTTCAATGGCCAAACAATCTTTAGCTTGAAGCTTTAGTTTTTTAAGCGCTAGTAAGAATATTGCAGGATTTGGTTTTGGTTTTTTAATTAACCTAGAGTTACCTACAAAACTAAAATCTTTTTTATTAATTGAATTTCTTAATGAATGTAAAATTGCACTTACATTGTTTGAGGATGTTGATGATACAAAAGCTAATTTTATTTTTTTTTTCTTACAGAATAAAACTAAATTTTTAACACCTGGCCTTAATTTTAGCTGATTTTTTTTAAGGTAATTATTAAAGATTTTAGTTTTTAAATTTCTTAAATACGTAGAGTTTACATTTATTTTATTTTTTTTTGCGTATCCAGATATTCTATCTTTTCCACCAGATTTACTTAATAAACTAAAATATTCACTCTTAGTCCAATTCCAATCAAGCCCATATTGTTTGAATGCTTTGTTGAATGACTTTCTTTGAATTTCTGAAGTTTCAACAATTGATCCAATAGAACCAAAAAGTAAAGCTTTGTAATATTTCAACCTTTTACAGCTCCAGCAGTTAAACCACTAATAACTTGTCTTTGAAAAAACATCACCAACATAAATAGAGGAGCTGTTGCTGAAACTACTGCAGAAACTGCCCACATTAAATTTCCTTCATGTTGATTTGTTCCTAAATAACTTTGAATTTTTGGAACCATTGTATGATTTTCTTGGTTTAAAAGTAATGCGGTTACCGTAAAATCATTATAAGCAAGCATTAAACTAAATAATCCTGCAGTAATTACTCCTGGCCACATCACAGGCATTATAATATGTCTAAACGCTTGAAAGTATGAACATCCATCTATTAAAGCACTTTCATCAAGTTCTTTAGGTACTGTTTTAAAAAATGAATATAGTAACCATAAAGTAAATGGTTGATTAATTGCTACTAGTACAACTATAGTTGTAGGGAGAATTCCCCAGATTTGTAATTGAAAAAATGGAAATAAATATCCTGATACTAAAGTGATATGAGGCATTGCTCTAAATATTAATGCTGCAATTAATATCCAAAACGCATATCTTTCAGTTGATCTTGAAAGTGCATATGCACCAAGTGTTCCTAAAAACAATGAAATACTAACGACAAATACTGTTACAATTATTGTATTTTTCGAAGCTTTCCAAAACTCCCCTTCAGTCCAAGCTTGGGTATACGCATCTGTTGTAAATTTTCCACCGGTTTCAATTAAAGTATTGAAGGCAGAAATAGCATACCACCAATCTGATCTTGAAAAAAAATCAGCTCTAACTTTAAATGATCCCCAAAAAGTCCAAATGAAAGGAAAGCAAGCAATTAAAAGCCAAACAATAATAAAAATTGTATTGAAAGTTTTTAAACTTGTTGATTTTCTATCTAGACCATAATCCATAATTATCTCGCTGTCTTAAATTCTTTCCATGTTCTTATTAAAACTGGCGCTAATAAAATTGCTATACCAACAATTGTCATCATTGAGGTTGCTGCAGCAGATCCAAATAATATCACTTCCTCATTTACTAAATTATCATATATTAACCATGATAATGATTGTGCACTTCCCTCAGCACTGAAACCAATTATTGGCTCAAAAACTCTAAAGTTATCCATTAATGAAATCAAAGCTACAAATGTAACTACAGGATAAATATGAGGTAACACTATATGTTTAATTCTTTGAAATCTTGAAGCACCGTCAATAATTGCAGCCTCTACAGGTTCTTGAGGGACTGTTTGAAGAGCTGCATAAAATACTACAAATGCAAAAGGGGAATGATGCCAAATTCCATATATAATAATTGTTATCCAGGTTAATGTTTTAGAAGATTTAAGTGATAAATATGGATCATTCATTAAATTTTGAATATTAGCTCCTATAATTCCTTGAGAATCTATCATCCAGAATAACACAAGAGACCCTACTAGAGGCGTTACTATCATTGGCAATATTGTACCGAAAATTAGTGGCCCCCTAATTTTTCTTGCAACTGCATTTAAACTTAAAGCAATAATAAATCCTAATAAGAGAACATTCGGTGTAACAAATAAACAATAGGTTAGGGTAAATATTAATGCCTTGTAAAATGGAAGATTGGTTACCTGATCTACGAAAGCACCAAAGCTTTCAGTTTCATTCCAAAATTTTTTAATTTCATCAACAGCAAGATGGTTTCTGTCTACATAGGTTCCAAACCCATTAAATTTACCTAGTGGCTTTGCCTCTCTTAATTTTGTTGTTTCCTCGTTATCTACAACTATTGAAACAGTGCAACCAAAAGGGTCACACTTTTTTACTTCTTTAACTACTTGATCGTGTTGAGCATAAAAAGATTGAATCCCTGTAGAGATAATTGGTAGCCCAATAAACAGGATCATCGCTAAACCTGTTGGTAAAAAAAACCAAAAAAAAGTTTTATTAGGCATTAAATTTTGAGTAAGTGGGGAATTAATCCCCACTTAAAAGTTTTAGATTTTATAGAAAGCCTTGTTCTTTAGCTTTACTAATGTAAGCAGCTTCAACATCTTTCAATGCTTGTTCTGCAGACTCTTTTCCTTGTAAAAATTCAACAATTTCACTCCCTAATGCACCATGCATTAAACCCATTTGTGGTAACATTGGATATGGTTTTGCGCCCATTTTTACAGCTTCAATTACACCAATAGATTTTGGTCCTGGAACAAATCCTTCAACTAACCAAACAGCTTGGTCAGCAGCGTCAGCTACCATTTTTTTATTTGATGCCGCATGTGCTAAAGCTCTAAATGTTGCTTCTGCGTCAGCATCTGATCTATTTTTAGCAAGTGTAAAACCATCCCACCATAATGTAGCTGCTGGGATATTTCCACCACCCACTGTAGCTGGTCCAGTTAGTTTTGTTGCTTTAGTAATGTTTGGATCTCCTTCATCATCTAAAAGAGTACCTGATCTTGAAGCCCATAATGTCATTAAAGCAACATTCCCTGACTCCCATTCAACTTTAATTGCTTCACTATCATGAGTTAAGTAATCAGGATTGCTTAATTCAGATAACTTTTTAAGCATGTTTAAAGTAGCAACACCTTTTGCGTTATTAATGTTAGGTTGCGCACCTCCAGCTTTAAAGAATTCACCACCATGACCAATAAACATGTTTACAAACTCTTCTGCTAAATTCCAACCTGCTTTATATGCAGCAGCATAAGGATATTGCATTTTACCTGAAGCTCTAATTTTTTCAGATGCAGCAACTACTTCCTCGTATGTTTTTGGAACTGCTATACCAAGATCTTTTAGAACATCTTCTCTGTAGTATAAGTGTTGAGTATTAGCCATAAAAGCTACAGCCATTACTTTTCCATCAATTGTAATTAATTGTGAGTCCTGAATTCCTTTTCCATATTTTTTAACAAGATCGTCTAATGGTCTAATTAAATCTTGGTTCATTAAAGGAACAATTGAACTGTTAGCGGCAATCCTAGCTGAAAACTCAGACGGATTTGCTGTTAATGCTGGCACTGCGATTTTATTATGCTCAGATGAATGAGTCACTTTAAAATCAGCACTTCCTTTACATTGTTTAGAAGTTTCAACGAAAGTTCTTAATGCAGGAAAATCATTAGCCAAAATATTTATTGAACCACTTTTAATGTTACAATCTGCAAAAGCAGAAGTTCCAAATAGCAGAAACAATAAAGTAACTAGTATTTTTCTCATATTTTTCTCTCTATATTTGTTGGTTAAATTATAATTTAAGTTCAAAAACTATATCTATTCCTCAAAAAGAATAAAAGAGATAATTAAATCACTTTTGACGCAAGTTCTGAGCCTTTCACAAGTGCTTCGAGTTTTTTGTAAACTATATTTTCATCTACATTTCCAAAACCAGCAAAGGTACTAAATCCACAATCAGTGCCAGCTAATAGTTGTTCTATATCAATCACTTTTGCATATGTTAAAATTCTATGCTTCACAACTTCTGGATGCTCAACAAAGTTAGTTGTAGAGTCTATTACTCCAGGTGCAATAATTTTATCCTTTGGGATTTTTAAATTTTCAAAAATTTGCCATTCATGAGAGTGTCTTGGATTAGATGACTCGATTAGATAGGTTTGTACATTTGCCTTTAATGCTATTGGCATTATTTTTTCTAGGGCAATATCATATAAATGTGGTCCTTCATAATTACCCCAACAAATATGTAACCTTATGTTTGAGCTATCAATATTTCTAATTGCGTTATTAAGACATTCAATTTGTTTTTCAGCTCTTAATAAAAATTCATTTTCAGAAAAATCTTTAAATGTCATATGTCTTGCTAATGCTAAATCAGGACAATCCAGCTGTAATTTTATTCCATTTGAAGTAATTTCTTCATATTCTTCTTTCATTACATTTGACAAATTTTCTAAATACTCATCATCGTTTTTATAAAATTTATTTGGTAAAAATGCAGATATAACACCTGGCGAAGCAGCATTCATAAATCCATTTTTGTGATTATTTTTATTTAATGCTTCTTTAAAATTTTTAATATCTTTTGAAAGAGAAGTCTTATCTTTAATTTTTAATTCATTTGTACAACAGGGTCTTGTATAGGTAGGTGTTCCACCTGTTCTAGCTATTCTTTCTTTAAAAGATGGAAAATCATCTAAATCTTTTGGCGCTTTTCTTTCACTTTCACCAGAAAACCCGTCAATTCTATCCTTAACATAAGTAGCATAACTTATTTTAGACATTTCACCATCGCTTATAAAATCTATACCAACATCGATTTGTTTTTTAACAACCTCATTTACGTCTCTGTTAACTATTTGATCAAATACATCTAAATTTATTTTTTGCTTTTGATCTTTCTTAAATAAAAGATCTGATAATTCATGTGATCTTGGTAGACTTCCTACGTGTGTTGTTTTAATTTTGACCATTAATTAATTCATTAAGATTTGTTTCCAGATCGCTACTTCATCAAATAAAACCCACTCTCTTATAACATTTTCATTAGTTATTTCTGCATGATTAATACCCATTATAAAAATATTTTTATTTGTTGCTTCACCAAATTCTGAAGTATCATTTGAATGAACACCTTCTAAAAACCATCTAATTGATGCCTTATAATTTTTATTTGGTTCCTCTAAGTATCCAATATGTTCAACAGAAAATTTTATATTATTTAAAGCTTCCTTTAACAATTTCCAAAATTTCACAATATCTTCTCTACCATGTCCAATTCTATTACCTGGCCAATAAATACTTGCTGCTCTTGCATAATCAGAAAAATCATAATCATCTTTAAAAACTTTATTAAGTATATTTGAATATTTAATTCCAACAGAGTTTTTTGGGGCAGGGTTTGGTTTATACTCTGAACTCATATCAGATTCAGAATTAAATAATTTTTGTGCTTTTTCTAATCCACCTTCATTTTCAATAATTTTTTGAGCAAATTCTTTAGGAGTGAAACCTATCTGTCTAACTATAGCACCTTGATCTCTTACAATCCATTCATCGTAAACCTGATTATCTTTACATGCACAATCTGCAATAACTCTATAATAAATATTTTTTCTTGTTGGTTTACCATAATAACCTTCTCCAAGATGAGTACCTTTACTTAAAATTCTATGAGAGGAATGATAACCGGTATCATCGTTTCCATTCCAAATAACTTCTTCTCCCAATAATTGTCTGTTTGGGAATTCATTTAATGTTTTAAACGTTGCGTCAATAACTGATTTATTTCCATAAGTAACTCCAAAAGGAGATCTTACAGGAATATCATTGGTATAAAAATCTGCTATAGATTTAACGTCTTTACCTTCCCAAATTTGTTTTGTAATCTCCAGAATAAAATCAGGAAAACTTTTATATTTTTTATCAAACCCTTTCATTAGATTTGAGTTACACAATTCAATAAACTTTCTTCATCATCATTAATTTCAATATTTACTTGTGAATTAATTGGAATAGAAATTGTATCTCTAGGATTGAGTTTCATTAAAAAATCATCAATTTTTATTTGCCAACTTCCTTTCTGTGAGAACATAATTGTGGGCTTTGAAAATTTCAAATTTTCTAATTTACCTTTTTTTGACTTTAAAATTGATAAGTTAAAACCTGTATTTTGATTTATAACAGGATTAACCCTTTTATCTTGAAAAGTATCACCTAATACTTGAATTAAATTAAAATTCTCATTTATTTTATTTTCATGACTAATTCTTTCAGAAAATTTGCAGATATATTTTTCAAGTTCATTTAATTTATAATTATCAAATTTTTTAATTTCTTCAGAAGAAATTGGTTCTAGGAGAGATTTGTCTTTAGGAATATCATCTATAGATAAATCTATTAAAGAATTATCATTTAAAAGAGCCATTCCTGTCTGTTTGGCTTTTTTTAATACACTTGGTACCCATGTGATTATACCAGGATCATCTCCACCCAATACTACAAAAATTAATCCTTCTTTATTTCCTGCATTCTCAAATCCTCTAAACATATTAGTTGGCATAGAAATTATGTCTCCTGCACTTAGTATTGTTTCATCTCTACCTTCGGCACCCCAATAAAACCTCCACTCACCAGAAAAGATAATAAAAACCTCAGCAGTTGTATGACTGTGCAGACCTGATCCATTTTTTGGTAGCGCTGAGACAGCACCTAGATTAAAGCTATGGGGCATAGCTATTTTAACAAATTGTTTACTGTCTTCCGCAACTCCAGGACCTACAATGGAATAATTTTTTCTTTCTTTGTGTCCTTCAAGTTTACCTTCAACAAATGGCAAAGTACTTGGTACAAGATCTTCAAATTTAGCTAATCGATTATTCATATTTTTTTAAACTATATTTTGTGATACTAAATTTATCTAACAAAAAATTTATGCAAATAGAACAATTTGATACAGGTCTTAAGGGTCAGGAGAACGTAGAAAAAATAGTTATAACTCCTGAGGAAAACTATAATTATAAACAGGTTGTTAGAAAATACTTAGGTACGATAGTAAAAGAGGGTATCTCTAGGCTTGATCAAAACCTTCAAAATATGTTCTCTAAAGATGTTAGTATTAATTGTTTCTATCCATTAAATGAATTTATTGGAATTGATGATTTTAAGGAAAAATTTTGGAAACCATTGTTTAACTCATTTCCTGATCTTGAAAGAAGAGAACAGCTAGTAATTGGTGGGGCTTTTAGGGACAAAATTCAGGTCGGAACAATTTCTACTTTATCAGGAGTGTTTAAAAAAACGTGGTTGGGCATCAAACCAAACAACAAAATGATAAATCTAAAATGTTGTGAAATTCACGAACTAAAGGATAACAAGATTATTGAGAGTTATATTTTAATTGATTTAATAGATCTATTAATTCAAATAGGTAAAAATCCATTAAATAATTCAAGAGGCTCTGAAGGTAGTTGGCCAAACCCAATTAATACTGATGGTGTTAATTTTTTTGAAAAGGATATGCAAATTTCGAAAAATAATTTGGAACAATCACTTACTATGCAGAGAAGCTTAAATATAAAACCTGAATTGGAAGTTTCTTCTGACAAGGATCTTAAAGAAAGATTAATCAATCATCCACAAAGTGATTATTGGCATGAAAAAATGATTTGGTATGGACCAAGTGGTATTGGTACTGCAAGAACTTTAGAGGGATTTGTAGATAATCATCAATTACCCTTTAGAAAAACTTTTAAAGAAAGAAATTATTGGGAACTTGGTCATTATTGTGAATTAGGAGATGGAAAATTTTCTTTAACTGCTGGATGGAATAGTATTCATGCTACTTATGGAACTGAAGATTGGCTAGGTTATAAACCTGAAAATCAAAAAGTAACTATGAGAGTGATGGATTTTTATCATCATGATGAAGGAAAAATTCGTGAAAACTGGGTACCAATTGATATAATTCATATACTAAAACAGATTGGAATAGATATTTTAGAAAATATAAAAAATTAAAATGGCAAATATAAAATTTACAGGTGTACATAAATCTTTTGGCTCAAACAAAATTATTACTGATTTTAATCTGTTAGGAAAAGAAGATGAATTTCTTGTTTTAGTAGGACCATCAGGATGTGGAAAATCAACGTTATTAAGAATGATTGCTGGGTTAGAAAAAATTGATGAAGGTGAAATATTTATTAATGATCAAAAAATTAATGAACTTCATCCGTCAAAGCGGCAAACTGCAATGGTTTTTCAATCTTATGCACTTTACCCTCACATGAATGTTTATGAAAATATGTCTTTTGGGTTGAAAATAGAAAAAAGACCAAAAGAGGAAATCAATACAAAAGTTATGCAAGCTGCAAAAATTCTTAAAATTGAAGAACTGCTTGAGAGGAAACCAAAACAATTATCAGGCGGTCAAAGACAAAGGGTAGCAATAGGAAGAGCTATCACAAGAAATCCAAAGATATTCTTATTCGATGAACCGTTATCAAATTTGGATGCTGCTTTAAGGGCTGAAATGAGGGTGGAAATATCAAAATTACACAATCAAATAAAAACTAATATGATATATGTTACTCATGATCAGGTTGAAGCCATGACTTTAGCAGACAGAATAGTTATTTTAAATCAAGGAAACATTGAACAGGTTGGTACTCCAGAGGAAATTTATAATGACCCTGCAAATATTTTTGTAGCTCAATTTATTGGAACACCAAAGATGAATATATTAGAAGTAAGTGAACAAAATATCATCTCTGAAAATACAATTAAGATTTTAGAAAACAATATTCAGTTTGATCAATTAAAATTAAATAAATCAAAACATTTTGTAGGTATAAGACCTGAGCACTTAAAAGCAAATCAAGAAAATCAGTTCAGTTTTAATCCTGAAATAGAGTTAATAGAAAATTTAGGTAATGAAAAAATTGCTTATATGAAAAAGAATGAGCATCAATTAAGTGCCAAAGTCCCAAGTAATATAGAAATTGGAAATAAAATTGGATTTGATTTAAATGACTTATTCATTTTTGATGAAAACGGAAATAGATTAAAGTCTTAGTACAACTTACGATTGACTAACTTTAAATTTTGGCCATATTTAAATAAATTTACAAGGAAAAGCATAGGATTGATAAAAGTAACTGAATAGTTTGCGAAACATTTTTAAATTAATTATAATTTTATTTATAAATAGGAGGGGAAATGAAAAATATAATAAGGTTGTTTTGCGTAATATCTTTTTTTATTTCAAGTATTGTTTACGCAGACATTAAGTTTTGGACTACAGAAGTTCAGCCTGCCCGAATGGCTAAGCAAGAGGAAATGGCAAAAGCTTTTGAAGCTAAAACAGGTATTAAAGTAGAGGTGATCCCAGTAGAAGAAAAAGATTTGGGAACTAGAGCTACAGCAGCTGCTGCTGCAGGTGATTTACCAGATGTGATCTATCATACTCTACAATATGTATTGCCATGGGCTGAAGCAGGAATTTTAGATGTAGATGCTAACAACGACGTTGTTAAAGACCTAGGTAAAGACACATTTGCACCAGGTGCACTTAACATGGCCAAAAAGGGTTCAAAGATTGCAGCAGTTCCAGTTGATGGCTGGACTCAAATGGTTGTATACAGAAAAGACCTTTTTGAGAATGCAGATTTAGCACCACCAACTAGCTATGCAAACATAGTTGCTGCTGTTGAAAAACTATCAAAACAAAACGGTATTTTTGGGTTTGTAGCTGCAACAAAAACTGATGAAAATTTCATGAGTCAGGTTTTAGAACATGTTCTTTTAGCAAATGGAGTTAATATTGTTAAAAAGGGTGGAATAAGAAAACAGGGCAAGAAATTAAAAGAAGCATTAGAGTTTTATAAAGTAATTGCTAAAGCAAGTCCTCCAGGAGAATTATATTGGAAACAATCTAGAGCGCTTTATTTTGCAGGCAAAACTCCAATGATTATTTGGTCTCCATTTATTATGGATGAGCTTGCCGGTTTAAGAGACTCGGCTCCACCAACAATTAACAGTGATCCAACATCACCTGAACTAGCATCTAAAACTGGTTTCATTACTAATTTTAGTGGGCCTAGTAACAAAAAAGGTGCTGCATGGGCAGATATTAGATACTTTGGTATAACAGCTGATGCTGATACTGATGAAGCTAAACAATTTGTCATGTACTCTATGGATGAAGGTTATGCAAGCACACTATCCATTGCTCCAGAGGGTAAATTTCCTGTAAGAAGAGGAAATTCGAGTGACCCAGATGCTTTCACGAAAGCTTGGAGTAAACTACCTGTAGGAGTTGATAGAAAAGCTCCTTTGTCAGATCTTTATGACCCAGACGTTATAAACAATATAGTAGCTGGTTTAGATACTGCAAATAGATGGGGTGTAAAAGAAGGTGAACTATCAAGAGCATCAAAAGTCATAAATTCTCAATTTATTAATAGAATTACTAGACTTTATATTGACGATCAAATTGATGTTGATGAGGCTGTTGATATGATTAACAAATCATTAGCTAAATTCAATTAATTTAAATTTTTTAAAAAAGCGGATAATATAATTTATCCGCTTTTTTTATGAAAGATACTTTAGCAAATACAGAAAAAAAAACTGCATACATATTAACATTACCTGCAGTACTTTTAGTTTTTGCAATAATTTTATTCCCAATTTTTGCAAACGTCTGGATCAGCTTTAAAGAAGTTGAATTAAAAGATATAAGAATTCCTGAACCAAGAGCAAAAAAAATTGTAAAAACTATTTCTGATGAGCCATCCAAAATAAAAATAATATATAAGTTAAGAAATAGTTCATTAATTCAAGAAATAAGAGACGTTTCATTTAAAGATAGTTTTCCAAAAAATTTTGAAATTGAAAATTTAGATAAAAGATGTGAATACAAAAAGTTCTCATTAAAATGTGAATTTGGTAATTGGCCAGCAAAATATAAGGAAAATTTACAGGTAATTTTTACAACAAATGATGGATCAAAAATTGATAAAAAAAGGTTGAAATCGACTAAACCAAAACTAGATGGAAAATCTGATAATATATTGCTTAATACAAATTTTACTCTAAAAAACTTTAAAAAAGTTTTATTTGAGAATGAATTTGTAGATTTATTACTTACAACTTTTTATTACACATTTTTTGGAACGGTTGGCTCAATAGTATTTGGTATTTTAACCGCTCAAATGGTGAATCAAAAATTTTATGGAAGAACATTTATGAGAAGTGTTTTGCTTTTCCCTTATGTTGCTCCAGTTGTTGCTTTAGCTTACACTTGGGAACTTTTATTAGACCCAAATAGTGGTACGCTTAATAGTTTATTATTAAACTATCAAATTATAGAAACCCCAATAAACCTTCTTGGACAAAAATATATTGAAATTAGTTTTTTAGGTTTTGATTTTAAATTAAGGTTAGCACTTACAACAGTTATAATGTTTGAAATTTGGAGATATTTTCCTTTAGCTTTTTTATTTATTCTTGCAAGACTTCAAGCTATTCCAAAAGAATTATATGAGGCTGCTGATGTTGATGGAGCAAGTCCCTTTCAAAAATTTTTTAATATTACACTTCCTCAAATAACAGCAGTCATCTCAATTTTGTTTATGATTAGATTTATATGGAATTTTAACAAATTTGAGGACGTATTTTTATTAACTGGAGGTGCATCAGGAACAAGAACTTTACCAATAAATGTTTATCAACAAGGTTTTGCAATTTCAGATATTGGAATGGGCTCAGCAGTTTCAATAGTTATCGTTGTATTGCTTTTAATGTTTATGTTTTTTTATTTTAAACTTTTAGGAAAGAGAGTTGATGAGAACTAAAAATACTATACTATTTTCATTGATATCTAGTATTTTCTTAATTTTTTTAATTTCGATTTGGAAGATATTAGCAACATTGCAAGGTTTAAGTATTAAAAGTTTTAATATAGAAATAATTTTTATATTTGGTTTTTTAATATCATTAGCTTACTTAGGAATAGGCGATAGGATTAAATCATTTTACAAATCAATCATTTTTTCATCTATATTTGTCTTTTGCGATGGATACTTAATTCAAAAATTACCCATTTGGTATAATGTAGGAATATTCTTAATATTATACTTTTTTACTAATAAAATTAGCAAATATAGCTTCATAAGCTTAAAAGAAGAGCATTCTACACAAGTAATTTTATTTGATTTTTTAACTTTATTTGGAATTTTATTTTTCTCTTTTGTAATACTATTTCCATTCTATATGATGTTAATTACAAGTTTTAAAACGCAAATAGCTTTGTTAGTAAATCCTTTGGATTTTAGTATAAATTTCGGACAGGATATAAAAGATTTATTTAAATCTTATTTTGTAATTTTTAAATCTTATAAATTTGGAAAATATATAGTGACTAGTACGATTGTATCTGTAGGTACGGTTATCATTACTTTGCTTTTTGCAATACCTGCCGCTTATGCAGTTGCTAGACTAAATTTCTTTGGAAAAACATTTTTATCTACATCTATACTTATAATATACATGTTTCCTGCAATTGTTCTTGTTATCCCATTGTATACGATATTTAGCCAATTAGGTTTACGTAATTCAATTGAAGGTTTATTAATTGTATATACAGCCACAACACTTCCAGTAGCGATATATATGCTACAAGGATACTTTAAAAGTATTCCTAAAGAATTAGAGGAAGCAGCAATATTAGATAAATTAAGTTGGTTTGGAATTATAACAAAAATTATAATTCCTCTGAGTATCCCAGCTATTTCATCTGTGGCATTATATGTGTTTATGATTGCCTGGAATGAGTTTTTATTTTCTTTGATGTTCTTGGATAACCCTAATTCCTTCACATTATCAAGGGCAATTCAATATTTAAGTGGTGATGCTGAAACACCTAGGCAATACCTAATGGCAGGGTCAGTTGTTGTTACATTGCCTGTCTTATTTATATTTGTTTATTTTGAAAAATATTTAGTAAGTGGACTAACAGCTGGAAGTGTGAAAGGTTAATGAAAATTTCAATTGATAAAGCAAAAAAAACCTTATTAGGTAACAGAAGAAGAGGGTATACTTTACCAACTAATAATAAACTTTATCCGGCTCAGTGGAACTGGGACTCTGGCTTTATAGCTTTAGGCTATTCTTATTTTAATTTAAACTTTGCAATAAGAGAAATAAACACATTGCTAGATGGACAATGGAGGGATGGAATGGTTCCACATATTTTATTTCATAACACAAAAACAAATTATTATCCAAATTACACTGCGTGGAATTGTGGTAACAAAATTCACTCATCTGGAATAACTCAACCACCAATATTGGCAACAATTTTAAAAGAAATTATAAATAAAAATAAAATTAATAAAACTCAACTTTTAAATATAAAAAAAATAATTAAAAAAATTAAAAAATTTCACGAATGGTTCATAAAATTTAGAGATCCAAAAAAAACTGGTTTAGTATCGATTTTGCATCCTTGGGAGAGTGGATACGACAATTCTCCCTTATGGGATTATCCTATGAATAAAGTAAAAATTGAAAAAAATATAAAATATAAAAGAGGTGATAATAAAGTTGTAAATCCTGATTTTAGACCATTAGATATTGATTATGATAGGTATGTAACAATCAAAAACAATTTAAGAAAATTGAAATATAATCCAAAAAAGGTTTATAAATCCTCATTTTTTAATGTTGTAGATGTTGGTTTTAATTCGATTTTTTTAAAAGCAAACAAAGATCTCGTTGAATTATTGGATACATTTGGTTTAAACAAAAAAAAAATTGATAATTACATCAAAGTGACAGAAAAAAATTTTCTTAAATTATATGATAAAAAAAGAAAAACTTTTTTTTCAAAAGACATAAAAAATAATAAAAAGATCTATATTCCATCAATAACAAATTATTTTTTATTATTTGCTGATTTAAATAATAACAAAATTAATAAAAGACTAATTCAAAATCTTAAAAAACATAACTTAAAAGAGAAATATTTTTTTTCATCAATCAAATCAAACCATAAAAGTTTTGAAGAGAAAAGATATTGGCGTGGCCCTGTTTGGATCAATTGCAATTGGTTTATTTATAAAGGTTTAAAAAATAAAGATAGGGCATTCTCTGACAAAATAAAAAATAAAACTATCCAAATACTAGAAAAAAAAGGATTTTTTGAATATTTTAGTTGTAAGAGCGGTAAACCAATGGGGGCAAAAAATTTTTCTTGGTCAGCAGCTCTTTACTTAGACTTAAAACTTAATAAAAATTAGTTTGAAAAACCGTACTTTCTTAATCTAACATCACCTGTTCGAGCGTGTGCTTCCATGCCCTCGTATCTAGAAATTCTAGCACAAGCTGCTCCCACTTCTTTAGTTGCCTCTTTACTCATTCTTTGGAAGCTAAGTGTTTTGATAAATTTTCCTACAAATAAGCCACCCGTATATTTTCCAGCACCTTTGGTTGGCAAAATATGATTTGTACCTGAACATTTATCCCCGTAAGCTACAGTTGTTTCTTCTCCGATAAATAAAGAGCCATAATTTTTAAGTCTGTCATGATACCACTGTAAATTTTTTGTCTGCACTTCTAAATGCTCCGGTGCATAATCGTCACTTACTTTTGCTATTTCTTCATCAGTATCACATAATATTACCTCACCATAATCTCTCCATGCTGCCCCAGAATTTTCTCTAGGCAAGTCTGGTAGATCTTCAATTAATTCTGGAACTCTTTGCAATACATAATCAGCTATTTTTTTGCTTTTTGTAAATAACCATGCTGGAGAATTGTAACCATGCTCAGCTTGTCCAACTAAATCGTAGGCAACCATTTCAGGATCAGCTGTTTCATCTGCAATTACTGCAATTTCTGTAGGCCCAGCAAATAAATCAATACCAACTTTTCCAAATAAAAGTCTTTTTGCTTCTGCAACAAATTGATTTCCAGGTCCAACTAAAATATCAGCTGGTGCATTTCCAAATAATCCGTTAGTCATTGCTGCAATAGCTTGAACACCACCTAAATTCATAATTACATCTGCACCACATAAATCAGCTGTATAAACAATTGATGGATGTACACCAACACCAGGTTTAGGAGAACTGCAGACTATTATATTTTTAACCCCTGCTACTTTTGCTGTTGTCACACTCATAACGGCTGAAGCTATATGGGCATACCTTCCTGCAGGTACATAACAACCTGCTGTATTTACTGGAATTAGTTTTTGACCTGCGAACAAACCATCAGATAACTCAACCTCAAAATCTTGCCCATAATTTTTTAATTGTGCTTCTGCAAATTTTCTTACTCTTTCATGGGAAAATTGAATATCATCTTTTGTTTTTTGATCTAAATTTTTTTTAATTTCTTCTATTTTTTCTTTAGAAACAATTACATCACCTTCATATTTATCAAATTTTTTAGAAAGCTCCTTACATCCTTCTTCTTTAGTTTTCTCAATGTCTTTTAAAATATTTTCAACTATTTCTCTTGTTTTAGTGTCATCTGTAGATGAGGTTTTAGGTGATCTTTTAAGATATGTTATTGCCATTTCTCTCCTTTAGAATTTGAGTTTATTTAAATGAATTTTTTTTGAAATTCAATGAATCATTTAGTCCAATGCGACTACTGCTGCAGCAATAGAGGCCAATCGTGCCTGAGCCTCGTCAGATCTACTAGTAATTACCACAGGTACTTTTCCACCCACAACAACTCCTGCGGCACATGCACCACTAAAATATATAAGCATTTTTACTAAAGCATTTCCAGCTTCTACATTGGGAACTAATAATACATCTGCTTCTCCAGCAACTAAGTTTTTAATACCTTTAATTGCTGCTGACTTTTTTGAAATACTATTGTCAAATGCTAATGGACCGAAAACATCAGCATTTAAATTTTCTTCTTTCGCTAATTTAGTAATTTCTGCAGCATCAATAGAACTTGGAACACTTTCTAAAACTTCCTCTGTTGCAGATAATACGGAGACTTTTGGTCTTTCTATTCCTATTCTATTTGAAAAATTTACTACATTCTTAAGAATATGCATTTTTGTTTTAACATTTGGTAAAACATTTAATGCTCCATCAGTAATAATTAACGGCTTATCGTCTTTATCAATGGTCATATGCCAAATGTGACTTAACCTTTTTTTTCCTAATAAATTATATTCACGTTTAAGCACTTCTTTCATAAGTACATCAGTATGAATATGGCCTTTCACTATTATTTGTACCTTGCCTTCACTTGCTAATCTAGCTGCAATTTTAGCAGTATCATTTTCCACAGGCTCATGAATAAGTTCAAATTTGGAAATATCCCATTTTATATCTTCGGCACATTTTTGTATTTCTACTTCATGACCTATAAATATTGGTTCAATTAAATTTTCGTTAACCGCGTCTTGAACTGATAACATTGGTAGTGGTTTGCCAGCATTGACAACCGCAACTTTAACTCCCTTTTTTTTATGAGCTAAATCTAATAAGTTGTTTGGACAGACAATTTCTTTGTTTGAAAGCATTTTCTTTAAATAAGTCAAAAAACTCAACATGTATATAGAAAAAAATCATCTAAACAAATTATGTAAAAAGTTATAATCTAGACATTAAGAGGGGGAACTCTTTGGAGATTGTAACAAAAATAGCGCCAATAATTTTGGCTTTGATAATGTTAGGCTTAGGCCTAGGATTAAAGCTAGAAGATTTTGGAAGAGTATTCAAATCACCAAAAGATTTTATTGTTGGTTTTATTTCCCAATTAATAATTCTTCCAATTGTAGCATACATATTAATTTTAATATTAAAAACACCATCTGAAATAGCAATAGGGGTTATGATCATAGCTGCAGCACCAGGAGGTGTAACATCTAATGTAATGACAAAGTTTGCTGATGGTGATGTTGCATTATCAATATCTTTAACTGCTGTAATTAGTTTGTTAAGTATAATTACAGTTCCTTTAATAATCTTTACATCTGCAGACATGATAGGGATAACAGAAGTTTCTCAACACATTTCAATGACGGGAATAGCGCTAAAAATGTTTTTAGTTGTAACAGTACCTGTAATATTAGGAATGATTATCAGAAAATTTGCTGAAAATTTTATATCTTCTAAAGTTGAAATATTTAATAAACTCAACATAGTTTTGTTTATTATTTTTTTTGTAGCAGCGTTTTATGAAGAAAGAGAATATATTCTTAGCTTTATCAAACAAGCAGGTTTAATTGCTTTAATTTTAAATATTTCAATGATGGTTATCGCATATTACATTGCAAAAGCTTTTGCTTCAGGTGTTAAACAAATGAAGTGTATTGCTTTAGAATGTGGATTACAAAATGGTACGTTAGCCTTATTTGTCTCTACGCAAATATTCGGTACAGATATATTGTATGCATTACCAACAGGTGCTTATGCACTAATCATGTATATAACAGGATTTATTTTTATTTATTTTTTAAAAAAGTCTAATTAATTATTGATTATTCTAATTTGATTAAAAACTTTATAAATAAAATGGCTTAAGCTAAGAACATTTTTATTTACCATTCCCTTTGTTGTTAAAAAAGCACTATCTTTAGCATTGAATGTAATTAATTTTTTGTCATTTATATGAAGAAATTTTTTATCAACTAAATATTTTATTTTTCTAACAACTGTAGGTCTAGGAATACCAGTTATCTCAGAAATTGACATGGCATTAACTCCTCTTTTATCTGACCCCTGAATCTCTTTTCTATATGAGTCTAAATTTGTTTTTTTTGGTTTAAATTTTGGATTTTTAATTGTATTTATTACCACAACCATGCCGATTGCAAAAACTTCTAAATCCTTCAATTCTTCTCTCCATCTTTTAATAAAAATAAACCAAAATTTATTAAACTGATACAAGCAGTAAGAAAAATTTTCTTTTATTGCTAATATTATTTCTTTAACGGAGTAAATTTCGGTTATTAATTTTTCCTTTTTTAAAATTTTATTAAATTCATACAAGATATTTGCAACCTCTGTTAGGGTGTCTACCGCTTTAGCTGAGTAAAGCGTATCTCGAACAACAAATATTTTCTTACCAGTTCTTTTAATTACTTTTAGTTTTTCTAATTCTAAAACTTTTCTTCTAATGCTTTCTTTGGGAATTCCTAGATCTTTTGAGATGTCTGAAATATTAATTTTATTAATTTCGATTGGTTTATCCTTATAAAATGTGTTGTAGTTAATTTTTACTCCATTTTGTCTGAAATATATAAGGTCTTGATGTATCAAATATATAATGAGGACAAACTTATCTATGTCTTTATAATGATCATAGGCTCTTACAAACCAGTTACTTGTTAAAGTAAAATAACTGGGTGCCAGTGCGGCAAAATTATCCTGAATTATTTTATTGATTACCTTCTCATCAATATGTTCAGAAATACTTGGTATAGCGTTCATATTTTAAAAAAAACCCAATATGAACAAAAGCTATATTAGAGTCAACCCATTTTGGACAACCCTAGTATGTAAAATTTAAAATAATAATGATTAAAATTAAAATTATAAATAAAATATGATTACAGAACGCTTAAATAGAACATCCGAGATTGTAGAGACCCCCTCTCAATATGTTGAAACTCCAAAAAGGGTTAACGTGGATGTTCTAAAGCAAAGACTTCTAGAGGAAAAGAAGAAAGAAAAAGTTAAACGAACAATAATTTTATCATCTGTTATCGTTTCTTTGGGTGCTTTAACGATGTTAACTTATTAAGGTTTCCAAATCTTTTTTTATTATATCCGGTATAAAAATTTCTTTTTTTGAGTTATTTTTATACCGCGCATATTTATTTTGTCCTGGATACATTATTTCTTTAACTCCTTTAATCTTAGGAAGTTTTTTAATTGTTTTAATATTATCTTTAATTCGTTGGTTATAATTTTTTTGAAATAAATTTGCTTTAAAAGTTATAAATAAATGTCCAATATTTTGTGGACCTGAAAAATCATTAAAAGGATCTTTAACTCTTCCTGCGTGATTTCCTCCAGTCAAAACTCCGCTTAAAATATCTACCATCCAAGCAAGTCCTGAACCTCTAAAACCTGCAATTGGTAATTGTGCTCCTGCTAGTGCTTTTTTTGCATCTGTAGTTGGTTTACCAAACCTATCTAATGCAACTCCTGCAGGAATTGATTGATTGTTTCTTGCTGCAACTCTTATTTTTCCTCTATTAATAATTGAAATTGATGTATCTAAAATAAATGGAATTTTAGAACCAGTAGGGGATCCAAAACAAATTGGATTTGTTCCAAATAAAGTTTTTAATGCACCATGTGGAGCAACTGCAGGTGGAGCATTTGTATAGATCATTGTAATTAAATTTTTCTTTACTGCTTGTTCTGCATAAAAACCTGATAAACCATAGTGACCACTATTTTTAACTGCTACCATTCCTATTCCAGTTTTTTGTGCATGCTTAATTGCAGTTTTAATTCCTAAATCAGCAGCAACAAAACCAATACTATTATTTGCATCAATATGAGAAACTGAAGTAGAAATTTTTTTAATTTTAATTTTTGGCTTTGGATTAATTACTTTTTTAGAAATTCTATCACAATACATTTTTAGTCTTGATAAGCCATGTCCATATGCACCTACTAATTCAGCATTTATTAATGCATCTGCTGATATTTCTGAATGTTCTTTAGAAAAACCGTGATTACAAAATATTTTGATAATTAACTTTTTTAATTGCTGATGCTTCATTAGTTTAATTATGATATTAATACTTAAATTATATGAAAATAATTGACACCACAACTTTTTTTGAAGAACACCTTATGATGGAGTTGAGGTTTAATATACTCGACCCATTTATAGATAAATTTATTGTTTCTGAGGCAAGATTTTCTCACAGTGGAAAAGAAAAAGAAATAATGTTTAACAAAAAAGATTTTCCTAAATTTGAAAGCAAAATAATTCACTTAATAGTAGATAAAGATCCGGTTGATATTATTAATAAACCAAATATGACAACTATAGAATTAAGACAAAATAGTATTTTAAGAATTAAAGAGCAAAGAAATTATATTGCAAAATCATTAAATGAATATTATTCTGATGATTATATTATTCATAGTGATAATGATGAAATTCCAAATTTAGAGGTTTTTAACTTTAAAGAAAATAAAAGAAAAATAGTAATTTTTAATCAACAGTTATTTTATTATAAGTTTAATTTATGTTTACCGAGTGTACCTTGGTTTGGATCTAAAGCATGTAAATTAAAAGATTTAAAAACAATAGATTTACTTAGGGCGACAAAAAATAGAAAGTACCCATTTTACAGATTAGATACTTTTTTTTCAGATATTAAGCATCAAAGTGTTAAAATTGTGGAAAATGGTGGATGGCATTTTTCAAATCTAAAAAATATTGAAGAACTTGAAAGAAAGTTTTTAAATGATGAAAATCATTCAGAATATGAGGAAAAAGGACATTCTATTGAAAGAATTAAAGCAAATATCCGTAATAAATCTATCGATTATAACCATAAGGCAAAAAAAGATTCTGATGAGAGATTTAATTCTACAAAACTACAGGTTATAGATAAAAATATTCTCCCTGAGTATATTCAAAATAATTTTAATAAATACGAAACCTGGTTTGATTGATTAACCTTTGCCACGCCATGGGATTGTTTTATCGATAATTTTTCTTAATGTTATATCGAATAATAGACCCAATAGACCCATAATAATTATCGTTATCCAAATAACTTCCCACTGGAAGTATTTTTTTGCAACGTTTTCAACAAAACCAATACCCGTTGTACCTGCTAAAAATTCTGCTGCAACAAGTGTTCCCCAACACATACCTACTGCAACTCTAATTCCTGTAAGAATTTCAGGAAGTGAATTTGGGAAAATTACATGTCTTAAAATTTGTTTTTTAGTAGCTCCTAATGAGTGAGCAGCATGAATTTTTGATAATTGAGTTCCTGATGCACCAGCTCTGGCAGAAATAATCATAATAGATAACGAGACCATAAATAATAAAAATACTTTTCCAGAGTTATCAATTCCAAGTACAGAAATAATCAGAGGTGCCCAAGCAAGTGGAGGAACTGGTCTGTAAAGTTCAATCAGTGGATCAAAAAAACCTTTGGCAAATCTATTTAGACCCATAAATAATCCTAATGGAACACCAATAATAATTCCAAAAACTAATCCTAAAAACACCCTCATAAAAGAGTCCCAGATATGTCCGTATGGAACGGGAACTTTCAGTAATTTAAAGTCACCTGTTGCAACTTTTAAAACATTACTTTTAAAGTTTTCTTTTACAATTCCATCTTTTGTATGAACTGGATATTCACCAGGTAATACATCTGCTATCCAATCTGGTAAAATGAAGCCTATCATTTTACTGACATCAACCATTTCAATCCATAAAAGAGGAACATTTTTGTATCCAACACTTGGTTTTGATAGTTCCACAAATTTATTAAATGTATCAGATGGTTTAGGCAGCCATCTACCTGAACCTTGTTCAGAACAAGTTGCTCCACTTGCTACAATTGTTCCTGAAGGAAACAAAAGGATATCAATTAATCTTAATCCAGCTTGTTCTTTGTTTTGCAATTCATCAAACTCTATGATTGCTGCTTGCATTTCATTTAAAGCATTAGGAGGATAAATACTTGCAAATTCTATTCTTCTTGCAATTTTAACTATATTTTTTGCATAGTCAGATGCTATCTCACCACTTTCATCTAAACTTTTTCTATAAGCTTTAATATCATCTTTTAATTTTTTTATTTCGCTTTTGAATAATGGATTGTGATTTCTTAATTTAAAAAACTTGTCATTTATTGAACTTAGTTCTTTTGCTGCTGCATGAAATTTTAACCCTTTTTTTGTCTGAGGAGCAGTTGGTATCTCAATAGTATTTTCTATTGATCCACTTCCAGAATCTATTGTGACTATTCCCCAACCACCTTGTTCATCAATAAGTTTTTGTCTTTCAATTTTTTGAGGACCTGTCTCAAAAGGATAATTTTCCTTTTGAAAATTAATACTGAGTTGCTTTATTTGCTCAGTCATTTCTTGAATTTTTATTTTGGTATCTATTTCTATTAATTCTTCACTAGTTAAGAATGGAATTAATTTAGAGGTTCTATCAATGTAACTTAAAAGGATTGTTTTTTGTTGATCATTAAGATCTGTAGATCCTTTTATTTCATTTGCAATCTTTATAAGATTTTTATTTTCAGTTTTTATAATTGATGTACTTTTAAACTCTCTCTCCTCAATAGGAAATTGATACTTTAAGCCTAATAATGATTCATTTATTTTAGCAACTTGACACAATTCGTTTGCAGATTTTGGAAAAAAACCTCTTGCAATATCCCATGAATAATAAAGCCACAGCATTAATATTACACTACTACCAACAATTACCCAGTGCGTTCCACCTTTAGCTCTTTCTGGATTACCAAATACAGCATCAACTTTTTCAGTTTTAATTAATCTTCTTCCATAAAGAATGCATCCAATAATAGATACTATAATTAGTATTGTTACAATTTGAGTTAGCATTAATTCTCTTTTCCCATTATTTCTTCTTCCATGTTCCAGATCATGGATAAAATTTCTTCTCTAGTAGTCGAAAATTCTTTATTTTTTTTAATTTCTCTTAAATCTTGTGTAAGACCCATCTCTGCAAATGGAAGATTGTATTCTTTATGTATTCTTCCTGGTCTTGGTGCCATAACATATAATCTTTCACCAAGTAAGAGAGCTTCCTCCACGGAGTGAGTAATTAAAATAATAGTTTTTCCAGTTTCTTTCCAAATTTTTAAAACTAAAGACTGCATCTTTTCTCTTGTTAATGCATCTAAAGCCCCTAATGGCTCGTCCATTAAAATTAGATCAGGATCATTGATCAAACATCTTGCAAGAGCAACTCTTTGCTGCATACCCCCAGACAATTGATAAGTAGGAGTGTTACCAAATCCTTTTAAACCAACTATATCTAACCATTCCTCAACTTTATTAGCTGTTACTTCAGGATCTTCTTTTTTCATCCTAAGTCCAAAATTTACATTTTCTGCTACTGTTAACCATTCAAACAAAGCACCTTGTTGAAATACCATTCCTCTTTCAACACCAGGCCCATCAATTTCATTATTATTTAATGTAATTTTTCCTGAAGTAGGTCTTAAAAATCCAGCAGCAATGTTTAGTAAAGTTGTTTTTCCACAACCAGAAGGACCAAGAACCGTAAGTAACTCTCCTTTTTTTAAAGTAAAACTTACATCCTTAAGTGCATGAACTGTTTCTCCTTTTGGAGTTTTAAAAATCATATTCAGATTTTGAGAAACGAGATCACTCATAGTGCCCTTATATTTGAAATTTTTTAAAAAAAATAGGCACTAACTATTAAATCAGTGCCTATTTAAAAAGTTTTAAACCTTTAAAATTATAAAGGTAAGAAACTTGTATCTACGTTTCCTTTTGGTGTTCCCATTCCATCTAAGAAACCAGCTAGATTACCACTCTCCATAGATTTTTTAGTTTCTTCAGGAGTTAAGAATTTAAATCCATCTAAAGTACCTTTCATTTTTGATACTTCCATCGCAGATGCTTTAGACATAGAATTCATATCGCTTTTACCTGAATTATATCTTGCGTTAGCTTCATGAGTAACTTCAACAAAAGTCCTTACCATACCTGGGTTTTCATTCATAAACTTATTAGTTACAGAAGTAATATCTATACCTAGAATACCTCCAGCTCTAGCTTCCTCAACTGAAATTAATCTAGAACCAACTTCTGTAGCTGCTGCAATTGAATTACCACCAAATAAACATGCCATTGCAACGTCACCACTTACTAAAGCTGCAGCTCCATCTTCTGGAACCATATCAATAACAGTCATTTTACTTGGATCGGCACCAACAATTTCCATACTTGCAGTAAAAACATAATCAGCCATAGTACCTAAAGGCACCGCAACTTTTTTACCCTCTAATTCACTTGCATTTGCTTTTGTAATTCCAGATGCATTAGATGTAACACATGTAGTTCCACCCATTCCGTATTCCATTGCAATATCAATCAGTTTTATAGGTGCATTAGATTTCACAGCATTGATAAAAGGCACTAAACCTTGTGAGTAAGAAATATCAATATCTCCTGCCAACATAGCTTCTGTCATTTCAACACCAGTGTTGAAGCTTGTCCACTTGACTGGAACTCCTAAAGCTTTTGAGTAATTTTTCTTCATCATGTCCTCTAGGTTTGGACTTGGCCACTCTAAAAAGTATGCTACTCTAACCTCATTTGCAGCTGAATTAGCAACTGAAATTGATAGGTTAAGTGCAAAAATAGATCCTAGAATAAAACTTAGTATTTTTTTCATTTATTCCCCTATGTTTAATTAATTAAATTCTGGATATTTAAATTCAAATTGAGCCCGAAGTAAAACAAAAAAGAAAGTTTATACAATTTAGGGTTGTGTCAATAATGTGGTAGTTAATCCATTTATTTTAGTCTAAAGAGGTTTTAAGATTTAAATTAAAATATTTTAGAAAGAAATTTTTATGAGCACACAAAACAAAACAGCAATTCCAAATTCTTTAAATGAACACTGGATGCCATTTACATCTAATAAAGATTTTAAAGAGAACCCAAGATTAATTGTTGAAGCTAAAGGTGTGTATTTAAAAAACCATCAAGGTCAAACACAAATTGATGCAAGCTCAGGTTTGTTTTGTAACCCTTTAGGTCATGGTAGAGAAGAAATTATTGAAGCAATTACAAATCAATTAAAAACGTTAGATTACTGCCAACCTTTCCAACAAGGTTTTGGTGGATCATTTGAATTAGCTACAAGAATTTCAAAACATACTCCAGGAAACTTAAATAGAATGTTTTACACTATTTGTGGTTCAACAGCTGTTGAAACAGCAATAAAAATTGCTATCGCATATCATAGAGCAAGAGGTGATAGTCAAAGATTTAGATTTGTAGGTAGAGAAAGAGGTTACCATGGAATGAATATTGGTGCGACTTCTGTTGGAGGCATGGTTAATAACGTAAAAACTTTTGCAAGTGTTTTAATGCCAGGTGTTGTGCATATGAGACACACTCATTTACCAGAACATAAGTTTGTTAGTGGTCAACCAGAAACAGGTGTTGAGCTAGCAGAAGATTTAGAGAGAATTTGTATGAACTTCGGAGCTGAGAATATTGCAGCATGTATTGTTGAACCTATTGCTGGATCAACAGGTACTTTAGTTCCACCAAAAGGATATTTGCAAAGACTTAGAGAAATTTGTGATAAACATGGAATACTTTTGATTTTTGATGAAGTAATTACAGGTTGGGGAAGAACAGGCTCACCATTTGCATCACAAGAGTATGGTGTAACCCCAGATATGATGACTATGGCAAAAGCTACTACAAATGGGATTAGCCCAATGGGAGTTGTTGCATGTAAAGAAGATATTTATGATGCAATTGCAGATAATGCTCCTAAAGGAACTATAGAATTATTCCATGGTTATACTTATTCTGGAATTCCAATTTCTGTAGCTGCTGGTTTAGCTGTTCAAGATATTATAGAAAAAGATGATATATTTAATAGATCCAAAAATTTAGCACCTTATTTCCAAGAAGGTCTAATGTCTTTAAAAGACATTGATGTTGTTGATAACATTAGAGGATATGGAATGATGGGTGGAATAGATATAGTTATGGATAAAAAACCAGGTGCTGCTGGCTTAACTTGTTTTAAACATTGCTATGAAGCAGGAGTAAATTTCAAAGCTACTGGTGATTGTTTAATTATTGCTCCAATGTTTATTTGTGAAAAAAAACATATTGATGAAATAATTGAAAAACTTCGAACTGGAATAACAAATTACTCAAAAAGTAAGAAGAATTAATTTTCGTTTATGAAAATTGGAGTTCCTAAAGAGATAAAACCACAAGAAAATAGAATTGGTTTAACACCTGATAGTGTTAAAGCATTAGTTTCAGAAGGTCACGAAGTATTGGTTGAAAACAATGGTGGCTTTGAAGCAGGCTTTGATAACGATCAATACTTAAAAGCTGGAGCAAAAATTGCGGATACAGCAGCTGATATTTTTAATGATGCAGAAATAATTGTTAAAGTTAAAGAACCACAAAAAGAAGAAGTAGATATGATAAGAGAAAATCAAATCGTATATACATATTTGCATTTAGCTGCAGCAAAAGAGTTAACTGAGGGTTTAATAAAATCTAAAAGTATTAATATTGCTTACGAAACTGTAAGGGATGATAATGGAAGACTTCCATTACTTGCACCTATGAGTGCTGTTGCAGGAAGGATGTCTGTACAAGCTGGTGCTCATTGTTTAGAAAAAAATCAAAAAGGTAGAGGAGTATTATTGGGAGGAGCCCCAGGAGGTGAACCCGCTAATGTATTAATTCTTGGAGGTGGAGTAGTTGGAGAGAATGCAGCAACAATTGCGACAGGAATGCAAGCGAAAGTTAATATTGTTGATAAATCAGAAGCAAGATTAAAACAACTTGTAGAAATGTTTGGTGATAGAATTATACCTCTACAAAGTGATAAAATTGATTTAAATCAATTAGTTGCTGAGGCAGATCTTTTGGTCGGAGGTGTATTAATTCCAGGTGCAGAAGCTCCAAAACTAATAACTAAAGATATGTTGAAATTAATGAAAAGAGGTTCAGTTATTGTTGATGTTGCAATTGATCAGGGTGGATGTGTTGAAACAAGTAAACCAACAACACATGGAGATCCAACTTATATAGTTGATGACGTGGTTCATTATTGTGTAGCAAATATGCCAGGTGGAGTTCCTAGAACGTCTACATTTGCATTAAATCAAGCAACTCTACCCTATTTAGTAAAACTGGCAAACAAAGGTTATCAAAAAGCACTTAGTGAAGATAAAAACTTTTTAGCAGGTTTAAATGTTCATAAAGGCCAAGTAACTTATAAAGCAGTTGCTGATGTTTTTGGACATAATTTTGTAGAACCTGAAGAAGCAATCAAACATTAGTAATGGAAAAAAACTATCCTTCAAGCACAAAGGTAGTTGTTATTGGAGGTGGTGTTGCCGGTGCTTCTTGTGCTTATCATTTAGCAAAGTTTGGGTGGAAAGAAGTTGTTTTATTAGAAAGAGATCAATTAACTTCAGGTACAACTTGGCATGCAGCAGGATTAATTGGACAATTAGGAGCAACGTCTACAATTACAAAATTAAGAAAATATTCCTTAGATCTTTACAAAGAGTTAGAAAAAACTACAGGATTATCAACTGGTCTCAAACAAAATGGTGCAATAACTGTTGCAACATCTCAAGAAAGGATGCAAGAGTTATTAAGACAAGCTACAACAGCGCAATTATCAAATGTTGAAGTAGAAGTTTTAAGTAAAGAAAGAATTAGGGAATTGTATCCAGTAGTAAAAAATGAGGATCTAGTTGGTGGTGTTTATATGCCACAAGATGGTCAGGCAGATCCAGTAGGAGTTACAAATGTATTAGCTAAAGCTGCTAAAATGCTAGGTGTTCAAATATTTGAGAAGTCACCAGTAAAAAAAATATTAATTAAAAATAAAAAAATATGTGGTGTTGAAACTTCTCAAGGAAAAATTGATTGTGAATATGTAGTTTTGGCTTCAGGTATGTGGTCCAGACAAATTGGGGAAGATATTGGTGTTAGTGTTCCATTATATCCCAATGAACATTTTTATATAATTACTGAACCAATGAAAGATTTGCCTAAAGATTTACCTGTTTTAAGAGATTACAATGCTTGTCTTTATTTAAAAGAAGATGCTGGAAAAATGTTAGTTGGAATTTTTGAACCTAACGCAAAACCTGCTTTTAAAGATAGCGGAAGGGTCCCTGAGGATTTTTCATTTGGAGAATTTCCTGATGATTTTGACCACTTTGAACCTTATCTTGAAAAATCTTTTCATAGACTTCCTATGCTGGAAAATGCAGGTATAAGAAAATTTTTTTCGGGTCCTGAATCATTTACTCCTGATACCCAATATTTATTAGGAGAAACACCGGAAGTAAAAAATCTTTATACATGTTGTGGTTTTAACAGTATTGGAATAGCTAGCTCTGGTGGAGCAGGTAGAGTTACAGCTGAATGGATGATTAATGGTCATACAAATGAAGATTTGTTTTCATTAGATATTAAAAGGTTTCAAAAGTTTCACTCATCTAAAAAATTTATAATGGAAAGGGTTACAGAAACTTTAGGAGATCTTTATGGTATGCATTGGCCTTTTAAACAACACTTAACTTCAAGAAATCAAAAATTATTACCTTATCATGATGAATTAAAAAAAGCAGGCGCATGTTTTGGAGTTGCTGGAGGTTTTGAAAGACCCATGTGGTACTCATTTAACGGAGAAGAACCTAAATATAATTACAGTTTTAATTATCAAAATTGGTACCCTTCTGCAAAATACGAAACAATAAATACTAGAAAAAATGTTGGGCTTTTTGATTTTTCAACTTTTTCTAAATTTGATTTAATAGGTGAGAAAGTTCACAGTGATTTACAAAAAATCTGTACAGCAAATATAAAAAATGAAATTGGTCAATCTATCTATACCCAAATGCTAAATGAGGACGGTGGTATAGAAACAGATCTAACAGTTGTTTGTATGAATAAAAATTATTTTAGAATCGTGAGTTCAGCAGCAACTAGAGAAAGAGACAAATACCATATCCTTAAACATTTGTCTGATGAAGTTGAGTTTACTGATGTGACTGAAACTATTTGTTGTCTTGGTTTGTTTGGTCCAAAAAGTAGAAATATGATTCAAAAGATAAGTAACGATGATTTTACTTCTGATAATTTTAAATTCGGTACAGGTAAAAACATAAATATAGATGATATTAAAGTTTGGGCACAAAGAATATCTTATGTAGGTGAGCTTGGTTTTGAGTTGTATGTTGACAAAAATTCTGCATTAAAATTATATAAAATTTTAATAGCTGAGGGCAAAAATTTTAAATTATCTCATTGTGGAATGCACGCAATGGATATAATGAGAATGGAAAGTGGTTTTTTACATTGGGGTCACGACATTTCTCCAGAAGAAAATCAGTATCAAGCTGGTTTAAAATTTACAATTAGTTTTAAAAAAAATGTTAATTTTATTGGAAGAGATGCTTTATTAAAAATTAAAAATCAATCTTTAGAAAAAAGAATGATGATGTTTACTTTAAAGGATAGCAAACCTGGTAAACCTTTTCTGTTACATGAGGAACCTATCTATTTAGAAGATAAAATTATTGGAAGAACAACTTCTGGAAATTATTCATTTTGCTTTGATAAAAATTTATCATTTGGTTATGTTAATTCAGGAAACACCATAGAAACACTTAAAGATAAAAATTTGTTTATAGAAGTGGAGAAGATCAAATATCCAGTCGAAATTCTTTTAAAACCATTAAATACAAAAGATTTTAGACAAATTTAGTTTTCTTTAATTTTATTGTATTTAAGCTGATTAGCTGGTTAAATTAACTGTGAAAAAAAACAATCAAGAATCAAATTTATTAAATACTGATTTTAATTTAAATAAAAATTTAGATACAGATCAATTCAAAACTACTAATATAAATATTTTATTGAATAGAGTTAGACTAGATAAAAAAAAAGAGATTAAAAAAAAATTTTTTTTAATTAGTTTGATTATTTTAATATTATCATTAGTCTCGTTTGTAACTTTTAACTAAGTTAAATTAAATATTGATGAAAAACATTAATATTATTTATTTATTACCTGAATTAAAAGGAGCATCGGGTGGCGCAAAGGTTATATATAACCATTCTATAATTCTGAATAATTTAAAAAAAAATCTTTCTTCAAATGTGACACATTTAAAAAAAAAATTATCTTATAAATTAGAAACATCGTTAATTAAAAAAATTAAATTTTTTGATAAAAAAAAAGCTGGGTGGGATGGTACTAAAATGAAAATTAGCAAACGTTTCATTCCTAATAAGAAATGGTTTAATGAAAAAATTAATGTCAACAAAAGTTTAAATTTTGACAAAAAAAAGGATTTTATAATTATTCCAGAAATCTGGGCACATTTTGCCGTAGACTTAAAGCTTTATGAAAAAAAAATAAATTATGGAATTTTTGTTCAAGGTTTTTATCATATGAATTCGAGTAATGATTTTATAAAATTAAAAAAATCTTATGACAATGCTAGTTTAATAATAACAGACTCAGTTTACAGTATTAATTATTTAAAAGAAATGTTTCCAAAACAAAGAAAAAAAATAATCAGAATTAATTTTTCAATTGATCATAAAAAATTTAAAATCAAAAAGAAATCAAATATTATCACATATATGCCTAGAAAATTGCCAGATCATGCGAAATTATTAAATTTTTATTTAAAAAATTTATTGCCAAAGAATTGGAAAATAATTCCATTAAAAGACATTACACAAGCTCGTTTAATAGATACTCTTTCAAGATCAAAAATATTTCTTTCTTTCTCAAACCTTGAAGGTATAGGTATTCCACCTATTGAAGCTGCATTAAGTGGTAATAAAGTTATTGGTTACATTGGTGGTGGAGGAGTTGAATATTGGAAACAACCAATATTTACAAAGGTTGAAAATGGAGAAATTAGAGATTTTGGTAAAAAAATATTATCACATATTTCTCAAAATAATGAAAACTGGATTAAAAAAACTTCTAATCAAAGACATAAGCTAGCGTTACAATATTCAAAAGAAGAGGAGATAAATTCATTGATAAAAATGACTAATAGAATATCAAAATTATTTTAGTTATTTAGAATAAAATTTTATTTAAGAAATGTATCGTTAAATTGATTTGATACCCTTACGAATGTTGTACATTTGCTTAATTGTTTTAATGATGGTGCACCAACATAAGTACAACTGCTTCTTACACCTCCAAGAATATTTAAAATAGTATCGTTTATTTTACCTCTATATTTTACCCTTACTTTTCTTCCCTCACTACTTCGATAATCTGATAATCCACCATAGTGTTTTTTATTAGCAACTTCAGAACTAGAACCATAAAACTCTATATATTTTTCTCCATTGACTTTAATAATTTTACCATTTCCCTCATCATGACCTGCTAACATACCTCCAAGCATTACAAAATCTGCACCACCACCGAAACCTTTAGCAACATCACCTGGACAAGTACATCCACCATCAGCTATTACATGTGCGCCAAGACCATGTGCTGCATCTGCACATTCGATAACTGCACTCAATTGAGGGTATCCAACTCCAGTTTGAATTCTTGTTGTACAAACACTTCCAGGTCCAATACCAACTTTAACAATATCTGCTCCACTTAATACTAATTCTTGAGCCATATCTGCTGTTACTACATTACCTGCAATGATTGTTTTGGTAGGATATTTATCTCTTACTGATTTGATAAAATTGGTAAAATGTTCCGTGTATCCATTTGCAACATCGATACAGATAAATTTAAAAAAACTAAATTCTTTTAATACTTTGTCTAAATTTTGAAAGTCCTCTTTTTTAATACCAACACTAAGTGCAATATTAGGATATATTTTTTTTATATTTTTGTTTTGTTTAATTTTTTTAACATCATGTTGTTTTGTTAAAGATGTAATCATTCCATATTCGTTTAATTTTTCAGCTATACTTAGTTCACCAACTCCGTCCATATTAGCTGCCATTATAGGGATACCTGACCATTCATTTTTGCTATATTTGAATCTATATGTTCTAAGAAGATTTACGTCTTTACGACTTTTTAATGTACTTCTTTTAGGTCTGAATAATACATCTGAGTAATCTAATTTTAATTCTTCTTCTATTCTCATTGTCCCTAAAAGTACCTTTGAATATTGATAATTCAATTTAATTATTAGCTGTGGATAAGTATTGAAACAAAAAATAAAACTATTATAAATCAACCTTAATTTAAAGGCGGGGTAGCTCAGTTGGTTAGAGCGCGGGACTCATAAGCCCGAGGTCAGTGGTTCGATCCCACTTCCCGCTACCAATATTTATTTTTTTTTTAATATTTTCAAAAACTTATCAATATTCATTGACTGTTTTAAAGGATAATGTTTATTTATTATCTTTCTTGCTGACACAGATTTAATATTTTTATTATATTTTTTTGCAAAATTAATTACTTTTTGTTTTTTTCCACCTACATTTATAATTCCTTTCTTATTAATCAGTTTTAGCAAGTTTCTTGCTAAATCTTCATGGAACATAAAATTCATTTCAACATCGTTGAACGCTTGTTTGTGAACAAATGGTTTTTCAGTCATACAAATTCTTAATATCAAAGAGTTTTTATACATTTGAACAGCACACTCTCCACCAAGTTTTGATATAGCATATTTATTAATAGGCATTACAGGATCATTTTCTTTATAGTTACCTTTTGTCCCTGGATAGACATAATTTGTAGAAAAATAAATTAATTTAACTTTGTATAGATTACATATTTTTACAATATTTGATGTACCAATAATATTTGTATCTATACTTTTGTTTATATTCTGATCATGAATACTCATTGGTCTAGATAAAGCGGCACAATGAATAAGATAATCAGGTTTAATTTTACTCACATACTTTTTGATTGAATAAAGTTTATTTATATTTAAGTTTTTTTTATTTGGATAAAAGATTTTATAGTTTGTTTTAAAATTCTTAAATACTTTTGCAAATCTTCCATTACCACCTGTGAATATTATTTTTTTCATATAATTTTTGGATATGGAGTGTGTATTATAAATTTTCCACCATTTTTAATAAATTTTTTTTCTTTTTTAAATATTTCATTTTTAAAATTCCATGCACCAAGAAAAATATAATCTATTTTGTTTCTATCTATACCCAAGTATTTTAGAATTGGTATCTTTGTTCCTGGTGTATATTTGTTTTGTTTATCTATTGTTGTATCTAAAAAAAAATCGATTGTTTTATTATTAATATTACAATAGTTTAAAATTGTAGTTGATTTTGCTGTAGCCCCATAACCTATTATTGTTTTATTTTTATTTTTTAATTTTTTGAATATATTTTTTAACATTTTTCTCGATCTTTTTACTCTAGAGGCAAACTTTTTATATGTTTTATAATTTTTAAGACCATAACTGATTTCTGCTTTTCTTTGTTGAGCTACAGATTTATGAATTTTTTTGGGATTTGATTTTCTTTTAATAAAATACCTATTTGAACCACCATGTATATCTAATTTATCAATTTTAAATATTTTTAAATTATATTTTTTTAAAACATTTTCTAATCCAATGGTTGAAAACACATATATATGTTCATTGTAAAATTGATCATAGGTATTTCTTTTTAAGCATTCAAGTAAAGATGGATCTTCTAAAATAAGAATTCCTTTTTCAGATAAAATAAGATTAATTCCTTTAAAGACTTCGTCCAAATTTTTAATATGACTTATTGTATTTGCTGAATAAATAACATCAACTTCACCAAATTTTTTAAAAAGTTTCCTAGAAAGCTTTTTGGACCAATATTCAGGATAGGTATTATAATTTAGTTTTTTTGTAATTTTTTCAACATTTGCACATGGTTCAACACCAATAGTTTTATTTTTTTTAAAATTTTTTATAAAAGCCCCATCATTACTTCCAATTTCTAAAATTTTTTTAGGTTTAAATTTTTTATCAATTAATTTTGATAATTCTTTAAAAGATTTTATCATTGTTTTAGACATCGATGATCTGTAAGGATAGGTGTTATTAAACATCAATTTACTAGAAAATATTTTTTCTATAGATACTAATTTTGTGAGGCTATCAAAGCATACTTTTAATCTATATTTTTTTTCTTTTTTAAATAAATTTTTTTTTGTTAAATAGTTATTAGCAAAAGGTTGATTTCCTAAATCTAAAAAATTAGTTTTTTTCATCAATTATAAATTTTCTTCTCTTAAATCTTTAAACATAATTGGGTTTTCAAGATAATTTGTGTACTTTGTAAACCAAAATGGTAAAAATCTTTCAGCTAAAAAAGCATAAATTCTTATTTTTCCATAACCTTTTAAATTAAATCCAAAAACTTTTTCACACTTTTCAAGCCAACTAAAAATTGTTTCATAATAATTGTTCATTATGTTTTTTGATTTACATATATACATATTACCTTGATTATAAGTTATTCTTGTATTAACGTAATTTCTAAAATCCTCTCGGTCACTATGATTTAATTGATCAATAGCTAAATCTAAAACTCCATTTCCATGAAACATATCAAAATGAAATTTTATAGTTCGATTGTTTTTAAAAAAAGCTCTTGGATTTTTTATTAATGAAATTTTCCCATATTTAAAAATTTTTATCAAAGGTATTTCATTTATTTTTATTTGATCACCAAGTATCACGTCATACTGTTCCCATTTTGTAGGAATTTTTTTCAATATTTTATTATTCAAATTAACTTCTTTATTTATTTCATATGGATTTACCCAAAATCTTCTATAAGCGCAAAAACCAATCCAAGTGTTTTTTTCAATATTTTTCATTTCATTTTTCCAAAACCAATAATGAAAAGAATATTCACCATAATACTTATTTTTATTTGAAATATTTTCTTTTGTATTATCCCTAAGCCATTCAGAACTAAAACTTTCATTACCAAGACCTACAGGAATATAATCTAACTTCCTAACTTTGTTTAAAAGATTATTATGTATGCAAATACAATACATTTTAAGATTATTCATTTAAATTTTTAATTTTTCAAATGGTATATTTTGGTTATCTTTTTTTGATAAAATAGGTTTTTTAATTTTCCAATCTATATTAAGTTTTTTATCATTCCAAATGATACCTATCTCAGAATTTTTATTTCTATAGTTTGTACAACTATAAACTACAATATTTTCTTTTTCTCTGCCTAGAAACCCATGAATAAATCCTGGTGGGATATAAATAGATTTTGAGTTTTTTTGACTTAGCTCTATTGAAAAATATTTTCCAAATGTTTTTGAATTTTTCCTACAATCTACTACCACATCCAAAATTTTACCTTTTACAACAGAAACATATTTGCCTTGTTGAAATTTTGTTTGCATATGTAACCCTCTTAAAACATTTTTTTTTGATTTAGATACAACCGTAAAAATTAGTTTTTCTTTAATATATTTTTGATAAGTCAATTCTCTAAAATAACCTCTGTTATCATAAAAATTGCTGGACTCAAAAATCAACAAACCTTTAAATTTTGTTTTAGAAATTTTCATTTATATTAATTTTCTTAAATACTTTGAATAATCACAATTACCATAGAATTTAATAGCATTATTAATATGTTTTTTTTTAATCCATTTTTTATTAAATGCTATTTCTTCAAGGCATGCAATTTTAAGACCTTGTCTATTTTCAATTGCCGAAACAAAAGCAGTTGTTTTATAATAATCCTCCATTGATCCTGTATCTAGCCATGCGCCACCTCTTCCAATAAAATCAGCACTTAATTTATTTTTTTTCTTATATTTGTTAAGTAAATCTACAATCTCCAACTCTCCTCTATTTGAAGGTTTAAGTTGTTTAGCATATTTAACTACATCTTTATCAAAAAAATAAATTCCGGTTATTGCTTGATCTGACAAAAATTTTTTTGGTTTTTCTTTTATTTGGGTTATTTTGTTTTTTTTATCTACTTTAGCTACGCCAAAAATTTCAGGTTTTGGAACTTTATGTAACAAAATTTTTGCACCATTTTTAAGTTTAGAACAATTAATAAGATTTTTAGTGAGATTTTGCCCATAAAAAAAATTGTCACCGAGAATTAGAGCAACATTACTTTTGTTAATAAATTTTTCTCCTAAAAGAAAAGCGTCTGGTAAACCTCTAGGTGAGGACTGTTCTTTGTATGTTATTTTCAAACCTAAATTATCACCACTAGGTAATATTTTTTTATATTGATCAAGCTGCCCTTCATTAACAATAATTAAAATTTCTCTTATATTTGCTAACATAAGAATTGATAAAGGATAAAAAATTAAAGGTTTATCATAAATTGGTAAAAGCTGCTTATTAACTGCTTTTGTTAAAGGACTCATTCTCGTACCTTTTCCACCAGCAAGTATAATTCCTTTTTTAATCATTATTTATTTCCCAACCTATTTAAAATATCTTTTTTTGACAATTGTTTATAAAACTTTTTGTTATTAAAATACCATTCAAAAGTTTTATTTAATCCTCTTTCTAAGTTTGTTTTAGATTTCCAATTCATTTTTTTTTGAATTTTTTTACTATCAAGTGCATATCTTATATCATGTCCAGGTCTATCTTTTATGAATTTAATTTTCACTTTTGTGCCTAGCACCAGATATTTTTTTGCTACTTTTAATAATTTTTTTGTGATTTGAATATTATTTAGATTTTTATTTGAACCTATATTGTAAAACTCTCCTACTTTTCCTAAATAGAAGACCTTAAGGAGCGCTTCACAATGATCTTTTACATAAATCCATTCTCTAGAATTTTTTCCATTGCCATAGATGGGTAATTCTCTGTTGTTTAAAATATTATAAATCATTTTTGGAATTAGTTTTTCTGGATGCTGTTTTGGTCCATAATTATTTGAACAATTTGTTACAATAGCCGATATACCGAACGTTCTTACATATGAATATACAAGATGATCTGATGCAGCTTTGCTTGCAGCATAGGGTGAGCTTGGTTTATATGCCCATTTCTCATTAGATCTTCCTTTAATGATATCACCGTAAACCTCATCCGTTGATATATGAACCAGTTTTGATTTTTTATGTTTTTTATTAAATTCTTTAAAAGCTTCTAAAATATTAAAAACTCCAACAATATTAGACTCAATAAATTTTATTGGATTATCTATTGATCTATCAACATGAGTCTCAGCAGCTAAATTAAAAATACCTTTTGGTTTATATTTTTTAAATATATTAATAATTTTATTTTTATTATTTATATCTGTTTTTATAAAAGTATATTTTTTATGATTATGAAATTTTTTAGTATTGTAAAAGTTCGATGCGTAGCTGACTTTATCAATATTTATAACTCTAAATTTTTTCTCTAAAAGTAACTCAATTAAATTACTTCCTATAAATCCAAGACCTCCAGTTACAATAATATTTTTCATTTAATTTTCTACATTAATAAAAAAAAAGAGTATATAATTAAAGTTATTATTCATTACAATGAACTTAAAATGAGCAGCAATTTATCTAATCTGACTATTAACATCTTGACTTATAAAACAGACAAAGAAATTTTAAAAAATTGTATTAAATCCATAAACAACTCAATTGCTATTAATATAATAGAAAACTCAAATAAGTTTGAAAACAAAGATTATTTAAGTGATCTAAATTATAATATTAATATAATTTGTACTGGTAGCAATCTTGGATATTCGGGTGGTCATAATTATGGCATTTCCAAGGTTAAAACGAGATATGTGCTAATTTTGAATCCAGATTTGATATTTTTAGATGGTTATTTTGAAAAAATACAAAATTACTTAAATGATAATATTGACTTTAGTATAATCGGATCCCAGTACCAGAAGGGTAAAATGAATAAGCCTGCATACGGCTTAATTAATTACAAAGGATACAATCCAAATATAACTGTAGATAAAAATAATTTACAAAGTGTCGATTGGGTTGTTGGATGCTCAATGTTAATCGATTTAGATAAATTTGCTAATAAAAATATTTTTGATGATAATTTCTTTTTATTTTATGAAGAAACTGATTTGTGTAGAAATGTAAAGTTAAATGGAGGTAATGTATTTAGTAGTAAAGATTTAATAATCGACCATTATGGAGAAAAGGGTTCTTTCGCAACTGAGCCAGATAAAAAATATACATATTTAAAATTAAGAAATTGGCATTTAATGTGGTCATCTTTTTATTATTACAAAAAAAATTATAGTTACAATTATGCGTTTAAATTATTAGTCGGACAATTGATTAAAAGTTTTGTTAAATTTATTTTTTTTGGGTTATTATTAAATAAATATAAGTACACAAAACACTTATTTAGATTTCTTGGCTTATCAAATTCTATGTTGGGAAAAAAATCATGGTATAGAGTATAATTATTATTTATGAAAAAAATATTACTCCAAAATAAAATTTTTTATTTTTTTTATAAAAGATTAAAAATATTTAAAAATTCATTTAAAAATTCTCATCTAGGTGAGTATGGTGAAGATATTTTTATAAGAAGATTTTTTAAAAATGTAAAAAAAGGTTTATATGTTGATATCGGATGCTATCACCCAATTAAAGGCTCACTAACTAATTATTTACATAAGTCAGGTTGGAGTGGTGTAAACGTAGATTTAAGCCAAGCATCAATTGATTTGTTTAATATATCCAGGCCCAAAGATAAAAATATAAGAGCAGCTATTACAGACTTTGATGGAAATACACATTATCATGAAAATGGCTTAATCAATCAACAGAATTCTTTAGAAGGTCAATCAGAAAACACAGTTAACATTAAGGCTTATAAATTAAATACACTTTTAGAGGAACTTGGCATTGATAAGTTTAATTTTTTAAATATTGATGCTGAAGGACACGATTTTAAAGTTATTTCAGAATTTAATTTTGATAAATATAGACCTCAATTAATCAGTATAGAGCATAATTCTTATCATCTAGATGATATTTTAAGTTCTGATATTCATATTTTAATCTCTAAAAATAAATATTTTTTAGCATCTAAATTTGGTGTTACTTCAATTTATATTGACTCAGTTTACAAAGATAAAATGAATAAATTAATGAGTATATAAAATTTAATGACCTGGAAAATCAATTAAATTTTCAACATAGTAATTCTTTTTGATTAAACCATCTGATCCACCTAAATCAAATAAATTTATAACAAAAATAAATGCAGCGACTTTTCCTTTTGACATCTCTATTAGTTTTGCTGCAGCGTAAGCTGTTCCTCCGGTTGCTATTAAATCATCAATTATTAGAACAGAATCGTTCTTATTTATTGAATCTTTATGAACCTCAATTGTTGCTGTACCATATTCTAGCTCGAAATCTATTGAATGAACGTCTGCAGGTAATTTGTTTTTTTTTCTAAGCATTATAAATGGTTTTTTTAAAATATAAGAAACAGCTGATGCAAAGACAAAACCTCTGGACTCTACTGCTGCAATTTTAGTGAAATTATATTTTTTCGATCTTTGCACAATTAGATTTATTGTTTCGGCAAAAGCGTGTTCATCTTTAATTAATGTTGTTATATCTCTAAATAAAATACCTTTTTTTGGATAATCTGGTATCGATCTTATAAAGTTTTTTAAGTTCATAATCGTTTATTATAAAAGTATAAATAAATATATTTTTAATTATGACAACTAATAAATTAGCAATAATAGGTGGAAGCGGACTTTATGACGTTGAGGAGTTCAAAGTACGTGAATTAATTGATTTACAAACTCCATGGGGAAAACCATCCGATCAGATTTTAAAAACTAAATATAATGGTAAGGAAGTTTATTTTTTACCAAGACACGGAAGGGGGCACTTTGTTTCTCCTTCAAATATAAATTTTAGAGCAAACATAGATTCACTTAAGCAGTTAGGTGTAACAGATATTGTTTCTGTATCAGCTGTTGGTTCTCTTAAGGAAAATTTACCTCCTGGAAAATTTGTAATTGTAGATCAGTTTATAGATAGGACTTTCGCAAGAAATAAAACTTTTTTTGATGACGAGATTGTTGCTCATGTATCAATGGCTCACCCAACCTCTAACGGATTAATGAATGCATGCGAAGAGGCAATTAAAAAATCAAACATAGACCATCAAAGAAATGGAACATATGTAGTTATGGAAGGGCCTCAATTTTCTACATTAGCAGAGTCTAATTTATATAGATCTTGGAAAGCAGATGTAATTGGAATGACAAACATGCCTGAGGCAAAATTAGCAAGAGAGGCTGAAATGCGATATGCATCTGTTTCAATGGTAACTGATTTTGATTGTTGGCATCCGGATCACGAAAATGTTGATGTTCAACAAGTAATCAAAGTTTTATTAGGTAATGCTGAAAAAGCAAAAGTTATGATTAAAAATTTAATTGATAATTTTGAAAATCATATTGACCCAAATGAT
>CACNCB010000005.1 GCA_902618695.1 uncultured Pelagibacteraceae bacterium | reverse complement strand
TGCAATAAAAGCAATTAAAGTAATGGAGGTAAGAGGTGCACCTCTAATTGGAGGAACAGCTGCTTATGGTCTAGCTTTGGCGGTTCAAGAAAATAATGATCCAGAATTTATAAAAAAAAGCACAAAAGAATTAATTCAATCAAGACCTACTGCTATTAATCTAAAGTGGGCTGTAGACAGAATGATAAAAAAATTAGCAGGAATTAACAGTGATCAACTATTAAGTATTGCTTTAAATGAAGCAAAAGAAATATGTGATGAAGATGAAAAGTTTTGTGAAAATATTGGTATTAATGGATTAAAAATAATTGAAGAAATTTATAATAAAAAGAAAGATACAGTAAACATATTAACACATTGTAATGCAGGTTGGTTAGCAACTATTAATTGGGGCACAGCAACATCGCCAATTTATCATGCTCATAAAAAAGGAATACCAGTTCATGTATGGGTAGATGAAACACGACCAAGAAATCAAGGTGCAAACTTAACATCATACGAATTAAATGAAGAGGAAATTTCAAATACAATTATTGCTGATAATACAGGAGGTATTTTAATGCAGAGAGGTGAAGTTGATATGTGTATTGTAGGTACTGATAGGACTTTATCCAATGGAGACGTTTGTAATAAAATTGGAACTTATCTTAAAGCATTAGCTGCTCATGATAATAACGTTCCTTTTTACGTAGCTCTTCCAAGCTCAACAATTGATTGGGAGATCAAAGATGCAAAAGATATTCCCATTGAAGAAAGAAATTCAGAGGAGTTATCTCATGTTGAAGGTATAGATGAGAATAATGAAATTAAGAAAGTCTTGATATACCCAAGTAAAAGTAAAGCTATGAATTTAGCTTTTGATGTAACACCTGCAAAATATGTAACAGGATTAATAACTGAAAGAGGGATTTCCGAAGCTTCTTTCGATGGGTTAACCAAATTATTTAAATGAAAAATTTAAGATCTGAAATAATAAAATATTCAAAAATGCTTAATTCAAAAAAATTATCAGCATTAAGATCTGGCAACATTTCATCTAGGTACAAAGATGGTTTTTTAATCACTCCCTCTGGTAAAAAATACTCAACATTAAAGAATAATGATATAGTTTTTGTTTCACTAAATGGATATTTTGATAAAAAAAAAGGAATTCCTTCATCTGAGTGGAAGTTTCACCTAGATATCTATAGAAACAAACAAGATGCAAAAGCAATTGTTCATGCACATTCAACATGTGCTACAGCAGTTTCTACTCACAAGAGAGCAATACCTTCTTTTCATTATATGGTAGCGATGGCTGGAGGTCATGATATCAAATGTGCAAAATATGCAACATTTGGAACAAGAGAATTGTCAAAAAATATTTTGAAAGCTTTAAAGGGTCGAAAAGCTTGTTTAATTTCAAATCACGGACAGATTGCATTTGAAGAAAGTTTATCAAAAGCGTTTGAACTTGCTGAAGAGGTTGAAAATATATCGCTTCAGTATATAACGAGCCTTAAATTGGGTAAGCCTAAGATTCTTTCAATTAATGAAATGAAAAAAGTTTTATCCAAAGCAAAAAATTATAAAAGAGGGTAACTAATGACTAAAGTTGGCGAGCATATAACTCTAGACATTATTGGCACTACAAAAGAATACGATCCTATAGTATTTGAAAAAGTAATTAATGATATTGCAAAAGCTGCAAAAGTAACAATTCTCAATATATCCAAATATAAATTTGAACCTCAGGGTTTTACAATTCTTGCTTTATTAGCTGAAAGTCATATTAGTTTTCATACATTCCCTGAAAAAGGAATTATAAGTTTTGATTTCTTTACATGTGGAAAAGTTAGTCCATCAGTTGCAATTGATATAATAAAAAAAGAATTTGATCACAAAAGAATAGTTAAAAAAGAATTTAATAGAGACACAAAATCTCTTTATCATGATATTTATAGCTCACCAGGTCTACAAAAATCTTACGTAGTAAATGATGTTTTAGAAGATTTTAAATCTAAAGTAGGTCAACATATAGAAATTTTAGATTTAGAGCAATTTGGTAAATCTTTATTTATTGATGGTGAAATACAAGTGGCTACAACTGATGAGCATTTATACAGCTCAACTTTTGTAGGGTCTGGTTTAAATTTAAACAAAGATAATGAGAGAGCTGCTATCATAGGTGGTGGAGACGGTGGAGTTGCAAGAGAATGTATTTCAAAAAATTTTAACTTTATAGATTGGTATGAACTAGATCCTCAAGTAGTCGATGTTTGTAACAAACATCTTGGAGATATTGGAAAAAAAGCAACTGAAAAGAATTCAGTTAAATGTGTATGGGGTGATGCATTTGAAAGCATTAAAACAGTAGGTGATAATATTTATGATCATATATTTGTAGATCTTAATGATGATCAGTTTTGTATAGATCTAGCAGCTAAAAATATGGACTCATTAGTTAGAATATTAAAACCAAAAGGAGTTATTACAGCTCAAGTGGGAAGTCAGGATAAAAAACCACAGCAGGTTGAAAATTGGTTAAATGTTTTTAATCAAAACTTTGGAAATGCTAAATTAGCAAGAGTTTACATACCTAGCTTTGATTGCTCTTGGAATTTTTCTTCATCAATTAATCATTAATTTTTCTTTTTTCTTATTAAAATTTGTGAAATAATTCTTCTTAATTAAAGGAGATAATAATGAATATATTCAAAAAAACTATTTTAACAGTTCTAGCTTCTTTATTTTTAATCGGAAACGTTTATGCTGATAAAGTAAAAATCGGAACTGAGGGTGCTTACCCGCCATGGAATTCAAAAGATGCATCTGGTAATCTTATTGGTTTTGAGGTTGAGTTAGCTCAAGAACTTTGTGCAATCATGAAACATGAGTGTACGATAGTGGAGCAAGATTGGGATGGGATGATCCCTGCATTGTTAATGAGAAAGTTTGATGCGATAATGGCTGGTATGTCAATTACAGCTGAAAGACAAAAAACAATTACTTTTTCTCAAGGTTATGCAGATGAAGTAGCATCTCTTGCTGTAATGAAAGGTTCAAGTTTAGAAGGAATGGATACTCCAGAAGGTATTAATCTTTCTTTAGGTGGATCTGATGTGAAAAAAGCCCTTAAAACTTTAACAGGCGCACTTGCTGGTAAAACTGTTTGTACACAAACAGGAACTATTCACCAAAACTTTTTAGAGTCAGGTGATGTAGGAAGTGTAAATGTTAGAACTTATAAAACTCAAGATGAAGTTAACTTAGATCTAACATCTGGAAGATGTGATGTTGCATTAGCTGCAGCAGTTGCATTTACAGATTATGCTGACAAATCAGGCGAATCAGTTGTTTTAGTTGGACCAACTTTTTCAGGTGGTGCATTTGGTAATGGTGTAGGTGTTGGAATTAGACAAGGTGGTGATGACGCAATTGGAAAAAGAGATGCAAAATTACTTAAGGATTTCAACAGAGCAATTAATGTAGCTCGAAAAAAAGGTATTATTAGCAAACTTGCTATTAAACACTTTGGTTTCGACGCATCTATGTAATCATTTTCAGATTTGGCGACTATAATATATAGTCGCCAATCTATATGGAACTTCTAGCATTTGGTAAAACAGGTTGGGGTGACGAGTTATTCTATGCAACCCTAATGACGATTGCTGTATCGATTACAGCAATGTTAGTTGGTTTTTTTTTCGCTTTAATTTTTACTCCTTTAAAACTTTCAAAATTTAAAACTTTAAATTTAGTTGGTAATTTTTATACAACAGTTATTAGAGGAGTTCCTGAGCTTTTAGTTATTTATCTTTTCTTCTTTGGGGGGAGTGGAGCTATAATGTATGTAGCTTCAATCTTTGGTTATTATGAATATATAGAAATTAATGCTTTTATTACTGGTTCAATGGCAATTGGTATTATTTCTGGCGCTTATTCTACAGAAGTATTTAGAGGAGCAATTCAATCTATAGATAAAGGTCAATTTGAAGCTGCAAGAGTTCTTGGAATAAATAAGTTTGGGCAGTTCTATAAAATAATTTTACCTCAAATGCTAAGGTTAGCTCTTCCAAATTTAAGTAATGTTTGGCAAATAACATTAAAAGATACTTCTCTTATTTCAGTTACGGGATTGGTTGAAATAATGAGACAATCTTATATTGCAGCAGGATCTACCAGAGATCCATTATTCTTCTACTCCTTTGCAGCAGTTTTATATCTGTTGCTCACTTATGTGAGTATGAAATTAATTAACAAGTTAGAAGTTAGGTATAGCAGGGGGTATTAATGGATTTTGATTTAATGATCACCAGTTTCCCCAAACTCTTAGGAGCAACAGTAATTACTTTAAAATTATTGTCTGCATCATTATTTTTTGGATTATTCCTAGGTCTTTTCTTTGCAATTTTAAGATTAAACAAAAATAAATTCATTAATAAATTTGCTTATGGGTATTCATATATATTTAGAGGAACACCTTTATTAGTTCAAATTTTCATTATTTATTTTGGATTAGGACAAATCGAATATTTAAGAACAACATTTCTATGGGTAATTTTAAAAGAACCTTATTGGTGCGCAATAATAGCTTTTACTTTAAATACTGGTGCATATACTTCTGAAATTTTAAGATCAGCATTTCAAACAATAAAACCAGGCATTATAGAAGCTGGAAAAAGCTTAGGAATATCAAACAAAATAATTTTTTATAAAATCCAAATTCCAATAGCAATTAGACAGTCGCTTCCTGCATACGGAAATGAAATAATTCTAATGATGAAAGGGACTTCTTTAGCAAGCACAGTAACTCTGATGGATTTAACTGGTGTTGCTAAATATATAATTTCAACAACTTTTAAACCAATAGAAGTATTTATTGTTGCTGGTGGAATTTATTTGTTCATGACTTTTATCATTCATAATGTGATTAAATATTTAGAGAAAAAGTACAGCTTTCAATAATAATAATGTTTTTATCAGAGAAGCAAATTAATGATTATCAAAATAATGGTGTAATAATAATTAAAGATTTATTTAAAGATTGGATTGAGCCACTTAGAAAAGGATTTCAAAAAGTTTTAGATAGTCCAAGTAAACACGGAAGAGAAAATGTAACTGGTGATAATGGAAGATTTTTTGAGGATTATTGTAATTGGGAAAGGATAGAGGAATTTAAGAATTGTTTATATAATTCACCTGGAGCTCAAATAGTTGCAGAAGCAACTAATTCTAAATCTACCCAAATTTTTCATGAACATATTTTCATAAAGGATCCAGGTACTCATAAGGAAACACCATGGCATCAAGATATGCCTTATTATTGTGTTGATGGCAATGATACTGGAAGTTTTTGGATTCCATTAGATGAGGTTGATCATAAAAATAATCTTAAATTAATCTTAGGTTCTCACAAATGGTCAAAGTTAATTAGACCTACAAAATGGTCAAATAACCTATCTTGGTATGATGATGATAGTGATTTTATGGATTTACCACCATTAAAAGAATTTGAAAAAAATATTTTAATTCCAGAACTAAGTTTAGGGGATGCTGTTTTATTTAATTTTAAAATTGTACATGGTTCAACAGGAAATAATTCTTCTAAATCACGAAGAGCATTTTCGATGCGATTTATAGGTGATGATATTAAGTATATTGACAGGGGAGGGCCAACTTCACCCCCATTTGATGGGATCAATTTAAAAACTGGAGATTTGATGAGAGATGATTGGTTTCCTAAAGTTTTTAGTAGCTAGTGTACTCTTTAATTTCTTTAATGCTTGATCCAGTGTGATTATTCATTTCTAATTTAATTTTTGCACGGTCATCATTCAAAAAATGGACATCTCTAGATAATTTTATAAATTTATCTCCAAAGTCTTTATTTTTTTCACAATCTCTTTTCGCATCCTCAATAACCCAAAGTTTGGCATTAATTTCTTTTAAATCTTGGAATAATTTATTTACTTTATCATCAGATTTAACATTTTTTTCAAACTGATCTTTAAGAATCGAATGTTCATTTGATATAAATTTTAGTTTTTCAGGATCTTTTATTTTTTCTTTTTTAATTTCTAATATTGAAATTTTGTCTAAAAGCTCGCCTACCGATACTTCTACTATAATTTTATTCATTAAATTTTATACTATGTTAAATTGTTAAAAATATGTCTAATATTTTAATCATTAAACATGGATCTTTGGGTGATATAGCTCAAGCTTGTGGTGCAATTCAAGATATTTCTGAGAATCACAAAGGAGATGAAATTTGTTTGCTCACAACTAAACCATACTTTGATTTATTTAAAAAAAATCCACATATTTCAGATGTTATTTTAGACAAACGATTATCAAGACTTAATCTGATTTATTTATATTCATTAATGAAAAATATAAAAAAATATAATTTTTTAAAAGTTTATGATCTACAGAACTCAAGTAGAACAGCTTTTTATAAAAAAATTTTATTTCCAAAAGCAACAAGAGATACTTGGTCATCTACGGACACAACGTTAACTGAAGGGACTACAAAACAAGATTTTGATAAAGATTCTGTTTTATCTAGATTTGATCATCAATTAAAAACCTCAGGTATAAATACAAAACATACTTTGCACCCTGATTTTTCTTGGAGCACAACAGACATATCTCAAATAAAAAATTATCATCAATTAGATAAATATATTCTTCTTTTTCCTTTTTGTTCGCCTCATTTAACTTCTAAGAAATGGCCTTATTATAATGAATTAATTTCTATGATTAATGAAAAATCAGAGAACAAATTTAAAGTAGTTATTGCACCTGGACCGAGTGAAATTAAAGAGGCATCAAATATTAATGCTGTCTGTGTTTTAGATAATGGTAAAGCTTTAGATATTTCTCAATTAGCAGCATTAATTAAAGGTAGCTCATTTGTTGTAGCAAATGATACTGGTCCAGCACATATGACAGCTCACCTAGGCTCAAAAGGAATTGCTTTATTTGGATCTCATACAACTCCTTTTAAAGTAAGTATTGAAAGAGAAAATTTTAAAGCAATTCAAGCTCCTGAATTATCTAAACTTTCAGCAGAAAAAGTTTTTGAAAGACTTTCTGAAATTATTTCTTAATTTTTTCTAATACTCTTAAAAATATAGGAACTGTAAAAAGTATGAAAAGCAATCTTATTATATGGTGAAAAGCAACAAAGTCTGGGTCTAAATTAAAAGCAATTGCTATAACTGCAACCTCATAAATTCCACCAGGACTAAAAGATAGTATTAAAGTTAAAATATTTGTCTCAACAAAAAATGTTGCAACATAGGCTGCAACTAAACCTAATACTACCAAAATAGTAGTAGCTACAATACTATGAAGAGAATTATTGGCTATTTCTTTAACAGTTTTTTCAGCAAACCTACAACCAACTGAAGAACCAAGAATTAGCAGACAAAAATTTACTGTTTCATCTGGTAATTTATAAGAAGCCACATCAGTAATTTGCAACAAACCACTCGCAAATAATGTTCCGGAAAGTAAAGCTGCAGGTATTCTAATTTTATCAAAAACAAATATAAAAAACAAAGACGCAGTAATAAGTAAAATTAAATTGAAATGATTTTGAGCTAAATAATCGAAGTCATCATTTAATAAGACATTGTAGTCAGTATTATTAACTATAATAAATGGAATGACAGTTATTATGATTATTAATCTAATTAAGTGAGAGGTTGCAACTTGAGATAAATCTGTTTTTTCATTTTCTGCTAAAATCATTAAAGGACCCAGTGCACCAGGAGCTGCTGAAAATATTGAAGCTTTTTCTCCATAACTTGCAAATTTTTTGAGGTATTTAGCGACAACTAAAATACAAATTATTATGTAGATTAACATAATTAATGAAGTCCAAATCCAATCAAGCATTTGATTAAACAGATTTTGGTCTATGTAATTTCCAATATGCAAACCTAAAATTATCAAGATAAAGCTTAATACAATTTTTGGCATAATGATTTTTAGACCTGATAAAGCAGCAATTGACGTGATAATCATTGGACCCAAAAACCAAGCAAGAGGAATATTAAAATATTGAGCAATGATCGCGCTAGGAAAAGAAATAATTAGAACAGAAATAAATTTAATTGAAAATACTTGTTTTGCATTTTCAAGATAAGATTTGATTTGATGTTTAATCATTCATTAAGCTTCTATCATCTACTATGTAAAAGATAAGAAAAAATGTATTAGTTAATAAAGTGAAAATTTAATTTTTAAAATTAGTAAAATTATAAGTTTTATTAATATCTTTTTTGAGAAAATACTTTCAATTAAAAGTTGTGTTACTTAATTAGAGGTTGAATAAAGATTAAGACTATAATTAACTTACATTTTTAAATTAGAGAGGGATAAATAATGAAAAACTTAAAAAAAATAGTTTCAGTATTATTTTCAGCAATCCTATTATTCTCAGCAACAACTACAAGCTCAGTAGCAATTGACAAATTACACTTTGTAATTGGTGGTGGTGCTGGTGGTGGTTGGGATGGAACTGCTAGAGGTACTGGAGAAGCTTTAACAAAAGCTGGAATGTTAAGTAGTGCATCATTTGAAAATATGTCAGGTGGTGGTGGTGGTAAAGCTTTAGCTTACATGATCAATACTAAACCTGCTAATACAGTTTTAGTTCAATCAACACCATTAGTATTAAGATCAATTACTAGACACAAAGGTTATGTAAAAGGAAGTGGAACTTTATCTTATAAAGATGTTGTGCCAATAGCTGGTGTAATTGGTGACTACGGTGCTATCGCAGTTGCAAAAAGTTCATCTTTTAAAAATTTTAAAGATGTAGTTGATGCATATAAAAAAGATCCAAATTCAGTTAAAATGGCTGGAGGATCAGTAAGAGGAAGTATGGACCATTTAATTGGTGCTTTAGCTTTCCAAGCTGCAGGTGCAGATCCGAATGCTGTTCAATACATTCCTTATGATGCTGGTGGAAAAGCTTTGGCTGGACTTTTGTCTGGAGAAACTCAAATCATTTCAACTGGTCTAGGTGAATTGATGGGTGCAAGAGACCAAGTGAGAATTATTGGTATTACTGCTCCTTCAAGAGTTTCTGATGCACCAGATGCACCAACTCTTAAAGAACAAGGATACGATGTACAATTCGTTAACTGGAGAGGTTTCTTTGGCCCTCCAGGTATGAGCAATGCTGATAGATCAGCTATTGCAAAAATGCTTGGCGATGTACAAAAAACTCCTGAATGGGAAACTGTCAGGGCAAGAAATGCTTGGGTTAATATTTATAATCCAGAAGGCAAGTTTGTTTCTTTCTTAGAAAAACAAACTCAAGAAATGACAGCTCTTATGAAAAAACTAGGAGTTATATAATCCATAGGATTATTTGAAATTAGAGCAGTGAATATAAATACTACAAAAATTATATCACTGCTCTTTTTTATCTTTTCAGCGTTTTATTTATATACTGCTTATCAAATTCAAGTATTTGCATTTGATGAAAATGCACCGTTTAATGCACGAACATTTCCAATTTATTTAGGTTATGCAGGATTATTTTTTTCTGGATTAAAACTTATTCTACCAGATCCAAATACAATTAAAGTAGAACATAAAAGCTTAGAGTATAAAAAAACAGGTATACTTATACTGATTGCAATTATTTATGGAGCTACAATTTTAAAAGTTGGATATTTTTTAACTACATCTTTATTTTTATTTGCGTCATATTACTTTTTAGGAGAACGAAGATGGATTTTAATGTTTTTATTATCCTTTCCATTTGTTGCAGCCTTTATGTATCTCCTACACGGTATTCTTGATATATATTTGAGGGATCCATTCTTACAATCAATAGGAGTTATGGGATGATTGAAGGAATATTAATTGGATTAACAACAGCACTTACTTTTCAGAACATATTAATGGTTATGGTTGGTTGTTTTTTTGGAACAATAATTGGAATGCTCCCTGGTCTTGGGCCAATGACAGCAATCGCATTAATGATACCAATTACTTATGGTTTTGATCCTGCAACAGGATTAATTTTGATGGCTGGAGTTTATTATGGAGCAGTATTTGGTGGTTCTACTTCTTCTATATTATTAAATGCACCCGGTGTTCCTGGAACAGTTGCAACTTCATTTGATGGTTATCCTATGGCACAACAAGGTAAGGCGGGTAAGGCTTTAGCGATTGCAGCATGGAGTTCGTTTGCAGGTGGAACATTATCTGCAATTTATTTATTATTTATGGCACCAAGTTTATCAAAAGTAAGTTTATCTTTTAGATCACCAGATTATTTTGCTTTAATGATTTTAGGTTTAACAGCGATTGCTGCTTTTTCATCTAAAGGACAATTTTTAAAAGCAATGATGATGGTAGTACTTGGATTGATGTTAGCATCTGTGGGTCAAGATAGTTTGTCTGATATTACAAGATTTACATTTAATAATATGAACTTAACTGACGGGATTAGCTTCGTACTTGTAGTGATGGCAACTTTTGCAATGAGTGAAGCTTTAACAATTATTTTAAAAAGAAACGATCCAACCAGTGCTGCTAAACAAGTTTCTTTAACTGAATTAGGCTCAATTAAAATTAATAAAGAAGAACGAACAAAAATGTATAAGACAATTCCAAGATCATCAGTAATTGGTTTTTTAATTGGTGTTCTTCCAGGAGCTGGTGCAACAATTGCTTCCTTTTTAGCTTATGGTATGGAACGAAACGTTGTAAGTGATGAAGAAAAGGAAAAATTTGGTAAAGGCAGTGTAAATGGTTTATCTGCACCAGAAACTGCAAATAATGCAGCTTGCTCAGGTTCTTTTGTGCCAATGCTTACTTTGGGAATTCCTGGAAGTGGAACTACAGCTGTTATGCTAGGTGCACTTTTAGGATTTGGTGTTCAGCCTGGTCCTAGACTTTACATGACTAATCCAGAGATTTTTTGGTCAATAATTATGTCTATGTATATTGGAATGGTAATTTTGCTGATATTAAACTTACCACTCATTCCTTATATAGCTAGAATTCTTGCTGTTCCTAAAAATTATTTAATTCCTCTTATTTTATTTTTCTCCGTTACTGGGATTTACGTAATGTCGTTTAATAATTTTGATATTTATTTAATGATTGGAATAGCTGTAGTAGCTACCTTTTTAAGATTATATGATTTTCCGATGCCGCCTTTGATATTAGCTTTTGTACTTGGTGGATTGATGGAAGAAAACTTGAGACGATCTTTATTATTAAGTAATGGTTCTTGGGAATTTTTGTGGGATAGAACTTTAACTGCATGTATCTTAGCTACTACAATTTTAATAGTAGTTTGGCATATTTACAAAACTTTCAAGAAGAAAAATTAAGATTTAATATCTATTCGTTTTCTAATAATTTCTTTATCAAGCTTCATTTCACGATATGACATGATTAAAACACCTAAAAATATAACACTAGCACCAATCCAAGTGAAGAGATCAGGTGTTTCACTAAAAACATAATATCCAATTAAAGAAGCAAACACTAAACTTAGAAATGAGTATGGTTGTGTCATACTAACATCTACTAATTTGTACGCGTGATTAATACAAAGATGTAGCAATGTACCAAATAAACCTGCAAAAAATAAATAAATCAAAGTTTGAAAACTAGGTGTTTGCCAATAAAACAACGCAATAATGAAACTAAAAATTGTCATATACGTATATCCATAAGATAAAATTGTAATCGAACTATCATCTTTTGCGATAGTTTTTGTAATTATAATTACTATCGACCACATAAAAGACGATGCCAGTGCCATATAAACTCCAAGAGAGATTTCAATTATTCCTGGTCTTAAAATTATTAACATACCTATAAATCCTAAAACCAGTGCAAAACTCCTGTATATGTAAATTTTTTCTCCTAGAAATAAAACTGCCAATATTGTTACTATGAAAGGAACCACAAAAGATATAGCTGTAGCTTTTTCAATTGGCATCATTACTAAGGCTGAGAAATATAATAACATTGAAGGCAAGTTTAAAACCGCTCTTAAAAAATGTTTTTTATGATGATTTGTTTTAAACACTGTAAAATTAGATTTTAGCATGTAGGGAATAATAATTAGGAAACCAAATAAAAATCTAAAAAAACCTGCAACATAAACATTAACTTCTTCTTGTGCTAATTTTAAAAAGGTTAACATTAATGTTCCACAAAATACTGAGATTATAATTAAAAAAATTGCTAATTTATTATTTGAAATCAATTTAATATCTTTTTGTATTCTTCAATTATTTTTGACCATTGAAATTTATTCACAAATTCTTTTGCATTTTTCCCAAGCTCTAAATGTTTTTTATTTTCCAACAATGAATTAATAGAAGAATAAATATCATCGAGACTATTTCCATCACATATTAAACCAGTTTTTTCATGATTAATTGCATCCGCAGCACCACCATCTTTTCCTCCAATTGATGGAATACCGTATTGTGCCGCTTCAACGTAAGCTATACCAAAACCTTCAACTGATTTTTTATGTATTATGGATGGCATCACAAAGATATTTGATTTTGAAACTAAAGCATTTTTTAAATCATTACTAATATCTTTAAAAAACATAACTTGTGCTTCAAGGTCTAGTTCTTTCACCAGTTTCTTAATATTTTCTTCTTCCTCTCCATATCCAACACATATGTAAACAATATCAGGATAAATTTGTTTTAAATTTCTTAAAGCCATTACTATTTTTTCATGATTTTTACGTTTATCAAATCTTGAAACTGTGATTAGTCTTGGATTTTTAACTTTAAGTATACTTTCAACTTTATCTAAAGTTTTTTTATTTAATTCTTCAGCAGGATCCACACCTGGATTTATTACAATTACTTTATTTTCATTAACACCAAGTTCTATTGCTAGATTTTTTGTAAACTGAGAATTTGCAATAACTTTTTCAACATTATTTAAAACACTAACTACTCTTTTATTTTGACTAGAACCTTTAGGATGGTTGATTTCTTTACTATGAATTAAACAGTATTTTTTCTTAGAAGTTTTAATAAGTTCTAAACTTTTCCAATGATCAGCAATAACACCATCAATTTTATTTTCTTTAATATATTCATTAATTAATTGTGCTTTTCTATATTTTCTAAGTAATTTAATTCCACCAACTCTTTCGATTGTAAAAGAAGCTTGTTCATCAAAATTTTTGTGACCCTCTATATGATCTGCAAAAACTTTTATCATGAAGTTTTTAGACAGTTCTCTTGAAAGGCCCCACATTAGATTTTGCATACCACCAAGTTCAGGTGGGAATGATCTAGTTACAATTAGATACATTAATCATACTTCCATTTAATACCACAGCCCGCACTTGGTATTTGATCTTCAGGACCTTTTCCTGTTTCAGCTATTTGTCTCATAGCTGTTAGCAGATCACTTTCTCTGTCTTTAACTGGAATAAACTTTTTAAGTTCTCTTAATCGTCCTCTGTATTGAAGTTCTAGATTTTTATTGTAGCCAAAGAAATCTGGAGTACATACAGCATCATATGCTTTTGCAATTTCTTGAGTTTCATCATGCAAGTAAGGAAAATTGAAATGATTTTCATTTGAAAACTTGATCATGTTATCAAATGAGTCGTCTGGATAATTAACAAAGTCATTTGAGCAGATGGCAACTGAGTTGATACCAATTTTTTTTAATTCACTACAATCTTCAACTAATTCTTTTGTAATAGCTTTTACATATGGACAATGATTGCAAATGAACATTATCAAAGTTCCATTTTCACCTTTGATATCATTTAAAGACACAATTTTATTATCAGTAGATTTTAATTCAAATGGAATAGCTTTTTGACCAAAATCACATATTGGAGTTTGTATAGGCATAATGTAAAATATATAGATTATGTTTTATGATTTAAAAGATAAAAAACCAAAAAACTCTGGCGAAAATTGGGTAGCTCCTAATGCCACAATAATTGGAGATGTTACTTTAGAAAAAAATACAAGTATTTGGTTTAATGCAGTGCTTAGAGGAGATATTGAAAATATTCATATTGGTGAAGGGTCTAATGTACAAGATGGAAGCGTATTACACACAGATCCTGGATGTCCTTTAAAAGTAGGAAAAAATGTTACGGTTGGCCATCTAGTTATGCTTCATGGATGTACCATTGGAGATAATAGTTTAATTGGCATTGGAGCTGTTATCTTAAATAAAGCTAATATTGGAAAGAATTGTATTATTGGAGCTAAAGCTTTGATAACAGAAAATAAAATCATACCAGATAACTCTTTGGTTGTTGGCTCACCAGGTAAAGTTATTAGAGAAGTTTCAGAGGAAGAAAAAAAAGCAGTATTTGAAAACACAAAACATTATCAAGATAATTGGAAAAAATATTCGAAATCAATTTTTTAGTTATATTTAATTTAAATTAATGACTAGACACTCCCACCATTTTAAAATTGCATTTGCTTTGGCTATTTCAGCTGGGTCTTGGGGAATTTATTGGTTACCACAAAGAATACTTGTTGAAGGCGGTCTTACAGGTGGATGGGGGACTATTGCTCAAATGATAATTGGACTTTTAATATTAATACCAATAGCTATTTGGAGATTAATTAAAAAAAAAGAAACTGGTTTAGAGTTACCGGTCACTGGTTTATTAGTTGGTGGTGGTTTCATTTGTTATGCTTTAAGTTTTCTTTTAACTGATGTTGTTAGAGCATTAATATTATTTTATATGACACCAATTTGGACAACAATATTTGAAATATTATTTTTGAAAAAAAGACCTGGTTTAGAAAGAGTACTTACTTTAGGATTAGCCCTTGGTGGTTTATGGATAGTTTTTAGCAAACAAACTATTATACCTCTTCCAGAAAATGCTGGAGATTGGCTGGCGTTAGCGGGTGGTGCAATATTTGCTGGCGGAATGATAAGACTGGAAGTCGTTAAAACTGATGGTGTGTTTCCAATTATATTTTCTTTTTTTTTCTATGGAGCTTTATTTAATATAGTTGCTGGATTTTTTTTAGTTGATTACCTTGGAGAAATGCCTGCTATTGAGTCTTTCATTTCAATGTCTTATTTTTTATTTTTAATATCTGTTTTTTATTTTATTCCTACTGCAATAGTAATACTCTGGGCTCCAAGTAAATTAGGTGCGGGTTTATGTTCAATTCTTTTTCTTGCAGAAATCGTTGTTGGAGTAATAAGCTCAAGTATGCTTACAAACGAACCATTTGGTTGGAGAGAGGTAGCGGGCAGCTCTTTGATAGTTTTAGGGGGAATTTTAGCAGTAGTACTTGCTCCTAAAGAAGAAAAATTGATAAATTCAAATATTACAAATGTTTAAAAAAACGATTTTTATATAGATGAAAACAATGCCAGCAGGATACGTTATAGCACAGCTAAAAATTACGAACCCTGAAAATTATAAAGAGTATATTGAAAAGGTTACACCACTTGTAAAAAAATTTGGTGGGGAATTTTTGGTAAGAGCTGGTGAATTTACAATCTTTGACGGAGAAACAAAATTCCCTCGAATTATCGTTCTTAAATTCCCTAGTTATGAAAAAGCTTTAGAATGGTATAATTCAGAAGAATACAAACCTATTAAACAGATTAGACTGGATAATTCTGAAGGTACAAATATAGTTATTAAAGGTGTATGAAAAAAATTTTAATAATTTTAATAATTTCTTTAATTTCTCAATTATCTCAAGCAAACGAAAGATTTATACCGCTTGAATTATTCACTGGTGGGGAAATTCGTGATGATACTGAAATTAAATTTACAAAAGCCAATTTGGTCTTTGGGGAAAAGAAAAGAAAAAAAATAGTAGGTCCTGAAGATTGGAAAAATCCTCAAACTGGAAAATTAATAAAAGTTTATAAAAGAACAAGAAAAGGTCAAAGTGGAGTAAAAACCCAACTTTTTACTGTTACTAATGATGGACAATGTATTGGAAGAGTTTGGGATAGTAGGCGTGGTGGAAGAATAATTGTAAATGGATGTAAATTTCCTTTAGGTGTTTGGAAAGAAGGTGAAAAAAGAACATTTAATGGATCTTCTGGAGGAAAGACAAGAAAAATTGAATTAACTATTTTAAAATTAGGAAAAAAACAAAAAGATAAAATAAAATTTAATTGGAAACTTTACGATGGAGCTGGAAAATTAATGGATGACAATGATTATACATTTTCTACTGGCAGAGCAATGACAAAGCTTAATGATAAAAAAATATCAAAATAAAAAAAATAGTCAGTTATTTAATTAAATAATAGATCGTTAATCGAATAAACTATCAACCCAATAATAATAATTAATAGAATTAAAAAAGAAATTTTTCCACTTAAATGAGCTTTTATTTTTGTTTTTCCTTCTTTAAATCTTTTAAAGTGAATGCTCCCAAATCTCATTACAGCTAATCCTGAAATAATAAGAAATGCTGTAAATATATATCCAGTAACCATCTATGGAACTAACCAGGTGTCTTTATTGTTTTCCAAATTAAACTTTGCTCTTCGATGTCCTTTAGCTGCTAAATAAAGCCATTCTATGGATTTAATTTTACACTGAATAACAGTAAAGTTTTTAAAACCTTCCTCGCTTTGTTCTTTAGTGTAATCAAAATTATCTAACTCTGGTTTTAAACCTGAAGTTGGTATATCTGACTCAGTTCCAGGTCCATTATCAACTAAATAACATTTTCTACTAATATGTTGAGTTCTAGACCAAGATTCTTTTGTTACTTCATTATTATGATTAATTATGCATTCAACTTTTAATCTAACCTGAATTTTTTCATCTTTATCGTAAAACAACATTGCAGCGTTTTTATTTGCTTTTAGCTTTTCAATTTTATCTGATCGAATGTCACTATGATATTGCACTATATTGTTTGACTGGTCTGATTTTCTTAAAACTACAATTCTTCCATCTAAGTCAGATTGATCCCCACAAATAAATACAGGTATTCTAAAAGGTGAACTTCTATCTTTAACAGCATTATCCAACATAGACCAAATTTTCTTTTTGATCTCTGCAAAGTCCTCGTAGTAAGGAACTGTATCCGTCACAAATATTATTTTTTCTTTTTTAATCTAGCAATCAAACCTGAACTATCCCAACGGTTTCCACCCATTTCTTGAACTTCAGCGTAATAACCATCAATAATTTCTGTTATAGGAACAGGCGAGCCATTTTTCTTTGCTTCTTCAATTGCAATTTTTAAATCTTTTCTCATCCAATCAATGGCAAAACCATAATCAAATTTATCATCTGTCATAGTTCGGTATCTATTTTCCATTTGCCAAGATTGTGCCGCACCTTTTGATATTGTTTCCATAACTTTATCCATATCTAAACCTGCGTTTATTCCAAAATTAATTGCTTCAGATAAACCTTGGACTGTTCCAGCAATACACATTTGGTTCATCATCTTTGTTAACTGACCACTTCCACATGGACCAATTAATTTTACTTTTTTACTGTAACAATCAATAACAGGTTCAGCTTTTTTAAACACTTCTTCATCGCCACCAACCATTACTGTTAGTATTCCGCCCTCAGCGCCTGCTTGACCTCCCGAAATAGGAGCATCTAAAAAACTAAAACCTTTATCATTTGCTTTTTTATTTAATTCTCTTGATACTTCTGCTGATACAGTTGAGTTATCAATAAAAATAGACCCAGCTTTCGCTGTATTAAATAATCCATTTTCTCCAGTTGCTACTTCTCTTAAATCATTGTCATTACCAACACATGTAAAAATGAAATCAGCACCATCTGCAGCTTCCGCAGGTGTATAGGCCATTTTACCTTTATATTCACCAATCCATTTTTCAGCTTTAGATTTAGTTCTATTAAAAACAGTTACATTGTGTCCGGCTTTTGATATATATCCAGCCATTGGGTAGCCCATAACCCCAAGACCTATGAAAGCAACATTACAAGTCATAATTTTTTTCTATGTTTAAAAGTTTAAATTTAAAAGTAATTGTATTTGGATTTATTTTTACATTTTTTTCAAGTTTTGGACAGAGTTTTTTTCTTGGCCTATTTAATTCTAGTATTAGAGACGCCTTATCAATTACACATGGACAATTTGGCTCGATTTATGCATCAGCTACTTTATTAAGTAGTGTTATTTTAGTTTGGATTGGAAAAAAAATTGATGACGTAAATATATTAAAATTTGCATCTTATGTAATAATTTTTTTATCAATTTCCTGTTTCATATTTTCAAAAATTTCATCAGTTATTTTTTTATTTGTAGGAATTTTTTTAATGCGTTTAGCTGGACAAGGATTATCAAGTCACACAGCAACAACAACAATATCTCGTTTTTTTGAAAAAAACAGAGGAAGAGCTTTAAGCACAGGTTGGTTGGGTTTGTCATTAGCTGAATTTATAATGCCAGTTTTAATTGTTTTTTTATTAACTTTTATAGAATGGAGAGATATTTGGGTTTCAATATCTGTTTTAGTTATTCTTGTTTTACCTGTTGCAACTTTTCTTTTAGTTAAAGATGTTAAGCTTGATACGAGAGAACAATCTAAAATAGAGGAGAACAATAAAGAAATTAAACAATGGAAAAGAATAGAGGTTTTAAAAGATTATAGATTTTATGTCATCTGTATGACAATGCTGGCCATGCCATGGATTGCAACTGGTTCTTTTGTTTATCAATCGTTTATATCCTCCTCTAAAGAATGGGGACCTTACGTGATTGCACAATCATTCATGGCTTACTCAATTTTATCAGTGATTACTCTTTTTATATCTGGTTTTTTAATTGATAAATTTTCAAGTAGGAAATTATTGATTTATATGAATATTCCTCTTTTTTTTTCAACTGTAGTTCTTTACTATTTTAATTCGCCATTATCTTCTTTTGTTTTTTTTGGTTTACTTGGAGTAACCAACGGCCTGGCAAACGTTCTTGGTTCTTCAACATGGGCTGAGATTTATGGTGTCAAATATATTGGATCTATTAAGGCTTTAACAACTGCACTAATGGTATTTTCAACAGCTTTTGGTACAGCTTTATTTGGATTTTTGATTGATATTGGTTTTTCAATTGAACATATAGCTGTCGTTTCAGGAGCCTACATCTTTAGCTCAATTCTACTTCTTTATTTGGTTAAAAATAAGCTAAATCCAAATTATTTATAAAATAGGCCTTGATTTTTAAGGACTCACTGTGTAGACACTCCGCATGGCAAGAGTAACTGTTGAAGACTGTATAGATAAAGTAGAGAGCCCTTACGAATTAGTACTTGTTGCTAAAGAGAGAGCTACTCAACTTAATGCAGGGATAGAACCAACAATTGATAGGGATAACGATAAAAACACTGTTATCTCACTCAGAGAAATCGCTGAAGAAAAAATAAAAGTTTCAGATTTAACTAATAGTGCTGTTTACAAACTTAGAAAACATGTTGAACAAGTTGATGATAGCGTAGAGGATGATGAAGAAATAGGTGATGATTTTGAAAATCTATATAAAGGTGAAATTTCAAAAACTGGAACCCCCATTTTACCATCTAAAAGAGCAAGAAAAACTCCAGAAAAAATTCAAGTAACGAAAGAAGATTTAGCAGAGCTATCTGAAACAGCTGCAGCGAAAGTTGATAATTCATTAGGCGAAGAAACTATGAATGAGCAAGGAGAAGTTTCTTTAGATGAAGTTTCAGAATCAGAAAATCAAGAAGCAGACGTATCTTCAGATGACACTGAAGCTTCAAACTCATAAAAAAATAATATAAAGTTATACCATGAACAGGAAAGTATCAGTTGCTCCTATGATGGATTGCACAGATCGTCATGAACGATTTTTTCTTAGATTAATATCTAAAAATATTCTTCTTTATACTGAGATGGTAGTTGATGAAGCTATAAATAGAGGAGACAAAAAAAAGTTATTAGAGTTTAATATTAAAGAGAAACCTGTAGCACTTCAATTAGGAGGCTCATCTCCAAAGCTTTTAGCTGAAGCCACCAAAGTAGGTGAAGATTTTGGTTATGATGAAATTAATCTAAACTTAGGTTGTCCAAGTAGAAAAGTTGAAAAAAATAGATTTGGTGCTTGTTTAATGAAAGAACCAAATTTAGTGGCGGATTGTTTAAGTAAAATGCAATCAGTTACAAAACTGCCAGTCACCATTAAAACCAGAATTGGTTACGATGATGTAGAAGATTATGAAAATTTACATAGTTTTATTTCCACTCTGAAAACAACAGGAGTTAATACTTTCATCATTCATGCAAGAAAAGCGATGTTGGGTAAATTTACACCTAAGCAAAATTTAAATATTCCACCTTTAAAATACGAATATGTTTATAAATTAAAAAGGGATTTTCCCAATGAAGAGATAATAATAAACGGAGGAATAACTTTAGTAGATGAAATAAAACCTCATTTAGAAAAAACAGATGGGGTAATGATAGGAAGAGCTGCATATCATACTCCTTATTTGTTAGCAGATATTGAAAAAGAAATATTTAACAACAATGATGTTCCAAGCAGACAAGATGTAATAGAACAACTTATTCCTTATGTTAAAGATGAATTAAAAAAAGGAACAAGATTAAATCAGATTATGAGACATACTCTTGGTTTATTTCATGGTCAAATAGGTGCAAGTCATTGGAAAAGATATTTAAGTGAAAATATGTGTGTTAGGGATGCTGATGTAAATAAGATTGATCACATCATGGATAAAATTAAATACAACAATGTAGATACTAGAGTAGGCCAGTCTGCTTAATTCAATTTTAACAAACGAATACAGTTATTTTATTTTATTAATGGTCATAACAGCGATACCCGTTGGTTTTGTTGCTGGATTATTTGGTATTGGTGGAGGACTTATAACCGTTCCATTTTTATATTTTATTTTTAGTTCTTTAGAAATTGATCCTCAATATCTTATGCACCTTGCCGTTGGAACTTCTTTTGCAATTATAATACCAACGTCTACAGTTTCAGTTATAACACATCATAAATTTAAAGCGGTTGATTTTGATATCGTTAAGAATTACGGTCTTTTTGTTGTTCTAGGAGTTGTTGTTGGTACTGCTTTTGCAGCTTCTTTAAAAACTAAATCCTTAGTTTTATTTTTTTCTATAATGATTTTATTTTTAGGAATTTACTTACTTTTAATAAAAGAAAAAGAGCAAAACATAATTGTTAAAATGAAATTACATCTAAAAGTAATTCTTGGTTTTCTTGTTGGGTTTATATCTGCTCCTATGGGTATAGGAGGGGCCGTAATGAATGTGCCTATTCTAAAGTTTTTTGGTTATTCAATAAATAAAGCCATAGGAAGTGCAGCAGCAATCGGTTTTTTAATTGCTTTATTTGGAGCAATAGGTTTTTTAATTTCAGGAAGTTATTTAAATTCAAGTCTTCCTTTAAGCTTCGGTTTTATAAATATACCAGCCTTTTTAATATTTATACCAATTACAACTTTCATGGCTCGGATAGGGGCTAAAACGGTTCATAGTATTGATAAAAATAAAATTAGTAAGTTTTTTGGGATTTTTCTTTTAGTGGTTTCGATTAAATTTTTTTACGAATACTTAAAATTATAATTAACAAAAAAAAAGAGGTGACTTCAGTCTCCCTCCATCACCTCACTAATTAAGATTAAGTGATTCTTTAAAAAATTAAGAACACTTATTAGTTGAAAATACATTTTATCAACTAATTTATAGTATAACAATCTTAAGTTGTATTTAGTCTTAAAAAAAAACTCAATTTAGCCACACATAATATTTAGTGTTATTATTCTAATTGATACTTTTAAAAAATGGTTTCAATAAAAGACATTAATAAAAATATTAAAAAAAATTTATTTGATCCAATCGATAAATCAAAAAATAAGTTTTCCTCATTTTTAGAAAATATAAAAAAAAACAAAGCTAAAAAAGATCAGGCATTACAAAAACAATTAGAAAAAGAAAAGAAAAGAGAATTAATTTTAGAAAAAAAATTAGCTAAAAAAGCTAAACAAGATGAACTGAAAGAAGAAAGAAAGAAAATACTTTTTCAAAAAAAATTAATCATTGAAAATGAAAAACAAGAAAAAAAGAATGAAGAGAAAAGGCAAAAAATAGAAGCTCAAAGAATTAAAATAGAACAGAAAAAAATTAAGGACGAAGAAACTAGAAAACTTAGAGAGGAAGCCAGAAAGCTTAAGCAGGAAGATTTAAGGCTCAAAATGTTAGAGAGACAAAGAATTAGAGAAGAAAATATTAAAATTAAAGAAGAAAAACTTAAAAACAAAGAAATTGAAGCTCAAAAGAGAAGAGACGAAAAAGAAAAGGAAAGACAAGAAAAATTAAGATTAAAAGAAATTGAAAGAAAAAATAGGCTTGAGGAAGAACAAAGATTAAGAGAAGCAGCACGTAAGTTGAAATATGAGCAAGAAAAACTTAAAGAAATGGAGGAAAGATTAAGAGATCTTGAAACTGAAAGACAGCAAGAAATTCAAAGACAGATTTTAAAAGAAGAAGCCGAGCAAAGAGCCAAGGAAGAGGAATTAAGAAATAAAGAAAAAGAACTTAAAGAAGCAGAACGTGAGAGAATAAATCGAGAAAATGAAAGACGACAAAGAGAAAGAGAATTGAAAATAGAGGAGGAAAGACAAAAAAGAATTGAAGAAGAAAACGAGAGAATTCGATCAGCTGAAATAGCTCAAAACGAGAGAATAGAAGAAGAAAATAGGCGTATGAAAGAATGGGAAAAAAAATTTGATGAAGAACAACGACTAAAAGAGGAGGAATTAGTTAGAAAGTTTTATAGTGATGAAAACCCTGAACAAGAAAACAATCAGGATAGCGATAATTTAGAAACTAAAGTTGATAACTATAATTTAGAAAATAAAAACGATGAAGATAATTTAAAAAATTAAATTTTCTGATCATAATCACCGATTTTGCCAGTTTTTTGTAACAAATCATCAATAAAATCAAATATTTTTTTCTTCCTTTCATCTGATGTGGGACTTTCAGTAACGATCACTAAAGATGGTTTGTTTGAAGAAGCTCTTATAAGTCCCCAAGAACCATCTTCGAATGAAAACCTAACTCCATTAATAGTTAAAATATCATTAATAACTTGACCATCAATTTCGGTTTTGTTTTCTTTTAAATTTTTAATTTGCTTAACTAGTTCTTCAACAACAATATATTTTTCTTCATCTTTGCAAAAAGGTGCCATTGTTGGTGTTTGAAATGTGCCAGGTAATTCAGTAATAATATCACTTATTTTTTTATTTTGATTATCTAATAAGTGACAAACTTGAATTGCTGAGTTAATTCCATCATCATAACCATATCCTAAAGGTTGATTAAAAAAGAAATGACCACTTTTTTCAAAGCCTGCCAAAGCTTTTTCAGTATTTACTTTTCTTTTAATATGAGAATGACCTGTTTTCCAATAAATTGTTTCACAATTATTTTCTAATAAAATCTTATCTTTTGTGTATAGACCTGTTGATTTCACGTCTATTACAAATTTAGAATTTTTATGTTTGTTTGATAGATTTCTAGCAATTAGAAGACCTATTTTATCTGAAAATATTTCATCACCTTTATCATCAATAACCCCAACTCTATCTCCATCACCATCAAATCCAAAACCTATATCTGCATTGTTCTCTTTAACTACTTTTGCTATTTCGTGAAGCATTTCTAGATCTTCAGGATTTGGGTTGTATTTAGGAAAATTCCAATCTAGGTTGCAATCTAACTCAATTACTTCACAACCAATACCTCTTAAAATTTCTGGAGCAAAAACACCTGCTGTTCCATTCCCACAAGCTACTACAGCTTTAATTTTTTTCTTAATTTTGTTTTTACTAATTAAGTCATCCTTATAAATTTTATCAAAATCTTTTATATTTTTTTCGCTACCTTCGCCTTTTGTGAACTTTTCATTTAAGGTAATTTCTTTTAACTCTTTCATTTCTTCTGGTGCATGAGTTAGTCCTCTTTTGATTCCCATTTTGACACCAGTCCAACCATTTTCATTATGACTTGCAGTAACCATAGCAACCGCATCTGCATCTAAATTGAATTGTGCAAAATAAACCATAGGAGACAATGACAAACCAATATCCTCAATGTTGCAACCTGTAGATATTAATCCTTTTTTTAAAGCAGTTTTTATTTCCTCGCTATAAGATCGGTAATCATGACCAATGACGATTCTTGGATTTTTTTTTTTAGTATGAAGTTTTATTTGTGTTCCAAACCCTTTGCCAAGATTCTCTATTCCAGCTAAATTTATGTCTTTCTCATACAACCATCGAGCGTCATATTCTCTAAAACCGTAGGGATCTATTTTTATGTTTTGATTCATGAAGTAATTACCTATCCTTTTTATGTTAATTTCTTGAAAAAAATTTAATTTTTTTGTTGATTATCATATTGTCGCGTTCTATAAATGTTCTATTGTTATAAAGTTTATATAGTATATTTACAACCAACGCCTACAACATATAGTTGTTTTCGTACTAATAACAAAATATATTAAATTTTTATGAATAAGATTCTTTCTCAAGCACTCAAAAAAGCTGTCTCTGAATATAGCCCAGCAGTTAAGAATGTTTCAAAAGGTAATAGACCAGATCTTTTTTCATTAAGCAATGAAACAGAACTTTTTCAAAATGACAAAGGTATCATAATTAAAATTGATAGATCAAAAGACTCAAACTTAACTGATTTTGGGAAAGCGACTTTGAAAGATAGATATCTTGGTCCCAATGAATCTTATCAAGACTTGTTTGCAAGAGTAGCTAGCACATACGCTGATGATAACTTACATGCACAAAGAATTTACAACTATATTAGCAACCTTTGGTTTATGCCTGCTACTCCGGTTTTATCAAATGGCGGAACTAAAAGAGGTTTGCCAATTTCATGTTTTTTAAATGAGGCTTCAGATAGCTTAGGTGGAATTTTAGATCTTTGGAGTGAAAATGTTTGGCTTGCTGCAAAAGGAGGTGGTATCGGAAGTTATTGGGGTAATTTACGATCAATTGGAGAAAAAATTGGAAAAGTTGGAAAAACCTCAGGAATAATTCCATTTATTAAAGTTATGGATTCGTTAACAATGGCAATTAGCCAAGGTTCCTTAAGAAGAGGATCTGCAGCTTGTTATCTTCCAATAGATCATCCTGAGATTGAAGAATTTATAGAGATGAGGAGACCAACAGGAGGAGATCCAAATAGAAAAGCATTAAATTTACATCATGGTGTATTAGTTTCAGATGCATTTATGAGAGCAGTTGAAACTGATGAGCAATGGGGATTAAAAAGTCCTGCTGATGGTAGTGTTCAACAAACTATTTCTGCAAGAAATTTATGGATAAGATTGTTAACAGCTAGAATTGAAACTGGTGAACCATATATAATTTATATTGATACTGTTAATAGACAAATTCCCCAGCATCATAAGTTAGCAAATCTTACAGTTAAAACTTCAAACTTATGTAGTGAAATAACTTTACCAACTGGAATAGATAAAGATGGTAGAGACAGAACAGCAGTATGTTGTTTGTCTTCATTAAATTTAGAAAAATACAACGAATGGAAAGATGATCCAGAGATGATTAGTGATGTGATGAGATTTCTAGATAATGTTTTATCTGATTTTATTAATAAAGCACCAGAACAATTTAAAGATGCAAAATATTCAGCAGAGCGAGAAAGAAGTGTTGGATTAGGAGTGATGGGCTTTCATTCATTTCTACAAAAAAATAAAATTCCTCTTGAGTCAGTGATGGCAAAGTCTTGGAATAAAAAAATATTTAAAAATATTCACGAAAAAGTTAACCAAGCCTCTAAAGACTTAGCCGAAGAAAGAGGTGCATGTCCTGATGCAGCTGAATTTGGTTATAATGAAAGATTCTCAAATAAAACAGCAATAGCTCCAACCGCTTCAATCTCTATTATTTGCGGAGGAGCATCACCAGGAGTAGAACCAATTGCAGCAAATAGTTATACACACAAAACACTCTCAGGATCTTTTAATGTTAGAAATAGATATTTAGAAGAAATCCTTCAATCTCATGGAAAAAATGATGAAGAAACATGGTCTAGTATTACTACAAATCAGGGATCAGTTAATCATCTAGATTTTTTAACTGATTTAGAAAAAGATGTATTCAAAACTGCATTTGAGTTGAACCAAAATTGGATAATTGAATTAAGCGGAGATAGAACTCCATTTATTTCTCAAGCACAATCCGTAAATCTATTTTTACCAGCAGATGTGCATAAAAAAGAATTACATAAAATTCATTTTGATGCTTGGAAGAAAGGTTTGAAGAGCCTTTATTACTGCAGATCAAAATCAATTCAAAGAGCTGAGAATGTTAATGATTCAAAATCAACTGACATATTAGCAAATGTTTACAAAAATAAATCAAACGAAAACCAAGAACAAGAATACGAGGAGTGTTTATCATGTCAGTAGCGGAAAAAATTAATAAAGAGATTATTCAACCAAAAAAGATGGGTCTATTAGTAGAAAACCCAGTCTACAAACCTTTCAGATATCCATGGTGTTATGATGCATGGTTAACTCAACAAAGAATTCATTGGTTACCAGAAGAGGTACCTTTAGGAGACGATGTTAAAGATTGGCAAAAAAATTTGTCTCAACCGGAAAAAAATCTATTAACACAAATTTTTAGATTTTTTACTCAAGCAGATGTTGAGGTTAATAATTGTTATTTAAGACATTACACTACTGTATTTAAGCCGACAGAAGTACTAATGATGATGACAGCGTTTGCTGCAATGGAAACAGTTCATGTAGCTGCTTACTCTCATCTTTTAGATACTATCGGTATGCCTGAGTCAGAATACTCAGCTTTCATGAAATACAAAGAAATGAAAGACAAGTACGATTACATGCAGGGATTTAATGTAAATTCTAAGGAGGATATTGCAAAAACAGTTGCGGTGTTTAGTGCTTTTACAGAAGGATTACAATTGTTTGCAAGTTTTGCTATTTTATTGAATTTTCCAAGACACAATAAAATGAAAGGAATGGGACAGATAGTTACTTGGTCTGTAAGAGATGAAACACTTCATTGTAATTCTATGATCAGAATTTTTAAAGAGTTTATAAAAGAGAATCCTGAAATCTGGACTCCTAAACTTAAAAAAGAACTTTATGAGGCTTGTAGAATTATTGTTGATCATGAAGATGCTTTTATTGATTTAGCTTTTGAAATGGGTCCGATGGAAGGATTAACCTCTCAAGAAGTTAAAGATTACATTAGGTTCATTGCGAACAGAAGACTCATTCAATTAGGATTAGAACCAATTTACGATGTTCAAAAAAATCCACTAACTTGGTTGGATACAATGCTTAATGCTGTTGAGCATATGAACTTTTTTGAAGGTAGAGCAACAGAATATTCTAAAGCATCCACTCAAGGAACATGGGCAGAAGCTTTCAGTTAAGTTGAAATATAAAAAATACTTTCGTAAAACTAGTCTAAAACAACCTGGAGTGGGTGAATTTTTTTTAACAGAAATATTAAAAAAAAAACCAAAAACCTTTTTAGAAGTAGGTGTTTTTCATGGTGTAACTGCAAGAAATATTTGTGAATTATTAAATGAAATTCATAAAAATGATTTTAAATATATTGGGTTAGATTTGTTTGAGGAGAATGATGAAAACAAAGATGAAATAATACCTAATACAAAATTTTCAAATCCTTTAAAAACAATATATTTTCGTTATATCAAAAGACTAAATCCATATAGTAAAGAAGCAGTACAGGACTTGCTTTCAAAATTTAAAAACAACATATATCTCATCAAAGGAAATTCAAACAAGGTATTAAGAGAAATGGATATGTCAAAAATTGAATATGTATTTTTAGATGGAGGTCATGACTATAATACAGTAATGAATGATTTAAATAATTGTAAAGAAGTAATTAAAAATAATGGAACAGTTCTTTGTGACGATTACGATTTAGGTTATGCACCAGGTGTTAAAAAAGCAATTGATGAGTTTATTGAGCATAATAAATTTAAATGTGAAATAATCTGTAATGACAGATTTGCTAAAATAGAGCTATAATTTATTACCTTTGATTTAGCTGCATTACTTTTCTGTGTTTATTTCCCTTATAACTTGCTAAAGGTCTTATAAGTTTGTTAGCAGCATGTTGTTCCATAATGTGTGCAGACCATCCAGTAATTCTTGAAATTACAAATATTGGTGTGAAGAAATCAGTATCAAAACCCATTAAGTGATAAGTAGGTCCTGTAGGATAATCTACATTAGGATAAATGTTTTTTTCTTTAATCATAACTTTTTCTACGATGTCATAAATTTTTTCAAACTTTTTATCTTTTTTAATTTTTGCAACTTTTCCAAAATATTCTCTCATAGTTGGAACTCTTGAATCACCTGATTTGTAAACTCTATGACCAAATCCCATAACAACCTCTTTATTTTTCAAAGCATTATTGATCCATTTAAGTGCATTTTCTGGTTTTTTAATTTTATTCATCATATGCATCACTTCTTCATTTGCTCCACCATGGAGTGGACCTTTTAAACTAGCTATAGCACCAGTAATTGCTCCATGTATATCTGATAAGCTACTAGTAATTGTTCTAGCAGTAAAAGTTGAAACATTAAAACTATGCTCAGCATATAAGATTAAAGAAACGTCAAAAGCTTTTACGATTTCTTTTTGAGGTACTTTTCCAAAACACATGTAAAAAAAGTTTTCAGCAAATGTTAAAGTTTTTTTAGGTTTAATAATTTTTTTACCTTTTCTGATTCTATAAAAAGCAGCCAAAGCAGTTGGAGTTTTAGAAAAAATTCTTAATGCCTTTCTCATATTTGCTTCTGGTGATGAATCTGCAGTTTCTTTGTCTTCTAATCCCATAACACTAACTGCAGTTCTAGCAACATCCATAGGATGTGATTTTTTTGGCATATGCTTAATAATTTCATATAAATTTTTAGTTAATTCTCTATTGTTTCGCTCTTCTTTTTCAAATTTTCTAAGCTCAATAGTGTTAGGAAGGTCTTTGTTTAAAATTAAATAGGCTACTTCTTCAAATCTACAGTATTCACATAAATCTTGAGCAGCATATCCCCTATAAGTAAGAGAGTTTATTTCTGGCATTACTTTTGAAACTTCAGTTTCATCTACCACTATGCCAAGTAAACCTTTTTTAATATCATCACTCATTATTCATGTCCTTCCGTACTAAAATTATATATCTTTTCATCTAATGAATTATATTTTTCATAATCAACTAATTCATAAAGTCTTTTTCTAGTTTGCATTTTATCTATAATATTATTTTGGTGTCCATTTGTATAAATGTCTCTTAATCCATCTTCTACATTCTTCATAGCAAGTCTCTGTGTTGTTACGGGATAAATAACGATATTGTAGCCAAAATTTTCTAATTCTTTGTAGTTAAATAATTTAGACCTACCAAATTCAGTCATATTAGCTAACAAGTAACCAGACAATTCTTTACGAACTTTTTCAAAATCTTTTTCATTCTGAAGCGCTTCAGGGAATATTATTTCAGCACCAGCATCAATATAAGCTTTACATCTTTCAATCATTTTATCAATTCCTTCAACACTTTTTGCATCTGAACGTGCGATAATTTTAAAATTTTGATCTTTTTTTGCTGCAACACATTCTTTAATTTTTTTAACCATAGCATCAGTTGAAATAAGTTCTTTATTATCAAGATGCCCACATCTTTTTCTTTCAATCTGATCCTCTAAGTGGACACCTGTTATTCCAAATTCTTCAAATGTTTCTATGGTTTCTTTACAAGATTTAAATCCTGTATCGATATCAACTATTGTTGGAAGATTAGTTACTCTCGAAATTAGATAAGATCTTGTGCTAACATCTTGTAGAGTTGTTAAGCCAATATCGGGAAAACCAAGATCATTAGCCATTACTCCACCGGATACATAAACTGCATCATATCCAATTTCTTCTATAAGCTTTGCTGTCAAAGGATTGTATGCACCTGGAACTCTTAATATTCTATTTGACTTTAATTTTTGATCAAAATCTAATCTTTTTTGACTCGGTTCTTTTTCTACAAAGTGCATTAAAAAATTCCTTTTTTATTATTTCGTTTTAATTTATTTCTTCTTACTTCTATATTCAATTTATGAAGTTGACCTGATTTTAAATTTCTTAAATTTTGTACTGTTTTTAAAAAACGATTTCTTTCTTTTTTATCCAAAATACCCTCAGTTAAAGTTAAAAATTTATTTATGTAATTTTCTCTCTTAAACGGTCTTGCTCCATATGGATGTGCGTCTGCTCTATCAAGTTCCTCTGTTATTTTTTTTCCATTGTTAAGTGTTACAACTACTTTAGCTCCAAAAGCTTTATTTTTTGGATTTGGATCATGATATTTCTTTGTCCATTTTTTATCTTCATATGTTTTAATTGATCTCCAAATTTTAATTGTACTTTTTCTATTTGCTCTTGCTTTAGTATAAGATTTAACATGATGCCAATCTCCGTCTTCTAAAGCTACAGCAAATATATACATTATAGAATGATCTAATGTTTCTCTACTAGCCTTGGGATCCATTTTTTGTGGATCATTAGCACCTGTTCCAATCACATAATGAGTGTGATGACTTGTAAAAATATCAATTTTTTTAATATAATTTAAATTATTAATTTTTGTTTTCAGCTTTTTAGCTAAATCTATTAATGCTTGCGATTGATATTCTGCAGAATATTCTTTTGTATATGTCTCTAAGATAGCTTTTTTACTCTCACCTTTTTTTGGTAAAGGGACTTTGTAGTTTGCTTTTTTTCCATCTAATATTCTTGCTATTACACTATCTTCACCTTCATATATTGGACTTGGAGCACCTTCACCTCTCATGCTTCTATCTACAGCTTCGATAGCAAGCTTACCAGCATGAGCAGGAGCATAAGCTTTCCAGCTTGAAATTTCTCCTTTTCTAGATTGTCTTGTAGATATTGATGTATGTAATGCCTGTTGAACAGCTTGATATATAGTTTCAGTATTTAATTTTAACATTGTTCCTAATCCAGCAGCAACACTAGGCCCTAAATGAGCAATGTGGTCCACCTTATGCTTATGCAAACAAATACCTTTGACTAAATTTACCTGAACTTCATATGCAGTAATTATTCCTCTTAATAAATCCAATCCACTTTTTTTGTTTTGTTGTGCTACACTTATAAGAGGAGGAATGTTGTCACCTGGATGACTATAATCTGCAGCTAAGAAAGTATCATGAAAATCTAATTCTCTGACAGCTGTACTATTTGACCATGCTGCCCATTCACAATCAAATTTTAATTTTGAGTTTACACCAAATAAAGTTGCACCATTTTTTCTAGGGTGTCTTAAAGCCATTTCTCTAGATGAAATTACTGGCTTTCTATTTAATGAAGCAATTGCAACAGAAGCATTATCAATAATTCTATTGATAACCATTTCAATAGCATCTTTATTTAATTTAGCATTATCGCTTGCTATCTCTGAAATTTTCCAGGCAAGCTGTTTCTGCTTTGGAAGATTAATTTTTGATGGATATACTTTAACTGTGTGTAATAACAAAATTACTCCTTATTTGTGATTTTGTTTTAATAGTTAAAATAAATTAATCAATATTAAAGATATTCTGATACTATTTTCTCAATGCCTACAAAGTCTTTTATAATGTGATTATGATAAATTTCCTCAGATCTTTTTTCTGTATATCCATATTTTAGTAATATTATTGGAATTTCAGCAGCCATAGCAGCATTAGCATCTGTCTCGCTGTCACCAATCATAATTGATTTGTTCTTATCACCATCTAAAATTTCAATTGTAGTTGTTAAATGTCGAGGGTCTGGTTTGCAATATTCAAAAGTATTATAACCTGCAACATATTCGAAATAATCATAAATCCCAATTTTTTTTAAAAGATCAACTGCTAAGTGTTCAGTTTTATTAGTGCATACTGCCATAGAAATATTTTCATTTTTACACCAATTTAAAAATTCCTTTACACCGTTAATTAATTTACTTTCATGTAAAATATTTTTTCCATAATATGATAGAAATTCATCAGTCATTTCGTTTTGAATTTTTTCATCAAACCACTTCCATTGGCCATTAGCTTTTGCCATCATAGCTTTTGCTCCTTTGCCGACAGCATTTTTTAGTTCTCCTAAAGTTTTTGTAGGATAACCAAATTTTTTCATTACATGGTTATGCGCACGAATTAAATCTGGAGCTGTATCTACTAATGTTCCGTCTAAATCAAATAAAATTGTAAATTTTTGTTTCATTATTAAAGTATTTTAAAGAAATAAATTGTGAATTAATCAAACAATATACTTAATATAAATATGATCAAAATGAAAGACTCAAGTCAAAAAAAACTTAGAAACAAATTTATAAAATCAGGAGTTAAGATGATTGGTCCTGAAACTATTTTTTTTTCGAAAGATACAAAGATCGGAAAGAAAGTAACCATAGAACCTTATGTAGTTATCGGCTCTAAGGTTAAAATTGGGAATAATGTAATAATAAAATCTTTTTCACATTTAGAGTCGTGCAAAATTGAAAATAAAGTTGAGATTGGTCCATATGCCAGAATAAGACCTGATACAATTTTAAAAGAAGGATCTAAAGTAGGTAATTTTGTAGAGATCAAAAAAAGTACTTTAGGAGATAAATCTAAAGTTAATCACTTATCTTATGTAGGAGATTCACAAATTGGAAAATCAGTAAATATAGGCGCAGGTACAATTACTTGTAATTATGATGGTCTAAATAAGAATAAGACAATAATTAAAGATAAAGTATTTATAGGCTCAAACTCATCTTTAGTTGCCCCAATTACTATTAATAAAGATAGTATCGTTGGAGCTGGTTCAGTAATAACAAAGAATGTTAGAAACAAATCTTTAGCACTAACAAGATCGCCACAATTAGAAATTAAGAGTTACAAAAGAAGGAAAAAATAATTTATGTGTGGAATTATTGGAATATCTAGCAACAAACCTGTTTCTGCGAATATAATTAATTCATTAAAAAAATTAGAATACAGAGGATATGATTCAGCAGGTATAGCTACACTTTCAGATGGTGAAATCAATGAAGTAAAATCAGAGGGAAGAGTTGATAATTTAGAAAATAATTTTGATTTAAAAAATTTAAGAGGAAATATTGGCATAGGGCATGTAAGATGGGCTACTCATGGAATTCCAAATAGTTTAAATGCACATCCTCATTCCTCTCATAATGTATCAGTAGTTCACAATGGAATTATTGAAAACTCTACAATATTAAAAAAACATTTAATTAACAAAGGCCACAAATTTAAATCACAGACAGATACAGAAGTAATCGTTCATTTAATAACGGAACATTTAAAGACTTCAGAATTAGAAGAAGCTATAACAAAAACATTAAAACAACTTCATGGTAGTTTTGCACTTGGAATTGTTTTTAAAGATATGCCAGATTTAATTGTTGGTGCTAGAAGAGGCTCGCCTTTAGCAGTTGGATATGGTCCTAATGAAAATTATCTAGGTTCAGACTCATATGCTTTGAAATCAATGACAAATAAAATCACATACCTTGATGATGGTGAATTTTGTATTGTTAAAAAAGATCAGGTTCTTTTTTTTAATGAAAATGGAAAGAAGGTTAATAAAAAAATATTAGAATTATCATCTGATGAAGCAAATTATGACAAAGGTGATTTTAAACATTTCATGGCAAAAGAAATTGAAGAGCAGCCAACAACAATTAAAACTGGAATTAAAGAATACGTAGATAGTGTAAACAAAGATATAAATATCTTTAATTTTCCATGGAAAATTAAGGATATTAAATCAATAACCTTGGTAGGATGTGGAACCGCATATCATTCATGTTTGATGGCTAAATATTGGTTTGAAGAACTTACAACTTTAGATGTAAATATTGATATAGCATCAGAATTTAGATATAAAAAAAATAGATTTAAAAAAGATAATTTATATATTTTTGTTTCACAATCAGGTGAAACAGCAGATACTTATGCAGCCTTAGATCTTTGTAACAAAAATAAAATGAAAACATGTGCTGTTGTTAATGTGATTGAAAGCTCAATAGCGAGAGATTCTAATTTTGTATTACCAATTCATTGTGGACCTGAAATTGGAGTGGCTTCAACAAAAGCTTTTTTAGGACAAATACTTGTTTTGTATATGTTAGCTTTAAAACTTGGATCATTGAGTAATGAAATAGAAAAAAAACAATACCAAAAAAAACTTAAAGATTTAAAAGCTTTACCTGGCTTAATAGAGAAAACTTTGCTTCATGATAATGACATCCAGGCAATATCCTCAACATTTAACGAGGCAAAGGGTTCAATGTTTTTAGGAAGAGGTTATTCATATCCGATAGCTTTAGAAGGTGCACTAAAACTTAAAGAACTTTCATATGTTCATGCTGAAGGATATCCAGCAGGAGAAATGAAACATGGACCATTAGCTTTAATTGAAGAGGGAATGCCTGTCGTAGTTTTGGCTCCTAGAGATAATTATTATAAAAAAACAATTTCGAATATGCAGGAAGTAATAGCCAGAGGAGCAAAGGTATTATTAATAACTAACAAAAGTAAAGATGAAGTTATTTCAGAAAATATTTGGGAAACTATTGAAGTTGAGAATACAAATGATGACTTACTTCCGTTCCTCTTGACTATTCCACTTCAAAAGCTTGCGTATTACTCTGCTCTAAAAAAAGGTTATGATATTGATAAGCCTAGAAATTTGGCTAAATCTGTCACTGTTGAATAAACTTTAAACTCTGTTAAAACACCCTTGGGTTGAATATGAAAAGTTGGAAAAAAAATAGTTGGAGAAAATATCCTGTAAAACACATTCCAGATTATCCAGATAAAAAAGAGTTGGATAAAGTTTTGGATAAGATAGGAACATTTCCTCCGCTAGTATTTGCTGGAGAAACGAGACATCTTAAAAGTCAGTTGGCTGATGTTGTAGAAGGAAAAGCATTTTTACTTCAGGGTGGAGATTGTGCTGAGAGTTTTGCAGAATTTAATCCAGATAATATTAGAGATACATTTAAATTAATGTTGCAAATGTCATTAGTTTTAACTTACTCAGCCTCATTACCTGTGGTAAAAGTTGGAAGAATAGCTGGACAATTTTCAAAACCTAGAAGTGCACCAACAGAAATAAAAGATGGAGTTGAGCTTCCAAGTTATTTAGGAGATAACATAAATGCTATGGAATTCACTGAAAAGGCTAGAGTTCCTGATCCTAAAAGATTATTTAAAGCTTATTCTCAATCAGCAGCAACCCTCAATCTTATTAGAGCTTTTTCAAAAGGAGGATTTGCAGATTTAAATAAAGTCCACTTATGGAATTTAGATTATATTAAAAAAAGCCCACAGGCCAAAAAATTTAAGGATCTTGAAGATAAAATAGCTGATGCTATTGCTTTTATGAGAGCATGTGGAATTACTTCAGATTTTAATAATAGATTGTACACAGTAAATTTTTGGACATCACATGAAGCTTTACTACTACCTTTCGAGGAGTCAATGACCAGAACAGATTCTACCACTGGTGAAAATCATGATACATCTGCTCATTTTGTTTGGATAGGAGACAGAACTAGACAAATAGATGGAGGACATGTCGAATTTTGTAGAGGTATAGAAAATCCAATTGGAATTAAATGTGGACCAACCTTAAAGGCTGATGATTTAATTAATCTTTGTAATAGAATTAATCCAAAAAATGAAAAGGGTAAAATTACTTTAATATCAAGATTTGGAGCAGATAATGTATCAAAATTTTTACCAAAATTAATTAGAGCAATAAAAAAAGAGGGATTAAATGTGATTTGGTCGTGTGATCCTTGTCATGGTAATACAATCAAAGCAGCAACAGGATTCAAAACAAGACCATTCAACAGTGTTTTAAAAGAAGTAAAAGAGGTTTTTGCATGCCATCAAAGTGAGGGAAGTTATGCAGGCGGTCTACATATCGAATTAACTGGTCAAGATGTGACTGAATGTATAGGAGGTGCTCAAAAAATATCCGAAAAAGATTTATCTTCTAGATACCACACTCACTGTGATCCAAGACTTAATGGAAATCAAGCTTTAGAATTAGCATTTTTAATATCAGATGAGATTAAAAAGAATAGCTCGTATTCAAAAAATGCAGACAGAGCGGCATCTTAATACATTGTAAAATTATTAATAATAAATAGTTTCTAATTATGACACCTTCAGAAAAAGTTAAATTTATTTCTAATTGGATCAAAAACTATGTAGATAATATGCCAACAAAGGCAGAGTCGTTAGTAATAGGTATTTCTGGAGGAATTGACTCATCAGTATCGAGCACACTTAGTGCCATGACTGGAATAAAAACTATTGTTTTATCTATGCCAATCAAACAGAAATCACATCAACATGATTTAAGTATAAAGCATCAAGAATGGTTAGTAAAAAATTTCAAAAATGTTGAAGCGCATACAATTAATTTAGACGAGTTATTTTTAGCATTTAATGCAAGCTTATCAAAATTTGATAATGAACATGGTATGGCTAATTCAAGAGCTAGACTAAGAATGACCACTCTTTATCAGGTAGCAGCAGCGAATAAAGGAATTGTTGTAGGAACAGGAAACAAAGTTGAGGATTTTGGTGTTGGGTTTTATACTAAGTATGGAGATGGTGGAGTAGATATTTCACCAATAGCTGATTGTAACAAAACACAGGTCTGGGAATTAGGAAAAGAGCTAGGAATTCTGCAAGAGATTATTGATGCACCTCCAACTGATGGTTTATGGGATGACGGTAGAACTGATGAAGGTCAACTTGGTTTAAAATATAATGAATTAGAAGAAGCAATGGAGAATCCAAATTCTCCGAATCGTGCAAAATACGAAATTATCAGAAAACAAAATATGCATAAAATGGAGCCAATTCCTGTATGCATAATTCCAAATTAATCAAATAGATTCACAAATCTATAATTTAAGTATATTTCTTCAACTATGAGTTTAGATATTTTTTTAACAAATAATCTTACTAACAAAAAAGAAAAATTTATTCCCAAAGATAAAAATAATGTGAGAATGTATGTTTGCGGTCCAACTGTTTATGATGATCCTCATATTGGTAATGCTAGACCAGTAGTTGTATTTGACATTCTTTTTAAAATTTTAAAAAAAAAATATCCTAATGTAACTTATGTAAGAAATATTACAGATGTAGATGATAAAATAATAAAATCCTCAAAGGAAAATAATATTTCAATTTCAGAGCTTACTAAAAAAATTACTCAAAATTTTAACGAAGATTGTATCTATCTAAATTGTGAACAACCAAATCATGAGCCAAAAGCAACTGAGCACATTTCTGAAATGATAGAAATGATCTCTGAATTAATTAAAAAAGGATTTGCTTACGAAAATAATAAGCATGTTTATTTTGAAGTAAAAAAATTTAAAGATTATGGGCAGTTATCAAACAAAAAGTTAGATGAATTAGTTGCAGGATCAAGAATTGAAGTAAGTGATAATAAAAAAAATCCTGAAGATTTTGTTTTATGGAAACCATCAGAAACAGATGAGCCTTCATGGGACTCTCCTTGGGGAAAAGGTAGACCCGGTTGGCATTTAGAATGTTCAGCAATGTCTAAAAAATATTTAGGAAACGAATTTGATGTTCATGGAGGAGGTGTTGATTTGTTATTTCCGCATCATGAAAATGAAATAGCTCAATCAAGATGTGCAAATGATAGTAAGGCGTTTGCTAATTATTGGTTACACAATGCATTTATCACAATGTCCAATGAAAAAATGGCAAAATCACAGGGTAATATTTTAAAAATTAAAGATTTTAGAAAAAATAAAAGTGGTCAAGTTTTAAGAATGGCTTTGATGAGTGCACATTATCGACAGCCACTTGATTGGAATGATAAGCTTTTAGAGGAATGTGAAAATACAATTAGTAAATGGTATAATGTTTATTTAAACATAAAAACAAAATTAAAAATTTCGGATGAAATTCTTAAACCTCTTCTCGATGATTTAAATACACCAGGCTATATTGCTAATTTACATAAACTATATGAGAAAGCAGCGAAGGGCTCTGATGAAGATAAAATATTATTTATTTCTGCCTGCAATTTTATTGGATTATTAAATGAAACTAAAGAGGATTGGCTTAAATTTAAGAAAAACAAGTTATCAATTTCTGAAAATGAAATTTTAATTAAAATTAATCAGAGAAATGAAGCTAGAGTTAATAAAAATTATAAGAAAGCTGACAAAATAAGAGATGAGCTATTAGACAAAGGTGTTTTAATAGAAGATAAAGATGGTAAAACGACCTGGAAATTTAAATGAGCAAAGAACAACTTTATATATTTGACACAACACTGCGTGATGGAGCACAAACACAAGGTGTAGATTTTTCAATTGATGATAAAGAAAAAGTCTCATCAGCATTAGATAAATTAGGTGTGGATTACGTTGAAGGTGGTTGGCCAGGTGCAAATCCAACTGATACTGAGTTTTTCAATAAAGATCATAATTTTAAATCAACAAAATTAACTGCATTTGGAATGACTAAAAAATCTGAACACAGTGCAGAAAATGACCCTATGCTCTCATCATTAATTAATTCAAAAAGTACTTCTGTTTGCTTGTTTGGAAAATCATGGGATTTTCAAGTGGATGTCGCATTAGGAATAAGTAATGAGCAGAATATAATGAATATAAGTGAAAGTACTAAACACATTGTTAAATCTGGAAAAGAGTTCATGTTTGATGCTGAACATTTTTTTGATGGATATAAAGCTAATCCAGAATATGCAATGTCATGTTTAAAAGCTGCTTTTGATAATGGTGCTAGATGGGTTGTATTATGTGATACTAACGGCGGTACACTTCCACACGAGATAACAGAAATTGTATCTAAAGTAAGCAAGCAAATCCCTGGAAAAAATTTAGGAATACACGCTCATAATGATACCGAAAATGCTGTAGCCAATAGTCTTGCAGCAGTTCAAGCAGGTGTTAGACAAGTCCAGGGTACAATCAATGGTTTGGGTGAAAGATGTGGAAATGCTAATTTAATGTCATTAATTCCCTCATTTTTTTTAAAGAAAGATTTTTCAGATAAATTTGAACTAAAAATCAAAAGAGAAAATTTAAAAAACTTAACTCAATGCTCAAGATTATTAGATGAGATATTAAATAGAAAACCCAATAAACATTTACCTTATGTTGGAGCTTCTGCTTTTTCTCACAAAGGTGGGATGCATGTTTCTGCTGTTCAAAAAGATCCAAAAACTTACGAACATGTTAATCCTGAAGAAGTTGGAAATTCTAGAAATATCGTAGTTTCAGATCAATCAGGTCAATCAAATATAATGTCAAGATTGAATTTAATAGGAATCAAAGTTGAGAAAAGCAATCCAAAAATTAAAAAACTTTTAGAAGAAGTAAAAGATCGAGAATTTATTGGTTATAGCTATGATGGTGCAGACGCATCCTTTGAGTTGTTAGCTCGAAGATTAATGGGAGAGATACCAAGATATATTTCTATTAATGAGTATGATGTTTCAGTTAAGAAAGACAATTCTGGAGAAATAGTTTCATATGCAAAAGCTCAATTAGAAGTAGATGGAGATAAAATTTTGTGTGAAGGACAAGGAAACGGACCTGTTAATGCTCTAGATAATGCTATTAGAAAGAATGTTAACAAGCTTGCTAAATATTCAGAATATTTAAAAGATTTAAGACTAGTTGATTACAAAGTAAGAATTTTAAATACTGGTACAGAAGCTGTAACAAGAGTAAGTATTGAAAGCACAGACTCTGAGGGTGTGAATTGGTTTACTATTGGAGTATCACCAAATATTATTGATGCATCTTTTAAAGCTTTAGTGGACAGTCTGGATTATAAGTTATTCAAGGATAAAGCTCCTGGAAGTTCGAAGGAATGAAAATTAAAAAATTTTCAGAAAAACCATCTGATATAAAAGATAGAATAGGAGCAAAACCAATAGTTTGTTACCCAAATACTAGTATTGAAGAAAAAAATTTAAGTCTTTTACTTTCTGCCCGAGAACACTTAGTTAAAAAAAATGAAGTTATAATACCTCCAAGAGATGCAAAAACGTTCGAAGTTAAATTTGGTGAGTTTTTTAGAATTGAAAGTGTAGAGGGACCTCAAGTAGGTGATTTAAATTTATTTAATTTAAATAATTTAGAGGAAAAATTTTACTCAGGAAAAACAAGAGCTCTTTATGGAACTCATCTTTCTGTTGGAGATAAAATGTTTAGTAGTTTTCCCTATCTTAGATCTTTAGCAACAATAACTTGGGATACTTTAGATTGGTATGATTATGATAAAGACGGAGGATCGGTTCATGATGTAATTGGTACTAGATGTGATCCGTATACATCAAAACTTTTGAACGACAAAGATTATCATTATTGCTGTCATTCAAATTTAACAAGAGCTTTAGTTAAAGAAAAAAATGTTCAATTAAACCACGCAGAAAAAATAGTTCATGATGTATTAAATGTTTTTATGTTAACTGGATTTACTAATGATACTAAACAATACTTTATGAAAGCAAGCCCTGTAAGACCTGGTGATTATTTAGAATTTTTTGCTGAAACAGACTTGTTGGGTGCTCTTTCAGCTTGTCCAGGTGGTGATTGTGGATCTGAACACTCATCTGATGTTGCAAAATGTTATCCATTAAGAGTTTCTATTTGGACTGTAGATTCAAAATATCTAAATGAAATTAAACCATCAGCTATTTCCAATTATAACAGAAATCATGGCATAGATTAATGTCTGTTAATAATATTTCTTTCATCTTACACAAACCTCAACTCTCAGAAAATATTGGAGCATGTGCAAGAGGAATGAAGAATTTTAATTTTAATAAACTTATTGTTATTGATCCTAAACCAATATTTCCTAATGATAAAATTTTAGCAACCTCCGTCGGTGCAAAAAACATAATCAACAAAGCAAAAAATTTTGAAAATTTAGAAAAATCTTTAAAAAATATTGATATTGTAGTCGCAACATCAGCACGATTTCGAAATAAAAATATTAAACATATCCAATTAGAAGATTTAAAAAAAATTAATTATAAAAAGAAAATAGCTTTTTTATTTGGTTCAGAAGCATCTGGTTTATCAAATAATGAAATTAGCTATGCAAACTATACTCTTCAAATTCCAACTAATTCTGATTTTAAATCATTAAACTTATCTCACAGTTTAATAATAATTGCGCAATATGTATCAAGCATAATTAATTCAAAAGCGTATTATTTTAAGAAATCAAATAAAGTTAAATCAGCATCTAAAAAAGAGATAGTTGCTATGGTAAATCTTTGTATACAAAATCTTGAGGAAATTAATTTCTTTAAATCAAAAGAGAAGAAGCCAATTATGCTTGAAAATTTGCGGAATATTTTTTATAGGATGGAATTATCGGCCAAAGAAGCTCGTATTTTATCAGGGGTATTTGCAAGTTTAGGTAAAAAACGTTGATTGACAAAATTATGAGTAAGTTTATAAAGCCCACTATTAAATGACAAAAAGATTAAACTCTAAACATAAAGTAGATAGAAGATTAAAAGTTAATCTTTGGGGTAGACCAAAAAGTCCTTTTAATAAAAGAGCTTATGGACCAGGACAACATGGTCAAACAAAAACATCAAAGCCTTCTGACTATGGAATACAGCTCCAAGCTAAACAAAAACTAAAATCTTATTATGGGAACATTAACGAGAGACAATTTAGAAATATTTACAAAAAAGCGGTAATGCTAAAAGGTGATACTGGCGAAAACTTAATTGGCCTTCTTGAAAGAAGATTAGATGCTGTGATCTACAGAGCAAAATTTGCAACAACAATTTTTTCAGCTAGACAATTAATTAATCACGGTCATGTCAGAGTAAATGGTAAAAAAGTTAATATTGGGAGTTACTTAGTTAGAGAAGAAGATTCTATTGAGATTAGAGACAAATCAAAACAACTTGCAATAATTGATATTGCTCTTGCAAACAAAGAAAGAGAAACTCCTGAATATATTCAAATGGATGAAAAAAACAAAAAACTAAAATTTGTTAGAGTTCCAAAGTTTGAAGAAGTCCCATATCCAATCGTTATGGAACCTAATTTAGTAATTGAATATTATTCTAGATAATTAGCTCTTAGTCTTAAAATTTATATTTTTGCTTTCAAAAAGTTTTGTTAATTCACCACTCTCATACATTTCTTTAACTATATCACACCCACCAATAAATTCATTTTTAACATATAGCTGAGGTATTGTTGGCCAATCACTAAAAACTTTTATACCTTCCCTTAAACTTTGGCTTTCTAAAACATTTACACCTTTAAAATTTACTTCTAGAACTTTTAAAATATTGGAAGTAGCCATTGAAAATCCACATTGTGGAGCATCAGGTGTACCTTTCATAAATAGACAAACTTCGTTGTTTTCAATTTCTTTTTTAATTAAATCATTTGTTTTTTGATCCATTTTAGCTCTCCTTTGTTTTAATTGCTAATGCGTGCAGTTCATTACCCATTCTACCTCTTAATGAGTTATAAACCATTTTATGTTGCTCAATTTTACTTTTTCCAGAAAATTGAGATGACGTAACTGTTGCTGAATAATGATTTCCATCACCAGCCAAATCTTGTATCTCTACTGTAGCATCGGGCATCGCCTCTTTTATAAAATTCTCAATTTCTTTTAAATCCATTGCCATTATTTACTCATATATTTTGTAAGCCAACTTTTATTAGAAGTCGACAATTCGTCAATTGTAACTTTTGTCTTATCGTTAATATATAGTTCATTTTCATTAATTGTGCCAAGTTCATCAAAATGGACTGCATTTTTATTCAATATATCAGCTACTTTTTTAAAATCTATTTTGTTAATTTCTATAATATACCTGCCTTGATCCTCAGCGAATAAGTATTCTATATCATTGATTAGATATTTGGGTTTTTTAATACTTATTCCTTTTTTCCCTTTGATACACATTTTTGCTACAGCAGTAATTATGCCACCTAAAGAAACATCATGCGCACTTTTAATTAAATTATTTTCAATCAATTTTAGTAATGTTTCTCCATTATTTTTTTCATTAAATAAATTTACTTCTGGTGGAGGTCCATTTTTTTCATCTAAAATAGTCCTCGCAAATAAACTTTGATCAATATGTCCTTCAGTTTTTCCAATTACTAAAATCAAATTATTAACTTCTTTAAAATCCATAGTAATCATATTTTTATAATCCTTGATTAACCCAATACCACCAATTGTTGGTGTAGGTTTTATACCTTGATCTTTTGTTTGGTTGTAGAAAGAAACATTGCCAGAAACTACTGGGAATTTTAAATATTCACTAGCCTCACCAATACCTTGAACACATTCAACAAACTCACCCATGTTTTCCTTATTTTCTGGACTACCAAAATTTAAACAATTAGTGATAGCAATTGGTTTTGCACCAACAGATATAAGATTTCTAAAACTTTCACAAACCACTTGCTTTCCACCAGTTAAAGGGTGCGCCCAACAATAAACTGCAGAAGAGTCTACGGATGCAGCAACAGCTTTATCTGTACCATGAACTCTTACAACACCTGCGTCTCCACCAGGTTTTTGTATTGTGTCTCCCATTACCGTATGATCATATTGTTGCCAAATCCACTCTTTACTACATATATTTGGATTGGCTAAAATTTTTTTTAATACATCTATAATTTTTAAATGTTTAATATCTTCTTTTTTAATCTTATTTTTTTTAGGAAGTTTTGCTTTTTTCCATTTTCGATCATACATAGGAGAGTTTTCAACTAAGGTATTAACTGGAATATCTGCTACTTTTTCTTCATCAAAATAAAGCTCTATTTTTTTTGATTTAGTAGTTTTACCTATTACTGCAAAATCTAAGTTCCATTTATCAAATATTTTTTTTGCTTGATCTTCTTTACCATTTTCTAAAACAATTAACATTCTCTCTTGACTCTCTGATAGCATTATTTCATAAGGTGTCATCTTAGTTTCTCTACATGGCACTTTGTTTAAATTAATTTCTATTCCAAGGTTTCCCTTTGATGCCATTTCAATACTTGAAGAAGTTAATCCAGCAGCACCCATATCTTGAATGGCTATAATTGAATCTCCAGCCATTAACTCCAAACAAGCTTCTAGTAAAAGTTTTTCAGTAAAAGGATCTCCAACTTGAACTGTTGGTTTCTTTTCCTCGATTTTTTCATCAAAACTTGCTGAAGCCATACTTGCACCATGTATTCCGTCTCTTCCAGTTTTAGATCCAACATAAATCACAGGTTTATTTAATCCTGCGGCCTTAGAGTAAAAAATCTTATCTTTTTTAACCAATCCTAATGTCATAGCGTTAACTAAAATATTTCCATTATAGGAGCTATCAAATTTTGTTTGGCCAGCTATTGTAGGAACACCCATACAATTACCATAACCACCTATGCCATGAACAACACCTCTTAATAAATTTTTAGTTTTTTTATGTTGTGGTGATCCAAAATGTATAGAGTTCAGGTTAGCTATTGGTCTTGCACCCATTGTAAATACATCACGCATTATACCACCGACCCCAGTAGCGGCACCCTGATAAGGTTCGATAAATGATGGATGATTGTGGCTTTCTATTTTAAATACTATTGCATCATTATCCTCAATATCAACAACTCCAGCATTTTCTCCAGGACCTTGTATAACTTTCTTTCCTTTAGTAGGTAGTTTCTTTAAATGCAATTTTGATGATTTATATGAACAATGTTCATTCCACATCGCAGAAAAAATCCCTAGTTCCGTAATGTTTGGAGTCCTTTTTAATAACTCACAAATTTTAGCGTATTCTTCTTTCTTTAAACCGTGATCAACTGCCACTTGTTCGTTTACAATCATTTTAAGTTGTTTATTAGGTTTTTAAAAAATAATGATCCATCTTCACCTGATAAAGATGTATCAATCATTCTTTCAGGGTGGGGCATCATCCCTAAAACATTTTTTTCTTTATTAAATATCCCAGCAATATTTTTTATAGACCCATTAGGATTAAATTGATCTTCAACTTTTCCATTTCTATCACAATAGTTAATAGCTACTTGATTATTGTCTTCAATTTCTTTTAATTGATCATTAGTACAAAAATAATTTCCTTCATTATGAGCTATATGAAATTCTAAAACTTCGTTATCAACATTTTTAAAATATTTATTTTTTTTATCGTTAATTTTCACAAAAACATTTTTACAAATAAATTCTAAATATTTGTTTCTAAGTAAAACGCCTGGAACCAAACCAGTTTCTACCAATATTTGAAATCCATTACAGATACCCATAACCATACCCCCTGAATTTGCAAAATTAATTATAGACTGCATTATTTTTGATTTAGATGCCATGCTTCCACATCTTAAATAATCACCGTACGAGAAGCCACCTGGCAAAACTACTAAATCGCTTTTAGGTAATTCTGTATCAGCATGCCAAACCATTTTATTTTTAAACCCAAACTTTTTAAGAGCAACATCCATGTCTCTATCACAATTTGAACCTGGAAAAGTAATAACTGATGATTTCATTAATTACTTGGGATCAATAATTTTATAATTTTCAATTACAAGATTTGCTAAAAGTTTTTTGCACATATCTTCTACTTTTGCTTTTGCTTTGACGTTATCACTTTCTTTTGTATCTATTTCAAAATATTTTCCTTGTCTTACTTCATTAATATCATCAAAACCCATTCCATCTAATGTCTGGTGAATAACTTTTCCTTGTGGATCAAGAACATCTTTTTTTAAAGTGATAATTACTGAAATTTTCATTTTTTCTTTCTTTTAATAGAAGAAAGCTGAGTGACATTAACCGCAGAAATATTTGATTGTTCATGAAGTATTCCAAGTCTTTTTGCAACTTCTGTATATGCAGGTATAAGATCTCCTAAATCTTTTCTAAATCTGTCTTTATCAAGTTTTTTATCTGTTAAAATATCCCACAATCTACATGTATCAGGGCTAATTTCATCAGCTAAAATAATTTGAGTTTTTTCACTTTCTTGTGTGAAACCAAATTCAACTTTAAAATCTACTAATTTTATTCCAACGCCTCTAAACATTCCCATTAAGAAATCATTTAATCTGGATAAATTTTCATCTATCCAATCAAGCTGCATTACGTTAAGCCAATTAAAAGTTAAAATATGTTCACGACTAATTATTGGATCTCCAAGCTTATCGTCTTTAAGACAGTATTCTATTAATGGTCGTTCAAGAACAGTTCCTTCCTCAATACCCAGTCTTTTAGTTAATGATCCAGTTGCAATATTTCTAACAATAAATTCTATTGGTATTATGTCGACAAACTTAACTAATTGTTCTCTCATATTAATCCTTTTTACTAGATGATTTTTGATACCAACTTCTGACAAATTTGAGAGTATGTGCTCAGATATTCTATTATTTAGAACACCTTTGCCCTCAATAGTTGTTTTTTTTTGATTATTAAATGCAGTTGCATCATCTTTAAAATATTGAATCACTAAATTTTTGTCATTTGTAGCATAAATGATTTTAGCTTTTCCTTCGTATAATTTTTTACCTTTTTTCATTATTTAAAAACTCTTCTAAAGATAAAATTTACATTTTTAAAGTGTTTAGAATAATTAAATATAGACTTTAGTTTTTTTGGTGAAATTTTACTCATTATAAATTTATCGGATGAAATGACGTCAATTAAGTTCAAATTTTCTGCGAAGCATTTTTTTGCGTAAGATTGTACCATATTATAAGATTTTTCTCTGCTCAAACCTGTTTTAGTTAACTCCAACATAACTTCTTGAGAAAAAATTAAACCTTTTGTTAGATTTAAATTCTCAAGCATTTTTTTTGGGTAAACAATCATATTGTCTAAAATACTTGTAAGCCTAACCAAAGCAAAGTCAGTTGTTATGTTAGCATCTGGACCAATATTTCTTTCAACACTTGAATGGGAAATATCTCTTTCATGCCAAAGAGCTATGTTTTCAAGTGCTGGTACAACTGCACTTCTAACCATCCTAGCTAAGCCGGTTAAATTTTCACTTAAAATCGGATTTTTTTTATGAGGCATCGCGGAAGAGCCTTTTTGATTTTTAGAAAAATATTCTTGTAATTCATAAACTTCAGTTCTTTGCAGGTGTCTTATTTCAACTGCCACTCTCTCTATGGAGCCTGCAATAATTCCCAAAACAGAAAAATAAAATGCATGTCTATCTCTTGGAATTACTTGTGTGGAAATAGGTTCAACTTTTAAACCTAATTTTTTTGCCACATATTTTTCAACATTTGGATTTATGTTAGCAAATGTTCCAACAGCACCAGATATTGCGCAAGTTGATACCTCATCTATTGCATCTTTCAATCTATTTCTGTTTCTTTTAAACTCCTCATAAAACGAAGCCAATTTTAAGCCAAAAGTGATTGGTTCAGCATGGATACCGTGGCTTCTTCCCATGCACGGTGTGAATTTATATTTTTTAGCTTGTCTTTTTAAAACTTTTAAAATTTGATCTATATCTTTTAAAATAATTTTACCTGATTGGACTAATTGAATATTAAAACTAGTATCTAAAACATCTGACGAAGTCATTCCTTGATGCAGGTATCTTGCTTTAATTCCAGCTTTTTCAGTAACAGAAGTAAGAAATGCTATTACGTCATGTTTTACCTCAGATTCTATTTTGTGAATTCTACTTACATTAATCCTAGCTTTTTTTTTAACTATTGAAGTAACACCCCTTGGAATTTGACCAAGTCTTTCCATTGCTTCAGCTGCTGCAACCTCAACATCTAACCATATTTTATATTTATTTTCTTCTGACCAAATATCAGTTAATTCTTTTCGCGAGTATCTTTTAATCATTAATTATAAGTATGGAGGCTTTGAGTAACCTTTAGCAGATTCTGTAAAGATTTCATAACCATTTTCAGTAATTCCTAACGTATGTTCAAATTGTGCAGATAAAGATTTATCTTTTGTAACAGCTGTCCAACCATCATTCAACATTTTAATATCGTATTTACCTGCATTTATCATTGGTTCTATTGTAAACGTCATACCTGGTTGTAGTTCCATGCCTGTATTTTTTTTACCATAGTGAAGAATATTTGGTGGCTCATGAAATGTATTGCTTATTCCATGACCACAAAAATCTCTAACAACTGAAAAACCTTTCTCCTCTACAAAAGATTGTATCTCATAACCAATATCTCCTAATTTAATTCCAGGTTTTAAAATTTTAATAGCTCTCATCATAGATTCGTAAGTTGCTTCAATAAGATTGTTTAACTTTACTGGAGTTTTTCCAATACAAAACATTCTACTAGTGTCACCATAGTATTCATCAACGACTGCTGTTACGTCGACATTTATAGCATCACCTTCTTGCAAAATTCTATCAGAAGGTATTCCATGACACACAACATGGTTTAAAGATGTGCACAAAGATTTTGTAAACCCTCTATAATATAGTGGAGCAGAGTAGCCACCATTGTCTCTTATAAATTCATATCCTAACTTATCAATATAATCAGTTGAGATACCTTCTTTAATATTTGCAGTTAACATATCTAAAGTTCTTGCAGCTAAATTTCCTGCAATTCTCATTTTTTCGAATTTTTCTTTATACTCAGTCATCTATAATTTTTAATTTTTTATCTATAAAAATTTTTTTAGAACTTATATCACACCTATAAGCTAAAAAATTTACACCAGCTTTTTTAGCAATTAAATAGTTCTTATAATATTCTTCGTCTATATCTTTAGCTATTTTAAAATATTTCATATTTTGAATTTGAACTAAAAATATTAAGTATGTTTTATAACTTTTCTTTATGGCATTTATAAGGGTCAATAAATGCTTATTTCCCCTAGCTGTTGGAGCATCTGGGAATTCAGCTATATTCTTATTTCTAAATAAAGTAACATTTTTAACTTCAACAAATGTTTTTTGACCTTTTTTTTCCAACAAAAAGTCAAATCTTGTTTCTTTATTAAAAAAAACCTCAGGTTTAATAACCTCATTATTTTTGAGTTCATCTACTAAATTATTTTTTAGACCATGCTCAACTATTTTATTAGCCATATGAGTATTTACACCTACTAAATTTTTTCTAGATTTAATTATTTCCAATCCATATTTAAGTTTTCTTTTTGGATCGTTATTAGGAAGTAAATAAACCTCATTACCTTGATTTAATAAACCTTTCATCGATCCAGTATTCGGACAGTGAGCAGTGACAATTTCTTTACCAAGCTTAACGTCGGTAAAAAACCTTTTATAACGTTTGATTAGTTTGCCTTTTACTAAAGACTTGGTAAATTCCATAACTAAATTATATATTTCATATGGATAAAAAATCAAAAGTTAATGCATCAATTTTGATTATAGGTAATGAAATTTTATCTGGCAGAACTCAGGATACAAATACCTCAACCTTAGCGATTTGGCTTAATTCAATTGGAGTTAATGTTGCAGAAGTAAGAGTAATACCTGATGTAGAAGAGATTATTGTTGATAATTTAAATTTGCTTAGATCAACTTACAACTATGTTTTTACAACTGGTGGTATTGGACCTACTCATGATGACATAACGGCACAATCAGTTTCAAAAGCGTTTGGAATAAAGTACGAAGTTCATAAAGAGGCTTTTAAAATTTTAGAATCTTATTACCAACCTGGTGAATTTAATCAAGGTAGGCAAAAAATGGCATGGATGCCAGAGAATGCAAAATTAATTTTAAACCCAACAAGTGGTGCTCCAGGTTTTAATGTTGAAAATGTCTTTTCATTGCCCGGTGTTCCCTCAATTTTAAAATCTATGTTAGGAGGTTTAACCAACAGTATTGTAGGTGGTAAACCAATTAAAAGTATCACAATAAGCCTAAAAACTGTTGAGAGCGAAATAGCTGATTCTTTAAACAGAGTTCAAAATGACAATCAAGATGTTGAAATTGGTAGTTATCCTTTTTTTCACGCAGGTAAATTAGGTGTTTCCATAGTAATTAGATCTGCAGATAAAAATAAAATTGCTAATTGTAGATTTCAAATTTTAAAATTTATTGAAGAAAAAAAAATTGAAGTGGTAGATCGATAATGTTGTATTTCGCATATGGAAGTAATCTTAATCATTTTCAAATGAAACGTAGATGTAAAGATAGTATTTTTTTGAAAAAAATAAATTTAAAAGATTTTAAATTAACATTTAGAAGCAAGTATAGAGCAGCAGATATTGAACCAAAAAAAAATTCTCTTGTTCCTGGTGGTTTATTTAAAATATCTAAAAGTGATGAAAAAAAATTAGATGTTTATGAAGATTTCCCAATTCTCTATAAAAAATATTATTTTTATCATTATGGAAAAAAAGTAATGACATACGCAATGGTTAATAAAACTCCGTTTAAATTTCCAACAGAAAGATATTTAAATATTGTGAAGCGTGGATATAAAGATTGTAATCTAGATGAAAAATACCTAAAGAAAGGACTGTCAGGTTCTTGATAAAATTTTAAATAATTATTTTTAATTATGGTAACTTTTCCCAAAGAATTAAAACCTGTTTTTGTTGATAATAAAGATTTAGTTAGACTTGGATCAATTGATGACGGAGGTTATGTAGTCCCAATTAAAACAATAATGAATTCAAAAACTTTATTATCTTTTGGAATAAGTGATAATTGGGATTTTGAAAAAGATTTTGTAAAAAAATCAAAAATTAATGTTTTTGCTTATGATCATTCGATAGATAACAACTTTTGGTTATCCAAATTCAAAAGAGATTTAATTAAATTTTTAAAATTAAAAATATTTAAACCAAAAAAATTGTATAAAATGTTTCAATATTTAGATTTTGTTTATTTTTTTAAACATAATAAATTAAACAAATTTTATCTAAAAAAGATTGGTAACGATAGCTCATCTATAAACTTACAAACAATCATTAATGATCATCTAATATATAAAGAGAATATATTTTTAAAAATTGATATTGAAAATTTTGAGTATGAGATACTAAGCGAAATAATTTCAAATAAGTCTAAAATACAAGGAATCGTAATTGAATTTCACAAAGTTTCAAGTAATCTTGGCAAAATCGTGGAATTTATAAAAATGTTATCACCAAATCTTAGTTTAGTTCATATTCATGCTAACAACTACTCAATAAAAAAATTAGATAGTTTTCCAGAAGCAATCGAATTAACTTTTTCAAAAGATATTACTTCAAATAGAAGTAATGATAAAAAATATCCAATTAAAAATTTGGATTTTCCAAATTCTAAAAGATCTCCAGACATAAATATATCTTTTAGTGAATGATTATTGATATTTGCTTATGAAAAAATTTCTGATTTTTATTTATTTGTTTAGTTCATTCACATTCGGAACAAATACTTTTGCAAAAACTTTTTATATAGGAGAGGAAGTAAAAGATTTTTTTAGTTTTAATCAATACATAAAAATTAAACTTAAAAGAGGTAATTGGGAAGTTGTAAGAGCCAACACAAGTAATTGGGGTATTTTACAAAGAGTAGTTGGAATTGCAAGAGTTGAAAATAATGAAGTAATGGAAATGATCGAAGTTTATGAAGGCTTATTAGCTGGTTATTACGTTGGTCATGTTGAGCCAATAATCACGGAGTTAGTTTTTCATGATAAGTATGATGGGTGTTATGAAAGACCTGAATATTTTTTGTTGGAGCTATATAGAAAAGGAAGCACTTTTAATTGTATGATTGTAAGACATATGGATGTCACTAAAGAACTTAATTATCCTGATGACAGTACCTATGGGAAAGCAGTGGCATCAGCATATAATAATTGGATTAAAAAAAGATCAATTAAGTTTCCTAAGATAATGCTGGAGTCACATCACAGTTATTTTTCTAGATTAACAGGCGGAACTTGGCATGAAGTAAGAAGATATATTAATCCTAAATTACTGAGTGCACCAAAGTCAAAATTTTTTTCCGAGGAAGCTTCTGAGTATCACAAGGTTAATATTTCTCAATATCCCAAACATCAAAAAACTATGAGTGAATGGATTTCTTTAACATCAGAATTTCATAAAAATTTTGAAAATATGGTAAATGTTAAAAGAAAACATAAATTAAATTTAAATAAATTTATCGATAGTACAGTATCAATTAATTCTAATAATTTAATGATCGATCAATTAAAAAAACTAAATGATCTTTATAAATCAGGAGTTTTAACCAAAGAAGAATTTGAAAAAGCTAAAAAGAAAATTTTGAATTAAATTAAATTTATGAAAAATATTTTGGTAATTACGATCATATTTTTATTAATTGGGATAAACATTCATGAAATTAACTATTACTCTAGTGGTGAAATTGGTAGACACGATGGACTTAAAATCTTTTAAAGATAAAATTTATTATCTTCGTTAACAGCTTTTTCTAATCTTATTAAAAAATCTGGTATAGCACTTTTAACTCTACTCCAAGTTGGTATAAATGGAGCATCCATTGGATTTAAATAAAAATCTTCTCCTGCTTTAATAATATTTTTAGAAAATAATTCTACAGCCTTTTCTTCAGAATGAGAGTCAAATTTCAAACCATTCATATCAGCATCGCCTCGATAAGCGTCAATTAAATCGAGTGCCGACCTATAGTAAGTTGCTTTAAGTGATCTTAATTGTTCTCTACTAAACGAATGACCTTGTGTAGCAAGTTTTTTTATAAAGGTTTTTATTATGTCAATGGACATTCTTGAAAGACCTTTATTTTCATCATCTATAGATAAATCCTGATGTTTATGGTCATAAGTATCAGCTAAATCAACCTGACAAATATTTTGAGGAGAAAAGTTTCTTTGCATTTCCGACAAAATTCCAATTTCTATTCCCCAGTCTGATGAAATTCTTAATTCTGGGAGAATATTTCTTCTAAAAGAAAATTCTCCAGCTAGTGGATATTTAAATGATTTCATAAAATCTAAATATTCACTTTTACCTATGGTTTTTTCTAAAGCGTTTAATAGTGGAAAAACTAATAGTCTGGCTACTCTTCCATTCATTTTGTTATCTGCTACCCGAGGATAGAAACCTTTGCAAAATTCAAAATTGAACAATGGATTAACCACTGGATAAAATAATTTTGCCAGCATCCTTCGATCGTATGTTTTTATATCACAATCATGTAAAGCAACTGATCTTGCACTATTTCTTGCTATTGACATGCCAATACAATACCAAACATTTCTGCCTTTCCCTTTTTCATTTGGTGCTAGTGCTTTTTTTTGTAATTCTTTATCTAATTTTTTTAAATTCGGACCATCGTTCCAAAGTATTGTGAATGGAGTTTCTAATTTTTCAAAAAACGTCCATGCCTTTCTGGCTTGTTTTTCATTAGCTTGATCTAGTCCTATTATTATGTGATGTAGATAATTAGTTTGAGCAATTTCAGAAACAATTTTTGGTAATGCATCTCCATTTAATTCGCTATAAAGACAAGGTAATATAAGTTCCATTTTTCTCTCTTTTGAAAAACTTAAAAGCTCTTTTTCTATTTGCTTTGTTGACTTTGTTCCAAAGTCATGAAGTGTTGAAATAATACCATTTTGCGAAAAATCACTCATAATTAATTTTATTAATTTTTGTTTATTTTAACTAGAGCCATTTTAATCACATCTGCCCAGCCTTCAGGAGATGGCTTATTTGTTGTTATTAAGTTATTTATAGGAATTTCATCTAAAGTGAATTTATCATTGAATACTAAGCATGGAAAATCACTCTTTTTTAGCATTTCTAAATCATTATAATTATCACCAACAGCTATTGTTTTTATATTTTTATTATTTTTTTTTAAAAATCTTACAAATATTTGAAGAGCTTTAGCTTTACTAACCCTATCAGTTAAATTAATAACCCTTCCGCCTTCTTGTAAATAAAGATCTTCATTTTTAATTATCCTAGATAATTCATTTCTTTGATTTTTGGTTCCCTCAAATACAAATGGAATAGTGTATTTACGATTTAAAGCCATCTTTAGTTTTTTATCTTCTAAACCAAAAACTAAACTTTGTTTTTTTTTATTCATTTCAGGTACCCATTTGCATTTATTTTGCAGATTTATTGGAACTATATTTTTAAAAATATTTAAAAGATCATTCTTTTCTCTACTAAGAATTAATTCCTTAGGCAAATCTGAGCTCAATAATTCTAAGCCATTAATTGCTGATCCATTTTCAGAAATAAAAGGTAAATTTGATCCTAATTCATAATTAAACTGTAAAATTTCTTTCTCTGTTTTACTAGTATTGGGTATTATTAAAATTCCTTTTGATATTAGTTGTTTTAAATAGTCTTTTATTTCATCAAATTTAAACGTATCTCTATGAAGCAGAGAGCCGTCTAGGTCAGTAAATATCAAAACTTTAATTGCTTTTTCCATTGTTTGATATTTATAAAATATTCTAATAAATAACAATTTTACTAATTAGACTTGTTCAATTATAAATATTAGCATAAATACTCATGAAATTCACAAATGCCCTCGTGGTGAAATTGGTAGACACAAAGGACTTAAAATCCTTGCCGCTTGCGGAGTGCCAGTTCGAGTCTGGCCGAGGGCACCACTAAATGAGTAAACTTCAAATAATTTCAGATCAAAACAAGAAGTCATCAAGTATAAAAAATATATTAATAAAAAAAATAAAAATTAATCAGTATAAAAAAGAAAATCTCATCATTGTTATTGGTGGAGATGGTTTTATGCTTCAAACATTAAAAAAAAATAAAAATTCAAATAAACATTTTTATGGGATTAACTCTGGAAATTATGGTTTTCTTATGAATAAATTTTCCCCAAAAGATATTTTAAAAAACTTATCAAAGGCAAATTTGGTTTCAATTTCTCCACTAGAAATGACTGTTAAAAATAAAAATAATCAAACTAAGAGATCTATAGCAATCAATGAAGTATCTGTACTAAGACAAAGTAGGCAGGCTGCTTCACTATCTATTAAACAAGGTTCAAGACAGATAATTAAAAAATTAGTTTCAGATGGAGTATTGGTTTCAACACCTGCAGGAAGTACTGCTTATAATCTTTCTGTTCATGGACCTATCTTAAGTCTTCATTCAAAAAAATTATCAATTTCACCTATTAGTGCCTTTAGGCCAAGAAGATGGAAGGGCAAAATAGTTAATGATAAAATTAAAATAGTTATAACCAATTTAAACCCAACTAAGAGACCTATTAGTGCTGTTGCAGATAATTTAGAAGTAAGAAATGCTAAATCAATAACTGTAAAAACTAACAAAAAAATTAAGTTTAATCTTCTATATGATAAAAATAGAAGTTTACAAAAAAAGATTAAAATTGAGCAAATAAGAAGAGAGACTAGTTAGATAAATGAAAAAACTTTTAGGGATCGTGGTTCTGTGTTTGCTGCTGGTATCTTGTAGATACGATGGAGAGAATTATGGATTTGGAAAAAGATTAACAGTTATAGAACAAAACAATGATCTTATAACCATTCAATGGTTCCCTAACATTGCATCAAAGAAATTAATTTTTGTTAAGGCTAAAAATCATTGCTCACAATTAAAAAAAATATCCTATTGCTGGTGAACTTGTTAAAGGAACATATGACCTTCAAACTTTAACTTATAAATGTGAAAAACCATCAATTAGTGGAAATAAAAATTTCGTTGTCTTGTATCTCTATGGAGATGAAATTGATGCACTACCCGAAGCTGAAAAGCACTGTCTGAAATTTCAAAGAACTGCAAAGTATAAATCTAAAGAAGATTATAAAGTGGTTTTTGATTGTGTAGATTAATTTCAAACGACTACTTGATTGATACACAATCTATTCACACTATGTACACACCAAGCAGAGAAATTTTAAGAATCTTAAAATTTTAAAAAATTATAAACTTTGATTTTATTGAGTAGTGGTGCCCCCGCACGGACTCGAACCGCGGACCTATTGATTACAAATCAATTGCTCTACCAGCTGAGCTACAAGGGCATGCGCAATAATTATTAATTATTTATTAAATAATCAACTCTTTTTTTTTAAATAACTCAAGTGATGAAACACAATTGCTGCACTATTTGAGATATTTAAACTTTCAATATCATCATTAATATTAATTTTAACAAAAAAATCTGCATATTTACTTGTATGCTGTCTCATACCAAATCCCTCAGATCCAAAAAGAAGAATGTTATTTCCTTCCCATTTTATATCTGTGAAATCTTTTTGACCTTTTGCATCAAAACCATAAACCCAAAAATTTTTTTCTCTTAAATTTTTTAATGTTGAATTAATATTAGATACTTGGAATATATTTACGTATTCCATACAACCACTTGCTGATTTATACATTAACTTGCTATCTCGAGGAAAATGTCTTTCTTTGATTATTAATCCGTCAATATCAAAAGACACTGCACTTCTTATCAATGAACCAATATTTCTTGGATCTGTAACCTCATCAAGACATACAAAAGTTAAATTATTTTTACCTTTAATAAATTGTTTTAATTCTGGTTGATCTAAATGTTCTATCTCTGCAACATATCCATTATGTATCAGTTGTTCTTTTGAAGAATATTTGTCTAATTCTTTTTTAGATTTAAAATAAACTTTGACGTCCTCTAAAATATTCTTGTTGGGGTTTTTTCTATGAATATTTTTTTTAGACTCCTCGGTTAAAAAAACTCTTAAAACCTTTCTTTTGGGGTTTCTAAGAGCTTCAATTACTGCATGTTGACCAACAATGAAAAAAGATGATTTATTCATAAATTATTAAGTGTTTTACACGCTTTTTTTAATATTTACTTATTAAATCACGTGTTGCATTTGCATAAATAAAATATATAAAACGCTTGTTATTTGAAGCTTTATTGAACAAGGGGACACTTCCCCAAAGGAGGGGTTCCAGAGCGGTCAAATGGGGCGGGCTGTAAACCCGTTGACTTCGGTCTTCGAAAGTTCGAATCTTTCCCCCTCCACCATTTAATAAATTTTTAGATAACATGGAGTGTTACTCTTGGGGTTGTGCGGGTGTAGTTCAATGGTAGAACGCTAGCCTTCCAAGCTGGATGTAAGGGTTCGATTCCCTTTACCCGCTCCAAGAAAATAAAATTGAAAATAAAAACAAATAAACTGAGGTAAAAACGTAATGTCAAAAGAAAAATTTGTAAGAAATAAACCCCACTGTAACATTGGGACTATTGGTCATGTCGACCATGGTAAAACAACTCTTACTGCCGCGATTACAAATGTATTAGCACAGGCTGGCGGCGGAACTGCAGTTGCTTATGATCAGATTGATAAAGCACCTGAGGAAAAAGAGAGAGGTATAACAATTTCAACAGCACACGTTGAGTATGAAACAGAAAAAAGACACTATGCTCACGTAGACTGTCCTGGTCACGCTGACTATGTTAAAAATATGATCACTGGTGCCGCACAAATGGATGGAGCAATCTTAGTTGTTAATGCAGCTGATGGTCCAATGCCACAAACAAGAGAACATATTCTTTTAGGAAGACAAGTTGGTATCCCTGCAATTGTTGTTTACTTAAATAAAGTAGACCAAGTTGATGATAAAGAAATGATTGATCTTGTAGAAGAAGAAATTAGAGAACTTTTAACATCATATAAATACCCAGGTGATAAAACACCAATCGTTAAAGGTTCGGCTTTAGCAGCAGTTGAAGGAAGAGATGAAGAAATTGGAAAAAATTCAATTTTAGAACTAATGAAAGCTGTTGACGAACATATTCCACAACCAGCTAGAGAAGTAGATAAACCATTCTTGATGCCAATTGAAGACGTGTTCTCAATTTCTGGAAGAGGAACAGTTGCAACTGGAAGAGTAGAGTCAGGTGTAATCAAAACTGGAGAAGAAGTTGAAATAGTTGGAATAAAAGAAACTAAAAAATCGGTTTGCACTGGAGTTGAAATGTTTAGAAAACTTTTAGATTCAGGTGAAGCTGGTGATAATGTCGGAATTTTATTGAGAGGTATTGAAAGAACAGACATCGAAAGAGGTCAAGTTCTTTGTAAACCTGGTTCAATTACTCCTCATACTAAATTTGAAGCTCAAGCATATGTACTTAAAAAAGACGAGGGTGGAAGACATACTCCTTTCTTTACTAAATACAGACCTCAGTTTTATTTTAGAACAACAGACGTAACAGGTGAAGTTGAATTACCAGCTGGTACAGAAATGGTTATGCCAGGTGATGATGCTAAATTTACTGTTAAATTAATTACTCCAATCGCTATGGCAGAAAAATTAAACTTTGCAATTAGAGAAGGTGGAAGAACTGTTGGAGCAGGTGTAGTAACTAAAATTATAGAGTAACTCTATAAATAGGAGTGTAGCTCAATTGGTAGAGCGCCGGTCTCCAAAACCGGAGGCTGAGGGTTCGAGTCCCTCCGCTCCTGCCAATTGAGTTTAGAAATTATGAGAAACCCGATTAAATTTATACAAGAAGTAAAACAAGAGGCTTTTAAAGTTACTTGGCCAACTTGGAAAGAGACTTTGCAAGGTGCTTTAATGGTGTTTGTTATGGCGGTTGTTATGTCGTTATTTTTTCTTCTTTTAGATCAGGTTCTAAAATTTTTCTTAGAACTTTTGCTTAAAGTGAGTATTTAATGAAAAACTGGTATATTGTTCAGTCTCATTCTAGTTTTGAAAATAAAGTAGCTTCATTAATTAAAGAGGAGGCAGATAAAGCAAAAATTGCTGATAAGTTTGAGGAAATTATTGTACCAACTCATGATGTTACTGAGGTTAAGAGAGGTAAAAGAATTCAAAGAAAAAAGAAATACTTTCCTGGATATGTACTAATAAAAAGTGAGATGGATAATAATATTTATCACATGATTAAAAACATAAAGAGAGTGAGTGGTTTCTTAGGTACAAAAGGAATCCCTGTTCCAGTTTCAGATAAAGAGGTAGAGAAGATTTTAGGTCAAATTAAAGATGGTGTTGCTCAGCCAAAATCTGGCATAGATTACAGTGTAGGCGAAAAAGTTCAGGTTGTAGATGGTCCATTTGCATCATTTACGGGAATGATTGAAGAAATTGATGAAGAAAAAGCTAGACTTAAGGTGTCAGTTTCTATATTTGGTCGTCCTACACCGGTAGATTTAGAATATAATCAAGTTGAGAAGGTAAGTTAATGGCAAAAGAAATAAGTGGATTTATAAAATTACAAATTAAAGGTGGTCAAGCTAATCCAGCCCCACCAGTTGGTCCTGCATTAGGCCAACGAGGTGTAAATATTATGGAGTTTTGTAAAGCGTTTAATGACAAAACTAAATCAATGGCAGGCAAACCTGTTCCAGTTGAAATTACAGTTTATAAAGATAAAAAATTTGATTTTAAAATTAAATCACCCCCAGCATCTTTTTATATTAAAGAAGCAGTAAAACTTAAAGGTGGATCTAAAGAACCTGGAAGAAATATTATTGCCTCAATTTCTAAAAAACAATTAGAGAGTATAGCAAAAGAAAAAATGAATGATTTAAATGCACATGATATTGAAGAGGCTATAAAAATTATCGCAGGATCAGCTAGATCAATGGGAATTGAGGTAAAAGAATAATGGTATCGAAAAGATATAAAAAATTACCTCAAAAGACTAAAGACTTGAGTGCTGAGACTATCGAAAAGTTATTACCTGAACTTAGGAAAAACTGTACAACTAAATTTGACGAATCTTTAGATTTAAGTTTTCAAATAAACAACAAGCAAAAGAAAAGTGAAGTTAATATTAGAACAGTTGTTAATTTACCTGGTGGCACAGGCAAAAAAATTAAAGTTGCTGTAGTCTGTGAGGATAACAAAGTACAAGATGCAAAAGATGCTGGCGCAGATGTCGTAGGTGGCGAAGAGTTTGTTGAAAAAATTAAAGGTGGTGAATTGAATTTTGAAAAATTGATTTGTACTCCAGGAATGATGATTAAACTTTCAAAATTAGGAAAAGTTTTAGGACCAAAGGGTTTAATGCCCAATCCTAAACTTGGCTCAGTTTCTGAAAATATTAAAGAAGCTGTAACTAATGCTAAATCTGGTCAAGTAGAAATAAGAAATGATAAAGATGGTAATATTGGAGTTAGTATTGGTAAAAAATCTTTTAGTGATGATCAATTGCTAAAAAACTATAATGCCATTTTAGATGCTTTAGAAAAAGAAAAATCAAATAACACTTTAAAAGGTGATTTAATTAAAAATGCATTTGTTACATCAACAATGGGTGTTTCATATAAAGTAAAATTAGGTAAATCGATATAGTTATGATGAACAAAGAACAAAAGAAAAATTATATTGAAGAAATGACTAATAAGTTTGAAAACAGTAAAGCTGTTATGGTTACACATTACCAAGGTTTAACTATGACACAATTGGACGAATTGAGAGCTAAAATGAGAGAACACGGAATAATTTTCAAAATAACAAAAAACAGAATTACAAAATTAGCTTTAGAAAAAACAAAGTGTAAAGATTTATCAAATTTATTTACAGGTCCTACAGCAGTTGCATTTGGAGAGGATGCTATAATGTCTGCAAGGATACTCTCAAAATTTGCTAAAGATAACGAAAACTTAAAATTAATCGGTGGAATAATGGATAATGAGGTCTTAGATTCGGCCGGTGTCCAAAATGTAGCAAGTTTACCTACATTAGATGAAGCAAGAGCCAATATTGTGGGTATTTTGAACGCTTCTGCATCTAAATTAATCAGTATTTTGCTTGCACATTCAGAAAAAATGAGTAGTTTGTCCGCAGAAAATTCTGAAACACAACCCAAAGAGTAATACATATGCCTGACCTAAACAAAATTATTGAAGATTTATCAAGTTTGACTGTCGCAGAGGCAGCTGAACTTTCAAAACAATTAGAAGAGAAATGGGGTGTAACTCCAATGGCAGCAGCAGCTCCAGCAGCAGCAGGTGGTGCGGCTCCAGCAGAAGATAAAGATGATTTTACAATCATGTTAGTTTCTGCAGGTGATAAAAAAATTAATGTTATCAAAGAAGTAAGAGCAGCTACTTCATTAGGTTTAAAAGAAGCCAAAGATCTTGTAGAGGGAGCACCAAAAGAAGTTAAATCTGGTGTAAATAAAAAAGACGCTGAAGAGATCAAAGCTAAGTTAGAAGCTGCTGGCGCTAAAGTAGAACTTAAATAAATTAAATAGAAAGAATCCAAATACTGGTTATTTTTAATCAGTATTTATAAACATAGATGCAATTATCTTTTACTGAAAAGAAAAATATTAGAAAAAGTTTTGGTAAACTTAAAGAGAGTTTGTCTATCCCTAATTTAATAGAAGTACAAAAGAATTCATATAAAGAATTAACTGAATTCAACGCTGATGCAGCTGAACTTACCAAAGGTTTCGATAGAGTATTTAAAAGTATTTTTCCAATTGAAGATTTAAATGATAAAGCAACTTTAGAGTATGTTTCATATAGATTAGAAAAACCAAAATTTGATGTTGAAGAGTGTATTACAAGAGGTCTTACATATTCATCAGCTCTTAAATGTACATTAAGATTAGTGGTTTACGAGATAGATCAAGAAAATAATACAAAAGATATTTTATCAGCTAAAGAACAAGAGGTTTATATGGGTGAAGTTCCCATGATGACTAATAGTGGAACTTTCATAACTAACGGTGTTCAAAGAGTTGTGGTAAATCAAATGCACAGAAGTCCAGGTGTATTTTTTGATCATGATAAAGGAAAGTCTCATGCAAGCGGTAAACTCTTATTTAATTGTAGAGTAATACCCAATAGAGGTTCTTGGTTAGATTTTGAGTATGATGTAAAAGATTTTCTATATTTTAAAATTGACAGAAAAAAGAAAATTTTTTCATCCACTTTATTGTTAGCTTTAGGTTATACGAAATCAGAAATAGTAGATGAGTTCTATGAAAACGAGCAATATATTTTTGATGCTAAAACAGAAAAATGGAAAACTAAATTTAACCCTGAAAACTACAAAGCTAAAAATTTCTCAGAAGAAGTAATTGATGCAAAGACTGGTGAAGTAGTAATTAAATTAGGCGACAAGATTAATTTTTTAAGTGCGAAAAAATTAGCTAATGACGGTCTTAAAGACATACTAGTATCTAGAGAGTCTTTGTATGGAAAATTTTTACACAGAGATGTTAAAATTAATGAGGAAGAAGAAGGCGTATTTAAAATTGGAACTGAATTAAATGATACAATTATTCAGCAAATTTTAGATGCAAATATACATACACTTCAAATTTCTGTTACAAACTCTATAAATAAAGGACCTTATTTGCTAACAACTATTTTAGCAGATAAAAATAATACGAAAGACGAGGCTATCACTGAGATTTATAAAATGCTAAGACCTGGTGAGCCTCCAACTATTGAGATAGCAACTCAAATATTTAACAATCTATTCTTCAGCTCAGATAGATATGATTTATCTGACGTAGGAAGAGTTAAAATGAACTCAAGATTAAACCAAGAGTGTTCAGATAAAATTACTATATTAAGAAATGACGACATCATTGCAATTATTCATAAAATGTTGGATTTACGTGATGGTAAAGATGATGTTGATGACATAGACCACCTAGGAAATAGAAGAGTTCGTTCTGTTGGAGAATTAGTTGAGAACCAAGCTAGAATTGGTGTTTACAGAATGGAAAGAGCTATTAAAGAAAAAATGACAACTCTAGATGTTGAGTCAGCAATGCCACAAGATTTAATTAATGCAAAACCATTAACAGTTTCACTAAAAGATTTTTTTGCAAGTTCACAACTATCTCAATTTATGGACCAAACAAATCCATTATCTGAAATTACACACAAAAGAAGAGTTTCAGCGCTAGGTCCGGGTGGCTTAACAAGAGAAAGAGCAGGGTTTGAAGTTAGAGACGTGCACCCAACCCACTATGGAAGAATTTGTCCAATTGAAACACCAGAGGGCCCAAATATTGGTTTAATTAATAGTTTATCCACATATGCAAAAATTAATAAGTATGGCTTTATTGAAAGCCCATATAAAAAGGTAAAAGAAGGTGTTGTTCAAGATAAAGTCGAATATTTATCAGCAATGGAAGAAACAAAGTATACTATTGCTCAAGCAAATACAAAACTTGATAAAAATGGAAAAATTACTGAAGAGCTAGTTTCGTGCAGACAAAATCTAAACTTTCTTTTAGCTAAACCTGATACGATTGATTACATTGACGTATCACCAAAACAACTTGTTTCAGTTGCAGCTTCATTAATTCCATTCTTAGAAAACGATGATGCAAACAGAGCCTTAATGGGGTCAAACATGATGAGACAGGCAGTCCCATTATTAAAGCCAGAGTCACCACTTGTTGGCACAGGAATTGAGAGTGATGTTGCTCTAGACTCTGGAGTAACTATTGTCGCAAAACGTGATGGTATTGTCGATAAAATAGATGGTAAAAGAATTGTTATAAAAGTAACTGAGGAAACAGACTTTAGTAAGTCTGGCGTCGATATTTATAACCTTCAAAAATTTAAGAGATCAAACCAAAACACTTGTATTAATCAAAGACCACTTGTTAGAGTTGGTGATAAAGTTAAATTTGGAGATATAATTGCTGATGGTCCTTCAACAAAATTAGGTGAACTTGCTTTGGGTAAGAATGTTACTGTAGCATTTATGCCATGGCAAGGTTACAACTTTGAAGACTCAATCCTAATTTCTGAAAGATGTGTTACTGACGACGTTTTTACATCTGTTCATATTGTTGAATACGAAATTATGGCGAGAGATACAAAGCTTGGTGAAGAAGAAATTACAAGAGATATACCGAATGTAAATGAAGAAGCTTTAAAAAATCTTGATGAATCTGGAATAGTTTATATTGGTGCTGAAGTTAATGCTGGAGATATTTTGGTTGGTAAAGTTACACCAAAAGGAGATTCTGCATCTGGTCCTGAAGAAAAATTATTAAGATCAATATTTGGTGAAAAAGCTATTGATGTAACAGACACATCTTTAAGAATGTCTAGAGGATCAAGTGGAACGGTAGTTGACGTAAGAGTATTCAACAGACATGGAATTGAAAAAGATGAGAGATCAATAACTATTGAAAGAGCTGAAATTGAGCAAGTTCAACAAGATAAAATTGTTGAGGAAGAAATATTAGAGAGAAGTATTAAACAAAGAGCTTCGCAATTCTTATCTGGATCGTCTTTAACTAAAAAAATAAAGGATTTGTCTGAAGGAACTAAGTTAGATTTTGATACAATTAACAAACTATCAATTAATGATGTCTTTAAAATTACAGTAGGTAATATAAACGATGAATCAACATTAGCTCAATTAAAAGATCAATATAATAAAGCGAAACAAGACATAACAGAGAGATTTGAAGATAAAGTTTTAAAAATTAGAAGTGGTGACGATTTATTACCAAGTGTTATGAAAATGGTAAAAGTATTCGTTGCTATAAAAAGAAGATTAAGACCTGGTGATAAGATGTCTGGAAGACATGGAAACAAAGGCGTTGTTAGTAAAATTGTACCTGTAGAAGATATGCCATATAGAGAAGATGGTAGACCTGTTGATATTGTGTTAAATCCCCTAGGTGTACCGAGCAGAATGAACGTTGGACAAATTTTAGAGACACATTTAGGTTGGGCATGCAAAGAATTTGGTGAGAAAGTTAAAAATTTAGTAAACGAAAATAACAAAAAAATTGAGAGAACAGAAAAAATTGAAAAATTTTTAAAATCTGTTTATGGAGAAGAGATTTTTAAAGATAAAGTAGATAAATTAAGCAAGAATGAGTTTAAAGATCTGTGTGAAAATTTACAAAACGGTATTGCTATCTCAACACCTGTTTTTGATGGTGCTAAAGAAAAAAATGTAACAGAAATGCTCCAACTCGCAAATTTGCCGGGATCTGGGCAAACTTACTTATGGGATGGAAGAACAGGAGAAAAATTTGATAGACCTGTTACAGTAGGAATAATCTATATGCTTAAACTTCATCATTTAGTTGAAGATAAAATTCATGCAAGATCTACAGGACCTTATAGTTTAGTTACTCAACAACCACTTGGTGGTAAAGCCCAATTAGGAGGTCAAAGATTTGGTGAAATGGAAGTATGGGCCCTTGAAGCATATGGTGCATCTTATACATTACAAGAAATTTTAACTGTTAAATCTGATGACGTTGCAGGAAGAGTTAAAGTTTACGAGACTATAGTTAAAGGTGAAGAGAACTTTGAGTCTGGAATACCAGAGTCATTTAATGTTTTAGTTAAAGAGATTAAATCATTAGCATTAAATGTGGAGCTTAATTAATGAAAAAAGAATTAACAGATTTGTTTAAAGGTAGCGAAATTTCAGAAGCTCAAAATTTTAATAGTATTAAAATTTCACTTGCTAGCCCAGAGAAAATTAAATCTTGGACTTTTGGTGAAATTAAAAAACCAGAAACAATTAACTATAGAACTTTTAGACCTGAAAAAGATGGTTTGTTCTGTGCAAGAATTTTTGGACCAATAAAAGATTATGAATGTTTATGCGGTAAGTATAAACGAATGAAATTTAGAGGAATTATATGTGAGAAATGTGGTGTTGAAGTTACAAAATCAAATGTGAGAAGAGAAAGAATGGGTCACATTAATCTTGCTACTCCGGTAGCACATATTTGGTTCTTAAAATCTCTTCCAAGCAGAATTGCTTTGGCAGTAGATATGAAGTTAAAGGAAATTGAGAGAGTTCTTTATTTTGAAAACTTTATAGTAGTTGAACCAGGTTTAACCGGTTTACAAAAAAATCAACTTTTAAATGAAGAAGAATTAGCAAAATATCAAGACGAATTTGGTGAAGAGAGTTTTACGGCAGGAATTGGAGCAGAAGCAGTTCTTGAAATGTTAAAAAATTTGGATCTAGAATTAGAAAGAAAAAATCTGGTAAGCTTTATTAAAGAAACTAAATCAAAAGTTAATGAAGAAAGAGCAATTAAAAGATTAAAATTGATTGAATCGTTTATTGAAACAGGTCAGAAACCTGAGTGGATGATTATGACTGTAGTTCCAGTTATACCCCCTGAATTAAGACCTTTGGTTCCATTAGATGGTGGAAGATTTGCTACTTCAGATCTTAACGATTTATACAGAAGAGTAATTAACAGAAATAATAGATTAAAGAGACTAATGGATCTAAAGGCTCCAGATATCATTGTTAGAAATGAAAAAAGAATGCTTCAAGAGTCAGTAGATGCTTTATTTGACAATGGTAGAAGAGGCAGAGTAATCACAGGCACAGGTAAGCGACCACTTAAATCGCTTGCTGAAATGTTAAAAGGTAAGCAAGGAAGATTTAGACAGAATTTATTAGGTAAAAGAGTTGATTATTCAGGAAGATCAGTAATTGTTGTTGGTCCAGATTTGAAACTTCATGAGTGTGGTCTGCCTAAGAAGATGGCTTTAGAATTGTTTAAACCATTTTTATACGCGAGGTTAAATAAATTAGGATTAGCATCAACAATCAAACAAGCTAAAAAATTAGTTGAAAAGGAAACTAATGCAGTATGGGATGCTTTAGAATTAATTGTTAGAGAGCATCCGGTTCTATTAAATAGAGCTCCAACACTCCATAGACTTGGAGTTCAAGCTTTTGAACCAAAATTAATTGAAGGAGATGCAATTGAATTACATCCTTTAACTTGTGCTGCATTTAACGCCGACTTCGATGGTGACCAAATGGCAGTGCACGTGCCGTTAAGTTTAGAAGCACAATTAGAGGCAAGAATTTTAATGCTATCTACAAATAATATTCTTTCTCCATCAAACGGTAAACCAATTATTGTTCCGAGTCAGGATATGATTTTAGGAATCTACTATCTGTCACAAGAACCTATATCTGATAAACCAGCAGGATACTTTACAAACTCAGATCAAATTGAATTTGCATTATCATCCGGTCAAATAAATGTACATAGCACTATCATTTCAAGATTTGAGACTGTAGATGATCAAGGTAATAAAAAAATGGAAAAATACACTTCTACAGCTGGAAGATTTTTATTAGCAAATTTATTACCTAAAAACAGCAACATTAAGTTCTCTTTAATAGATAGATTATTACCTAAAAAAGTAGTTTCAGAAATAATCGATGTTGTATTTAGATTTTGTGGTCAAAAAACAACGGTAATTTTCTGTGACAAGCTTAAAGATTTAGGATTTAAACACGCATTTAAAGCAGGAATTTCATTTGGAAAAGACGATCTTGTAATCCCTGAAAATAAAACTCAATTAATTGAAGATACTAAGAAGTTAATTGCAGATTATGAAACTCAATATGCTGAAGGTTTAATTACAAGAGGTGAAAAATACAACAAAGTTGTTGATGCTTGGTCTAAGTGTACAGATAAAGTTGCTGGAGAAATGATGAAAGGAATTTCAGCTACAGAAAAAACTGACGAAGGATTGAAAATAAATTCTGTATTTATGATGGCAGACAGTGGAGCTAGAGGATCTGCTGCTCAAATGAAACAATTAGCTGGTATGAGAGGTTTGATTGCTAAACCTTCAGGTGAAATTATTGAAAGTCCAATTATCTCAAACTTTAAAGAGGGATTGACTGCTTTGGAGTATTTCAACTCAACACACGGAGCTAGAAAAGGTTTAGCAGATACAGCGCTTAAAACAGCTAGTTCTGGATATTTAACGAGAAGACTTTGCGATGTAGCTCAAGATTTAACTGTCACCAAAAAAGCTTGTGACTGTAAAAATCCAGGATTTATCGAACTCTCTGAAATTTTAGAAGGTGGTAATGTAGTAGTTAGCCTTTCTGAAAGAGCGCTTGGTAGAGTCACATTTGATGAGGTTAAACATCCTTTAACTGGAGAAGTAATAATCAAAAAACAAACCATGATCGATGAGGCTGGATGTGATAAAATTGATGCTGCAGGGGTAAAATCAATAAAAGTTTACTCAGTAATGACTTGTGGTTCAAAAGAAGGTGTTTGTGCTACTTCTTACGGAAGAGATTTATCTAGAGGTAAAATGGTTCACGTTGGAGAGGCTATTGGAATGATTTCTGCACAGTCAATCGGTGAACCAGGAACACAGTTAACAATGAGAACTTTCCACGTAGGTGGAACTGCTTCTGTTAAACAGGACTCACAAATTGTGACTAAAAATGAAGGAACATTAAAAATTATAAACTCAAATATATTAGAGGACTCTAAAAAGAATTTAATTGTAATGGGTAGAAATACTCAGCTTTCAATTGAGGATGATAATGGAGTTCAAATTGCAGTTTATAAAGTTGCTTATGGTTCAAGATTATTTTTCAACAATGGTGACAAAGTAAAAGCGAATACTAAAATATGTGAATGGGATCCTTACACAACACCAGTTATAGCAGAGAAAAGTGGTACAGCTAGTTATATAGATCTAATTGACGGTGTTTCAATTCAAGAAACTACTGACGATGCAACAGGAATTTCTTCTAAATCAGTAATTGATTGGAGAGGTCAATCAAAAAGCACTGATTTAAAACCTAGAATTACTTTAAGAGATGAAAAAGGAAATGTGATTAAAAAAGCTGATGATAATGAAGCTAGATATTATTTAGTACCAGATTCCATTTTATCAATTAAAGACGGTCAAAAAGTTTATGCAGGTGACGTAATTGCAAGATTACCTAAGGAAACTACAAAAACAAAAGATATTACTGGAGGTCTTCCAAGAGTTGCCGAGTTATTTGAAGCTAGAAAGGCTAAAGATAGTGCAATCATTGCTGAAAATGATGGTAGTGTTGTTTTTGGTAAAGAGGTAAGGGGTAAACAAAGAGTATCTATTGTTCCTGAAGATGGATCAGAACCTTCAAATTATTTAATTCCAAAGGGAAAACATATCAATTTCAACCCTGGTGAAAAAATTCAAAAAGGAGAATATCTTTTAGATGGTCAACCATTACCACATGATATTTTAAGAATTTTAGGTATCAAAGAATTAACGGAATACTTTGTTAACCAAGTTCAAGAAGTTTATAGATTACAAGGTGTAATCATAAATGATAAGCATATCGAAACTATTTTAAGACAAATGCTTAAAAAGGTTGAAGTTAAAGTATCAGGAGATTCAAGTTATTTACCTGGTGAAGTAGTTGATAGAATTAAGTTTGATAATACCAATGAAAAATTAGTTGCAGAGGGCAAAACCCCAGCTGTTGGTGAGAGAGTTCTAATGGGTATCACTAAAGCTTCACTTCAAACTGAATCGTTTATTTCAGCAGCTTCATTCCAAGAAACAACAAGAGTATTAACCGATGCTGCAATTAAAGGAAAAGTTGATCCATTAAATGGTCTTAAAGAGAATGTTATTGTTGGAAGATTAGTTCCCGCTGGAACTGGCAATATCAAAAATAGATGGAACAACAAAGCTCTAGAGGATGATAATAATTTCTTAGCAGAGCAGGATAAAATAGAATCCTCTGAACCTGAAGAAACACAAGTAAATCAGTAAAAAAATCGCCTAAAAATTGCAGTTTTAGTTTGACAAAGTGCTATTAATAAGTAATTTGGCGATGTTTTTGGTTGGAATGTAGCACTTCTAACAGTGCTAAACGCTGCCACAAAATAACCTGTCAGTTATTTTCATCTAAAAATAAATTAACTAATTTTAAAAGATATATGCCAACTATTAATCAGTTGTTAAAAAAGAAACGTGTAAAGCAAGTCACAAGAAATAAAGTTCCTGCTTTACAAAAACAACCTTTAAAGAGAGGTGTTTGCGTAAAAGTTTATACGACAACTCCTAAGAAACCAAACTCTGCATTAAGAAAAGTTGCCAGAGTGAGATTGTCTAACGGATTTGAAGTTACAGCTTATATTCCAGGCGAAGGTCACAACCTTCAAGAGCACTCTGTAGTTTTAATTAGAGGTGGCAGGGTGAAAGATTTACCAGGCGTTCGTTATCATATTTTAAGAGGCAATCTTGATACTCAAGGTGTCGCAAATAGAAAACAAAGAAGATCTTTATACGGAACAAAAAAAGGTAAATAATGTCTAGAAAAAAAACACAACCCAAAAAAAAAATAGTTCCAGATCCTAAATTTAATTCAACTATAATTCCAAAATTAATAAATAATATAATGTACGATGGTAAAAGAGGTATTGCTGCAAAAATTGTTTATGAAGCAATAGATAAAATAAAAACAAAAACAAAAGATGAACCAATAAATATTTTTAATGAAGCAATTAATAATATCAAACCAACTGTAGAAGTTAGATCAAGAAGAGTTGGCGGCGCAACATACCAAGTTCCTGTTGAGGTAAAAAGTAAAAGAGCACAAGCGTTAGCTATTAGATGGTTAGTTGAGTCAGCAAGAAAAAGAAAAGATAAACATATGGCGGATAAAATTTTTAATGAGCTCTATGATGCTTATGAAAAAAAAGGAGCTGCCGTTAAAAAAAGAGAGGATGTGCATAAAATGGCAGAGTCCAATAAGGCATTTGCTCATTTTAGGTGGTAATAAATTATGGCTAGAACTCACACATTAGACAAATACAGAAATATTGGGATCATGGCCCATATAGATGCCGGTAAAACAACTACTACTGAACGAGTTCTATACTATACAGGAAAGAGTCACAAAATAGGCGAAGTACACGATGGTGCTGCAACAATGGATTGGATGGAGCAGGAACAAGAAAGAGGAATTACAATTACATCTGCGGCCACTACTTGTTTTTGGAATGATCATAGAATTAATATTATAGACACACCTGGTCATGTTGATTTTACCATTGAAGTAGAAAGGTCTTTAAAAGTTTTAGATGGCGCTGTTGCTGTTTTTGATGGTGTTGCAGGTGTAGAGCCACAGTCCGAAACTGTATGGAGACAAGCGGACAAGTATAAAGTACCAAGAATTTGTTTTGTAAACAAATTAGACAGAACAGGTGCTGATTTCTTTAGATGTGTAGACATGATTAGAGATAGATTAGGTGCCAAACCTTTGGTTGTGCAAGTCCCTATAGGAGCTGAAGCCTCTTTATCTGGTGTAGTTGATCTTGTTAAAATGAAAGCTCAGGTTTGGAAAAATGAGGCACTAGGAGCTGAATGGGAATACAAAGAAATTCCAGCAGATTTAAAAGAAATTTCAGAAAAATATAGAACAGAATTAGTTGAAACAGCTGTTGAACAAGATGAAAAGCTAATGGAAGCCTATTTAAATGGCGATGAAATTAAAGAAGAAGATTTAATCAAATGCATAAGAAAAGGAACTCTAAATTTTAGTTTTGTTCCAGTTTTGACAGGTTCAGCATTCAAAAACAAAGGTGTTCAGCCTTTACTAGATGCGGTTGTGAACTACTTACCAAGTCCTGTAGATATTGGATCTATCAAAGGAACTAAATTAGGTAGTGAAGATGAAATGGAAATGAAATTTGAAGATAGTGTTCCATTTTCTGCTTTAGCTTTTAAAGTGGCTAACGATCCATTTGTTGGCTCACTAACTTTTATTAGAATCTATTCTGGTACAATCAAAACTGGTACAGCAGTCTTCAATTCTTCTAAAGAAAAAGAAGAGAGAGTTGGAAGAATGCTTTTAATGCATGCAAACTCTCGAGAAGATATTAAAGAAGCTAATGCAGGTGATATAGTTGCTTTAGCAGGATTAAAAAATACTATTACAGGACATACTTTATGTGACAAAGAAAATTCTGTCCTTCTGGAACCAATGGAGTTCCCTGATCCAGTAATTGAAATTGCAGTAGAACCAAAAACAAAAGCAGACCAAGAAAAAATGGGTGAAGCATTAGGCAGGTTAGCTAAGGAAGATCCTTCTTTTAGAGTTACTTCAGACGAAGAGTCAGGTCAAACAATTATTAAGGGAATGGGTGAACTACACTTGGATATTATTGTTGATAGAATGAAAAGAGAATTTAAAGTAGAAGCCAATGTTGGAGCTCCACAAGTTGCTTATAGAGAAACTATAGAAGCTGCTTCAGAGGTTGAATACACTCACAAAAAACAAAGTGGTGGTGCTGGTCAATTTGCAAAAGTTAAACTTTTAGTAGAGCCTCAAGAACCTGGTAAAGGTAGAGATGTTGAGAGCAAAATTAAAGGTGGTGCAATTCCAAAAGAATTTATCCCTGGTGTTGAAAAAGGAATAGAAACTGTTTCAGATACTGGAATTTTAGCTGGATTTCCAATGATTGATTACAAAGTAACCATCTTAGATGGATTGCATCACGATGTTGACTCAAGTGTACTAGCATTTGAATTAGCAAGCAGAGCTTGCTTTAAAGAAGCATGTACAAAAGGTGGACTAAAATTATTAGAGCCAGTAATGAGAGTTGAAGTAGTAACTCCTGAAGACTACATGGGTGATGTTATAGGAGATTTAAATAGTAGAAGGGGTCAAATTAACACTCAACAGCAAAGAGGTAACGCAACCGTAATAACAGCAATGGTTCCTTTGGCTAACATGTTTGGTTATATAAATAATTTAAGATCAATGTCTCAAGGTAGAGCACAATATTCAATGTTTTTTGATCATTATTCAAAAGTACCACAAAATGTTCAAGACGAAGTTACTAAGAAGATTGCAGGTTAATCATGGAAAAACAGAATATTAGAATTAAATTAAGAGCATATGACAATAAAGTTCTAGATGCTTCAACAGAAGAGATTGTAAATACAGTAAAAAGAACTGGAGCAACAATTAAGGGACCAATACCATTACCCACTAGAATTGAAAGATATACAGTTTTAAGATCACCTCATATAGACAAGAAAAGTAGAGAGCAATTTGAGTCAAGAACTCATAAAAGATTAATAGATATTATTGAACCAACACCACAAACTGTAGAGGCATTAATGAAACTTGATTTAGCTTCTGGAGTAGATGTGGAGATAAAAATTTAATTATGAGTGAGATAGCTTTAATAGGAAAGAAAATAGGCATGACAAGAGAGTTCTATAAATCTGGTCAATTAGTTCCTGTGACTGTACTTAAGGTCGAAAAAGCTAGAGTTATTCAGGTTATTGAGGAAGAAAAAAGAGGGTACAAGGCTGTTCAGCTTGGATATGGGAAAATTAAAAATTCAAAATTAACAAAAGCTATGAAAGGTGTTTTCGCTAAAAAAAATACTGAAGCTAAGAAAAAATTAAAAGAATTTAGAGTAAACGACACATCTGTTTACAAAGAAGGAAACGAGTTTGGTTTAGAAATATTCAAAGACATTAAATTTGTAGACACAAGATCAAAAACAATTGGTAAAGGTTTTGCTGGTGCTATGAAGAGACATAATTTTGGTGGTTTAAGAGCCAGTCATGGTGTTTCTATATCTCACAGAGCACATGGTTCAACAGGACATAGTCAAGATCCAGGAAAAGTTTTTAAAGGAAAAAAGATGGCTGGTCATATGGGTGATAAATTGAGAACTATGCTAAATATTGAAATTATAAAAACAGATTTAGAAAACGAACTTCTTTATTTAAAAGGGTCAATTCCTGGTTCTAAAAATGCAGAGGTTATTGTTAAAAAATCTGTAAAAAACATCAGTAAAATGACTATTAGTGAGAAACATGCAGCTGCGGAACAAGCAAAAAAAACACCTGAAAAGAAGAAAAAATAATGAAACTAGATAAAATTAGTATAGACGGAAAAAAAGATAGTATTGAAGTTTTAGATAATATTTTTTCAGCAAAAATTAACCGCAAGTTGGTAAGTTCTGTTCTTTACAAAACGAATGCTAATTACAAAGGAAGACACGCAAAAACCAAACAACAAAATGAAGTAAGAGGCCCAACATCAAAAATATATGCTCAAAAGGGAACAGGTGGTGCAAGGCATGCTAGTAGAAAAGCTCCTATTTTTGTAGGCGGTGGTATTGCTCATGGACCAAAAGGTGAATTGGCTTATAAAAAAAGAAAACTAAACAAAACTGAGAAAAAACAAAGCGTA
>CACNCB010000004.1 GCA_902618695.1 uncultured Pelagibacteraceae bacterium | reverse complement strand
CACTTGATTCATTTTTTTCAGAAGAAATTAATTCAGAAAATTTACCAAAAAATATATCTGCTATTTTTTTTGCTGTCATATCTATAAGACGTGAACCTACTTGTGCAATTTTACCACCTACTTGTGCTTCAACAGAATAAATTAAATTTGTTCCGTTGTCTGTATCCTCAAGTTTAACTTCAGCTTCTCCTGAAGCAAAACCAACTAAGGAGTTTCCAGAACCTAATATCTTATAGCTGTCAGGAGGGTTTAAATCTTTTAACTCAATATCACCAGAAAATGTTGCATTAAAAGGTCCAATTTTATTTGTAGCTTTTGCAGAAAATTCGGTTTCAGATTTTTTATTAAACTCTTCACATCCAGGGATTGCTTGTTTTAGTATTTCTGGATTATTTAAAGCATCCCAAACTTTTTGTTTCTCTAAATTAATTTTATAAGATCCTGTTAATTTCATAAATTAAACATATAATAAATTATGGACGAAAATACAAAAAAAGAATTACAGTCTGCAGCATTTGAAAGACTTATTTCTCATCTAAGAGAAAGAAAAGATGTACAAAATATAGATCTAATGAATCTTGCAGGTTTTTGTAGAAACTGTCTTTCTAAATGGTACAGAGAAGAAGCAGGAAAAAAAGGAATTGAAATTTCTGATCCCGATGCAAGAGAGCATGTTTATGGAATGCCTTACTCTGAATGGAAAGACAAATATCAAAAATAATTATTTCTCTTTAAGTCTTGGAAATAATTCTACAAAATTACAAGGTTTGTGGTTAATATCTAGCTGATGCTTTAAAATTCCATCCCATGCATCAGTTACACCGCCTGATGAGCCAGGTAATGCAAATATATATTTTCCATTTGATAAAGCGGCACAAGCTCTAGATTGTATAGATGATGTTCCAACTGTTTTTAGACTTATTGTTCTAAAAACCTCCCCAAATCCAGGTATGTGTTTATCTGCAATTTCATTCACAGCTTCAGGAGTTATATCTCTTCCAGTTAGACCTGTTCCTCCAGTAGTGATTATGACATCTATATCTTTTTGATTTGTCCATTCTTTTAAAATTTTAACAATATCCTCTTTGTTATCTTTACAAATTTTTCTATCGATCAATTTATGCTTGGCCTCTTTAATTTTTTCGACCAAGATTGCACCCGATTTATCATTATCAAATGTTCTTGTATCTGTTACAGTTAACAAAGCTATATTTACATCCATAATTTAAAAATGATTATATTATCAATTCTTTTCTTTGTAACTGCATTAATATACTCAAGTGTTGGTTTTGGGGGAGGTTCAACATATCTTGCAATACTTTTAATTTGGGGTGTACCCTACACAATATTTCCCGTTATAGCTCTTGTATGCAATATTATTGTTGTATCTGGTAATTCTATTAATTTTATAAGATCTAAAAACATAAATTTTAATTTACTTTTTCCTTATTTAATTGGCTCTATTCCATTTGCATTTATTGGAGGATCAATAACAATTGAAAAAACTTTATTTGAGATATTATTATTTTGTGTTTTGTTGATTGCAGGCATTTTTTTATTAATTGAGAGTAAATCTTTTAATAAAGAGAAAATTAAAATTAACCAAATACCAAGATTAATCTCAATTTCTATTGGATCGCTAATTGGCTTTATATCAGGGTTAGTAGGCATTGGTGGAGGTATTTTTTTAAGTCCCTTTCTATTTTTAATAAAAGCTGGATACCCAAGACATATCACCAGTAGTGCATCTTTATTTATATTAATTAATTCTATCTTTGGAATAGCTGGACAGCTGACGAAAGATCATGTTTTAGATCAAGTTACTAACTATTGGCCATTGTTTTTAACAGTGCTTATTGGAGGACAAATTGGCAGCTTATTAAACATTAAATTCTTATCGAATAAAATTTTAGCTCTACTAACTTCTTTTCTTGTAATTTTTGTTGCAATAAGAATGGGAATTAAACTTACAACTTAATATTGAAAAAATAGTTTGCAAATATTTAATTAGGATCTATAAAGTTATTTGCCGATTTGATCCTATTGCGGGCGTAAACTGCTAAAATGGAAATCCCAAAATAATCAAATAAGCAAGATAGTTGAACTGTATTGTGCACTTAGCAAAAGCTAAAGCACTAAAAAAGTGAGGACACAATGAATATTAATTTTTTTAAAGAGACGAGAATATTGGATGGTGGAATGGGTCAAGAGCTTTTGGCTCGAGGTATGAAGCCAAATGGAACTTTATGGAGTGCTAATGCGATACTAAATTCTGAATATCATGAATTATTAGAGAATACTCACAAAGATTTTGTAAAAGCTGGGGCAGAAGTAATTGTTACAACAACTTTTACCACAAGAAGAAAAAGACTAAGTGAAAACAACATTGAAGATAAATTTGAATATCTTAATAAAAAAGCAGGTGAAATTGCTTTAAAAGTGAAAAATGAATATCCAAATATAATGATTGCTGGAGGCTTGCCACCTCAACGTTTAACTTATGAAGAGGATATAAGAAGTGAGGTTGAAATCACCAAAGACTTTAATGAACAGGCTAGATTATTAAATGAATATGTAGATTTTTATTACTTTGATGTTTGGAGCAGCATTAGAGAGTTTAAATGTGGTATTGAGGCAATTAAAGAATTCAAAAAACCTTATTTAATAGGAATTCATATTTCAGAAGGCACAAAGTTACCTAGTGGTGAAAAAATTTCAGATATTGAAAGTATTATTGATGGAAATCTTTTAGGCGTCATGTTGTCTTGTGTTTCACCTGAAAATTATGAGCACAATCTTGAAGAAATCAAAAAATTAAACGTACCATTTGGATTTAAATTAAATGGATTTATGACCACTAAACCAAAAAACGGATACACAAATAATTATTTAAAAACTAAAAAAAATCCAAATGAGTTTTTAGGAAAAAGACATGACCTTACACCAAATAAGTTTCATGAAATTGCAAAAAAATTTAAAGAAAATGGAGCAACAATTATTGGAGGTTGTTGTGAAACTGGTCCTGCTCACATAAAAGCAATGGCAAAGCTTAAGTAACGTTTTTATAATCTGCTTTTCTTGCTAAATATATTCCAATAAATACAGCAATTAATGCAACAATAATTTTTGAGGTAATTATTTCATTAAGAAATATGTATCCTAAAATAATTCCAAATATTGGAATAATATATGAAACCTGTGAATGAAATATCAGACCATTTGTTTTTAAAATTCTGAATCTCAATAACCATGCTATCCCAGTAGGAAAAATTCCTAAATATATTACAGATATAATAGAGTCTGTTGAAGGATTTAACATCCAAGGTTTTTCAAAAATTAAAGTGAATGGAAGAAGTATAATTGTAGACCAAATTAAAATTGAACCTGTAACATTTTCATTTTCTTTATTGCTTATTTTTAAGGTTATAACTCCTCCGATTACATAACAGGTAGATCCAAGAAGAATCAAAAGTGCAGCAATAAAGTTATTTTCATTAATTAAAAAGTTATCTGAAAACAAAAATACTATTCCTGAAAATCCTATTAATAATCCAATTGTTTTTAATAAGTTAAATTTTTCTCCTTTTAAAAAAAAGTGAGCTAGAACTGTTGAGCTTAATGGTGTTGTGGACATCAAAATAGCTGCTAAATTACTTTGAACAAAATTCACTCCATAAGATATTAGTATGAATGGAATAACTAAATTTACAAATCCAATGATTGCAAACCATTTCCAGTCTTTTGAGAATGCTTCAATTTTTATATTTTTATAAAAACATAAAATTAAAACTGGTATAGCTCCTAAAAAAGATCTTAAAAAACCTATTGTAATAGGTCCAAATGAGTATGTGGCAATCTTTATATTAAAAAAAGCAGACGCCCATATTAATGACAACAATGTCAACAACAAATAATCAACTAATTGTGGTTTTCTCATTCTGTTATTTCCTTTATCTCACCAGAGGTTAAGGCAATTAAATTTTCAAAATTTATTTCGAATACAGCATTAGGATGACCTGCGGCTGCAAAAATTGAAGAAAATCTATTTAAAGTTTCATCAATAAAAATTTTTATTTTTGTTAAATGTCCTGTTGGAGATACTCCACCAATTGTATACCCAGTAATTTTTTTAACATCTTCTGGGTTCGCCATTGAAACATCTTTTTGATCTAAAATTTTTTTTAATTTATTTAATGAACACCTTTTATCTCCAGAAACTAAACATAAAACATAACTATCCCCTGCTTTAAAAAGTAAGCTTTTGACAATAGCTCCTACTTTGCAACCTAAAGCTGTAGCTGCATCGTTAGCTGTTCTGGCAGTTTGCTCTAAAACAATTACTTTAAGATCTGGGTTAAATTGTTTTAGCGATTTTTCTGCTCTTAAAACTGGCTCTTTGTTTAGTATTGAATTCACAAGTTTAATAAATTTATTATTTTAGTGACTAATTACACTACTTATGTGAAAATTGCATAGGTGTTATTTATTAAATAAGCAATATTTTTAGGAATTTTTTTGCTATTTAGGCCAAACAAAATTACATAGGAGACAAAATGAGTGCAGCAAACGTTTTAAAATTTATCAAAGAAAAGGAAGCCGAATTTGTGGATCTTAGGTTTACTGATCCAAGAGGAAAACTGCAACATTTAACTGTGGATACTTCAGTAGTTGATGAAGGCATGTTGAACGATGGTGTATTTTTTGACGGTTCATCAATAGCTGGTTGGAAAGCAATTAATGAATCTGACATGATTTTAAAACCTGATACTGCAAGAATGTTCATGGATCCTTTTACGTCTCATAATACCGTAGTTTTGTTTTGTGATATTCTAGATGCAATTAAAAAAGATCCTTATGAAAGAGATCCAAGAGGTGTTGCTAAAAAAGCTGAAGAATATTTAAAAGCTTCAGGTATTGGTGATAAAGCTTTTTTTGGACCTGAACCAGAGTTTTTTGTGTTTGATGATGTAAGAATAAAAAATGATATGAATGAGTGTGGGTTTAAATTAGATAGTAAAGAAGGTCCTTACAACTCAGGTAAAGAATATGAAAATGGAAATATGGGTCATAGACCTCAAATTAAAGGAGGATATTTCCCAGTGCCACCAGTTGATAGTGAACAAGACATGCGTGGTGAATATCTTAAAAATTTAAAAGAAGTTGGTATTAAAGTTGAAAAACATCACCATGAGGTTGCTCCAAGTCAGCACGAACTTGGAATGTATTTTGGAACTTTAGTTAACCAAGCTGATAACGTGCAATTATATAAATATGTTGTTCAAATGGTTACCCATTCATTTGGAAAAACTGCAACATTTATGCCAAAGCCAGTTGCTGGTGATAATGGTTCGGGAATGCATATCCATCAATCTATTTGGAAAGGTGATACTCCGGTGTTTTCAGGTGACGCGTATTCTGGATTAAGTGAAACAGCGTTATATTATATTGGTGGAATTCTAAAACATGCTAAAGCAATTAATGCTTTTGCTAACTCCACAACAAACAGTTACAAAAGATTAATTCCTGGTTTTGAGGCTCCAGTTCTTCTTGCGTATTCAGCAAGAAATAGATCAGCTTCTTGTAGAATACCTATTACTTTAAGTAAAAAAGGCGCAAGATGTGAGATTAGATTTCCAGATGCTGCAGGAAACCCATATTTAACTTTTGCAGCAATGTTGATGGCTGGAATTGATGGAATTAAAAATAAAATTCATCCAGGTGAATCTTTTGATAAAGACTTGTATGAATTACCTCCGGAAGAGGTAAAAGCTATCCCAACAGTTTGTGGTTCTTTAAGAGAAGCGATGGAAAGTTTAGATAAAGACAGAGAGTTTTTAACTCAAGGCGGTGTCTTTACTGATGATCAGATTGATGCTTACATTGCTCTTAAGTTTGAAGAGATACACAAATTTGAACACGCACCTCATCCTGTAGAGTTTGAGATGTATTACAGTAGTTAATAAACTTTTTTTTTATTGTCTAGTTGTTGCAATTGTATCTTTGTTAACACCTTTTTTAACTACGTAATCTTGTGTGCCGTTCGCACCGGTTTCAACTTCTTTACGTAGTTCTTTAAAGAATGTTTTCTCCTTTAAAGAGTCTTTCAAGTTTTTAACAAGATTTTTAAACTCAAATTTATTCATCTAGAATCAATACCTTAGATATGCATATAATGCAATACAGATATGCAATTAATGGGATAATACAACTTATGATATTTTAAAGGATTCTCCGCAGCCGCAACGCTCAGTTTCATTAGGATTATTGAACACAAATGATGAGGACAATTCCTCCTTTTTGTAATCCATTTCAGTTCCAAGAAGGTACATGATTGCTGCAGAATCAACGAACACTTTTACACCTTTGTCTTCAATAACTTCATCGCTGGGGTTTAACTCTTTTGTATATTCCATTACATAAGACATCCCTGCGCAACCACCTGATTTCACTGATACTCTAACACCTATAGAATCTTTTTCAGCATTAGACATTATCTCTTTTATTCTTAAAGCTGCGTTATCGCTTAATTTAATTATTGGGTTCATTACAAATTCAATTCCAATTTTGCTGCCTCTGACATCATATCTTTATTCCAGGGAGGATCCCAAACTAATTCAAGATCTACATCCTCTATACCTTCAACCTGCATTGCACCCTCTTTCACTTCTTTTGGCAAACTTTCTGCAACTGGACAGTTTGGAGTTGTCAAAGTCATTTTAATAATAGCAAACTTTTCATCTTTTACTTTAATATCATAAATCAAACCTAATTCGTAGATATTTACAGGTAACTCAGGATCATAAATTTTTCTTATTTCTTGAATTATTTGTTCTTTTTTTGACATAATTTAATTCTCAGTTTTTACTTCTTCCATTTTTTCATCAAAAGCAGAAACCATTGTATGCCAAGATAAAGTTGCACACTTAACTCTCATTGGATATTGCTTAACACCAGATAAACACATTAGTTTAGTTTTTTCATCTTCACTCAAATACTTAGATTTTAATTCAGGATTTTCCTTAATCATACCTAAAAAATCCTCAACTATCTCTTTAGCCTCATGCTCATTTTTTCCTTTAATTAAATCTGTCATTATAGAAGCTGAAGCCATTGAAATCGCACAACCACTCCCTTCGAAGGATGCATCTTCTACAATTTTTTGTCCATTTAGTTTTAAGTAAACATGAACATTATCACCACAAAGAGGATTATTACCTTTAGCGTCTTTATTAAAACCTTCTGTCTTTCTAAGATTTCTAGGATTCTTACCGTGTTCTAATATAATTTCTTGATATAGCTCTTTTAAATTCATTATAAATTAAATATTTTTTTACAATTGTTTATTGATTGGTTTAACTGATCTAAATCTTCTTTTGTATTATAAATACCAACTGATGCTCTAGCACTAGCTGGAATATTTAATTTGTCATGTAAAATTTGACAACAATGATGTCCTGCTCTTATTGCAACCCCATCTTCATCCAAGATAGTTGCAATATCATGAGGGTGAACTCCTTCTATAGTGAATGATAATACTCCTCCTTTATTTTTTGGATTTCCAATAAGTTTTACTGAATTATTTTTTTGCAATAGTTCTTGTCCATATTCAACTAAGTTAGCTTCATGTTTCATAACATTTTCTATACCAATACTTTCTAAAAATTTTATTGATTGATCAAAGGCAATTACTTGAGCTGTGGCCATAGTTCCTGCCTCATATTTATTGGGCAATTCACCATAGGAAATCCTATCTTTCTTAACTTCGTTTATCATTCCTCCACCACCTTGATATGGAGGTAATTCTTCTAACCATTTTTTCTTACCGTAAAGAACTCCTAAACCTGTAGGTCCATACATTTTGTGACATGAAATTGCATAAAAATCGCAATCTAAATCTTGCATATCTAGTTTTAAATGAGGTGCTCCCTGACATCCATCGACTACAACAATTATTCCTTTTGAATGTGCAAGCTGAGAAATTTCTTTTACTGGTAAAATTGCACCTGTTACATTCGACAAATGTGTAATTGAAATTAATTTTGTTTTTGGAGTTATTTTCTTTTCGATTTCTTCAAGAGTAATTTCACCTTCTTCATTTATTTCGGCAAAATTAATTTTTATATTTTTTGATTTTCTTAAGAAATGCCATGGAACATAATTTGAATGATGCTCAAGTTCTGTAATTAATACTTCGTCACCTTCTTGCAAGTAACTTTGGCCTAATGTATTAGCAACTAAATTTAATGCTTCTGTAGCACCCTTTGTAAAAACAATTTCATTTTTATCTTTAGCGTTAATATATTTTTGAACAGAGGTTCTAGTATTTTCATATAAATTAGTAGCAGCAACTGCAAGATAGTGGACACTTCTACCAACATTTGAAAATTGTTTAGTATAAAATTCATTAATTCTATCTACAACTACCTTTGGTTTTTGAGATGAATTCGCACTATCTAAATAAACTAGATCATTATTCTGAATTTTTTCATCAAAAATTGGAAATTCTTTTTTTATTAAATCAATATTCATTCTTTAATACCAATCATATTTTTTATTAAGTTTTTTATTTCTGAGTCAGTAACTTTTTCCACAACATCAAGCAGAAAACCATTGATTAATAGCTCTCTTGATTGCTGATAACTCAAACCTCTAGACATTAAATAAAATATTGAGTCTTCATTTAAACTACCTGAGGCTGAACCATGCGAACATTTAACATCATCAGCATAAATTTCTAATTCGGGCTTGGCATTAAACTCTGACTCTTTATTTAGCAATATTGCTTTACTCAATTGGTATCCATCAGTTTTCTGAGCGTCTGAATTTACAAAAATTTTTCCTTGGTACACTGCTTTTGAGCTTTCATCTAATACACTTTTAATTAGTTGGTAACTTTTTGTATTTTCTGTTAGATGATTAATTATTGATCTGATTTCGTGATGTTTATCATTGTTTAATGAAAAAACACCATTTACGAAAGCTGATGCATAAATGCCATTTAAATTACAATTTATCTCATTTTTAGAAAAATTTGATCCAGAGGATAGAATAAATGTTTCTGAAATACTATTCTTATCTTGATCGATATTGTTAAAAGAATATTTAATATTTTTATTTTCAAATTTGTCTACTTTATAATTTTTTAAAACTGCATTTTCTTTTAATTCAAAGTTATAAAATATATTCAAGAAGTTCTTCTCAGATGTATCATTAAATAAATCAATTAATCTTATTGAACTATCTTTATCTAGTTCAAAATTAAGTCGTAAATTAATGTTTTTAGACCAAATTTTTGAATTTGTTGTATGATAGATAATTAGAGGTTTTACTAATTGATAACCTTTTTTTACTAATATTTTAAAACATTTATTAGTAAAAGCATTATTCAAGTCAGATAATGAATTACTATTTTTAAATTCATTTATTGTTTCTGATTGATCGATTATTTCTATTTGATCTTTTTTTTCATATTCAAAATCAATTTTTTCAATTCTACCATTTATAAAAACTATTTTATTATGCTCTAATCCATCTACAAACACAGATGTATCAACCTTATTAGTAGATGTTTGATCATTATAGAAACTAAGTTCTCCAATATTATTTTTTATTATTTGATTCAAATCTGAAAATTTCCAATCTTCCTCTTTTCTATTCGGAAAACCTTTGTCTATGAAATTGTCTAAACAAAATTTTTTTATTTCAATATCTTTTTGAGATAAACTTAAATTTTTAATGCTACTATTAAAATCTTTTTGTAATTGTTCTTTCATTTAATTAAAATTTTCATATCCTTTTTTTTCTAATTCTAAAGCTAAATCTGGACCGCCAGATTTTACAATTTTGCCATTCATTAAAACATGAACAAAGTCAGGTTTTATATAATCAAGCAATCTTTGGTAGTGTGTAATTATTAAAAATGAATTATTTTTATCTCTTAATGTATTAACTCCATCTGCAACAATCTTTAAGGCATCAATATCTAAACCAGAATCAGTTTCATCTAGAATTGATAATTTTGGTGCTAACAATGACATTTGCAAAATTTCATTTTTCTTTTTTTCACCTCCAGAAAATCCAACATTTAACTGTCTATTTAATTTTTCTTCATCAAATTTTAATTCTTTAGATTTTTCTTTCACCAACTTTAGAAATTCAATAGCATCAAGCTCTTTCTCGCCTCTAGCTTTTCTTACAGCATTTAAAGAAGTTTTTAAAAATATATTTGTATTTACACCTGGAATTTCTAAAGGATATTGGAAAGCTAAAAATATACCCTTGTGTGCTCTTTCCTCTGTTTCAAGTTCAAATAAATCTTTTTCTTCAAAAAGAACTTCCCCAGAAACTTCGTACCCTTTTTTTCCAGATAGAATATTTGATAATGTACTTTTTCCAGATCCATTAGGACCCATAATTGCATGAACTTCACCGGGATTTATATCTAAGGAAAGTCCGTTTAAAATAGACTTATTATCAATCGTTGCATTTAAATTATTTATTTTCAGCATATTAACCAACACTTCCTTCCAGACTGATACCTACAAGTTTTTGGGCTTCTACAGCGAATTCCATAGGCAATTGTTGCAATACTTCCTTACAAAAACCGTTAACAATCAAGCCAACAGCTTCCTCTGGATTTAGTCCTCTTTGCTGACAATAATGTAACTGCTCTTCACTAATCTTAGATGTGGTTGCCTCATGAGCAATATTAGAGTCAGAATTTTTATTTTTTATATAAGGTACAGTGTGAGCTCCACATTTGTTACCCATTAATAAAGAGTCACACTGAGTATAATTAGTTGAATTTTTGGCTTTTGATGAAATATCAACTAAACCTCTGTAAGTCATATCTGAACTCCCAGCTGATATTCCTTTCGAAATTATTTTACTTTTAGTATTTTTACCTAGATGTATCATTTTAGTACCTGTATCTGCTTTTTGGTGGTTGTTAGTAATTGCTATTGAATAGAACTCACCAACAGAATTATCTCCTTTAAGAATGCAACTAGGATACTTCCAGGTAATTGCAGAACCTGTTTCAACTTGTGTCCACGAAATTTTTGAATTTTTTCCTTTGCATAAACCTCTTTTTGTTACAAAATTATAAATCCCACCTTTGCCATCTTTGTCGCCTGGATACCAATTTTGAACTGTTGAATATTTTATTTCCGCATCATCAAGTGCAATTAATTCCACATTAGCAGCATGTAATTGATTTTCATCTCTCATTGGAGCTGTACATCCTTCTAGGTAACTTACATAACTTCCTTTGTCTGCAACGATTAAAGTTCTTTCAAATTGTCCTGTGTTTGATGCATTAATCCTAAAATAAGTTGATAGTTCCATTGGACATCTAACACCCTCTGGAATGTATACAAAAGAACCATCTGTAAAAACTGCGGAATTTAATGTTGCAAAAAAATGATCACTTGTTGGAATTACAGATCCTAAATATTTTTTTACTAATTCAGGGTAATTTTGAATTGCCTCTGATATAGGGCAAAATATTATTCCTTGTTTAGTTAATTCATCTTTAAAAGTAGTAGCTACAGAAACTGAATCAAATACAGCATCAACAGCTATTCCATTTAATCTCGCTTGCTCTTGCAAAGGAATTCCAAGTTTTTTATAAGTTTCTAAAAGTTTAGGATCCAGTTCATCTAAGCTTTTTGGCTTATCTTTCATACTTTTAGGAGCAGAGTAATAATATAAATCTTGATAATCTATCTTTGGAAATTTAGGTTTCTGCCAATCCGGTTCTCTTAATACCTTAAATCTTTCAAAAGCTTTTAGTCTGAATTCAAGCATCCATGCAGGTTCTTTTTTTATATTTGAAATAAATTTAATAACATCTTCATTCAAACCTTTTGGAGCTTGAATATTTTCTATATCTGTTGAAAAACCATATTTGTAGTCTTTTAAATTATTTATTTCTTTTTGTCTGTTATCCATTTTAAACTCTTGTTTCTTTATTATTATTTAATAAATCTTTTAAGCTTTTATTTTCAAAAAATGAATTTATGTGTATTTCTAATTCATCCCATAGATTATGAGTAATACACTTCGTTGCTTTACCGTTACATCCTTTTTTAGATTCTTTTTTACATTGAACAGTTTTTACTTTTTCATCTACTGCGTGAAAAATATTTGTTAATTTAATATCGTTTGGGTTTTTATTAAGAACGTACCCTCCCTGCGTTCCTCTTATACTTTTAACAATTTCGTTTTTTTTTAATTTAGAAAAGATTTGCTCTAGGTAATCTAAAGATATACCTTGCCTCAATGATATATCTCTTAGTGATACTGGATTGATATTGTCGAACCTAGCTAAATCCACTAATGCCATTACAGCATATCTGCCTTTTGATGTGAGTTTCATATTTTACCCTTAAAATGTGCGTTTTTATACATACTTGACTAAATTGGTCAAGTTTAGAGTTTAAAAAAAAACTATCATATTGTCGCTGACTTGTGATAAACGTACATTTTTTTTGAGAATAATAATCAATATCGCTTATGGATAGCAAAATTTTAGAAATATTTATACCTGGCCCTGCTGGAAGGCTAGAAGCTAAATATTATAAGAGTAAAAAAAATACATCTCCAATTGCTTTAGTATTGCAGCCTCACCCTCAGTATGGAGGAACAATGAATAATAAAGTTGTGGTAGACACTTTTCATACTTTTATGGATAACGATTTTTCAGTTTGTAGAGTAAATTTTAGAGGTGTTGGTAAAAGCGATGGGGAATTTGATAATGGTCAAGGTGAACTTGCCGATGCTGCAGCAGCATTGGACTGGTTGGAAAGAGAAAATTTTGATAACTCTCAATGTTGGGTGTCAGGATTTTCATTTGGATCATTAATTGCAATGCAATTATTAATGAGGAGACCAGAAATAAACAGGTTTATTGCCATTTCACCTCAACCAAATGTTTATGATTTTTCTTTTTTATCTCCGTGTCCAACCTCTGGTTTGGTAGCTTATGGTAAAAAAGATGAATTGGTACCAGTTGAATATCTTAGTGAGCTAAACAAAAGATTAAGTTCCCAAAAAGGTATTAAAGTAGAATTTAATGCAATATCTGATGCCAATCACTTTTTTTCAAAGACAAGTGCTGCTTTAATTAAACATCTTGATAAATATATAAAAAAAGAAACAGCGCTTTATTAAAAATTTTCTACTAATTTTCCACCAATTGTAAATTCTTTACATCCAGTTGTGGAGCTAAAAGAGATTGGTAAATTTAATAATGATCTTATAGCTAAAAATGCAAATGCTTGGGATTCAATATAATCACCTTTTAAATTGTAATTATCTATATGTTCTAAAGTAATATTATTTTCGTTTGATAAATAAAATTTAATACAGTCAAACAATTTGATATTTTTTCTACCACCACCACAAAGTAAAAATGTAATACTATTTTTTTGACTAATATATTTTAATCCTTCTGCAATCAAATATGCGGTAAAATCAGTAATTGTAGCACAGCCATCTTCTAAAGATAAGCCTCTTGCAAAGGATACATCAAAATTTTTAATATCTAATGACTGAGAATAAGAATTTAATTTAAAATTATCTATTGCCTGATTTAGAATTAATTGATCAACTTTCCCTGCCTTAGCCAGTTCACCATTTTTATCAAATTTTTTATTTGAATTATTTCTTACCCATTCATTAATCAAACAATTACCAGGACCTATATCAAAAGCAGAAAGGTTATTTTGAAAATTTTCTGAGGCATTAATAACTTTAGTAACATTTGTAATACCACCAATATTTATGAAACCAATTGGAAACTTAATATTAAAATTTTGATTGATTTTTTTCGATAAAATATAATGAAAAATTGGTGTTAAAGGTGCACCTTGACCATTATTTTGAATATCTGCTTGTCTAAAATCATATATGACTTTTTTTTTTATTATTTGAGATAACAATTTCCCATCTCCTAATTGATTGGTAATCTTCTCGTGTGGGTTATGAAAGATTGTTTGACCATGAAAACCTATCAAATCAATAGGATCTCTATATTTTTTTAATGATTGGTTAACTGCATCAGCATGAAAAAGAGTTAAATTACGCTCTAATTCTCTTAATTTTTCTGAATTTTGTATAAGATCTTTCTTCGTTAAGACTAAATCTCTCAATCGAACTAACTTATCCTGAAGATTTTTATCATACTCATAATAATCATCTAAAATGTTTGAAAATTCATCGTATCCATCTGAACTAATTATTGATAAATCAACACCGTCCATAGATGTTCCACTCATCAATCCAATTGCCGTATAAAATTTTTTTTTCATTAATATGTTTTTTAAAAAAAATTTGTATATTGTAACTATAAACTTATGAATAAATTTTTAAAAGAATTTAAAGATAGAGGTTTTTTCTATCAATGCACCAGTGAAGATGAATTATCTAAACAATTAGACAAAGAAAAAATTAAAGGTTACATAGGTTTTGATTGTACGGCTGAAAGCTTACATGTGGGTAGCTTATTGCAAATAATGTGTTTGCGACTACTTCAAAAAAATGGACATCAACCAATAGTTTTGCTTGGTGGAGGAACTACAAGAATTGGAGACCCTTCTGGCAAAGACAAAACTAGAAAAATATTAGGTGAAGAAGAGATAGAAAAAAATATTAAAAATATCAAAAATATTTTAAAAATTTTTTTAGATAATGATGATCCAAAAACAAAACCAATATTTGTAAATAATTATACTTGGCTTAAAGAATTAAATTATATTTCATTTTTGAGAGATATAGGAAAACATTTCACTATAAATAGAATGCTAACATTTGATAGTGTTAAACTTAGATTAGATAGAGAACAGTCGCTTAGCTATATGGAGTTCAATTATATGATTTTACAAGCATATGATTTTCTTGAATTAAATAAAAAAGAGAATTGTGTCTTACAAATCGGGGGCTCAGACCAATGGGGAAATATTGTAAATGGAGTTGAGCTTATAAAAAGATATTCAAATAATCAAACCTTTGGTCTTACAACGCCATTAATTACATTAGCAACTGGTGTTAAAATGGGAAAAACTGAAAGTGGGGCTATTTGGTTAGATGAAAAGTACTTATCTGCTTATGATTATTGGCAGTTTTGGAGAAATATTGATGATAGAGATGTAATTAAATTTTTAAAAATGTTTACTGAAATTGAAATTAATGAAATAGAAAAAATTAAAGATAAAGATATAAATGAATTAAAAATACTGCTTGCTAATAAAACTACAGAAATGTTGCATGGAAAGGACGCAGCTAAAAATTCTGAACAAGCAGCAAAAGAAGCTTTTTCAGGGAATTCTCTTGGTGCAAACTTGCCAAAAGTAAGTATTCATTCTAAGAAAATAGAGAAAAAAATTAATATAATAGACCTTGTTTTGTTGTCTAAATTAGAAAACTCTAAGAGTGAAATCAGAAGACTTTTAAAAGGGAATGCAGTTAAAATAAATGACGATATTGTTCCAGACGAAAAATTTGAGATTAATAAAAATTTATTTAAAGACAACTATCTTAAACTTTCCCTTGGAAAAAAAAGGCATATTAAAATAGAATTAAATTAATTTTTTTTAATTTTTTCTAAAGTTCTAGTAATAAATCTAGGTGTTAAAGTTTTTATAGGGTTTACAGTAGTTTCTAAATCTGTAGGGGGACCTTTAATTTTAAAGCTAACTCCAAAAACACCATCACCAACTTTCTTTCCAATCAACAAATTTCCAAGCAAAGGTATCGAGGCAATAGTTCTGTTAATTGTTGTAGCTGGAACCAAGGTTCCTCTTAAACTGATTAATTCACTCTCCTGAATGTATCCTTCCAATAAAATAGATATTGCTGGACCAATAGCATATAACTCTTGAATATTCATAAGTTTATCTTGATTAGTAAAATTCATTTCTAAATCTGTAAACCTAATCCCCTCTCCAGTTAGTAAATCAGCCACACCTTGAAGAGACGCAAGAGCCAGCAACTTGGCTAGTGCTGGAATTTCTTTAACTTTAAAATTATCAATTACTAATTTAGAAGTTGAAACACCGTCTTTTTTTAAAGAGTAAAAGTCTAAAAATCCTTCTTTATCATCTTTAAATCCTTTAATAAATTTATATCTATCTACTAACGGTTTTGCCTTAGATGAGTAAAGAGTGGTAATTTTTTCACCTTGATCATTTGTTTTAATTGTGAATTTTATATTTTGTGAATTGTTGTAAAAGGCCAAAATATCTGCTTCTTTTACTTTATTATTAATAATGTTTATCTTTCCATTTAAATCCTTAACAAAGTGTATTTTATCAAAGTAAATTTCTTGAAAATTTAGCTTAATACTTACGTCATTTTCAAAAAGATTGTTTTCTTTTTTATCATCGGTATCTAGTAAATTCGAAATTAAAGAATTTGCATTAAATAAAACGCCATCAATTAAATAATTTTGACCATCTATCTTTTTAATATTGTAATTATTTTTCTTATTTTCTGTATCTAAATAATTAAAATTTGCCTGATCAATTTTTATTATTTGATTAGAATTATTAAGAGATAAATTCTTAATTTTAATATTATTATTTTCTTCATTAATAATAAATTTACTTATATTTAGATTTCTATTACTTTTTAGCTCACCATTAATTAGAAGGTTCATTTTACTTTTATCTTTTTTTATATAATTAATATTATCAATTTTAAATTTTGTATTTTTTAAGTTTAAATTAGTATTAAAAATTATTTTATTTTCTTTTTTCTCAATAAAATAATCAATTTCTTCAAAATCTTTTTCGATTTTAAATTTTCCAGCACCTGAAAGGGTTAGATTGTTATTTTTAAAATTAATTTTTAATTTTTGATTACTAAAATTAATATTTTTATTAGTTTGAGGGAAAAAAATTTTTAAAAAATCTTTTTGCTCTAAAACTATATTTTTTAAAGATAATTCTGAAACTATACTTAAATCCTTATCTTTTTTCTTTATTAAATATTTAATTTCATCTACCTCATGAGTATTTAATTGAATTTGTCCTTCACCATTAATTAATAAAATGTTATTCTTATAATTTAATTTTAATTTATGATTATCTAGTAAAATTAAATCATCAACTTCTGGAAAATAATTACTAATTACTTTTAATTTTTTATATTTTAGCTGAGTAATGTTAATATCAGAACTTAATATAATATTTTTAACTTTAAATTTTTCATCTATTTCTAAAGAAAATTTATTATTTGTTTTAAATTTAGCATCATCAACAATTATATTTTCGAAACTTAAATTTAATAGTTTTAATATATTTGAATTTAAACTTGACTGATCGTTTTCAACAATAGCATCAACTAAAAAAATGTCTTTTTTCTTTTTTATGTTTAATTTTTTTGAGGTAAAATTTACTTCATCTGCTTTAAAATTTATTTCGTTAAAAAGATAATTATCTTTTCGAAAATTGAAATTAAAATTTATGTTTTTAAAATTTGCTCTATTTAAAAAATTAATGCTTGCATCTTTTATCAAACCTTCAATTTTATAATCATTTTTAAGTTTACCATTTTCATCAATATTCAAACTCAGATCTATAATTACATGACCTTTTTTTACAATTTTTTCTAATATAAATAATTCAGGTTTATTATTTGTGGTCCGAATAAATTTAATTAAATCATTTAATAATATTGACTTAGTTGTTACCTCTATATTTGACGATGAAATCTTATTTTTAATTAAAGAACTGATCGAAACTTGCGTTTTAATGCTTTCTAATGCTAAAGGTTTTTTTGAAAAATATATTGTGGTACCAATTGTTTTTGCATTAATTTTTAATTTAAAAGGATCAAGAGTTAATTTAATTTTTTTTAAATCTATCTCTATGTTTTTATTTATTTGTGATATTTTATTTTTAATTTGATCATTAAATTTATGTGTCTCTACACCGACTTTACTAATATAAATTATGAAAATAACTAATAATGAAAGTATTATTATAAAATACTTTAAAATTTTATTTATCATTTAATTTATAAAGTGATTGCTCTAAAAATTCATCAATATCACCGTCAAGTACTTTATCAGGACTTGTGCTTTCGAAATTAGTTCTATTATCTTTTACAAGTCTGTAAGGTTGCAATACATATGATCTAATTTGGTGCCCCCATCCTATTTCTGATTTTGAATTTTCAACGTTTTGATTTTCTTGTTCTCTTTTTTTTAATTCATAATCATATAATCTTGCTTTCAACATATTCATACATGTTTCTTTATTTTTATGTTGAGATCTTTCATTTTGACATTGAACAACAATTTTTGATGGAATGTGTGTTATCCTGACTGCGCTGTCAGTAGTGTTTACATGTTGGCCACCTGCTCCACTAGAACGATAGGTGTCTATTCTTAAATCTTTTTCTAAAATTTCTATATTTATATTTTCATCTATAACTGGATAAATCCAAACACTTGCAAAACTTGTATGCCTTCTAGCTCCAGAATCAAATGGAGATATCCTAACTAATCTATGTATTCCCGACTCTTTTCTTAACCAACCAAAAACATAGTCACCATCTATTTTAATTGTTGCAGACTTTATTCCAGCCTCGTCACCTCTATGTTCGCTGATCAAACTAGATTTAAAATTTTTTTTGTCAGACCATTTTAAATACATTCTTCTTAGCATATCAGCCCAATCTTGACTTTCTGTTCCACCAGCTCCAGCATGTATTTCTATGTAACAATTTAAAGGGTCTGCTTCATTAGATAAGAAACATTTAATCTCATTTTTTTTAACTTCACTTCTTAAGTCTTTAATGTTTTGCATAACTTCTTCTTGAAACTGTAAATTCTCTTCTTCATGTGCCAATTGATTCAATTCATTTAAATCTTTTAGTTTTTCAACATTGTTATTTAAAGAATTAGTTAAATCTTCATAAAATTTCTTTTCTTTGATTAATCTTTGAGAATTATTTTTATCTTTCCAAAAATCGGGTCTGAGTATTTGTGAATTTAAAGATTGCAGTTTTGAATGGATATTATTTTTTTCAAAGATACTCCTGTATTTTTTGATTTATCTTTTCAACTTCTTCTTTAAAATTTTGATAATTATCCATTAGTAAAACTTTAATATATTATCTGAATCTAATCTATCTGAATTTGTATAAAGTACTTTTCCATCAACAACATTTTCTTTTTTAAATACCTCAATAATAGTATTCTTTGAGTTAAATTTTGCTTTTTGACCTGTTAAAGGGTCAACAACCATCATAACTGTTCCTTTAGCGGCCTTAAATGGTCTTGCATCATATTTATTAACAGAATCACTTACAAAACTTTTAAATATTGGCAAAGCGGTTTTAGATCCTGTTTCATATTTTCCTAATGGAGTTGGGTTATCTGAACCAACATAAACACCAACTAGTACATTTGAGGTAAAACCTATAAACCAAGTATCTGTATTATTATTTGTTGTCCCAGTTTTACCTGCAATATTTAAATTTAAGTCTTTTAGTTTTTTAGCTGTACCTCTTTGAACTACTCCTTCTAAAATTGATGTCATTTGAAAAGCTGTCTCTGGAGAAAAAATTTGCATATAATTATTTTTAATCTCTGGATAATCATTGGTTAAATAAGAAATTTGATCACAATTAATACATTTTCTTTTATCATTATTAAAAATAGTATTTCCCTCACTGTCTTGAATTCTATCTATGAGTATTGGTTCAACAAGTTTTCCTCCATTAACAAAAACTGAATAAGCAGATGTAAGTTTTAATAAAGTTGTTTCAGCAGATCCCAAAGATATAGATAAAAGTTCCTCTGGATTATCATAAATTTTTAATGCTTTTGAAAAATCAACTATTTTCTCTACACCAAGATTTTGGGCTATTCTCACTGTCATTAAATTTCTAGATTTCTCCAAGCCTACCCTTAAAGTCGATGGTCCGTAAAATTTCTTTCCATAATTTTCTGGTTTCCACATTTTTAAATCATCTCCTTGGTCTAAAACTAGTGGTGCATCTAAGACTAATGATGTTGGCGTAAATTTATTTTCTAAGGCTAATGCATAAACAAATGGTTTAAAAGCCGATCCAGGCTGTCTTTTAGCTTGAGTGGCTCTGTTAAACTCACTTTGCTTAAAACTAAAACCACCACTTAGTGCTAAAACTCTACCTGTATATGGATCCATCACGACAATTCCACCATTTACCTTTGGTAGTTGTAGTAAATTAAAAATATTTTCTCTTATATTTTTAACGTAAATAACATCACCAGGTTTTAATAATTTATCAAATTCTTTCTTGGTCCAAGAAATACTCTGATATTCTATAACACCTTTGATATTATCTTCTGTTTCTATTTCTGCAGAAAATTTATTTATTTTTTTGACTATTGCTAATTTCCAATTAATTGATTTTTCCAATTTATACTTTTCTAAATCTTTTTTCCATCCTGAATTAAAAACCTTATTAGTTAGTGGTCCTCTCCATCCCTTTCTTTTATCATATTCTATTAACCCATCTCTCAGAGATTTGGTTGCAATTGTTTGTAAATTTAAATCTATTGGAGTATTAATATTAAAACCCTGTTTGTAAACTTTATCATAGCTCAAAGTTTCAATTACACTCTTTCTAACATCCTCAATAAAATATTGAGCATCTTCTAAATATATTTTTTTATTTTTTTTTAAAATTATTTCTTCTTTTGTAAGTTTTTCATACCATTCTGAATTTAAATAGTTATTATCTAATAAATTTTTTAAAACTAAATTTCTTCTAAATTTTGCAATATCTGGATCTCTATAAGGATTATATCTACTAGGTGCTTTTGGCAAAGCTGCTAATAAAGCAGCTTCTGAATAATTCAAATCTTTAATTGATTTATCAAAATATTCTAAGCTTGCAGCGGCTACTCCATATGCTCCACTTCCGAGATAAATTTGGTTTAGATAAAGTTCTAGAATTCTTTCCTTAGATAAAGCTCTCTCTATTCTAAAAGCCAGAATTGCTTCTTTAATTTTCCTATTTAAACTTACTTCATTTGTCAGTAAAAAGTTTTTTGCTACCTGTTGGGTAATTGTAGATGCACCCTCTAACCTTTTGGATGATAAAATATTTGAAATATTGTTTATTACAGCTCTAACAACACCTTTAGCATCAACGCCAGGATGTTTGAAAAAATTTTTATCTTCAGCAGATAAAAATGCGTTAATTACATTTTTTGGAATTGAATTAAATGGAACAAATACTCTTTTTTCCTTTGAAAAATCTGCCACCAAATCACCATTGCCAGAATAAACTTTACTAGAAACGGGAGGTTTATAATTTTTAAGAAATTTATAATCTGGTAAATCATTAGAATAAGTCCACAATATACTTATTATCAAAATTGCTGATAAAAGAACAAAAGACGTAATTAAAATAAAGATATTTCTTAAAAGTTTATTCATTTTAATTTCATTATATCTTGGAATTTGTTAAAGATATGGCAAGAAAATTAAACAAAATTTTAGGCAAAATTATTAATGAAACTAACATTTACAAAATTATGGAAAAAAATTTATACATTGATGCTTCGCATCCTAATGAAACTAGAGTTGTTCTTAAATCAGGCGAAAATATTGAAGATTACGAGTACGAAGGTTTAAAAAATAACTTAATAAAAAACAATATTTATTTGGGTAAAGTAAGTAGAATTGAACCTTCTTTACAGGCAGCCTTTATTGATTTTGGAAGAGAGAGACACGGGTTTTTATCTTTTAATGATATTCAGTCGGATTATTATCAAATACCAAAAGCAGATTTAGAGAAAATTAAAGAGGAGGAAGAAAAAGCTAGAGAAAAACTTTCAAAAGAAGTCGAAGCTAAAGAGGAAGAAAATATTGCTGAAGGAAAATTAGAAATTGATGATCCAATTGAAAAAAATGATGAAGAACAATTAGAAGAACAAACTGAAAATAAAGAAAAAGTAGATGAAAAAGAAAATTCAAATGAAGTAAAAGAAAAGAAAACAGAAAAAAGATTTAAATTTAAAAGATATAAAATTCAGGAAGTAATAAAACCAAATCAGGTAATTCTTGTTCAAGTTATAAAAGATGAAAGAGGTCAAAAAGGTGCAGCACTTAGCACTTTTATTTCTATAGCAGGAAAATATATTGTTTTAATGCCAAATACTCCTAAAGGTGGAGGTATATCTAGAAAAATATTTAATCCAGCAGATAGAAAAAAAATTAGGTCTATTTTAAACGAAATTCAAATACCAAGAGAGATGGGTCTGATAGTGCGGACTGCTGGTAGCAACAAAACTAAAAATGAAATCAATAATGATTTGACAACTTTAATTAATACTTGGGGTCAGATAAAAGAAAATGCTATTAACTCGATTGCTCCATCTCTAATACATCAAGAAAGTGAAATAATTAAAAGAACTTTAAGAGATATGTTTGATGATAACACTCAAAATATAATAGTCGAAGGAAACGAAGGTTATAAAAAAGCACAATCATTTGTAAAAACTATGATGCCATCAAGTGTAAAAAAAGTAAAAAAATATAGAGGTAAAATTCCGTTATTTATTCAAGAAAATATTGAACAAAAATTAAATCAAATTTTTGATTCTGAAATTAAACTAAAATCAGGTGGATACTTAGTTATTAATCCAACAGAAGCTTTAGTTTCAATTGATATAAACTCTGGTAGTTCAATAAAAGGTAAAAATGTTGAAAGTACTGCTTTAGATACGAATATTGAGGCTGCTGAAGAAATATCAAGACAAATAAAAATTAGAGATTTATCTGGTTTAATTATTATAGATTTTATTGATATGCTTAGTTACGGTAACAGGCGCTTAGTAGAAAGAAAACTTAAAGAGAAATGTAGAACTGATAGGGCAAGAATTCAAATAGGTAGAATAAGCAACTTTGGTCTATTAGAAATGTCTAGACAAAGACTAAGAGAAAGTGCAATTAAATGGAAAGTTACATTGACAGATGAGTCCTTTGCTCAAAAACTTTTAAAAATCGTTGAATTAAAAGCTTTAATCAATAAATCTAAAATTGTTGAATTAAAAGTTTGTAAAAAAATTTCAGACTTCCTAAAAGAAAATTTTATTAATGACCTAACTTATTTTGAGAAAAAGAATAAAATGAGGATTGATATTATTAGTGATAATTCTCTAATTATACCTGAATATATTATAAATTTTAAAAATAAATCAAATAAAACTATTGAATTAATTGAATATCTCGAAAAATTAAAAAACATAGATATCCAAATTAGAGAAGATAAAATAACAGAAAAAAAAGAAAATCAAAAAATTCGTAAAAAAACTTATAAGAAAAAAAAATACTATAAAAAAACTAAATAATTCCTTTTGAAGGTGAAGATGGATTTCCCATCAAAATTTTATTTATTCTTCCAGACTTGTATGATTGCCTACCAGCGATAACAGCATTTTTAAAAGCAAGTGACATTTCAAAAGGTTTTTTGGCTTTTGCAATTGCTGTATTAACAAGTACTCCATCACATCCTAGCTCCATTGCAATTGTAGCGTCGGATGCTTGACCCAAACCAGCATCAATAATTAACGGAAGTTTAGTTTGTTTTCTAATTATCTGAATATTGATTTTGTTTTGAATTCCTAATCCTGATCCAATAGGTGCAGCTAAAGGCATAATTGCTTCAGCACCAGAATTTTCTAGGCGTTTAGCCATTAAAGGATCATCATTACAATAAACCATGACTTTAAACCCCTCCTTAGCTAAAACTTCTGTAGATTTTAAAGTTTCTATCATGTCAGGAAATAAATTTTTTTTATCTCCTAAAACTTCTAGCTTAACTAATTTCCAGCCACCTATTTCTCTAGCTAGCCTTAAAGTTCTCAAAGCATCTTTTGAATTAAAACATCCAGCAGTATTGGGTAAATATGTAATTTTTTTTGGATCAATATAATCCATCAATAGAGGTTTGTTTTTGTCTGAAATATTGACCCTTCGTACGGCAACTGTTACGATTTCTGTCCCTGATAGTTTAATTGCTTTTGCACACTCTGACATGCTTTTGTATTTACCTGTTCCAACAATTAATCTGGAATTAAATTTTTTATTTGCAATAATTAGACTGTCTTTTTTCAAATTAACCACCTCCAATAAAATGAACTATTTCAATTTTATCATTTTTATTTAATTTTATTTTATTAATTTTCTTTTTATCTACTATTTCTTCATTAAGCTCAATTGCTACTTTATTTAATGGTATTTTTAGATTTTTTAATACTTGATAGAGGTTAGAATATTGAATTATCGATTTGATTTTACCATTTATTTTAATTTTTATTTTTTTTATTTTTTTCATCGTATATAAGTGCTGAATGAATAATAAAATAATTATTATCAATGGTCCAAATCTTAATCTATTAGGTGAAAGAGAACAATCACAATATGGATCAACTACGTTTGAACAACTTAAAGAAAATTGTTCTAAAAAAGGGCAAGAAATTGGTCTTGATGTAGAATTTGCACAATCTAATATTGAAGGAGAATTGGTAAATATAATTCAAGATGCTAGGAAAAAATTTGAAGGTATGATTATAAATGCTGCTGCATTCACTCATACTTCGGTAGCAATAAGAGATGCTCTTGATTTATTCAAAAAACCAATAATTGAGCTACACCTATCAAATATTTATAAAAGAGAAGAATTTAGACATAAATCACTTATAAGTGATGTAGTAACTGGAGGAATTTTTGGATTAGGTGCTGAAGGATATATTTTGGCCATAATTTCATTACAAAAGACTTTGCAAAATGAAAATAGATAAAAAAATAATTCAAGAATTAAGTAATTATTTAAAAGAATTTAATCTTACCGAGATAGAGATAACAGAAAAAGATACAAAGATTAAAGTATCAAAAAATAATATTTCAATTAGTAATCAGCCACAAGTTCTTTCACCCTCATCACCTGCAAAAATTTCAGCGCCTGCTCAAACTCAAAATGTCAAATCAGGAACTGAAATTACTTCGCCTATAATAGGAACAGCATATCATGCTCCAGAACCTGGTGCTAAAAAGTTTGTGGAGATAGGGAAAAAAATTAAAAAAGGTGAAACAATAATGATTGTTGAGGCAATGAAAACAATGAATCATGTTCCTTCAACAGCAGATGGTATAGTAAAAGAAATATGTGTTGAAGATGGCCAACCTGTGGAATTTGGTCAAACTATTATTGTCCTAGAATAAATAATGTTTAAAAAAATTTTAATTGCGAACCGCGGGGAAATTGCAGTTAGAATTATTAGAGCATGTAAAGAATGGGGAATTTCTACTGTCGCTGTTCATTCAGATGTAGATAGAGAAAGTATGCACGTTAGAATGGCTGATGAAAGTGTATGTATTGGTTCTCATCAGCCATCAAATAGTTACCTAAATATTCCAGCATTAATGTCAGCAATAGAACTTACAAATACTGATGCTGTTCATCCTGGCTACGGTTTTCTTTCTGAAAATGCAAATTTTGCAAGAATTTTAGAAGAGAACAAAATTAATTTTATTGGAGCCTCATCAAAACATATTGAAATGATGGGTGATAAAATCCAAGCAAAAAGAATAGCTAAAGAAAATGGATTGCCTGTTATTGAAGGCTCTGAAGGAGGAGTGAGAGATGTTTCTGAAGCAAAAGAACTTTGTAAAAAAATTGGCTTTCCTATCTTAATCAAGGCCTCAGGTGGAGGTGGAGGTAAAGGTATGAAAATAGTTTATAAGGAAGAAGAATTTGAGTCGTTGTTTTCAACGGCTAAATCTGAAGCACAAAAATACTTTGGTAATGACGAAGTTTATATTGAAAAATTTTTTCAAAATCCAAGACATATTGAGGTTCAAATATTAGCTGGAAAAAATAGAGCTGTTCACCTACATGAGAGAGATTGCTCAGTTCAAAGAAGACATCAAAAATTAATAGAGGAAACACCAAGTCCAGTTTTAAATGATGAAATAAGAAAAGATTTATTTGAGAGAACAGTAAAAATGGTAACTAAAATAGGTTATACGGGAGCTGGAACTGTTGAGTTTATATATGAAGATGGGAAATTTTATTTTCTTGAGATGAATACAAGAGTTCAAGTTGAGCATCCGGTGACAGAAATGGTTACAGGTATAGATATAATCAAAGAACAAATTTGGATTGCATTCTCAGGAGAAACGGCTTTGAAACAAAGTGATATAAATCCTAGAGGACATGCAATTGAATGTAGAATAAATGCTGAAGATGCAAGTAAAAACTTTCAGCCTTCACCTGGTGTCATTACTATGTGTCATCAACCATCTGGTTTTAGAACCAGAGTAGATGGTGCAATATTTCAAGGTTATAAGGTAACTCCTTATTACGACAGCATGGTTTGTAAATTAATTTGCCACGGAAGAAATAGAACAGAAGCAATTCAAAGAATGAATAGATCTTTAGATGAATTTGTTATTGAGGGAATAACTACAACAATTCCTCTACATAAAAAATTGCTTACTCATAAAAAATTTGTAAATTCAGATTTTAATGTAAGCTGGTTGGATAAAGATTCAATTGTTTAATAACAACTTATTAACCAGACGTCATAGACAGGATGATCAAAAGGTTTGATAGATGGACTAGATGAAAACATCCAGCCATTAAAAACAAAAACTTCGTCATTATTTTTATTCGTTAAATCTCTTACCTGAATATAAGCTGTTATCTCTGGATTATCATCAAATTCAGAATTTTTACATTTAATACTTTTAATTTCTAGATCTTTAAATTTTTTTAATTTTCCATTTTCTAATTTTAGCAAAGTATTTTTCGAACTTATTTTATCTAAAATTTTTATATTAGTAAAAGATCCTTCTAAATTACTATTTGAATTTGCATTAAAAACTAAACAAAAAAAAAGCAAAAAAACTAAATAGATTAATTTTAAATTATTCTTTCCAACTTGAATATTTCTTTTTAACACCATCTTTATTTTTATTTGGATAATATGCTGAGTCAGTTCCAGTTAAATTTTCTTGATGAGGTTTTTGCCAATCATATTTTTTTAAAGTATGTTTTTTTTCAATTTTATTAGGCGTAAAATGTATCCAAGAATACCACTCAACAGGAATTTTTGATGCGTCAATTGTGTTTGAATAGATAACCCATCTTTTTCCACTTTTGCTCTCGTAGTATTTGTTACCCAAATCATCAGTACCAACAAGTTTTCCAAACAAAATTGTTTTTAGTCTTGTTCCAAAAGTATCTTGATTCCACCACGTGAAAATTTTTCTTAAGATTGTCAACATAATATTTTTTTATTTATTCAATTAAAAATTGTAAAAATTAAATTAGACTAAAATATGAATATGTATATAAATTAATTGATTCATTATTCAAATTAAAATTTAAATGAGATCCAATGGCAAAGTATTTAGTTGAAACTTATTATACCTGTACCTTTAAAGTTAATCATTATTTAGATGATATTAATGAGGCAGAGTTAAAAAATTTAGAGAAGAGAGATGATGGGAAATTCGAAGTTTTAGATGTAAAACTTGATAACAGAAAAACGAAAAGTCTGGATCCTAAAAATAACAAAGTCCTTGAAAGCAAAAAGGTAGAAATAATAAATGAAACAGACAACAAAAGCCGAATAAATAAAGAAAGTGTGATAAAAAGTATAAATTTAGCAAACGAGAATGCAGGTAGAAGATTCAGCATGCCTGACAGGAGAAAAGGATATATTCAAAAAGCTACTATTGGTGATCACAAAGTTTACCTACATACTGGAGAATATGAAGATGGCAAAATTGGAGAAATATTTATTGATACCAGTAAAGAGGGTGAGTTAGTTAAAGCTTTAATGAATAACTTTGCAATTGCTGTGTCTCTTGGCCTACAATATGGGGTTCCGTTAGATGAATTTATAAGTGCATTTGTTGGTACAAAATTTGAGCCATCTGGCAAAGTCCACGGTAATGATAGAATTTTAAGTGCCACATCAATTTTAGATTATATTTTCAGAGAACTGGCTATTTCATATCAAAACAGAGAAGATCTTGCCCACACTCCTGCAATTGGAGGAAATGATACTATCAACGCAGAAGATCAAAATTCTGAGGATCAAAATCAACTATTAAAAATAGTAAAAGATATTACTAGTAAAGGTTTCGTAAGAAATAATTATAAAAAAAATCTAGTTGATCTTTCAGATGTAAAAATAAGTTTAAAAGGTAAAAAATAACTTATTTTTTAGTTTTTAAAGCTAAATTTAATTCTTTTAATTGATCTGGATTTACCTCAGATGGTGCATTCATCATCAAATCTTGTGCGTTTTGGTTCATTGGAAACATTGTAACTTCTCTAATATTTTTCTCATTAGCAAGTAACATTACGATTCTATCAATACCAGGTGCTATTCCTCCATGTGGTGGTGCGCCATAACTAAGTGCATTAATCATACCACTAAATTTTTCATTTACTTGGTTTTTATCATATCCTGCAATCGAGAAAAGTTTATACATAAGTTCTGGTTTATGATTTCTAATTGCTCCTGAAGATAATTCTATACCATTACAAACTATGTCGTATTGATAAGCAAGTATATCTAATGGGTTTTCAAAATCCTTTTCACTTAAATCACCTTGGGGCATTGAAAACGGGTTGTGACTAAATTCAATCTTGTTTGTTGTTTCATCTTTTTCAAACATTGGATAGTCTACAATCCAGCAAAATGCGAAAATATTTTCGTCAATTAAATCCAGATCTTTTGCAATTTTATCTCTTGCTAGTGAAGTAATTTTTTCTAATTCGTCTTGTTTTCCACAAGCCATGAAAATACTATCCCCTATTTCACAGTTTGTTTTTTTTATGATTTCAGCCAATGCATCTTGAGAAAAAAATTTTCCTATAGGGCCTTTTGCTGAAATATCCTTATCTTTTTCAAAAGTAAAATAAGCTAACCCAGAAGCCCCTCCTTCTTTTGCCCATTTATCAATATTATCAAAAAAACTTCTTGGCTTATCTTTCGTATTTTTTGTAATAATACATCTTACCTGAGATCCAGATTTTACTAATTTTTTAAATATTTCAAATGAAACATCTTCTCTTGTAAAAATTTCAGTTATATCATTTACAATGAGTGGATTTCTTAAATCTGGTTTATCAGTGCCATATTTAAGCATTGCTTCCTTGAATGAAATCTTTGGAAATATATCAAACATCAGTTTTTTAGTTGAAAAATTTTTAAATGTGTTAACCAATAATTTCTCAACTACATTAAATACATCTTCCTGCTCAACAAATGACATTTCTAAATCCAATTGATAAAATTCTCCAGGACTTCTGTCCGCTCTCGCATCTTCATCTCTAAAACAAGGTGCAATTTGAAAATATCTGTCAAAACCTGAGACCATTATTAATTGTTTAAATTGTTGAGGAGCTTGAGGTAATGCATAAAATTTTCCAGGATTTAAACGACTAGGCACTAAAAAATCTCTAGCGCCCTCTGGACTAGATGAGGTTAAAATTGGTGTTTGAAATTCTAAAAAACCTAATTTAGTCATTTCATTTCTGATGTATGAAATAACTTTAGATCTTAAAATAATATTTTCATGAATTTTTTTTCTTCTTAAATCTAAAAATCTATATTTCAATCTTATTTCTTCAGCATATTCTTGATCACTAAAGATTGGCATAGGTAGTTCTTTACAAGTTCCTAAAACTTGATAGTTCTCAATAACAATCTCTATTTCACCTGTGTCTATTTCAGAATTTATTGTTTCTTTGGATCTATTAACTACTTTTCCCTCAACCTTAATTACAGTCTCTAATTGCATTTTTTCTAAATCAGAAAAATATTTATTATCTTTATCAATTATACATTGGGTAATTCCATAATTATCTCTCAAATCAATGAATAATAAATTCCCATGGTCTCTTTTTTTATTTATCCAGCCTGAAAGAGAAATTTTTTTATCTATATCCTCTTTTCTTAATTCATTACACTTGTGTGTTCTGTATTTATTCAATTAAACCTCTAATGCTTCTTTTATAATTTTAAAATCGATTGGTTTCTTTCTTTTTAAACTAATTTCGTCGATTTTATATATGAAATCGGAAATTTTGCCATAAGTTCTATCAATTCTCTTAATTATAAATTCAATAAGTTTTTGGTCTATTGATATTTGACGATCAGAAAGATTTTTTAATATTAGTGCATAGATTAAATCATCACCAGGTTTATCAATTTGAGATAAAATAAAATTAATAGATCTTGAATTAAGATCATTTAATTTAAATTTAAACTCAACTATTGGTATTTTTGAGGTTACTATTAAATACTTATTATCCTGATCTATTATATTTATAAGTGTATATAACAAGTTTTCATTTATTTTTTCAGTTAAATCCTCAATTATAATATTTTCATAGGTTTTAATTTGTTGAAGAAAGTCATTATTAATATCTTCTGCATTAATTTTTATACCTCTATACTTTTCTAAAAATATATTTATTAAATGACTTTTTCCTGAAAACTTTTCACCTATTAAGTTTATAAAATTTTTATCCCAATTTGGCCAACTATTTAAAAGGCTAAAAGAATGTTCGTTGCTGCTTGAAACATAAAAATCCTGATCTTTAAAATTTTGATCATAATCAAATTTAAGTATTTGTTGATTAAGATTTGTCATTTAAAACCCAAATTTTATTTTTAATTTCAAAATCATAATTTTGATCGCTCATAATTTCTAAAAACTTATCAGGTGTTCCATTAAAAATGACTTTATAAAAATTATTTCGATTATCGAACTTATAAATTGAAAAATTATATATCAAATCCATATCAGATAAAATTTTTTCAAATTTATTAATTTTTATATTATTAGAATTATCAATAGATATATTTAAAGACAACTTTACTGAAGTATTGATTTGATTTTGTGATTTCCAAAAATCCTCGTGGACTAATTTTAAATTATCAATAAATTCAAATAACTCTTCTTCATCATCAAAATTAACTTCCGTATAATTTAAATTTTTTAAATTGATGTCTTGATTAAAAAAAATTTTGTTAAATGCTCTAATTTTATTATTATCCTTAAACACAATCATAATAATGTGGTCATTTATATTGTATTTATTTATAATCTCTTTGAAGTCATAAGTTTCCAAAATGTTAATTTTTTGTTTTATCAATCTAAAATCATCTAAATCTTCAGTTGGTAAAATGTAATTTATAAGACTGTATTTTTTATTATTTAAATTCCAACTGGAAAATAACTTATTCTCAGAGAACATTAAAACTTGATTTTTATTTTGATCAACAATTACGGGGATGAATAAAAAATCTTTTTTCACAGGTAAAGATGGAAAAATATTTTTCTTTTTTAATAAATCAAATATATTTTTTTTATTAAATGAAACATTTAGGACAAGATAATAAATTTCATCAATAAACTTTTCTTCCTTAATTGAGAAAGTTTCTATCATTCCTTTTATTTGATTAATTGATGTATTTTTTAGTTTTACTTGATCTTTACTTTGGACAATTGACAAAATTAGTTCATTAAATGCCTTTACAAATCCTTCATCGATAATTTCATTTTTATTAAAATTTATTTCAAAAGGTGTTGATATTTCAATATCATCTATAGAAAATGTCTTTGCATGACTTTTTCCTGTGGAAAAGAAAATATTTATTAAAGCAAGAAATAAAAAAAAATTATATAAAAGCTTTAAATTACTAAGCAGAGAAATAAATTTCATAAAACATATTAATGAATAAAAAAAAATTTACCTATAAAAAAAGTGGAGTTAATATTAAAGCTGCAGACAAGTTTGTTGATTTCATTTCAACAGTTTCAGCAAAAAAAAGAGGCAAAAAAAAGTTCTCTAATATAGGAGGGTTTGGTTCAATCACAAATATACCAGGTAATATTAAACAACCTAGAATCGTTGCTTGTACTGATGGTGTGGGAACCAAAATTGAAATTGCTAATACATTAAATAAATTTGATACTATTGGTATTGATCTGGTTGCTATGAGTGTAAATGATTTAATTGTTCAAGGAGCTAAACCTTTACTTTTTTTAGATTATATTTCGATAAATAAGATTGATCTAAAAAAACTTAAAGCAATTATAAAAGGAATTAACAAAGGCTGTGATCAATCAGAATCTGAACTTGTTGGTGGAGAAACTGCTGAAATGCCAGATACGTATGAAAAAGGCAAATTTGATATCGCAGGTTTTGCTGTTGGAGTTGTAGGAAAGAATAGAATTTTAAATAAAAATAAAATTAAAAAAAATAATCTTATAGTTGCAATTCCTTCCAGTGGTTTACATTCTAATGGGTATTCTCTTGTAAGATATTTATTAAAACAAAAAAAAATAAATATTAAAAAAAATAAATTTTTAAAATCTGAGCTTCTAAAACCAACTAAAATATACGTTAAAGAAATAATGAATTTGATAAACAACAACTTAATAAATGGTTGTGCAAATATAACTGGGGGAGGTTTGTCTGATAATATTAAAAGAATTATGCCAGATAAGCTCTCTGCACATATTAGTTTAGATAAAATTAAAACTTCTAAAATATTTAATTGGCTTAAAAGTAATGGAATTTCTGATAAAGAAATGCTCAAAACATTTAATTGTGGAGTTGGTTTTTGTCTTATTGTTGAAAGTAAAAATTTAAAAAAAATAAGTAAATTTTTTTCAAAAGAATACAAACCATATGTTATCGGAAAAATTTTAAATGGTAAAAACAAAGTTAAGTTAAATGGTTCTATCAACTGGTATCAATAGAATTAGAGCAGCTGTATTTATTTCAGGCACAGGCAGTAATTTAAAATCTTTAATTAAATTTTCTAAAACTAAATTATCTCCTATATCAATTAACTTTATCGTTTCAAATAACTCTAAGGCAAAGGGTTTAAATTATGCCAAAAAATTTAAAATTAAAAAAAAAGTTTTAAATTTTAAAAACAAAAAATTAAGTGAGAATAATCTAATTACTATCTTAAAAAAAAATAATATTGAAATAATTTGTCTAGCTGGATTTATGAAAATTTTATCAAAAAATTTTATAAAAAAATTTAAAGGAAAAATTTTAAATATACACCCCTCTTTACTGCCTAAATATAAAGGATTAAATACTCACCAAAGAGTGTTAAATAATAAGGAAAAATACTCAGGATGCACTGTTCATTTTGTAAATGCTAGGTTAGACTCAGGGAAGATTATCCTACAAAAGAAAGTAAAAATTTCAAAAAAAGATACAGAATCCTCTCTTGCTAAAAAAATCTTAGTTGAAGAGCATAAACTGTACCCAAAAGCTGTATTAAAAGTTTTTAATCTTTAAAGAAAAAATCAATTTCAATTTTAGCATTTTCAACGCTATCTGATCCATGGACAGAGTTTTTGTCTATTGAAATCCCGTATTTTTTTCTAATTGTGCCTTCTTCTGCATCTTCTGGATTTGTAGCACCCATTAATTCTCTATTTCCTAAAACTGCATCATTTTTTTCGAGAACCATTACAACTATTGGGCCTGATGATAAATAGGCGCATAAATCATTATAAAAAGGTTTTGTTTCATGAACTTTATAAAACTTTTCAGCTTCTGATTTTTCAATTTGGATTTTTTTTTCTTTTAAAATTGTAAAACCATTAGATTTAAACATTTCTTTAATTTCGTTCTCTATATTTCTCTCCACTGCATCTGGTTTTATAATTGATAATGTTTGTTCTAAATTACTCATAATGATCCTCTATTAGTTTGCTTAATAATCTCACTCCATAACCTGTTGCACCACCTGAATTTAATGCTCCTCCATATTTAGAAAATGCCATTCCTGCTATATCCAAGTGTGCCCAAGGTGTTTTATTTAAAATAAATCTTTGCAAAAATTGAGCAGCCGTTGTTGAACCTGCTCCCCCAACATAATTAATATTTTGCATATCTGCATTTTTTGAATCAATTAACTTGTCAAAATTTTTATTCAGAGGCATTCTCCAAACTTTTTCCTCTACTTTCTCCCCAGCATTTATTAATTGTTTTGATAAATTGTCATCATTTGAAAATAAACCAGCATATTCAGAACCTAATGAAACAATTATTGCTCCAGTTAAAGTAGCTAAATCTACTATTAGTTTTGGCTTAAATTTTTCTTCTGTGTAAGTTAAGGCATCTGCAAGAACTAATCTACCTTCAGCATCCGTATTTAAAATTTCTACTGTTTTTCCACTATATGATTTTACAATATCACCTGGCCTTTGTGCGTTTCCTCCAGGCATATTTTCAACAAGACCAACTACACCGACAACATTAACTTTTGCTTTTCTTAAAGCTAGACTTTTCATTAATCCTACTACAACTGCAGAACCAGCCATGTCATAAGTCATATCTTCCATAAATTTTGCAGGCTTTAAAGATATTCCTCCAGTGTCAAAGCAAACTCCTTTACCTACAAATGCCAATGGTTTAGATTTTTTATTTAAACCATTCCATTCCATAGTAACAAGATACGATCCCCTAATGCTGCCCTGCCCAACACCCAGTAAGGTATTCATTCCAAGTTTTTTTAATTTTTTTTCATCATACACCGTAACTTTTAAACCATACTTTCTTAGAGAATTTAATCTTTTTGCGTATTCATCAGGATGAAGGACGTTTCCAGGCTCAGACACTAAATCTCTTGTGTAAAAAGTGCCTTGTTCGATTGCATTTAATTTTATTTGATCTTTAGTAGATGGTTGATTTTTACCAGTGATAATTAATACAAATTTATTGTTATTTTTTTTAGTTTTATATTTTTCAAATAAATAGGATTTTAATTTTAAACCATGAGCGAAATAACCTGCTAAATTTTTTTGATTTCTTGATAAAGTTTCTGAATTAATAATATATTCTTTAATTTTACTGTCTTTGAATTCAGAATAAAAACTTGCCCCTAAATTTTCAACATCAGAATTATTAATTTTTTTTTTTAATGAAACTAAAATTATTTTCTTCTTAGAACTAATTTCGAAAGCTAGAATTTTCTTTTTTTGATCTTTAGTTTTAATTAAGTCTAAGATAAGTGAATAATCAGAAGGTGATATATGCTTCTTTAAATTGGGAATATTGAACTTTTCATCAACAAATAAAACCAAATTATGAGCATTGTTATATGATATTTTGTTTTTATAAGTAATTTGAACTGACATAAATTTTAAATTCAATCTAAACGAGTAGAATGCTATATATGAATAAAATAATCTTTATTCAATGAAAAAATTAATATTTAGAAAATTTATATTTGACGCATTTTTCGCTTTTGTATTACTGTCATTTTCCTTATCTTTGATCGTTTGGGTTATCCAAGCTGTAAATTACTTAGATTTTGTATCTGAAGATGGGCATGGTTTTAGAGTTTATTTTCTTTATACTCTAATGAATTTTCCTAAAATTTTATCTAAACTATTTTTAGTTTCATTATTTATATCTATTTTTTTTGTTTTAGTTAAATACGATGATAATAACGAAATATCAATTTTTTGGACAATAGGAATATCAAAAATACAATTTATTAATAAAATCTTGTTTTTTTCTATTTTTTTAGTCATTTTACAATTATTTTTTAATTCTTATATCTCTCCAAAAACTCAAAATTTAGGAAAATCTTTTATAAGGAGTTCAAATATTGATTTTTTTCCATCATTAATTAAAGAAAAAAAATTTATTGATACTTTATCAAACTTAACAATCTATGTTGATGAGCAAAGTAAAAATAGCAAAATAATGAAAAATATTTTGATTAAAGATGAGGGTAAAGATGGTATAGACTTTCAGATAATTGTAGCGAATGAAGGAAAAATTGTAAAAAAAAATAATAAAAATTATTTAATTCTATTAAATGGAGAAATTTTTAGTGCTAATAATCAAAAAAATTTTTCAAGTTTTAAATTTGAAAATTTTGAATTTAATCTATCAAAATTCACAACTAAGACAACAATAATACCAAAGATACAAGAAAATAAAACTTCAAATATTATCAAGTGCTTTTTAAATAATATAAATTATAAAAAAAAATTTTTTATCGATGAAAATGAACTTGTTTGTTCAAAAGATAGTTATAAGGATATTACTCAGGAAATCTTTAAAAGATTTTTTGTTCCTTTATATATACCTGTAATTTGTCTTATAGCATGTATATTACTGGTAAATAGTAAATTCAGTAAATTTAATTACTTAAATAAAGTTTTAATATTCATGTTAGGTTTTTTTGTTATCTTTTTTTCTGAAGTTATAGTCAAATACTCTGGCAATAAATTATCCAATGATTTAATTATATTGATCATTCCTGTTTTACTATTGTTTACAATATATTTATTTCTTTTAAAAAAAAATAATTTATGAAGACATATATAAGATATTTAATTTTTGATTTTTGTAAAAAAATACTAATCGTAAGTTTAATATTCTTTTTACTAGTGTTATTATTAAATTTGTTTGAGGAAATAAATTTTTTCAAAGATAAATCTGAACATCTTTATTACCCCCTGTTATTAAATTTATTAAATGCACCAACAATATTAATCAAAGTGTTTCCTTTTATATTTTTAATATCTACTCAATTTCTAATTATTAGTTTAATAGAAAAAAATGAAATTATGATTTTAAAAAATTTTGGCATAGATAATTTTAAAATTTTAGGAATAATTGCAGTAGTTTCGTTTGTTATAAGTTTAATTTTAATTATCTTTTTTTACAATTTCTCTGCAAAATTAAAGCATATTTATCTTGAAATTAAAAATAATTTTGCATCTGATAACAAGTATTTAGCAGTCATTACTGAAAACGGAATCTGGATAAAAGATGAAATTAATAGAAATATAAATATTATCAATGCGGACAGCATAGAAGGTAATGTTTTAAAAAACGTTGTAATTACTGAATTTGATGAAAATTTTAATCCTCGTAAATATATTTATTCTAAAAATGTTAATATTTTAGAAAAAGTCTGGAATATAAAGAATGGAATAGTTATTGAAAATAATTTGAGAAAAGTTGAAAATAGCATCCTATTTGAAACAAACTTTAATTCTGAAAGAATAAATACACTATTTTCAAATTTAAACTCTCTGACTTTGTGGGAACTCTTTAAGCTGAGAAAGGATTACATTTCTGTTGGATATTCAATTGACAACATAAATCTACATTTGCAAAAAATATATGCTTTTCCAGTTTATCTCACAATATTAACCATATTTGCAACTGTATTAATGTTAAATGTTCCAATAAATAAACCTAAAATTTTTTATCTATTGATAGGAATATTTTTATCAGTATTAATATTTTATATTAATCATTTTTCTTCTCTATTGGGAGAAAATAATAAACTTCCAATTACAATGTCCGTTTGGCTACCACATGTAATTGTATCTATGTTGACTGGAATTGGTATGGTGAGGATAAATGAAAAATAAGTTTAGAACCTTAATATATTTTTTATTAATATTTTTTTTAAATGTTGTACAAATATCTGCTCAACAGTTTAAGTATTTATCAGATGAGATTAGAATTTTAGATAATGGAAATACCATTATTGGAAAAAATAATATAGAAATTGAAATTGATAAAAACATAAGTATCTCTGCAAATCTTTTTGAATACTCAAATAATTTAAAAAAATTAATAATTTCTGGAAATGTAGTTTTTAAAGATAAATTAAATAATATAAACTCTTCCAGTGAAAAAATAATTTATTACGAAGATTTAGGTATTATTGAAATAATCGGAAATGTTAACCTTGTAGATAATATTAATAAAGTAAATTTATCTAGTTCTAAAGTTACCTTTTATAAAAAGTCAAATCTATTCCAATTCAGTGATAATATTTTTTTTAATGATAAATTAAATAAAATAACTGGTGATGGCGAAGAAGTATTTTACTCGAAAAAACTAAATACAATATATTCAGAAAAAAAATCAAAAATAATTTATGATAATTTATACTTTATTGATCTAGAAGAGTTTAATTATGATATTAAAACTAAAAAAATAAGCTCTAAAAAATTAACAAAAATCAATGATGTTTTCCAAAATTACTTTGAAGTAAATGGATTTGTATTTAATCCAAACAAAAATAGTATTATTGGAAAAAAAATTAAATTTGTAGACCAAGATGAGAACAAATATTATTTAAATGATGTTATGATTGATACATCAAACAAAAATGTTCTTGGTAGAGACTTAAAAATAAAATTCAATAATAGTTCTTTTAATAATGATGAAAATGATCCAAGAATAAGTGCAAAAAGCATAAAAATAAAAAATAAATCATCTTTTTTAAAAAAAGGGGTTTTTACGACATGTAGTGATGACCACGAATGTCCTCCCTGGAGTGTTTATGCAGAAGAAATTGAACATGACAAAAATGAAAAAATAATTAAATATAAAAATGCATGGTTAAAAATATATGACATTCCTGCACTTTACTTTCCAAAATTTTCACATCCAGATCCATCTGTTGACAGAAAATCTGGATTTTTAACTCCTAAATTTAGTTCCTCTAGGAATATAGGAAGCTCAGTAGATATTCCCTACTTCTATATAATTTCTGACAATAAAGATATGACTTTTAAACCTAAGCTGTTTTTAAACGATGAGGCAGTATTTCAAAGTGAGTACAGGCAAGAAAACAAGTCAAGTAGTCATATAGCAGATTTTAGTTTGTACAGAACTAATTTTTTCTCTTCACAAAATACAACTAAGATGCATTTTTTTTCAAATTCTAAATTTTCACTAAAAAATAATTTTTTTGAAAAAAGTAATGTTAATTTAAATTTCCAAAAAGTTAATAATGATCATTATTTGAAAACGTACAATATTGAAAATAAAAAATTAATCACAGATGACGATTTGTTATATTCTTACATTGAATTTGAAGGCGATAAAAAAGATCTAAAATTTAATACTTCTTTTGAGGTATATGAGGATTTAAATAAAGATAAATCTAGTAGATTTGAATTTATTTATCCAAAATATTATTTAGAAAAAAATTTAAGTACTGAAAATGGAAATGACATTAGTTTTGAATTTTATGGAAGCCAGAGACAGTATAATACTAATGTTTACGAAGGATTATTTATTAATGATTTGGTTTACAAATCAAAAATTAATTATTCTAAAAAAGGATTCGTTACGAATTTAAATACATTAATAAAAAATGTAAATGTAGATGCTAATAATTCTGACAAATATAAAGATAAATTTGACCAATCTTTATCAACTATTTTTCAGTATAATATTAAATTTCCTTTATCAAAAGAAAACTTTACTTTCACAGAAAATTTAACCCCAAAAATTTCTTTTATGTTTAGTCCTAACGAAACTAAAAATTTGAGTAACAACTACCTTAGAGTAGATACTTCTAAAATTTTTTCTTTTAATAGAATAGCAAATAATGAGACAGTTGAAGGTGGTGGCTCAATTACTTATGGTCTTTCATATAACAAAAGGAATAAAACAGATAAAAAAGATTTTTTAAATATTGATCTTTCTTCCCTAATAAGAGCTAAAGAAAATTTAGATTTACCAAAAAATTCCTCAATAGGAAAAAAAACATCTGATATTTTTGGTAATATCGAAGTTTTTCCAAATAAATACTTAGATTTTAATTACAATTTTGCTTTAGATAATAATTTTAACAAATCAAACTATGACTCATTATCAACAACTTTTTATATTAATAAATTAAAAACCACTTTCGAATATATTGATGAAAAAAGTAATATAATTAATGAAAGCTTCACTTCTAATTTTACTACATTTGAAGTAGACAAGAGAAATAGTATTAATTTTGAAGTTAGGAGGAATAACGAACTAAGTGCTACAGAATATTACAATTTAATTTATAAATATAAAAATGATTGTTTAACAGCCTCAATTCAATTTAATAAAGAATTTTATAGAGATTCTGATTTAAAACCTGAAAAGGAAATATTCTTTGAACTTTCTTTGCTTCCGTTTGGTGATAATTGATTTTTTTGAAAATGAAAAAAAAAATACTTATTTTTATTTGTTTTTTGAGTTTGTTTAATTTTCAATCAAAAGCCATAGAAAGCAAAATTTTATTCAAGGTTGAAAATGAGATAATTACCTCATTGGATATAATTAAAGAAAAAAAATATCTTATTTTGTTGAATCCTAAATTAAAAAATTTAGATAATAAAAAACTAAATAATTTGGCAACACAATCAATTATTAATGAAAAAATTAAAGAACTAGAAGTTAAAAAATATTTTTCAATTGATTATTCCATAGAAGATCCAAACTTAAAAGATATAATTAAAGGTTTATATAGTGTAAATGGAATAACTTCAGAGCAAGACTTCATCAAATATTTAAATGATCTAAATTTAGAGTTTAAATTTGTAAAAGAAAAGATTTCAATTGAAATATTTTGGAATAATTTTATTTTTAGAAAATATAATAATCAAGTTGTTATTAATAATGAATTGATAAAGGAAGAAATAACTAACGAAGTTAAAAAACTCAAAAAGATAAAGGAATATAATTTGTCAGAAATACAGATAGAGTATGAAAAAAATATTGATATTAACGAAACTTATAAAAAAATTATCGAAAGCGATAAAATAAATGGATTTGAAAATACTGCAACATTATTTAGCATTTCTGAAACAGCAAAATATGGTGGAAAAATAGGATGGGTGAATGAAACATCTCTATCAACTAAAGTTAACAAAATTTTAGATAATTTAAAAATTGGGGAATTATCGTCTCCTATTAAAATTGCTAATAACATTATATTATTAAAGATTAATGATATAAAATATTTAGAAAGAAAAATTGATATAAATAAAATATTTAAAAGTAGAGTCTCGTTTGAAAAAAATCAACAACTTGAAAGATTCTCAATAGCTTACTTAAATAAAATTAAAAAAAATATTAATATAAATGAGTTATAAACCTATCTTGCTTGTTCATGGGGAACCAAATAGTATTTTTTTAGAGATTTTTTTTAAAGCCATTAAATCTAAAAAATACAAAAACCCTTTATTACTTATTTGCTCAGTTAATTTATTAAAACTTAACCTTAAGAAGTTTAAATTTAAAAAAAAAATAAAGTTAATTAATATAAGTGAAATTAAAAATGTTAAATTAAGTAACAGGTATTTAAATGTTATCGATGTTAATTATAACAAAAAAAATAAGTTCAGTAAAATCTCAAAAAATTCAAATTTATATATAAAAAAATCGTTTGAAATTGCTTTCAAAATTTTAAGACTAAAAATTACGAATAAATTGATCAATGGGCCAATTTCAAAGAAAAAATTTTTAGATAAGAGGTATTTAGGAATGACAGAATATATTTCTGATAAAGTTTCAAGAAACAAAACTTGCATGTTAATATATAATAAAAAACTTTCAGTTTGTCCGGTAACTACCCATTTACCAATTAAAGAAATAACTAAAAAAATTAATAGAAAAAATATTTCTGAAAAGATTATTCTTATAAATAATTTTTATAGAAATAAATTAGGATATAAACCAAAAATAGCAATTCTTGGTCTAAATCCTCACTGTGAAACTATAGATAAATTTGATGAGGATGAAAAAATTATCAAACCTACTGTTAAATATTTAAAAAAAAAAATTAATGTTTCTGGACCATATCCTGCAGATACTATTTTTTTAAAAGATAATAGGAAAAATTTTAATGTAATAGTTGGTATGTATCATGACCAAGTTTTAACACCACTCAAAACATTATATGAATACGATGCTATAAACATCACTTTAGGATTACCATTTACACGAATTTCACCTGATCATGGTCCAAATGAAAAAATGGTAGGCAAAAATATTTCTAATCCTTTGAGTTTAATAAGAGCTATTGAATTTTTGGATACAAATTGATTAAAGCGAAAAAAAGTTTAGGTCAAAATTTTTTAATTGATAATAATATTTTAAAGAAAATTACAAACGCAGTTAACATAAATGATAAAACTATATTAGAGATTGGTCCTGGTACAGGAAATTTAACTAGATCTATTTTAGAAAAAAAACCTAAAAAACTTATTGTAATTGAAAAAGATAATAAATTAGCAGAATATCTTAAAGATAATTTTAATAATCAAATTCAAGTTATTAATGAAGACATTTTAAGTGTAGATGAAACATTGTTATTTAAAGATAAAGTAATCGTCTTTGGAAATTTGCCATACAATATTTCAACCGAAATTCTTAATAAATGGATATTAAATCTAAAAGAAGATTTTTGGTTTGATTGTCTAATTTTAATGTTTCAAAAAGAAGTTGCTAACAGAATTATTGCTAAATTTAATACTCCAAATTATGGAAGATTATCAATAATTTGTAATTGGAAACTTAATATAGAAAAAATTTGTGATATTAAACCAAATGCTTTCCTCCCAAAGCCAAAAATAGATAGTTCATTGTTAATTTTTTATCCTAAAAAAAATTTTTTAAAAATTAAAGATCCAAGTAACTTATCCAAAATTACCAAAATATTTTTTAATCAGAGAAGAAAAATGTTAAAAAAACCTTTTAATCAACTTTTTAATGGAGATAAAAGAGTTTTAGATAAACTTAAAATTAATTTGAACATGAGACCACAAAACTTAAATCTAGAAACTTATTACAAATTAGCTATCGAGTATGAAAACTTAAGAAGTTAGATTATTGACATGGCGTCTAATATAATCTAAGTCATAATCTTTAGAACCATTGTTCATTACTGCATCAATTAAATTTGTTATTTTATTATAACATTCATTTAAATCATTATTTATAACGACATAGTCATAATTTATCCAATGCAACACATCTCTTTCAAATTGTTTCATTCTTTCTTCAGCTACTATTTTATCGTTCATGTGTCGTTTGGATAATCTTTCAAATAATACCTCTTTACTTGGGGGTAGAATGAAAAAAGTAATTAATTTATAATCTAATTTCTTATTTTTTATTTGATCAGCACCCTGCCAATCAATGTCGAAAAGGACGTTTTTACTTTTATTAAGTTTATCTATAACTGGTGTTCTTGTTGTTCCATAAAAATTATTGAAGACTTTTGCATATTCAAGAAATTCTTCATTTTTAATGAGTCTTTTAAACTCAGATTCATCTACAAAAAAATAATCTTTGTTTTGATTCTCATTAGGCCTTGGTTGTCTAGTGGTGTGTGATATTGAAATTTCATAATTATCAATTTCAGACAATTTTTTAACCAATGTAGTTTTACCTGCTCCGGAAGGAGATGATAATATTATCATTACTCCATCTTTTTCTGATGGCATTAAAATTTCTAGTTAGCTTTTCCCTCGATAAACTTAACTGCATCGCCTACAGTTAAAATTTTCTCAGCTTCACTGTCTGAAATTTCAGATCCAAACTCTTCCTCAAAAGCCATCACTAATTCAACAGTATCTAAACTATCTGCTCCCAAATCATCAATAAAACTCGACTCTTCAGTTACTTTTGTTTCATCGATACCTAAGTGATCAGCTACAATTTTCTTTACTTTGCTTGAAACGTCTTCTGACATATTGATCCTTTTCGTTATAAATTCTTAATAGTTTAAAAACCTATTTTGTCAAGCCATATACATGCCTCCATTAACATGCAGGGTTTCACCATTTATATAACTTGAGTGGCTTGAGCACAAAAAAAGTACTGCATTTGCGATATCATCTGGTTCTCCTAGTCTGGCAGAAGGAATTTTTGATATAATAATGTCTTTAAATTTATCATCTAATTTATCCGTCATCGCTGTTTTGATAAAACCAGGTGAAATACAATTTATATTTATATTTTTCTTAGCATATTCTATTGCTAAACTCTTAGACATTGCAATTATACCTGCCTTAGAAGCAGTGTAATTAGCCTGTCCTAAATTACCTGTATGTCCAACAACTGAAGTAATATTAACAACCTTTCCAGATTTATTTTTAAGCATTTTTTTAATCGCTGACTTGCTCATTAAAAAAGTTGATGTTAAATTAACATCAATTACTTTTTTCCATTCATCTAGGCTCATTCTTATTGCTAAATTATCCTGGGTAATGCCTGCATTATTAACTATGCAATCTAAATTGCCACCAAGTTCTTTGGTTGCGTGTTCAACAAACTCCTCAATTTTATCACTTTGAGAAATATCAAATTTTAATATTTTGATATTTTCATATTTACCTTTTAGTTCCTCAAGTTTTTCTTTTCTTGTACCTGAAGCTAAAATGTTTGCTCCTGATTGATTTAATTTTTCAATTATCGAATTTCCTATCCCACCTGAAGCACCTGTAACAATAATATTTTTACCTTTTAAATCTATCATATTTTCAAACCTTCAATATCATTTTGACTGTTAATTGTATCAATTTTTACATCTCTATTAATTCTTTTTACCAAACCTGACAAAACTTTCCCAGGTCCAATTTCTATAAAATGGTTTACATTATTTTCTATCATATTAATCACACTTTCTCTCCATTTAACCCTATTTTCTATTTGCTTAATCAATAGATTTTTTAGCTCCACTGGATCTTTAATTTCATTTGCAGTAACGTTTGAAATTAATTTATTTTGTCCATTTTTAAAATTAAGTTTATTCAACTCCTCTGACATAATTTTTGTTGCATTATTCATCAAATCGCAGTGGAAGGGTGCACTTACTGGAAGCTTAATGTTTTTTATTGAATTATCTTTTAAAATTTGAATTAAATTTTCTAAATCTTCTGTCTTTCCGCTTAAAACAATTTGACCTTCAGAATTATCATTTGCAATTTGTGCTTTTAAATTTTCTTTATTCTCTGTCAAAATTTTTTCAATCACATCAACTGATGAGCCTAATACAGCAACCATTCCTCCCTGTCCTTTAGGCACAGCGTTTTGCATTGCGTCTCCTCTAATTCTTAGTATTTTTAAAGTATCCGAAAAATCAAGATATCCTGCACATGATAAAGCTGAATATTCACCTAAAGAATGTCCAGCAAAGTACTTCGCTTTATTTAAATCCAAGTTAAATTCATTTTTTACAAGATTAAATATTGAATAGCTTATTAGATATATTGCTGGCTGTGTATTGGTTGTTAAATCTAACTCTTCTTTTGGTCCTTCTAGAATAAGTTTTGAGATAGAAAAATTTAGTATGTCATCTGCCTGTTTAAAAAAGTCTTTTACTATATTAAATTTATCATAAAGCTCTTTTCCCATACCTACTATTTGAGATCCCTGACCTGGAAAAATTACTGAAAACATATAAAAAAAACTAATTATTTTGCCTTTTTAACTATTGTAATTGAACTTTTATAATAGTATATCCTCACTTTTTATTAAAGAACTTAAATGAATTTATACGAACATACTATAATAGCTAGGCAAGATACTTCACCGAGTGAATTAAAGCAACTCACTGAGAAATATTCTAAAATAGTTGAAAAAAATGATGGAGAAGTTGTTAAAACCGAGAACTGGGGATTACTAAACTTATCATATCTTATTAAAAAGAATAAAAAAGGTAGTTACATTCACTTTAAGATTAAAGGTAAAGGGAATGTGATTGATGAATTAGAAAAAAATGAAGCTATTGATAAAAAATTACTAAGATATTTAACAGTTAGAGTAAATAAATTTGATTTAGAAACAAACTATTTTGGAAAAAAAGAAGATAGTGAAAAAAAAGAAAGCGCTAAAAACTAATGCCAAAAAGACAAAGTGGAAACAAAAAAGGGAAGCAAAATAATTTTGCAAAACTGAGTATTTTTCAGCCAAATAAATACAAATTTAAAAAAACTTGCCCTTTATCTGTGAAAGGTGCTCCAGAAGTAAATTATAAAAATATTAAACTTTTAAAAAAATATGTATCTGAAAATGGTAAAATTTTACCTTCAAGAATAACAAATGTTTCTCAAAAAAAACAACGAGAGCTATCTCTTTCAATTAAAAGGGCTAGAAATTTAGCTTTAATATAGAATGAAAGTAATTTTATTAGAAAATGTAAAAAGAATTGGATCTATCGGTGAAGTAATAGATGTAAAAAGAGGTTTTGCAAGAAACTTTTTAATAGCAAATAAGAAAGCTCTCTACGCTTCAAAAGAAAACATAAAAGAAGTTGAAAAAATTAAAGCAGAATTATCTAAAAAAGATAATGAAAAGAAAAAAGAAGCATCTCAAATTGCAGAACAAATAAATGGAAAAGAGTATTCTGTAGAAAAACTAAGCACAGAAAATAATGAATTGTATGGTTCTGTTAAACCAACTGAAATTTCAAAACTTATTCAAGGAGAAAACAAAATTGATATTAAGCCTTCAATGATTCAACCAGTTGAAGAAATAAAAGCATTGGGAAAATTTAAAGTTAAAATTTCTTTACACTCAGAAGTTGATGCTGAAATTACAATCAATGTTTCTTCAGCTGATACAATTCAATAATTATACATTCTTTTCCCCAGTAGAAATATACAATTTAATTTAAGTATTTTTCATGTAAATTTATTTTAATGGAAAATAATTTAAGTGTAATAAAAGATCAATTTAAAGAGTTGCCAAATAACATTGAGGCAGAGCAATCAGTTATAGGATCTATTCTTGTAAGCAATGATATTTTTGATGAAATAAATACAATAATTTCCAGTATTAATTTTTATGATCCGCTGCATCAAAAAATATTTGAGGCAGTTGAAAGTCTTATCTACAAAGGAATGTTGGCTAACCCAATTACTTTAAAAAATTATTTTGAGGATGAAAAAGATGATTTAAATGTTCCGGAATATTTAATAAAAATCACAAAATTTTCTTCATCAGTTAGGCAAGCAATAGAATACTCAAAAATAATTTACGATATGTTTGTAAGAAGAGAATTAATAAAAATTTCTGAACAAACTATTGATAGTGCAAAATTAAATGATCTTGATACTAACGGTCAATCTATAATCGAAAGTTCTGAAAGATTATTATTTGATTTAGCTGAAAAAGGTTCTTTCAGTTCTTCTTTAGTGAAATTTGATGAAGCAATGAAACAAACAATTGAAATGGCTTCCGCTGCTTATAAGAATGAAGAGGGAATAGTTGGTGTTCCGACTGGTTTAAGAGATTTAGATGATAAGCTTGGTGGATTGCATCAATCTGATTTAATTATTATAGCTGGTCGACCATCAATGGGTAAAACCTCACTAGCAACAAATATTGCATTTAATGCTGCTCAAAAACTACAAGAGAGTGATAAGAAATCATCTATAGCTTTCTTCTCGCTTGAAATGTCTTCAGAACAATTATCTACAAGAATTATTTCTGAACAAGCTAGAATTAGTTCTAATGATATTAGAAGAGGAAGAATATCTGACGATCAATTTGACAAGTTTTTAGAAACATCAAAAAATATTTCTGAACTGCCTCTTTATATTGATGAAACTCCAGCGATAAGTATTGCCGCTTTGAGCAATAGAGCAAGACGTATTAAAAGACTTTTTGGTCTCGATATGATTGTAGTCGATTACATACAGTTAATGAGAGGAACTACATTTAATAAAGATGGTAGAGTTCAAGAAATTTCACAAATTACTCAAGGGCTTAAAGCAATAGCCAAAGAACTTTCTGTTCCTGTCGTGGCTCTTTCGCAGTTGTCTCGACAGGTGGAACAGAGAGATGATCATAAACCTCAATTGGCAGATTTAAGAGAGTCTGGCTCTATTGAACAAGACGCAGATGTAGTAATGTTTGTTTATAGAGAAGGATATTATTTACAAAGAAAAGAGCCAAGAGAGGCAACAGTTGAACATGCTGAGTGGCAAGCAAAAATGAATGAAGTTGCTCATTTGGCACAAATTATAATTGGAAAACAAAGGCATGGTCCGATTGGTAATGTAACTCTTGAATTTGAAGAAAGATTTACAAAATTTAAGGATACTCAATTAAGTTAAATTCCAATATAAAGAGCTTGAATGATAGCTCATTTTTATCAAAACGTTATCCTTAAAAATCCAAAGGCAATATTTTTATTGTTGATTGTTGCTATTTTAAGTTTTGGATATTATTCAAAAAATTTTAGGCTAGATGCTTCATCTGAAACCTTGTTAATAGAAGGTGATCCAGATTTAGCCTATTTGAAAGAAGTCTCAGAAAGATATGGATCTAAAGAATTTTTAATTCTTACCTATACACCAAATGAGAGAATGGTAGCTGACTCATCAATTAATAATTTATTAAGTTTGAAATATAAAATTCAAAGTCTCGACTGGGTCCATAGTGTGATTACATTATTAGACATTCCGCTCTTAAATAATTCTGATGCACCTCTTCAAGAAAGACTGGAAAACTTTAAAACATTAAAAGATGAAGATGTTGATAGAAATCGAGGTTTTAAAGAAATTTTAAATAGTCCTGTTTTTAGAAATTTTGTTATTAGTGAAGACGGTAAAACTAGTGGCATTATTGTTAACATTAAAGAGTCTCAAAAATTAGAAGATATAGAAAATAAATCAAAAGAAGAGGTTGAGTTAATAAAAGATCAAATAAAAAAACAAAACCATAGGAATATTTTAGAAATTAGACAAGTTATTCAAAGTTATGGTGATGTTGGAAAGATTTATCTTGGAGGAATACCAATGATTGCCGATGATATGATGACTTTTATCAAAAGTGACATAATTGTTTTTGGTTTGGCTGTTCTATTATTTATAATTGCTACTTTATGGTTTGTTTTTAGAAATCTTCTTTGGATTGTGGTTCCTATAAGTAGTTGTCTTTTTTCTGTGATAATTATGATTGGGTTACTTGGGCTGCTAGGATGGAAAGTTACAGTTATTTCATCAAATTTTATTGCACTTATGTTAATTTTAACGATGGCAATGAATATTCATATGAGTACTAGATTTATTCAACTTAAAAAAGATTTTCCATCAAAAAATAATTTTGAGATTATTTCCTTAACTACTTCAAAAATGTTTTGGCCAATTCTATATACTGTTCTAACTACAATTTTTGCATTCTTATCTTTAATTTTTAGTGAAATAAAACCTATTATTGATTTTGGTTGGATGATGACATTTGGATTAATTACATCATTTATAGTTACATTTACTCTACTACCTACCCTTTTAAACTTTGCACCCATAAATAATATTTCAGTTAAAAAGGAACAAAAATCTAAAATTACAAATTTACTTGGACTAATTTCAGTTAATAGTAAAAATTCAATCTTCTTGGTAAGTGGAATAGCTATAATATTCAGTGTTATTGGAATAAGTAAGCTTGAAGTTGAAAATAGTTTTATAAATTACTTTGATAAGAATACAGAAATTTATAAGGGTATGAAGCTTATAGATGAGGAGCTAGGTGGAACCACTCCTTTAGAGGTTATTATAAAATTTCCTGAGAAAGAAAACGTGAAAAAATCTGAAGAAGATGATGAATTTGAGGATTGGGGTGATGAAGAAGATACTAATAATGAAAAATACTGGTTTACCAAAGATAAAATTGATCTAATTACATCTGTTCATAATTACTTAGATAGCTTACCTGAAATTGGCAAAGTTCTATCTTTTTCATCTATTATTGAGGTTGCTACTCAATTAAATAATAATAAGCCTTTAGGCACTTTAGAAATGGGAGTACTTTACTCTAAAATTCCAGAGAGTATTAAAACTGAAATCATCAATCCTTATCTTTCTATCAAAGATAATGAAGCTCGAATTAGTTTAAGAATTATAGACTCGCAGGAAGATTTAAGAAGAAATGATTTAATTAACAAAATTAATTTTGATCTAAAAGATAAATTTGGTTTAGAGGATAAGGATTATAAATTAGCAGGTGTATTAATATTGTTTAATAATTTATTGCAAAGTCTATTTAAATCTCAAATTTTAACATTGGGATTGGTTATGATTGGAATACTTTCAATGTTCATAATCTTATTTAGAAATATTAAGCTTTCATTAATTGGCGTTGTTCCGAATTTTATTGCTGCTTTTTTTATACTAGGAATAATTGGATTGTTAGAAATACCTTTAGACATGATGACGATAACTATTGCGGCAATTACAATAGGTATCGCAGTAGATAACAGTATTCACTATATTTACAGATTTAAAGAAGAGTTTAATAAAATAAAGGATTACAACAAAACATTAAAAACTTGTCATTCAACTGTTGGAGTCGCTATACTAAACACTTCAATAACGATTGTTTTTGGATTTTCAATTTTGGTCTTGTCAAAGTTTATCCCAACAATTTATTTTGGTGTGTTTACAGGACTAGCTATGTTATTGGCTATGATATCAGTATTAACTTTGCTTCCTGCATTAATCTTAATTATTAAACCTTTTGGCAAATCATCTTAATGTTAGAAATCATAAAAGATTTTTATAAAGCGATATCAATAATTGACTTAATTTATTTAATTTTAACAATTCTTTCTTTAATAAATTGTTATAAAAAGGGTTTCATTTTAAGTATTCTCTCAATGACTAAATGGTTGTTGGCATACATAATTACATTAATTCTATTTCCAAAAATTAAACCCTATGTAAAAGACATAATTGATAATGAGTATGTGCTAGATGTTTGTTTAGGAATAGTAATATTTGTTGTTGTTATCTTTTTGGTTCTATTAGTTAATAAAGGAATCAGTAAAGCAGTCAGATACACAGGAATCGGCGGCTTAGATACGACATTTGGATTCTTTTTTGGTTTTATAAGAGCTTACATTATTTCTGTATGTATCTTTTCAGGTGTTCATATCGTTTATAATTATGATAAATGGCCAATTAATTTTGACAAATCATACGTCTTTCCATATTTAGAAAAAGGTAGTAGTTATCTGGTAAAAGAATTTCCTAATGAAAAAACATATAAAGATTCTAAAGAAAAAATTACAGATCTATAATCAAAAACTAAAAGAAGAATGTGGAGTTTTTGGTATTAGCAATGCAAAAGATGCTTCGGCTCTAACTGCGCTAGGACTTCATGCTCTACAACACAGAGGTCAAGAAGGATGTGGAATAGTTACGTTTGATGGAGAGAAATATTATTCAGAAAAAAGATTTGGTTTAGTTGGTGATAATTTCAATAAAGAAGAAGTGCTTAATAACCTTAAGGGAAATTATGCAATTGGCCACAACAGATATAGTACAACAGGAAACAATATATTAAGAAACATCCAGCCCTTTTTTGCTGACACCAATGCAGGTGGCATTGGAGTTGCGCATAATGGAAATCTTACTAATTCAATTGCTTTGAGAAATAAACTAGTTGCAGATGGAGCTATATTTTACACTACTTCAGACACTGAAACGATTGTTCAATTAATTGCTAAATCAAAAAGACCAAAAACAATTGACAAAGTAATTGATGCAATTTTTCAAATTCAAGGTGGTTATGCATTAGTGATGTTAACTCAAAACTCTTTAATTGGAGTTAGAGATCCTTACGGAATTAGACCACTAGTAATTGGTAAGCTTAGCAATAGTTATGTCTTAGCATCTGAAACTTGTGCATTTGATATTATTGGTGCAAAATTTGTAAGAGAAGTTGAAAATGGTGAGATAGTTTTAATTGAAAATAATAAGCTGAAAAGTATTAAGCCCTTTCCTGCTAAAAAAGTTAGACCATGCGTATTTGAATATATTTATTTTTCAAGACCAGACAGTCTGATTGGAGGAAAAACAGCATATGAACATAGAAAAAATATTGGTAAAGAGCTAGCAAAAGAAAATGATACTGATGCTGATATAGTTGTTCCAGTCCCAGATTCTGGAAATGCTGCTGCTATGGGTTTTGCTCAAGAATTAAAAATGAACTTTGAACATGGATTAATTAGAAATCATTATGTTGGAAGAACTTTTATTGAACCAAGCCAGAAAATCAGAAGTTTGGGTGTTAAATTAAAATTAAATGCCAATCAAACTACAATTAAAAATAAAAAAATCATTCTAATTGATGACTCTCTTGTAAGAGGAACCACATCATATAAAATAGTTAAAATGCTTTACGAAGCTGGTGCAAAAGAAGTCCATGTTAAAATTGCGTGCCCTGAAATAAGATATCCAGATTTCTATGGTGTAGATACACCTACAAAAAAAGAATTGTTAGCAGCAAATAAAACAAATGATGAAATTTGTGAATATATTGGAGCTAAATCATTAAGATTTTTATCAATTGAAGGATTGTATAAAGCTATTGGTTTTGAAAAAAGAAACGAAACATATCCACAGTTAACAGATCATTATTTTACAGGCGAATATCCTGTTAAATTAGTGGATGAATTAGGAGATAATAAAATAACTCAGTTATCTTTACTAAGTACAGGATCGAACAATTAAATTATGAAAACAGTAAATTTTACTGAAATGAAAAATGGAACTAAGGAAGATTACGAACTTCTCGAAAAATTTGAAAAAAACTTTGAAAGACAAACAGCTGAGAGAGTTTTAAATTATTTATCTAAACAAACTACTACTTTAGAAGGTTACAAAGTCACTAGACTAGAGCATTCATTACAGGCCGCAACAAGAGCTTTTAAAAATAAAGAAAGTGATGAAATGATTGTTGCAACTTTACTACATGATATTGGAGATGAATTAGCGCCAATGAATCATTCTCAGTATGCTGCATCTATACTAAGACCCTATGTTTCTGAAAGAACTTATTGGATTATTCTACACCATGGTCTTTTTCAAACTTACTACAGCGCGCATCATTTAGGTGGTGACAAAAATGCTAGAGATAAATTTAAAGATCACAAGTATTATCAAGACACTATAGATTTTTGCGAAAAATATGACCAATGCTCTTTTGACCCTGATTATAAAAGTATGACTTTGGATGATTTTAAGCCATTAGTTAAAAAAATATTCGCAAAAGAGCCTTATTATTATCTTTAAATTTAGTTATAAATCACTACTTACAGCGCATGATTGATTCAAAAGAAAAAATTATAAATTATTTTAGATCGGGTATTAAAGAACCCAAAAATTTCAAAATTGGTGTCGAGCATGAAAAATTTTTATTTAATAATTCAGACAATAAAAGGATTAATTATTCAAAAATAAAAGAAATGTTTACAGCCTTACTTGAATTTGGATGGAATCCAGTTTTTGAAAAGGAAAATATCATTGCTCTTAATAAACGTGGAAAAAATATAACTCTTGAACCAGGTAATCAGATAGAATTATCAGGAGATAAATTAAACCATATGCACGAAGCTTGTGCAGAGTCCCAAGACTATTTGTTTGAATTAAAACAAGTTACAAAAAAATTAGATATAAAAATTGTAAGTGCGGGTTTCGATCCAATATCTAAATTAAATGAAATCCCAAACAATCCTAAACAACGATATGGATTGATGACTAAGGACATGCCTCTAGGTGGCGAACTTAGTTTAGATATGATGTATCGAACATGTGGCACACAGTTAAATATAGATTATAGCTCAGAAGAAGATTTTATTAGAAAGTTTAGAGTAGCAAACTCAATTGTACCAATTACAATTGCTTTGTTTGCTAATTCCTCAATTGTAGAGAAAAAAAATAGTAACTATTTATCTTATAGAGCTAAAGTATGGCAAAGTACTTCTAGAGGTGGATTGCCTAAATTATTTTTCGAAAATATGAATTTTGAAAAATATGCAAGTTTTGTAATTAATTTTCCTATATTATTTATACAAAATAAAGATCAGTATATTTCAGGTAGAAAATATATTTTTAAGGATTTTATGGAAGGAAAAATCCAAGAAATTGGAAATAGAATTCCGACGGAAGCAGACTTAACAAACCACTTAAGCACAATATTTACTGAGAATAGAGTTAAAAAATATATTGAATTAAGATCAATGGATACATGTGGTTGGGATTGTTTATGTGCAGGACCAGCTTTTAATATAGGTATGCTTTATGGAAATTTAGACGAAGTTCATGAACTAATTTCAACATGGGATATCGATAAAATAATCAACGCTTATCTTGAGGCGCCAAAAAAGGGATTTAATACTCAATTAATGGGTAAAGATCTTCTTTATTGGTCATCTACACTTTTAGATCTTTCAAGAAAAGGTTTAGAGAATAGAGATGTTTTAAGTAAAAAAGGTAATAACGAGACTATATTTCTAAATCATCTACAAAAAGTAATTGATAATAAGACAACAAATGCAGATCATATGATTAATAAATTTTCAAAAAACGAAAATTTAGACGAATTGTATGATAAATAAAATTGTTGCTGTTCAAGGAAACCATCCTTCTAAACTAAATCCTTTAACGGATACAACTGTTTTTTTAGCAAACGAAATTCAGTACAAAAAATATAAAATTTTCTATTACGATCCAAAAGATTTATCATTTGTTAATTCAAAAGTTACTGCTAAAGGTTTTTTTATTAAATTTAACTATAGCAATAAAAAATTCTATAAAATTACAAAAAAACAAAATCTAGAATTAAGTAGATGTAAATTTATTCTTATTCGCCAAGATCCCCCTTTTAATCTTGAGTATATTTCAACAACATACATTTTGGATACAATTAAGACTAAAGTTAAAATAATTAACAACCCTACATCTTTAAGGAATATTTCTGAAAAATTGTATTCATCCAAATACCAAAAATATATGCCAGCTACTATTTTTACTCAAAATATGGATGAAATTAAAAAATTTTTTAAAAAAAACAAAAAAGTCATTCTAAAACCCATCCATAGTTTTGGTGGAAATGATATTCATTTGTTAACTAAATTTAATCCAAAATTAGTAAATAAATTTATAAAAAAACATAATCATATTATGTGCCAAAAATTTCTTCCTAAAATAAGTAATGGAGACAAAAGGGTTTTTATTATTAATGGGAAATTGTGTGGTGCAATTTCTAGGATTCCTAAGAAAGGTTCAATTTTAAGTAATATGAGTAAAGGAGCAAAGCCAACTAATATAAAATTAACAACTAAAGAAATTAAAATTTCAAAACTAATTGCAAAAGATTTAAAAAAAGAAAATATTTTTTTTGCAGGAATTGATTTTATAGATCAAAAACTCAATGGAGATATAAATGTTACATCTCCAACTGGACTTAAAACACTTTATGATCTATCAGGAAAAAATTTAGCTAAAACTTTTTGGAAAGAACTTAAAGCGTGAAAAATTTGACTAATCAGCAAAAAGGTTCTTTGATGGCCTTTATAGGAGTCATGTTTATAACTCCTGACTCTTTGCTAATTAGATTATCAAATATTGATACTTGGGGGATGCTTTTTTACAGAGGAGCAATACCATTTTTAGTAGTTTTGGTTGGACTTCTTTTATTTTATAAAAATAATTTCTTGAAAGCTCTATTTAAAATTGGTTACCCGGGCATTTTTTATGTAATTAGTTTTTCTATTTGTAATATTACTTTTATTATTTCAATTCAAAATACTAATGTAGCAAATACCTTATTAATGGTGGCTCTTGCGCCAATGCTATCAGCAATCTTAGGAGCTATTTTCTTAAAAGAAAAACCAGATAATAAGACTTGGATTGCTATAATAATTACCTTTATTGCTTGTGTTTATATTTTTTACGACTCTTTAAGTCTTGGTAATTTTTATGGAGATTTATTTGGTTTAATAACTTCTTTTGGATTGGCTTGTAATGCAAACATTGCAAGATACGCAAAATCTACCGATTTAGTACCTGCTGCTGTAATTGGAAAATCTTGTGTTGCTATATTTGCCTTTTTCTTTGTTAAAGATTTTACTCTAATGGATAATGATCTTTTTTATATACCTTTAATGTGTGTGATGTGTGTAGCTATACCATTTGTTTTGGTCACCATAGCACCAAGATTTATTACAGCAGCTGAAGTTAACCTTTTTTTCCTTCTAGAGACAATTCTTGGACCAATATGGGTGTGGATGGTTATTAAGGAGCAACCTTCTAACGAGACTATCTATGGAGGAATAGTTATTATTATAACGATTGCAATTCACTCTTTACTAGCCATAAAAAAAACACAAACCAAAACTAACTAGCCGAAAATTATTAAATTAAAAAACTTATAAATGCAAAAAGAAGTAAAAAAGTCTTGGGCTCTATTTATTGGGATAGGGGTAATGATGATTGGTCATGGGTTACAATTACAAATCATGGGTATTAGGGCAGTACTTGAAGATTTTAGTGTTTTAACAACAGGTATATTTATGTCAGGATATTTTGTTGGGTACTTTGTTGGCTCAAGAACCACACCCAATTTTGTTTCAAAAGTTGGTCACATAAGAGTTTTTGCTGCATTCGCTTCACTTGCATCTTTAAGTGCTTTAATCGCTGTTGTTTATGTAAATCCCTTCATGTGGACAATTAGTAGGTTTATAACAGGTGTAAGTTTAGTTAGTTGTTATGTGGTTACTGAAAGCTGGTTAAATGATAGAGCAACTAATAAAAATAGAGGGCAACTATTGTCTGCTTATATGATGGTAATCTATTTTGGATTAGCTATAGGTATGTTACTACTTAATGTAAGCAAACCAGAAGAATATGAACCATTTATTTTAGTTTCTATTTTGCTTTCTGTTGCACTTGTTCCTATTTTATTAACTAAAAGACCTGCTCCTAAATTTAAAAAAATAGATACAATAAGTATTAAAGATTTGTATAAAATATCACCACTAGGTTCATTGAGTTCATTCTTTACTGGTATTATTCATGCAGCATTTTTTTCTTTAATATCTGTTTATGCAACACTTGCAAAATTTACTTTAGTTGAGACATCAATACTTTTATTTATTGCAACGATTGCAGGAGTGATTGGTCAAGGACCAATAGGTTATTTTTCAGATACATTTGATAGAAGAAAAGTAATCGTTATTACAACTTTTGGAAGTTCCTTTTTAGCTTTTGTTTCAATTCTAACTTCAAATGATCCAATTCAAAATATTTATTATATGGATGAATTTGCTTTTAGAAAAATTATATTTTTTATTGCTGTAGGATTGTATTCAAGTTTATGTCTTCCTTTATTTTCTCTTAATCTTGCTCATACAAATGACTTTGTTCCTAAATCAAAATTTGTGGCAGCAGGAGGTGGCTTACAGTTTATCTTTGGTGTAGGTGCAATTAGTGGTCCTATCTTGTGTTCTATATTTATGGAATGGTTTGGTTTAAATGGTTTATTTATTTTTTTGATTATTGCTCATGCAATTATTGGAAGTTTCGGTTTATATAGGATGAAAGTCAGAAATACTGTAGAAAATCCAGATTCAACTTTTACTCCAGTCCCAGCTACTATAACACCAGCAGGATTGGAATTAGATCCTGATGCAAAACCAATTGAGGAACCAAATTATCAACAACAAAACAATTAATGTTTAGTGTTCAATCTATCTACATAACTGGACATTTTTAATAGAACTTGTTTTTTTGTCAGCCGATCTGATCTAATCAAAATAGAGTCTCTCACTCTAATTAGTGGACTGTGCTTTCTGTTTTTGTCAGTTGAAGTACGTTTTTTTAAAGACCTTTTTACTTCTTTTAATGGCAATTTCTTTTTAATATCTAACCATCTTCTATAACTTGCAACATCTAAACTACATTTAAAATAAAATGCTAAATCATACTTAGGGTTTTTTGATAATATTTTACTGGCAATATCCCTCCCCTCAACACATATTCTTTTATTTTTTCTAATTATGGAAATTTGTACTTTGTTAACGATTTCTCGAATTTTTTTTATTTTTGCTAAACCAGCTACATGATTACTGATTTGCTCTGAATGTAAATTTTGTTTTGAGATTTTTTTATATGAAATATTTTTAAATTTATTTTTTACAAAAGTAATTTGATTTTTAGGTTTGTGTTTGATTATTAGCTTACTAGCAAACCTATATAAAAGCCCTGAATTTAGTAGAAGTAATTTGTATTTTTTAGATATAAGTTTAGCAGCTGTGCTTTTACCACTTGCTGATTCTCCATCACAAGCAATGATTAGTTTTTTTTGTCTTTTCATTTAATCTTATGGATATATAGAATTTGATATGACTTGTCTAATCTAACAAATTAATTTTATCCCCTACGGTAATTTTTGAAGACGATAATATTCGACATCTAAGTCCACCTTTTCTCATAAATTCTTTAAGAATATTTTTTTGATCTAGCATTTCAGTCAAATGTCGACACGGACGACATAATTCAATTCCTTCTAATTCAACATTTCCTACCTTTAATTTTTTTCCAATTAAATCATTTAACTGAATACCTTTTGTAACAACATTCCTTCTAAAATAGACGTAAGGTATATCAAGCCCAAATTTAATATTGTATTCATCAATATTCTCAGCCTCTATTAAAGATAATTGATTGTAAGGATCATTAAAATCATGAAAATGCCGATCACCTACTACTCCTTTATTTGCTAAAACCTCGATTGAATTTACTTCCTTGATTGGTTGATTGTTGTTTGCAGCAATTCCTAATTTAAATACTTCAGCCATAAATTATTGAAGAAATAGTTGAGCTCATATAATCTTTTTAAAAATAATATGACTTATCTATCATCAAATCAACTTAAACAGTATGAAGATCAAGGTTACATATCCCCTATTGAAGTTTTATCTAATAGTGAGGCCTTAGAGGCAAGAGAAGAAATCGAATTTATTGAAAAAAAAATGCCAAATGAAATAGATAAATCGGGAAGATATAATATTCATTTAATTTCTCCAAAACTTGACTCGATCGTTCATAATTCAAAAATTTTAGATGCTGTAGAAAGTATTATTGGAAAAAACATCTTAGTTTGCAGCACTACTCTATTTATTAAAAACCCTAATGAGCAAGATTTTGTAAGTTATCACCAAGATGCAAAGTACATAGGATTAGAACCACATAATTGGGTAACAGCATGGGTGGCATTAACAGATTCAAATGAAAACAACGGATGTATGAAAATGTGGCCAAAATCACACTTAAATATTAAAGATCACAATGAAAAATTTAATGAGGGAAATCTTCTAACTAGAGGACAAACAGTAGAGAATGTACCTGAAGATGAAGTCAAATCTATAGAGCTTAAAGCGGGTCAAATGTCTTTACATCATCCAAGAGTAGTGCATGGATCAGGAGTAAATAAGAGCAATGATAGAAGAATAGGATTTGTTATCCAAAGTTATATAGGCACAAATGTAAAACAAATCTTAGGGAAAAATAGTGTTCAAATTGCAAGAGGAGAGGATAAATACAATCATCATAAAATTATAAACAGAAATAATGCTTTAATGAGTAAGGAGAGTATTTTGATAAGAAAAAAAGAGAATGATTGCTTACAAGAAATTTTTTATAAAGGTGCAAAACAAAAAGGTTCTTACTAATTCATGAAAAGGGAAATGTTAGAAAAGCATACTTTTGATTTAGCTATTAAAAGTCATTTTCAAAATGACTTAAAAAATGCTGAAATACAATATAAAAAAGTGTTGGATATAAATCCTAATAATTTAAGTGCCTGCAATAATCTTGGAATTATATTTACTAATTTAAATAATATGAAAGATGCAGAAAAATATTATCTAAAAGCAATTAAAATCAATCCAAATTATGCAGACGCAAATTATAATATTGCTGGGTTATATAAAAGCACTGGAAAAATTCATGATTCAATAAGGTATTATAAAAAAACTATTTTAATTAACCCAAATTATGTAGATGCCTATAATAACATTGGCTTAATACATTTTGAAAAAGGTGAAAATTTAATAGCTAAAAAATATTTTGAAAAAGCGATAACAATAAATCCTCAATCAGTTTATGCTCTTAATAATTTAGGTATTATTTTTGATACTATCAACCAATTCGAAAATGCAATTGATTGTTATAATCAAGTAATTAGTATTGATAAATTTAACTGTAACGCATTGAATAATGCTGCAATATCTTACTCTAAAATAGGTAAAGAAGAAATATCAATCAATTATTTTTTAAAAGTGATTAAGACAGAGCCAAAAAATATCTATTTTCTAAATAGTATAGCTAATATGTTTGCTAATTTAAAAATAACATCGGATACAAAAATTAATCAAAATAATTTATACAATTTATTATTATTTTTGTTCCAAAATGATAATATTAATCATGAAGATGTAAGCAATCAAGTAATTCTCTTTTCTTTAGGAGTAAATGAAATTGAATTAGAAAATTTAGGAAATTCAGTTAATACCTTAATAAATAATATTAATATTCAAAATTTATTTAATAATGAACTATTCCTGCTTTTTCTAAAAAAAAAATTAAATACAGACTTAAATTTAGAAATTGTTTTAATCAAAATAAGAAAAGAAATAATCGAAGAATTATTTAAAAATAAAAATAATAATTTAAAAAAATATCTTAATTTTATTATAGCTCTCTCAGAACAATGTTGGCTAAATGAGTATATTTTTCATAAAACAGAAAAAGAGATTGACTTAGAAAAGAGACTTATCAGTAAAATCGAAAAAGATGAAAAAATTAATGAATTAGAAATTTCAATTTTAACATGTTTCTCAGCACTAAAAAAATCTAATTCTATATTAAGAAAATTAAAAAATTTTAAATCAGAAAATCAATTATTTAATCAATTAATATTTTCACAAATAATTGAACCTTTAGAAGAAGAAAATTTAAAAAAATCAATTAAAAATTTTAAAAAAATTAATGATGAAGTATCAAAAAAAGTAAAGATACAATATGAAGAAAATCCATATCCCAGGTGGAAATGTTGCAATGTTAATATTTCACAAAATTATATTAAATGTATTAATGATGACATAAACCCATATGTATTACCTTTTAATGAAAAAATTTATGAACCTGATGTTCTCATAGCTGGTTGCGGAACTGGCAAACATGCCATTTCTGCTTCAAGATATAAAGATGCTAAAATATTAGCTATAGATTTAAGTTTATCAAGTCTGGCCTATGCAAAAAGAAAAATTTTAGATTTGAACTATAAAAATTTTAATTTTTTAGCTGCAGATATTTTGGAAATAAAAAATTTGGAAAAAAAGTTTGATATAATAGAGTGTGTAGGAACATTGCATCACATGGAAAAACCAATTCTTGGTCTAGAAGCATTGTTAAATTTATTAAAACCAAATGGTTTTTTAAAAATTGGACTTTATAGTAAAATAGCTAGAGAGCCGATAATAAATTTTAGAAAAAATCTATTGAATAAAAAGTTCAAAAATAAAAGTGATAACATCATGCGTCTAAGAAAAGAAATTATAGAGAATAGAGAGAGTGATAAATATTTAAAGAAGATCACTAGTAGTAAAGATTTTTACTCTAGTTCCAATTTAAGGGATCTATTATTTCATGTGCAAGAACATCAATTTACTATAAGTGAAATTAGAGAAATTGTTAAAAATTATAAATTAGAATTTCTTAATTTTATAATAACAGATCCTTTGATTAAGTTTAAATACTTAAAAAACTTTCCAAATGACGTAATGCAAAATTCGTTAAATAATTGGGAAAAATTTGAAACTGATAATCCAAATATTTTTAATGGGATGTACCAGTTTTGGTTAAAAAAAAAGTAATTATTAATTCATGAAAAAAAAAATCAACCTTGGAGTAATTGGAATAGATCATGGTCATATTTTCGATATGTTAGATGAAATGTTCAAAGAAGGTTGTGATTGTAAATTTTTTTGGACAGAGGGAAATCCTTTAACTCTTCAAGAATTTAATAAAAAATATCCAAATATAAAAAGAAAAGAAAATAAGGAGGAAATATTAAATGACTCATCTATTGATATGATTTTAATATCTTCAATACCTTTAGATAGAGCTGGTCATTCAATAGATGCTTTAAAAGCTGGTAAAGATGTTATGGTAGATAAACCAGGCTGTACTACCTTAGATCAGCTTAATAATTTGAAAAACACTGTTAAAGAAACTGGAAAAATATGGTCTGTAAATTTTTCTGAAAGATTTCACGTTGCTGCAGTTGCTAAAGCTGAAGAATTAGTTAATGAAGGCAAAATAGGAAAAGTAAAACAAACTATTGGTACAGGTCCACATAGGCAAGGAAACTATGAAAGACCTGATTGGTTTTATAATCGTCAAAGTTATGGAGGTATCATTACCGATATTGGTTCTCACCAAATTCATCAATTTTTAATTTTTACAAATTCAAATCAAGCAAAAATCAACCATGCATTGGTAGAAAATACGACAAAGAAAGATTTGCCTGGTTTTCAAGATTTTGGTGAAGTGAACCTTACCGGTAATGGTGGGCATGGCTATATTCGTCTGGATTGGTTTACTCCAGATGCCCTTCCAACTTGGGGAGATGGAAGATTATTAATCCTTGGAGACAAAGGTTTTATTGAAATAAGAAAATATACAGACTTAGCAAAATCAGAAAAAGGTAATCATTTATTTTTAGCAAATAATGATGAGGTGAAGCATATTGATTGTTCTAATGTTAAGCTACCCTACTTTAATAATTTAATTAATGATGTTTTAAACAGAACAGAAACTGCGTGTCCTCAAGAACTTACTTATCTTTCAATGGAACTTGCTATTAAAGCTCAAGAGCAAGCTGAAAAAAAATGAAAAAATATCAAGTAGCAATAATTGGAACCAATATAGGAGCAAAACATTTTGAGGATTTTCAAAAAGTTTCTGAGAGATTTAATGTTCACACATTATGTGGTTTAACTCGTGAAGCTATTGATAAAATATTAAAATCACATACTGAGACAAAAGTTTCTCTAAATTTTGACGATGTATTAAAAGTTAAAGAAATTGATATCATTGATATTTGTCTTCCGCCCCATTTACATTTTTCTGCTTGTAAAAAAGCTATGGAAGCTGGAAAGCATGTGATTTGTGAAAAACCGTTAGTTTCAAGTCTTAAAGAAGTAGATGAATTAGAAAAAATTAGTAAAGAAACGGGTAAAATTATTTTTCCAGTTTTCCAATATCGATATGGTCTAGGATTTTCAAAACTAAAAGCATTAATCAAATCTGGTTTAGCAAGAAAACCTTTGGTTGCTTCTTTAGAAACTCATTGGAATAGAGGTAAAGACTATTATTCAAAACCTTGGAGAGGAACTTGGGAAGGTGAACAAGGTGGAGCTATTTTAAGTCACTCTATTCATATTCATGATTTAGTTAGTATGATCCTGGGTCCTGTTTCAAATGTTTTTGCCAAGCTATCAACTAGAGTAAATGATATTGAAGTCGAGGATTGTGCTGCCCTTTCAATTGAAATGCAAAATGGAACTCTAGTGACAAGCTCTATCACATTGGGTGCTGCAAACGATACTAGTAGACTTCGATTTTGTTTTGAGGGATTCACTGCCGAGTCTGCTGCTTCTCCTGAAAAACCTTATAGCCCAGCTGACGATGAGTGGACTTTTTTACCAAGAACGCCTACCACACAAAGTCAAATTGAAGATGTAATATCTAAAGTAAAACAAAGTAAATCATGGTACGCTGGAATGTTTGAGGAAATAGCAAATAAACTTAACGGTTTACCTAGTGATGAGGTAACCCTAGCAGATGCTCGAAATTCTTTAGAATTTGTTACTGCTGTCTATGCTTCATCTAGGCAAAATAAAATTATTGAAATTCCAATAGATAAAAAAAATAAACTTTATAATTCCTGGCTCCCATATTAAATAAATCAATTTCTAAATGTTTTAAAAATACTTACAGATATAAAATAAATATTTGAAACAACCCATAAAAACATTAAGAAAAACTCATATACTGAGCTTATGTTTAAGTCCTTTATTAAAATAAGCAAAATCGAGGTAATGAACCAAAATATCGCAAAAATAATTGATAAACTTTTAAATTTTTTAACCCTTAAAGGATGAATACATTTTAAAGGAAAAAATTTTAGTAATATTAATAAAATTAAAAATATCAAATTAAAATTTTGGCTGGTGCCAAAAATATAAAAGTAAAGTACGATTACATTCCAAATAGCAGGAAAACCATTATAGTAATTATCATTTGTTAAAATATTCAAGTTCACATAAGAATAAATAGAAATGAAAATTAAAACTACAGGAATCAATAAAATAAACTGGTCAGGTACATACCTAAACCAATAAATCATTACTGATGGTATTATAACATAGTTAAAAAAATCAATTATACTATCCAGCATTTTACCATCAATATTTGGTAAATTTTTTTTCACATTAAATTTTCTAGCTAAAGTTCCATCAACACTGTCTATTAAAAATGCAAACCCAAGCCAAAGAAAAGCTGCTTTTTGGTTGTTATTCATAACAGCAATTAAAGCAAAAAAACCAGCAACAATTCCTAATCCAGTCAATAAATGAACAAGAATACCAAGAATTCTATCTTGTTTAATAAGTTCATAAGTTTTAATATTTTTTTCTTTACTCATTTTTTTCTAAAATTATCTAGCCAATTTTATGAAAATATCTCCCATTCCACTTTGTAATTGTTCATCAGGCGTATTGTTTCTAAATTCACAAAATAAACCAGTCACTTGATGATTATCTATTTTGACAATTTCGGATTTATCACAAGATTTAGCTTGATGGAATAATCCAATAACTAGCCTATTATTTAGTTCTACAACTTGATCTTTTGATATACTTGCACCGTCACAAAAATAATCTCTATTTACTTGATTAGGAAAATTTTTTTTACCACAAGGGTTTTTAATGGTTAAAACATAAAACTCTTTTTCTACATCTTTAAATTTATGTTTCATTTTATCAACTTTTGAATATTTCATTAAATCACATGAGCATGGGATGCAGCACCTATAATAATCACCACAAACTTTTTTATTTGTACCAACTTCTTCTAAATATACTTTTTCAGGATCAGCATTAGGATCTATTAGAGAACCAGATACAGCACAATAAAGTTTATTAAACTCTATAAATTCCCGATAATTAAGATCTTTGCCTATTATATGTTTGAAAAATCTTGGGCCAGCAGCGTTTCTATTTCTATCTGGAAATATTTTACTCCATTCATTTACTAACTCTTGATAATAATTTCTTTCTTGTGCTTCTAAATTTGAGTTATAAGAAAAAACTAAAAATACGGTAAATATTATTAACAAAAATTTTTTCATAAAAAATTAATTATTTTGTTTAATTTCCAATGTTTTATTTAATTCATTAATTTCAAAAGTGTTTTCTTCTCCATTTGTCCAAGTAACAATAATCTTAATATTTCTCTCATTTTTTCGAATTCCGTAATGTGCCACTGGCTCCATTTGACACAAGTATCCTGAGCCTGAATCTATTGTTTTAGAATGAGTTCTTAAATTTGAAACAAGAGTAACAGTAGCACCTCTTGCTGGAGCACCGTGCATATTAATTGGCTTTATCCTTAAGAAATTATTTTTTTTTGAATTTGCCTTATATAAAGTTAAAGGCTGATAACCAGATTCTCCATGAGATATTAAAAGCTCAAGTATTCCATCACCATCTATATCTGCTACTGCAGCTCCTGTTCCTAATCCATTAGTTTCTAAAGCATTTCCAATATTTATTTCTTTGAACTCACCATTATCTAAAATTTTAAATAATTTATTTGGCTCGCCAATATTATTCATGAATACTTCGTCATAACCATCATTATCAAAATCAGCAGAGATTACTGTTCTGATTCTCGATGCGGCGCTAAATTGTTTATCAGCTATATCTACAAACTTATTATTTTTTAAAACAAATGCTCGATGTGGCCCTTCCCAATTTGAGGTTAATATATCTAATCTACCTCTATAATAAATATCACTTAGCGCAGTTCCACGGCCGTTTTGAAAGGTATCATCAACAGCATAATCTTTCGCAAGTTCAACAAAATTTCCATTATTATTATAATATAAAAAATTCTCCCCTCTTTCATTTGCAGCAAAAATATCAGATCTTCCAGATAAAATATTACCTGAAATAACCGCTCTACCTCCAGTAATTTTATCAATACCTAGCTCTGAAGCTTTGTCTATTATTTCATTTCCATCTTTTTCATAAAATCTTGTAGGCCCTCCATAATTTGCAACATATATTCCATAAGCTCCATTTCCATTTCTATCTACACATACAACTGATCTACCTGCTGTAAGATTTAAATTTTTCTTGTTTATTTCTAATTCAAATAAATCAAAAAATTTATTTCCATCAAAATCTAATAATCTGTCTGAATATATTTTGTTTCCACTATAAGTGTCTGTATTTAAAAAATATATTTCCTCATAACCATCCTGATCAATATCACACGATGCTACTCCTATAGTTTTACGTTTTTTGTCTATAAATATACTTTGGTTAATTGAATTGAACAAAATACCCTTTTTATGAGCTAAGGCTAAATTATTAAATCCAAATCCAGTTACAATAAATTCAAAATTTCTATCGTTGTTTACATCTGAAACGGACACACCATAACTTAATCTAGGTTGATTTTCTAATATTTGGTAAGTTATATCTTCAAAGAAATCATCTGACTTTGAATAATTAACAATATTCAAAAATATTAATAAAAATATAAATAATTTTTTCATTTAATTTCCAACTAGACTAAAAATTAAAAATTAAAACTGTTAATATTGGCATAGTTAATTTAGTGTAATTTCAATAAAAATTTGAAAATATTATTAAACGTGAGCGATCTCAACAAAGCACCAAACGATTTTTTCAATAATTGGAATAAAATTAATTCCATGTCATATAAAAATGTAATTGAACTACATGTTAAGAGAAGTAGTGAAAAAAAGATATTAGCTTTAATTCAATTTGAATTAGATCAGTTTTCAGAAAATGTTCAAAAGGATTTGGTTATTTCTGAAACAAGTTCTTTCTATCAAGAAATATCTAATCTTTTCAGAGACTCAAACTGGTGGTCAACTGCTACAGTCACAGATGCTTGTAAATATTATTTAAACTGTGCAAGAAATAATATTTCTCATTTTGAAGACTATGTAGAGGCAGATAGTGATTTATCCCAAAATGAAAAAAATGAGATATTTGCTTTGTATCAATTGTGTACTTTATTTGTTTCTTGGAATGCTATTAAAGAAAAAAAGATCAGAGAAATTATAGATATTAGAAAAAGTTTATTTTTTAGATAAAATTCATCATTATGAACAAAGAAAACGCAAGTAAACTCTGGAAAATTATTCAGGAAGCTGGTGATTATTTGGGGTGCTAGAGGTACACACTAGCTCACACTACCTGACACTACCTCACACTATTTATGCGGACTATTTAACTTTCATTAAAAATAAATCGCTTCAAGACTCATTAAATTTAAGCAACAAACTAGATATACGACTAGGTATATTTGAGATAAATCAATAAATATTTTTTTATTTTTGAAAATTTTTTAATTCTTTTTCTAAAATTTCAATTTCTTTTAAAGTCCATTCATACTCATTAATTAATTGTTTTTTTTTATAATATTTTAAAATATTCAAAGGCAAATAATATATTCTCCTAATTAATGACGTAAATGGCTTTTGTTTATTAAGTTCCCTTTCTACTCTATCTGTTAGTTCAAAATGTTTTAATTTATTTGAAAAATTAATAGCCCACTCTTTTGAATAAACCAATCTTTCCTCTAATTGATATCTAAAATTACTATTCACTTAATACTTCAGCTCTTTTTTCAATTAAATTCAATTTTAATGAAATGGTTTCTGAATTTAACTTTTTCATGAGATCTCTTAATTCATTTGATGTCCACAACCTAGAGCTAAATATTTTTATTATAGACTTTTTATTATTAATCAGTATTTCATAGTTGCCCATAGGAATTTGGTTTATAAATGAAGGACTCAGCCATATGTAGTGTTTAGAAAACCATTTTTTATTAAATTTTACTACAACATCTCCATCATGATGAAAATTAAGCTCTGTTTCCTTAGCTAATTCTTTTAGTTTAAATTGTCTTTTTTCGTCTAATTCATTCAACTTATCTTCTGAGATTTCTGTGCCTGCAAGTACATAGATACCTTTTTTAGGAAGTGTAAAAAGATTTTCATATATCATTACATGAACTGAGTTAATATTAAGATCATATTTTTCATACTGATCTAGAATATCCTCGTAAGTCATTACTCTCTCATTATCGATAAACATTTGGAAAAGTTTTTTTCTAACACCTACTAGATAGTTATTGTTCAAGGTATAATCTGGATTTACAATATATTCATCCTCAATTTCATATCCAATATTTTGACAAATTATTTTTAATATTTTTGTTGGAGGAGAAAAATTATCTATTCTCCTATATCTTTTTAAACATTCGATTAGTTCTTCTGTATCTATTTTTTTGGTTACAGACATTGTTGAATGAATTCCTCCAATCAATCTGTTCCAGCTTCTCTTCTTAGAACCCCTAAAATTTGGTAAATAGTATTCGTTTTCAATTATTATTGAATTTCCTTTATTTTTAATAGGACTAATAATTTTCATTAAATATGTTTTGCTCATTTTAAATTGTCTTCTTTGAATTTCTTTAAGCATTAGAGGAATATTAATTATCCCATTTTTTACCATAGTCTCTCGAAAATATTTTCTAATAAAAGTTAAAAGATGACTTCTGTATTTTTCACTTTCTACTACAAAAAAATGACCTCTGATTTTTTGAATCTTGTTTGCTTGATCTTCAAAATCACACTGTAAAAAAAGTTTTTTTAATTGATAAACAGTAATTCTGCCATCAATTAAATTATTTGATATTAATTTTTTCATGAAATCTTCATCTGACTCAAGTATAAGTTTTCTCATAATTATCGATATTTTTTCAAGACAGTCTTTGACAGTGATCGATCTTTTTATTTTTCTTAATATTTTTTTTTCTTGTTGCCTAATTCTTTCTCTTGTAACGCCAGCCTCTAAACCTATTTCCTCTAGGGTTTTATCTCCAAGGATTCTTTCATAAAATATTTTAATTTCCCTGTCTGATTTTGTTGATTTATTTATTAGCACGTCGAGAATTTTTTCTAATTTAGTTTCTCTTGTTTCTTGATTTATATTGTTAAATTTAGATGTATCTTGTTTTGACTCTAAATTTGAAACATAAGTCTCAATATTATTGATAACAAATTGATTTATTTTATTTTTTTTCTTTATATTTGCTTCAGAAATAATCTTATGATCTAAATCAATATCAAAAATATCAGATGTAATAAATTTTGAGTATTTTGAATAAAATCTATCAAAATCCTTAATAGATGTTCTTCCAAAATTTGGAACTTTTAATAAACTTTTATAATCAAAACCGAAATTAGTTAGTAAATTTAAATCATATACATATTCACATTTAACTGCTTTGAGGGCGTTTGTAGATCTTTTTGGGAAATTAAAATATTTCAAAGGGATAAAATTAAATAATATTTTATCATCATTTAAGTTTGGTTCATTATTATTACTATTTAGATAATTTTTACCATCATTAGTTATAAAAAACTTATTTTCCGAAAAAGTGACAAAATTTTTTTTTTCTAATGTTTTGTGTGACTTAAGATTCCTTACTTTTTGACTAAATTTATCATCTGATCTGTTGAGCAGGATAACTGTATCTTCACCATTTGGTTTTAGTTTAAATCTTAATTCTCTTATTAATTTCTGAGTATCTATGCCACCTGGATGATTATTAATAACTTCGACAGCTGCTGGTAATAATTCTTTCTCAGTGTAGTTACTCATTGACATTATTATACAGAATCCAATTTAATTGAAAAATCATTAATTCTGTTTCTTAAATCAACTAATGCTGTAAGATTATCATCTCCGTAATAGCCATCTCTTTGTAAGATAGTTGTAATTGCTATAGATAATTCTGTTAAAGCTATTTCCTTAAGTAATAAATCAAATTGTTTATTCTCATAATCCCCTTTTTCAATAAATCTTTTAATTAAAGGAAAGTCAGTGTTTATAAAAATTGTTGCACGTTTTTCATCAAAATAAGCTCTGCCTTCATCTTCTCCTAAACCTTTTTGTTTAATTAAAAGTCCACCAGAATTATTTGTTTTAGATTTATCTTCTTCTTCTTTGGAATTATTTTTTTTGTTTATCTTTTTATCAAATGGTTTTGGCTCGTTTTTATCTTTTTTATTTTTATTTTTATTTGATAAATAAAAGTCTTCTCCTTTTTTTGTAATATTTGTAATAACATCCTTTAATGCAGTAAGTTTTTTACTTTTTTTTGATAAATTCTGACTATTTAAAGAATTCAGATTTAGTTTATCCCAAACATTATTCAATACTTCATTTGTTTTTTGACTTAGTTGATCCAGTTTTTTATTGAGCTCTTTATCCATTTTGGATTGTTCTCGTTCTTTTTCTACATTTGAAACTTCTTTCTCAAATTTTTCTAATTCAATCCCAATAAAAGCTCTAAGTTTTAAAACATATTTATTTTCTAAACTTAATTCTCTACGTCGACTTTGATCAAACAATGGTGGATCAAATTTTTCCAAATTTTGGTAAATATTTTCTATTTCAGCTTCACCAATTATATAATCACAATATTTTTTAGTTTCTATTCCAGGTGAACATACTTCAAGCAGATTCCCGTCGCCTAAAACTGCAACTCCATATTCTCCTTTTGGAAGAGGTTTTTTTGTTTTTTTAAGAGTAAGTGTTATATTTCCAGCACCAAAACCTAAATCGTTTAGATCGTCATAAAAAACTGTATCTTTAGATTTTATTACTTTTGTTAATTCTTTTTCGATTGCTGGTTCTTTGTACTCTAATAAATCATTATTTATCCAAACCTCAGCACCTTTTACATTCATCATCTGTTTTTGAACGTAATCTTTAATATCTACAATTTGCTTTTTTGTAATTTCTTTATAAAAATCAGACACCTCAAATTTAGTACCATTTGCAAGATCTGTTTTTTTACCTACTGTATCAAGTTCAAAACCTTTATCTTTTTTAATATCTTCAAATGATATTTTGCCTGAATAAAGTTTTTTATTTTTAACTGAAGTAATATTTAAACTTTTAGCAATTTTGAAAACTGAAAATCCTCCAGTTCCAAAATATCCTCTTCTCAAAAAACTGTAATTTCCTGAAACTCTATCCCTGTTTTCAGCATAGGCTGTAAAGAAATTTTGAAGATCTTCGGTGTCCAAACCTCTTCCATTATCAGAAAAAATAATCTTATCTTTTTCAATGATCACCTCCATTTGAGGTTTTGTGCCCTTATTTATATAATCAATACCATTAGCAATATATTCCCATATAACTACTGAAATACTTCCAAATGAATTTGCTGATTGAACAACCGCTCTTGTTTTCTCTATTTTTATTGGGATAACCTGACCCATTTTACTTCTCCTTTCGTTTATTTAAGATTTTTTTATTTTTATTTAAAAAGTTATAAATAGTTAATTCCTGCTTACATAAATTAACTACTTTATTTATTCTTCTTTTTCTCTGTTCGCCTATCACATAGCTATTAATATTAAAAACCTCTTCCATTTGTCTGTATGAGGGTTTTATTTTTTCGTTTATAAAATTTTTATAAGCTATGGAACTAGATATTCTTAAAATTTCTTTTTGTTGTTCTATTTTATCTTTTTTAAGTATTCTTAATTTAAAACCGTTGTTAAGTTTATTTTTTGAAGCATTAATAACATCTAAACCTTTATGATTTAACATCCATCCTTTTTTTTCATTTCCAGATACGTAACCTTTATTTTTAGCTAAATTAAGATTTACTCTAACTTTACTTATATCAATTTGATCTCTATATTTTTTCCAACAAAATGTATTTGGTGAAATTTTATATGATTTTTTTGCGATATCTTCAGTTTCTAGAAATTTTTGAACTCCCCCTAATGAGAACATTCCTTGCAATAAAATTTCAATAACACTTAATTTTTTCATAATTTACTAAAGTTTAAAATCATTATCATCTGTTGAGTTTTTTGACTTAAATCTTGTCTCAATGTTTTTAACTTCATTTCTTAAAACAGAAATTATTTTATTCGCATCATGTGAAGAATAATCATAGTGAGTTTTGTTAGCTAAGTTTCCAATAAGCTTTAAAAGTTTAATAGCTTTTCTTACTCTGTTTTCAGCTAGTTCTTTGAATTTATCATTTTTTTTACTCATATTTACTTTATCTCTTTCTAATATTATTAAAATATTTGTATAATATTAATCATATATGATAATAAAAAGCAACAAATAATTAAAAAATATTTTAAAATTATTTCAATCTAGGATTGAATAAATTTATTAAAAATTAGTATTATTAATTGAAACGAATATTTAGGATAATTGTAAAATGGGCTAAACTAGATATACGACTAGATATATTCGAAATAATACAAGTTTTGAAGTGGCATGAATAAAGAAAACGCAAGTAAACTCTGGAAAATTATTCAGGAAGCTGGCGATTATTTGGTAGGTCAATTACCTGATCACCCAAACCACCCTAAAGGAAGAAACCCCTATGCTCATGTTGCTATTTCTGTGAAAAGTAAATTTAATGCTAGCTACAAAGATATTCCTGATGAAAAGTATAATGAAGTTGTTAAATACATTAAATTTTTAAAACAAAATCCAAATTAATTATTGTTTTGGAAAATAATCTTTGAGTTCACCTTCTCTGTAAACATCAGCAGTACAACAATGTAAACCTCCACCAAAAGCGTAGGCATCTCTAAGTTCTACTGGTATAACTTCCATTCCTAATTTATCTAATTGTTCAGCTTGGTATTTTTCACTTTTCTCCACACATACAGTTTTTGGATCCAAAACTAAAACATTCATTGATAGCCAAGTTGATGAATAACATAATGGAGGTGGTTCATTGTGTGCTGGTTGTGCACTGTCTACAATTTCCCAACCATTGTCTTCAAATAATTTTCTTTGTTCCTTAGGAAGTCTTCTTTGCGGGTTATTGATAATTAAACCCTCTTTAATTGGGGTAAAAGTTGCATCAATGTGAATAGGATATGGATCTCCCGGGAAATTAACTGCATGAACTCTGTGATCTTTATAATGTCTTTTAAGCCAATCAATTCCTTTTAAATTTGTTGTAAAACCATGTTGAACAACTAAATCTTTACCAAATCTTAGTACGTCCGCTGCATCAAATAATGGTTCTTCTTCAGTAGTTACAAAATATCTTTTCTCAGTCCACTCTAATCTTTTTTGAACACCAATTTTATCTGATAGATAATCTTTTCTATAATCTGCATCCGTTAGTCTTGGCTTTGGAGCAGACTCGTGTCTCATATTAGGATCTTGATTATAATAATCTTTTAGAAGTGGTCGATAACATAAATATTCAAACCAACGACAACGATAACTCATTGTAGCTTCTAAAATTTCGTTACCCACTGTTAACAAAACATCTCTAGGAGGCATGCAGCCAAACATGGTTTCTGCTTTCCAATCAGGTGTAGATGTTTTTTGATTAAAATCTATTGGTGTCGGTCGATCAACTTTAATGCCTCTTTTTTCAAGCATATTTGAAAAGTTATCTAATAATTCATTTGCTTTATCAACAGTATCTTTGGTTCTTGGTCCAAACTGACCTCGCATATCACTGTCTTCTGGAACTTTTGCATCTAATGCTGGTTCAGGCGCAGGTATACATGTGCCATCCGCTCTACCAACAATTACATGTTTTAACGGATCCCACTCATTCCAACTATTAACAATAGTTTTATTCTCACTCATAAGGATTAGTTTTTTATAATATTATGCTCGGGGCCGAAAGGAAATTTTGTAATATTTTCTACTCCATCTTTACCAATCACCAAAATATCGTGTTCTCTATATCCACCTGCACCAGGATTACTCTCTGGTATCATTATCATCGGTTCCATTGAAACCACCATGTTTTCCTCAAGAATAGTATCAATGTCTTCTCTTAATTCTAAACCTGCTTCTCTACCATAAAAGTGAGAAAGTATACCAAATGAATGTCCGTAACCAAAAGTTCTATACTGAAGGTAACCAAGTTCAGCAAACAATTCATTTAACTCATGACAAATATCTGAACATTTAACACCTGGTTTAATTAATTCTAATCCTCGCTTATGCACTTTTACGTTTGCTTCCCATGCTTTAAGTGAGGCATCATTAGCATGATCTAAAAATAAAGTTCGCTCTAGCGCTGTGTAGTATCCTGAGATCATTGGAAAAGTATTCAAAGATAAAATATCTCCTTTAACTAATTTTCTATTAGTCTTTGGATTGTGAGCTCCATCTGTATTGATACCAGATTGAAACCATACCCAGGTGTCCATATACTCTGCGCCTGGATAACTTTTAACAATCTCTCTTTCCATTCTATCTCTTGCTGCTATCGCTACTTCAATCTCTGTATTATTTTCTCTAATATTTTTAACTATTTCTTCACCACCAATGTCTGCAATTCTTGCACCATTTCTGATGATCTCAATTTCTTCGTTCGATTTAATCATTCTAAGTTTCATTAGATCTTTTGATACATCAGTAAACACAGAGAAAGTAAAAATAGACCCTATTTTTTCTCGCATATCTAGCGTGACATGATCATTTTCAATTCCAATATTTTTTGGAGGCTCATCTCTTCCAATGATTGAAACAATGGCTTTTAAAAAATTATCTCTTTTCCAATCAGTATAAATAACGTTATCACAATGAGACCTACGCCATGGTTGACTTGCATCAATGTTAGCTGAAATTGTTGAAATTTTATTTTGAGTGATCACACATCCGTAAGGTCTACCAAAAGAACAGTAAATAAAACCTGTGTAATATGCAACGTTATGCATGGATGTTAAGATAATCATATTAAGACCATTTTGGTCCATCACCGATCTAAGTTTACTTACTCGATCGTTATATTCTTTGTCAGTAAATGGTAATTTTACTTTTTCACCGTTTTTAAGTTCGAAAAAATCTGGTCGTTCCATATTAATTTAATGCTATGTATCTTTTGTTCCATCTCATTATTAAACTGTAATAGAATATAGATACGAAAAGAAAAAAACCACCAATTATAGTATTTGTGGATGGCACTTCATTAATGCCAAATAATGGTAACCAAACCCAAAAAATTCCACCCACAACCTCAGTTAAAGATAATAGAGTCAATTCCGCTGCTGGTATCGCTTTAGATCCAATTGAATATAAAATTAAACCAAAACAAACTAGTGTCCCATGCAAAGAAAACAAAGTTCCATTATAGCTAGAAGAAAAGAAAACTAAATTGTTTGATAAAATCATAATTGTTGCAAAAACTAAACAAAAGAAACCTGCAAAAGCTACTGTAGTAAATTTAGGTGTTTCTTTTCTCCATCTTAAAGTTACAGAAAAAACTGAAAAACCAATTGAAGATGTTAAACCAAATACAAAACCAATTAATGATTTTTCACCAGTATTATCAAGAGCCATAATAATTAAGCCAACTGTTGCAATTATTATTGATATCCAAACATTTAGAGAAATTTTTTCTTTTAAAAATAAAAACGCCAATAATGCTGTAAAAAAAGGCATTGCGGCCAAACAAAGCAAAGTAACTGCAGCACTAGTGTTTGTAATTGAATAAATAAATGTAATCATAGCGACCCCCAATCCAGATCCACCGATTACTCCAGATAAACCTATTTTATAATAGTTTTTATAAAAATTTTTTCCTTCTTCGAAAAATAAATAAAGATTTAATAGGATGAAAATTGTTAAACCTCTGCCAAAAATATACTGCCAAGGTACTAATTGAGGATTATCCATGTATCGAACTACTAGTGGACCAAACGACCATAAAAGTCCGGCAAAAAGTACAACAGGAATAGCTATCCTTGGATTTCTCAACTCTAACATATTCAGAAATCTAATTGTAAATAGAATTTTCTACAACAAAAATACGTTTCTAAACTAAATTTTGATTTGAAAGGTTTGGGAAAAAACAATCAACGATATCTCCTTTTTTAAATTTGGATTTACCTTCTGGTAACAAAACCCAAATATTCGATTTTACAAATGATTTAATTCTAAAAGACTCTTGACCTTTTAAGATTTCAACATTCATTTTTCCATTTTTAGTTGTACTTAATTGACTCTTTACAAATCTTGTGAAATTCTTTTTTTTATCAAAACTGTTTGTCAAAATAGCTTTAATAGGTTTTTCTTCTGATAACCCTAAAGCATCTAAAATATATGGAATTACAAAAAATCTAAAACATGCAGCTGAGGAGATTGGATTTCCAGGGAGTCCAAAAATTGCCTTTTCTTTTCCTTTAATTTTGGCAAACATTATTGGTTTTCCAGGCCTTATTGCAGTACTTTTGAAATAGCTTGATAGCTTAAATTTTTTAACTACATCAGGTATAAAATCGAACTTACCTGCAGACACTGCGCCTGAAGTAATAATAATATCATCTTTGGATTTAATTAATTTATTTATTTTTTGTTTAAAAATATTTTGATGATTATCTCTCAATATACTTCCACTTTTAAAATTAAATAAAAAATTTTGATTTAAGTTTTTTATATAGTGAGTGTTTGAATTTCTTACCATCCAATTTGGAATATTATCTTTGTCTGATATTTCGTTTCCTGTCGAAAAAAATAATATGTTAATTCTTTTTTTTACTTTAATTTGTTTAATACCTAAACTTTTAAAAGCTAAAATATGGTTTGCTTGAACAATTGTATTTTTTTTTATTACAACCTCCCCTTTTCTATAATCTGAACCTACAAATCTAATGTGATCAAATTTTTTTATTTTTTGGTCAATTAAAATATATTTTTTATTAGGTGTAAAAATTATTTGTTCTATAGGAATAATTGTATCAAAACCCTTTGGTATAATTCCTCCTGTCATTATTTCGGCAGTATCAAATTTTTTTATCTTTTTTTTAAATGGTTTCATTCCCGCCGCAATTGAGCCAATAATTTTAAATTTTTTTGGGAATTTTTTTTTTAATCCATTTGTATCTTTTGAATTAATTGCATAACCATCAAACGCAGCATTATTTCCTGCTGGATAATTTATATTAGAATAGATATTAATAGAAACTACTCTATTTAGAGAATTTATACTCTTTATAGTTTCCTCTTTAATTTTAATTTTTGCTTTTTTTAAAATTGTCTTAGATTTTTCGTAACTAATCATTTTTGAGTATTTCTTCAGCTTTTTTTAAATCTTCTTTTGTATTTATATTAAAGAAAGGATCGTTATTTGAAAACTCCATATTAATTATTCTTACCCCAGTATTATTAGCCCACAACTCAACTTTTCTTTCTCCATGTTTTAAATCCTTTTCTAATTTATCTAGTAAATTAATCGACCATAAGCCAAATATATTATGTCGTGTTTTGTTTGACTTAATGAAAAATAAATCACTTTCGTTAAAATTAATATTTTGAATAAAATCTTTAAGTATTTGTTTCTTAAAAAAAGGTGTATCGACAGGAAAAGTTGCTATCCATCTGTATTCTTTTTGATTTTCTTTTATCCATTTCATAGCTGATAAAACTCCACCTAACGGACCAAGACCTTTTTCAAAATCTTCGATTATTGAAATTTTTTCTGAGTTATGAAAATTAATTTTATTATTAGATACTATTAAGAGTTCCTTGAATTCATCAATTATTTCAACCAACATGTGATCAATTAACGATTTATCAGCTAACTTTACTTGAGATTTATCTTCTCCAAACCTTTGTGACTTACCGCCTGCTAGCACAGTACCTAAAATATTGTTATGATCCATCTATAAAATATAAAACATTCAAAGTTGAATTAAAGAAATTAAATGGATTTAAAAATTTTAGAAATAGCAGCCCATACTGAAAACAATAAAGTTGTTGAAAATTATACACATAAGTCAAAACACAAAAATCCATTATGTGGTGATGAGATGGAAATAAGCTTAATTGTCAAAGAAGATGTTGTAAAGGATATGGGTTATCAATGTAAATCGTGTGTTTATTGTCAGGCATCAGTCAGTCTATTATCCAGAAAAATTAAGGAAAAAAAAGTTGATGATATAAAAAAATTTATAAAAGTTGGTGAACAACTTTTTGAGGACGCAAAAGTAAGTATGGAAAAACATTGGAGAGACTTTAAGGAAATTTTAGATAAAAAAAATCTTTCAAGAAAAGAATGTTTGCTTTTGCCATTAAGAACTATTGCCAAAGCATTAAAAATATAAATGATCAAAATTACTAAACCATTATTGCAGAAAGCATTAATCGCAGGTTTTTTTTCAGCATTTACAATTGGTATACTAACAGTCCTTACTTATAAAAGTACACTGGGATATTTTATTGCAGCCTCATTCGGTTCCTCAATGGTTTTGCTATTTGGTTTTCCCGAAAGCCCATTTGCACAACCAAAGAATGTTTTTTTTGGACATTTAATAACAGCTTTAGTAGGAGTAATTTTTGTAAACTATATTCCGCTCCCTATTTATATCAGTATTGCAATCGCTGTTGGAGCTGGGGTTTTTTTAATGATTTTATTTAATATTGTTCACCCGCCTGCTGGTGGAAATCCAATTATCGTTATTATTGGAAGTGCCTCTTATGATTATTTAATTAATCCAATTATTTTTGGTTCTATAATTATATTGTTATTAGCAATTATAATTAACAAATATATATTAAAAAAAAACTATCCAATAAAATAATTCATGAATTCCAAATATAAAGTTTTAAAATATTCATCTAATAAGTTTGAAAATGCAGATGATTTAATTTCAATTGAAGAACCTTTGGAGATTTCATTAAAGTTTAAGGAGTCTGGTAAATGGATAAATCAAAGTTTATCTATAACAATGAGAACCCCGGGTGATGATGAGGATCTTGTAAGAGGATTTTTATATAACGAACAAATTATAACAAATATTAGTGATATTGATTCAATAGAAAGTTATGGAGATAAAGTTGGTCAATACAATATTCAAAATAAAATATTAGCAACTTTAAATAATTCTGAAAATGTGAATATTTCAAAAATAAAAAGAGATTTTTTAACTAATTCATCGTGTGGTGTGTGTGGAAAATCTTCACTTGATGCTCTAGAAATAATTAAAAAAAATAAAACAAATCTATCAGAACCCAAAATCAAAAAAGAGGTTATTATTAAATCACCTGAAATATTGAGAGAAGGCCAATCAGAGTTTAGTAAAACAGGTGGAATTCATGCAAGCGGTATTTTTAATAGCAATGGAGAATTAATTAATATTAAAGAGGATGTAGGAAGACATAATGCTCTAGATAAACTTATTGGTTGTGCATTAAAGAGCAACCAAATTTATCCTAAAAACCAATTTATAACATGCTCAGGCAGACTGAATTTTGAATTGGTTCAAAAGGTTTTGATGACAGATATAGGTATAATGATAGGGGTTGGTGCGCCAACTAGTCTTGCTATCGATTTAGCGAATAAATTTGACATTACCCTTGTTGGTTTCGTAAAGAGGGACAGTTTTAATATTTACACAAATAACAAAAAAGTTATTGTGGACTAAATTAATAAAAGGGTATTTGTGTCAAAAAATATAAGTAATTTATCAGGCAGAATAGGCTTAAAAGATAACCTATTTAAGCAAATCTCAGAAAACACCTTAAGCGATAGTCCACAAGATATTAAAGAAATTGCCAAAAAACATAACCTAGGTGTTTCAACTCTCCATGGTGCAGAATCCTTTTATGAATTTTTAAGACCTTCTCATAGAGAAAAAAAAGCGTTCGTTTGTAACGGTAGTGCATGCATGTGTGCAGGTACTCAAGACAAATTAAAAGATAAACTCAAGGAAAAACTAGGTGATGACAAAGTTGGAGAAATGTTCTGCTTAGGTCATTGTTATGAAAACCATGCATTTCACTATGATGGAGAAAATTATGCTGGTAAAGATATAGAAAAAATTGATCAGATTTTAAAAGGTGAGGAAATTAAGCAAGAAAAATTTTTTTCTAAGAGTTATGCGACAACAAGTTTTTTAATGGATGATAAACTTTCTTCTACAGACCAATTCAAAGATCAATTAAGTAAATTTTTAAAATCAGATAAAAAAGAAATAGTAAAATCATTATTAGACTCAAATTTAACAGGGAGAGGTGGTGCAGGTTTTCCAACAGGAATGAAATGGGATTTTTGTAGTAAAGCGAAAGGTGATAAAAAATATGTTATCTGTAATGCTGACGAGGGAGACTCTGGTGCATTTTCAGATAGGTATTTGTTAGAAGACCAGCCGCTAAAAGTTATTTTTGGAATGGTAATGTGTGGTTATGTAATTGGGAGTGATGAGGGTGTTTTATATATAAGAGGTGAATATCCAAAATCAATTGAAGCATTGAATGGTAGTATAAACGAACTTAAAAAATTAGGATTATTAGGTGAAAATATTTTAGGAACAGATTTTTCATTCGATTTAGGAATCTGTATTGGTCAAGGTGCATATATCTGTGGAGAAGAAACAGCTTTGATTGCATCTATTGAAGGACGAAGAGCAGAAGTTGACGTTAGACCTCCTTTTCCTGTTACAGAAGGATTATATAAAAAACCAACTGTAGTTAACAATGTTGAAACTTTAGCAGCTGCAACTGGAATTTTAATAAATGGGTCTGAAAAGTTTTCATCTATAGGAAATAAAAAATCAGCAGGTACTAAATTGGTTTGTTTGGATAGTTTCTTTAACAACCCAGGTGTTTATGAAATTGATATGGGTACTCCAATGAAAAAAATATTTAATGAAATTGGTGGAGGGTATAAAGAACCATTAAAAGCTTTTCAAATTGGCGGGCCACTTGGTGGTGTGGTTCCATTAAGTGAAATAGAAAATCTTAATTTAGATTTTCAGGAGTTTACTGCAAAAGGTTTCATGTTAGGTCATGCTAGTGTGGTGAGTATTCCTAAAGATTTTTCTATGGCTGAATACATTCATCATCTATTTGAATTTTCTGCAGAAGAATCATGTGGAAAATGTTTTCCTGGAAGACTTGGATCTTACAGAGGTAAAGAAATGTTTGACCAAGCTAAAAAGAAAACTGCCAAAATACCTTTGAAATTGCTTGAAGAATTGCTTGTTACAATGAAAAAAGGTTGTTTATGTGCTTTATGCGGAGCTATACCCACTCCTATTCAGAACATTCTAAAGTACTTTGGGGATGAAATGAAAAATGATATGGTTAAAGATAATTAATGAGTTCAGAGAAAAGAAAAATT
>CACNCB010000003.1 GCA_902618695.1 uncultured Pelagibacteraceae bacterium | reverse complement strand
GAAGTTCTTCCAAAAATTATATTTTCACAAAGAAGTAAATTTGAGTCTTTTGATAAATTAAAATTAATTTTTCTTTTTAAGTTACAATTATTAAATAAAATTAATTCTTTAGGTAACCAAAATAAATTTGAATTGTTCGATAAATTAAAATTAATTTCTAAGTTGGCTGGATCTCCGAACCCGCTGTAAATCTTTTCCGCAGCCTGGGTTGAGATACAAAGATTCGATTTATCAATCTCTATCTCGTAATTGTATTCATCTCCACTAGTAATTCCACCAGCAGTATTGATGAGCATTAATTGATTTATATTTTCATGAAAATCTGGCATCAAAGCTTTTAAGGACCCTTGCTGATATAGTTTTTGTAAATTTTGACCTTTTATTTTTATTTCTAATCTGCCCCTAGATTTTTCTAGTTTTTTTTGACTTATATTCATGACATTATCCTAGCACAAAAAATCCTATTTAGAGTTTGTCAATTTTTATAGCTTGAATTATTTGACTTTTAAATAAAAAGAGAGCATGCAAAACCAACAAATAGTCAAAATAATTGAAAACCTTAAAGGGCGAAGAAATTATGAGGAAAAAAGAGCCTCTAAATTAGGCTTTGCCTCTCTTTATGATTACTTTGGACACAAAATTTCAAAGAAACAAAAAGCTATTGAAGACGAACAAAAAGAATTAGAAGCTGCAAAAGCTGATGATCAACCCAAAGCTAGCAAGAAAAGCTGTAGCTGTTGCTAAACTTTAAATAGCTTGTCAGATAAATTTGGTAAATTTTCTCCCCAGAAAACTTCTTTAGTAATCTTTTTGAAATCTACATCAAAGACTGTGGACATTGCTGAAGCATAAATTGCCCTCGAGTCTATCGTAGAATTTAAATCTCTTCCTTCAAATAATTCTTTTCTTTTTAATCCTGGCCAATCCGTATGAACTTGAGCTTTTTTAACTAGTCCTCCTGCAATTAAAATAGCCGATCCATAACCATGTTCTGTTCCATTACTACTGTTCTGCTTAATTGTTCTTCCAAATTCTGTTAGCGTTAATACTAAAGTATTATCAAAAGCTTCTTTAGACATTGAAGATTTAAGAGATTTAATAATATTGTCATAATCTCTTAGACAATCAGCATGAGCTCCGTCAGTTGCGCCTTGTGCGGCATGTGTGTCAAATCCATCTACTTCAAAAACAGCTACTTTTGGTCCATTAGGTTTAGATAATTCGTTAGCAGCATTTGAAGCAAGAACCCAACTATGATCACTTGACGTATTACTTAATTCTCTTGTTTGAATTATTTCTAAATTTTCACTTAATAATTTTTCATCATATTCTTTGTATGCCTCTTGAATCATTTTAAGAGTTGATGGATATGGCAATTTATGACCAACTGGAAAATAATTGTTGTTCATCGGAACACCTCTAATCAGTAACGGCATTGGTAGTGCTAATGCTAATCCATTTCCAGTCAATCCAGCTATTTTCATGCCTCTTCCTAACCAACCTGTTTTTTCTTGATAAGGTATTTTTCCACCTGACTCCATTAAGTTTTGCCCATCAAAGTGGGATCTGCCTGTATAAGGAATATTGGTAGCATGAACTGCTGAACTTTGGTTTTGGTCCCAAAGATTTTTAAATGTTTTTAGCGCAGGGTGTAAATCAAAATCTGATGTCAGTTTTAAAGTTCTATCAAGATTAATTTTACTTCTTAACTTTTCAAAATTTTTATCACCTTTTACTGGAATAGCGCATAGACCATCCATTCCTCCTCGTAGCATTATGATTACTAAATTTTTCTTTTTAACTTGATCTGCATAAGTTTGTCCACCAAACCCTGCAAAATATAATGATGTTAGAGCTGTAGTCTTTAAAAAATCTCTTCTTGTTATTTTCATGATCTTAAAAACTCCGGGTGATTAAAAAGTAAAGTTTGTTTTTCAACAATTCTACTTTTTTGTTTTAAATATTTCATAATTTTATCAGGATTATCAAAATTTTTTTCTACAATATTTTGATAGTAATCCTCATTATTATTTTGCATTTTAGAAAAGGAATGACTCAACTTTGCATAAACAAGTCTTCTTATTAATAACTCTGGCGAAATCCAGTCATCAGAATGATCAGACCAACCATTAGGCTGTTTTGCTCTAAAAGGATGCTGACCTATATTTCTTAATAATCTCTCAGGCGATCTTTGTTTACGAGTAGGTTTGGTTCCTAATTCGTATGAGTCCATTGTTTGAGGTGATGGGGGCCACTCTAAGTCTCCCAACTTTGCAACTTGAATAAACCAATTTTCAGGAGTTTGAAATTTTTTAAATTTATCATTGTAATCAAATGCTACTTTAATTGCTGCTTTGTGAATTTGAGGAAGAAAACCATCAGACTTCACAAAAGCATCAATGATTGGTTGCTTCATCTCCTTTGTAGGTTCATCTGTGATTAAAAATCTGCAAAGTCTTTCGGCAACAAAATCTCTACAATTAGGATGATTTACTAAATCCTTTATTATTGTTGCTAACGTTTTTTTTCCTCTTTTATACTCTTTTCCCAAAACATTTTTCATTCCTGGTTGGTGGTATTCTGAATTAAACCAGACATTGCCTGTTTCTAAATTTTTTTTGCTCCATTTATGTTGCCAACCTGTCATGATATAAGCTAATTGGATTACATCTTCTTGAGTATAACCCGCTTTAGGAGAAACTGTATGAAGCTCCAATAATTCTCTAGCATGATTTTCATTGATTGTTGCAGGTTCTTTTTTTCTTCTTCTCCATTCTTCTCTTGCTGTTACACTTTTAGGTCCAGCACTTTCGCTATTATCTAAATGATGAATCATTGCCCATGAAGTGGTTACTTCGTAAACCATTTTTTCAAATGATTGATTTAGATTTGGTCGAATAATTTCTCTTTGATAAGGACCGGTTGAATAATTGGCTAAAAAATCTTTTTCACTTATTGCAAAAAAATTCCCCCAAAACATCCATAATTTTGCTAAAACTGGACGACTACTATTAATTCCTTCATTGTGTCTAATCGAAATTTCTAAAGACTCCCAAAACTTTTGTCCAGTTTTGTGTCTCAAAATATCTTTGTGTGTTTTATAAAGTGTTTTGTTATCTTTATATTTTTTTCTTAATACCTTTCTATCTCCATAGACCCAATCCCTATAATGTTTTCTAAGTTCTTTTTCAGAATATATTTTACCTTTCCATGATAATTCTGGAACATCATTTACTTGATCAAGAGCCCAATTTAATGGATCGGATGGAACTTCCTCGTTAGAGCTAATACCGAATGCAACTTTTCTAAAAAAGTTTTTCATTATTTATTTATTTTATCAATATCATGAATATTTGTTAAACAATTATTAAATTCTTCAATATTTTCTCTTAAAGCTAAACTAGAAATTGAATAAATCATAATTAATAACAAAACTAAAGGCAATGATGTGATTACAGATGCATAACTTTTAATAAGTAAAATATAAAAAATTATAAATAAAGCTGATCGAATTAAAACTGTTTTTCTAAAAACACTTATTATTGAAAGAGAATGTTTTAATAAATTAAAGAAACTCATTTGAGATGGTCCAAAATATCTTTTGCCTCTTACAGATGGAATAGAAATTAAATTTTTTTCTATTTTTTTTAATGACCCAGAAAAACTATTCCATGTAGCTTTTTCTTCTAACATTTTTTTCACCGTTGATTTAGATAGGCAGGTAAAATTCCCAAATTTGATTGATTGCCCAGTAAAAGCAAAAGTTAATAATTTATGAAATTGATAACACAATTGAAAAAATAAACCTTCAGATCTTTTTACTCTTTCACCAATTATTGATCTTTCGCTAGATTGTTCGGATAATTGAACAAAATTTTTAATTTCTTCAGGTCTATCTTCTCCATCACCATCCATTGGAATTACAAAATCAAATTCTTTTTTTTCAAAGATAAATTTTAAGCCAGATGCAATACATCTTGCATGACCTCTATTTTCTTTCATATTTATTATTTCAAAAGAGCTAATATTTTCTGTATTTGGATAATTATCAATTATTTGATGTGATGACGCGTCATTAACAACAACTAATGAAATTTCATGATTTAAATCTTTTATTTCAGAATTAATATTTTCTACCAATATTTTTAAAGACTCTCTGTCGTTATAAATTGGAATTAAAATTACATATTTCATTTATCTTGAACCTACACAGACATTATCAAGACACAAATAATCTTTCAATTGATCGAGTTTTTCCCTTTCAACAAATCCATCCCAAACTGGTCTTGACTTTAAATGATAAGATAGATTTCCAGCATTCCATTCATCTCCCAAAACTACATTAATGGATGAGTCGAATTGCTGATCCCAAGCATATTGAGTTTTGACTGCAATTTCTTTGCCCATATAATCAGTTCTTTTGTCGTCATTTGAAATTGAAATATAAGCATAAAGAACAGGTGATAAAAAGAAAAAGAAAGCAAATCCAATCATGAAAGGTTTTAACTTTTTAAGATTAATTTGAACTTGAAACAAATAAACAATTAATGATCCAAAAAATAAATAAAAGGGTGTCATCCACATGGTTCTTATTTTTGATCCAGTAATTAATGATGTTAGAAACATTAAAAATATTGGCAAAAGATTAATTGCTAATAAAAATAGCAATTTTTTATCCTTATAATTTAAATTCAATTTAATTTGTTTAACCAATAACCAGGATAATATTAAAAAAGGAATTAAAATCCCTACTTGTTTTAACAAAAAGATTGCTGGATATTTAATATGATCTAAAAAACTAGATTGTTCTAAGCCAGTTCTAGCCAATCCATATGTAATAGTAATAAAATCATTATCGCTTAACCAAATTAAGTGTGGAACTAAAACTACCAAGAAAACTTCTAGAGTAATTAGATATTTAAAATCAAATTTCCTATCTTTTTTAAAAAAAATTAAATAAATAAATAATAGGTCAATTGAAACTAATAAATAAATAAATAGATATTTTGATAAAAAACCAAAAGCTGCAAACAGACCTACTAAAAAACAATCCATAAACTTTAATTCTTTACCAATATATATTTTCCAAGAATAATAAACTGTTAAAGACCAAAAAGGTAGCTGGCAAACATTTACATTAAATTCTGGTGTAGTGAAGTTATAAAAGTAAATTGCTTCGATTAATAATACGGAGATTAAACCTAATAATTTATTGTTAAATATTTCATTTGAAAATTTAAAAACATAATAAAAAGAAATTATTACAAAAATTTGACTTAACAAATAATAAACCCAATCTTGGGATCCAAAAATTTGAAAAAATATTTCTGGAAATAAAGCGCTCATGGGTGGATGCTTATTAAATCCCCAATCTAAATTACTTCCCCAAGCTAAAGCTTCAATTGTATCCAATGGTAAATTATGATTTGTGAGTGATGGAATCAAAGTCCAAAAAATAAGATGAGCTGTAACAAAAATATAAAAAACATTGTTGATATTTTTGTTATTAATGGTCATTTATAAATATTTATATCAATTAAGCTTGCTTGACACCCCTAATTTGCTGAATATACTCCGAGCGATTAAAATTAAGCTATGCCAAAGACTGCTAAAGCAAAAAAAAAAGTATCAAAGCCAAAAGCTAAAGTTGTAAGTAAAACAAGTAAAACTGCTGCTAAAGTTGTTTTTAAAGGACCAGTAAAAATTTCTAAAACTTACATTCCTAAAGAGACAGAAAAATATATGTGTGAAAAACATAAAGTCTATTTTAGAATTAGACTCACAGAGTGGAAAAAGGAATTAATTAAAGCTAATAATGAAGCTCTCTACAACGGTAGCATGGATGACAATAATATTTCTGCAGATATTGTGGATCAAGCAAACTCATATATTGATAGTAATGTGGAAATGAAAGCAATTAATCGACAAATTAAATTGATATCTGAAATTGATAAAGCTTTGAGAAGAATTAGGGAAGATACTTATGGATACTGCTTAGATACAGCAGAACCAATTGGTTTGAAAAGATTAATGGCAAGACCTGTTGCTAAGTACACTATAACTGCACAAGAAAAGCATGAAAAAGATGAAAAAGTTCATGCAGATGACTAGAATGAGAAAAAAATCATCTAAACACAATTCAATCTCGTTCCTATTTGCTAAAAAATATATTTATTTTTACTATCCTTTTTTCTGGGTTTTACTTCTATTATATTTATTTTTGAAATGAATAAAAAATTACTATTAATAATAATTGTAATTTTAGCTATTGAATTTTCAGGTTATGGAATTCTTAGCACTCTTTATAGATTGTTTGGATAAATTTTTAAAATTTTGGAATTTTAGCTTCATTATCCATAAAGGCATAACCTTTAATGACTGCTTCACGTTCAGCAATATCTAAGTACCATCTTGATAAATTTTTATAATTTTTTAAACCAATGTCGTGCCATTCATGTCTTGCCATCCATGGCCAAGTTGCAATATCTGCAATAGTATAATCGTTACCCGCAAGAAATTTAGATTCTTTTAATCTAGCATCCAATTCTCCATAAAGTCTTTTGGTAATTTTAAAATATCTTTTCTCACCAAACTCACTTTTACCTGGATTGTAATGATGAAATTGATGATGTTGACCAATCATGGGTCCTACTGTTCCCATTTGAGCCATCAACCATTGATTAATAACTAGTCTATCTTTGTCATTATAAAGTTTTCCACTTTTATCACCTAAATACATTAGGATTGCACCAGACTCAAAGATGCTTTTATTGTTTTCATGATCAATAATGACAGGAATTTTTCCAAATGGGCTTAATTTTACAAACTCTGGTTTGAATTGCTCCTCTTTACTTATGTCAACTTTTGTTACTTTGTACTCATAACCAATTTCTTCAAGCATGATGCTAATCTTCCATCCATTAGGAGTGTTGGCAGAAAAAAGTTCTATCATTTTTTAATTCCAAGTCTTTCCTGTGCAGCTTTAGACGTAGTTGTGAATTCAAATCTTAATTTCTCATCTGGTTTTGCATATTTAAAACAACCTCTTGCAGCTAACGCACCTTCATGAAAACCTGAAAGGATTAATTTTAATTTTCCTGGATAAGAACAAATATCTCCAATCGCAAATATGCCATTTACATTAGTTTCGAAGTTTTCAGTATTTACCTGAACAGTTTTCTTGTTAATATTTAATCCCCAATCTAAAATAGGACCAAGTTGCATAATTAAGCCAAAAAAACCTAATATATAATCAGATTTAATTTCTTTAATTTCTCCTTCATCATGTTTTATTTTTACCGACTCAATGTTTTTGTCTCCTAAAACTGTGTCCATTTGATAATTTGTATATAAATTTAATTTTCCTTGTTCATGAAACTCTTTTACTTTTTGAACACTTGCTTCTGCTCCGCTAAAACCATCTCTTCTATGAATTAAATTTACTTTAGACGCATTTGATAATTCAATAGCCCAATCTAAGGCTGAGTCTCCTCCTCCAAATATTGAAATAGTTTTGTTTTTAAATATTGATTTATCTTTAATTGAATAAAATAAAGAATTGCCCTCAAATTTTTCACACTCCTTTACTGGAAACTTCCTTGGCTCAAAAGAACCAACGCCGCCAGCTATTACAATCGCTGCAACATCAAACTCTACTCCACCAGAGGTTTTAACATTCCATCTATTTTGATTTTTTTTTAGTTCTTCTACTCTTTCATTTAAGTGAAATTTAATATTGAAAGGTTTAATTTGCTTTAAAAGATTATTAGTCAATTCTTCTCCAGTGCACTCAGGTACTGCTGGGATATCGTAAATAGGTTTATCGGGGTAAAGCTCAATACATTGACCTCCTGCTTTATCAAGATTATCCACTATCTCACAATTTAATCCTATAATTCCAAGTTGATGAGCACAGAACAAACCTGTTGGTCCAGCTCCAATAATTAATACATCTGTTTTATTCATTTAACCTTGCTTTGATGGAATGTTTACCTCTAATCCATCCAACTCGTCTGAAACAATTAATTGACAACTTAATCTACTATTATTTTTTGGTTCAAAAGCCATATCAAGCATATCTTCTTCGCCGTCTTCTTTAGCTGGAAGTTTATCTAACCATTGTTCTTTGACATAAACATGGCAAGTAGCACACGCCATTCCCCCTCCACAATCAGCATCAATTCCTGGAATATCGTTTTGGATTGCACCTTCCATTACAGTTAAACCGTTTTGAACATCTATCTTGTGAGTTTTGTTATCATGAGTGTGATAAGTAATTTTTGCCATGCGCTATATATAGTTTCTTATCTAAATAGAACAAGTAAGTAAAATCATACTTTGTATATTTTTAGATATTTTGAGGTTCAGGTAGCTCTTTTTTTATAAAATAGGTTTTATCTTCTTTTTGTTTAATTAATGCAGGAATAATTTCTTTATATGCGTCTATCAATCCATCATTTGGTTTTGGTAATTGATCTTTTATATGGTGGTGTAGCTTATCAAGATTATATGACGGAACAGTTGGAAACATATGATGAGTTAAATGATATTCCATTTTCCAATATAAAAAACTTAGTATTGGATTTAAATACATTTCACGTGATGTAACTCTATGATCTTTAATGTTTCTTGCCAAACCTGCATGTTGAGTAAATGCAACAAGTTTATGTAAAGTTTTTCCATAAAATTGTGGTAAAACAAAATACAATAAAGGCATCCAAGAAGAAACTAGTATAGACCACATAATAATTAAAAGCCAAATAGCAACATAAATTCTTGAAATTAAAATTGCTTTCGCTTGCGCATTCTCTGGAATGCAATCTTGCATAACTTTTGTTTTAATTCCTAAAGCATGCTGAACAATTTCAAAAGAAATGTGTTTTTTAAAATAAATTAAATCTAAAAATGGAATTATATTTATAATTAATCTTTTTGGTGTTTCTTTTAAATCATTTCCATATTCAATTTCATGATCAAAAGGATTTTCTGTTGAATAAGTATTTCCATGATGAACAAAGTGTGTGTATCTCCATCGTGTAGGTTCAAAATTGGCCATATAGGATGAAATGTAATAAAAAAGTTCGTTTAAGAATTTTGATTTAAAAGCAGTTTTGTGACCTGTTTCATGCCATAATGGATTAGAGAAAGAATAAATGTTTGCATAAGCTAAAAACCAAAATACTGACCACCATGTACCCCATGTTTGATATGCAAGAATTCCCGTTATTAATAATAGTCCAAAAAAAACCGAAACATGTTGCAGTCCTTTTATATCTGATTTCTTAGAAAGCTCTTTAAGAACTTCTTTATCAACTTGGCACTTGTGCCATTTTTCTAGTTTCACATCCATAAATAAAAAATATGTATAGTTATTATACATAATTTAATAAAGGCAAAAAAAAAGGGCAAGTACAAAATTGTACCTGCCCTTAATTTAAATTTTAGCTAATTACTTAGCTCTTCTTCCGCTTGAACTAGTTGCAGCAGCCCAAATTACTAGACCAAATGCAATTTTGTTAATGAAGTCAGCTAAGTTATAAACGACGTTAAGTGAGTTAGCGTCTACACCACCAGTTAAGTAACCAAATACATAACCTAATGGGTAAATTGCCCAACCTACTGTAACGATCATTCTCATTGCACCAAAAGCAGTTACAAGAGCCTTGTTTCCACTTTTCGCTGCAGCTTTACCAGCTTCACCTGAGAATACTTCATAAAGAATGTATACCCAACCTGCCATTCCGATTATGAAACCTAGTGTAGCATTGATGTATCCTGCTTCACCTAAGTAACCACCGATTAGCATCACTAATGAACCAATTAACAATCTCCAGAACATTCCAGAGTTTGCTTTGTTAATAGCTGCTAGAATTAAATAGAATTCTACCATCTGCAATGGCACAGTGATTAACCAGTCAATGTATCTGTAAACAGTTGGTGAGTCTCCGGTAGCAACCCATACTTCTCTCATGTACATGTAGTGTATGAATGCAATACCAGTTACTAGACCAGCAACAATAACTGATGTTCTCCAGCCTGATGCGACGTTGCCTGTTTCCATGAAAAAGAAAGCAGTAGCTGCTAACATTCCCATAGAGATAACCCAGAATGAAATTCCCACGAAGTCATCTTGCATCAACATCGTTGCGTCTGCTGCAATTGCTATACCTGAAAAACCTATCAAGGCCATAGCTGCTAAAGCAAACAGTTTAAGTTTTTTCATAAAAAACTCCCTCTTCGTTAGTTTTTATTTAGTTTATATAAACTAGACTTAAGTTACCTTAAGCCAATTTCGTGGTTAAATAGCAAATTAAAATAGTTTTATGAAGACTTAATTGTCACTAATAAGCATTGATTTTACTTAATTTTTAAAATTAAATACAATTTATAAGTTAAAAATCAAAAAAAATAAGGAATTCGAATCAAATTTTTATGTCTTCTACATTTAATCAAATTTACGAAAATTCTATAAGAAATCCTGAAAAATTTTGGCAAGAAGCTTCTGATGATATCTTTTGGTTTAAAAAACCATCAAAAATTTTAAATAAATCTAACCCACCTTTCTATAAATGGTTCGAAGATGGAGTAACTAACACCTGTTATAACGCTTTAGACATTCATATTGATCAAGGAAGAGGGCAAAAAATAGCATTAATCTACGATAGCCCTATAACAGGTAACAAAAGTCAGTTCACTTATGAGAAATTAAGATCGAAGGTCTCTAAATTTGCAGGGGCATTGAAAGCTCAAGGCGCTAATAAAGGTGATAGAGTGATTATTTACATGCCAATGATCCCTGAAGCAGTAATTGCAATGCTAGCTTGTGCAAGAATTGGGGCAATCCACTCAGTAGTTTTTGGTGGGTTTGCATCAAATGAACTAGCAAGCAGAATAGATGACAGTAAAGCAAAGTTATTAGTGACCGCTTCATGTGGTTTTGAACCAGGAAGAACTGTTGAGTACAAACCACTTGTTGATGAAGCTATTAAAATAGCCGATCACAAAATTGAAAAGATGATTTTGTTTCAAAGACCTGGTCATGAGGTTAAATTAAATGGTCCAAATGAGGTCGGTTGGGAAGAAGTTGTTTCTAATGCACAGGATGCAGACTGTGTTGAGATGAACTCCAATGAGTTTGCTTATATTTTATATACATCTGGCACAACCGGAACTCCCAAAGGGATTGTGAGAGATGTTGGAGGTCACATTGTTGCTCTCAAATGGACTATGAAAAATATTTACAACATTGATACAGATGATATTTGGTGGTCAGCAAGCGACATTGGTTGGATTGTAGGGCACTCATATATTGTTTACGCTCCTTTATTTAAAGGATGTACTACAGTTTTGTTTGAAGGTAAGCCTGTGGGAACTCCAGACGCAGGTGCTTTCTGGAAGATCATTTCAGATTATAAAGTAAAATCTCTTTTTACAGCTCCAACAGCTTTTAGAGCAATTAAAAAAGAAGATCCTGAAGGTAAATTTTTCTCAAAATATGATTTGAGCAGTTTTGAAAGTTTATTCCTTGCGGGAGAGAGAGCTGATCCAGATACTATTAAATGGGCTGAGAATTTACTTAAAGTTCCAGTCATTGATCATTGGTGGCAAACAGAGACAAGCTGGGCAATTAGCTCAAATTGTACTGGTATTGAAATGATGGAAACGAAATATGGTTCAGCCTGCAAAGCTGTGCCAGGGTATGATGTAAAAATTATCAAACCAGATCAGTCTTTAGCTAAACCAAATGAGATGGGAGATATCGTTGTTAAACTTCCTTTACCTCCAGGGACATTTCCAACATTATGGAATGCAGATGAGAGATATAAAGAAAACTATATGTCTAATTACGAAGGTTACTACCAAACATATGATGCAGGTCACATCGATGATGATGGTTACATTTGGATAATGTCCAGGACTGATGACATTATAAATGTAGCAGGTCATAGATTATCTACAGGTGCCATCGAAGAAGTTTTATCAGAACATCAATCGGTTGCTGAATGTGCGGTACTAGGAATTGCAGATAAATTAAAAGGTCAATTACCTATTGGATTAGTAGTTTTAAAATCTGGCGTTGATAAAGATAATGAAACTATATCTAAAGAATGTGTTCAAATGGTAAGAGATAAAATAGGTCCAGTTGCTGCTTTTAAAGTTGTAATTGTTATTAAAAGATTACCAAAAACAAGATCAGGAAAAATTTTAAGAGGCACAATAAGAAAAATTGCAGATAATATTAAATATAAAATTCCACCAACAATAGATGATCCAGCAATTTTAACAGAGATTAAGGAAGATTTAATTCAACATAAAATTTTAAACAATGTTTAAAACATACTTATTTCTTGCAGGTGCAGTATTTTTTGAAGTTGCTGGTACAATGTTATTACCTATAACACAAAATTTTACAAAACTAATTCCAACAACTGCTCTTGCGTTTTTTTATCTTTGTGCTTTCTATTTGTTAACTTTTGTGGCAAATAAGATTCCTATAGCAATTATGTATGCAACATGGAGTGGACTTGGTATTTTTACAATTGCAATTCTTGGTTACATATTTTTCAAACAAACCTTAAATTGGCAAACAATATTAGGTTTGTTTTTAATTGTTATAGGTGTAATTTTGGTAAATAGTTTTACTGGAAAACTTAGCTAAACTGTAGAGGGGCTCCATCAGGATCACCTAAAATTTTTCCGTCTTGCATTTTAATTCTTCCAGCAATAATGGTGTGGGTAGGCGTTCCTTTAAATTTAAATCCATGAAATGGTGACCATTTACATTTGCTTTCAATATTTTCATTCTTAATTTCAATAGTTTTGTTCATATCTACAATAGTAAAATCTGCATCATAACCCTTTTTAATAAATCCTTTATTTTTAATTCCAAAAATCTTTACTGGATTTTCACAAACAAAATTCATCAATTGGTTAAGAGATAATTTTCCATCATTAATATGATTTAACATTACGGGCATCAAAGTTTGAACTCCTGGCATTCCTGAAGGAGTATTTGGATATACTTTATCTTTATTTTCTTTTAAATGAGGAGCATGATCTGACCCAATCGTATCATTGAAATTATTTCTCACTCCATACCATAATCTATCATAATGAGATTTATCTCTTAATGGTGGATTCATCTGAGCATAAGTTCCAAGCTTGTCATAACAATCTGGAGCATAAAGAGTTAAATGTTGGGGAGTAATCTCAAATGTAATGTTTCCTTTATGTTGTGATAGAAAATCAATTTCTTCTTTTGTTGTAATATGAAGTACATGAGCTTTCTTGTTGTGCTTTTCTGCAATTCGAACAATTCGTCTTGTAGATGCTATTGCACATTCTGCACTTCTCCATACTGGATGGGAATGAACATCGCCCTCCTTTATTAATTTCTTGTTTGCATTTAAGATTGCCTCATCTTCAGAATGAACTGCAACAACTTTAGAGGCGTTTTGAAAAACTTTATCTATATCGCCTTCTTCAGCAACCAATAAATTACCAGTTGATGACCCTGCAAAAAGTTTAATTCCACAACAACCTTCTAAACCTTCTAGACTTGCTAAATCATCTGCATTGTCTGCTGTTGCTCCAAAATAAAAAGCATAATTGGAATACATTCTATTTTTAGCGAGATCTAGTTTTCTTTGAAATTCTTTCATATTTGAAGTTGGCGGATTAGTATTAGGCATTTCAAATACACTGGTTATTCCTCCCGCTATTGCCGCTCTACTACCTGAATGAAGATCCTCAGTATCTGTTGATCCTGGCTCCCTAAAGTGTGTTTGAGTATCTATACAACCAGGTAATACTGTATGACCCTCTGCATTAATTGTCTCATTTGCATCTTCTGAAATTTGACCAATCTGTTGAATTTTTCCATCTTTTATAGCAACATCAACATCTTTTAACTCACCATCGACGTAACATTGTCCGTTTTTAATTATAAGATCTAACATTTCGAGAAATTGTTATTATATTACATTTTATAATTAATCAATTATGAATATCAAAAACGTTTACATTTTAGGTGACAGAGCAATTCTTTATATTAATGGAGAAGATGCAAAAGAGTTTCTTCAAAATCTTATTAGTAACGATATAAACAAAGTAAGTGATGTAAATAGCTGTTTTAGTTCATTACTTACACCCCAAGGTAAATTTTTATATGAGTTTATAATTGTAAAACATAAGTCTGGATATCTTTTGGATTGCGAAAAACCTCAGGTAGAGGAGTTATTCAAACAATTATCCCTGTATAAGTTAAGATCAAGAGTTGAAATTCTTAATTTAAGTAATGAATTTGTTGTAGCAGCATTTTCTCATGAAAAATTCTTAACTTTTGATACAGCAAAAGATCGACCTGGATGTACAATTAAATATAAAGAAGATCCAATTTTTTTAGATCCAAGAAATAAGAATTTAGGTGCCAGATTAATTATTAATTTAGAAAAACTTTATTTATCTTTAAAAAAACTAGATCTTCATGATGCTGATCTTAAAGAATATTATTCATTAAGTCATGGGCTTGGAATAGTTCCAAAAGATTTAAATAAATTGAAAGACAAATTGTTTGGTATTGAGTGTAATTTTGAGGAATTAAATGGAATTGATTTCAAAAAAGGCTGTTATGTTGGCCAAGAAAATACAGCGCGAATTAAATTAAAGAACAAGCTTTCAAAAAGATTATTTCCAATAAATGTAATTAATGGAAAACTACACGAAGGGGAAAGTATTTATAATAATGAAATTGAAATAGGTAAGGTTTTAATTGATGGCGACTACCCTTTTGCTTTGGTAAAATACCTAAACGAAAACTTTAATGAAAAAGCAAATTTTAAAACTAAAGAAAGTTCAATAAACATTAATAAACCTGATTGGATAAAAAACTAATTTTCTTATTTAAATAAATAAAAAATCATTAAAATAATAAAAACTACAATAATCCATATACTGAGATTTTTAAGAAATTGCTTTAATTGAGAATTTGATTGTAAAAAACTTGGTAGAACTAAAAGTAAAACTCCAATCATAAATATTACTGAAAGCAATTTATCCATCAAAAACTCCTCTATAAAATTCACTTTGGTGCGGTCGGAGAGACTCGAACTCTCATGGACTAGGTCCACACGGCCCTCAACCGTGCCTGTCTACCAATTTCAGCACGACCGCGATATGTCCCATAATAAATGAATGACAATCATGTTTCAAATTGGTAAAAATCCCCATGGAATTTACACAAGAAGTACGTAAAGCAACAGATCCTATTTATCAAAAGATTTCTAAGGTTATGCCTGAAATTGAATGGTCAGTGCATGCTCCGTATATTCATAAAATAAATAAATTAAAAAAAGAAAAAAATGCTGTAATTCTTGCACACAATTATCAAACACCAGAAATTTATCATGGTGTAGCTGATTTTTCTGCAGACTCTTTAGCATTAGCAATTGAAGCTTCAAAAACTTCAGCTGATATTATTTTAATGGCTGGGGTACATTTCATGGCAGAAACTGCAAAATTAATGAGCCCTGATAAAAAAGTTATTCTTCCTGATATGGATGCTGGCTGTTCTTTGTCATCATCTATTACAGGTAAAGATGTAAGACTATTGAAAGAAAAATACCCAGGCGTTCCTGTTGTGTCTTATGTCAACACATCAGCAGAGGTTAAAGCAGAAACAGATGTTTGTTGTACTTCTGCCAATGCAGTCAAAATAGTTAAATCACTTGGGGTAAAAAGAGTAATATTTTTACCTGATGATTATTTAGCTAAATATGTAGCTTCTCAGACAGATGTTGAAATTATTTCTTGGAAAGGAATTTGCATTGTTCATGATCAATTTAATAAAAAAGAAATAGACGACATTAGAAAAAATAATCCAGGGATAAAAATTATAGCACACCCAGAGTGCCCACCTGATGTAATTGAAGCAAGTGATTTCGCTGGATCAACATCTGGAATGATAAAATATGTAAAAGATAATCAACCAAAAAAAGTAATGATGGTCACTGAGTGCTCAATGAGTGACAATATCCAGATAGAAAATCCAAATGTAGACTTTGTTAAACCATGTAATATGTGCCCTCACATGAAAAAAATTACACTTCCAAAGATATTAGATTGTCTTGAGAATGAAACTGGTGAAATAATTATGGACAAAGAAACTATTGATAAAGCCAGAATATCTGTAGAAAGAATGGCAGCCATTGGCAGATAATTAAGTGTCAAAAATTAAATTAAGCAAAGAATTTATTAAAAGTACAGTTAAGCTTGCATTGAATGAAGATCTTTATCCTTCAGGAGATATCACTTCAAGTTTAATTAATGATGAAAAAGTAGTTACAATTAAATTAATATCAAATCAAAATGCAATTGTTGGAGGATTGATATTTGCTAATCAAGCTTTTGCATTAATTGATAATAAAATAAAATTTATTATTAAGAAAAAAGATGGTTCTACAGTTAAAAAAGGTGATTTAGTAGCATTAATTAAAGGTAATGCAAAAAATATTCTAATCGCTGAAAGAGTAGCTTTAAATTTTTTGTCTCATATTTCTGGAATAGCAACTAAAACAAATGAGTTTGTTAAATTAGCAGGTAAAAAAACTAAAATTTGTTGCACAAGAAAGACAATTCCTAATTTAAGAGTCATCCAAAAATATGCCGTTAAATTAGGAGGCGGTACAAATCATAGATTTAATTTAAGCGATGAATATTTAATTAAAGATAACCATATTGCTAGCTCAGATATAAAATATTTAGTTCTAAAAGCTATTAAAAATAAAAAAGGAAAAAAAATTACAGTTGAGGTGGATACAATCAAACAACTTAAATCAATTTTAGGTCTAAAATTTAATACTATTCTATTTGATAATATGAATATTAAAAATTTGAGAGATAGTGTTAAGATTGCTAAAAAGTATTATGAGACTGAAGCCTCTGGAAATGTTAGCCTAAAAACTGTTAAAGCAATTGCCTCTACTGGTGTTGATAGAATTTCTGTTGGTAGTATTACACACAGTGCTCGTGCGGTAGACTTTAAATTAGAAATCTAATTTACAAACTTAGATAAATCTGGTTTAAAATAGTTAGGACCTTTCATAACTTTTCCAGACTCATTATAAATTGGTTTACCATTTTCACCTAATTTACTCATATTTGAATTTTGGACTTCATTAAAGCATTTGTCTAAATCTATTCCAAACGCATGCCCTGCCCCATAAGTCACATACAATATATCCGTCAACGCATCGGCAACTTCCAATAAGTCCATATTATTCATAGCTTCCGTAAGTTCCTCTAACTCTTCTTTAATAAGATCTATTCTTAATTTATTTATTTTTTCAGTGCTAAATGATGGTTTGGTTTTAACTTCCTGGCCAAATGTTTTCATGAAAGTACCTACTTTTCTAAAATTCGACATAATGCTCCTGTATGTTTTTAAAAAATTAATGTATGTTAATAATTATTTGTTACTTAAAAATTAATCAATGAAATTAAGAAAAGAATTTGACAGTATTGGAAGTATAAATGTCCCAAATGATAAATATTGGGGTGCATCCACTCAAAGATCTAATAAATTTTTTAATATAGGTAAAATTTTAGTTAATAGTTCAATCGTTAAATCAATTGCAATTATCAAGAGATCTGCTGCAATAGTTCATTCAAAAGACAAATTAATTGATAACAATATTTCTAAAGCAATAATCAAAGCATCTGACGAAGTAATTAAAGGTAAGTTAGATGAAAATTTTCCTTTAAAAGTTTGGCAAACAGGTTCTGGTACACAAACAAATATGAACGTTAATGAGGTAATTGCAAATAGAGCAATAGAAATTTTAGGTGGAAAAAAAGGTACAAAAAAGCCAGTTCATCCAAACGATCATGTAAACAAATCTCAATCTACAAATGATGTGTTTCCAACTGCAATGCATATCTCTGTTGCTAAAGAAACTATTTCCAAAATGCTGCCAAGCTTAAAAATTTTAGAAAAGGAGCTAAAAAGAAAATCTAATGAATTTAAAAACATAGTTAAAATTGGGAGAACTCATTTACAAGATGCTACTCCACTTTCTCTTGGACAAGAGTTTTCAGGATATCATTTTCAAATTAAAAAAAGTATTGAAAGAATAAAATATGCTTTAAAAGAAATACTATTTCTTGCCCAAGGAGGTACTGCAGTTGGCACAGGGATAAATTCGAAGAAAAATTTTGATAAAAAAATTGTAAAAGAAATTGCTAAATTTACAAAAATTAAATTCAAACCGGCCCCAAATAAATTTGCTGAACTTGCTGCTCATGATGCAATAGTAAATTTTTCTGGTGCTTTAAATACGTGTGCAGTTGCTTTAATGAAAATATCTAATGATATTCGTTTCTTAGGGTCTGGTCCAAGAGCAGGTTATGGAGAATTAATTCTACCCGAAAATGAACCAGGTTCATCTATTATGCCAGGAAAAGTTAACCCGACGCAATGTGAAGCTGTAACAATGGTTTGTGTAAAAGTTATTGGAAACCACAACGGGATAACTATGGCAGGATCTCACGGGCATTTTGAACTTAATGTTTTTAAGCCTTTAATTGCTCACAACATTTTACAATCAGTTGACTTGATCGCAGATAGTACTAAAAATTTTGCTTTTTATTGTGTTAAAGGAATAAAAGCTAACAAGAAAAAAATACAGCAGCATCTAGATAATTCATTGATGCTAGTTACTGCTTTAGCTCCACATATTGGCTACGATAATGCTGCAAAGATAGCAAAAACTGCTCTTAAAAATAATACAACTCTCAAATATGAGTCTTTAAAAACAGGTTTAATTAATGAAAAAGATTACAACAGGATAGTTAACCCTAAAAAAATGATTTATCCTGCATAACTCCTAATTGCTTCATTTAATAAGTTTTTAAAATAAATTTTGTTTTGTAAGTCGTCTTTTTTTATAATTATATTACTTAAAATTTTATTAATATTCTGATTAATATTGTTATCAACTTTAATATCATTTAAAGCAGCTATTTTTTGATCAAAATTATAAGTAAAATTTAAATCTATTTGATCAATTTTATTTCTATAATTTTTAGGGGTTAAAAGAAATTTATACAACTCATTATAATCTTTAATATTTATTTTTAATTTTCCATCCAAAACTAACTCTCCATTTCTCACAAAAATTAAACTTTCCGATAACTCAAAATCCGCAATATTTCTCCATTCAAATTTTGTCTTATCTGTATCGATTAAACCTTCTTGAATTTTCGAATTTATTTTAATATTTTTAAAATTAAAATTATCGTAAACATTTTCTGCATTTATTTTTAGTTTAAAATCTATGTTTTTATTATTAAATATTTCTGTTTTCAGAAGTTGAGCTACAATGGCATTATTGCCAAATAGATAATTCATATTAAGTTGATCTAAGCTACCCTCTAAATTTGCATAAAAAGGTTTGAAATTAAATTTACCTTTATAAGTTACATCTGTTTGATCAATTTTATCAAATATCTGAAAATCAAATGAATTTTTATGAATTTTATAATCTACAAATCTTTTTGTTTTATTAAAATTGAACTTTGATTTGCCAACTTTTTTATCATTCTCAAAGATCAATTCATTTTCAATATTTAGTTTCATTAAATTAAGATTAATTGTAGATAAATTTTTCCTATTATTTTTACTAAAAAAAGACATCACTGAGAAAGGAATATTAAATATTTCATTTTCTGAATAGAAAATATTTTTTAATTCTTTTGAGTCAAAATAATATTTCATTTTGAAAATATTGGTTATAAACAAAACTTCATCTGCTGAATTTCTAAAAAAAACATTGCTATTTTTAATTATTAAATTTCCATTTTTGAAATTTTCATCAAGTAGTTTTATAAAAAAATTATAATTTTTTGTGTTTAAATGGAAATTAGCATTTTCTAAAATTAAATCTTTTACTCCAATATTTTTTAAAGAAAAAAGATCATCAAATGAAATAAAAATTTTTAATTTACTAATTTTAGAAATTTCTTTTTCATTATCAAGAATTTTAGAATCTGTGATTATAAAATGAGGTTTGGGAAAAAAATTATATTTTATATTTTTTGAAAAATTAAAATTTAAATCAAATTTACGTAGAAGCTCATTTTTCAGCTCCTTTGAAACATCATTTTGATTATAAAAAGTGGGTATTAATAAATAAGAAATAAAAATGACAAAAAGTGCGACAAAAGTTAAAATTATTTTATTATTTTTTAATAAAAAGCTTAGATTCTTAAAATTTAACTTGTTTAAATTTTTTTCTAAAAGATTATTAATAAAATTATTAATGTTTTTTAAATGTTTTACTAAAAAATTTGTTTTGCTCATAACAATCAAGAAATCTTATAAAGGATTATTTTAAATGATAAACAAAGATTATTTAGGAAATTTAAATGATGCCCAAAAAGAAGCTGTTCTTCATCTAGATGGCCCACTTTTGATTGTGGCTGGGGCCGGATCAGGAAAAACAAAAGTTTTAACTTCTAGAATTGCTAATATTATTAAAGAAAAAAAGGCATTTCCAAATCAAATCTTGGCAGTAACATTTACAAATAAAGCTGCTAAAGAGATGCAAAATAGAGTGAGCAAAATACTTGGATCTACTGCAGTCGGACTTTCATGGCTAGGCACATTTCATTCTATTTGTGCGAAATTATTGCGAAAACATGCTTCAGCAGCAAATCTTAATTCCAATTTTACTATAGTGGACACAGACGATCAGATCAGACTTATTAAAAATATTTGTAAGGCTGAAAATATTGACATCAAACAATTATCTCCAAGGTTTATATTAGCAATAATTGATCGTTGGAAAAATAAAGGATTTTATCCAAATGAAGTAGTAATAAATAAAAAAGATCTTTATGAAAAAACAATTCTTCCACTATACAAAATTTATCAAAAAAAATTAATTGACCTAAACTCTTGTGACTTTGGTGACCTTATATTGCATGCTGTTAAAATTTTGGAATTCAATTCAGACATTAGAGAAATATATTCAAAAAATTTTAAATATATTCTTGTTGATGAATATCAAGATACTAATTTTATACAAAGCAAATGGCTTAAATTATTGGCAGAAAAAAACAAAAATATTTGTTGTGTTGGGGATGATGACCAATCGATTTATAGCTGGAGAGGAGCAGAGATTAAAAATTTTTTAGAATTTGACCAAGTTTATAAAAATACAAAAGTAATTAGATTAGAACAAAATTATAGATCTTCACAAAATATTTTAACAGTTGCCTCAAATCTTATTTCTAATAATCAAAATAGAGTTGGTAAAACATTAATTACAACTATGGACGAAGGTGATTTGGTTAAACTAAACTGTTTTAAAAACGGAAAAGATGAAGCAATTGGAATTTCAGACGAAATAGAAAAAAATATTAAAAAAAAATTTTCTTATAATAACATAGCAATACTTGTAAGAGCTATTTTTCAAACACGTGAATTTGAAGAACGTTTCCTTAAAATAGGTATGCCTTATAGAATATTAGGTGGCACAAAATTTTATGAAAGAGCTGAAATAAAAGACTGTGTAGCTTATCTAAGATTGATTAACCAGGAAAAAGATGATCTTGCTTTTGAAAGAATTGTTAATAACCCAAAAAGATCTATAGGAGATAGTACCTTAAAAAATATTCATGAATTTGCAAAAGAAAACAATTTAAATTTAGAAAAAGCCTCTAAAAAAATGCTTGAACAAAATTTGATTAAACCGAAAGCTAAAATTGGTTTAAATTTATTTATAAATTCTCTAAGTAAATGGAGAAATGATATAAAAATAATGAAATCAAACCATATTAAATTATTACAAATAGTCTTAGACGAGTCTGGATACTCAGCAATGTTAAAAAATAAAAAAGATGTAGATAATGAAAATAGATTGGAAAATATTAAAGAATTATTAAGTGCCATGAAAGAATTTGATAATTTAGAAAGTTTTTTAGAACATGTATCTTTAGCAACTTCAGTAGATCAAGAATGGGATGGTGAAAAAATAAATATGATGACAATGCATGCTGCTAAAGGACTAGAGTTTGATGTTATCTTTCTTCCAGGCTGGGAAGAGGGTTTGTTTCCTCATCAAAAATCTATTGAGGAAAAAGGTCAAAATGGCTTAGAAGAAGAAAGACGTTTAGCTTATGTGGGAATTACCAGAGCTAAGAAAAAAGCTATAATATCTTTTTCTATGAATAGATTTTATCAAGGAGACTGGATAGACAGTATGGCCTCAAGATTTATAGAAGAATTACCTGAAAAAAATATTGAGAAAAACTCTTTTTTTGATGAAGAAATTAATAATGATGATGATTTTGAATTTAATCAAGATTTTGAAATTGAAGAAGGTACAAGAAGTCCTGGCTGGATTAGATATCAAAAGAGAATTAAATGAAAAATTGCTTAAAAAAATTAAAAAGTAAATTTAAGAAATATGAAATTGATGGGTATGTAATTCCAAAAAATGACGATTATTTTACAGAATATTCAAAATTAAATCGTTTACAAGTTATCTCAAACTTTAGTGGATCTGCTGGTTTAGCCATAATTCTTAAAAATAAGAATTATTTGTTTACAGATGGAAGATATACAATTCAAAGTAAAATTGAGAGCGGAAAAAATTTTAAAATTTATGGATTTGAAAAATTAATAAATTGTAGTTTGTTTAAAAATCTTACACTAGGTATAGATCCAAAGTTGTTTACTAATACTCAAATTAAAAATTATTTTTTAAAACACAATAAAATCAAATATGTTGAAAAAAATCTAATTGATGAAATTAAAAAACAGAAAGAACATACTTCTATACCATTTTTTTCTTTAGATAAAAATATTGTTGGTGAAAGTACTAATTCTAAATTAAATAAAATAACTAAACACTTAAAAAAAAATAAATCTGATTATATTTTTATTAGTGCACCAGAAAATGTTGCGTGGACTTTAAATGTACGAGGTGGAGATGGTCCCAACAGTCCAATTCCCAATTCAAGATTGATAGTAAGTAAATCAAAGAAAATACTATTTATAAGTAATCTTAAAAAGTGTAAGCAATTATTAAAAAATAAAATTATTAAGAAAGACGAATTTTTAGATATAAATACTTTACCAAGTAAAATACTACATCTTAAAGGGGAAAACTTTATTGTAGATGATAAATCTTGTTCAATATTTTATGAAAATTTAATTAAATCTAAATTTAAGATCATAAAAAGAGAAGATCCAATTTATCTTTTAAAAGCAATAAAAAATAAAACAGAGATTAAAAATATGATTAATGCTCATATCTTAGATGGAGTAGCATTAACTAAATTTTTATTTTGGATAAAAAAAATTAATAAAAAAAAAATTACAGAGGTACAAGCAGCTAAGAAATTAGAAAATTTTAGAAAATTAAATAAAAACTTTCTCTATCCTAGTTTCGATACAATAGCAGGCTCAGGTAAAAATGGTGCTATTGTACATTATCATGCAAAAAAAGAAAAATGTAGAACTATTAATAGAAATGATATTTTGCTATGTGACTCAGGTGGTCAATATAAATACGGAACAACTGATGTTACAAGGACAATATGTTTTTCTAAACAGAAACATAGTATCAAAAATATTTTCACAAAAGTATTAAAAGGTCACATTGCTGTTGCTACAACTGATATTAATAAAAATGACACGGGCAAAAAAATTGACAAAAGAGCAAGAAAATTTTTAAATAAAAGTAACCTAGATTATGCGCATGGTACGGGGCACGGTGTTGGTTTTTTTCTTAATGTTCATGAAGGACCTCAATCTATTACAAAAATAAATACAGTAAAAATAAGAGAAGGTATGATCTTAAGTAATGAACCTGGATATTATAAAACCAATGAATATGGAATTAGGATTGAAAATTTAGTTTATGTTAAAAAAACAAAAAAAAATTTGTCATTCCAAAATTTAACAATGGCACCTATAGAGAAAGATTTGATAAATTTTAATTTATTAACAATTGATGAGAAAAACTACTTGTTTAATTATCATTTAGAAGTTTATTCAAAGATATCAAAATATTTAAGCCCAAATGAGAGAAGATGGCTAGCTAGTTTTATTTAGCATTTTCAAAAACTCAGCTTGGTCAATTATTTTTATTTTTAACTGTTTGGCATAATCTACTTTTTTTTTAGTTGGTTTTTCGCCAACAATTAAGAAATTTAGTTTTTTTGATACACTGCTAATTGTTTTTCCAGAATTTTCCTCTATCATAGATTTAACTTCTGCTCTACTAATTACATTTAATTTACCAGTAACTAAAAAAGTCTTATTTTTTAATAAACCATCGTCTGAATTTTGAACAGCATCTTTAATTAACAAAACATTTCCCAATGCATTTATAACTTTTTTGTTATCCATATTTAAAAAAAAACTCTTAATTGAACTGACTTGTGTTTCACCAATTCCATCAATATTTAGCATATCTTCATAATCAATTTGTTTAGATAAATTTTTAAATTTTGAGAATGATACAAAATGTTTAGACAATAATTTCGCATTTTCTAAACCTATATGTCTTATACCTAGAGAATATATAAATCTTTCTAAAGAAATATTTTTTTTTTGTTCGATTGAATACTTTAAATTTTGAACAGAAAGTTTTCCCCAACCTTCTAAATTTTCAATTTTTGAAAAATCTAAATTAAAAATATCTTGAGGATATTTAATTAATTTTAATTTCCAAAAATTTTCAACTATTTTTTTTCCTAAACCATCTATATTAAATGCTTCTTTTGAAACGAAATGTTTTAATTTTTCGATTGAAATTTTTTCACAATAATAACCTTCGCTAGAACACCTTCTAACAGCATCAGTTTTTTTTGTTAAAATATTAAATTCTTTAACTGTTTCTGATCCACAAGAAGGACATTTTGTTGGAAATAAAAATTTTTTACTTTCTTTTGGTCTTTTTTTTGAGTCAATTGAAAGTATGTGAGGTATTACATCACCTGCTCTTTCTATAACAGCTGTATCACCAATTCTTATATCTTTTCTATTTATCTCGTCTTCATTATGAAGTGTTGCATTCGAGACAACAACTCCACCAATATTTATTGGTTTAATTTTTGCTACCGGTGTTAACGCTCCAGTTCTACCAACTTGTATTTCAATATCCAATATTTTAGAAATTGCTTTATTAGATGAAAACTTATGAGCTATTGCCCATCTTGGAGCATTGGCTACATTACCCAATCTTTTTTGAAGTGAAAAATCATTAACCTTATAAACTATTCCATCTATATCAAATTCTAGGTTAGTTCTTTTTTTTTCTATCTCATGATAGTTTTTAATTAAATTTTTTATTCCAGAAATCAATTTATTTAATGGATTGGTTTTAAATCCCCACTCACTTAATTTCTTAATAAAATCATATTGATTATTTACCTCTAGACCTTTTTCATACCCAAACGTGTATGCAATAAACTTCAGTGGTATTTTTTTTGTATCTTCTGGATTTTTTTGTCTTAAAGATCCTGATGCAGCATTTCTAGGATTAGCAAATTTTTCTTTCAAATTTTCAAAATCATTATTTTGAATAAAAACTTCTCCTCTAATATCGATTTCTTCAGGGAAATCTTTTGATGATATATACTTTGGTATGTCATTTATTGTTGCAAGGTTTTCGGTTATATCCTCGCCCTCCTTTCCATCACCTCTAGAAAGACCTTTGTAAAATTTACCTTTTTTAAATGTTAAGGAAGCAGATATTCCATCAATTTTGGGTTCTGCACTATAATTAATTTTAAAATTTTTTGACATTGATAAATAATTAATAATTTTTTTTTCAAAACTAATTAAATCCTCCTCATTAAATGCATTCCCTAAAGACAACATTGGCACTTTGTGTAATGATTTTTTAAAATTTTTTGACGGTTTAAAGCCAACTGATTTTGAAGGAGATAATTTTGATAAAATAACTTTATAATTTGTCTCTATGTTTAAAATTTCCTTTTTTAATTTATCATATTCTGAGTCCGGTACTTTTGGCTTGTTGTTTTCGTAATAAAACTTGTTATATTTTTGATAAAGTTTTATTTTTTTTTCGTAAATATTTTGAATATTATTTTTTTCCATCTCAATTAATAAGAGATTTAAATTTATCAAATACACTTGATTTGTTTGAATTCTTATATTTTTTTAACTTATAATTTTTGTTATAAATTTTAAAAGAAGTTTCGTACCATTCACCGTCAGGATAATTGTATCCCAACAAAACTGCGTACTTTTTTGACTCGTTCTCTAAACCAATTTTATAGTAAATTTCAACTAATCTATGTAAAGCTTCTTCAACAAATATTGTATTATCATATTCTTGCACAACAAATTTTAACCTATTTATTGCAGGTATCCATTTTTGTTTTTTAATATAATGTCTTGCAATAAACATTTCTTTTGAAGCGATCATTTCATTTATAAGATCTAATTTAAATTTCGAGTCTAATGCAAAATCAGTATTAGGAAAATTTTTTAAAATAAACTCAAATTTTTTTTTTGAGTTTAAGAGTGGTTGAAGATCTTTTTTTTCATCAACTATATTATTGTAATAAGCCATTGCCATAAGGTAGTGAGCATAAACTATTCTTTTGTCGTTTGGATATTTTTTAAGATAACTCTCTAATTCTCTTATTGCATCATTATTATAACCATCAGAGAAATATGAATATGCTGCCATAAGGGATGCTTTTGGAGCCCATTCTGATTGGGGAAATAAAATTTCAGCCTCATTAAACTTTTTAGCAGCCTCGAGATAAAATTTTTTATTAAATTCATTTAATCCTTCTTCGTATGATTTGATCATCTGAGACTCAATTTCATCATTAACAATTTTTGATTGAGTGGAAATAGTTTTATTATTTTTTGTACAACTATTTAAAATTAAAAATAATATTATTGGAAATATTAATAAATTTTTCATTCTGTATTTATTTAACAGAATTATAAATTTTCTAAAGTTTTATGCAATTGATCTTAATAACACTTTATTTATTAAAGTGTTTGACAGTATTTTTTCGTTTATTTGATGCAATGAGAAATTTTCCTTATTTGAGTAAACCTTTCTTAAGAGGTTATTAGTTAGACTATGACCTCCTTGAGAACATTTAATTTTTCCAATTACCTTATAACCAGATAAATAAAGATCACCTATACAATCTAAAATTTTATGATTTACAAATTCTTTTTCATTTCTTAAGCCATTTTTATTTAATACATTATTATTCTTTACAACAATTGCATTATCAAGACTTCCACCAAGCGCCAATCCCATTTTTTTTAGTTTTTCTACATCTTCAAATAAACAAAAGGTTCTGGATTCTAAAATTTCTGATAAATCAGAATTATAAACATCAATTTGATTTCTTTGAACACCAATTAAACTATTTTCATACTTTATTTCAAAATCAATTAACAAGTTAGTGTTACTTGGCTCTATTGAAATAAACTTTTTGCCTTCTGAATATGTAATTTTTTTATTAATAGAAATAATTTTAAGAGGAATTTTTTGATCTTTGATGCCTACAGTTTTAATTTCTTTAACAAATTCTTTTGAAGACCCATCTAAGATAGGAACTTCTAAATTATCTATTTCAATAATCAAATTATCTATACCAAGAACAAACAAAGCTGCCATTAAATGTTCAATAGTTGATACCTTAACACCATATCCATTAGATATAGTGGTGCATAAATTTGTACTTGATACATTGTATGCATTTGGAATAATTATATTGTTTTCTTTTAGATCTACTCTTTTAAATAAAATTCCAGTATTTGGCTCTGAGGGTAAAATTTTTAAAGAAACCTGCTTACCACTATGAAGTCCGATACCAGTTATATTGATGGGACTTTGTATAGTTTTTTGATTAAGCATTCACAAGAAATACCAAAAGATTTGATCTTTCTAAAAACAACAATTATTTCAAGAAAATACAAAAAACTAACTAAATAGTTGAAAAAATTTTTCAAAAAAACCTAATTTTTTTGTATTTTTTTGTAGAACCAAGACTTCATTCACATTACAACCATTTAAAATCTCAAAAGCCATTTTTGATACTTTAATGTCTTTATCTTTAAAAAAATTTTTAACATAATTTCCATCTAAAAACTTAATAATATTTATTTGATAATTTTGTAATATTTTATTTAAATTATATGTAATTTCATTTGATATAGATTTGAATTGAATGACTAAATTTAACTGCTCGTACTGTAGATTATCTTTTAGATAAAAATAGTTTTTACCATCAATTAAATATTTATTTATTATGATATGCATAATTTTTTCATCAGGATAATTTTCTTTAAACAAATCTTTTGCGTTAGTTATAGAACTTTGAAGATAAACTTTGCTTTTCGAAGGTTGATAATTTTTTTGTTTAATCCCTATTTGGGTATTTAAAATATTTTCATCATCAATAAGTATATAAATATTCTCAATAAATTTTCCTGCTAATTTTTCTATTCTAAAAACATTATCATCAAGAAATTGCTTTAGATGAGAGTAATTAATAAAATTTGTTTTTTCAAAAGTTACCTCTTTATCATAAAAGTTATTTCTATTTTTTGTATCATACAAATAAATTCCAAATTTACTTTGAGAAATGCTTAAATAAGTTTCAAACTCAGAAATTTCATTCATTTAATATAATTTGATTGTTTATTCTAATATCAATTGTGGTAAATTTTCTAACATTGTTATCCTCTAAAAATTCATAAGCATAATTTAAAGAGTCCATGGTTGAAGTATTAGATAATTTTAATAAAATGTTATTTTTTAGTTTAATGTCCCATCTTTTAGATGGAAAAAAATACAAACTCTCAATTTCATCAAATGAAAATTTAGATTGGTCTATTACTTGTTTAAATTTCAAAAACTCTTGAGTTTCTGGTTTGCCGAAAATATATGGCAAATCAGATGTTTGGAAATTATTGGGTATTAATTTGCCATTTGAACCAATTACAAATATTTCATTATTGTGATTTATTTTAGCTAAAAATTTTGTTTTTTTAATCATAATTTTTATAGCTGATGGATAACTTTTAAAAATTTGATATTTTTCAATTAGTGGATTTGAACTTATTAAATTATTGATCTCTGATTTATTAATAAAAAAAATATTACTTAAGTTAAGATTTTTTATTTTATCAATTATGAGTTTATTTTCCATTTCACCTAGTCCTGAAACTTCAATATCTTTAACTTTTTTAAATTCTAAATTTTTTAAAGAAATGTTATTAGTTGAACTTATTATTATTAACAAAAAAAAATAAATTAATAACTTCCTACTTTTTCTTTGATGCATCTTGCATTATCCACTCGATTAACTCTAAAAAACTAATACTCCTATATTCTGCAATTTCAGGTACAAGTGAAAGTTTAGTCATACCTGGTTGAGTATTTATTTCTAAAAGATAAAATTTATCATTAAAAAATTTAAAATCAGATCTTGTGACGCCCCGACAACCAATCAATTTATGAGCTTTATACGCCATATTCATGACCATATCCATTTTAGCTTTGGGTAAATCAACTGGAATTATATGTTCAGTTTTCGCGCTAGAATTATATTTTGCTTTATAATCATAAAATTTTCTCTTTGGTTTTAGTTCTATTGCTCCTAGTTTTTTATTTCCCATTATTGCAACTTGTATTTCCCTTCCACCAATAAATTCTTCAATCATAACTTTTTTATATTTTTTGATTGAATTAATAATTTTAATTATATTTTTTTCATTACAAATATATACGTTAACACTAGAACCTTCATTTAAAGGCTTTACAACTACTGGAAATTTTAATTCTTTTTTTATTTTTTTTATTAAATCTTCATTTTTAACATCGTAAGAATGTGTAAAAAATTTTGGTGTATTTATTTTATTTTTAATGAATATTTTTTTTGAAATTTCTTTATCCATTGCAATAGACGATGCAATTACACCTGAATGAGTATAAGGAATTTTAAACCTCTCTAGAATAGTTTGAATATAACCATCTTCACCGAATTGGCCATGCAGGGCATTAAAAATTACATTTGGTCTAAAAAATTTAATATTTTTTTCTAAATTATTATCCGGTTCAATGATTTTAACTCTATAACCATTTTTTTTTAGCTCATTAGCAACCTGTTGCCCTGTATCAAGACTAATTAGTCTCTCTTTCGATACCCCCCCTGATATTATTAGTATTTTTTTCAACTTATTCTAATATTTTTATTTCAGTTTCTAGTTTAATTCCTGTTTTCTTGAATACACTTTCAGACACAAAATTTATCAATTTTTTCATATCCTCAAACTTAGCATTACCTTTATTTACAAAAAAATTACAGTGTTTTTTAGAAATTGATGCATCTCCAAATGATTTTTCTAACGGCACAGACTCTTTTATTAATTGCCAAACTTTTTTATTAGTTTGTTCTATGGGATTTTTAAATGTACTACCACTAGTTTTAATTTTAGTTGGTTGTGCTTGCTCTTTTTTTTCTTTAAGAAACTTTATTTCATTTTTAATTAAATTTTTATCTTTCTTAAAACCTTTAAATGATGCACTTAAAAAAATAAGATCTTCAGATAATCCACTGTCTCTATATTTAAAATTAATATCTTTTGCAGGTATAGTAATTACTTGACCTGATTTATTCACTGCTTGAATAGAAATAAGAATATCTTTGAACTCCCTTTTAAAACAACCTGCATTCATTTTAATGCCACCACCTATTGTGCCAGGTATACAAGAAAGGAACTCAAAACCGCCTAAGCTATTTTCCATTGCAAATTGAGATAATGATTTATCTATGACCGCACTTCCAGCAACTATGATCTCTTCAGAATGTAATGATATATTGTTAAAATTTTGAGTAAGTTTTATTACAACTCCATCAAATTTGTTGTCTGATATAAGTGTATTAGAACCAGCTCCTAATATAAATATTTTTTCTTTATCTTGGATTTTTTTAAGAAATTTAATTAATTCTTTTAAATCACCCGCCTTATAAAAAGCTTTAGTTTTACCTCCTATGTTAAACCAATTTTTTTTTTTTAAATCATAATCTAATTTTAAATTATTGTTAAAATCTGGAATCAGCTCTTTTAAATCACTTTTCATGATAACAATTTAGGTAATTCTCGCATCCAACTGGAAATAGTCCCTGCACCCATTCCTATAACAATTTTTTTTCCATATATGTTTGCCTTAATAAATTTTGCTAATTGAAATCTATCATCAACCAAAAATAATTGGACTCTTGAATTTTTAATTATTTCTTTCGAAAAATTAATATAACTAAATCCAAGCTTTATTTTTTCTCCAGCAGTATAAATTGGAAACAAGATAACTTTATCTGCATTTTTAAAAGCGTAAGTAAATTCTTTTTTTAAATCTTTTAATCTTGATATTCTATGCGGTTGGAAAATACATATTTTTTCATAATCTTTGTAAACATTTTTTACACCATCCAATACTTCTTTGATTTCTGTAGGATGATGGGCATAATCGTCATAAAAATCTACATTATTAAAATTGAAAATTTTATTAAATCTTCTTTGTACCCCTTTAAAATTTTTAAGTCCTTTTTTTATTTTATTTATTGGTAGGCCGACAGTTAAAGCTAATGCAGCTGCAGCTACAGAATTTTTAATATTATGTTTTCCTAATAAAGGAATTTTGAATTTTTTTATTACTTGTTTTTTTTTATTAGGTAACTTTATATTTAGGTCAAACTCAGAGTAGTGTTTTAATTGTTTTACATTTTTGATACAAAAATTTGATTTGGTATCCAAGCCATATGTATAGAAGTTTTTATTTTTGATATTTTTAATTAAATATTTGTTATTTTTGTCATCTAAACAAATAAATGATTTTCCAAATGAAGGAACTTTTTTTACAAAATTCACAAAATATTTATTTAATTTATCAATACTACCGTAATAATCCATATGCTCTCGATCTATATTGGTGATGATTGAATATGTTGGAGGTATAAAAACAAAACTTCCATCTGACTCGTCTGCCTCTAATATAGACCACTCACTTTTCCCAAGTTTTGCGGAATTATTAATTGAATTTATTACTCCACCATTAATTATCGTAGGATCAATTTTTGTTTCTTGAAATATAGATGCTATCAAAGATGTTGTCGTTGTTTTACCATGTGATCCAACTACTACAATATTTTTTGTTAGAGAAACAGTATTGGCAAGCATCTCTCCTCTTTTATAAATTGGTAATTGTTTTTTTTTAGCCGCAACAAGCTCGGGATTATTTTTTTTAATAGCAGAAGATACAACTAGGATAGTCCCCTTTTCTATATTTTGTTTCTTATGTCCAATGAAAACTTTTATTTTTTCTTTTCTTAATCTTTCAATATTTTTATTATTTGCAATATCGCTGCCTTGAACTTTAAAACCTTTACCTTTCATAATAAGTGCTAAGCCACTCATACCTATTCCACCTATTCCTACAAAATGTATAAGTTCTGTTTTTGCTAATTTAATGTTCATTAATAATTTTTAATATTTTTTGATTAACATTATTCCATGTATTTTGATAATTTAATTTCTGTAAATTATTTTTTTTTGTCATGTAATCCTGGCTTTTATTTGTCAATTCTAATAAAAATTTCTCAAATTTTTGGTCGTCAAAATTTTTTTGATCAATTATCCAACAACAATCCTGTTCCTCATAATATTTTGCATTTTCATACTGGTGATTATCTTTTGATGACGGAAGTGGTATTGCTATAAATGGAATATTTAAAAAAGATAGTTCAGCTAAACTTGATGCACCTGCTCTCGTTATGCATAAATCCCCCTGTTTTAAAACTTCATTAAGATTGTGATCAAAACTGAAAACTCTACTTTCAATATTATTTTGAGAATAAAAATTTTTTAAAAAATTAATATTTTTCTCACTTGTTTGATGAATAATTTTTATAGAAACCTGTTTTGCTATACTCACAAAAAATTTATTTAAAAGCTCATCAAAGATTTTTGCACCCTGACTACCTCCTATAATTATAATTGTGAATAAATTATCAGTTTTTTGATGCGCATTAGTTTCGTAATATTCTTTTCGTATCAAAGGTTTGACAGTAGTTAATTTGTGATTAATTCCAGATGGTAAATTAATTAAATTCTTTGAATAACATATTAATTTTCTTGAAAAATTTAAAAAAAATTTATTTGCTCTTCCAAGAACCATATTTGGTTCAATTAAAAAAATATTAATTCCCAATATTTTTGCTGCCAAACATATTGGCAAAGACATATAGCCACCTGTAGAAATTAAAATTGAAATTTTATTTTTTTTTAAAATAAAAAAAGATTTAACAGTGAGAAAAAGTATTTTTAAAAATGAAAAAGGAAGTAAAAAGTAATTATTTAATTTTGGGGTATTGATTACAAATACTTTATAATCCTTGTCTAAATATGCAAGGCCTCTTATATCAGTAGTAATCAAGGTTTCATGCTTATGCTTTATATGATTATAAATTGTAATTGCTGGTATCACATGACCTCCAGATCCACCTGTGGAAATTAAAACTTTTTTTGTCATTTATTAAGTTATTTTTCTTTTTGTTAAATTTAAAATTATTCCACCTAATATTGATGTGCTTATTATCGATGAACCACCATAGCTTAAAAAAGGTAATGTCATTCCAGTAGTTGGAAATAATCTTATATTAACTCCAATATGAATTGTGGCCTGCATTAATATTAAACTTATTGATCCTATTAAAATAAGTTTTACTTTATCATTTGTCTCAAAACTTATTTTTTTAAAAACCATATAAATTAAGATCAAAAACAATAATAATATTAACATTATGGCAACAACACCAAACTCTTCAGAAATTACTGAAATAATGTAGTCAGTATGAGCTTCGGGAACTCTATTTTTAAGAACTCCTTCACCTATACCTTTTCCAAAAAAGCCTCCACTTGTAATTGACTCTATTGCTTTATCAGATTGGAAGTTATGAGTACCAGTTTCTCTATTAAAAAATGAAAAAATACGTCCTTGAATATAATCAAACCTTGGAACATAAATAATAAGATAAGTAAGCAAAGACGCACCAGCAATAAATATTGCTAAAAGAATATATATATTAATTCCTGATGTGAAGATTAGAACTGCCCAACAAAATATCACTAATAAAGTTTGGCCGATATCTGGTTGAGCTATTAACAATAAAGAAATGAAAGATATCAAAAAAATAGATATCAAATACTTAAATAAAATATTTGATTTTATATCACATAGAATAGTTGCTAAAATTATTATCAAAAATGGTTTTAGAACTTCTATGGGCTGAAATCTTGGTAAAAAAAATAAGTCTATCCATCTTTTAGAACCTTTAACTTCAACACCAATGAATGGAACTAAAAATAAAGAAATAAGTGAAACAAAAAAAAGAATAATAGAGTATTTATATAATTGATCTGAATTTAATGATGAAAATATAAAAATAAGAGATATTCCAATTAACACATAAATCAAATGTTTAAAAAAGAAGAAATAACTGTTGGTATCTAATTTATCAGAAGCTATTAGAGAAGTTGAAACTAAAGAAAAAAATAATCCAATAATAAATAATAAACTTATTAGTAAAAAAATAGATTTATCTATGTTTTTCCACCACTGATAATAAAATTTGTAAACAATACTATCGCTTTGCATTTATATATTTTTTAATTATCTGATTGAAATAATATCCTCTATCTTCAAAATTTTTGAAACTATCGAATGAAGCTCCAGCTGGACTGAAAAAAATAATATTTTTTTTTGATTGTTGAATATTAATTTCTGAAAAAATAACTTTAAGAGTTTCTTTTAAATTTGCAAAATTTTTAATTTTTAATCTATTTTTTAAAATTTTTATAAATTTTCTATGATGTGATCCAAAAATATAAGCTTTGATATTTTCACACTTTATTTTTGATAGTTTAAATTTATCTCCTTTTTTGGGAATTCCTCCTAAAATCCAAAATGCGTGATTTAAATTTTTTAATATATTTTCCGAAGAAGCAAAACTTGTAGATTTAGAGTCGTTAATTATTGTGAGATTTTTTTTATCAAATATAATTTGTTGTCTGAAATCTAGGCCTTTAAATTTATTAATAGTTTTAATTAATTTTTTGTAATTAAGTTTTAATCTTGGAGCAATTTTTAATATAAATGATAAATTTTCTTTATTGCCATCAGATAAAAAATATTTATTAGTAATTTTATTAAACTTTTTATTTATACTTGAAGTCTGTACTCTGTAGATTTTTGAATTATATTTATTTTTATTTAATTTCTTAGTTATTAGTTCATCCTCTTTTTTTACATATGCAAAAGATCCTCTTACTTGAGATTTTAACAATTTAAATTTTGCATTCACATAATTCTTTAAACTTTTATGTCTTTCAATGTGGTCTGCAGTTATGTTTAAAATTATCGCATATTTTGATCTAAATACGCTACTGTATTCTAACTGATAAGAAGAAGCCTCTATTACAAAGATTGTTTTTTTTGTAATATTTTTTTCTGATAATGCTGGATTGCCAATATTCCCAATAAGTCTTGAATCTCTTTTTTGATCGATTAAAGCATCATGTAAAATTTTTGCAGTTGTAGATTTACCGTTAGTTCCAGTAATCGTAATACTTTCATTGTTATAAAATGAAAACAATACATCAAGGTCGGTATGAATTTTTTTAAAATTTTTCTTTAAAAATTTTGATAATTTGCAATTTGTGATATCAATTCCAGGACTAACAATAATTATATCAAAGTTTATTTTTTGAATTTGTTCGTATCTAATTATTTTTTTTTTGAATTTTAAATTATTTTTTTGATTATCATCAAATAAATACACATCAGACTTATTTTTTAAGAATTTATAGGATGAGATTCCACTCTTGCCTAAACCATAAATTAATATTTTTTTTCTTAAAAAAATATTATTAAATATTTTCATTATCTTAATTTTAAGGTAGCTAGACCAATCATTGCTAGGATGATTGAGATAATCCAAAACCTAATTACAACAGTAGACTCTGGCCATCCCTTTTTCTCAAAATGATGATGAATAGGCGCCATTCTAAAAATTCTTTTCCCAGTAAGTTTAAACGAAATCACCTGAACCATTACCGAAACTGCCTCTAGTACAAAAAGTCCACCAGTAATAGCTAAAACAATTTCATGCTTTGTGATAATTCCTACTGCACCTAAAGACCCTCCAAGAGATAATGAGCCTGTATCACCCATAAAAATTTTTGCAGGTGGTGCATTAAACCATAGAAAACCCAAACATGAGCCTATAATTGCCCCACAAAAAATTGATACTTCACCGGTTCCTTCTATGTAGGGTATTTGTAAATAATTTGAAAATACGATGTTTCCAGTAACATAACTTATAAAAGCAAAACATGCTGCAACTAATATTACAGGCACTGTTGCTAGGCCATCTAATCCATCCGTAAGGTTAACAGCATTTGACGAACCAATAATTACGAATATTGCAAATGGTATAAAAAACCACCCAAGGTTTATGATTAAATTTTTAAAGAATGGAAAGTATAAATTATTTAAATCTTGATAATCGTTTAAGTAAACAAAAAAACTTACACCAATAATTGCAAATATTATTTGTGAAATTATTTTAAATTTTGAAGAAATTCCTGATGAGTTACTGTATTTAATCTTCTTAAAGTCATCATATGCTCCCAATAAACCAAAAGTAATTGCTATGTAGATGCAAAATAATATATTAATATTTGATAAATCAGCCCAAAATATTACTGATACCAACAAACCAAATAAAATTATCAAACCTCCCATTGTTGGTGTACCAATTTTTTTAATTATATGATCTTCAGGTCCATCGTCCCGTATTGGATTTAAAATTTTTTGTCTTGAAAAAAATTTAATAAAAGGACCCCCAATAATTAGCACAATAACCAATGAGGTGAAAAAAGATAAACCCGTTCTAAAAGTTAAATATTTAAATACATTTAAAAAACTAAAAGTATCAACAAAATTTAATAAAAATTGATATAGCATTTAATGTAATCCTTTCAGGTCTTTTACTATGTCGTTGAATCCTGTCGCAAGTGAGGCTTTAATCATTAAATAATCATTATTATTTAAATCTTTTCTGATCAATTCAATAATTTGAGATTTGTTTAATAAAATCCGGCCCTTTTTGGCTTTTGAGATACTATCAAATATTATAGATGCCATTTTACCTTTTACAAATACCTTGTCTATCTTGGTTTGATTAATTATTGGAGCAATAGATTTATGAAGTTTTTTAGAATGACGACCCAGCTCTAACATGTCACCAATTAGTAAATATTTATTTGATTTTTTTGAGTTTATTTTATCAAAATTTTTTATTGATGATTTTAATGATAGAGGATTTGAATTATAACTTTGATCAATTAAATTAATTTTTTTATTATTAATTTTTATTATAGAATGGTCTCCCCTTCCTCCTGGAATTTTAAAATTAAGAAAAATATTTTCTTTAAGTTTAAATATATTTTTATAAATACTAATAACTGATAAGGCAGAAAGTGTATTATATATATTGTTTTGAAAATCGTTTGATAATATGAAATACTTTTTTTTATTATTTAACTGAATATTAATTTTAAATTTTTTTCCAAAAGTCTTTGTATTAAGTAATTTAATGTCTGCTTTGTTATTTTTAATACCAAAAGAAACTACTTTAATTTTATTTTCTTTGGCAATATTTTTATGCAATTGAAAAAAGTTATCATCTGCATTCAATACAATATAACCATACGGTTTAATGTTGTTAATAATTTCAGATTTTGCCAAAGCAATCTGTTTGATATTTTTAAAATTTTTAGCATGTGCATAATTTATATTTGTTATTACTCCAACATCTGGTTCTATTATTTTTGATAAATAATCAATTTCACCTTTTTTATCCATTCCAACTTCTAAAATTCCAAATTCATCATTTTGTTTTAAATTAAAAAGACTCAAAGGAACTCCAAATTTATTGTTATAAGATTTTGGAGAAATACTTGTTTTTGAAATTTTACTTAATACATTGCCTAGCAATTCTTTAAGTGTGGTTTTGCCACAACTACCTGTAATCGCTATAATATTTGTATCAATACTTTTTCTAAAAGTTTTCGAAATATCTGTTAGGAACTTTAAAGTATTTTTTACTTTAATCTGGCGATTTTTATTTAAGTTATTTTGGATTTTGTTTACTACAGCTAACGATGCTTTTCTCTTGAATGATTGTGCAACATATTTATTACCATCATTTTTTTTTCCTCTAATAGCAAAAAAAATATCTTTTTTAGTAACTTCTTGAGAATTAATTCTTGCTGTTTTTAAAGATGTAGAGGAAGATAATTTTTTAATTTTAACTGCCTCTTTAATCACATTTAATTTTAAATTATTTGATAAATTATTATTTTTATTCTTAATAGCATTTAAAATTACTTTTCTATCAGAAAAGAAAATTTTCTTATTTCCAATATCTTGCGTTTTCTCATGGCCTTTTCCAGCGACTAACAAAATATCACCTGAATTCAAATTATAGATAGATCGTTTTATTGCTATTGCTCTATTAGCAATTTCAGTAATTCTTTTTTTTTTTATACCTTTTTTTATATCTCTTCTTATTTTTTGAGGATTTTCAAATCTAGGGTTATCATTTGTAAGAATGATACTGTCTGAAAAATCACTAGCTACTTTACCCATTTTTGATCTTTTATTTTGATCTCTATTTCCGCCACAACCAAATAGCACTGTGATTGCTTTATCAGGGAATTGTTCTCTAAGATTTAAAAGACACGTTTTTAAAGCATCAGGCGTATGAGCATAATCGAGAATTACTTTTGATTGATTTTTAATTTTACCTACTTTTTCAAATCTTCCTTCAACTGGTTTCAATTTTGGAATTGTATTTAAAATTTTATCTAAACTTATACCGCTATATTTTGCTGCAATTATTGCCATCAAAACATTTTTTAATTGTATTTTTCCAATTAAATTTAAATTTATATCCCTTATTGAGCTATTTAATTTAATTCTAAGAAATTGACCTTCTCCTTTAAAGTTATGAGATAAAAGCTCTAGATTATTTTTCTCATCATTAAGTGTATGCAATTTTAATTTCTTTTTTATTGCAATTTTTTTTATCTTTTTAAACTCAGGTATTAATTGATCTGTGATTACATTTCCTCTTTTTGAGATTAGGTTTTCAAATAAATAAAGTTTTGCTTTTAAATAATTTTTTAAATTTTTATGATAATCAAGATGATCCTGGGATAGATTGGTAAATATACCTGAATTAAACTTTAAACCATCTAGTCTATTTTGCTTTAAACCATGACTTGAAGCTTCCATAATTACATTTTCTATTTTTTGGTTTTTTAACTTGCTTAATATTTTAGCCAATTTGATTGGATCTATTGTGGTATTAGATAAATTCAAATTAATGCTTTTTGATTTAACACCTAATGTTCCAATTGAAGCAGCCTTTTTATGATTAAATTTTAATATTTGATAATAAAAATCTGCAACTGATGATTTTCCATTTGTACCTGTAACTGCGATTAAATTTTTTGGTTTTTTATTGTAAATTTTAAAAGCAGTTTCAGCTAATAATTTTCTTATATTCTTTGTATTAATATACAAAATTCCATTTTGAAATTGATTCGGTTTGTTTTCAGTTACAATAATTTTAGATCCTTTTTTAATTGCTTTTGGAATAAATTTATTTCCATCTATATTATTTCCTTTGATTGCAAAAAAAATATTATTTTTTTTAATACTCTTCGTGTCAAACGAAATTCCTGAAAAAGAAAAATTTTTATATTTTTTATTTATGTTATGAAAATAGTTTCCTAGAAGCATTTCTAATTAACCTCTATATATTTTGTGGCTAAAATAGGCCCAATTTTGTCTATAACTTTTCCAGCTACCTCTACTGAGGTCCAGCCAGCAGTATTATAAAGTGTACCTTTCCACCCTCCTTTTCGATGTCTATACTTATAATAATAATCTTTAGATTTTTTTGGAGTATCTAGCATTACAACAAAAACAAATTGTGGATTTGATGTAGGAAAAATAGAGGCAAAAGTATTTATTTTTGCCTCAGAATATGCTCCTCCCTCAGGCTGATCAGCGGTTCCTGTTTTTCCACCAATTTCATAATTTTGAACATCTGCAAATTTAGCTGTCCCTTCCTCAGTATTTACAATTTTTCTTAAAGCGCTAACAACTTGTTCAGAAATACCTCTGTTTAATATTCTTTTATTTTTTTTATTTAAATTGTTTTCTTTATAAATTAATGTTGGTTTAATTTCATATCCACCATTTGATAAAACAGAGTAACCTTTTGCTAATTGAAGAATTGTAGTTGCTATTCCATGTCCAAAAGAAGCTGTAGCTAATCTGCACTTTCCAAAATCATAATTTTTTTGAGGAGCAACTTCTTCAATATCAAAATCAATATCACTTAACACACCAACTTTTTCTAAAAATAATTTAAATTTTTCTGAGCCAACTTTTTGAGCAATTTTTACTGATCCTATATTTCCAGATCTAATTAAAATTTGCTCAGCAGTTAAATCTGATGGTATTTCATTGTCGTACTCACCTATTCTGTATTTGTCACATTTAATTGATTTGGGTAAATCTAAAAATTCAGTTTCTGGTTCAATTACCTTTTCATTTAAGGCGCTAGCAAAAGTAAATGCTTTAAATACAGACCCAAGTTCATATGTTCCTTTAGTTACCCTGTTAATATAATTTACATCTGTAATATTTTGCCTTTCATTTGGATTGAAATCTGGCAAAGAAACTAATGATAAAATATTGCCATTATTAACATCCATTAAAATAGCTGCACTACCTTTGCTTTTAAAAATTTCCTGATATTTAATTAATTCTTTTCTAATTAAAAATTGAATATCTTTATCTAATGTAAGTTTAATTGAATCTTTTGATTTTCTAAGTTCATCATTTAAAGATTTTTCCAATCCAGAAATACCATTATTGTCATCATCTATCTGACCTAAAACATGACTAAAAAGATTTTTTTGTGGATATATTCTTAAAACTCTTTCTTCTGGAACCAAAGATTTGTCTCCTAATTTCATTATTTTTTCATAATTTTTCTCTGAAATTTTCTTCTCTAAATAAAAAAAATTCTTAGTTTTTATTTTTTTTTTAATTTCATCAAAATTTTTATCAGGAAAAATAATATTTAAACTTAGAAGTAATTTTTTTTCATTGATTATATCTGAAGTTTTTAAACCAATATCAATCGATTTAACTGTCTTAGCTAAATAATTTCCATTAATGTCTATGATGTCTGCTCGATAAAGCTGATTTTTAGATCCAGGAAGATTATTGATTTTTTCTAATTTACTCTTTCGTGAACCTAGGTGAACCAAGTGTATTGTGTAAATTAAATATATAATAAAAAAAACAAAGAAAATGAAAGCTACACGATTAAATTGAATATTTAATCCATTTTCTTTTTTCTTAAATGTAAAATCACTTTTATAATCCTCTATAGTTAATTTCGATTTATTATCAACCATTACTCTTTAATAATTTTAAAATTGTGGATTTTATTTACATCATTTAAAATATTGTAGACCCTTATATCATTTAAATTTTTTTGAATTAACTCATCCTCAAAATACTGAGACTGATATTCAAGTAACCTTTCTGAAGAACTTAAATAATCATATTCCAAGGATACATTTTCAAAATCAGTCTTTAAAATTCTAATATTTTCTTTTGTTGTAAATATTTCATCTTCAATCTGTTTAGTCGTATTTTTTATTATTGCAGTTGATAGGACTAAAAAAAAAATCACTACTGCTAAAGCAAACTTTTTCACAGTTTGTCTCCATAATTTTCAATTTCAATATAATTTTTGAATTGATCCTCTATATTGGTATCAAAATTATAAAAATCAGTTTTTTTTATTGCGTATCTAAATTTAGCAGATCTAGATGGTGGATTTTCACTTAACTCTTCTTCTGAAGGAATTATTGGTTTTTTTCTAATTAAATTAAATAATGTATCTGCTTGTTTTACAGCAGGGCTATACCGTGAAATACTTTCATTTTCAGAAAGACTTTTAAAAAAATATTTTACTATTTTATCCTCTAAAGAATGAAAAGTAACTACGCCTAAAACACCTCCTTTTTTTAAAACTTTAGTAGCATTAATTAGTCCATGAATTAATTCACTTATTTCTTTATTTACAAAGATTCTAAGTGCTTGAAAAACTTTGGTTGCATTATGAACTTTAAAATTTTTTCTTTTTTTAGATTTATCTATAATTTCTACCAAAACTTTAGTATCAATTATTTTTTTAGATCTTTCATTTATGATATTACGTGCGATATATTTTGCTTCTTTTTCATCTCCAAAAAATTTGAAAATTTTTTCTAATTCTTTTTCATCAAGTTTATTGACTGCGTCTTCTGCCGAGTAACTATTTAATCCGAGCTGCATATTTAATTTTCCACTGTTATCGAATGATAATCCTTTTTTTGGATCTTTAATTTGAGCATAGGAATAACCAAGATCAAAAATTACTCCTCTTATGTTTTCATTTTTGAGCTTTAAATTATTTAATTCACTAAATTTAATATTTTTAAAAATAAATCTATCTTCAAAATTTTCTTTTAATTGATTTGCAATTTTTGCACTCTCTATATCTCTGTCTAGGGCAATTACATTTGTATTTTTAAAATCTAATATTTTTTTGGTATAACCACCTTGACCAAATGTACAATCAATAAATGTGCCACCATGTTGAGGGGAAATAACGCTAATAATTTCTTTTAGCAGTACCGGATAATGCTTTTGCATTTTCGATACTATGGTGGCGTCCATTTATTTCTTGGAAGACCATTAATTTTTTTGTCTTCTTAAGAATGCTGGTATCTCAAGATCATCTTCTTCCTCATGCTCAGAAGATAAAAGTTCATCTGAACTTGATGTATCTATTTCTGAACTGAATAAATCTGGTGAATCAGAATCAACTCCAAATTCTCTCAGATCATTGGATGTTTCTTGTTCAAAATTATTCTCTCCAGATTCTTCACGAGTTGCTTCCATTGCCTCTTGAGTAAAAGATTTTTCCATCTCATTAACAGAACTATCCTCAACTATACTCTCGCTTTCCATACTGGTGTTTTGATGAACAGCCTCATTAAACATTTGATTATGAGAACTTTCTGTTTGATCCTGTTGGATTATTTCATTTTCAAGTTTTAAAGCATTAGCGCCATGCGTTATTGGATTTGACGTTGTTGTGTTTGAAAAATTGAAAGATTGAGATGACCCGATGTTTGAAAAATCAGAATAACCTGGGTTACGGTTTTGAATTCTATGAACCATATTTACTACAGATTTTGACTCAGGTTGTTGACCATCTAATGAGGTTGCAACAATTGAAACTCTCATCTTGCCGTCTAATTCTGTGTCAGTAATCGCTCCAATAATTAACTCTGCCTCTGGGTCTACTTCTGCCCTAACTTTATTTACAGCCTCATCAACTTCAAAAAGTTTAAGATCTTTGCCACCAGTAATATTTACTAGTAATCCTTTTGCTCCTTTTAAAGTATAATCATCAATTAATGGATTGCTAATAGCCATCTCTGCCGCTTTTAGAGCTCTACCTTCTCCCTCAGCTTCGCCTGTTCCCATCATAGCTTTGCCCATTGCCGCCATAACAGTTTCAACATCAGCAAAATCTAAGTTGATTAAACCAGGTCTAACCATCAAATCAGTTATACTTTGAACGCCATGCATTAAAACATTATTTGAAAGGTTAAAGGATTCTTCAAAAGTAGTCTGTTCGTTAGCTATTTTAAATAGGTTTTGATTAGGTATAACAATTATTGTATCAACATGTTTTCTTAACTCCTCCAAACCTTGTTGTGCTCTTCTCATTCTAGAGGGGCCTTCATATAAAAATGGAAGAGTCACAACACCTACAGTTAAGATATTTAATTCTTTAGCAGCTCTTGCGATGACATGAGCAGCACCAGTGCCCGTTCCACCACCCATACCAGCTGCAATAAAAACCATATTTGCGCCTTGAAGTGTATTTACAATTTCATTTAAAGATTCGTCAGCTGCAGCTTGTCCTATATCAAGTTTTGCACCTGCTCCTAAACCTTTCGTTAAATTTAATCCAATTTGAATTCTCGTTTTTGCTTTACTAAGCTTCAAATCTTGAGCATCAGTATTTACTGCAATAAATTCTACTCCTTGTAGATTATTTTCTATCATTTCGTTAATTGCATTTCCGCCAGCTCCTCCAACTCCTAAAACTAGTAGTCGTGGCTGTAGTTCTTTTATCTCTGGTGCTTTAAAATTAATTGTCATCTTTTATCCCCTATTGTTTGTTATGTTGAAGCTCCCATTTAAGATTACCACGATTAATATTTGCTTTTTTCCTCGCTGTTATCTTAAATTTTTCAAATGCTGTTGGTTCCCATATTTGAAATGTTTGGCCTTGACCAACAAACAACATGCTATTTTTTATTTTTGCATGTTTTAATAATTTTGATGAAAGTGAAATTCTACCCTCACTATCAAATTGTAAATTTATACTTTCTGCTAATATTGCTGTTGCAAAATAATCTCTTTTTTCCTCAAAGGGATTTAAGGAGTCAATTGCTGAAGAAATTTTTTCAATTCTATCTTGAGAACATGCTTCTATAGATGAGTTATTAAATGATGGATAACAAATAACACCGTTATAACCTAAGTTGGATAAATGTGACCTAAAACTAGCAGGCACAGATACTCTCCCTTTTTTGTCTAATTTGTTTTCGTATGTTGATAAAAACATAAAACATAAATTCTTTTATTCCCATATTAATGGGAATTTATGGGATATTATGGGTTTTACAACTAGACGTCAATACCTATTATTTTAGTAATAAAAGAAAATAGGCACTGTTACTTATAAAATGAGAACAAACTAAGAAACTTTTAGTGATATTTTAATTTGAAGCGCCAGATAAACTATAAGCCGGGTTCTGTCATTTAAACCTATCATTTGTCTAGGCTTAAGATCACTCTTAAGCTCAAGCAACTAACCCTGATGACTAGCCAAGGACGGCTTTTAGTTTTTCAACAATGTCATCTCTACTTAGTCTTGCTCCCAGTGGGGTTTTCCAGCGTTCATTGTTACCAATAGAACCGGTGTGCTCTTACCACACCTTTTCACCCTTGCCATGTTATGGCGGTTTATTTTCTGTGGCACTGTCCCTAGGGTTTCCCCCGCCAGGCGTTACCTGGCACTGTGTCCTTGTAGAGCCCGGACTTTCCTCTTTAAATTTAATTAAAGTGATAAGTCATTTATCTGGCACTTTTAATTTAATACTAATTTTTTAAACTTCAAGAAGTTTAATTAAATTTTTTAAGTAAATTCTTGCTGATAATTAAACATTCTTTATCAAGCTTATTATTCACTAATTCTTGTCTAAATCTTCTTTGAAAAGCTTTCACAACATTATTATTAAATTTTTTATTTTTTATATTGAAGGTTTTTTTTATCGTATAACCAATTTTAGATAAATTATCATAAAATAATCTTGCACAAATTTTGTCTAATTGAATTTTTCTATTTTTTTTACATTTTTGTATAGAAATTGAGTGCCACAAACCTACACCTTTTTTAGCAAGTTCTTTCCAGGGGAATTTTTCTCCCGGGTCCTTCTTTCTTTCTGGCGAAATATCTGAGTGCCCTAAAATATTTTTAGATTTAATATTATATTTATTTATTAAATATTTACTTAATTTTATGATTGATTGGATTTGTTTTTTTGAAAATTTCTTGTAATTAAAGTCATGTCCAGGATTACTTATTTCTACACCGATAGAGTTAATGTTTAGAGATTTATAATTTTTCCATCGAGACTTGCCAGCATGCCATGCAATATACAAATCAGGTACCAATACTAAAATTTCTCCATTTTTTTTTATAAAATAATGGCAACTAACATCAGATCCTAAGCTAGTTAATTTTTTTATAGCGTTAGATTCTTTTTTCATTCCTGTGTAATGAAAAATTAAAAATTTTATTTGGGTTTTTTTTCTTTTTATTGAATTAAAATTTGGTGAGTAATTAGAAAAATTTTTTAATCTCATAATAGTTGTATTATTAGATTATTTTAGGCCATATTTAAGTCATTTTTAGCACTAAATCTTGATTTACTTTAGATGCACATTCACTATATAGTTATAAAGAAATGGTAAAATTTTTAAAAATAACTTTTTTATCTTTTTTCATTGCTACCAGCGCTGTAGCTGGATCAGATGGAGAATTAGAATTATCAAAAAAAAATAATTCTACCAAAGATTGCTTTGAACCTCTAAATAGAGCAACATTTGCATTGAATCAGGGATTAGATAAAGTTTTTTTTAAACCAGTTGCTAAAGGATACAGATCTTTACCGTCACCATTAAAAAAAGGAACTGGTAATGTTTTAAACAATCTTTCAACTTTAATAACCATCCCAAACAATGTACTACAAGGCGATATTAAAATGGCTGGAATAAATACTGGAAGACTAATTGTAAATACAACAATTGGAATACTTGGAATATTTGATGTTGCATCTGAAATGGGATTTCCATCTTATGTTAAAGAGGATTATGGACAAACACTAGGAACTTGGGGAGTTGGCCCAGGTTGTTATTTAGTTTTACCAGTTTTAGGTCCATCAACAATTAGGGATACTGCAGGGATGTTTATAAATGTAATGGGCGGAGATCCTTATTACAATATATCAGTAAATGGAAATAACGAATATTTAGATGGTGAGCTGTATGCTGCTACAAAGATGTTGTCAGCTGTAGAATTTAGAGCAACAAACATTGAGTCATTTGATAATTTAGAAAAAAATTCAGTAGATTTTTATGCTTCAGTTAGAAGTCTATACAATCAAGATAGAGAAAATAAAATAAAAAATAATCAAAGGGGGAGCATAGAAGTAATATATAAAGAAGACGAAGGTTGGGAAGAAATAGACTCAAAATAGATAAAAAATGAGATGAAAAGAATATTTATTTTAAATCTATTTTTAGTATTTACTCTAGCAAACTTTAATTTTGCCTACTCTATTTCACCAGATGTATTTATTCAATCTACAGTCAATAGAGCATCACAAATATTATCACAAAATATCTCAAAAGAGGAAAAAATCGAAGAACTTAAAATAATTGCAAAAGAAACAGTTGATATAAAAGGTGTCGGTTTCTACTCCTTGGGATCTGCTAGAAAAAATTTAGATAATGAACAAAAAATAACTTATTCAAACTTATTTGAATCTTATTTTTTAAAAAGTTTTTCAAGCAGATTAGCAGAATATACAAATCCTGAAATTGAAGTAATGGGCAAACAAATATTAAATAAAAATTATACAATTGTTAAAAGTATTTTGGTTAGCACTTCTGAAAGACCGCAAGTAAATATTGATTGGAGAGTTTATACAAAAGATCCAGAAAGTCCTTTAATAAGAGATTTAATTATTGAGGGACTAAGTTTGGCAAGAACACAGAGAGAGGAATTCTCTTCTATTTTAAATTCTAATGATGGAAACATTAATATTTTGTTTAAAACTTTAGAGGAATTTTCAAAAAATTGATTTAAATTTTAATGGTGGGCCCGCCAGGACTCGAACCTGGGACCAATACATTATGAGTGTACTGCTCTAACCAACTGAGCTACAGGCCCAAAATCTATTATTAGTTACATCATATTTTTATATATATCAATTAAAGATAATAAATGGTGGGCCGTGTTGGTTACGCTCCAACTACCCCTGCAATGTCAATGCAGTACTCTACTATTGAGCTAACGGCCCTATATTAACTTTCTAAGAAACTTTTTAATTGTTTAGACCTACTTGGGTGCTTTAACTTTCTAAGTGCCTTTGCCTCAATTTGTCTTATCCTTTCTCTTGTAACTGAGAACTGGAGGCCTACTTCCTCTAATGTATGGTCTGTATTCATACCCACACCAAATCTCATTCTTAAAACTCTTTCTTCTCTTGGAGTAAGTGTTGAAAGTATTTTGGTAGTTGCTTCTCCCAAATTTGATTTAATCGCTTGCTCTAATGGTGCTAAAGCTTTTGTATCTTCAATAAAATCTCCTAAACTACTGTCTTCCTCATCACCAACAGGTTTTTCTAAAGAAACTGGCTCTTTAGAAATTTTTAATACTTTTCTAACTTTATCTAGCGGCATTCTAAGTTTCTTAGCTAATTCTTCAGGTGTTGCCTCTCTACCAAATTCACTTAATATCAACCTCTGTGTTCTTACAATTTTGTTTATAGTTTCAATCATATGAACTGGTATACGAATAGTTCTAGCTTGATCAGCTATTGACCTTGTTATTGCCTGTCTTATCCACCATGTTGCATATGTTGAAAACTTATAACCTCTTCTATATTCAAATTTATCTACTGCTTTCATAAGACCAATATTTCCCTCTTGAATTAGATCTAGGAATTGTAAACCTCTATTAGTATATTTTTTTGCTATAGATATTACCAATCTCAAATTAGCTTCCACCATCTCTTTTTTTGCTATTCTAGACTCTTTCTCACCTTTTTGAATTCTACTTACCAACTTTTTAAAATCTGTAACAGATATTCCAAGTTTATTACTGATTTCTATCAAACGCTCTCTAATGTTTTTAAATTCTTCTTTATTTTTTGCAAAAAACAATTTCCAAATATTATTTGTATCTAAAAATTTTTTTAGATTAGGGTTAATTTCATTTCCAACATAAAATTTAATAAATTCATTCCTTGGTATTTTATAATCCATTGCTAATCTAAGTAAGTTACCTTCTAAAGAAATAATTTTTTTATTTTCAACATAATGTTTTTGAACCAATCCTTCTAAAACAGATGGAGACAACTGTAATGATTTAATGTTTTCTAATATATCATTGACGATTTTCTCATATCCTCTTTCTTTTGCAGGTGAAAAATTTTTTAAATTCAATACACATTCAAGTTTTTCCTTTTGATACTTAATTAATTTAGAATATTCTTTTGTTAGAGTATTGATAGTTTTTAACACTTTTGGCTTTATTTCACTTTCCATAGCAGCAAGTGTTGGGTTAAAATCTTCTTCCTCATCATTAGATCCATCCTCTTTTTCACTTTCTCCTGAATTTTTTTGTTTAGCGCTTGGCCCAGTTGACTCATCTTCCATATAGTTTGTATCTATATCTATAATTTCTCTTACTAAGATATTGTCCTCTTGCAATTGTGTATTCCACTCGAAAAATTGTTGAGCAGTTATTGGACTTTGAGAAAGTGCAATCAGCATTACATCTTTTCCTGCCTCTATTCTTTTTGCTATCGCAATTTCTCCTTCTCTCGAAAGTAGTTCAACGCCTCCCATTTCTCGTAAATACATTCGGATAGGGTCGTCACTTTTTTCAATAGTTTTACCCTCTTCTTTATTGGAATTTTCTTTTTTTCTTAAAACTTTAAAATCGGATTTTTTTTCTACTAAGGTAATATTTTCGTCTAAAATATGAATAAATGCTTGGGCAAGATTTTCATCTGATAAATTTCTTTTTCCTAAAGATTTACTTAACTCTTCATAAGTTATGAACCCTCTATGAGTTCCACGACCCATTAATCTAGCGAATGATTTAGTAATTATTCTTTCCACAGCAATTAAATGTAAATTGAAGGATCTTATATAATCTCAATTATATAAAAATCCATCACTAATTTTAGCTGATTAATTGAGATTCTGCTTTTTTTTTAGCTCTTTTAGCTGATTAAATGTATTCTCGCTCATATCGGTTAAAAACTTCGATTCTAATTCTTGAATTCTAAACTCAAGATCGTAATTCATTAAATCTCTAGAAATGTCTTCTAACATACCAATTATTTTTTGATCATCATTATATTGATTTTTTAAAATATGTTTGATCGGAGCAAATTTGTTTATTTTTTCTATTAGCTGAACATCTAATTCAAGATCTTGGATTGTAATTTGTGAACTAGATTTTAATTTTACAACAATCATTTCAAAAATTTTTTTATTAAACTCAGTAAATAATTTAATATTTTCAATCAAATGAATATTCGCTTGCAACAAATCTAATTTATTTATGATCAAGTATAATAAAGAGAACTCTTTTAATTCAACTCCGGTCAAAGACTGACTTTCTTGAAAGTATTTTTTTGTGCTTTCTAAAGATTTTCTTTTCTTTGAATAAAATCTTTTATTATTTTGGTTAGAATATGGTGTTAACTCAGAAATTTTTTCCAAAAAGTATTCTAAAACATATTTTTTTATAAAATCATCTTTTATTGTATTTGCAATTTCTCTTAGTTTTTTCTCAAAAATAGCCATCGATGAGGGATTATTTTTGGTTTGTTTTTTGTAATGACTAAAAATAAATTGATGAATTGATAATTTGGCCTGCTTTGTAAATTCTAAAAAATCAGCCTTGCCGTTTTTATTTACATAGCTATCTGGGTCTTCTTTATTTGGAAGAAACAAAAATGAAATTTGTTTTTCAGGTTTTAGTTCCTTTATCGAATTTTCAGCGGCTCTAAGAGCAGCTTTATATCCACTTTCATCACCATCAAAACATATTATTATATCATCAAAAAATTGGTTTAAAGTTAAAATTTGCTTGTCGGTTAAAGACGTACCAAGATTTGCTACTGCATTATCTATTCCATTTTTACTTAGACCTACTACATCCATATATCCCTCTACCAGATAAATATGATCAACTTTATTAGAAAGTTTTCTTGCTAAATCTAAATTATATAAATTTGATCCTTTTTTAAAAAAGTTTGTTTCAGGTGAATTTATATATTTAGCTAAGTAATCTAAATTTTCAATTATTCTTCCACCTAATGCTATTGGTTGACCAGAAATATTATTGATTGGAAATATTAATCGACCTCTAAATCTTTCGACATAAATTTTTTTTTTCTCATCTAAATAGAATAAACCAGTCTCGACTAGAGTTTGTTCACTATAATCTTGTTTTAATTTTTCGAAAAAATTTGGATTTTTTTCTATGTATCCTATTTTAAATTTTTTTACTTCATCTTTACCTAGTGATCTATTTTTTAAATAATCTCTAGCAATTGAATAATTTTCATTTTTTAAAAGTTCATTATGATAAAATTCAACATATTGATTAAAAATGGATTTATACTCATTCCACTTTTTTTCTCTTTCTTCATCTTGTTTTGAAAACATATATGGCTGCATCCCTGCCAGTTGAGCTAAGTATTTAACTGCCTCTCCAAATTTTAAATTTTGAGTTTTCATCACAAAATCAAAAATGTTGCCATGTTCTGAGGTTGCAAAACAATGATAGAATTCTTTTTCATCATTTACAGTAAATGAGGGTGTTTTTTCATTTTTGAAAGGTGATAAACCTAAATATTCTTTGCCTCTTTTTTTTAATGAAACAATCTTTGATACTACCGTTGAAACTTTCAACCTTTTTTTAATTTCATCAAGATACTCTTTTGGGTATTTCATTATTTGTTCAACAATTCTTTGATGATTGATCCTGCTTTAGAAAAATCAATTTCATCTGCACGAGTTTTTTTAAGTTCGCCCATAACTTTTCCCATATCTTTTAATGAGTTTGCTCCAATTTTCGAAATAACATCTTCACAAATTTTCTTTGTTTCCTCTTCACTGAGCTGCTTTGGGAGGAAACTTGTTAAAATATCATATTCATTTTGCTCAACCTCTAAAAGATCTGTTCTATTATTTTTTTTATAAATATCGATCGATTCGGCTCGTTGCTTAACCATTTTTTTCAAAAGCTTCTTAATGTCCTCATCATCAGTTTCCTTTTTATTAGGTCCTGATCTGTTAACAATGTCCAAATCCTTAATAGAAGATAATATTAACCTATAGGTTGATATTTTATTTTTATCTTTAGATTTTAAAGCATTTTTATATTCGTTTTCGATAGTCTGTTTTAATGACATAATTTTTAATCTACTTTAAAGAAAAAATTCTTCAAAAGAAAAATTGTTTTTTTACAATTTTATATTACATCTCTGTTGCGATAATAAAGCAATTATTGTATTAACCTTTAACTCATGAGTTGTAATTGAAGAAAAAAGCAAAAAAAACTAACTCAAATATAAAATCAAAAATCATTACAGGCGTTTTAGTTCTTGAAAATAAAAAGGTATTTAAAGGAATTGGAGTTGGATACCAAGGAGAAGCAACAGGCGAAGTTTGCTTTAATACATCATTAACAGGGTATCAGGAAATCATTTCTGATCCTTCATATGCGGGTCAAATTATTAACTTTACCTTTCCTCATATAGGAAATGTTGGGACCAATAAGGAAGATCATGAGTCTGATAAAATATGGGCAAAAGGAGTAATAATTAACTCAGAAATAACGTCACCCTCAAACTATAGATCTTTTCTACATTTAGACGCTTGGTTAAAGAAAAATAAAATTGTTGGAATTACTGGCTTAGACACCAGAAGTCTTACAAACTTTATAAGAGATAAAGGGGCACCTAAGGGAACAATATATTATTCAAAAAATGGCAAATTTAATATTAGAAAACTAACTAATAACACAATCAAATGGAGTGGATTAGAAAATTTAGATCTTGCACAAGTAGTTTCTACTAAGAAAAATTATACTTGGAGAGGTCTTCAAACCTGGAAAAAAGGGACAGGATATAAAAAGAATAATAAAAATTTATTTCATGTAGTTGCAATTGATTATGGAATAAAAAAAAATATATTAAGATATTTCTCTGACTTCAACTGCAAGGTCACTGTTGTTTCTTGCAAAACAAATGCACAAAAAATACTAAGTTTGAAACCAAATGGAATTTTTTTATCCAATGGACCAGGAGACCCAGCCGCAACTGGAAAGTATTCAATCGCTATAATTAATGAACTTGTAAAAAATAATTTACCTATATTTGGTATTTGTTTAGGTCATCAGATTTTGGCATTAGCTTTAGGTGGCAAAACAAAAAAAATGAAGTTAGGACATAGAGGTGCAAACCATCCTGTTAAAAATTTAGTACAAGACAAAGTTGAAATTACCAGTCAAAATCATGGGTTTGTAGTAGTTGAAGAAACTTTACCAAAAAAAATTGAAGTAACTCATAAATCTCTGTTTGATAATACTATTGAAGGAATAAAGCTAAAAAATAAACCAATATTTTCAGTCCAATATCATCCAGAATCTAATCCTGGACCCCAAGATAGTGTTTATTTGTTTCAAGAATTTATTAACAACATGAAAAAAAATGCCAAAAAGAAAAGATATTGAAAAAATTTTAGTCGTGGGAGCTGGTCCAATAATTATAGGACAAGCGTGTGAATTTGATTATTCAGGGACACAAGCGTGTAAAGCTCTTAAAGATGAGGGTTATAAAGTAGTCTTAATAAATTCAAATCCTGCAACAATTATGACTGATCCAGATGTTGCGGATAAAACTTATATTGAACCAATTACACTAGATGTATTAGAAAAAATTCTAAAGAAAGAAAAACCCGATGCAATTCTTCCAACAATGGGGGGACAAACTGCGCTTAACCTTGCAATGGAAGCAGAGAAAAAAGGAATTTTAAAAAAATACAAAATTGAGTTGATAGGAGCAAATTCTAAAGCAATTTCTAATGCCGAGGATAGAAAGAAATTTAGAAAAAATATGATAGATATTGGTTTAGATTTACCAAAATCAGAAATCGTGAATAATAATAATCAAGCATCGAAAGTATTAAAAAAAATTGGTTTACCTGCAATTATAAGACCTGCTTTTACACTTGGTGGGCTTGGTGGGGGAATAGCTAAAACAAAAAAAGATTATTTTAAGATTGTTAAAAATGGATTGCATGAATCTCCAGTAAGCCAAGTGCTTGTAGAGGAATGTTTAGAGGGTTGGAAAGAATTTGAGATGGAGGTTGTAAGAGATAAGAAAGATAACTGTATCATCATTTGTTCTATTGAAAATATAGATCCAATGGGAATTCATACGGGTGACTCAGTAACAATTGCACCAGCTCTTACACTTACAGATAAAGAATACCAAGTAATGAGAAATGCATCTATTACATGTTTGAGAAAAATTGGAGTTGAAACTGGAGGATCAAATGTTCAGTTTGCTATCAATCCTAAAAATGGTCGAATGGTTATCATTGAAATGAATCCACGTGTGTCAAGATCATCAGCACTTGCATCAAAAGCAACTGGATTTCCAATTGCGAAAGTAGCTGCAAAATTAGCGGTTGGTTTTACTCTGGATGAATTAAAAAATGAAATAACTAAAGTTACTCCTGCATCATTTGAACCAAGTATAGATTATGTGGTAACTAAAATTCCAAGATTTACTTTTGAAAAATTTTCAACTTCTCCTGCAACTTTAGGAACATCTATGAAATCAGTAGGTGAAGCAATGGCAATAGGAAGAAATTTTAAAGAATCTCTTCAAAAAGCTTTGGTGTCTCTGGAGACAGGTTTTTCAGGTTTAGACAGAATTTTTGATTTAAATAAAAAACAAATTGAGAAGAAACTTAAAGAAACTATTCCGAATAAGCTATTGCTAGTCGCTGAAGCAATTAGAAAAAAAATAAACTTAAAGAGAATATACAATTTATCTAAAATTGACCCTTGGTTTTTAGAACAAATTAAAGAAATAGTTGATTGTGAAAAACAGATAAAAAATAAAGGACTTCCAAAAGATTTTGTAGAATTTAATAAAATAAAATCAATAGGATTTTCAGATAAAAAACTTTCAGAATTAACTAAAATTTCTGAAGACGTTGTTAGAAGAAAAAGATCAGCGCTTAAAATAAATCCAGTTTATAAAAAAGTAGATACTTGTGCAGCCGAATTCAAATCTTTTACTCCATATATATACTCAACTTATCAAAGAAATTTTTCAATTAACTCTGAATGTGAAGCCGATCCATCAAATAAGAAAAAAATAATTATTCTTGGAGGTGGACCAAATAGAATTGGTCAAGGAATTGAGTTTGATTATTGCTGTTGTCAGGCAAGTTTTTCATTAAAAGACGCAGGTTTTGAGACTATCATGGTTAATTGTAACCCTGAAACAGTATCAACAGACTATGATACGAGTGATCGATTATACTTTGAACCTTTAAAAGAAGAATACGTTTTTAATATAATCAAAAAAGAACAAGAAAAAGGAAATCTTATAGGTGTAATAGCCCAGTTTGGTGGCCAAACTCCAATTAAGCTTGCTAAATTTTTACATGACAACAAACTTCCAATTTTAGGAACACAGTATGCCTCTATTGATTTAGCAGAAGATAGAGACCGATTTAGAAATTTATTAAATAAATTAAAACTTAAGCAGGCAGAGAGCGGAATTGCAAAGACATTTAACCAAGCAATAAAAATTGCAGATAAAATAGGATTGCCATTAATGGTAAGACCTTCGTATGTTTTAGGAGGAAGAGCAATGGAAATTGTTCATGAAAAAAATCAACTTAAAAAATTTGTTGAAGAGGCATTTAAAGCTGCAGAAGAAAATCCAATCTTAATTGATAAATTTATTGATCATGCAATGGAAGTAGATGTAGATGCTATATCAGATGGAAAACAAGTGCATGTTGCGGGTATTATGCAGCATATCGAGGAGGCCGGAATTCATTCAGGAGATTCAGCATGTAGTCTTCCCCCTGTATCTATCAAACCTTACCTTATTAAAGAAATTGAAAATCAAACAAAAAAATTAGCAATAGCATTAAATGTTAAAGGTTTTATGAATATACAATTTGCAATAAAAAAAGATGAAATTTATGTGATTGAAGTTAATCCAAGAGCCAGTCGAACAGTTCCTTTTGTATCAAAAGCAAAAGGTTTGCCTCTAGCTAAAATTGCATCAAGAGTAATGGCTGGTGAAAAATTATCTAAGTTCAATTTAAAGGATAGATCCAAAGGTATGTATGCGGTTAAAGAAGCTGTATTCCCATTTAATAAATTTCCAAATAGTGACTTGTTGTTAGGACCAGAAATGAAATCAACTGGTGAAGTTATGGGATTTGATAAAAATTTTGGAATGGCTTTTGCCAAAAGTCAAATAGCGGCAGCTAACTCATTACCAAAAGAAGGATTGGCTTTCATATCTCTAAAAGACTCACATAAAGACGAAGGATTGGATTTAGCAAAAGATCTTTTAAAACTTAAATTTAAGTTATGTGCAACTAAAGGAACTGCTGAATATATTCGAAAACATGGAATGAAATGTAAAATTATTAATAAAGTTAGCAGTGGCACTCCTCACATAGTGGATGTTTTAGACTCCAAAAAGATTGCATTGGTAATAAATACTGGAGGTGGAAACACTGAATATCGATTAAGTGATGCTATAGCATTAAGAAGAGCAACGCTTAAAAATAAAGTTCCTTATTGTACTAATATGTCTACTGCTCAAGCATGTCTGGAAGCAATAAAATCACTTAAAACTAAAAAATTAGAAGTTAATTCTCTTCAAGATATATAAATCTATACATCAACAATTAAAGTGTCTTTAGACCCTCCACCTTGTGAACTATTTACAATTGTGCTCCCTTTCCTAAGCGCAACCCTAGTTAATCCTCCTGTGCTGACATATGTAGTTTTTCCACTAAGTACAAATGGTCTTAAATCAAGATGTCTTGGTTCAATATCATTTTCAGTAATTGTAGGCGCAGTTGAAAGAGTTTCGAGAGGTTGTGCAATGTATTCTCTTGGATTTTTTTTGATTTTAGCTATTACCTCATCTCTTTCTTTTTTGTCTGCTTTAGGACCAATCATTATACCATAACCACCAGATGCGTTAGCAGGTTTAACGACTAACTTAGAAATATTTTCAATAACATAGTTTCTCTCATTTTTATTATGACATAAGTATGTTTCTACCTGATTTAAGATAGGTTGTTCACCTAGATAATAAACAATCATTTTGTTAACATAAGAATAAACTACCTTGTCGTCAGCAACACCTGTCCCAATTGCATTAATTATACCAACATTTCCTTTGCGCCAGCTTTTAAATAATCCTGGCACCCCAATCAGTGAATCTTTGAAAAATACTTTTGGATCTAAAAAATTGTCATCAAGACGTCTATAGATACAATCAACCTTTAATGGACCTTTGACAGTCTTCATATAAACAATATCGTTCTCAACAAATAAATCTTTTCCCTCAACCAAAGCAATGCCCATCTGTTCAGCTAAGAAAGAGTGCTCAAAATAAGCAGAGTTATATATACCGGGTGTTAAAACTACCATATGAGGGTTTGAAGTTTTTTTTGGAATACATTCAACCATGCAGTTAAATAATTTATTTGTGTATTGATGAATTGATGCAACTTTATATCTTGTAAATAATTCAGGAAATACATCTCGCATCACCATCCTGTTTTCAAGCATATAAGATACACCCGAGGGTACTCTTAAATTATCCTCTAAAACTAAATAATCACCATTAGTATTTCTAATTAAATCAATTCCAGAAATATTTGACCAAGCTTTGTGTTTAGGAGAAAAACCTTCACATTCCTTTACATAAAATGGAGAATTAAAAATAATTTCTTTTGGTACTACTTTATCTTTGAATATTTTTTTTTGATTATAAACATCATCAATAAATAAATTTAACGCCTTTACACGCTGCTTTAAACCCTTTGAAACTTTGTTCCATTGTGTTTTAGGTATTATTCTTGGTATTATATCAAGAGGCCATTTTTTTTCTTCTGCCCTATTGTTAGCTGCGTATACTCTAAAATTAATACCTCTGGCACTAATTGTACTTTGACAATTTTTTTCAATTTCTTGAAGTTTTTTTTTACCGTATCTTTCTAAAATTGATGAAATTATTGCAGCATGTTTCCGAAGTTTATTATCTTTAGTAAAATAACCATCATAAGCATGACTTGAATTATAGTTTTTCCAAAGTTTTGAAATCATAGAATTTTAGTGTTTAATACTTAAATTAAATAAGCAAATGCATTTTAGATATATCTGTTATGCTTTTAATTGATTTTAAAAAAATGTTATAATTAACTAATTATTTTACTCAATGACTTACTGCATAGGAATTAAAACAAATGACGGTCTTGTGTTTGCCTCAGACTCAAGAACAAATGCTGGATTAGATAATGTAAATATTTATTCCAAAATGATGACTCACGATGTAGGTGATAGAACAGTTGTAATAGTTACTTCGGGAAATTTAGGTACCTCTCAAGCAGTTTACAAATCAATTGAGAAAGATTTAAAAAGCTCAACCGGGATTATGAACTTAAACACATGCTCTGATTTCGAACAAATAGCTTCCTACATTGGTTCACTTAATATTGAGCACTCCTCACCTCAAGGAATTAATACAGATAATGTCTTACTTGGTTCAACATTTATAGTTGGAGGACAAATCAAAGGTCAGCAACACGAGCTATATTTAATATATCCACAAGGAAATTATATAAGACCTGCAGACAGCAAACCTTATCTTGTAATTGGGGAGGTCAAATATGGAAAACCAATTCTTGATAGGGTTATTAAACCAAATGTTTCAATTGGTGATGCATCAAGATGTGCTCTGATTTCAATGGATTCTACTTTAAAAAGTGATCTTACTGTTGGGCCTCCAATAGATTTTGCAGTGCTAAAAAAAGATGCAGATAATCTATCTACACTTGAGTGTTTAAATATTACAGATGAAAATTATTCAAAGGTTTGTAATCAATGGTCTGAGGGTATTTTTAAAGTTTTCGACTCTTTTCCAAGGTTTGATTGGGAAAAATAAAAACTATTCAACTCTCCAATCAGTTTCAAATGTCACATAATTAACTTGCAAACATCGTCTTTCTTTTAAAATTTTTTTTTTTTCCATTCCATGCCAGGTATTTGGTCCACTAGTAAACAGATAACCAAAATTGTGTTTATAAGGAAGTGTCTTAACTTTCTCTAATTTTTCATTATAAAAGTCAGTACCTAAATCCTCAGACTCATTTGTTTTATTAACAAATATCAATCCTGACATAAGTTTTTCTTTTATATCACAATGAGGTTTAAGCCAGAAACCTTCTCGATCACATATAACTTCAACTCTTACATAAGAATTTGATAAATCTTTATTTATCATTTTTGAAATTGCTTCATATGTTTCTTTAGACTGAAGTTCATTTATAAATTTAACTAAATTTGGAAATTGTTTAGAGTTTTCTTTGTTTATAAAACATCTAAATTTTATTGCTTGTCCTCCCGAGGCTATTCCTTCTCTAAATTCTGCAGCTCCACCATCTATTGCTCTAGTGCCATCGTAATTAAGATTGTGTTTACTTACATCAGGAATATCTGCTTTAACTATTTCATCAATTGCTTCCTCAGATAAAGCATTGCTATATTCCCAATGATCAAAAGGGAAATTGTATTGTTTTGAATTACTTTTAATTGAGTTTAAAAATGACATTAACTTTGAATTTTACTTTTTAATATTTTTGCAACTCTATTCGTTTCATCAAGTTTTTCATAGTTCCAATTTTCTATTTCTTCTCCTAAATTTCTTGTAATGTTTAATTCTCTAAATAAATTCCTAAAATTTTGAAATCTCTTATCATTTCTTTTCGGTAAAATATTTGCTACATAAATTGGTTTACCTGTTAAAGCTGCTTCTGATATCATTGAGCTAGAGTCACAGGTAACCACAATATTTTCAGATAAACCTAGGGCTGATAAATAAGCTTTTTTATCAACATTCATGATAATTGTGTGATTTTCGCCAAAAAATTCTTTAGCATAGTGAATGGTATTCAATGGTGTTCTCAGTGATGGAATCACCACAAGTTGAAAGTTATGCTTCTTTAATAATTTATAAAAAATTGAAAAAATATGTTTCATATTTTTTGTTGAATAATCATAGTATTTGGTAGGCCCACCCAAAATTAAAGACCAAATTTTTCTATCATCTTTTTTTATAAATGAATTTAAATAATGCTTATTATCCTCGATTTCTTTCGTTGTTAAATAGTGTATGGCCCCTTTAGTGGTAATTACATTTGAGCCTTTTATTCCATCGTGTTCAGGAGCTATTACAAAATCAAAATGATTTAAATCTACTTTTGGATCTTGGATATGGATATTAAATACTTTTTTATTTGAAATACTTTTTAAATGAATTGATGGAATTACGCTCTTTCTTCCACAAGATATAATTACATCAAAATCTAAATGATCAATTTTTTTATAAACATTTTGTGAAATAAGAGTAAATTTTGGAGGGAGCAAATTCCAAAAATTATTTAGTTCAACCTTATGGTGTGTAAATTCAATATCTAAAGCTTTTGCCAAACCTTCAACTTGGCTTATCATTCCATGCATACCTTGTGTTAATAAAATACCTTTTAATTTAGTCATTAATCACTATATAGCTCTCATATGAGTCAAAATCCAACTAAACACACAAAAGTGTTAATAATTGGATCTGGTCCAGCCGGATACACAGCCGCGGTATATGCTGCTCGTGCAATGTTAAATCCAATTTTAGTTTATGGTGCAGAACCTGGTGGACAATTAACAACTACAACAGATGTAGAGAATTATCCGGGATTTGCAGACGTAATCCAGGGTCCATGGTTAATGGATCAAATGAAAGATCAAGCTAAAGCAGTTGGAACAGAAATGATTGAGGATCATATTGCATCTGTGAATTTGAAATCACAACCTTTCGAAGCAATCGGCGACAGTGGACAAAAATATAGTGCTGATAGCATAATTATTTCAACAGGTGCTCAAGCAAGATGGTTAAATATAAAATCAGAACAGGAATTTAGAGGATTTGGAGTTTCTGCTTGTGCAACTTGTGACGGTTTCTTTTTTAAAAATAAAGAAGTTGCTGTAGTTGGAGGAGGTAATGCGGCGGTTGAAGAAGCAATGTTCCTTACAAAGTTTGCATCTAAAGTAAAATTAATCCACAGAAGAGATAGTTTAAGAGCTGAAAAAATGCTTCAAAAAAAATTAATGGAAAATAAAAAAATAGAAATAATTTGGGACTCTGTAGTTGAAGATGTGTTAGGTGATAAAGATCCTAAAAATGTCAAAGGAATAAAGATAAAAAATGTTAAAACAGATAAAATACAAGAATTAAAACTTGATGGCGTATTCATTGCTATTGGTCATGATCCAGCTACTCAACTTTTTAAAGATCAATTAAAAATGGATAATGAGGGATATTTAATTACCAAACCTGACTCAACAGAAACTAATGTTCCTGGTGTTTATGCGGCTGGAGATGTAAAAGACAAAACATTTAGACAAGCTGTAACCGCTGCAGGTATGGGATGTATGGCTGCACTTGAGGCAGAAAAATTTTTATCTCACTAAAAAATGAAATTAAATTGGATTATTTTTGTAACTGGATGGATGTCATTCAGAGCAGTTGGGTCAGGTTTGTTTTTGTTTTGGATTTTTACCCAAAATGAACGTTCAGCACCGTCCGAATGGATAATTCCTTTTGTGGGTGACTTTTTTATTGGAGTAACTGCTTTATTTTTGGTTTACTACATTATAAAAAAACCAAGTACTATACTATGGGGTCTTTTGGTGTCTTGGAATGTGATTGGTTTGCTAGATTTAATTGGGGCAATAAATGTAAGTTTTGCTGCTCCTTATGGACCTATACCAGAAATAGGATTTAATGAATTGGTTGTTAGATTTATTTTAAGTTTGAATACATTATTTCAGATTTCTTGTATTTATTTATTGTTTCAAAAAGACATTAAAGAATATTTTAAATTTTAAAAATTAATTATTACTAATTTCCACTATTTCATTAGACTCGAATACTTGTTGTCTAAAGTCACCATTAGAAATCTTAATCATTGCTTTTGCAACTTTTTCCGAATTGATCGGTCTCATTTTTTTAAGTGGCCCAAGTAATAAAGGTGACAGTGCCCTAAAAGTCAAAATACCTATTTTTTCACCTACTCTGTTCTCTTTTCTTTTCCCCATTAAAAAAGAAGGTCTTAATATTCCTAATTTAGAGAAGTTTAATCTTTTTAATTCTTCTTCAACTAAACCTTTAAATTTCACATAATTCCCTGAACTATTTGGATTAGCATATATTGATGAAATAAAAATAAATGACTTAACTGAATTAGCTTTTGCAATTTGTGCAATTTCTTTTGGAATATCTAACTCTACTTTTTGGTAATCATTTTTATCAGGAGAATTTTGCTTTGTAGTACCAATACAAAAAAAGCAATCATCCCCTGTAATTTCAGTTTTATGATTTCCTAGATTATTAAAATCAATATTTATAACCTCAACTTTTTCATTATTAATTGAAGTTTGTGAACGAACGAAAATCTTAATTTTAGAGTAATAATTATCTTGAATTAATTGATTAACTAAATGGCCACCAATTAATCCAGTGGAACCAAATACTATGGCTGTTTTCATTAACTTAAACTTTTACAAAAAGAGGAAATTTTTTCTAAAGCTTTTTTTAGATTTTCGATTGAAGTTGCATATGAAATTCTAAAAAAACCTTCTAAACCAAATGCAGAACCCTGAACAACAGCAATACCACTATTCTCTAAAAGAGATTGAACAAAATCAGTGTCTGATTTAATTTCTTTTCCACTAGGATCTTTTTTTCCCATTAATTCTTTACAACTGGGAAAAACGTAAAATGCTCCGTCAGGATTTAAACAGTTAATGCCATCAATATCATTTAATGCTTTTACTACAAAATCTCGTCTTTCTTGAAAAGAGTCAGCTCTTTTTTTAATAAAATCTTGTGTCCCGCTTAGTGCTTCAACTGATGCTGCTTGACTAATTGACGAAGGATTAGTTGTTGATTGTGATTGAATTTTTGCAATAGCTTTAACAATATTTTTTGGACCAGCTGCATACCCTATCCTCCAACCTGTCATTGAGTAAGCTTTGCTTACACCATTCATTGTAAGAACCCTGTCTTTTAAACTTTCAATTTGCGCAATGGTAAAAAATTTAAACCCTTCGTAGGTGACGTGTTCATAAATATCATCACTTAAAATGTAAATATGCTTGTGTTTTTCTAAAACAGCAGCAATTGCTTTTATATCATTTTCAGAATAACAAGCTCCAGTTGGATTAGATGGAGAATTTAAAATTATCCATTTTGTTTTCGGAGTGATAAATTTTTCTAAATCTGATGGATTTATTTTAAAACCTTGTTTCTCGTCACATTCCATTACAACTGGTTTTCCACCAGCCAATAAAACTATATCTGGATAAGACACCCAATAAGGAGCTGGAATTATTACCTCATCTCCATCATTTAGTGTTGCCATCATAGCATTATAGATAACGTGCTTTCCTCCTGCACCAACTGTAATTTGATCAGTTGTATAATCTAAATTATTTTCTTTTTTAAATTTTTCTACGATTGCTTTTTTCAATGCTGGAGTTCCATCTACTGCAGTGTATTTGGTATCACCATCATTAATAGCTTTTATAGCTGCTTGCTTAATATTATCTGGAGTATCAAAATCTGGTTCTCCTGCACCAAGTCCTATAACATCTTTTCCAGCAGCTTTTAATTCTCTTGCTTTTTGAGTAACAGCAATAGTTGGTGATGGTTTAATCTTCTTTAAACTGTCTGATATTATGCTCATTGAAATATAAATAAATTCTACTACGTTGTTTAATATATGGAAAATACTTATCAAGATTTAATTACAGATATTCAGAGTAAAAATCCTAAAATAGGTGGAAAACTGGAAGGCGGAAAAAAATTCAAAATTAAATCTGATTTTAAACCTGCTGGTGATCAGCCTGAGGCAATAAAAAAATTGGTAAATGGTGCAAACAAAGATGAATTTAACCAAGTTTTACTAGGTGTAACAGGATCTGGAAAAACTTTTACCATGGCTAAAGTTATTGAAGCTACCAATAGACCTGCCTTGATTTTAGCTCCAAACAAAACTCTTGCTGCTCAACTTTATGGGGAAATGAAAACCTTTTTTCCTGACAATGCTGTTGAATATTTTGTTTCTTACTATGACTATTATACTCCTGAAGCTTATGTGCCAAGATCAGACACATATATCGAGAAAGAAGCCTCTATTAATGAACAAATTGATAGAATGAGGCACTCAGCAACTAGATCTCTTTTAGAAAGAGATGATGTATTAATTGTTGCAAGCGTTTCTTGTATTTATGGTCTTGGTTCTGTCGAAGCATATAGCAAGATGACTTTAACGCTCCAGAAAAATTATGATTATAACAGAGAAGAAATAATTAAGTCCTTGGTTGCTCTTCAATACAAACGTAACGATCAAAATTTTTATAGAGGAACATTTAGAGCAAGAGGAGAATACTTAGAAATTTTTCCATCACACCTAGAGGACAGAGCTTGGAGATTGTGTTTGTTTGGTGATAAGCTCGAACAGATAGAAGAGTTTGACCCTCTAACTGGTGATAAAGTAAGAGAATTAAGTTTAGTAAAAGTTTATGCTAATAGTCACTACATCACCCCAAAACCTACAATAGAACAAGCAGTAATTAATATAAAGAAAGAATTAGAAGTAACTTTAAAAAAACACCGTTCTGAAAATAAATTACTGGAAGCACAAAGATTAGAAGAGAGAACTAAATTTGATCTTGAAATGATTGAAGCAACTGGGTCTTGTGCTGGTATTGAAAACTATTCTAGATTTTTGTCAGGAAGAAAACCAGGAGAACCCCCTCCTACTCTTTTTGAATATTTTCCTGATAATACTTTAATATTTGTTGATGAGTGTCACGTTACAGTTCCTCAGCTAAATGGAATGTACAAAGGAGATAGATCAAGAAAAAGTACTTTAGCGGAATATGGATTTAGACTTCCTTCGTGTATGGACAATAGACCGTTAAAATTTGAAGAATGGGATCTAATGAGAACCCAAACAGTATTTGTTTCAGCAACTCCTGGACCATGGGAGTTGGAACAAACAAAAGGTAATTTTATAGATCAAGTAATTAGACCAACAGGATTAATTGATCCTCCTGTAGAAATAAGACCTGCAAAAAATCAAGTTGATGATTTAATGCATGAATGTAAGAGAGTAATTGAAAATAATCATAGAGTATTAGTAACAACACTAACTAAAAAAATGGCTGAAGATTTAACAGAATACCTTCATGAGAACGGTATAAAAGTAAGATACCTGCACTCAGATATTGATACATTAGAAAGAATTGAAATAATGAGAGATTTAAGAATGGGTGTATTTGATGTTTTGGTTGGAATTAACTTGTTAAGGGAAGGATTAGATATTCCTGAATGCGCGTTAGTTGGGATTTTAGATGCTGATAAAGAAGGTTTTCTAAGATCTGAAACATCTTTAATTCAAACAATAGGAAGAGCAGCACGAAACGTTGATGGTAAAGTCATTTTGTATGCCGACAAAGAGACAAAAAGTATAAAAAAAGCCATTGCAGAAACTGAAAGAAGAAGAGAAATTCAATTAGCTTACAACAAGAAACACAAAATAGATGCAAAGTCGGTAAAAAAAGAAATTAGCGATATTTTAGAGAGTGTTTATGAAAAGGACTATGTCAAAATAAGTGAAGGTTCAAATATTGGTGGCAATCTTAAAAAACATCTTAAAGGTTTGGATAAAAAAATGAAAGAAGCAGCATCAAATTTAGAATTTGAGGAAGCAGCTAAAATACGAGATGAAATAAGAAAGTTAGAAAGCACCGAATTAGAAATTACATTAAATCCAAAAATAAGACAGTATGATGTAAAGAATAAGCTTTATCCAAAAGGCAGATCAACTATGGGTATGCCGGGCACTAAAGTCACAAAAAAAAGAGATAAGAAATGGAAGCACGGAAAATAATTATTACAGGTGGAGCAACAAGAATTGGTGCTGCGATTGCAAAAAAATTATCTGGCCCTAATAAAGAAATTCTCATTCATTTTAATAAGTCAAAATTAAAAGCTGAGAAGTTAAAAAAAGAACTGTCAAATGGTGGTACTAAAGTTTACTTAGTTAAAGGTGATTTGAGTAAAGAAAATGATGTAAATAAAATTGTAAAATATGCAAAATCAAAACTTAAATATTTTGATTGTCTTATTAATAACGCTTCTTTATTTGAAAATGATAAATTAGAAAACTTTACAACAGATAGTTGGGGGCAACATTTAAGAACAAATTTAAGAACACCTGCATTATTATCTAAAGAATTTGCAAAAAATGTTAAAGGAAAAAATAACAATATAATTAATATTATTGATCAAAGAGTATTTAAACTAACTCCCTATTTTTTTTCTTACACAATTAGTAAAACTGGACTTTATACTTTAACTAAAACTAGTGCTATGAGTTTCGCTCCAAAAATTAGAGTAAACGGTATAGCACCTGGTCCAACTATTAAAAATCAAAGACAATCTGAAAAACATTTTAGAAAACAATACTTAGCAACCCCTTTAAAAAGACAAGTTGATGTAGAACAAATATGTAATGCTGTTGACTTTTTTATAAAAAATATATCTATTACAGGACAAGTTTTAGCAATAGATAGTGGACAGAATTTAAACTGGCAAACACCAGATATAATGAGAGGGAAAGAATGAAAAAAATTAATCCTTTTCTTGCGGCAGTAATAATTTTAATTGGTGGTTTTTTTGCATTTAAAATAATGTCATTTTTTGGTTGCTATGTTCGTATTGAGGATGGGAATGCATGTTGGAATCTTACTATTTTTGGAACTAAATAATGAAAAAAAATAATTTAAAAATTGTCAAAATAGATAAAAATAAGACTTTATTTAATTATGAGAAAAAAATACTAATTAATGAGTTAATTTTAGATTTAAAACTTGGTTATTACGACTCTGAAAAAGAAAAATCACAAAAAGTAAAATTTAGTCTTGAAATAGACTATGAGGATAAAAAACCTTCTAGCGATAAAGATATAAAATCTATTGTAAATTATGGAACAATTGTAAAATTAATTACTAAACTTGTAAAAAAGAAACATTATAACTTTTTAGAAACATTGGCAGAAGCTGTTTTTGACGAACTATTTAAAGACAAAAGGATTGCTAAAATAATGTTGAAAATCGAAAAATTAGAAATCTTAAAACAGTGTTCATCTGTTGGTATTCAAATTACCAAAAAGAGAAGCCATGATAAGCTCTGAAATAGGAAAAGAAGTAATTAAAAAAGAGCTACCTCTAGTACCAAAACTTCCAGGCGTATATAGGATGCTTAATGAAAAGAATGAAATTCTTTATGTAGGTAAAGCCAAAAACTTACCTAATAGATTAAAGAGTTATGTTGCAGAGAAAAATCATATAATTAGAACTGAACGAATGTTATCTCAAACAAAAAAATTAGAGATAACAACAACATCTAATGAAAGTGAAGCATTACTTCTAGAGGCAAATTTAATTAAAAAGCATAAGCCAAAATTTAATATCCTTTTACGTGATGACAAGTCATTTCCATTTATATTTATTGGCAATAAAGATAAATGGCCTCAAATAAAAAGACATAGAGGAAAAAAAACAAAAGAAGGTTTTTACTTTGGACCTTTTGCCTCTGCAGGTTCAGCTAATTGGACAATCAAAATGATTCAAAAAATTTTTCATTTAAGAGTTTGTGATGACACTGTTTTCAAAAACAGAGAAAGACCGTGTATTTTATATCAAATAAAAAGATGTTCTGGACCTTGTGTGGGATACGTTAAAAAAGAGGATTATATTCAAACAGTAGAGGATGCTATTGAATTTGTTTCAGGCAAATCCAGGAAAATTCAAAAAAATCTATCTAATCAAATGGAAAAAGCAAGTGATGATCTTGATTTTGAAAAAGCAGTAATTTTAAGAGATAGAATTAAAGCATTGAACATAATTCAATCCTCACAGAGAATTAATGAAGCAAACTTAGTTGAGGCAGATGTGATTGCGGGATACAAAGAATCTGGAAAAACTTGCATTCAAGTATTTTTTTATAGATCAAAACAAAATTGGGGTAATCAAGCTTTTTTCCCAAAACATGATCCTGATGAAAAATTTAGTGAAATCCTGAATTCGTTTGTTTCTCAATTTTATGAAAACAAAAGTGTTCCTTCATCGGTAATTCTTTCAGAAGAAATAAGGGAAAAGGCATTAATTGAAAAAACACTAACACAAAAAGAGGGTAAACAGGTAAACATTTCAGTTGCAAAAAAAGGGTCAAAACTAAAGGTTATTAATCAAGCAATAAAAAATGCAAAAGATAGTCTTAATAGAAAACTTTATGAAAGTCAGAATAATAAAGAATTGTTCGATTCAGTAGCTCAAAAATTTAACTTAGAAAACAATATAAATTTAATTGAGGTTTACGATAATAGTCATATACAAGGTACGAATAGTGTTGGAGCTTTAATAGCATACGGTGATGAAGGATTTATTAAAAAAAGATATAGAAAATTTAATATTAAACACAAAAAAAATGAGCAAGATGATTATGGAATGATGAGAGAAGTGTTGAATAGAAGGTTTAAAAGAGCAGTTCAAGAAAAAGATAATTACCTTGCCTTTCCTGATTTGGTTCTAGTAGATGGGGGAAAAGGTCAATATTCTGTAGCTAGAGAGAGCCTTAATGAATTAGGACTTCATGACATCCCAATTATTGCAATAGCAAAAGGTAAATTTAGAAATAGTGGAAATGAAACTTTTTTTCACAATGGTAAAGAATATAAATTCACTAGAAATGACCCTACCCTATTTTTTCTTCAAAGAATAAGAGATGAATCACATAGATTTGCCATAAGCGCTCACAGAGCAAAGAGAAAAAAAGGTATCAGCAAATCTCTGTTAGACCAAATAGAGGGAATTGGGGCTATAAGAAAAAGAGCTTTATTGAACCATTTTGGATCTGCAAGATCCGTTGAGTCAGCTAGCTTAGATGAAATAAAATCTGTAGAAGGTGTTGAGGAAAAAGTAGCAAAAAAGATATATAACTTTTTTCACGAATAATTATGCTAAAAAAAATTCCAAACATATTAACGATAGGACGAATCTTAATTGTTCCCTTTTTTGTTTTAGCTTTTTATCTTCCAGGTTTTTATGGTGATCTTACTGCTTTAATATTATTTATTGTTGCATCATTTACAGACTTTTTAGATGGAATGTTGGCTAGAATGTTTGGTGTAGAGTCAAAACTTGGAGAATTATTAGATCCAATAGCTGATAAAATTATTGTTGCTACAGCATTAATACTTTTAGTTATGGATGGAACAATCAGAAATTATGAGGTAATAGCAGCAATAATAATTCTTATAAGAGAAATTTTAATTTCAGGTTTAAGAGAATTTTTAGCAAAGGGAAAAATAAAACTTCCTGTTTCAAACCTTGCTAAACTTAAAACAGTGTTACAGATGGTATCGATAGCTCTTTTATTATCTGGAGATACAGGAAATAAAATAATTAATTTCCAAGATTATAATGCTCAAACTATAGGTATAATTCTTTTGTGGTTATCTGCTGCTTTAACACTTTTCACTGCATATGACTATATGCGAAAAGGTATTGATCACGCCATGTCTGAGGACAGTAAAGACTAAGCTGCTTTTTTCTTCCTAACTAATGCTTGATAACTTTCATTCAAATCAATAATAGTATCACAAACTTTAAATTGATTTTCAGCAATACAAGATACTGGTGTTACCTCTGCTGCTGTTCCTGTTAAAAAACATCCAACAAAATCTTTTAATTCAGTAGGACTAATTTTTCTTTCATGTACTTTTATATTTTTTGATTTCGCAATTTTAATTACAGTTCTTCTTGTAATACCATCTAAAAAAGAGTCTGGTATTGGAGTATGAATTTCTCCATTTTTATCTTTGAAAAAAATATTTGCTCCAGTTGCTTCAGCAATATTCCCCTCGTGATCAAGCATTAAAGAATCTGTATATCCTTGCTTTTCTGCCTCATGTTTTGAGAGAGTACAAATCATATAAAGACCTGATGCCTTAGTATCCCATGGGATTGTATTAGGTGCTGGTCTTCTCCAATTTGAAATGTTTAATCTTATTCCCTCTACTTTAAGTTTAGGATCAAAATATGATCCCCATTCCCATGTTGCAATTGCAACATGTATTTTTGTTTGTTGGGCAGAAATAGCCATCATCTCACTACCCCTCCAAGCAACAGGTCTTACATAACCATTTTCTACTTTTTGAGTTGCTATAATTTTATTTGATGCATTATTGATTTCTTCTTCTGTATATGGAATTTCAAAACCCATTCTTTTAGCAGAATGAAAAAATCTAGCTGTGTGCTCTTCTAATTTGAAAATTGAACCATCATAGACTCTCTCACCTTCAAACACACAACTAGCATAGTGCATACCATGGCTTAAAACATGCAGTTTAACATCAGCCCAATCAACTAATTCGTTGTTGTACCATATTTTTCCAGATCGCTTATCGTAAGGTATCATGTATGAAAATTTTTTAATTTATAACTGAAAAATATCTTTGTATCTTTAATATGTCAATATAACTTACCTATTATGAAAGAACTTTTATATTTAAAAGATGATCAGCTTAAAGATCTTATTGAAAAACTATTCGTAAGTTATAGAGAAACCTTTTCTGACTCTAAAAAAATATTAGATAGATATTCAATTGGTCTAGCACACCATAAAGTAATACATTTACTGTCAATGTATGAAGGGATCTCAATTTCAGAGTTACTTAAGAGACTAAAAGTCACAAAACAAAGCTTAAATCGTGTACTCAAAGATTTAATTAAACTTGAAATCATTATGTTTAAAAAAGATGATCAGGATACTAGGGTAAAGCATGTCTTTCTTAATGATAAAGGTAAAAGAATTTTTAGTGAAATTTTTAAGATACAAAAAAAGAGAATTTATAATGCATTATTAAATTCAAGTTCTGAAGAAGTTATAAATTTTGATAATGTATTAAGTAAAATAATTAATGGATAAGTTTATAGCACATATACTAGTGGTTGATGATGATGATGGAATTAGATCTCTTGTAAAAAAGTATTTAAATGAAAATAAATTCTTAGTCACTACTGCTGAAAATGCTGAAAATGCATTAGAGAAACTAAAAATAATTAAGTTTGATTTAATAGTTTTGGATATTATGATGCCTGGTAAAAGTGGGCTGGAATTTTTAAAAGAAAATCAAAAAAAAATAGACACACCGGTTATACTTCTAACTGCTAAAGGTGAAGCAAATGAAAGGGTTGAAGGCTTAGAGATTGGTGCAGATGATTACTTACCGAAACCGTTTGAACCAAAAGAATTAATTCTAAGAATACAAAACATATTAAATAAAACTATTAAAACTGATCAGAAAAGAGTTATAGAATTTGAGAATGTGAAAATTGATTTGAATAAACTTTTAATATTCAAAAAAGAGAAAGAGTTTAAGATTAATGCAACTGAAAAAACAATTTTAGAAAAAATGATTAATAATCCAGGTAAAACATTTTCAAGAGCAGATATTGGTCAATTAATTAATCTAGATAAAGAAAGATCAATAGATGTTATTATTACTCGGCTTAGAAAAAAGATTGAAATTGACCCAAAAAATCCAAAATTTTTACAAACAATAAGAGGTGCAGGATATGTTCTCTGGATTGAGTGATTTCTTTAAAAAAATATTACCAAAGAGATTATTTTATAGAGCACTTCTTATTGTTGCTATTCCAGTTTTATTTCTACAACTAATAATTACAATTGTTTTTTTTGATAGCCTTTGGATCAAAACAAACAAAGGTATGACAAGAACTTTAGTAAATGAAATTAGCACATTTATTGAAGCTTATGGAAGTGATCAAGAAAATAAACAAGAGCTGCTAGATCTTTTTTCCATATTTTTAGATTTAAATATTGAATTCACCAATAACGAAAAATTGCAAAATAAAGATACTGAGCGATGGTTTAGTCCTATAGATAGAACTTTAAGAAGAGAGCTAAAATCTAAATTTGGATTTAATGAATACTGGTTTGATACAACAAGTTATAAGGAATTAATTGATTTAAGAATTAAATATGAAGATGGTTATTTTAAATTTTTAGTTCCTAAAGATAGAGTTGCAAGTTCTTCAGCAAGAATATTTGCACTTTGGATCACAGTACCTGCAATTATAATGGTGATTATTTCTTTAATATTTTTAAAAAATCAAACCAGACCTATCACTAACCTTGCTCGTGCGGCTGAAAGGTTTGGTAAAGGAGAAAATATTGAAGAGTTTAAACCTTCTGGAGCTCTTGAAATAAGACAAGCAGGACATGAATTTGATAAAATGAGAAAGAGAATCGAAAGACACATAAATCAAAGAACAGAAATGTTATCTGGAATAAGTCATGATTTAAGGACGCCATTAACAAGGATGAAACTACAATTAGCTTTTATAAAAGATAAAGAAACCGTTAATAAATTAACAGAAGACATCAATGAAATGGAAAAAATGTTAAATGAATATTTACAATTTACCAGCTCATCGTATGTTGAAAAAGATGAAATGTTTAATCTATCTGGATTAATTTCAGAAGTTATTGAAAAATACGATAACAAAAATATTTCACAAAACTTAACACCTAGAATTTACTTTAATGGCAGGAAAAATTTGATTAATAGATGTCTAAATAATCTTATTGATAATTCCCTGAAATATGCAAATAAAGTTGAAATTAGCTTAAGTAAAAAAAATACAAATTTATTCATTATTATTGATGATGATGGTCCTGGAATACCAAAAAATGAGTATGAAAATGTATTTAAACCTTTCTATAAAATAGATAAAGGCCGAGCAAATTCTAAATCAAGTGTTGGTCTTGGTTTATCAATTTCTTCGGACATTATAAAATCTCATGGAGGAAATATAATGTTAGAAAAATCAAAGATGGATGGTTTAAGAGTTAAAGTTTTCTTGCCTTTTTAATTTTTTTATTTTTTTTTTTCTCAGGTTTATTTATTTTATTTTCAAGGTTTTCAACACGTTTTGAAAGTACTTCAAACTCATCTTTACTTGTAAGTTTCATTTTAAAAACAAACTCATCTCTTTTAGATTTTAAGATATTAAATAATTCAGTAGTTAAGTCTTTTGAGGATACTAGTCCCTGCTCTATTAATTTAGCAAACTTATCAATTATAAATTTAGAATTTTTCATAATTAAGATATACATTATAAGTATTATTAAAAATGTTCATTAATAATTTTGACCCAGTAGCCTTAGAAATATTTTCTTTAGAAATCAGATGGTATTCTTTAGCTTATATATTTGGAATTATATTGGGCTGGATTCTCGCAAAAAAATTATTTATCCAAGACATAGAAGTTAAAAATAAATTTGATGATTATTTAACTTATTTAATTATAGGTATAATTTTAGGAGGAAGACTTGGTTATATTACTATTTATAATTTAAGTTTTTATATAAATAATCCATTAGATATATTTAAAATTTGGCAAGGAGGAATGTCCTTCCATGGTGGTTTAATTGGAGTTATTTTCGCATCTATATTTTTCGCTAAAAAAAATAATCAAAACCCATTCTTATATTTAGATATTGTTGCTTTAGTAGCTCCAGTCGGATTATTTTTTGGACGAATAGCAAACTTTATAAATTCGGAGTTGTATGGAACTATAACTAATGTACCCTGGGCAGTAACATTTGTTCAGGTAGATAATCTTCCTAGGCATCCCTCGCAATTATATGAGGCACTATTAGAGGGTTTATTTTTATTTTTATTATTAATTTATTTTAAAAACAAATTTTCAAATAAACCTGGCGTAATTTCAGGATTATTTTTAATAATTTACTCAATCTTCAGATTTATTGTTGAATTTTATAGAGTACCAGACGAACAGCTAGGTTATATATTTTTAAACTTAACGATGGGGCAAGTAGTAAGTTTAATATTTATATTATCAGGGGTAATCTTATTTTATTTAAAATATGAAACTCGCTAAAACAAATAATTTACCATTAGATCAATTTATAAATTTTGCTCTTTACGATAAGGATAAAGGTTTTTATATGAAAAAGAATCCTTTTGGTGAAGGTGGAGATTTTATTACTGCTCCCAATATCACAAGATTATTTTCAGAGATTATTGCAATTTGGACAATTACTTTTTGGAAAAGTTTAGGCTCTCCAAAAAAATTTAATTTGCTAGAACTGGGAGCTGGAAATGGCGAAATGATGAAAGTCATTGATGAGACACTTATAAATTTTCCCGAATGTTACAATGCCTGCAGTTTTGTAATTTATGAAAAAAGTGATTTTTTAATAAATGAACAAAAAAAAAATTTAAATTCAAAAAAATTTTCATGGTTAAAAGATATTGAAAAAATAAACTCTAACCCAACAATTTTTTTAGCTAATGAATTCTTTGATGCCGTACCAATCAAACAATTTTTTAAAAAAAAAGATGGTTGGTTTGAAAGATACGTGTTTATGAATGATGCAAAAAAAGCTGAATTTAAAGAAGAAAAAATAGATATAGAAAAAATTGATAAATATCTAAATTTTGAAATATCAAAAAATCAGAACATAATAGAATATTCACCAGACACTTTTAAATATTTAAGAAAAATTTGCGACCTAGTGCAAAAAAATGATGGAGGAATGTTAATAATTGATTATGGTTATGCAGACAGCAAAATGCATGAAACCCTTCAGGCGGTAAATAACCATAAATATTCTAACATTTTAGAAAATATTGGAGACTCTGATATTACTTACAATATAAACTTTCATTCTTTTGAGAAATTTATAAGTCAGTTTAAAGAAATTAATTCAATTTTTACAAATCAAAAAAAATTTTTAACAAGTATGGGTATTCTTCAAAGGGCAGAAATAATCAGCAAAAATATAGCATTTTCTAAAAAAGCAGATTTATTTTACAGGGTAAGACGTTTGATAGATAAAAAGCAGATGGGTGAATTATTCAAAGTCATGCTTATAAAAAATAAGAAAAATAATTTTAGAACAGGTTTTCAAAATTGATAAAATCAAAAAAACTCTCAAAAATTAAAGCTATTAAACATGGTTTTTTTAATAAAACTGGCGGTAAATCAAAAAAAATTTATAAAAGTTTAAACTGTGGTCTTGGTTCTAAAGACAATCCGTCAGATGTTAAAAAAAATTTAAAAATAGTTATAAAAAAAATAAAAAGTACCGCTAAAAGTATTTTTTTACTTCATCAAATACATAGTAATAAATTTGTTTATATTGATGAAAAAAACACATTTAAATCAAAACCAAAAGCAGACGCAGTAATTACAAATCAAAAAAACATGCCAATTGGCGTTTTAACTGCTGATTGTGTCCCAATTTTAATCTGTGATGAAAGAACAAAATTAGTTGCAGCAATTCATGCGGGGTGGAAAGGTGCATACAAAGATATAATTAGCAAAGTAATCCAATTTATGATCAAAAAAGGATCTAATCCTAAAAATATTACTGCAGCTATTGGACCTGCTATCTCGGCTAAAAATTATGAAGTAAAAGCAGATTTTAAAAGAAAATTTATAAAAAAGGATAAAAAAAATAATAAATTTTTTAAAGTTAAGTACAAAAAGCTTTATTTTGATTTACCCACATATGTAAAATCATGTCTTTTAAAGAATAAAATAAAAAATATTGAGTCTTTAAATATTGATACATTTGATATTAATAATAATTTTTTCAGTGCAAGAAGAGCGTTAAGGCTAAATCATGATGATTATGGTAGAAATATTTCAATAATTATGCTTTATTAGGCTTTTTTAATGAAATTATTATCCGGAAATAGCAACAAACCATTAAGTAAGAGTATTGCTAAATATCTAAAATCGAAATTAGTAAACTCTAGTATTAGAAATTTTTCTGATGGAGAAATCTATGTAGAAATAAATGAAAATATTAGAGGTAATAGTATTTTTTTAATTCAATCTGTTTCATCTCCTGCAAATGATAACCTGATGGAATTACTGCTATGTATTGATGCACTTAAGAGATCGTCAGCAAAAAATATTACTGCTGTTATTCCGTACTTTGGTTATGCTAGACAAGATAGAAAAGTTGCACCAAGAACCTCAATTTCAGCAAAACTTGTCTCAAATCTAATTACTAAAGCAGGAGCAGATAGAGTTGTTACTGTTGATTTGCATGCAGGACAAATTCAAGGATTTTTTGATATTCCAGTAGATAACTTGTTCGCAACACCTATTTTTGCAAGACATGTAAAAAAAAAGATAAAAAGTAAAAATCTAATTTGTGTTGCACCAGATGTTGGTGGTACTGAGAGAGCTAGAGCACTAGGAAAGATTTTAAATGTTGGACTAGCAATTGTAGATAAAAGAAGACCAAAGCCAGGTCAATCTCAAGTAATGAATATTATTGGAGATGTTAAAGGAAAAACTTGTATTCTTGTTGACGATATAATCGATTCAGGTGGTACAATTGTAAACGCAGCTAAGGCTCTTAAAAATCGAGGTGCCAAAGAAGTTTATGTTTACATTACTCACGGTGTACTAAGTGGAGAAGCTGTAAATAAAATTAAAAAATCAGTAATTAAAAATTTAGTAATAACTGATACAATTGATAACATGAACAGAGTTAAAGGTGCTAAAAACATTGAAGTTCTGTCAATTTCAGGTCTTATGGGTGAAGCAATTAAAAGAATATCTAATTCAACTTCAGTATCAGATTTATTCAAATAAATACCTTGAGTTATTAAGGAACTTGAGCTAAAAACCCTTGTTTTTATGAATTCATTAGACGCTAACATCAGAACTACAAAAACTAAAGGTGAGCTTAATTCGCTGAGGGATAACGGTAATGTGCCCGCAATAATTTATGGCGGTGAAGCTCAAAACGAAAAGATTTCAATTTCTAAAAAGGTACTTAAATCACTAATTGAAAAAGAAAATTTTTTATCAAGTATCATAACTTTAAATGTTGATGGCAAACCTCAAAAAGCTCTTCCAAGAGAAATAAAATATGACATTATTTCAGATGAACCAATTCATGTAGACTTTTTAAGAATAGTCGCAGGAATAAAAGTTAGAATTGAAGTTCCAGTAAAATTTTTGAATCATGAAAAATCTCCTGGTTTGAAAAGAGGTGGGGTTTTAAACATTGTAAGAAGAAAAGTTGAGCTAAAATGTCCAAGTGAAAAAATTCCTGAAAATCTTGTAATAGATCTTGATGGAGTTGATATTGGAGAGAGTTTTAAGATTTCTTCTATAAATCTTGACAGTGACGTCACTCCTACTATTCAAGGAAGAGATTTCGTAATTGCAACTCTAGCAGCTCCAACTGTTATGAAAGAACCTGAAAAACCTGCAGAAGCTGAGGCGGCTGAGGGAGAAGGTGCTGAAGGAACAGAAGCGGCAGCAGCTGAAGCTGGAGAGAAACCAGCGGCTGAAGGTGATAAAAAAGAAGGTGAAGACAAAAAACCTACTGAAGAAAAAAAATAAGTTAATTAAAATTGAATTTTATCCTCCAATACTAATATTTTATGCTTCTACTTGTAGGATTAGGCAATCCAACCCCAGACAGTGAAAACAATAGACACAATATTGGTTTCAAAATCATAGATGCAATAAATAAAAAATTTGGACTTTCAAAACAAAAACCAAAATTTAAAGGACTTCTTACAACTGGTAATGTAGGAGATCAAAAAGTTTACGCTATTAAACCTTTAACATTTATGAATAATTCCGGAATTTGTATTAGAGAATTAATTGAATATTTCAAAATAGATGCTGAGGATGTTATTGTTTTTCATGACGATCTAGATGTAGATTTTGGAAAAATAAAAGCAAAATTTGGTGGCTCTGATGCAGGACATAACGGAATTGCATCAATAGATAAGTTTATTGGCAAAGATTATTCAAGAGTGCGAATAGGAATTGGTAAACCAAAAGATAAAATGGAAGTTAGTGATTTTGTTCTTCAAAATTTTGATGAAGATGAGATGCTTGGATTGGAAAAGATTACCAATAACATCACAGATTCTATTTCAATACTTATCAACAAAAAATTAGATTTATTCTCTAGCACTGTAAATAATAAATAATGAGTTTTAAATGTGGAATTGTTGGTTTGCCTAATGTGGGTAAATCTACACTCTTCAACGCACTTACAAACTCAAGCAAAGCCCAAGCTGCAAATTTTCCATTTTGTACGATAGATCCCAATGTGGGAGTAGTCCCCGTTCCAGATGAAAGATTAAACAAATTATCAGAAGTTTCAAAATCAAAAAAAACAATAAGTACAACTATTTCATTTGTGGATATAGCTGGTCTTGTTAAAGGTGCATCTAAAGGTGAAGGATTAGGCAATAAATTTCTGTCCCACATAAGGGAAGTTGATGCAATTATTCATATGATTAGATGCTTTGACTCAGACGATATTCAAAATGTTAATCCTGACGTTGACCCTATAAGAGATCTTGAGATCATTGAAACTGAGATGATGCTAGCTGACCTGGAATCTATACAAAAAAGACTTGAAAAAAATAATAAAAAAAATGTGGACGAAGACCAGCTTAAGATTTTAGAGATTGCATTAGACTGCATTAATAATGATAAAGATATATCAATATTAAATTCTCAATTTGATACAAAACAACTTAATCAAAGTGGTCTTTTATCAATAAAACCAAAGATCTTTGTTTGTAATGTAGACGAACAAAGCGTACAGAATGGAAATAAATATACTAAAGACTTTATCGAAAAATTTGGAAAAGATAACACTCTGATTGTTTCTGCAGACATAGAAAACCAAATAAATGAATTAGCAGAAGATGAAAAAAAAAATTATATGGATATGATTGGTTTAAAGGATACAGGTTTAAGTATGTTAATTCAAAAGGGGTATAAAATATTAGAACTTGATACATATTTTACCTCTGGACCTGAAGAAACAAGAGCGTGGACAATACAAAAAAATTGTACTGCACCTAAAGCTGCAGGAGAAATTCATACAGATTTTCAAAAAGGTTTCATAAGAGCTGAAACTATATCTTATGAAGATTTCGTTGCTAATGATGGATGGGTGAATTCTAAAGCTAATGGAAAAATGAGATTAGAAGGTAAAGATTATATTGTAAAAGATGGAGACGTACTAAACTTCAGATTCAACACGTGACCATATCCTTTTCATACTGAAGTAAACTAGTATTGTTAGAATAATCAAATAAACAATTGCTTTAAAGCCCATTTGATGTCGAGCTTCTAAATGAGGTTCAGCAGACCACATTAAAAATGTTGTTACATCTTTTGACATCTGTTCTACTGTTGCAGTAGTTCCATCACCATACTCTACTAATCCATCTGATAATGGAGCAGCCATTCTAATTTTATTACCATACATATATTTGTTGTAATAAACTCCATCATCTAAAGATACGTTGCTGGGAGCTTCTTCATATCCTTGTAATAAGGAATAGATATAATCAACACCACCACCTCTTGCTTTTACCAAAACAGACATGTCAGGAGGATATGCACCACCATTTGCAGCTTGAGCTGCTTTTACATTTTCATACGGCATCACAAATTTATCAGATAATTTACCTGGCCTTGTAAACATTTCACCATCAGAATTTGGACCATCAGTTACTTCAAATGAAGCTGCTATAGCTTTAGCTTGAGCTTCAGAGAATTCTGGCCCTCCTGGCTCCGCTAAATTTCTATAACTTAAATATTTCATTGAGTGACATGAGGCACAAACTTCGGTGTAAACTTGATAACCTCTTTGAAGAGATGATCTTTCAAATTTTCCAAATAAACCCTTAAAACTCCAATCAGTTTTTAGATATTCAACCTTTTCAGCAGCAAAAGAATATGAATTTGAAGCAATAATTATGATTATTATAGAAAATAATTTAAGTATATATTTCACCTTATTCTATTTTACTTTCTTTATTTCTGGCGGCAGCTAAATTTGGTGAACCACCGAGAATAGGTTCAGTAATACTTAGAGGCACTGGTAAAGTTTTTTCTTTAAACCCTAACACAGGAAGAATAACTAAAAAATGTAAAAAGTAATACGCCGTAGCAACTCGTGCTATCAACAAGTAAAGTCCTTCAGCTGGCATCGCGCCGACATAACCAAGTATCAAAACATCTGCAACTAGTATCCAGTAAAACTGTTTATATAAAGGTCTGAACACTGCTGATCTTATTTTTGAAGTATCTAACCAAGGCAAAACTGCTAAGATTAATATTGCAGATAGCATGGCCACAACTCCTAGCAATTTATCAGGAACTGATCTTAATATTGCATAAAACGGTAACAGATACCATTCAGGAACAATGTGTGCAGGTGTTACCATTGGGTTAGCCTCTATATAATTGTCTGCATGTCCTAAAATGTTTGGTGCGTAAAATACAAAGAAAGCAAACACAATCATGAACATTAATAATGCAAAACCATCTTTAATTACAATGTAAGGATGGAAAGGCACTGTGTCTTTAGATGGTTTTTTTATATCTATTCCAACTGGATTATTATTACCAGGAACATGTAAAGCCCATATATGTAAAACAACTAATCCTAAAATTAAAAATGGAATTAAATAATGCAAAGTAAAAAATCTAGTTAACGTAGGGTTGTCAACTGAATAACCACCCCATAACCAAGTAACTATTCCCTCTCCTACCAGTGGAATAGCACTAAATAAATTTGTAATAACTGTTGCTCCCCAAAAACTCATTTGACCCCATGGCAACACATAACCCATAAATGCTGCAGCCATCATTAATAAATAAATTATTATTCCTAAAATCCATATTATTTCTCTTGGAGACTTATAAGAACCGTAGAATAATGATCTAAATATATGAATATACACCGCTAGAAAAAACATTGAAGCGCCGTTTGCATGAATATATCTGATTAACCATCCATAGTTAACATCACGCATGATGTGCTCTACACTTTCAAAAGCCATATCAGCATGGGCAATGTAATGCATTGCAAGAGTTAATCCTGTTACAATTTGAGTAATTAAACAAAAAGTTAAAATTCCACCAAATGTCCACCAATAGTTTAAATTTTTAGGAGTTGGGTAATCTGTTAAATGATTTGCAAGAGTTAATAGTGGCAATCGATCATTAAACCATTGTCCTACTTTCGATTTTGGTCTGTAATCATGGTCACTCATTTTTCTTTATCCAATTTTAATTGTATCTGCATTAACAAATTCGTACTTAGGCACTTCCATATTCCAAGGTGCTGGTCCTTTTCTAATTCTTCCAGAGGTATCATAATGAGATCCATGACATGGGCAGAACCAACCATTATAATCACCTTTATCATTTAGAGGCACGCATCCAAGGTGGGTACATACACCTAACATAACAAGCCACTCAGGGTTTTTTGCTCTATCTTCATCTTTTTCAGGATGAATTAAATCCTCCATCTTGACAGATCTTGCTTCATCAATTTCTTCTTGAGTTCTTCTTCTTATAAAAACAGGTTTGCCTCTCCACAAAACAGTTAATGTATTTCCTGGTGTTAATGCACTTACATCAACTTCTGTGCTAGCTAATGCTTTAACAGAAGCATCTGGATTCATTTGATCTATCATTGGCCACACCACTGCAGCGGCACCAACAGCTCCTACCGCCGTGGTAGCTGTAAATAAAAAATCTCTTCTTTTTGTTTTTTTTTCAGACACTTTTAGTAGCTTTAATTATTATCTCTTTTTGATTTAAAATAGTTAATATACGAATTCATATAATATAAAATAATTATTTTACTACTGAAAGAATGACACAGAATTCAGCAATTTTAGGACCCAAAATAGCTTTGTATGAGCCTGATATACCTCAGAATACTGCAGCAATCATAAGAACCTGTGCTTGTTTGGGTGCTAAATTAGAAATAATTGAACCATGTGGCTTTCTATTATCAGACAAACGTTTTAAAAGAGTGGTTATGGACTATATGGACTATAGTCAAATAGAGTTCTATCAAAGTTCGGAAAAATTTTTTGAGGCAAAGAAAAAACAGAGAATCGTATTAATGACAACTAAGGGTTCAATAAATTATACTAAATTTAAATTTAAGCCTGATGATACTATTTTGTTTGGAAGAGAAAGTGCTGGGGTACCCGAAAAGGTTCATAAAATTATTAAAAATCGATTAAAAATACCAATGAACAACCAAGTAAGATCTCTCAATATTTCATCGTCTGTTGCCATTGTTTTGGCAGAAAGTTTGCGTCAAATAGAATTAATATAAAATGGATATTTCAATCAAAAAAGACTTAGCGAGTAATTGGTTTAAGCTATTACAAAATGCAATATGCGACGACATTTTAAAAATTGAAAAAAATAAAGTAAATTTTGAGTCAACTTCTTGGAAAAGAAGCAATAAAAAAGATGAGGGTGGTGGTGAATATAGAATTCTTAAAAATGGAAAAATATTTGAAAAAGTAGGAGTAAATTATTCAAAAGTTTATGGAAAATTTCCTAAGCAATTTCAAAAGAATATACCAGGGGCAAGTAAAGATCCTAGATTTTGGGCATCAGGAATATCAATAGTTATGCACATGCAAAATCCCCATATTCCTGCAATGCATTTTAATACTAGATTTATTTGTACGAGAAAGAATTGGTTTGGTGGAGGTATGGATGTAACCCCATCAATAAAAGATGAAAAAGAGAAGAAAAACTTTCATAAAATATTAAAGGCAATGTGCGATAGACATAATAAAAATTATTATAAAAAATATAAAAAGTGGTGTGATGAATATTTTTATCTACCTCACAGAAAAGAAGCAAGAGGAATAGGAGGAATATTTTTTGACTATAAAAATGATAATTTTGAAAATGACTTTAAATTTGTCAGAGATGTTGGTGTTACATTTCAAATGCTATTTAATGAAATAATTAAAAAAAAATTAAAAAGAAAATGGACTTTAAAAGATAAAGAGTTTCAGTATATTAAAAGAGGTCGATACGCAGAATTTAATTTGCTCTATGATAGAGGAACAAAATTTGGGCTACAAACTGGTGGTAATGTTGAAGGAATTTTGATGTCATTACCTCCGGTTGCAAAATGGAAATAAAAAAAATGGATAAAGAGCCAATAACATTAAACGGATTAAATAAACTAAAAGAAGAATTAGTTTTTTTAAAAGAAAAAAAAAGACCTGAGATAGTAGCTGCAATTGCTGAAGCGAGATCCCATGGAGACCTTAAAGAAAATGCTGAATATCATGCAGCTAAAGAAGAACAATCTCATAACGAGGGAAGAATTACAGAAATTAATGATATTATTGCAAGAGCAAATGTTATTGACGTTACAAAACTAAACAATGAAGGAAAAGTAATTTTTGGATCTACAGTTTATTTAGAGGATTTAGATACTGGTGAAAAAATTAATTATAAAATTGTTGGCAGAGATGAGGCAGATTTAAAACAAAAACTAATTTTCTTTCAATCACCAATTGGCAAAGGTTTGATTGGAAAAAATAAAAGTGATTTAGTTGAAATAAATACACCCTCTGGCGTAAAAAATTTTGAAATTAAAGACGTTAAATATATTTAACTTTTAACTATTTGTTGTACCTGCTTATCTGAAATTTGAAATCCGTTTTGAACCCAAGTTTCTTCTATCCTTTTTAATTTATTACCTAGTGTTTTACCCTCAGGAATTTGAAATTTAGACATTAATAAATCGGCCCCTATTGGCAAAGTTGGAATTACTTTCTCTTTATAAGTATCTAATAGTTTGATTAGTTTTTTCTCTACTTTGTTTGAGATAAATATTTTAAAATTAATTATATCTATTACAGCCTCTCGCCCATTAAAATAAAAAAATTTATTCAAGTTTTTCTCTGTAAAGTTGTTTAAAGTTACTTTTTCTCTATAAAAAAGATCTATTAATTTTAATCTTTTCTTATCTTTGTTAGATATTTTAAATTTATAAAGAAAATAATCTACATTATCAGTCCCATCAATCACTAAAAGCGCAATTAAGAATATAAAGTCAATTTTTAAAAAATTCTCTGCAGCATAAGAATTTTGTTTTTTAAAATTTTTAATATTTTTTAATTGAGGGAAAATTATTTCTACGAGTTCTAAACTTTCTTTATCTTTGAATAGTTTTAAAAATCCATTTGAACTAGTTATTTTTTTTAGCTCATCGATTAATCTTTCAGAAGATATATTTGAAATTCCATCAATATTTTTTTTTATATTTTTTATTATTTCTGGCTGGTGCTTATGATTTGAGTAATTTAAATAAAATCTTAAATACCTCAAAATACGTAAATAATCCTCTTGAATTCTTTTTTCCGCATTGCCAATAAAATTAATATAACCCTCCTCTAAATCTTTTTTACCATTAAATGGATCAAATAAATTTCCATCACCATCTGCATAAATTGAATTGATGGTAAAATCCCTCCTAGAGGCATCTTCCTTCCAATCTAAAGAGAATTCTACTTCAGCATGCCTTCCATCAGTTGAGACGTCTTTCCTTAAAGAAGTAATTTCATATTTATATTTGTCAATTATTGCGGTTATAGTTCCGTGTTCAATTCCTGTTTCGTAGTAACTTATTTGTTTCTTTTTAAGAGCCTCACAAACTTCCAGAGGAGTTAAATTTGTTGCTAGGTCAATATCATCAACATTTTCTTTTTTTATCACTTTTCTTACACACCCACCCACATATCTGATTTCACTTTTCTCTGAAAAATTATTAATTGCTTCAAAAATTTTGTTTGTGGGTGTTGTTAAAGTAATTTGTTTTAAATTTTGACTGATATAATCAAGATTTTTTGATCGGGAAAAAAATTTATTTAAAAAATTTTTCATAAATGGCTGGGGCGCTAGGATTCGAACCTAGGATGCAGGTACCAAAAACCCGTGCCTTACCGCTTGGCTACGCCCCAATACTAGCTTCCTATAACATAAAAATATAAAATTCATATAGTTTTTGCTGTAACACACCAATAATTTTTATATTTTCTTTTAAATATAGCTTTTGCCAATTTACAACTCTTTAATGAATTATAATAGGCAACAATTGTTGATCCTGAACCAGTCATTCTTACAAATAATGGATTATTTATACTTTCTAAGAACAACTTTATTTTTTTTAGTTTTGGATATTTTTTGAGTGCTATTGTTTCAAGGGCATTTTGTTGATCAATCAAATATTTTACTCCAAACATGTTTTTTTTAGGTTTGTTATATTTTGATTTTGTATACTTTCGAACAGCTGAGTATATTTTTTTAGTTGAGCACCCAAAATCAGGCTTTACTAAAGTAGAGTAATATTTTGGAGTATTATAAATCTTTTTTATTCTACCACCTGATGACAACACACAGCTGGATGAAAAGGTTCCTAAAATAACATCAGAACCAACGAAGTCACAGATACTTCGAGTTTTTTGATGATTAGGATTAATAATTTTTTTTTTAACCAGATAATTAAATACAGTAGCTGCATTCATCGATCCCCCACCCAACCCAGCTTCTTGAGGGATTAATTTTTTAATTTTAACTTTGAATTTTTTGTTTTTTAATAAATTTTCTTTATCTAGTATTTGAAATAATTTTTGAACAGTATTTTTTTTTCCAATATTTTTTGAAAACTTTCCATAAAAAGAAATATCATGTTTTTTTCCATTATGCTGATTTATCGAAATAACATCATGTAGATCTATGAAACCAATTATACTTTCAATTTTATGTAAAACCTTTTTTTTTCCAGTGATATTTAGTGCTAAATTTAACTTTGCATTAGATTTAATTTTATTAATTTTCATTTAGGAGTTTTTGAGACCTTCAATTACTTTAATATAAATTTTTTCTCTCATATCGTCCTCGGTGTCTTCAAAAGTTAATACGTTGTTCCAAAAATATCTTGCTTGAATTTTTCGATTTAATTTCCATAAAATGTCTCCATAATGATCATTCACGATTGGGTCATCTGGCATTAATTCTACAGCTCTTTTTAAATACGTTTCTGCTTCTAGATATTCCTCTATTAAAAAATACGCCCATCCAATTGAATCAATAATATATGGATCATTGCTTTTTAATTCATATGCTGTTTTCAACATTTCCATTGCTTCATTAATTTTATAATCACGCTCTAACCAGGAGTAAGCAAGATAATTCAAAATATATGCATCACTAGGATCAATTTTAAGCGCATGCAATAAATCTTCATCTGACTTTTCATAATTTCCCATTCTTTCATAGCTACCGCCTCTACGATATAATACATCTGATTTAATAAGTGAATTGTCTTCTAGTGTTAAAATAATTTCTGTATAACGATCTATTGCCTTTTTGTAATTTTTAGAATTTCTATAAAAATTTGCTAAATCAAAAATCATTTTTACATTTGGATTTTCAATTTTGTTAAATTTTGAAACTATATATTTAATTCCATTTTCATAATCCTGCTGTTGAACTATTATTTGAGCTTCTTTTTTTAATCTAAACCAATAATAAAATTCATCTTCTTTTTTAAAGTTTTTTAAGATCCTATGTACTTTATCAAATTCGTCATTAAGATAAAAATTTTCTGCAACCAATGACAGATTAAATTCAAACTTAGGATTTAAATAGTATGACAAATTTAAGTAAAAATTTGATTTTTCAAAATTATCCTGAGAAGAATAAAGATTAGAGATTAAAAATAAAAACTCACTTACAAGATCATTGTGATCTTTGCATGAAAAAATTTTTCCAAAATCATCAAATTTTTCTTTGTCTACCCAACTTTTGCTTTGCGAAAGTAAAAGTGTTGAATTTATATAATCTATCTGTTCAACAACTAATCTAGCTTCATCTAATTTATTGTTATCAATTAAATAATTAAGATAAAAGAAAATGTATCTTGAATAATCACCTTGTTGATTATTTATTAAATTAAGAAAAAATGACGAAGTTCTCTTATCTTCAATATAACATCTTTGAAATGTCTCAGCTATAAGAGATAAGTTGCCAAAATTTTTTTTGTTATCTAATATTTTTTTATTTTTAAATGTATAAATATACTGTTTTAGAGTTTCAAATATAACTAGGTTTATCCTATCTTGATCTTGAAATTTTAAACTTTGTGCTAAATATTCATCAGCTTTTTTAAATTTATTTTTCTTTAAACTGTCAATTATTAAAATTATATACGCGTCATAAAAATCTGAGTTAGATTTCTTTGCGTTGTTATTTAATACATTAATTGCTTGGGGTACTTTGTTGTCTAAAACTAAAGAGTTAACATATCTTTTCAAATAACTGTCATGTTTGTTAATTAATACTTTAGTTAAGTTAAAAAATTTTAAAGCTTCAGAATTGTCTCGATTTTCAAATGCAACAATTCCAGAAAAATAATTTGATAAATCTCTTGAGTTGAAATCATTAAAAGTAGCACTTTTAGAATACAAAGGTGTCTGATAAGATATGAATATTAATAGTACTAATTTTAGAAATTTTAGGAACATGTGACCATACTATGACTAAAAAAGTTATAAATCAAAATACCAAATTAAACCAAGAACTAATTAATACAATTGAGCCAAAATTTATATTTGGCGATAAGCCAATAAATAGGTTTAATATTTTAGAAACGAATAATGACACCCTGCAAATTTATAAGGAAGAATTACTAAAAAATTTAAAAGATCAAATAAATTCAATTGAAAATTGTAAATTGAAAGAAAATTCAAACAAAATTATTTTAGGCGAGGGAAATATAAATAGTCCTTTAATGTTAATTGGAGAGGCTCCTGGGGCTGAAGAAGAAAATTCGGGTGTCCCCTTTAGAGGTGAAGTTGGCGGACTTCTTAACAAAATGCTTATAGCCATCAATATTAAGAGACAAAATATTTACAGCTGTTATGCAATCAATTTTAGACCACCCGATGACAGAAAACCAACCTCAACCGAAATTAAAAGATATTCAGTATTTTTGAAAGAGCATATTTCAATTATTAACCCAAAGATTGTTGTTTTAATGGGTAGTTCGGCAATGGAGGCTGTAACAGGAATAAGTGAAAAAATAACAACTGAAAGAGGGCATTGGAAGGAAGTGATTTTAAAAAACAAAACATTCCCTTTAATGATAACTTTTAATCCATCTTATTTAATCCGTTTTCCAGAAAATAAAAAACACTCATGGGAAGATTTAAAGAAAATTAGAGACAAAATCAAAGATCTGAAGTTAAAAATTTGATGAAGATAATTGCTGGGGTTGATGAGGTTGGTAGAGGAAGTTTAATTGGGCCTGTTTATGCTTCAGCAGTAATTTTAAAAAAATCAATTGATCAAAAGTTATTAAAAGATTCAAAATCATTAAGTAAAAAAGAGAGAGAGTATCTATGTAAATATATAAAAAAAAATTCTACTTGGTCCATAGGCAAAGCTTCTGTCGAAGAAATTGAAAAGCTGAATATACTTCAAGCAAGTTTGCTGGCTATGAAAAGAGCTATCAAAAAACTTAAGAAAAAACCAACACACGTTCTTATAGATGGAAACAAAACTCCAGAATTAGAAAATTATATTTTAAAATCAGTTATTAAAGGAGATAAAAAAATCCCCTCTATTTCGGCAGCTTCTATAATTGCAAAAGTATCAAGGGATAAATTTATAACCACCTTGTCAAAAAAAAATAAAGGTTATGACTGGGATAAAAACTTTGGGTACGGAACAAAACACCACTTAAAAGCTTTGAAAAAATTAGGTATTACTAAACATCATAGAAAAACTTTTTCACCAATCTCTAAAATAAATTAACACTACATCTAGTTACTTTTTAATTTAGAAACACTAATCGAATCCGAATTTTTCAATCTCAGGTTGACCGAAGAATCCATTTGGAGTCTAATTAATTTTTACAAATGAAAACTGATTTCAAAAATAAAATAATCAATGGAGATAGTCTCGAAGAATTAAAAAAAATTCCACGTGAAACTTTTGATTTAATTTTTGCTGACCCTCCTTACAACTTACAATTAAAAAGTGAATTAACAAGACCGGATAGATCAAAGGTTAGTGCGGTAAATGATAAGTGGGATCAATTTGAAAATTTTAAAAAATATGATGATTTCACTTATGAATGGCTTAGTGAATGTAAAAGAATTTTAAGAAAAGATGGGGCTATTTGGGTCATAGGAAGCTACCATAATATTTTTAGAGTTGGCACAGCAATCCAAAATTTAGGTTTCTGGATTTTAAACGATGTCATTTGGAATAAAAATAATCCAATGCCAAACTTTAGAGGAACACGTTTTACTAACGCTCATGAAACTTTAATATGGGCTTCTAAAAGTGAAAAATCAAAATACACATTCAATTATCAATCATTAAAATGTTTAAATGATGATTTGCAAATGAGATCTAATTGGGATCTTCCAATATGCAATGGTTCTGAAAGACTTAAAAAGGATGGAAAAAAAATTCACTCTACACAAAAACCAGAAGCACTATTACATAGAATTTTACTAGCTACGTCTAATAAAAATGACCTCATACTTGATCCTTTTTTAGGATCAGGAACAACAGCTACAGTAGCAAAAAAACTAGGAAGGAATTATTTTGGGATAGAAAAAGAAAAAAATTATTTTAAAGCTGCTGAGCAACGTATAAAAGCTACAAAGCCAATTGAGGATGATTTATTAGATACGCTAAAAAACAATAGATCAAAACCAAGAATTCCTTTTGGTTCATTAGTTGAGCTTGGAATAATAAAACCTGGGACTAATATTTTTGATAATAAGAAAAAAATAACAGCCAGAATTATGGCTGATGGTAGTATAAAACATAATCAAGCAGAGGGTTCTATACACAAAGTTGCGGCTACTATTTTGGGCGCTGAAAGTTGCAATGGATGGACTTTTTGGCACTGTGATATAAATGGACGAACTTATCCTATTGATTATCTAAGAAAAAGATTAATTTCTAAAAATTAACTTTTATAAATTTTTTCCAAATAACTTTGTAAAAATTGTTTATTTTTAGTTAAAAATTTTAAAAAAATATTTCTAAATATGATCATAATTGGATTTGATAAATGGAAGGCAAATTGATTGAAATTAGATCTACTGTTAATCATTTTTACTCTCTTTAATCTGATATCATAAAAATTATTATTATTTATTAAACATTCGTATAATTCATTAGCCCCCTCAATTGATTGGGAAGCTCCCTGCGCAAATGAAGGTGAAAAAGCAAAAAATGCATCTCCTACAAGGAATATATTTTTTGGAGGATTATATAAGTTTTTACTTACAAATATTGGAAATAATTTAATATTTTGAAGACTTTCCAAAAAACTTTGAGAAACTTTTTGAGATAATTTAAATTTAATATTTTTTATAAAAGAACTCTCGGTAAAAAGATTATAGTTCTCTTGCTCATTTGAATTTAATTTATGTTTTAAAATGCCGATAAAATTTAATTTTTTATCATTATTAATTGGATAAACAACATAATGAAAATTTGGTCCTAAAAACAAAGAAATATTTTCCTCATTTATATTTTGAAAATTTTCTCTAGATATAGTGCCCCTAATAGCAATTGTTTCATTGTAAATTGGTTTTGATTTGTTGTTTGAAATTAATAACTTCCCCTTAGAAAATACACCATCTGAAATAATTAAATAGTCACAAGTTATTTTATTTTTATTAAATATTAATTTTATTGAATCTTTATCATAATCAATCTGTTCAATACTGTGGTTATATTTAATTATATCTTCGTCTAGTTTTTTTTTTAAAAATTGAAGTAATTTTGATCTTTTCAATGTTGTATATTTACAATCTCCAGAATTAAATTTTGAAATATCTAAGTCACAAATTTTTTTTGAATTTTTAATCTCATAAAAATCAATTTTTTTTGGATTAAATTTTTCCTCTTCAGTGAGAGAAGTGAAGCCCATTTTATTTAATAACTTTACGCTATTTACTGACAACTGAATTCCATAGCCTTCATCATTTTCTAATGAATTCTTTTTTTCATAAATCCTAACCTGATAATCCTTATGATCTTTGAATAAATTGGCAATATACAAACCAGAAATTCCAGCACCAATTATTGCTATTTTTTTCATTTATGACTTTCTAAAAATTTTACTATCTTTTTTGTAAATGTTGGGAGTGTATAATTTTGAAGCTTTGTTGGATCAATCCAATAATTATTTTTATTTAAATTATATTTATTTTTAAATTCGATTTTAATATTCATGTTCATATTGGACATTTTAAAATTCAAATCTTTATCAAAATTTTTAGGATTGTTTACTTCCTCCATTGGGAAGATATTAAAATTTTTCAAAAAATTAAATTTGTTATTTTTTATTAATAAATAATGATTATTTTTTTTATAAACATTTAGCTTGTAAAAAGTTTCCTTATCTTTTTTTTTAAATTTTACTAAATCAAAATTTTTATTTTTAAATGATTTGCATTTTTTTACTAATGGACAGTTCTTACAATTAGGACTAACAGGTTTACAAATTAGTGCTCCTAATTCCATTAAAGCTTGAGCATAATCACTAGACCTTTTGATAGATGTTTCAAAAATTTTTTTCTTCTCTTGTAGATTTTCTTTTTTTATTTGATCTTGTTTTTTTAAAAATAAGTATCTCTTTAATACTCTTTCAATATTTCCATCAAGAGGAATTATTGGTTCATTGAATGCAATTGCAGAAATTGCACTTGCTGTATAATCTCCAATTCCTGGAAGAGACTTTAAATCTACAAAATTTCTAGGTATTTTTTTATTATAGTTTTTAATAATTATTTGAGCTGTTTTTTTTAAATTTCTTACTCTTGAATAGTATCCAAGACCCTCCCAAAGTTTAATTAATTTTCTATCATCATATTTAGATAATTTTTCAATTGTAGGAATATTTTTTATAAATCTGTTAAAGTAAGGTATTACCGTTGCAACCTGAGTTTGCTGCAACATAAATTCACTTACTAAAGTATAGTATTGCTTTTTTGATTGAGAAACATTCTTTCTCCAAGGTAAAGATCTTTTATTTAAATCATACCAATTAAGAATATTATTTGTTATTATTGGATCTTTCATATGCAATCTAAAAATAATACTAAGCAGAGAAACGCTAGCATTCAAGGATTAAGATCTTTCAAAGACACTTTGCCAAAAAATGTTAAAAAAATAATAAATAAAAAAGGTCATGTATATTCAGAAACCCTGAGCAATTGGAAATATATTGTTGGAGGCGAATTATTTAAAATTTGCTATCCAAAAACATTTAAAAATTCAAATAAATTTGGTGTTAGCACCTTAGTGGTTATGGTCAAGCGTGGTCATGAAGTCGACGTAGAATATTCGAAAAAAGATATTTTGGATAAAATGAATAATTTTTTTGGATATTCTGTTGTTGAAAAGCTTAAATTTATAAGTTTTGATGATGAACATGAAATGACGGGTTCGAGTGAAACAAAAGTTAAAAATGTGGCAATTAGTAAATATCAAGATAAAATTAAAGATGTTAAAAACGAAAAGATTAAAAAATCATTAACTGAGTTATCCAAGGTTTTTAGAGAGAAATGAAAAAAATTATATTCTTAATATTAATATTTTTTACTACAGTTTTAAATTTACAAGCTGAGGAAATTAAAAGGATAACTGTTGGTAACGAGGATGCAAAAATAACTATTATAGCATTTGAGTCTTTAACATGCAGTCACTGCGCTAATTTTCATAAAAATGTTTACCCTCAATTAAAAGAAGAATTTCTTGATAAAGGGGTTGCCAAAATTGAATTTAGACATTTTCCCCTAGACATAGCTGCTTTTAATGCATCAAAAATTTCTCAATGTAAGAATGACGGAAATACAGATATCCTTGAAAGTTTATACGCTAATCAACAAAAATGGGTTAAAGGAAGTTCAGTAGAGGAAGCAAATGAAAACTTACAAAAATTTTTAAAAAATGAAGGATTTAAAATTGATTTTGACTCATGTGTAAATAATAAAGAAATTGAAGATTTTGTTTTAAACGATCGAATCGATGGAGCAAAGAACTTCAAAGTTAACGCAACTCCTACGATAATTATTAACAACGAAAAATTTGAAAAACCCTTAAATTATAAAAATTTAAAAAAAGCGCTAGAAAAACTGATATAAGTTAGTGCATGGAGTTTAAAAAAATCCAATTAAACGGATTTAAATCTTTTGCTGAAAAAACCAATTTCTTAATTGAAGATGGTCTTACTGGTATAGTAGGTCCAAACGGCTGTGGTAAATCTAATATTGTAGAATCTTTAAGATGGGTAATGGGAGAGACCTCAGCAAAAAGTATGCGTGGATCAGGTATGGAAGATGTTATTTTTTCAGGAACATCTAATAAAGCATCAAAAAATATTGCAGAGGTATCTATTGAAGTTGAAAACAAAGATAAAGAAGGTCCAATCCAATACCGCGAGTTGGAGCAAATACAAATTAGAAGAAAAATAGAAAAAGATAAAGGATCTAAATTTTACATTAATGACAAAGAAGTAAGAGCAAGAGATGCGCAAATGTTTTTTGCAGACCTTTCGACTGGTGCACACTCTCCATCTATGATTAGCCAAGGAAGAATAGGTGCATTAGTAACCGCTAAACCAACAGATAGAAGAGCTATTTTAGAAGAAGCTGCAGGAATATCTGGTTTACACGTTAGAAGACATGAGGCTGAATTAAGATTGGGTGCGGCTGAGAATAATTTAAAAAGAGCAGATGAATTAAGAAGACAGCAAGAAAAACAATTAGCAAATCTTCAAAAACAAGCTGAAGAGGCAACAAAATACAAACTAATTTCAGATCAAATTAAAAAAATTGAAGCAGGTTTATATTATTTAAAATTATTAGAAATTGACAAAGAAATTAGAATAGAAAATGAAATTAATACTGAGGCAGAAGGAGAAGTAGAAGGATTTAATAACAAAATATCTGAATTAGAAAATTCAATTAAAACTTTTACAGATAAAGTAAATCCATTGAGAGAAAAAAACATAGAAAATTTGTCAAGGATACAAAGACTTAATCTAGAACTTCAAAGTTTAGATGAGGAAAATACAAGAATTCAAGATGAGATAGAAAGCATCAAAAAATCAATTCAAACACTTGATGATGATATCACAAGAGAAAAAGGAATTATTATAGACGCTAACTCAAATGAAAAAAGATTGAAGGAAGAAAAAACTGAATTAATTGAGATAGACTCGAAATATTTTGAAACAGAAAAATTATCTAATGAAGAGTTGGAAAGTGCAAAAAATAAACTTAAAGAAGAACAAAAAGCTGTTGATGAAGTTGTAAACAATTTAG
>CACNCB010000002.1 GCA_902618695.1 uncultured Pelagibacteraceae bacterium | reverse complement strand
ATAACATGAAAACTCCAATTAAAATTAATATCGTCGATAAGTTTTCCCAGTAAACTCTTCTAAAAATTTTTCTCATTAATGACTTTTCTTCTTGCATTATTTTCTTACTGCTCCAAAGGTAATACCTCTTAAAAGATGTTTTCTTAAAATTATTGTAAAAATCATTACTGGTAGTAAAAATAAAGTTGTTCCTGCCCCAATTGCTGGCCAATCAAGACCACCTTCACCAATGATTGTAGGAATAAATGGTGGAGCTGTTTGTGCATTGAATTGAGTTAGCAAAACAGCAAAAGCGTATTCATTCCATGAAAAAATCATACAAAAGATTGCAGTTGCGGCTATACCAGTCATTGCTTGTGGAAGAACAACTTTAAAGAAAGCCTGAAGTCTAGAATATCCATCAATCATAGCTGCTTCTTCATATTCTTTAGGAATTTCATCCATAAATCCTTTCAATAACCATACTGCTAAACTTAAGTTTACTACGGTATACAATATGATCATTCCAAGGTGAGTATCCCCAAGACCTAATTTTCTATACATAATAAATATAGGAACGGCCACTGCTATTGGGGGAAACATCCTGGTGGAAAGAATAAAAAATAATAAATCATCTTTTAAAGGAACCCTAAACCTTGAAAACGCATATGCAGCCAATGCTCCTAAAAATACAGATGCAAAAGTCGAACCAAATCCAATTATCATAGAATTTGAGTATCTACCTAAAAATTTAGATGGTCCTGTTATAACCATCTCTCTGCTTCTAACTAGTTCCTCATACCAATTATCTGGTGGAGGTAATGAATCAAGATATTCTTGTGATTGTCTTGACCTATTAGTAAATAAATTGACATATCCCTCTAGTGATGGTTCAAACAAAACTTCGGGTGGATATGAAATAGCACTATCAACATTTTTAAAACTTGTCATTACCATCCAAGATATTGGTATCAAAGTAATTACAGCGTAAACTATGATAATAGCAGCAGCCATTTTTTTTGAAAAAGACGAAGGTTCCAAATATGATCTAGAAGTATCCATCAGCGTTCCTTTATTTTGTTCATTACTTTTACGTAGACATTTCCGAAACCAAATATGGTAACAAAAAGAATAACAGCAAATGCTGAGCTGTATCCTGTTTTCCATTTTTCAAATGCTTCTCTTTTTAAGTTAATTGATGCAAGTTCTGTAGCAGAGCCGGGACCACCAGAGGTGAGCTCAACAACCATGTCAAACATTTTGAAATTCTCAATCCCTCTAAAAAGTAGAGCTAGTAATAAAAATGGTAAAACGGAAGGCAAAGTAATATATATAAATTGCTGCCATTTACTTGCCCTATCAACCTCTGCAGCTTCATATAAATAATTTGGAACAGATCTTAGACCTGCTAAGCAAATTAACATTGTAAATGGTGTCCACATCCATGTATCAACAATGACAATAGCCCATGGTGCAAGTGTACTTGAACCAATCATATCAAAGCTTCCTAAATCATAGAAAAAATTAACTACGTAATTAAATAGACCTACTTGAGGGTTATAAAGATAAGTCCAAAACACCCCTACAACTGCAGGTGATAACATCATGGGTAAAACAATTAATGTGGTTAGTAGTTCATTACCTTTAAATTTCCTGTTTAGTAGCAAAGCTAAACCCAAACCTATAATTGCTTGAAGTAACAAAGTCCAAAACATAAAGCTTGCTGTAACTTGCATTTTTTCCCATATGGCTTCTTTGTTAAGAACTTTAATATAATTTTTTAAACCAACAAATTGAGGCTCTCTTCCAATTTTGTTTGCGTAAAAATTTGTAAAAGACATTTTGATTGCATAGACCAATGGATAAATATTTATGGCCAGTAGCAGAAGTACAGTTGGTCCAATAAAAAGCCAACCTACAGCTTTGTCAGATAGACCTTTGAATTTTTTTTTTACGTTCATATGAATTTTTTTATAAAAAAAGGGGAGGCGTAACCCCCCCTAATTTTTAATTTCTTAAAGTATTAATGTTAAAGTTTTCCGTCTGCTTCGAATACTTCAACCCACTCTTCGATAATTTTATCTAGAGCTTCTTTTGCAGTCCCTTTTCCATTAACAACATAGTCATGAATTGCTTCTTGCATAGGAAGCATTAACTCTACGAAAGTTGGTTCTTGCCAAAAATCTTTGACAATTCCCATTGAGTCCAAGAATCCTTGTGCATAAACAGTTGATGTTGGAAATGATGGTGAATTCAAAACATCATTATGACATGAGTATCCACCTAGATCCCACCATTTTTGTTGTACATCTGGTCTTGCAAACCATTTTATGTATTCAAGAGCAAGATCTTGTTTGTCTGAGTATTTAACAACAGATATCCCTTGTCCACCTAATGTTGCAGCTGCAACATTTTGTTTTGGATTTGCAAAGAAGCCACTCACTCTTCCACCACTGTCTTCTTTAGAAACACCTGGCCAAAAAGCATACCAATTCATTTGGAATGCAACTTGTCCTGATTTGTAAGCATCTAAGTTTGCAACCATGTAAGCGTCAGAGTGTCCTGGAGGTGCGCAGTCTTCATATAACTTTCTGTAAAACTCAACTGCTTCTACAGCTTGTGGTGAATTGAAATATCCTTCCATATCGTATGGTTTGTTAGGATTTTCATATTCCATACCCCACGCATACATAGCAGCTGTAACACCCATTGTTATACCTTCTGATCCACGCTCTGTGTTAATTGCAGCCCCATATCTTTTTTGACCGTCAATTTCTCTTCCTTGGAAGAAAGTACACATATCGTATAATTGATTCCAGTTTGCAGGAACCCCTAGATCATAACCGTGTTTCTTTTTGAACTCAGATTTAAGTTCTGGTCTATCAAACCAGTCTTTTCTGTAAGCCCAAGCTAATGCATCTCCCATAGCTGGTAATGCATAGTAGTTCTTGCTACCTTTAGGCCAGGTTGAGTAGGCATAAACAGTAGCAGGTGAGAAATCACTCATTGAAATTCCTTCTTTATCAAAGAAGTCGTTCAACTTAACATAATGCCCGTATACTGCCCCAGCACCAATCCATTGAGAGTCACCTATTAAAAGGTCAAATGTTTTACCTTTGTTGTTAAGTTCATTTAACATACGGTCGGCAAAATTTGGCCAAGGCACAAACTCAAAATTAACTTCTATTCCAGTTTCTGCAGTAAATTCTTTAGTTAATTCTTGCAAAGCATTAGCAGGGTCCCAAGCAGCCCATCCTAAAGTGATAGATTTAGCGTTTGAATTTACAGAGAATGAAAATAGAGAAACAAACAATAAAATCATTATTTTTTTCATTTTATCTCCTCTTAGTTTATTTTTCCTAAGAATAGTCTATCCAAGATGAGTTGTGGCTGCTAGTATTTTTTTTATATAAAAAAAATTGTTGATAAATTTAAATAGAGGGGGAAATTATGAACAATATAAAAGGTCCTGCAATTTTCCTAGCACAATTTGTAGGTGAAGATGCACCGTTTAATTCTTTAGATAGCATTTGTAAGTGGGCATCTTCTTTAGGTTACAAAGGTGTACAAATTCCAAGTTGGGATGGTAGATTAATAGATCTAAAGAAAGCTTCTGAAAGTAAAGATTATTGTGATGAAATTAAAGGTATAACAAACAAACATAATCTTGAGATCACCGAACTATCAACGCATCTTCAGGGGCAATTGGTTGCTGTGCATCCGGCATACGATACTGCATTTGATGGATTTGCTGCACCTGAAGTTAGAGGAAATCCAAAAGCAAGACAAGAGTGGGCGGTAAATCAATTGATGATGGCAGCTAAGGCCTCAAAAAATCTTGGACTAGATAGGCATGTTACTTTTTCTGGAGCACTAGCTTGGCCTTATGTTTATCCTTGGCCACAAAGACCTGAAGGATTAATTGAAAATGCATTTAATGAGCTTTCAAATCGATGGAAACCAATTCTGGATCAATTTGATCAAAATGGAGTTGATCTCTGTTACGAGATACATCCAGGAGAAGATCTGCATGATGGTATTACATTTGAAATGTTTTTAGAAAAAGTTGGTAACCATAAAAGATGCAATATGCTTTATGATCCTAGTCATTATGTCTTACAGAATTTAGATTACTTGTCTCATATAGATATTTATCATGAAAAAATAAAAATGTTTCATGTTAAAGATGCAGAGTTAAATCCTTCTGGAAAACAAGGAGTGTACGGTGGTTTTCAATCTTGGGTTAACAGAGCGGGTAGATTTAGATCACTTGGTGATGGACAAGTAGATTTCAAATCAATTTTTTCAAAATTTACTTCATATGGTTATGATGGTTGGGCAGTTCTTGAATGGGAGTGCTGTTTAAAACATCCAGAAGATGGTGCAAGAGAAGGAGCTGAATTTATTAAAAATCATATTATCAACACTACAGAAAAAGCATTTGATGATTTTGCAGGAAGTGGCGCTGATATTGAAGCTAATAAAAAAATGCTAGGTATAAATTAGTGCAAAGAAAAATCCGTATTGGAATGGTTGGCGGAGGAGAAGGCGCTTTTATTGGAGGTGTTCACAGAATAGCGCTAAGACTTGATGGTCATTACGAATTAGTAGCAGGATGTTTTTCATCTGATTTTGATAACTCAAAAGAAACTGGAAGAAAACTTGGATTGTCAAAAGAACGTATCTATGAAACTTATCAGGAAATGGCAGAAAAAGAGTCTGATCGTTCAGATGGAATAGATGTTGTTTCTATTGTAACTCCTAATCATCTTCATGTGCCAGTGGCAAAAATTTTTGCAGAAAAGAGTATTCACATTATTTGTGATAAGCCTCTTGCCTTATCAAGCGAGGAAGCAAATTCTCTTAAAGATATAATAGAAAATAAAAAGATAATTTTTGCTGTAACACATAATTATACTGGATACCCAATGGTAAGACATGGAAGATCTCTTATTAAAAAAGGTGATCTTGGAAAAATAAGAGTTATACAAGCAGAATACCCTCAAGATTGGTTGACTACAAAAGCTGAAGATACTGGTTTAAAACAAGCTGAGTGGAGAACTGATCCTAAAAGATCAGGAGGAGGAGGTTGCATAGGAGATATTGGAACTCATGCATTTAATCTTATTAGATTTATAACTGAGTTAGAATTGGATGAGTTATCAGCTGATATTCATACTTTTGTGAAAGGCCGAAAATTAGATGATAATGCACAAATCATGCTTAGATTTAAAGGCGGTGCAAAAGGTGCGATATGGTCTAGTCAAGTTGCAGTTGGTAATGAAAATAATCTTAAAATCAGAGTTTATGGTGAAAATGGCGGGTTAGAATGGAAACAAGAAGATCCGAATTATTTGTATTATACAAAATTTGGAAAACCTACTGAAAAAATAACAAGAGGTAGTGGCAGTGCAAGTAAAGAAGCTAACGACGTTACAAGAGTTCCGCCAGGTCATCCCGAGGGATATTTGGAAGGTTTTGCAAATATTTATACCGATGTTTCTAAAAGATTAAATGCTCAAATAAATAACGAAAAATATGACGAGTTAGATGACTGTTACCCAACTATTTATGATGGAGTCGAAGGGATGAAGTTTATAGAGACTGTTTTAGACTCAAGCAAAAACAATAGTAAATGGATCCAGTTTAATAAATAAATTTAAATTAATTTTGATAAGTCTCTTTTATTTGTTTTATAAGTTGGGAGTGGATATTTAAAAGCATATTTACCAACACGACTTTCTTTGGCTTTTTCCCAAAGAGCCAACCACTGTTTGAAATTTTTTATTTGAATATTTTTTTTATTTTTACTTCTCACATAGAAATTTGGAAGAGGTTCTCTACCAGAAGGTTGTCCAGCTATATTATATCTTAGGTCAGCACTTATTCTAAAGTCATCAGATCTATTCGGTAAAGAACAATGTATAGAGTGTTTGTGCAACAATATTACATCACCAATATTTGCTTCCAAATAAATATGCTCCATATTATCAAGTAATTCACTATTTTTTAATTCCACTTGCCCTCTGTATCCAGATATATGATTTAATAATCCCATTTTATTAATTTTTTTTACTGTAATCATACATCCATTCTTCTTCGTTGTTTTAGTAAAAGGAATCCAAACTGTGACCATATCTGTTAATTTTTGTCCTCGAGAATTTAAAACGGCAGCATCTTGGTGCCAAGGTGTTCTTCCACTTAAACCATCATGAATTGATCCTTTTGGTAATTTTTTTTCAGGTTGTTTAATCCTAGTATTTTGAACCGGATTTGACATTATTTCTTTCCCCAAAATTTTTTCTACAACATCTAAAATTTTTTTATTAGTAATTAAATTCCACAATGATTGTGTAGCAAAATAATCGCTATCTTTTTTTACGTGGTCTCTCGGTAATCTTGTATTAAAATATTGATCCAAATCATAGATATTAAGTTTAGAAATAAAAGAATATTTTTTTCTAAAATCGAGGTTAAGAACTTTTTTAATCTCTTTTCTCTTAGTGTACTTTTGTATAAGACAATCCATTACAAATTCCATATCATTAAGAACTGGTTTTAAGTCTCTCTCAAAATTAAGTACATTTTTTATAATTAAATAACCATTCTCATATAATTCTTTTTGAAAAGTATTTTTCATTATTAAAATTTATTTTATCATTCAAATAATTTCAATGGTTTGGTGGTGTGGTTAAATAGTTAGCGTCATGAAAAGAAGTAAGCACTCTTTTTTTGTTGCTAACTATATGTGGGTAATATGAGATCCCTTTGTAATTCCATATTACTGGTTTATTTAACGCATAACTGCCATAAATAAAAAAACGTTTTGGACAATTTCTTTCTATAAACCTCTTTACTCCATGATAAGAATTTGGAGTAGATTGAAAAAAAACGACAGTTCCTTTTTTTGGCGTAAAAGACTTAACTATTTCGAGTTCAGTTATTTTTGGAAATCTTCTAAAACTCTTTCTTAAATTTTTTTTTACTTTTTTTCTGAAGATAGTAAGAGAGCCACCATTTTTTTTTGGTATGTCGGTTAAATAAATTAAGAAATTGTATAATCTAGTTATATCATCTCTGTGAGGTCGTAATCTATATCCTCCTTTTGATACTGAAAAGTCTATATCTAAATTTACTTTAGGATTAGTATAATTATTACCTAACATTTTTTTTAATTCAGTTGAATTTAATTTTTTTTTAATAGTAAACTTTTTAGGATTAAATGATTGAGGTTTATATAAATTAACCCACGATTCATCCTTAAAATTTTTTGTAAAAAGATTTTCAATTTTTTTATAAAAAGACTTACTATTAAAAAGCTTAAAAAGTTTTGCGGAGTTAACTGAATTTTTGATATATAAATTAAAATTTTTTGAACCTTTGTTAATTCTGCTTCTACCCCCCATAATCATATCATCAAATGATTTTGAGTTACTGATTTCTTTTATTAATAAATTACAGATATTTTTTGAAACAACGTTGTTTCCAACTAAAACAGGAAAGTTACTTTTGATTTTTTTTAATTTATTTGTACTTAGCATTTAGCTGTACATTCCTTCTTTCACTTTAATCATTTTATACATCAGATCGTTTAAAGGTGTTTTAATTCCGTGTTTTTTTCCTATTTTTGAAACCGCACCACTGATAAAGTCTATTTCAGTCTTTCTCTTATATTGAACATCAAAAGCCATTGAAGATTTGTTGGTTTGCATAGAATCTACAATTTTATTAAACATAAATAAGCACTCATCTTCTGAAACATTAACTCCATCTGCAAGCGCCACCTCTCTTGTCTCTAAAATTATTTCTTTACCCAAACCTCGAGACACTTTGTTTGCTTTATTGTTTATGTATAAATCAGTATGATGAAGATCAAAAATTGCAGACAATGGTCCAATTGCTGTTAAAGCAAAAAGCTTCATCCATTTTCTTTTCTTTACATCTTCTGCAGCAATCATTTCAAGATTATGTGCTGTAAAAGTATCTGCTATTTCTTTAATTCGATCAGTAATTCCTCCCTCGTACTCACCAATCCAAGATGGTAACGACCCATGATTCATTATATGACCTGGTCCTAAAATGTTTGAAGCTTGAGTAGTTGTTCCACCAATTACTTTTTCATTACCAACAATACCTTGAATAATTGCTTCATGACCAATACCATTTTGAAAAGACATGAATACTGTTTTATCTCCTATGATATTTTTAATACTGTTTAACGCTGGCTCTAAAGCTGTAGCTTTACACATAACTATTATAGCGTCTACTTTATCTAAAGACGATGGATCTGAGGTTGCTTTAACTTTGATTACACGATCACCACCATGTCCATCCATTCTCAAACCATCTTTATTAATTGCATCTACATGTTCTTTCCAAACATCAATTAAAATTACATTCAAACCTTTTTCAGCAAGCAAACCACCAAACAAGCAACCCATTGCCCCTGCACCAAGAACAGCTACTTTCAAATCTTTATTAATCATCGTTACCTTATTTAAAATTATTTATGTATAGAAATTATATATATTATCTATAGACATTATGCAAAATAAATTATAGCTTATTTACATCATGCAATTAAAAATAGAAAAAGGAACTTTTAAAGATTACTCATTAGAAGATATTTCAGATGCATTAAGAAAAGGATTGTCTGAAAATTTCAAAAACGTTGAAGTAGAAGTGGTAGATTGTCCTAACCTTAGAGATTGGGATTGTCCATCAGAAGGAATAAGTGGAAATCAAAAAATAATAGACGTTGGTGGCGAGCCTTATATGCATGATCCAAAATTTATTGGTGCAGAGTTTGACTACCAAGAAATATCTAAAATGATTTACTCTGAAAAATCTTATGCTTTAGGAGCTGGATCAGGTGCAATGTCATGTTTAGATGGTCACTGTGGAGAATTAATTATTAATGAAAATTTAATTACTGATGAGTCTAAATCAATAATTGCAAGAGTAAGTCCAGATAGAAAATGTATTGTTGAAAAATATTCTGCAAAAAAACATGGTGGACTTGGAAACATTTATTACACAGATGGCAAACAAGGAAAAGTTATTAAAATAAAAATCAAAGGTAGAAAAGGAGAACAAGGTTCTTTACCTCAAGCAATGAGGTCTTCTTTGTCAAAAAATTTAAATATTAAAAATAACGAACATATGTCTCTCTCTGGAGTATTTAGAGTGTTAGATGGAAAAATAAGATCACATGTTCAGCCTGATTATAAAGATATAAAACATGAGTATTACGATCCAAAACAAATGAAATGTGTTAAGGATTTTCTTCAATTCTATGAACCGGTTGGACCAAAATTGCAGTGTTATACAGTTCTTTGGACTGGTGACCCAACAGGAGGAGAATTAAATCTAAGAGAGTCAGGTGAGCATACTCACTTTCATTCTTATGAGCACGATAGAGATGCTGGTCATTATCATTTTGACGTGACACCAAATGAGATAGAATATGAGGGATATTTCAATACTGCAACGGAAGTACACAGAGTAAACAATATTTATAAAGAACTACTAAATAAAAATATTATTGAATAGAAAACTGAATGTGTTTAAATTTATTTAATGAAAAGACAGTTTAAATACCCAAAACACTTCGAAGAACAAAAAAAAATTCCAAAACTAACTCAAAAAAGAATTCAACTAGCAGAAATATCACTTGGTGATTTTGAAGGAAGATTAGCCAATGAATTATTGAATTGGTTTTCTTTGACCCCACAACATTGGATAATGTTGCATATGGTTATGCTTGCTTATTACAAAAATAAATCAATTACTAAAAATCAACTACTTAAAGTAATTGAGAAATCATATTTAACCTCAAATGTCTATATCGATACAGCAATTAAAAAAGGTTATTTTAGAATTATTAGAAATGAGAGAGACAAAAGATCCATTTTTATTTTACCTTCAGTAATTACTATCAAAACCTTTGAGGAGTTTATTGATAGAAGGGATATTCTTTATAAAGGAATTAAATGAAGAATATCTATACATGGGCTGCTAAACCAGCAAAGCGAACTTTAACTGTTGGAGACTTAAAAACAGCTAAAGGAAAAAGAAAATTTACGCAAGTTACTGCGAACAGCATTGAAGAAGCAGAGGCAGCAGAAAAAGCGGGATTTGATATGATTATATCAAACGCAAAAAATGTAACTCCTGTAAGAGAAGGTTCAAAAAATTTATTTTTAACAGCTGCTTTAGTATTAAATGAGTTCGTAACTGCAGAGGATATTATGCGAGGAGCTTTTAAAGCTTTAGAAAATGGTGCAGATGCAGTTATGACACCTAGAAGTATGGATATAGTTGAAATGCTAGCTAAGGAAGATGTTCCAGTAATGGGGCATTTGGGTTTGGTTCCAAGAAAATCTACTTGGATTGGTGGGTTGAGAGCAGTGGGCAAAACTGCAGATGAAGCATATGATCTATTTCAAAAATTTAAAAGATTAGAAGATGCAGGCGCTTTTTCTGCAGAGTGTGAAGTTATACCAGAAAATGTAATGGGTGAAATTTCAAAGCGCACAGATATTGTTACTGTTTCATTAGGTTCAGGGAAAAATGCTGATGTAATGTATTTATTTATGGAAGATATTTGTGGTGATACTGAAAATCCTCCAAGACATTCTAAAGCATTCGGAAATTTATTAAGATTAAGAGAAGAAATTAAAATTGAAAGATTAAAAGCTCTTAAAGCTTTTAAAAAAGACTCAATGACTGGTAAATTTCCTGGAAAAAAACAATCATCTAACTTAGAGAAAAAACAATTTGAGAAATTTTTAGATCAACTAGATTAGTAAGTAGCGTTATCATCTTTTTTTGATAAAGAACCCTTCATTTTGTCAACTGTAGCTTTGGCACCAGCACTTAAGGCTCTTAAATCAGATGCTATAGTTACAAAATTAAAACCTTTTTCAATCATCTTAGTTGCATATTCTGTAGTACCATTATGAATTCCTGCAAAAATATTATTTTTTTTAGCATGTTCTAAAATTCTTAAAATTTCAGAATAAGCTTTTGTAGACTCATGTTTGTCAAACCCCGGTTTTTCACCTATAGCTAAACTTAAATCTGCTGGTCCAATATAAATACCGTCAACACCTGGTGTAGACATGATTTCATCAAGATTTTCTAAGGATTCTTTTGTTTCTATCATTGCTAATTTTAGTATTTCATTATTAGCATGATCTACATAATCAGCCCCGCCATAAATTAAACCTCTAATAGGACCAAAGCTTCTATAACCATCAGGTGGATACATACATGCTTGAACAAAGTTTTCAGCCTCTTTTTTATTACTTACCATCGGGCATATAATTCCATAACACCCAGCATCTAATATTTTCATTATTTGACCTGGTTCATTCCAATTTACTCTTGCTAAAGGAGTTACTTCTGTTGTTGATATTGTTTGCATCATTGGAAGTGCATCACTGTAATCAATCAAACCATGTTGCATATCTACAGTTAGAGAGTCCCAACCTTGATGAGCCATTGCTTCAGCTGATGCTGTACTTGGAATTGCACACCAACCATTGATGACGGGTTTACCGTCTTTCATCATTTGTTTAACTTTATTTTTTCTCATTAATTCAGATTTTTAAGCCCATGTGAGTGTATTTCACATTTAAATAATCTTTTATTGCGCCTGATCCTCCCTCACGCCCATAACCAGTTTGTTTTATTCCTCCAAAAGGTGCCTCTGCAATTGCAACAACACCAGTATTAACTGCTACACAACCAGATTCTAATTTCTCAGATCCAATATGAGCTTTATCCATAGAATTAGTATATAAATAACTACATAATCCTAAATCATTATCATTTGCTCTTTCAATTACTTCATCAAAAGTTTTAAAAGTTAAAATTGGAACAAGTGGCCCAAAAGGCTCTTCTTTCATTATTGTAAAATTATCTTTAACGTCATCAAAAACAGTTGGTTCATAATAATATCCTTTATTGAAACCAGAGGGTCTTTGTCCACCCATTAATACTTTCGCTCCCTCCTTTTTAGTTGTATCAACAAGTTTTTCTATTTCTTCCAGTCTCTTTGCAGTAGTTAAAGGTCCTAAATCAACTCCGTCATCCATTCCATTTCCAATTTTTAATTTTTTTGCTCTTTCTATAAAAGCATTAACAAACTCGTCTTTTCTATTTTCTTGGATATAAAATCTATTTGGAGAAATACAGACTTGACCATTATTTCGAAATTTACCAGTTATTGCTATATCAGCTACTTTATTCATATCTACATCTTCACAAACTATAAAAGGAGAGTGTCCACTAAGTTCCATAGTTACTCTTTGAACTTTATCGGCTGCCTTTTTTAAAATTAATTTACCAACTCTTGTAGATCCTGTTACTGAAACTTTTTTGATTATATCTGACTCCATTAATTCGTTAGAAATTTCTGCAGGATCACCAGATAATAGATTTACCACACCATCTGGTACACCAGCTTCCTTACAAATATTAACTAATTCCATTACAGCCCCAGGGGTAATTACATCTGGTTTACATATAACAGAACAACCAGCAGCTAAGGAAGTTGAAATTTTTCTTGAAGCTAATACGATTGGAAAATTCCAAGGAACCAAAGCAGCCACTACTCCAACTGGCTGGTAATAAACGTGGACTCTTGTATCTGGAAATCTACTTTGTTGCGTTTGACCATAAATTCTTTTTGTTTCTTCAGCATTCCATTCAAAAATATCAGCACCGCCGCCGACTTCACCAACAGCTTCGGTTAGTGGTTTTCCCACCTCTAGCGTTAACCATTTTGCAAGTACATCTTTTTTTTCTCTCATTAGATCGGCAATTTTTCTCAACACGTAGGCTCTTTGCCATGGTGCAGTATTTTTCCAAACTTCCAAACCTTTTTCTGCTGACTTTAAGGCTTTTTGTACTTCAATAGATGAAGCTTTTGACGCTTTTCCAATCACTTCTTCAGTTGCAGGATTGATTACATCATAAGTTTCTTTTTTTTCAGCTTGTTGCCATTTACCGTCAATGAATTGTCCAAATTTTTCGTACATAGATTTTATTTTTAAGTTTACTTAATTGGGTTTTTTAATTTATAAATAGAATTATATATAAAGACTATACATATTAAAAGACAAACATACTTTATGAAAAAAATTACCCTTACATGCGCTCATGCAATCGTAAAATATTTGATAGCTCAAAAAATATTAATTAATGGTAAAAAAGAACCTTTATTTCCAGGTGTCTTTGGAATTTTTGGGCATGGAAATGTAGCTTGTTTAGGTCAAGCACTAGAAGAAAATCAAAAAGAACTTCCAACATATAGAGGACACCATGAACAAAATATGGCTCTTACAGGAATTGGTTATGCTAGGGCTAAAAGAAGACAACAAATTTTTGTAGCGACATCTTCTGTTGGGCCAGGTGCAACAAATATGGTTACAGCTGCTGCAGTTGCTATGAGTAATAGGTTGCCAATTTTATTTTTACCTGGAGACACTTATGCAAACAGAATGCCTGATCCAGTATTACAACAAGTTGAGCAATTTAACAATCCTGGAATAACAGCTAATGATGCATTTAAACCAGTTACAAGATATTTTGATCGAATAACTAGACCTGAACAGATTATTCAATCATTCCCAGCAGCAGTTCAAACAATGTTAGATCCTGCAGACTGTGGTCCGGCGTGTATCGCTTTAAGTCAAGATATACAAGGTCAATCATATGATTATCCTGAGGAATTTTTCAAAGAAAGAGTACACGTAATTAGAAGACCAAGACCAGATGAATTTCAAATTAAAGAGGCAGCAGAAAAAATTAAGTTATCTAAAAATCCAATTATAATTTCAGGTGGCGGAGTTTTTTATTCAGATGCAATGGATGAGTTGAGCCAGTTCGCAATTAAACACAACATTCCTGTAACTCAAACTGTGATGGGATATTCTACAATTAAAAAAGATCATTCTCATTTTGCAGGTCAGATCGGTGGTTTAGGTGGAAAAAACACAAATACTTTGGCAAAAGAAACAGATTTAGCAATTGCAGTTGGAACTAAACTTGCAGATTTTACAACTGGATCATGGGCAAATTTTGAAAACGAACATTTTAAACTTGTTTCAATAAATGTATCAAGATTTGATGCTAATAAACATTTAGCTCAAGCTGTCATTGGTGACGCTAAAGTTTCATTAACTGAGCTTTCACAAGCATTAGGTAGTTGGAAAGCTAGAGAAGAATGGAATAAAAAGTCTCAAACTGAACTTAAATCATGGAACGAACATATAGATAAAGAGAGCGCGCCGACAAATCAAGAAGTTCCAAGTTATGTTCAGGTAATTGGTGCGATTTATAGAAATTCTGATCCAACAGATATTGCTGTTACAGCAGCAGGAGGCCTGGTTGGCGAAGTTGTTCAAGTTTGGAGACCTAGAGAATTAAATACTCATGAAACAGAGTGGGGTTTTAGTTGTATGAGTTATGAAATTTCTGGAGCGCTTGGAATAAAAATGGCAAATCCAGATAAAGAAGTAATTTCTTTTGTAGGAGATGGTTCTTATCTTTTAAATAACACAGATATTTATTCATCAGTTATTACAAAAAACAAATTAATTGTTATAGTTTGTGATAATGGTGGGTTTGCAGTTATAAATCGACTTCAATTATTTAAAGGCGGTAAAGAGTATAATAACTTATTAAAGAGCTCTAATACCCCTGGATTAGTTGATGTTGATTTTGCAAAACACGCAGAAAGTATGGGAGCTAAATCTGAACATGTTAATTCAATTTCAGATCTTGAAGCTGCATTTAAGAGAGCAAAAGCTTCTGATGTAACTTACGTTATTTCAATAAAAACTCATGCATATAAATGGGTTGAAGGTTCAGCTTTTTGGGACAGTCCAACACTTGAAATCCCAAAAACTAAGGAAAATGAGGAAGCTTTAAAACTTTATAAAGAAGGAAAAGACAAACAAAGACAAGGCGTATAGACCTTTATGAATAAAATTTTTAAGGTTGGTCTTATTGGTTGTGGACATATTGCTGAAACATATTTTAGGGGGCAACAATATTTCAATAATTTTAAAATAGTTGCTTGTGCAGATATTGATCAAAAAGCAGCTGATAAATGTGCAAAATTATACAATATTAAATCTAAAACAGTTGCACAAATTTTAAAAGACAACGAAATAGAAGTTATTTTAAATTTAACAATTCCACAATCTCATTATTCAGTCTCAAAAAAAGTTTTAAATTCAGGTAAACACGTTTATTCAGAAAAACCTTTAGCAACTTATTTTTCAAAAGGTAAAGAACTCGTATCACTAGCAAAAAAAAATAAACTTTATCTTGGAAATGCTCCTGATACATTTTTAGGTGGGGGAATTCAAAAAGCTAGAGAATTAATTGACTCAGATTTAATTGGAGAAATTAAATTAGGTAACGCAATCTTTGCATTTCCAGGAGTAGAGTCTTTTCATCCAAAACCTGAGTCATGGTATAAAAAAGAAGGAGGTCCAGTAATTGATATGGGACCATATTTTTTCACAACCTTAGTAAATTTACTTGGACCTGCAAAACAAGTTCAAGGGAGAACATTAACTGCTTTTAAAAAGAGAATTTATGGAGTAGGACCTAAAAAAAATAAATCATTTAAAGTTGAAACACCCACAACATACTTAGCAACAATCCAATTTCACAGTGGTGCTATAATTCAGGTAACACTTTCTTTTGATGTAATTAATCATCAAAGAAACCACATGGAGCTTTATGGAACAAAAGGATCGATTATTGTTCCGGATCCAAATATGTTTGGAGGTTCTGTATTTATCTCTGTTACAGAAGGTGGAAAATGGGGTGAACATAAAACAGATAAGATGCATTTAGGAAAAATAAACATAACTTCATCTAGTGGAAGATCAAATGAAGCTGCTACAAATGCAAACTATCGGAGTGTTGGTTTATCTGAAATGTTATATTCTATTCAGAAAAACAAAAAACACAGGTGTTCAGGTGATTTATCTTTACATGTATTAGATATAATCGAGTCAACCATGAGGGCGGCTAACACAGGAATTCCTCAAAAAATAAAAACAAAATGCGATAAACCAAAAAAATTTACTGAAGAAGAAGTAAAAAAAATTTTAATTTAGATGTCAAAACCAATTGTTATATCTGACCCTTTTCCAAGAACATTAGATCTGATTTTTACAAAAAAAAAATTAATAGAATTAAAAACAAAGTATAAAGTTTTAGTAGCACCTAATAAAAAAAAAAGACAATTTTATGAAAACTATATTGATAAGGCTACTTTCATTATGGGTCAACCAGACTTAGATAAAAAAATTTTGTCAAAAGCAAAAAAATTGAAAGCAATAATAAATGTTGAAAGTAATTTTATGAATAATGTTGATTATGCTTATTGTTCTAAAAAAGGAATTCATGTAATTGCAACTTCTCCAGTATTTTCAAAGCCTGTAGCAGAAATTGCACTTGGAATGACACTTTCTTTGTTAAGAAATATTCATAATGCTCATTTTGATTTTGTAAAAGGCAAAGAAAAATATGGATTAGAAAGTAATTTAAAAGCATCACTATTATCGGGAAAAAAAATTGGATTATTAGGATTTGGTGATTTAGCAAAATCTTTATACCCAATGTTGCTACCGTTTACCAAAGATATAAATGTTTACGACCCTTGGTTATCTAAAAAAAAAATTAAAAGCTTTGGATTTAATTCAGTGAGCTTAAATCAAATGTTTAAAACATGCGAAATTATATATGTATTAGCAGCTGTAACGACTAAAAATAAAAATTTAGTTAACAAAAATCTAATTAACAAAATGAAAAGAAACTCATTATTTATATTGATGAGTCGAGCAGCAGTAGTAAATTTTAAAGATTTGATCAATAGAGTTAAAAAAGGAGATATTTATGTAGCTACTGACGTATTTCCTGAGGAGCCAGTGAGAAAAAGTGACCCAATCAGAAAAATTAAAAATATTTTATTTTCAGCACATAGAGCTGGAGCTTTAACAGAGGCCTTTTTTGCTATGGGGGACATAGTTTTAAAGGACATGCATTTAATATCAAAAAATTTAAATCCAAAATTTTGTAAAAAGTCTGAATTAAAGACAGTAGGATTATTAGCTTCAAAACCAGTTGCAATTAATTGATATTTTAATAATTTTATAATTTATGTCATCAACCATAAATCCACTTCTAGAGGCAAAAGGAATAACGAAATATTTTGGAACCATAACAGCATTAGAGAACGTTAACTTAAAGATTCACGCAGGGGAATGCTTAGGAGTTGTTGGAGATAATGGTGCTGGAAAATCAACTTTGATGAAAGTATTATCTGGTCTTTATAAACCTAGTGCAGGCTCATTATTCTTTCAAGGCAAAGAGGAAATTTTAGAAAGTCCAAGAGACTCTCAAAATTTAGGCTTAGAAATGGTTTATCAAGATCTTGCATTAGCTGGAAACTTGCCAATAGGTGAAAATATATTTCTTGGAAGAGAACCTACAAAAAATTTAGGATTTATAAAATTATTAGACTTTAGTAAAATAAAAGAATTAACAAATGCTCATCTAGATAAATTAAAAATAAATGTAAAAAGTGCAGATCAGAAAGTAGAGGAACTTTCAGGTGGTCAAAGACAAGCAGTTGCAATTGCAAGATCTACAGCTTTTAATGCTAAAGTAGTAATTATGGATGAACCAACTGCTGCATTAGCAATCAAAGAAGTGGGCAAAGTATTAGATCTAATTAATAGTTTAAAAAAAACAGGTGTTGGAGTGATTGTAATAAGTCATAGAATGGATGATATATTTACAGTATGTGACAGGGTGATGGCTTTGTTTCAGGGAACAAATTTTGCAGAAGCTAACCTATCAAATACCTCTAGAGATGAAGTGATTGGTTGGATTATGGGAAAAAAATAAATATGGAAGATAAAGATAAAAAAATTGTAAGTCTTCATTTGAAACTAATGCCATATTTAGAAAAATATGGAATTCTTCTTTTATTAGTAATTATGATTTTGGTTATGCACATTTTACAACCAGATGTTTTTTTATCTTGGAGAAATGTAACTAACGTTTTTAAACAAATATCTTGGCAATCAATGTTAGCTTTAGGGGTATTTATGGTAATTGTGACTGCTGGAATAGATCTCTCGGTTGGTTCAATCATGATGTTATCATTAATGATTTTAGCTGTTGTTGCTAAAGCCGGAGCGCCTTGGTATATTGTGGTTATTACACCTTTGATTGCAGGTTTTTTATGTGGTCTATTTAACGGCCTAGGTATCACCTTACTTCGCATGCCACATCCTTTTATAATGACTTTAGGTACACTTTATATATTTAGAGGAACTGGAAACTTAATCTCTGGTGGAACTCCTATAAGTGGTTTTACAGACGAAGTCAGGTACCTTGGTCATGGAAGAATTGATCTTCAATGGTTAGGATTAGAAAAATCGCAATACCTTCCTGTAAGTTTAGTTTTGATTGCAATAGTATATATAATTTTTTGGATTTTTTTAAATCATAGTAAAACTGGAAAGTGGATTTACGCTATCGGAGGAAATCCAAATGCTGCTAGAGCATCTGGAATTAATGTTAACAAAATTTTAGTTATAGTTTATTCATTATGTGGATTTCTTTCTGGTATTGGTGCTTTAATTTTAGCAGGAAGAACAGACTCAGGCTATCCTAACGCTGGACTTCAATCTGAACTTGATGCGATCGCTGCATGTATAATTGGAGGAGCAAGTTTTTTTGGTGGAAGAGGTACAGTCCTAGGGGTATTTGCAGGTGTAATGATTATGGGAATTCTAAGAAATGGTCTCAATTTGATGGATGTTAGTTCTTTTTGGCAACAAGTATTAATAGGTTCGATAATAGTTCTTGCAGTCTATATAGATGTATTAAGAAGAGATTTGGGAACTAGAAAGTAAATTATACGTACTTACTCGTCCTAGTTGTATTCAAAATTGTCTTATCACCTTCATAAACAGTTGAACTCTTCTAATTTTTTTTATTTAATTTAGTTTTTAAATAACAATAGGGGAAATAAATGAAGAACTTAACAAGAAAAATTGTTGTTTTTTTTACAGCAATTTTTTTATCAATCAGTATAGGTTCAGTTTCTTTTGCTGATGGACATGGTAAAAAAATTCTATTCAGTATTAAAGGTCCTGGATCAGGAAACCCTTTTTGGGCATCTGTAACAAAAGGTGCTGAAGAGGAAGCAAAAAAACTTGGTGTTAAATTAATTTTAATTGCACCTCCTCAAGAAGGAGATGTACAGGCACAGATAAACCAAGTAGAGGACCAACTAGCAAAAGGCGTTGACGCTTTAGCACTTGCACCAGGAGATCCAAATGCATTTGCTCCAATCGTTGATGATGCTATCAAAAGCGGAGTTCCTGTAGTATTCGTTGACACAAAAGGAATAAACGAAGGAGTAACTTTTATAGGAACAAACAACATGAATGGTGCAGAGTTAGCTGCAAAATTTATTTGTGACAAAACTCCTAAAGGTTCAGATGTTGCAATTTTAACTGGTATTGAGTCACAATCTACAGCATTGTTAAGAAGAGATGGTGCAATAAAAGGTTTTAAAAATTGTGGATTAAACATTGTTGCAACTCAAACTGCTGAGTGGGACACTGCAAAAGGTAGATCTGTAACTGAGTCGATTATTTTAAAAAATCCAAACATTAAAGCAATATTTGCTTCAAATGATAATATGGGCTTAGGTGCTATGCAGGCTCTTAAAGATGCAGACATGAATGATGTGGTTGTGGTAGGATTTGATGCTACGCCAGATGCAGCTACAAGTATCTTAAAAGGAGAGATGACAGCAACAATTGCTCAGTTTTCTTATAACATGGGTGCATATGGGGTTAAATATGCTCTTGAATTAGCTAATGGTGGAAGTATTGATCCAAATATCGATACAGGAACGCAATTAGTAACAAAAGAAAACGCTAACGATTTTAAATAATCATTAGATAATAAAATATTAAAAAGGGTGGAATTTAATTCCACCCTTTTTTTTTATGTAATATAATATTTTAATGTTAATAAATATTAATCCAGTTTTAAGCCCTAAATTATTATTTCATCTAAGATCTATGGGTCATGGAGAAAAATTAATTTTAGCTGATGCGAATTTTCCTGCTAATACTTCAAATGATAAGGTAATAAGATTAGATGGAGTTGGTATTAAAGAAGCAGCCTCAGCAATCCTCTCAGTTTTTCCTCTTGATAGTTTTATTGTTACACAAGGTGGATCTCCAGCTTTGAGAATGGAAGTGGATGATCAACCAGATGAATTAACAGAGACGCATAAGGAATTTATTGATGTCGTTAAAAATGTTTCTGGAGAAAATTGGAAAGTTGGTTCAATATCTAGACAAAATTTTTATGAAGAAGCAAAAAAAGCATACTGCATAGTTACAACTACAGATGCTAGACCTTTTGGATGTTTTGTTTTAACCAAAGGTGTAATTCTACCAGATGGCAAGGTTTGGTCATAAAATTTAACAAATGAAATCTATTTCTATATTAGGAGTTTTTGTAGCAGATTTATGCTTTATTGGAGATAGAATTCCCAGCAAAGGTCAAACAATTTTAGGAAAAAAACATGTAGTAGGTCCAGGTGGAAAAGGATCAAATCAAGCGATTGCAGCTGCTAGATTAAATGGAGATGTAAGTTTTATTACCAAAGTCGGTAAAGATAGTCATTCTGAAATGGCATTTAATCTTTATAGGGAAGCTGGAGTAAAAACTCATTCAATTATTCAGGATGAAAAACTTTTTACAGGAGTTGCTGGTATCATGATCGATAAAGATGGAAAAAATGCAATCAATATTGTTTCTGGAGCGGCTGAACATCTATTTGCTGAAGATATAGATAATAAAGTTGAAACAATTAAAAATTCAGAAATATTTTTGACACAAATGGAAACTCCTGATGAAATTACTATTTACGCATTAAAAAAAGCAAAAGAACATAAATGTATAACTATTTTAAATCCTGCCCCAGCACGTAAAATTGATGAGGATATTTTTAAAATAATAGATTTTTTTACACCCAATGAAACAGAGGCTGAATTTTATTTAAATAAAAAAATTGAAACAAGTGAAGATATAAAAAACGCAGCTAATGAGTTGTTAAAAAAGGGTATAAAAAATGTGATTATTACTTTAGGTGAAAAAGGTATTTATTTCGCAAACGAAAAAGAAAACTTTTTCCTGGAAGCTTATAAACTAAAACAACCTGTAATAGATACTACAGGAGCAGGAGACGCATTTAATGGAGCTTTTGCTGTCGGTTTAGCAAATGATCTAGATATAAAAGAAGCTTTATCATTCGCAAATAAAGTTGCAGGTATTTCAACGACAAGATTAGGTGCTGCTTCATCTATGCCTTTTGCTAAAGAACTAACAGATAATTAAATCTAATTCTTTTTATTTTCAGCCATTGATAATGCAATTTTAAATGAGTTTAAAATCGGAGCTAGATTAGCCTCATTTTTTCCAGCAATAGCAAATGCTGATCCATGTGCAGTAGTAGTTACTGGTACGGTCAATCCACCTTGAACTGTAACTCCTCTATCGAAACCAAATGCTTTAAGACCAGATTGTAACGCGTCATGATACATACCAACCATACAATCATGGTTTTTATTTTTATAGGCTACGACAAAAGAGGTATCGCATGGCAGTGGCCCATCAACGTTGTAACCAAGTTTTTTTGCTTCCTCAATTGCAGGAATGATTTCGTCATTTTCTTCTGTACCAAACTCAGCGTGTGGATTTAGAGCTTGAATAGCAATTCTAGGATTTTTAATACCATTCAAAATCATAACCTCATTTATTAATTTTATAGGCTTCATGATATTTTCTTTAGTAATATGTTGAGCAACTTCTTTTATTGGAATATGAGAAGTTACTCTTGCTGTCCAAAAATTATCTATTACATTAAACTCACAACAAAAACTATTTACTTCAAGTTTTTCAGCCATTAACTGTAATTCATCTGAATGTTTATTGCCTCCAAGTTTTAAACTTGTCTTATTCATTGGCGCAAAATTAATTGCATCAATTTTTTTTTCTTTAGCAAGAGTTAAAGCTAAATCTAAAGCTTCCAATACACTTTCACCAGATTCTTTTGATGGTTCAGATAATTTATATTCATGATTTTTTCCTTTAGAAATATCTAATAAAAATCTATTTGATTTATTAAAATTTACCTCATCAAAATTTTCTACAACATCTATATTATGTGAAATTCCTGTAATTCTATTTCCACTTTCAAATACTTGCTTTTCACCAATTATGACGATGTTTGCTTTTTTTGTCATCTCATCATTTAAAAGCTTTGAAATTAATTCTGGTCCAATCCCAGCTGGATCACCAAGTAGAAGAGCAATGTTAGATTTATTTTCAGTCATTTTTTTCTTTACGTCTTGTAGCAGATTATGTTTAAATTATTAAATATAAATTAACTAAAGAGGGAAATAATGAAAAAAAGCTTTAAACTATTTTTAGCAGCTGCTTTTCTAGTAACTGAATTTTTTGTTGTAGCTCTTCCATTAATGATCACATCAGCTAAAGCTGATGGTCATCCAATACAAGCAATTACACACGCTGGTTTTGGTGGTGGAACTGACGTTACTACTAGAATGATGTTATTAAGAGCAAGAAGAGTCCTTAAGCAAGACATGCAATTAGTAAACAAAAAAGGTGGTGGTGGAGCAGCATCGATGGATTACATGATGTCTTTACCAGCTGATGGAAATCATACTTTAACTTGGACAACAGGTCATGCTGTTTCTATGGCTTTAGGCAAAACTAAAGTTAAGTTAAGTGATATGCAGCCACTTGCTAGAGGAACAGACGACCCTCAATTATTTGTTGTAAATTGCAAAAACGATATAAAAGATGCTAAAAAATTTATTAGCACACAAAAATCAAAATCGCTAAAATATGGAACAACTCATACTGGTGGTATTGACGATGTCAGTGCAATCGCATTTACAAAAAAAGGTGGATTAAAAGATCCAACTATCGTTGCGTACAAAGGTGTTGCACCAATCAAAACAAACCTTATCAAAGGAGATATTGATGTAGGTGTTTTAAACCTAGGTGAAGCATTAACTGAAATTAATGAGGGTAAACTTTGTGTTTCAGTTGTATTAGCAAATAATAGAATGGCTAAAATTGGAGACTCTCCAACAGCAAAAGAATTAGGTATACCTGTTTCTTTATCCACTGTTAGAGGTTTCGTAACTAAAAAAGGTGCTCCAGCAGACAGAGTAAAACAATTAGAAGCTGGAATGATGAAAGCTATGAGCCATAACTACTACAAAAATTTCCTAACAGAAATTGGTCTTGATGATACAAGTGTTGTAGGTGCAGATGAATGGGGTAAGCAAATGGAAGAAATGCTTACCGAGATGACTGCGCAGCTTAAAGCTTTAGGTTACATTAACTAATCTAATTAAAAGTACATTTGAACATGAAAAATGTACAAAATCAAAAAAGGGCAAACAAAAGTTTGCCCTTTTTTTTTAGAGATGAGTTTAGAGTTTCTCTTGTAATTATTTTAATATCTGTAGCATTATTAATCACAACTTTTACTTTTGATATTGTTCCTCCAATTTTAAATAGAGGAATACAACCAGCAACATTCCCAAAAGCGCTCTTGGTCTTAATAATAGTAATGACAATGTTAATCTATTATTTGGCAACTAAAAATCCTTGGAAAGTAGAAAAAAAATTACCAAGATCATTCTTTCTAACTTTATCAAGTTTTGTTATTTTTGTAGTAGTTTCTAAAACACTTGATTTCTTTTTAGCAATTTCAGCTTTATCTATCTTTGTTTCTTATTGTTGGGGAGAAAAAAGATTATTTTATTTATTACTAGTGGGGATTATTTTCCCAATTATTGTTTTTATATTTTTTGAAACTATTTTAGGTTTAAGATTTCCCCCAGGAATAATTACTAACATTTACTATAATTAAATGGATAATTTATTATTAATGCTGGCACCACTTTTCAGTTCTAAACTATTATTAGTTTTATTTTTTGGAACTTTATTTGGTTTGATATTAGGTGTGTTGCCAGGGTTAGGACCAACAACAGGTGGAGCATTAATACTGCCTTTTACAATGACACTAGATCCATTATCTGCAATTGTTTTATTAACTTCTATTTATTGTGCGGGAACTTATGGTGGTGCAATAACTGCTGTACTTATTAATACACCAGGAACCCCAGCAGCTGCAGCCACTTGTTTAGATGGCTATCCTTTAGCACAAAAAGGCGAAGCTGGAAGAGCTTTAGGTATGGCAACAGTCTCAAGCACTGTTGGAGGTATTTTTAGTGTCGTTATATTAGTTTTCTTTGCTCCTATATTAGCACAACTTGCTTATGAGTTTGGTCAGCCAGAATACTTTGCATTAGCAATATTTGGTTTAACGATGCTTGCTTCAATAGGCGAAGGTAGTCCAATTAAAAATTTAATCGCAGGTGCATTTGGAATATTGATTTCTACAGTTGGTAAAGATTTTATGACTTCAATTGATCGTTTTACTTTTGGGATCAATGAATTAACTGAGGGAATAGGATTTATACCAGTAGTAGTTGGACTTTTTGCAATGAGTGAAATGTTAACTCAATCAACTTTGATAAATCAAATTTTTAATAGGATCGCTTTAAAAGCAATTAAATTACCAAGCAAAGATGATTATAAAAAAACTTGGAAAACAATATTACGATCAAGTGGGATTGGATCGTTTATTGGAGTACTACCTGCAGAAGGTGGAACAGTTGCTTCTTTAATTGGTTATTCTGAGGCTAAGAGATTTTCAAAAAATCCTGAAGAATTTGGAAAAGGATCAATAGAAGGAATTGCAGGTGCAGAAGCGGCAAATAATGCAGCAACAGGTGGCGCGATGGTTCCAACTTTAGCGCTAGGTATTCCTGGTAGCGCAACAACAGCGGTTATACTTACGGGATTGATTATTCATGGTGTTAGACCTGGACCAGATTTGTTTAGAGAGCAGCCAGATTTCTTATATGGAATTTTTGGTGCCATGCTAATAGCTAATATCCTGTTTTTTATTTTTGGATTTTTTGGAGCAAAAATATTTGCAAGAATAACTTTAGTACCTAATAAAATTTTATGGCCAATGATATTCGCAGTTTCAGTATGTGGAACTTATTCTTTAAATCAATCCATAATAGATGTTTGGATAATGTTATTTTTTGGGGTGCTAGGTTTCTTTATGAGAAGATATGGTTTTTCTGTTGTTCCAGTTATTATTGGATTAATTTTAGGCGAGCTAGTTGAAGGAACTCTAAGACAATCTCTAGTTATTTTTGATGGTAATTGGCTAATGTTTTTCACAAGACCAATTGCTTTAACATTCTTCATTTTATCTTTAATTGCTTTGGCTTTTCCTTTAATAAGATCAAGAAAATTTAAAAAAAACAATGATAAAGTATGATTTAAATAATCGAGTGGCAGTTGTTACTGGTGGGGCTCAGGGGTTTGGTTTAGCTATAACTGAAAGATTTATCGAAGCAGGAGCTAAAGTTGTAATTTGGGATATTGATGAAAATGCTGCTAAAGATGCAATTAGCAAAGTTAAATCAGAAAACCTAAGTTATCAGATTGTAGACGTAACAAATTTTGAAATAGTAAATCAAAATTTAAAAGAAGTAGAGAAAAAACATGGAAAAATAGATATTTTTGTCAATAATGCAGGGATTGCAGGCATGAATACTACTGTTGCTGAATATCCTTTAGATGAATGGAAAAAAGTGATGAATTTAAATTTAAATTCAGTTTTTTATTGTTGTAAGGCAGTTGTTCCTTTTATGTTAAAAAATGATTATGGAAGAATAGTAAATATTGCATCTATTGCAGGAAAAGAAGGAAACCCAAATGCAAGTGCTTATAGTACTTCAAAGGCAGGCGTTATAGGTTTAACAAAATCTTTAGGTAAAGAATTGGCACAAAAAAATATAGCTGTAAATTGCGTAACTCCTGCAGCAGCTAAAACAAGAATTTTTGATCAAATGACTGAAGAACATATAAATTATATGCTATCAAAAATTCCAAGAAACAAATTTGCAAAAGTTGAAGAATTAGCTTCCCTAGTAACCTGGTTAGCTAGTGAAGAAAATTCATTCTCAACAGCAGCTGTTTTTGATTTAAGTGGTGGAAGAGCTACATATTAGTTATGCAAATAGGTATTGATGTAGGAGCAACTAAAATTGAGAGTGTTGTGCTCGAAGAGAATGGGAACGAAAAACATAGATCAAGAATATCGTGTCCAAAGGAGTATACTAAAATTATAACTGCGATAAGAGATATCCACAAAAAATTAGAACAAGATTTCAAACAAGAACTTCCAATTGGTGTTTGTCATCCAGGAGTTCATTCTCCTCAAACAGGATTAGTAAAAAATGCTCCAAATATAACTTGGTTAGAAAAAAAACCATTTCAAAGAGATCTACGTAAAGCGCTTGGAAAAGAAGTGTTTTGTGAAAATGATGCAAATTGTTTTGCTTTATCTGAAGCAATAGACGGAGCTGGCACACATTATAAAATTGTTTATGGAATTATACTAGGTTCAGGAGTTGGAGGTGGCTTAGTAATAGACAAAAAAATTATTACTGGCTCGAATGGAGTAGCAGGGGAATGGGGACATAACCAAATTCCATATTTTGCAGCTAAGAAAGAAAATTTTGACTCAAGTAATGCAAGGGAAGCAGAGATTGAAAGTTTTTTATCTGGTTTAAGTTTAGCAAAAAGATTTAAGAAACTTTATGGAAAAAATTTAAAAACAAATGAAATTTTTGAATTAAATAGAAAACATGATTTAGATGCTGAAAGATTTATAGATGATTTTAAAGTAAATTTAGCAATGTCTCTTTCAAGCATCATAAATATTTTAGATCCTGATGCTTTTATATTTGGAGGAGGAGTTTCAAACGAAATTGATTTTTTGCATGAAATAGACTCATTGGTTAGAAAATTTGTTATTGGAAGAGAGTATGAGGGTGTTTTTTTAAAACCTAGATACGGAGATGCTAGTGGAGTTAGAGGCGCTGCTAGATTAGGAAGAAGCGCGACATATTAGAACTTCAACTAAAAGTAGAATCATAAAAAAAATTTTTTTTTATAATTAAAAAAAACGCTGTTAAATAAGGTAAACAATCAATATCAACTTTTAGTTGATTAATATTTTTTTAGTTATCAATTGAGAATTATTCTACTTATAGTTTCGTTTTAAAAAAATAGTTAACTAAATAAAAAGAGGAAGAGAAGATATGAAAAAACTAATGATAGCTTTAATTACATTAGCGTTCACATCTACTTCATCAATTGCAGGACCTAAGATCGAGGTATTGCACTGGTGGACGTCTGGTGGTGAAGCTGCTGCACTTAAAGTTTTAAAAGATGATTTCGCTGCAAATGGTGGTGAATGGATGGACATGCCTGTAACAGGTGGTGGTGGAGATGCTGCTAACGTTGCATTAAAAGCAAGAATCGTTGCTGGAGATCCTCCATCAGCATCACAAATCAAAGGACCCACAATTCAAGAGTATGACCAAGAAGGTGTTGTGGCTCCGTATAACATTGATGCGATTGCTCAATCTGAAGGTTGGGATAAACTTTTAGATCCAATGATTGCTGCTGTGCATAAATGTGAAAATAACAGTGGACCGTATTGTGCTGCACCAGTTAACATTCATAGAATTGATTGGATGTGGGCAAACAAAGCTGTATTTGATGCTAATGGTATTTCAGTTCCAACAACTTGGGATGAAGTAAATGCTGCTGCAGAAAAATTAAAAGCTGCAGGAATAATTCCATTCGCTCATGGTGGTCAAGCTTGGCAAGATGCTACAGTATTTGAAGCCGTTGCTATGGGTATAGGTGGAAATAACTACTATAAAAACTGTTACGTTGATCTAAAAGAAAGTTGTTTAAGAAGTGAGACTACAGTTAAAGTTTTTGATCAAATGAGAAAACTTCAAAGCTATACAGATGAAGGTAGTCCAGGAAGAGACTGGAACGTTGCTACAGGTATGGTAATTGAAGGAAAAGCTGGTTTCCAAATTATGGGTGACTGGGCTAAAGGTGAATTTACAGCCGCTGGAAAAGTTCCAGGTGTAGATTACTACTGTGCTCCTACTCCTTCAAATAATGGATACTTATACAATGTAGATAGCTTCATATTCTACAAAACTAGCGATCCAGAAAAACAAGAAGGTCAAAAACTATTAGCGAAACTAATGATGGGTAAAAACTTCCAAAAAGTATTTAACCTATACAAAGGTTCAATCCCAGCTAGACTAGATGTTCCAATGGATGAGTTTGATAAATGTGCAAAAACTTCTAACTCTGATATTAAAACTGCAGGTGCAAGCGGCGGATTAGTACCAAGTTTTGCTCACGGTATGGCTCAAGGTAATACTATGAAAGCTGCCCTACAAGATATCATTACAGAACACTTTAACTCTGATATGTCATCTGTAGATGCTGCTAACGCTTTAGCTGACTCAGTTTTAGCTAATATGTAGTACATAAAAATTAAAAGGCCACTTTTGAATAGGTGGCCTTTTTTTTTAAATCTAAAAATAAAAAATATTTATAATGTTCAAGTGGTTAGAAAAAAATTTACCTAAAATTGTAATGGCTCCAGCTGTTGGTTTGATTGGCTGGTTTGTTTATGGATTTGTACTTTGGACTTTATATATATCTTTTACCAATTCTAAAATTCTACCAAAGTATGAACTTTGGGGGTTTGGACAGTATGAAAAACTTTGGGCATCAAGAAAATGGCTTATTGCAGTAGATAATTTGCTTATTTTTACAGCACTATTTTTAATCTTCTGTGTTGTTATAGGAATAATTCTTGCAATTTTTTTAGACCAAAAAATCAGGGCAGAGGGTTTGTTAAGAACGATTTATTTATATCCTATGGCGCTATCTTTTATCGTTACGGGTACTGCATGGAAATGGATATTAAATCCAACTTTAGGTATCCAAAAAATGTTTAGAGAATGGGGTTTCGAGAACTTCACCTTTGATTGGTTAGTAGATAGGGAGATGGCCATTTATACCATAGTTATTGCAGGTGTTTGGCAATCTGCAGGGTTTGTGATGGCGCTATTTTTAGCTGGATTGAGGTCAGTAGAAGACGAAATTGTTAAGGCAGCAAAAATAGATGGTGCAAGTTTATTTACGGTTTACTGGAAGATTCTACTTCCAATGATGAGACCTGTATTTTTTACAAGTTTTGTAATTTTAGTTCATATATCTATAAAAAGTTATGATCTTATCGTAGCATTAACACAAGGTGGACCAGGTATTTCAACAACGATGCCTGCTTTATATATGACACAAACTGCATTTCATAAAAGCCAGGTTGGTTTATCTGCAGCGAGTGCGATGATGATGTTTATGGCTGTAGCTGCTGTAATTATTCCATATTTATATTCAGAATTAAGGAGAGAAAATGCAAGATAGTTTGAAATCTTCTTCTTATCAGCAATTAGAAAAAAAATCTAAATATACAAATATGTTTTTGAGATGGTTTTTATATTTTATTTTAATTCTTTTTGCTTCTTATTTTATTTTTCCACTTTACGTGATGGTTGTTACTTCGTTAAAGACAATGGAAGAGATCCGTCAAGGAACACTTTTGAGTTGGCCAAGCGGATTAAATTTGGAATCTTGGGCTGTAGCGTGGGGTGGTCGAGGATATGGAGCTGGTGATACTTTTTTAAGACCATATTTTTGGAATTCAATCAAGATGGTTGTACCAGCAGTATTTTTTTCAACATTTATTGGAGCGATGACAGGTTATGTTTTAACTAAATGGAGATTTAAAGGGGATCAGTGGGTTTTTCTTTTTTTATTATTTGGATGTTTCATACCTTTTCAAGCAATATTGCTACCAATGGCCAGAACCCTTGGAGTATTAGGAATTTCAAATTCAGTAATTGGGTTAGTTTTAGTCCATACAGTTTATGGAATACCTTTTACCACATTATTTTTTAGAAATTATTATATTTCTGTTCCGACAGAATTAGTTAAAGCTGCCAGAATAGATGGAGCTGGGTTTTTTAAAATATTTTTCAAAATTTTACTTCCAATATCAGCACCAATTATTGTTGTAACTGTAATTTGGCAGTTCACACAAATATGGAATGATTTTTTATTTGGATCAACCTTCTCATTTGGAGAAGCAGCACCTATACAAGTTGCATTAAATAATATGGTTTTATCAAGTACAAGTGTGAAAGAATATAATGTAGATATGGCTTCAGCAATTATAGCCGGCATTCCAACACTTATAGTTTATGTATTGGCAGGTAAATATTTTATTAGAGGATTGACCTCAGGAGCAGTGAAAGGATAACAATGAAAACGTTAAAAATTGAAGAACTATCAAAAAACTTTGGATCGACTGAGGTTTTAAAAAAAATTAATTTAGAAATAGATGAAGGAAATTTTCTAGTTCTTTTAGGACCATCTGGATGCGGAAAATCAACTTTATTAAATATTATTGCAGGATTAGAAACGATTAATGAGGGTGATGTTTTTATAGATGATTATAATGTTAGCAAAGTAGAGCCAAAAGACCGTAATATTGCTATGGTTTTTCAATCTTACGCTCTGTATCCATCTATGAATGTTAAAGAGAATATGATTTTTGGTCTTAAACAGGCAAAAACATCAAAGGAAAAAATACAAGAACAGTTAGAAAAAGTCTCAAAATTTCTACAGGTAGATCAATTGTTAGAAAGAAAACCTTCTCAATTATCTGGAGGACAACGACAACGTGTTGCTATTGGTAGAGCTCTCGTAAGGGAGCCAAGAATATTTTTGTTTGACGAACCTTTATCTAACTTAGATGCAAAGCTAAGGGTTGAAATGAGGAGAGAAATAAAAAAACTTCATCAACAGCTTAAAACAACAGTTGTTTATGTGACCCATGATCAAACGGAGGCAATGAGTTTGGGTACTAACATTGCAATTATGAATCATGGAGTAATTCAACAAAATGATACTCCTGAAAAGATTTATAATAAGCCAAGCAATACTTTTGTTGCAGACTTTATTGGATCCCCATCAATGAATCTTATTAAGGGAATCTTAAAAGAAAATTCAGTAGACTTATTATTTACAGTGAGTGGGTCAAATTTAGAAATTCCAATAAAAGATTATGATTTTAAAGATAAATCAAATTTAAATAATAAAGAAGTTTACTTTGGTATTAGACCAGAACATATTTTCTTTAAAAAATTTAATGAAAGTGATTTTGAAATTAATTTAAGAGCAGATCTTAGTGAGTACATAGGTCATGAGCAAATAATGACATTCGATTATGCAAATCAAGAAGTTTTAGCTAAATTTCCTTCTACAATTAAAATAGATCTGGGAAAAGAAACAAAATTATACTTTGATTTAACACAAGCATCTTTATTTGACGCTCAAACAGAGGAAAGAATATAGTATGAAAGTAAAATATTCAGATTTAAAAAATAAAAGAATATTTATAACTGGTGGAGGATCAGGAATTGGGGCATCAATTGTTGAACATTTTTGTGAGCAAGGAAGTGAAGTTTATTTTGTTGATATTGATTTAAAAGAAACAAAAAAATTATTAAACAAAATAAAAAAAAATAAATTTAGATTACCGACATTTATTGAATGTAATTTATTAGATATTAATAAATTGGAAAAAATTATTAAAAAAATTATTTCTACTAAAGGACCTATACATGCTTTAATCAACAATGCAGCGAACGATGATAGACATTCTACAGATCAAGTTGATGAAAAATATTGGCAAAACAGAATGGATGTAAATTTAAAACATTATTTCTTTGCTGCTAAGGCAGTCATAAAAGGAATGAAAAAAATTAAAGCAGGTTCTATCGTAAATTTAAGTTCAGTCTCATGGATGTTAGGAGAAGGAGATAAAGTAGTTTATGAAACTGCTAAGTCAGCTGTTGTGGGTTTAACTAGATCTTTTGCACAAGAGTATGGAAAATATAATATCAGAACCAATTCAGTAGTCCCCGGATCCATAGCTACTGAGAGACAAATAAAACATTGGTTAACACCAAAATATAAAAAGCTTATCTTGGATAGCCAAGCTTTAAAAAGACAGTTAAAACCTAACGATGTAGCTCAGTTAGTAATGTTTTTAGCATCAGATCAATCATCGGGATGTACAAAACAAAGCTTTATTGTTGATGGTGGTATAACTTGATCTAGGTGAAAGTTGAAAGTTCTACAATTCAAAATAAATTTATAAGAGTTCAAACTCTTAATTACGGTGCTAGTCTATTTGAAGTTTATCACAAGAAAAAGAAAATAAATTTAATTTTAAATTTAGGATCAAAAAAAAATTATCGGTATAAACACCCAAGTGTTGGATCGACTTGTGGAAGATATGCAGGTAGAATTTGTAATTCAAAATTTAAGATAGGTAATAAAAAATTTAATTTAAATGCAAATGAGGGGAAAAATATACTTCATGGTGGTAAAATTGGTTTTTCTATTCTTCCATGGAAAAAGTTAAATCAAAAAAAAGATAAAATAGTATATCAACTTTATTCAGTAAATAACGATCAAGGCTTTCCAGGAAATCTTGTTGTCAATTGTACTTATCAATTAAGAAATAAATTTCTAATTATAAAATATGAATACAAATCTGATAAAAGTACTCATGTTAATTTAACTAATCATAGTTATTGGAATTTAGAAAAAAATAAAAAAAATATGATTTATAATCATGAGCTAAAATTAAACTCATCTAAGTACCTTCAAATAAATAAAAATTTAATCCCAACTGGTAGATTTAAAAATATAAAAAAATCTATTTACGATTTCTCAAATTTTGAAAACATTGGTAAAAAATTAGATTTTTTTAAAAACAAAAAGCTTAATACTAAATTTAAAGGTTTCGATAATACCTTTCGTATAAAAAAAAATATAAGAAATTATGTTGGAACTTTAAAAAATAATAATTCCAATATTAAAGTTGATTTTTTTTCAAATTTACCTGGAGTTCAACTTTATTCAGCTCAAAATCTGAATTACAAAAAGAAATTATTTCCGTATCAAGGCATTTGTTTAGAAACACAATATTTTCCTGATGCACCTAATAAAAAAAAATTTCCAAGCACTTTAATTAAACCTAATAAAAGGTATACATGCTTTACAAAAATTAAAATTAATTAATTTATGAGTAAAAAAATTAATATTTCAATTGTTGGAACAGGATTAATGGGTTTACAACACATAAAAGCTATTCAAAAATCAAAGAAAGCAAATCTTCATTCAATAGTAGATATAAGTAATAATGCTAAAAATTTATCAAGAAAATATAAAATTCCATTGTATTCAAATGTATTAGAGCTGCTAAACTCAAAAAAACTTGATGCTGTAATAGTTGCTACCCCTAATCAATTGCATGAAAAACATACTGTAAGTTTTTTAAAAAATAAAATACCTGTCTTGTTAGAAAAACCTATTTCAGACAACATTCAATCTGCAAAAAAAATTATAAGAAGCGCTTATAAGAATAAAACTCCATTGCTAATTGGATATCATCGGAGACACAATTCAATAGTTTCTAAAGTAAAAGACGTCATTAACAAAGGTAAATTAGGTAAAATTGTTTCTGCAAACGTATTGTGTTGGTTATATAAACACAAAGCATATTACAAAGAAAAATGGAGAGTAAGTAAAGGTGGTGGGCCTTTAGGTATCAATTTGGTTCATGACATCGATTTGATTTGTTATTTATTGGGTTCAATAAAATATGTTCAAGCATTTACAACAAATATAACTAGAAAATTTAAAGTAGAAGATACAGCTACAATAAGCTTGATCTTTAATTCAGGAGCACTTTGTTCACTAAATTTGTCAGATACAATTGTTGCACCATGGAGTTATGAATTAACTGCTGGAGAAAATCCTGCATACCCAATTACCAACCAATCTGCATATATGATTGGAGGTACAAAAGGTTCTTTACAATTTCCTAATCTTAAATATTGGTTCTATAAAAAAGAACGAAGCTGGTGGAACAAGATTTTTGTTAATGAAGATAAAAACAAAAAAGATGACAATACATTGGTAAACCAAATTGACCATTTTGCTGATGTAGTGACTAAAAAAGCTAAACCAAAAGTGAGTGGTAATGATGGTTTAATTTCTCTCAAAATTTTTGCAGCAATAACTAAAAGTGCAAAAACTGGTAAAAAAGTAAGATTATAAACTTTTTATTAAAATTTAAATCATTCATTGTTTTGACATATTTTATTTGTTAACTTTTTACATGAAAAAAATTATCTTACTTGCTTTATTTGGTTTGTTATTTTTCACAAATTCAAATGCAGCATGTGATGATCCTTTAACAGAAGGTGTAGATTATTCTAATTGTAGATTTTCAGACGCTCAAGATTTACAAGGCAGCTATCTTCCAAATTCAAATCTTTCTTTTGCAAGTTTTATTCAAGTAAATTTTGATAAAAGCATTATGATGACTTCAAATCTGTCATTTGGTACGTTTCCAGAATCTACATTTGTAAGAGCTAATCTTTATGAGTCTGTTTCAATAGGTGCAAATTTTGAAAAAACTAACTTTACTGGAGCAAACCTAACTAGAGTTGATTTTATGGGAGCAACTTTAATCGAAGCAAATTTTCAAAACTCTAATTTAATGGAAGCCAATTTTACATCTTCTAATATCACTAATGCTAATTTTGATGGTGCTAATTTAACTGGAGCTACTTGGACTAATGGTCAAACTTGTGGTCCAGAGTCGATTGGTACTTGTAAACAATAATTAATGAATACGTCAGTAAATACTGATGATATTATTTTTAGTTTTTTTAAACAAATTTGTGATGAAAAAGATGATCAAAAATGTATTGAGCTTGGGAAAGAATGGATAAAAGCAATGGAAACAAATTTGTCTGAAATGGAGAAAAACTTAAATGGAGCTGATTACATTAAACATAAAGATGATATTGAAAGCAATAGAAATCATCTAAATAGCTTAAAGAACAAAACCTCGTCAGAGTGGAGAGAGTACGCTACTCAATGCATGATAGAAATAATGAATCATAAGAGTCAAAAATAATTTAAGAAATTAAATTTTAATTACTAGCTATATTGATTAATATAATATAAAGATCATCTAAAGGGGTGTCTTAACAGACTGAGATCATACCCTAAGAACCTGTCCGGTAATTCAGAAAGGGATAAAATGGATAAAACATATTTTTTAACTCAATCAACGTCATTAATATTAGTTATCATAATTAGTTTAATATTTGCTTTCTTGGGAATTTTTCATTCTAAAAAATTTAAAGGAATTAATAATTATTTAACTGCAAATAGAAACATTGGTTTATTTTCACTTACCACAAGTCTTGTAGCATCAGCTTTAGGAGCCTGGATTTTATTTGGTCCAGTTGCTGCTGCAACATGGGGCGGAGTAGGTGCTGTTGTTGGATATGCATTAGGCACAGCTTTTCCAATGATTTTCTTAATTTATTTTGGAAAAAAAATTAGAAATGAATTTCCAAAAGGGTCTTCTTTAGTTGAGTTTATGAGAAAGAAATTTAGCAAAAGCCTATTTAAGTTAATTTTGTTAATGACAATCTTTTATATGTTCATTTTTCTTTGTGCAGAAGTAACGGCGGTTGCTGTATTAATCAATTATATATCTGGAACAGAATTGTGGATAACAGCGTTAATAGTTTTGGTAGCTACCTTAAGCTATACACTTTATGGGGGATTAAGAGCATCAATATTTACTGATAATATTCAAATGATTGTAATTGGTATTTTGTTGTTTATTTTGATTTCAATTATTAGTTCCTCCTCAGGAAATAATTTTTCTTTTTATTTAATTCATGAGGAAAATCCTCAATTATTAAGTTCAAAATACATTCCTGGATACACTGCTGGATTAACTTTTTTTATTGCAGTTGCAGCAACAAATTTATTTCATCAAGGAAATTGGCAAAGGGTATATGCAGCAAAAGATTATAGAACATTAAAAAGTGGTTTGGTAATTTCTTTCTTTATTATCGTTCCAATAGTTTTCTTAATGGGTTTTATTGGAATGGTTTCATTTTCAATGGATCCATCTGTTAGACCTGATTTAGGATTTTTTAGTTTATTATTAAAAGATCAAACAGAAATTTTGTCCTTATTGATCGTTATCCTTGGTCTTGCATTAACAATTTCAACCGTTGATACTTTAGTTAATGCTATTTCTAGTTTGTTTATAGTTGATGTTAAAGCAACTTTAAACTTAGAAAAAAAAACTAATTATTTAAAAATATCTAAATATTTCATTTTAATATTGTCTGTAATTGCTTTTGGTGTTGCTTCCAAAGGATTTGATATTTTATATTTATTCTTACTTGCAGATTTATTTTGTTGCGCATTTGTAGTGACTGTTTTTTACAGTTTCTATAATAAAGTAAATGAAAATACCGCTTATGTTTCAATTATAATTGGTCTAGTTACTGGATTTTTAATGTTCCCATTTCCTGATTTTTCCAAAAGTTTACTAGTGGGAATAATTTTTTCTAAAGATTTATTTTCACCTTATATAGCTCAATCTTTATTATTTTTATCTTTTTTGACTGCAACTTTCTTACCTGCAATAATTTTAAAAATTATATTTAGATAGAAGAGTTTAAAGCTTCATAAATAAGTTCTTTAGTGGTCTCACCAATACTTCTGTAAACTTCTTTATTATCTTTAAAAATTAAAAGTGTTGTTTGATATTGAACATTAAAAAATTGAGCAATATCTTTATTAGTTACATCAAAAGCAAAGTATTCCATATTTTCAAAATCTTTTTTTGCTTTTTTTAACACTTCCATTTGACCTGCACATGATGAACAATATTTAATCCAAGAACTTACCACAACAACTTTTCCTTCTGATAGAGCTTTATCAAATAATTGTTTATCATAAGTCGTTTCTTTGCTAGTTGCGTTGGAAGTCAATGCTAATACAAAATAAATAAATATTAAAAAATTTTTCATGGATGAATTCATTTAGCGTAAATTTTAATTTATTGTAATAAAATAAATTGTCTCTATATATGGTTATCAAATGTCTAGCGATCAAATTGCCATAAAAAACCTTTCAAAAGTATATGACAATGGTTTTGAAGCATTAAAAAACATAAATCTTAATATTAAAAAGGGTGAAATTTTTGCAATGCTTGGACCAAATGGCGCAGGAAAAACAACTCTAATAAGTATTATCTGTGGAATAGTAAGACCATCTTCTGGACAGGTTAAAGTAGATGAATTTGATATAATTGCTGATTATAGAGAAACAAGGTCAAAAATTGGTTTAGTTCCACAAGAGCTTACTCTGGAACAATTTGAAACCGTATTTAATAACGTTTCTTATTCTAGAGGTTTGTACGGAAAGAGACCTAACGCAAAACATATTGAGAAAGTTTTAAAAGATTTAAGTTTATGGGATAAAAAAGATTTAAGACTTAGACAATTGTCTGGAGGAATGAAAAGAAGGGTTTTGATTGCAAAAGCATTATCTCATGAACCAACTATTTTGTTTTTAGATGAACCAACAGCTGGTGTAGATGTTGAGTTAAGACAAGACATGTGGAAAGTTGTTGAGAGTTTAAGAAAAACTGGTGTTACAATAATTTTAACCACACACTACATAGAAGAGGCTGAGGCTATTGCGGATAGAGTTGGAGTAATCAATCAAGGAGAAATAATAGTTGTTGATGAAACAAAAGAATTATTAAAGAAAATGGGTCATAAAAAACTTACAGTAGACTTACAGGAAGAGGTTAAAGAAATACCAAGTAGTTTAGTAACATATAATCTTGAGATTGGAAAAGATAAAATGTCAATTGATTATACTTATAATGTTCAAGCAAAACAAACAGGTATTACAAATTTGCTCCAAGATTTAAAAGATGCAGGATTTAAACTGAGGGATCTAAAAACAGAGCAGAGTACACTAGAAAAGATTTTTGTGAATTTAGTAAAGGAAAATAATGAAATTTAATTATTACGCTTTTAAAGCAATTTATCTTCATGAGATGGATAGATTTAGAAGAACATTGATGCAATCTTTATTATCGCCAGTTTTATCTACCTCTTTATATTTCATAGTTTTTGGCTCAGTAATTGGAGGATATGTTGAAAATATTGATGGCATTAGTTATGGATCATACATCGTTCCTGGTTTGTTGATGCTTACATTATTAACCCAATCAATAAGTAACACATCTTTTGGTATTTTTTTCCCTAAATTTAATGGAACAATATATGAAATTTTAGCTGCACCAATTTCAACTCTAGAAATAGTTCTTGCATTTGTTGGTGCAGGAGCAACTAAAACTTTAATTGTAGGTTGTATGATATTTATTACTTCAACTTTTTTTGTTGAAGTTGAAGTACAATTTCCAATATTAATGATTTTTCTTTTAATATTAGTTTCATTTACTTTTGCATTATTTGGTTTTTTAATTGGATTGATAAGTTCTAATTTCGAACAAATGTCAATCATACCTACACTTGTTATAACTCCAATGGTTTTTTTAGGTGGAAGCTTATATTCTTTAGATATGCTTCCTGAATTTTGGCAAATAGTTACATATTTTAATCCGGTAGTATATCTGATTAATGGACTTAGATTTTCATTTTATGGAGTATCAGATTTTAATATATGGATAAGTGTTGGTTTAATGTTAAGTTTTTTGATTATTTGTATAGTGGTAGTAACAAGTCTTCTCAAAAAAGGTTATAATATAAAAGCATAAATAATGATTAAATATATTCTTCCAGCTATTATTATTTTTTTGATTTTTTTGTTCTGGGAAAAAATTACCGAATTTGTAGAAAAAAAATTTAAAATTAAGCTTAATTACATTGTCGTTAGCTCCGTAATTGCTGCGATAGCGGTGATTCTTTTACTCCTTAATTACTAGGAATTTATGAACATTCTTGATGTTTCAAATTTTGAAATAAAGGAAACGGAAGGAGTTTTTACCTTTAAAAATGAAAATACAACCTTAGGCTTTGTTAGATTTAATGAGAGAGGCGAGGTAGAGTATATTTTTGTTAATCCAATTTTTAGAAAACAAGGTTTGGCAACTAAATTATTAGTATTAGTAAAAGAAAAAACTGGAAAAGAAATAATACTTCAAGAACCACTTAGTCCTTTAGGATCAAAATTATTAAAATCGTTAAATAGATGGAAATAAACTTCTTATTTTTCTTGACTATTGTTCCTGCCATTATTTTATACGGAATTGCAAAATCAGGTCTTGGTGGCTCAATGACTTTAATTTCTGTACCATTAATGACGATAGTGATGCCATTAAACCAAGCTTTAGGAATCATTTTACCAATATTAATATTTTCAGATTTTATCGCTGTTTATAAATATAGAAAAGAATTTGACTTAGGAACTTTAAAATTAATGGTTCCATTTGCAGCTATTGGGATATTTATTGGATCATTTACTTTTTCATATCTTTCAGAGGAATTACTAAAATTCATTATTGGAGTTATGGGCTTCTTGTTTGCAGGCCACTACTTTTTTTTTAAAAAAAATAAGGAAAAAAAATCAGAAAAAAACTTTTTTAAAGGTGGTACTTGTTCAGTCGTGGCAGGATTTACAAGTTTTTGTGTACACGCAGGAGGAACTCCGACTAGCCTATATTTACTTCCGCTTAGAATGAAAAAAGAAGTTTATGTAGGTACAAGAATATTTTTTTTTACTTTCGTAAATTTAATTAAACTTCCATTGTACATTAGTTTATCTATGACAAACTTTGAATCTTTTAAACAGTCAGCAACATTGTTTCCAGTTGCATTATTGGGAATATTAATTGGATATCAATTACTTAAAATTATTAAAGAAAAATTATTTTATAATATTTTATATGCTTTAATTTTTGTTACTAGTGCGAAGCTTTTGTATGATTATCTGGTATGATTTAATAACGCATCAAAACTTTAAAATAAATGTTAAATAATTATTATTAAAATGAAAAAAAAATTTAACCCAAGAATTAAAGCAAGATTAAGAAAAAATAGACAAGTTTTAACTAAAAATATTGATAATTTTTTTGGGTGGGTTAAAGGTGCAAAACTTGTTGAGCTTAAAGAATGTAATCCCGAAGAGGATCCTGTTAGACCAGAATTGGATAATAAGTTCAGAACAGGATATGGAAGAAAAATTTTTGGTGTTGAATATCAAGGAGAAATTCATGCTGTAATGTGTTTTGCTTATACAAATGAAATTCCAAAAAGTGTTGAAGAGTTAGAAAAATTAAGCACCGACGCATTTTTACAAACAGCTATGAGAGATCAATCGGGTGGTCAAATAGCTGTTGCTTATACTGTGTGGTCCAAAAAAAAAGGTGGGGGAAAATTAATTGTAAAAGAGGTGTTTAAAAATATAAAAAAATCTAATCACTTAAATAGATTAGTAACCCTTTCACCTCTAACAGAAATGGCAACTAATTTTCATGAGAGAAATGGTGCTAAATTAATCCAAATTAATGAAACTACACAAAATTTTGAATATAAAGTTATGTAACAATGAAAATTATTAAACATTATTTTGTGGTATTTTGTACTTTATTTATTTTATCTTATCCTACAGTTATGGCTTACGAAGAAGTAAATTATGAAGTTGTCTCTAAAAATGAAGTTTATGAGATTAGAAAATATTCCGATCGTTTAGCGGTGGAAACCACCACATCTGGAACAGAAAGTAATTTTAGAAAATTATTTAATTACATTTCAGGTAGAAATGATATTCAGGAGAAAATTAAAATGACAACTCCAGTTACGCAAGTTGAGAAAAATGGAAATATGAGTATGCAATTTTATTTACCATCTAAACTTAACTTAGAAAATGTTCCAAATCCAAGCAGGGAAGATGTTAAATTAGTTAATATTGAAGGAGGATACTACGCGGTGCTGAGGTATTCTGGTCGAGCATCAGATGGAAACTTTCTTAAGCATAAAGAAATTTTAGAAAAAGAGTTACAAAAAAATAACATATCAATTATAAGCCCACCTATAAGAGCAACCTATGATAGCCCATTTACTCTTCCAATGAATAGAAGAAACGAGGCTATGTTTAAAGTAGAATTAAATTGAAGAAATCAAAATTTAAAGCAATGGTATTATCTTGTATGGATCCAAGATTTCAACATTTAGTTTATAATCATTTAAAGAAAAAAAATTAACATGAAAATATAGTGCATTCACAATTACAGGTGCAGCTGTTGGTGTAACACATAATAAATTTAAGCAATGGCATAAAACGTTTTATGATAATTTAGGAACTTCTATTCAATTGCATAAAATAGAAAAATTAATTGTCATTAATCATAAAGATTGTGGTGCTGCCAAAATTGCAAATGGAAAAAAAAAATTTAGCCTGGTGAATGAAAAAAAAATTCATAAAGAGTCTTTCTATAAAATTAAAAAACAAATAAAAAAAAGATTTCCAAAATTGAAAGTAGAATTAAATTTTATTTCTTTGAATAGTAAAATTACTAAATTCTAATTATTGATTTCTAATTAGAGGATAAACTTTAGGATTTAGATATTTTAAGTTTGTTAGTAATATTAAAATTAAAGTAACAAAGCCTATTGAAAATCCTAAATAAATTAAAATTTTAAAGTCAAACATCCACACTAGCTCAAAAATATTTTCCATAATAAATTTTGAACCAACCACTGCAAAAAATATTGCAATTAAAATTACAGATTTAAAAATAATAATGAACTCAATTAGCGATGAAAAAATAATTTGTTTTTTTGAAAAACCTAAAATTTTAAAGACTAAATTTTGATATTCTTTAACTTTTCCTTGAACCATAATTGCGCTCGAAATTACGATTAAACCTATAACAATAGTAACTGCTGAAATTAAAGTAACTGCAATAAATACTTTATTTAAAACAGCTGTAACTTTAGATAAATAATCTGCAATTTTTATCATTGATAAGCTCGGCATGATTTCAAGCATTTCAGTTTCATCAAATTTATTTGAATTAAATTTTGCAGTAGCTAAATATTCATGAGGTATGTTTTTTGCAAATTGAGGATTAAATAACATTGCAAAATTGATGCTTAAATCTCGATAATCTACTTCTCTAAAATTTACGACCTCTCCTTCAATTTCTCGTCCATAAACGTTTAAAGTAAAAATATCACCTAACTGAATGTTAAAATCTTCAGCAACTTTTGCATCTAGAGATATTTGAAGTTGATCTGGGTTTGATAAATCCCACCATTTACCCTCTAAAATTAGATTATCTTCAGGTATATTTTCCACCCATGAAGATCTTCGTTCGCTACCAATTACCCAGTAACTATCATTATCTGGTTTAATATAGGTGTTAGGATCTACACCATTAATTTTTACAATTCCAGAGGATACCATTGGCACAATTTCGATAGATGCATTTGGATCCATATTTAAAATACCTTTTTCAAATTTCTCTTTTTCACCTTTTTGAATACCGACAAAAAAATAATCAGGCGCAATATCAGGAATAGATTTCGCAATTTCTCTTTGAAAATTTGTACCAACTAAAGCTAATGTCAATAACAAAGTAACCCCTAAGCCAAGAGACATAACTGTAATAGGAGTTATACTTTTTGTTTGGGTAATATTTTTAATTGAAACTTTTAAAGAAATTATTGAACTAGATTTAAATCTTTTTAGGAAAAAAATAATTAATTTTGAAAGTAAGAAAAATACAATTAAACACACAAAAAAAGCAGCAAAGTAACCCAAACTATAAGAAGGTTGTTCAGATCCAATCGTGAATAACAAAATTAAGATAGATAACAAAACAAAGCTTAGAACAACTGATCTCTTAGAATAAATAAATTGAAGGTTTTGGAATACGTTTCTAAACAAATTAGACGCTTTAACTTGATCAATAGAACTAATTGTTGGAATAGAAAAAATTACCAACACCAATAATCCTACTAAAAATATTATTAAAAAATTCAGCAATGAAAACACTGGATAAACGTTCAATCCTAATCCATCAGATAAATATTTATCTGCTATTGGTACAATTAAAAAACTCGATCCATAAGCAACAACAGTAATGATAAATAAAAGTATAAATAACTGCAGATAATATAGTTTTTTAATATTACCCGAATAAAAGCCAACTGCTTTTCGTACAGCTATCGACATGTTGTTTTGATTAATAAAAGAAAGCAGAGTATTTGCTATTCCAATACCCGCTATCAACATTGCACTGATAGATACAAGGGATAAAAATTGAGAAAAATTATTAATAATTCTTTTTATTCCACTTGCAGAATTTTCAGGATATCTAAGTTTAACTTTTTGATCGTCTTTAAAGATTTCCTCAATTCGTTGTTCAATTTCCTCTGGCTTATCATTTTTATTAAACTTTACTTTATATTCATAGTTTAAAAAACTTCCAATTCCATTAAGCTTTAAAATTTCTAAAGTTTGTTTTCCTGCTAAAGCCCAATCGCCAAATGCAACAAATCCACTTACATCTGGTACTGACTTAATAATTCCAATTACTGAAAAATTTTGATCTTGAACCTTTACTATTTCGTTAATTTTAATATTTAGGGTTTTTGATAAACTTTCATTGATCAGGATTGTATTAGGTTCTCTTTGCATTCTCTCATAAGCACCCATTGGTTCATAAACAACATTTCCATATAAAGGATATTTTTCATCCACAGTTTTAATTCTAGTAAATAATGATTTATTTTTTTCTCTGCCAGTAGTTGAAAGCATAGTACTGAACTCAATCATTTGAGAAACAGTTGCAAAATCATTTACTTGGTTAACTAGATCTAAATTTCCCTGATTACGATTGTAATCAATCTCTAAATCTCCACCTAAAAGTGCTTTGGCATTATCATTAAGTTCTTTTTTAAGACTATCTTCAATTGTGAAAATGGCACTTAAGATAAAAAGACTTATAAATAGTGTAACAATGATACTAGAAATTTTATGATAATTTCTGCTTAAGTCTTTTAAAGCATATTTAAAAATCAAACTAAAATCTGAAGTATTATTTAATTTTTCCATCTTTAATTTTTATTTTTCTTTTAGCTTTGTCAGCAAGTTTAGGGTCATGAGTTACCATGATTAAAGAGGAACCTTCTTCTTTGACGTATTTAAATAAAATATTTGTAATCATAATGGAATTTTCAGTATCTAAGTTCCCCGTTGGTTCATCTGCTAAGATTAATTCAGGCTTCATTGCAATTGCCCTAGCGATAGCAACTCTTTGTTGCTCACCACCTGATAATTGACTTGGTAAATTATTAAAACGATGTTTCAAACCAAATCGATCTAATAAAATTCTTGCTTCTTTTTCTGGATTTTTAAAATTATTTAGTTCAAGCGTTAAAGCAACATTTTCAACCGCTGTATAATTAGGAATTAAATAAAATGACTGAAAAATTATTCCAATATTTTTCTTTCTTATCTCAGACACCTCATCTTCGCTAAGACCTGTTATTTCTTGATCATTAAAAATTATTTTACCAGAGGTTGGTTTTTCTAAGCCTCCAATCAACATTATTAAACTTGTTTTCCCTGACCCACTTTCTCCAACTACTGAAACAGTTTCTTTTTTTTTAATATTTAAATCAATATTCTTCAAAACACTGATATTATCTTTACCAGTTTGGTATTTGAGATTTATTTTTTTTAATTTAAGAAGAGTACGCATGAATAAAGCTATATTTATTAAAATTTTGATACTTTTTCTAGTGCACATAAAAGCAAGTGCAATAGAAAAGGTAGTTTTATTTGGTGATAGTTTAATGGCTGGATATGGATTACCTAAAGAACATCATTTATCAATAGTTTTAGAAAACAATCTTAAGCAAGCTGGGTTAAATATTAAAGTCATTAATGGAAGTGTTTCTGGAAGTACATCATCAGGTGGATTGAATAGAGCTGATTGGAGTTTATCAGAGCCAGGTATTGATTTAATTATCTTAGGATTAGGTGCTAATGATATGCTTAGAGGAATCCAACCAGAAGAAACAGAGAGAAATTTAGAACAAATAATTAAAGTTGCTCTGAATAAAAAGATTAAAATTATTTTAGCTGGAATGGTGGCGCCAGATACTCATGGGGAACAATATAAAAAAGAGTTTGATGCTATTTATCCAAAGTTATCAAAAAAGTATAATTTAGCATTAATACCATTTCTTCTTGAAGGTGTGGCACTTAATCCAAGTTTGAATCAACAAGACGGTATACATCCCAACAAAGATGGAACAATTAAAGTAAGTGAAACAATAAAAAAAAGTATTATTAATATTATTAATTAAATGAAAATATTTTTATCAATATTTACCTTATTTTGTTGCTTTAGTTTTGCTCAAGCTCAAAATACAAATATTACTCTAAATTCTGATTTGAACTTAAATTGTAAATTTGAAAAAGTAATTTTAAAAAATCCAGACTATAATTTTGTATCTTTCACAAAAGATCAAATTCAAAGAAAAGATATTGATAAGTTAATAATTGAGTCAAAAACACCAGACATTCTAAATGTTAAAAATTTATCAGAATTTTTTAATAAAATTGATTTAGAGGTTAAAATTTCGAATAAGGATATATTTTTAATTCAAGCCTTTGATAAAGAGAGGAATTATTCTGAGTCTGCAGTCTATACTAGAAAAACAGGCGAACTTATTCACGAAATCACAACCAACATAAAACAAGAGGAAAAAGAAAAAGATATTTCTTTTTATAGTTGTAAAAATAACAACAAAGACACTTAAGACCGAAGACTCTAATTCTAATATTTGATAATATTTAAATATGAAGAAGTTATTCTTAGTAATTTTGGTTTATTTATTGTCACAACTTAACTCTTTAGCAAATGAGAGGGATATTAGACTGAACCAATTGTTTAATGAGTTAAAAGCAAATAAATCAAAAGTAGCTTTTATAATTGAACAAGAAATTTGGGCCTTGTGGAGCACTCATCCAACAGATGAAAAACTTACTGCAAGACTAGAGGAGGGCTCTCAATTTGTGAGAGATCAAAACTATATAAAAGCAAAAGATATTTTTACTGAGGTTATTAATATAGATCAAAGTTGGGCTGAAGCTTGGAATAAAAGAGCAACTGTGCTTTATATGCTAGGAGAATTTGAAAAATCTCAAAAAGATATAGATCAAGTATTAGCATTAGAACAAAGACACTTTGGAGCTTTAGCAGGGCAGGGTTTAGTAAATATTCAGCTCAAGAATTATGAAAAAGCAATAAGAAGTTATGAGCAAGCGCAAGAAATTTATCCTGCTATGAGATCACCAAAAATAATGATCAAACAAATAGAAGAATTAATGAAACAGCAAACAATATAATGTGTGGAAGATACGTAGTAAAAAACCCGGTAACAAAAACAAATAAATTAGTTAAATCTGCAATTCAGGTTGAGGATACTGAAAATTATAATGCTCATCCATATCAAAAACTGCCTGTAATAAAAAAATATAAAAATGGAAATACTTTAGAAAATCTACAATGGGGTTTAATTCCAGGATGGGCTAAAGATAAAGATTTTAAAGCTTTGATTAATGCAAGGTTAGAGACTATTGATGAAAAGGTTTCATTTAAAAAATTGATTAAAAACAACAGATGTGTTGCAATTGCTGATGGTTTTTATGAATGGAAAAGGGAGGAGAAAGAAAAAACTCCTCATTATTTTACTCGTGAAGATACAAACCCTATTTTTTTTGCTGGCATCTTTGAAAACGATCAGTTTTGTTTAATTACAGAGGAAGCAAAAGAAAACATCAATGAAATTCATCACAGACAACCAGTTATTTTAAATCAAGCTGATATTAATCGTTATTTAAATTTAGAATTACAAGGTTCAGCGTTTTTAAAAGAACGTAAAATTCCTAATTTAATGTTTCATGAAGTATCAAAAGATGTTAATAAACCAACTAATAATAGCGCTTCATTAGTCCAACCAGTTTAAAATGGCGTCAATTTAGTTGTTTATTGAAGGTTGTTAATAAGAAATAAAATTATAAGATAAAATATGCTTAGTTATATAATACCTTTTTTAATTTTAATTCTTGTTGTTGTTTTTATCCATGAGTATGGACATTACTATTTTGCAAGAAAATATGGAGTAGGTGTTACTGATTTTTCTATTGGTTTTGGAAAAGAATTATTTGGCTGGAATGACAAATCAGGTACAAGATGGAAAATATGTGCAATTCCTTTAGGTGGATATGTAAAATTCTTTGGAGATAGAAATGTTTATTCTCAAGCTGATCATCAAGAAATTTTAGAAAAATATAATGAAGAGGAAAGAGAAAAATTATTTATTTTAAAACCTTTATATCAGAGAGTTTTAATTGTATTTGGTGGTCCTTTAGCCAATTTTTTGTTAGCCTTGGTAATATTTTTTTCAATTTATACTTTTATAGGTAAAGATTTTACTCCCGCAGTCATTAATGAAGTTCAAAAAGATAGTCCTGCAATGGCAGGAGGTCTAAAGGCTGAGGATATAATTTTAGAAATAGACGGTAATGAAGTTAAAAGCATTATGGAAGTTTCTAAATTTATCACTATGTCTACTGGTGATTTTATAGATTTTAAAGTTAAGCGTTCTTATGATGAATTAATATTAAAAGTAAAACCTAATATTGTTGAAGGTGATGACGGGTTAGGAAACAAAATTAATAAAAGAATGGTTGGTATTAAGCTTGGTGCCTACAATAATAAAGTTAATCATGTTAAATTAGGACCTGCTCAGGCTTTATATCATGCAGGTTATGAAGTTTATTTTGTAAGCGTTTCCTCATTAAAATACATCGGAGGAATGATTTTAGGCAAAGCAGATACTTCTCAGTTGGGAGGTCCAATTAGAATTGCTAAAATTTCTGGACAAGTTGCAACCTTTGGAGTGTTGGCATTTATCAGTATGATGGCTTATATTTCAATAAGTTTAGGGCTTATTAATCTATTTCCAATACCAATGTTAGATGGAGGACATTTAATGTTTTATGCATTTGAAAAAGTTTTAGGCCGACCTTTATCTCAAAAAACTCAAGAAGGATTTTTTCGAATCGGATTGTTTTTGTTGCTATCATTGATGTTTTTCACTACATTTAATGATCTTAAAGACCTAGGTTTATTTAGATAATTTACAATTTTAAATTTTTAAAAAAGTCAATAAATTCAACGCTAATTTAAGTTTTTACAAGATATTGTGTGTTTTAAAAAACTAAACACTAAAAAAAAGCTTGATTTATCAACGTTTATGAGAAGTATAAATATTAACCAACAAAACCGGAGCTAAAATGAACAAAAAACAACTAATTGCTAAGCTTTCTGGCTCATTAAACTTGAGCAAAGCAGATGCTGAGCGAACATTTGATACAATTACCAACACTATTTTAGATGCTCTAAAGGGTGATGACTCAGTAAAAATAGCTGGGTTTGGTACGTACAAAGTTGCTAAAAGAAAAGCAAGAGTTGGAAGAAACCCAAGAACGGGTGAGCAGATACAAATCGCTGCTTCTCAAAAGGTAAAATTCTTACCAGCTAAAGCTTTAAAAGAAGTATTCAACAGATAATATTTTTTTTTAACAGCCCTAACGTTTTAAAAAGACGTTCAGGGCTGTTACTATATGCAAAAAATGCATAGCCACTTTTCCTAATCAGCGTTACTTTTAAAAATAAATAAAACTATAAGACATCACTTAAACAAGTGGAGGTCTTATGACTAAATTTATAAAAAAAATGTCCGCACCAGTTCTCAGTTTGATATTTTTATTAAACATGAGCAGTGCGGGAATGGCAGAGACAACCGTTTCTGCTGAAGTTCAAGCTATATTCAATTCACTACTATTTTTAATGTGTGGCTTCATGGTCATGTTCATGGCAGCGGGTTTTGCAATGCTAGAATCTGGTATGGTAACTTCAAAAAGTGTTTCTGTAATTTGTGCAAAGAACATTGGTCTTTACTCAATTGCCGGAATTATGTTTTGGTTATTTGGATATAACTTAGCGTATGGTATACCTGAAGGTGGATATATTGGAACATTCACACCTTGGTCTGATGCAAGTTCAGTTGACACTGGATATGCTGATGGGTCTGATTGGTATTTTCAAATGGTTTTTTGTGCAACAACAGTTTCAATTTGTTCAGGTGCAATGGCTGAAAGAGTAAAACTTTGGCCTTTCTTTCTATTTGCAGCTATCTTATCTGGAATTATTTATCCAATCGTTATGGGTTGGCAATGGGGTGGAGGCTGGTTAGCAGAACTAGGCTTTTCTGATTTTGCTGGTTCAACTCTAGTTCACTCAACAGGTGGTGCAGCAGCTTTAGCTGGTATTATGTTGTTAGGTGCTAGATATGGAAGATTTGGTAGTAAAGGTGAAGCGAAAGCTATTAGACCTTTTGCTGCATCTTCAATTCCGCTAGTAACAATTGGAGTATTCATTTTATGGCTAGGTTGGTTTGGATTCAATGGTGGATCTCAACTTGCTATAGGAACATTTGATGATGCAGTTGCTGTATCAAGTATCTTTATTAACACTAATCTTGCTGCTGCCGGTGGTGTAATGGCTGCTGCAATAATTACAAGATTAATGTTTGGTAAAACTGATGTTATTCAAATGTTAAACGGAGCAATTGGTGGTCTTGTGGCTGTAACAGCTGAACCACTAGCACCATCGCCTTTAGCAGCTATTTTCATAGGAGCTGTAGGTGGTTTAATCGTTGTATTTGGAACAAAATTACTTTTTAGTTTCAAACTTGACGATGTGGTAGGTGCAATTCCAGCTCACATGTTTGCTGGTATATGGGGAACATTAGCTGTGCCATTAACAAACACTGATGCATCGTTTAGCGCACAATTAATTGGTGTGCTATCAATTAACATTTTTGTATTTGTGGTGTCGTACATCGTGTTCTCGGCTATGAAAGCTACTTTTGGAATTAGACTAAGTAAAGAGGCTGAAGCCAAAGGTACTGACGTAACTGAAACAGGAGTAATAGCATACGCAATACGTGACTAATTGCATGTAATATAGAGGCTCTTCGATCTCCATGTCGTTATCTCATTGAAGAGCCTCTAATAAAAAAAATTAACTATAATCTCTCTCTCTAGTTAGTTAACTAAAGGCCCCTTAGAAATAAGGGGTCTTTTTATTTTTTTACGATATTTTGTATAGTTTTTAAGACTTCTTTAGCATGGTCTTTAACTTTAACGTTCTCCCAAACCTTAATTATTTTACCTTTATTATCGATTAAGTAAGTTGATCTAATTATACCCATAAATTCACGGCCCATAAATTTTTTCTTACCCCAAACTTTATACTTTTTAAGAACTTTTAATTCTTCGTCAGCAAGTAAATCAAATTTAATTTTGTATTTATCTCTAAATTTATCATGACTTTTTAAATTATCTTTAGAAATACCCAAAACTTCACAGTTTAATTTTTTAAATTTTGGAAGTAATTTATTAAAATCATTTGTTTCAATTGTGCATCCTGGAGTGTCATCTTTAGGGTAAAAATAAATAATTACATAATTTCCTAAGGAGTCTTTAAGAGAGTATTCTTTTTTGTTTGTAGATGGTAATTTAAAAATTGGTGCTTTTGTATTTTCTTTAATCATTTATTTCGTTTTCATCCCAAAGTTTTTTGTAATCAATTAAAGGTGATAAACCGTAACTTGAATTAATATTTGTTAGATGTAGTGATAAACTTTTTAACGGAGAAATACAAATTTCTTTTGAATATATTTCATTTAAATATTTTTCAAATGGATCGTGTCTATCTAGACAATTCTTATAAAAGTTATCCCAATATTTATCTAATAAGTTTTTAGTTGTTAGTAAGGTACATAGTGTTTTATCTACAGTTCTCCAATGGCGTTTATTACCAATCAATACATTTGTTTTTTCATTATTCATGTAAAGATAAGGATAATCAGATGGACACATAAAAATATCCTTATTTATTTGTGATGCAATTCTTTCATAAGAAGCTACCATTTCCTCCAACATTGGTTCAAAATGTAAATAATCATCCTCAATAAAGTAAATTAAATCTTCACCTGTATCTTTTCCAATCTCAAAACTTTGAAGTAAACTTGCAAGGTTTGCAAAAGTTTCTTTGTTTTTTTGTTCTGATATTTCCTTTTTATATTTTGAGTAATCTACATTGATTATCTCTATATTATTTCCATCAATTATATTTTTAATTATATTTAGGTTTTCATTACTTGAATTGTCATCAACAATTATTGTTTTAACATTTATGGTGGGGTGCTTATTTTTAAAAAAATTAATTGATCTAATAAGCGAATTTAATGATCTTTTAGTATATTCAATTTTTGGATACTCAAATAACCTCCTTCTATTTTGATCCCAAATCTCAATATCTGTATTTATCCTTAGTACAATTAGTATTGAATTTACTTTTTTTGTAATTTTTACTTCACCTAAAGGTAAAACTATAGATTTTTCATTCAAAATCGATAGTTCTTCATTTAATTCCTTTCCTAATGTTGGAGACGAAAAATTATTTTGATCTAAAATTTCGTATCCTAAAAATTTACAGATTTTGATAAAAAATTTTTTCATAATGTGTTATAGGTTCTATAATATTATGGTCATTAAATCATTACAAACTCTAGTTAGTGAAACTTTAAAAGAGATTAAAACAATTAATGCAGATGAAGCTTTTCAAATGGTCCAAGATCAAAATTGCAATCTAATCGATATAAGAGAAAGTAATGAACTAGAAAATACAGGTAGTGTTGAAGGAGCAAGTCATATTCCAAGAGGAATGCTTGAAGTTTATTTAGATCCAAATAGCCCTGTATTTCAAAATGGTCAAATAGACCAAAATAAAGAATTTGTTTTATTTTGTGCAGGAGGTGTAAGATCAGCTTTAGCTGTAAAATCTTTAAAAGATATGGGATATCAAAAAGTATCACACATTGACGGTGGGTTTGGTTCTATAGCTAGTAGCAAATTTAAAATAATTTAATTAGCATTAAATTCTTCTAAAGCATATTCAAGTCTATCTTGTCCCCAAAAAATTTTATTATTTACTATAAAAGTAGGAGTTCCAAAAACTTCTTTTTCAAAAGCATCAGTAGTTAATTTAATCAATTGATCTTTAACTGATTGTTCTTTTATAGATTGAAAAAATTCATCACTATCAATATTTAAATCCCTTATTAGTTTAGACATATTCTCAACATTTGATAAGTCATGATTATCTTTCCAATAAGCATCAAAAAAATAATTCAAGTAATCGTTTTGTTTATCCTTACTAACACAAATATATCCTCTCATTATATTTAAAGAATTTATTGGAAAATTTGAATTCCATTTGAATGCAATATTGTTTTTTTCAGACACTAAATTGCAATCATTAATATTATTTTTTAATTTATATTTGTTGAATGCAGGTGAATCAATTCCAGCTAGTTTATGGAGACCTCCTAAATAAATTGGTTTGTAATTAAATGTGATATTTTTATATTTAAGAATTTTTTTGTGTGCGATGTATGCATAGGGGCTAATTATATCGAAATAAAAATCTACATGATTACTCATACAAACCAATTCTTTTTGCGTAAAAAATTCTAATTATCCAATATAAAAATAAACCTATAGGACCAATTAAATAAGTCACAATTAATGGCGCAGCCATCAAAACTTTGTTTATAGAAAATTTTTGAGAGTCTTTAACAATCCAGCCACCAATAAATAAGTTTATTGCTATGAAATGAGTCCAAAATATCATTATGTATAAATGGTCTTCAAACAATCTAGATAGCTCACTTAGACCAAGATAAAGAGAGAAATTTCCATCAAAATCGTAACCAATTAAATAAGATTTATATAAGATAAAGATATACACACCACTTAATATGAAAAAAGGAAAGATTGATGTTACAAAAATTCTACTTAAATGTGATTGAGGAAACACTATCAAGATAAACCAAAAAGGTAGAACTCCAAGGTTGATCCACATATAAAGTGTTTCAATTGTGAAATAAGTATAAATTTGTTCAATCATTTAAATATATTATATTAAATCTAACAATGATTCCTATAAGAAATAGAAAAAAAACACTTCAAGTAACTGTTGATGAGATGCGTAATTTTGCCTTTGCTTATGTTGAAAAGTATGCTCCTTCAAAACAACAACTTAAAACTTATTTATTAAAAAAATACCTGAAACTATCTGTATCCGATGTAAGAAAAAAAGATGTAAATAAATTGATTGATATTGTTTTGTCTGATCTAGAAAAAAATAGATTTATAAATGATCAATTTTATTCAGAAAGTAAAGCTAAAAGTATGATTCAAAGAGGAAATTCAATTAATAAGATTAGAAATTATTTAATTGGAAAAGGAATTAACGAAACATTTATTAAGGATACAGTCGAAAAAATAAAAGAAGATAATTCCGATCAAGATTTTTTTTCAGCAATAAAATTATGTAAAAAAAAAAAAATTGGTCCAGCCAGAGCAGAGGATAATAGAATTTTGTTTTATAAAAAAGATATATCCTTACTTGCAAGAAATGGCTTTGATTTTGAAACATCAAAAAAAGTCATGGATATACAAAAAGATGAATATCTAAAAATAATAAATCTACTTTAACTTTTTATCTTTTTCTTCTTTTACAAGTTGATTTATTTTATTTCTTACGTAATTTTTTACGAAAACGAACACCAATAATCCAAAAATTGAAACTGAAACAATAATTATTAATATTATTCTTATTTGCTCATCCATTATAAAATATTTTTATTTTTCAAAATTATACTTGGATTTTTAAGATCTTTTTTACCATATAAAATTTCATTTCCATCAAAATCAGTTACAGTTCCACCAGCGTGTTCTAAGATTGCATGACCAGCTGCGATATCCCATTCATATGCCCTGGGTTCAGCAACGTAACCATCATATTCACCAGCCGCAACAACACAGAATTTTAAAGAACTTTTCATTCTAATATGTTCTTTTACTCCCAGATCATAATAAATTTTTTGAATTTCAGGTTTTATTTTAGTTGAGTATGAAATAAATTTTAAATTTTCTGTTTTCTTAGCAGGTAAATTACTTAAGTTTATTTTTTTACCACTGCTAAGCTCAAAAGCATTATCTTTTTCAAATGAGTAAAACATTCTTTTTTTCGCTGGAGCATTTATTAATCCTGCAACAGGTTTATTATTAATTATCAAACCAGCATTAATGGTAAATTCTTCTAAATTATTAATATAATCATAAGTTCCATCAATAGGATCAACAAGCCAGAAATCTTTTAAACTTAGGTTATCTTTATTTTCAGAGGTCTCCTCTGAAATGATAGGTAAATTAGGAGTAATCTCAGAAATTTTTTTTGATATAAATTTGTTTACTTCCAAATCACCATTACTTACCGGTGTATTGTCTGATTTTATTTTTTTTACTAATCCTCTTTCTCTTAATCTTAAAGCCAAATCTCCTGCTTCCATGAAATTTTCAATTAAATTTTCAACAATCTCTTTTAAGTTCACTTTTATTTTCCAAGTTTTTTTAATTCTATATTTTTTGCATTAATCACTTTTTTTCCAGCATTTTCAAAATTAACTGTAACTTTATCGTTAATTATAGATTGAACTTGCCCAATTCCCCATTCTTTTTTTTGAGGATTTGTGACTTTGTCACCTGGTTCATAATCTAAAATCATTTAATTTAATTTATATTGTAAATAAGTATAAATACCACCTTATGAATAAAGATTTAAATTCTATTGGCATTGATAAAAAACCTTCAGATACTACTGTAGTTGTTGCAATGTCGGGTGGAGTAGATTCTTCCACTGTAGCAGGTATCATGAAAAAAGAGGGTTATAATGTAATTGGAATAACTTTAAAACTTTATGATGATGGCAAAGAAGTAGCTGCATCAAAACAATGTTGTTCAGGTCAAGATATAATGGACGCTAAACGTGTTGCACATAAGTTAGGTATAGAGCATAAAATTTTATATTACCAAGATAAGTTTAAGCAAGGCGTTATTGATAATTTTGTTGAGAGTTATTTAAAAGGTGAAACACCAATTCCATGTGTTCAGTGTAATCAAACTGTAAAATTTAAAGATTTATTTGAAGTATCAAAAGAGCTAAAAGCTGATGCTTTGGTTACAGGACACTATGTAAAAAGTATCACAGAAAACAAAACTACAAATATGTATAGAGCAATAGATGAAAATAGGGACCAAAGTTATTTTTTATTCAATACAACTAGAGAACAATTAGATTATTTAAGATTTCCATTAGGTGGAATGTTAAAAGACAAAACTAGAGAAATTGCAAAAAATCTAGATTTAAACGTTGCTGATAAACCTGATAGTCAGGACATTTGTTTTGTTCCTAACGGAGATTATGCTTCTGTAATCCAAAAATTTAGACCAGACTCCTTTCAGAAAGGAAATATAAAAAATTTAGACGGGGATGTAATTGGTGTTCATGATGGAATTATTAATTTTACAATTGGACAACGTAAAGGCATTAAAGTTTCAGATAAAGAACCTCTTTATGTATTAAAGATCAATTCAGATCAAAATGAAATAATTGTTGGACCCAAAGAAAAACTTGGAAAAAAAATAATTTCTTTAAAGCAAATAAATTTATTAACCAGCAAAGAGGATTTAAACCAAAATCTATTTGTTAAAGTTAGATCTACTGGAAACTTATTGGAGGCAAAAGTTGATCTTATAGATAAAGATAATGCTAAAGTTAATTTAGTATTTCCAGAAGATGGTATTTCACCTGGTCAAGCATGTGTCTTTTATTGTAAAGATCAGTTTGGCTATAAAGTGCTTGGTGGTGGTTGGATATCAAATTAACTTTTCTTCCACATATAAAAAGTTAATAAATAAAAAGAAATGACACCAATAAAATAGTCCCACTCAAGAGCATGCTTTAAGAATTTAAGATTAAATCCAAATATTTCATCACCTGGTAAACTAATTATTGGAATACTTATCAATGCCACAATAATTAATGTAGAAACTAGAATTATTTTAAATTTGAGAAAAATATTATTTATGTAATTTTCTAATTTTTGTCTAAATGAGTATAGCGTTATAACTAAATATGTTTGAGCAACAATTTCAAAAACTATGAAAGACAACATTATTACACGTCTAAACAATTTATATAGATCGTTATCAAATTTTATCCCCAAAAATATAGCGTGTATTGTTAATGCAATGGCAGAGGCTATACCAAAAAATAAAATTTTTTTTTTATACTTATGATTTTCCTCGAAATGATTAACTATATTTGCACTATAAATCCAATATTTTATTAAAAGATAAGTAGTTAAAAACATAGCAGGTTTAAAAATTAAATAAGTTGGAAAATATCTAGCTGTTCTACTTATTGAAACACCTCCATCCAAATAAGGAAAAGTTGAAAAAATTCTGTAAGGTGCATCTATAAGAAAATGTAATTGTGTTGTTATTATTAAACACGTATTAACAGCTACAAAAGGAATTATAAAAATCCAAATACTAATGGATTTTGCTTTTTGAATTTGCTCCATTAGAGGCTACTTTTTCTTATTTTTTCTCTTAGCTCTTCTTTTTTTTGAACCTTGTTTTCTTCGACCTCTATGTTTTTTTGGATAACCCATTTTTTTCCTTCTTATAATTTAATTGAAATTATTGGTCGGATATAGCATTGTCTTTTCAACATATCAAATTTAATTATGAGCAATTCTTTTAAGACATTTCTCAAGCATACAGCTAAAGATTTTCATAATCAGTCAGTAAACCCTCCTGTTGTTAGAGCTTCTACTATTATTTTTAAATCTATGCAGGATATAAAAAAAAAACAAAATAAATATTTAAAAGATCCAGTAAGTGGAAATTTTGATTATGGCCGGCAGGGAACATCCACAACATATGCTTTACAACAAATTTTAAGAAAAATTGAAGAATGTTATAAGGTTTACCTAACTCCTACTGGTTTTGGAGCAATATTTCTTGGAGTGTTAAGCGTAGTGAAACCCGATGATGAAATACTTGTTACAGACTCAGTTTACTCGCCATCAAGACTTTTAACAGAAACTTACCTTAAAAAATTTAATATTAGAGCTATATTTTATAACCCAAACGACTTTAATGATCTGAAAAGCAAGATTACAAAAAAAACAAAACTTATTTTTGTTGAAAATCCTGGAAGTAACACTTTTGAATTTCAAGATTTATCTAAAATAGTTGCATTAGCAAAAAAAAATAAAATTTATACAGCCATAGATAATACTTGGGGAACACCTTATTTTTTAAAACCAATAAAGTTAGGTTTTGATATGTCAATTGTTTCTGCAACAAAATATTATTCTGGTCATTCAGATGTAATGGGTGGCAGTTTAGCTATAAGTAAAAGAGTTTTTAAATTGGTTGAACAAACAAGCAAGGTTTCAGGACTAAGATTAGGTCCAGATGACGCATATTTGATTCTTAGAGGAATAAGAACTTTAGATGTAAGATTAGACAAACATCAGGAAAATGCTTTAGAAGTTTCAAAGTTTTTATCAAAACAAAAAAAAATAATTAAAGTTTTTTATCCATATAAGAAAGGTAGTCAAAATTATAAATTATGGAAAAAATATTATTCTGGAGCTTCAGGTTTATTAGGATTTAAAATAAAATCAAAAAATAAAAACTCAGTGTTAAAATTCGTAAATTCGTTAAAACTTTTTGGATATGGGTTTAGTTGGGGAGGTTTTGAAAGCTTAGCTCTTTATCAAACACACCAAGCACTAGGTAAGAGACAATTTACATATATAAATAAGGATGAACATATAATAAGGATGCATATTGGACTTGAAGATCCTAAAGACATAATAAATGATATAAAACAAGCGTTAAAATTTATAAAATGAGTTCAGAAAGTTTTACTATTAGCAAAAGAGCACTTATTACATTAATTGCTGCATCTATTGTCGTAATAATTTCTCTAGGAATAAGACAGACATTTGGATTATTTTATTTTGATTTTAATACAGATTTAGATATTTCCATTTCTCATTTTGGTTTTGTTATGGGATTGCAGTTATTACTTTGGGGAGTATTCAGTCCGTTGTTTGGTGTAATTACTGATAAATACGGAGGAGCGGTTGCAATATTTATTGGCTTTGCTTTTTATTTAATTGGAGTTTTGCTTTTTTATTCTGGCTATAATATGGGAGGTTATTTTACTTTAACTATAGGAGTGATGATTGGAATAGGCTTAGGCTCCACTGCAATAGGTATCCCAGTATCAGTAGTAGCTAAACATTTTCCAGCATCTAATAGAACTATTGCAACAGGAATTGTTACATGCGCAGGTTCATTTGGATATTTTGTATCACCTTTACTTGTAAGATATTCCTTAGTTGAAACAGGCTGGGAAAATACTCTTTTGTATTTTTCTCTTCTTTTAGGATTAGGATTGTTGGTAGCTTTGTTTGTTAGTACTCCAAAAATACCTGTAGGAGTTAATCAAGATAATAATCAAACAGCAAGAGAGGCTCTAAAAGAGGCATTTGCAAACAAAAGTTTTATTTATCTCACTTTAGGTTTTTTTGTTTGTGGTTGGCATATTGCTTTAGTAGCAACACATATTCCTACTTATATGGCAGATAAAGGTTTGCCTGACTGGACACCTGCAATGGTTTTAGCTTTGATTGGTGTATTTAATATGGCCGGTACGATTACCAGCGGTTATTTAGCAACAAGGTATAGTAAGAAAAAAATTTTAAGTGCCATTTATTTATTAAGAGGAGTTTCTATAATTTATTTTATTTTCTTACCGCCAAGTATATTTAATTCAGTAGTTTTTGGAGTTACTTTTGGTTTTTTATGGCTATCCACAGTTCCTCCAACAAATGGAATTGTTGCGCACATATTTGGTACAAAATATGTTGGACTTTTATATGGAATAGTTTTTGTAAGCCATCAAATTGGTTCTTTCCTAGGAGCATATCTAGGTGGTGTATTTTATGAATTAAACGGAAATTTTGACTATGCTTGGTACGGATCTATCGCATTATCATTATTTGCAGGTCTGATACATTTACCTATTATAGAGAAAGCAATTGAAAGAACTCAGACAGCATAAGTTTAAATTTAATCTATATTTAGAGGATCTGTATCAATCAGATAAACCTTTAATAATTTATAAAGTAGATGATGGGTACAATATTTACACCGATTTTTCTAAAAAAATTATTCTAACAAAAAAAAATATTCATAAATTTCTTAATTCGATAGATAAAAAAAAATATAAAAAAGAAACAGATTTGTATCTTGGTTTTTTTGGTTATGAAATTTTATGTAATTTAATAGGTATTAATTTAAAAAATAAAAAAAGAATAAATTTTTATAAAGGAATATTTTATAAACCTGAGACTATAATTAAAATTAGAAAAGATATTAAAGTTATATCCAATATAAAAAAACATCAATTCAATTATCAATTTAACAAAACTCAAATACTAAGCCCTTTTAAGATTAATATTTCTTATGCAAAATATAAAAAAATATTTGAATTATTCTCAAAAAAAATAAGAGAAGGTGAGACATATCAAATTAAAATTTGCACAAAATATAAGAATAAATCATTAATTAATCCTGTTAATTTTTTTTGGAAATTAATGCGTGTTAATTCGTCCCCAGAATCATTTATGATAAAAGATAAGGATTACTCTATTGTTAGTTGCTCTCCTGAAACATTAATTGATAAGAAAAAAAACAAAATAATTACTAAACCTATAGCTGGAACTTTTAAGAAAAAATTATTATCCAATAAAAATATAGCTCTAAAATATTTTAAAAATAACGAGAAAGAAACCAAAGAACACAACATGATAGTTGATATGGAAAGAAGCGATTTATCTAAAATTTGTAAACCTGGAAGTGTCAAAATACTCAAAAAAAAATATGTAGAGGAATACAAGCATCTCTTTCATTATGTTACTTCAATTGGTGGAATATTAAATAAAGACACAAAATTAATTGATATCATTAAGGCAATGATGCCGGGAGGATCTGTAATTGGTTGCCCTAAAATAAGAACTTTAGAACTTTTAAACAATCAAGAAAAAGAAAGTAGAAATATTTTTACTGGGAGTTTTGGATTTATTAAATTTAATCAAGATATGAAATTTAATATAATTATTAGATCTATATTAAATTATAAAAATCAATCAGAAATCTCAGCAGCATCCGGAGTAGTATTAGATAGTTCACCAAAGAAAGAATTTAATGAAAATTATATTAAAGCAAAATCTTTATTGGAGTTATTTAAATGATTTACATTATAGATCATCAAGACTCTTTTACTTGGAATGTTGTTCATCAATTTGCAAAATTCGATAAAGTAATTTGCTCAAACTATTATGAGTTAAATTACAGGTTTCTTGATAGATGTGATGTAATCGTTCTGTCACCAGGACCTGGATCGCCAAAGGATTATCCTACTACATCGAAAATTTACAAAAAATATAAAGGAAAGAAAAAAATTATTGGTATTTGCCTTGGCTATCAAATGATTTTATATAATGAAGGTGGCAAAATCATACAACAAAAAAAAATTTATCATGGCTATCAATCTAAAATAAAAACAAACAATCAAAGTAAAATCTTTAAAAACAATCAACAGTTTAAGGTCGGAAGATATCATTCATTAAAATTAATGGAGCCATTTAAATCGAATTCAATTAAAATAACTATGAGATGTAGTAAAACAAAAATACCAATGGGCCTTGAGGATAATCAAAATAAAATATATGGATTTCAATTTCATCCAGAATCTTTTTTAACAGAAAATGGCAACACTCTTATTAAAAAAATCTTATCAGCTTAGTAATCTTAAAGAAGTTAATTTCAATGATCTTTGGGGGTCTAGAGGTGTATTCACCACAATGCGAATGGTTGGAAAACCCCCTAAGTTAATACTTTTAAAACCACATTTGGATAACTTAATAAAATCTACAAAAAAATATGGAATAAGAAAAAAAAATTTAAAAAGCATTATTAAAGATTTAATTATTAAAAACACTCTATACAAAGGTCCAGATAATTTATTTCGTATAGCTTTAAATAAAAAACTAATATCAGTATCAATTAGAAAAAGACCAAAACCAAAAAGTAATTTTAATCTTTTATTGTTTAGATATAAAAGAGTAGAACCAAATTATAAAAATTTATATTATAAAAAAATATTAGCAAAATTAAGCAAAGTTGACTCAACAAAATTTGATATTGCTCTAGTCGCAATGAATAAAATTTTAGAAACTGGTACTTCAAATTTAGTTTTTGTGAAAAATGGAAAGATTTTTTCACCTAAAAAAAATTGTTATTTTGGAAATACACTTAAATTTATAAGTAAGAAAATTAAAATTAATTTTAAAGATATTTTCATTAAATCGATTCATGATTTTGAAGAAATAATTCTTATTGGATCTGGTAAAGGAGTAACATCAGTCTCAAAAATAAACGAACTTAAATGGAAAAGAAGAAAGACTGTTTGCTTCACTAAGTTAAATAAAATATATAATTCTCTAGTTTAAATATGAAAGATCCAAATAACCCTTGTATATTTTGTAAAATCAGAAAAGAGGAACTTCAGTTTGAAAACCAATTGGCTTATTCATCTACAGATAGCTATCCAGTTTCAGAACTCCATAGTCTTATCTTTCCTAAAAGACATGTAGAGACATATTTTGATCTTACTAAAGAAGAAATTCAGGCATGTAATGATTTAATTTTAAGAACTAAAGAAAAAATTTTAAAACAAGATTCTAGTGTTAAAGGTTTCAATATAGGTACAAATGCAGGAAAATTTGCAGGCCAATCAATAATGCATTGTCATATTCATTTAATTCCCAGAAGAGAAGGAGATGTTGAGAATCCTCAGGGTGGTGTTAGGTCAGTGATTCCCAATAAACAACACTACAAACGTAAAGTCTGAGTTATTATTAAAGACAAATTGACCAATACTTTTGGTTGAAGTCTTCAGATAACTAGAATAGAAAACTTTAAATTAATTCAAAATTACTTTAAGGGTATTAAAATGTTCACGACTAATCCTTTTTCAGTTTTAGCAGAGACAGTTCCATCTATAGTTATACAAGGCTTTGTGGTGTTAATGGTTTTATTAATTGTTACAGGTACTCTTTTAGACATGATACATAAAAAGAACGTTAAGTACTTTTTTGAAAATGCAAAAAAGGCAAAAAAAAACGCAACTAAAGAATTATCAACTGGTGAAAGAATAGCAGTGGTTTCAAAAACAATTGCATACGACATTGGAACTACATCGGAACTAGGTGCAGGAAAAAGGAGAGTAGCACATGTTCTTGGTATGTATGGAACTATCCTTTTTTGGGTAGGATCTGTAGTAATGATATTTGGGTATTCTTCAGCAAATGTTGAAACTCCAACTATATGGCCTATAATTTGGCACATTGGTGCTTTAATGACTATTTTGGGCGGGTCGTGGTTTTGGTTCTTCTTAAGGGTTGATGTATATTCTGAAGCGCAACCTTGGTACAGAATTATTAAAGCAGATTTATTCGTACTAGCATTGATTGCCACATCATTAACAGGATTTATTTGGTCATATCTTCAAAGTTTAAATTTGGAAGGAAGATGGGATGCAAATTTATTTTTAGTATTATTTATAGTTTCAAATTCAGTTTTATTTGGTGGAGTTTACTGGTCAAAATTTGCTCACATGTTTTATAAGCCTGGTGCTGCAATACAAAAGAATTTAGCAGAAGCAGATGGCTCAAGAGACAATTTGCCTCCACCAGCAGATGCACCTGAGCAATTTGGATTGGGTATAAAAAGAGAGAAACCTAAACACTATTAATTGAAAATAATTATGATAAAAACAATAAAGGAGAAAAAATAATTATGTCAACTTTTGTTTATATGACTAGATGTGATGGATGTGGTCATTGTGTGGATATTTGTCCATCAGATATAATGCATATTGACGAAAATATTAGACGAGCAAAAAATATTGAACCAAACTTTTGTTGGGAATGTTATTCATGTGTTAAAGCGTGTCCTAATCATGCAATTGATGTAAGAGGTTATGCTGATTTTGCTCCAATGGGTCATAGTGTGAGAGTTAGAAGAGAAGAAGAAAAAGGAACTATTTCTTGGAAAATTAAGTTTAGAAATGGAACTGAGAAAAATTTTGTATCTCCAATAACAACTAAACCATGGGGAAAATTTATTCCAAAACTTGCAGATGGTGAAAAAATCAAACAGGGTGAGTTAAATTCTCAAAGATTATATACAGAGCCAGAAGGTTTAAATATTAATGGAGAACTTCCATCGATACCTAAAGATTCTTTTAAAAAAGGGGTTTACTATTAATGGCCAAACATAAAACACATTATGAAGATTGCGATATATTAGTTGTTGGTGGAGGTATGGCTGGAACTGGTGCCACCTTTGAAGCAAGGCACTGGGGCAGAGACATGAAAATTATTTGTGTTGAAAAAGCTAATATAGATAGAAGTGGAGCTGTTGCTCAAGGACTTTATGCAATTAATTGCTACATGGGAATGCAATGGGGCGAAAACCAACCAGAAGATCACGTAAGATACGCAAGAAATGATTTAATGGGAATGGTGAGAGAGGATTTAGGTTATGACATGGCACGTCACGTAGACTCTACAGTTCATATGTTTGATGAATGGGGCCTTCCAATGATGAAGAATGAAGAAACTGGAAGATACTTAAGAGAAGGTAAATGGCAGATTATGATACACGGTGAAAGTTACAAACCAATTGTCGCTGAAGCAGCAAAAAAATCTGCAGATAAAATTTACAACAGAATAATGATTACTCATCTTTTAATGGACGAGGCTCAAGATAACAGAATTGGTGGAGCAGTTGGATTTAATATGAGAACTGGTGACTTCCATGTATTTAGAGCTAAAGCAGTAATTGTTGCTGCTGGTGGAGCTTCACATATCTTTAAACCAAGAGCAGTTGGAGAAGGAATGGGTAGAACTTGGTATGCACCATGGAGTAATGGATCTGCATATGCATTGCCTATTGCAGCAGGAGCAAAGATGACTCAAATGGAAAACAGAATTGTATTATGTAGATTTAAAGATGGTTATGGTCCTGTTGGAGCGTATTTTCTTCATTTAAAAACATACACACAAAATGCTAACGGCGAAAACTATGAGAAAAAATGGTATGATCAAACCAAAGAGTTAGTTGGAGAATATATTGATCATCATCCAACACCAACTTGCTTGAGAAATCATGCATTTATTCAAGAAGTCGCTGCAGGTGGTGGACCAATACACATGGTAACCACAGAAGCTTTTCAAGACCCGCATTTAGAAACAGTAGGTTGGGAAAATTTCTTAGGAATGACTGTTGGGCAAGCTGTTGTTTGGGCATCTCAAAACATTGATCCAAAATATACAAATCCAGAATTAACTACATCTGAACCTTACGTAATGGGTTCTCATGCTACTTGTTCTGGTGCTTGGGTTAGTGGTCCAGAGGATTTATCACCACCAGAGTATTTCTGGGGTTATAACAGAATGCTAACTATTAATGGTTTATTTGGTGCTGGAGATACAGTTGGTGGAAGTGCCCATAAGTTTTCATCTGGATCTTTCACAGAAGGAAGATTAGCTGCAAAAGCTGCAGTTAAATATATTGAGGATAAAAAGGCTGAAGGTGTTAAAGTTTCAGATAAACAGTGTGAAGAATTCAAGGCAGCAGTTTACAAACCACTTGAAAACTACACAGTTGCTAGAAATGAGATTACTGGTGGAACAGTTTCTCCTAGTTATATATCCCCAATCCAAGGTCTTCAAAGATTACAGAAAATCATGGATGAATACGTTGGTGGTATTACCTCAAATTACATGACTAATGGCAATATGCTGAAAAGAGGACTTGAGTTGTTAGATTGGTTACAGGAGGACTTGGAGCATGTTGGAGCTGAAGATTATCACCAGCTTATGAGAGCTTGGGAGTTAAAACATAGAGCGTTGACTTCTCAGTGTGTAACGGAACATACTTTGTTTAGAGAAGAAACTAGATGGCCAGGCTACTATTATAGAGGTGATCATATGAAGCTTGATGATGAAAATTGGCATTGTTTAACTGTTTCTAGACGTGACCCTAAAACTGGTAAATTTAGTATGGAGAAAGTTCCCGTCTACCACATAGTGGATGAGAACGAGAAGAAAAAAGCTTCTTAGTATATAATTAAATTAAATCACATGGATATTTTATCTAAATCAGATGATGAAATATATGAATTAGCCAAACCTATTTGGGATAATTTGGTTAAATCATCTAATCTCAAAGATTATGGAGGGTTTACTAGAGATTTTTCTACTCAAATGCTTTTTGGTGCTAATGAGGTAGAGCTCGGGAAACAGTGGGCCAATAACAAGCTAATCACTAATCTTAAAGAGACTTTCAAACCTTTTGGATGCCTTAGAAGAGGAGATCACATAACTGTTTTGATCAAGCAGACAAATAAAGAGATCCCAGGAGAGTTCCTTGGAAGGTTGGTGTTAGGAGTTGAGGACGATACAATTAAAGTCTTTGGTGCTACCATCTACTAGGCAAAAAAAATTGCCTAAAAATAAATAATTGTTTGACAAATTTCGTTGTGGGTGTATTGACAAATTTAATGTTACTTTCTAACGTAAAAATTATCAATAAACTCTCAAATTTTAAAACTACATTTATTAAGGCAGGAATTATAGCAAGCTTAACAGCTTACTGGGGAGTGATTTTAGTTGGAACTTTTATCACATTTAACTAAGTTGTTTTTTATCAACTTTTAAATTTTTTATGGAAGTATTTTTACCGATAGCTCAAGTTTTTGTTAACCCTATCGAGATACTCTTGCTAAGTGCGATTGTGGGAGTGCTTTCAGGTTTATTTGGTGTTGGTGGTGGTTTTTTAATGACACCTTTTCTAATTTTTTTAGGAATACCTCCTGCATACGCAGTTGCGAATGAAGCAAATAATATTTTAGCTACTTCAGTTTCTGGATCTACTACTCATTATTTAAAAAACACTTTAGATTATAAAATGGGTTCAATGATTGTGGTTGGAGGTGTAATTGGAACTTCTTTAGGAATTTACACTTTTACTTATTTTAAAGGTATCGGAAAAATCGATACAGTTATTTCTCTGGCTTACATGTATATATTAGCAATAATTGGAACATTAATGCTTGTTGAAAGTTTAGGTGAAATAGATAAAGCAAAAAGAAACGTTGTTGTCAAAAAAAAATTACATGTTCATTATTGGATACATGGTCTTCCATTAAGAATGAGGTTTCCTAAATCTAAATTATACGAAAGTATATTTACTCCAATTATTATTGGTTTACTGGTGGGATTTATTGCAGCGATTATGGGAATAGGAGGGGCATTTATTTTAGTTCCAGCAATGATTTATATTATTAAAATGCCTACAAAACTAGTTCCAGGAACATCTCTATTTGTGACTATTTTTGTAAGTGTGATTGTTACTTTTCTTCATTCATTTAATTACGGATCTATAGATTTATTTTTAGTACTGATGTTGGTTATTGGTTCAATCATTGGAGTTCAAGTTGGGCAAAAATTAGGAGAAAGAATTGATAGTTCTGGTTTAAGAGCTTTGTTAGCAATTTTACTACTGATAGTGGGTATAGCGATAGCATACGATACATTTTTTGCAGACCAAATTATTAATGGAACTGCTAAAGCAACTAGTTCAGATTTAAATTTCTTTTCTCAATTTATAATTGATTTTTCTAAAGAGATGCCTTTCTTTTATGGACTATTTACAATTATGTTTGCAATTATTTTAGGTGTTGGAGCAGCTTTTATAAGAAGATTTATTTCAAACTTTAGAAAAAAATTATTAGTTAAATCTTAATTAAAAAAATTTAAATATAATTCGATAGTTGTAATACTAACCAATCCTACTGTTGTCATACTTACAAAACCAACTATAAAAGGTTTGTAGCCCATATTTTTAAGTTCTTTTAAGTTAGTTGAAAGCCCTATTGCTGCCATCGCCATTGTTAAAAATATTTTTGAGGACAATTTAATACCCTCAATTGCAACTAGCCATTCGTAATTATTTGAGTACATTAGATCACCTAAATTTCTAATTATTATCATTGCTACAAATCCTAATACAAAGTAAGGAAAAATATCTATTATTGAGTATTTTTTTTCTGAGGTTTTTCCTCGGTTATAAAGAAATGCAAATAAAGGGATCATTATAACCAGAAAGGTATTCCTAATTAATTTAGTTACTGTTGCTATATTTAAAGTTTCAGGACTATTAAATTGCTGGTCATAAATCAATCCTGCAGCTGCAACTTGAGAGGTTTCATGTATAGAGGTTCCTAAAAACAATCCAACTAATAAAGGCTCACTTTCAAAATAAAAGTTAGCAAAATAAGGGTAAATAAGCATCGAAAGTATTCCAAACAATGTAATGTTAGCAATTGCATATGATACTTCATTTTTTTTTGCTCCAATAACTGGAGCGGTAGCCATTATTGCAGTAGTACCACAGACAGTACTGCCTATTGAGATTAAGTAAGCCATTCTAGTTGGTATTTTTAATTTTTTAATTAGAAGTTTGATTACTATTAACACACTGATTATACAGATTATAATTAATGGAATTGCTATTTTTCCGAACTCTAAAAATTCAAATGGCTTCAATTGAATACCTAGACAAATAATACCTAGTTTTAGAATATATTTTTGTGTAAAATCTAATCCTCTTAAAAAACTTTCTCTAATTTGAAAAACATTTCCGAAAAACATTCCTAATAAAATAGCAATCATTGCAGTAGATATTGGGCTTTTTTCATAGCCTAATAGCTCAATACCAAGAATATTATTGAAACCTTGAGATAAAGTGTAAAGAACAAATGCTAATATAATACCTGGTAAGACTACCAAGTATTTCTTAAATTTCATGAAAGATCAAAGTTAATTAAGCACTTCTGTAAAGTTTAGTCATAACAAATTCTTTATGACCTAAAGCTTCAGCGCAAGTTAATCTACCGTTTGCTACTTTTAGTGTAGTTTTAATTAATTCATCACCTGCTTCAGATAAATTCATTTCTCTTGAAAGAATTTTTGAAACATCACAATCAATATGCTCCCCCATACCTTTTACAGTTAATGGATTAGCTGTTAATTTAACAACAGGTTCAATTGGGTTTCCAACAATATTACCTTGTCCAGTTGGAAATAAATGAATATTAAAACCAGCAGCAGCTTGAAGTGTCACACATTCTGCAGCAGCAGATGATGTGTCCATAAAATATAAGCCTTTGCCTTTAGTTGGTTCCTCAGCTGGTTCAAGAACATCGATAAATTTGCAATTTCCAATTTTTTGAAAATTACCAAAAGCTTTTTCTTCAATTGTTGTAAGTCCACCAGCTATATTCCCTGCTGTTGGTTGACTTTCAGAAAGGTCATCCGTAGCCTCTTTTAAAATAAAATCATTATAGGAGCTCCAAGTTTTCATAAATTTTTCAGATGCTTCTTTTGTAGCTCCTCTGGTTGCACAAACTTGTTCTGCACCAGTTAATTCAGATGTTTCACCAAAACATAAATGAACACCTAATGGTTCAAGTTTATCCATTAAGTTACCAACAGTTGGGTTTGCAGCTAGTCCTGAAGTGGTATCAGACTCACCACACTTAACTGAAATCCATAAATCACTTAAAGGACATTCCTCCCTTTGTTTCTCGGAAGCCCACATTACAAATTCTTGAGCTTTTTTTGATGCTTTCATCGTCGTACCAATATCTCCTGTACGTTCAATATGGAATCCTTCAACTGGTTTTCCAGTTTTGGCAATTCCATCTACAATTTTTTTTGTCCATTTCGGTTCAATACCAATGACAATTACAGCTGCAACATTTGGATTACATCCAGTTCCAATCATTGTTCTAAAATGAAGTTCTAGATCTGCACCAAACTGAAGTCTTCCATAAGAATGAGGAAGAGCTATCGTGCCTTTAATATTATTAGCAACTGCCTCTGCACATGCGTTTGAAATGTCATCAACTGGCAAAATAATTACATGATTTCTTGTTCCGGCTCTGCCGTTTTCTCTTTTATAACCTAAAAAACTCTTTGGGATTTCCATACTGTTACCACTTCTTTGTTTTTACGTTGTGAACATGTACATGTTCACCTTTTTTAATTGATTTTACAACTTTACCAATATCGTGGCCATACTTTAAAATAGTATCACCCTCTTTAAGGTCAACCATTGCAATTTTATGTCCTAAAGGTATTTCATCTACGGATTGAATATTTGTTGAGCTGTCATCTTCCATTATCCAGCAAGCACAGTCTTGTTTAGGTGTGATTTTTTCAATAACAACTACTCCCACGTTGTCTTTTTTATCATGTATGATTATATCTGTTGCCATGGTGTCGATTTGTTTGTTTGAAATTCGTAAAAACTTATATATTAATCGCACAAATTAACAAACGAATTTTATAAATAGTATAATTACACTTTAGAGAGGTTCTAGTTTTATGACAAAAATGACAACAGAAGAAGCTTTTGTAAAAGTTTTACAAATGCACGGTATTGAACATGCGTTTGGAATTATCGGTTCAGCTTTTATGCCAATTTCAGATATTTTTCCAGATGCAGGTATTACTTTCTGGGATGTCGCTCATGAAACAAACGGTGGTTTAATTGCTGACGGTTACACAAGAGCCACTGGTAAAATGTCAATGGTTATTGCTCAGAACGGACCTGGAATTACTGGATTAGTTACACCAATCAAAACAGCTTATTGGAATCATACTCCTCTTTTATTAGTTACACCTCAAGCAGCAAACAAAACAATGGGACAAGGTGGATTTCAAGAAGTTGAGCAAATGAATTTATTTAAAGACATGGTTTGTTATCAAGAAGAAGTAAGAGATCCTTCAAGAATGGCAGAAGTACTCAATAGAGTAATTGAAAAAGCAATAAGAGGATCTGCACCAGCACAAATTAATGTTCCAAGAGATTATTGGTGCCAAGTAATTGATATCGATCTTCCTCCGATTGTAAGACTAGAAAGACAAGGTGGGGGAAATGATGCTGTAGCTAAAGCAGCCGACTTGTTATCTAAAGCAAAATTTCCAGTAATATTATCTGGGGCAGGTGTTGTTATTGGAGGAGCTATTGAAGCTACAAAAAAACTTGCAGAAAAATTAGATTCACCTGTTTGTTCAGGTTACCAACATAATGACAGTTTCCCAGGAAGCCATCCCTTAGCTGTTGGTCCTCTAGGATACAATGGATCAAAAGCTGCAATGGAATTAATTTCAAAAGCTGACGTAGTGTTAGCTTTGGGAACTAGATTAAATCCATTTTCTACTTTACCTGGTTATGGAATTGATTATTGGCCAAAGAATGCAAATATTATTCAAGTTGATATTAATCCTGACAGGATAGGTTTGACTAAAAAAGTTACTGTAGGAATAAGTGGAGATGCAAAATTAGTTGCTGAACAAATTTTTGAAAAATTATCTTCAAATGCTGGGGATACTGATAGACAAGCTAGAAAAGATTTAATTCATCAAACGAAATCAGCTTGGTTACAAAAACTTTCAAGTTTAGATCATGAGGATGATGATGAAGGAACAGTTTGGAACAAAGAAGCTAGAGAAAGAGATTCAGATAGAATGTCACCAAGACAAGCTTGGAGAGCAATTCAAGCTGGAATGCCTGATGATGTGATTATATCTAGCGATATAGGAAATAATTGTGCAATCGGTAATGCTTATCCAACTTTTGAAAAACCAAGAAAATATTTAGCACCAGGCTTGTTCGGTCCATGTGGATATGGATTTCCGTCAATATTAGGTGCAAAAATTGGTTGCCCAGATACTCCAGTTATTGGTTTTGCAGGAGATGGTGCATTTGGAATAAGTATGAATGAAATGAGTTCGTGTGCTCGAAAAGAGTGGCCAGCTATTACGATGGTAATTTTTAGAAATTATCAATGGGGCGCAGAAAAAAGAAATACAACTTTATGGTTTGATAATAATTTTGTTGGAACTGAATTAGACCCTGAATTGAGTTATGCAAAAGTTGCTGATGCATGTGGATTAAAAGGTGTGAAAGTGAGAACAATGGAAGAAACAACTGATGCTATTATGAAATCTTGTGAGGATCAAAAGAAAGGAATTACAACGTTTATTGAAGTAATTCTAAACCAAGAACTTGGCGAACCATTTAGAAGAGATGCAATGAAGAAACCAGTACGAATTGCTGGGATAAATAAAAAAGATATGAGGCCTCAAAAGGTTTGATCTAATTAAATTGTTTAAAAAAATAAAAATTTATATTTTATTAATATTATTTAGTTCATTTTTCTCTTTATATATGTTTGAGGCATTTCAAACTTTTTATATTGGAGAAAATCATTTAAAAAAAAAAATTAAAATTTTAAAAAAAAACGAAGATATTGATTATGATATAAGGACTAAATTTGAAGCGTTTAAAGATATAAGAAAAAAAATACCAAACTTAGTTACTTTGACAGTTCCAAAAACTCATGTTCTTTTGAATCCAAATAACAATTTACTACCTTTATCTGGAATATCCAAAAGGACAACCCTTGTTTGTAACGAAAATGGTTATTATTCAAAATTTGAAAGCGATAGATTTGGTTTTAATAATCCAGATTTTGAATGGGATGCAGAAAAGATAGATTTTTTTCTTTTAGGTGATTCTTTTACAATTGGAGAATGTGTAGATAGACCATATGATTTTGGATCATTGTTTAGGAATTTATCAAAAAATTCTGTATTAAACCTAGGTTACTCTAGCAATGGTCCTTTAATTGAGCTGGCGGTTTTAAAAGAATACTTAGGGAAAAATACAAAGAATGTTGTTTGGTTTTTCTATGAGGGTAATGATTTACAAGATTTGAGTGATACTTTTGATTCAAAACATTTAAATAAATATATTAATCAGCGAAATTATAAACAATCTTTAAAGAAAAAACAAAAACAGATTGATCAACAAAACATTAAAGTATTAGAGGAGTTCATCTCTTATTTTGAAGATAGGCAAAATAAAAGTAAAAAGTACAAATATTTAAGATTTTTAAGATTAGATAAAACTAAAAATGTTATAAAAAGTATCTTTAGTGAGGAACACCCTTTGTCAATACAAGAAAAAGTTTACAAAAAATTTCAACAAATTATAAGTGAAGCTAAAGTTTTTTCTGAGGAAAATGGATCAAGTTTTTATTTTATATATTTACCTTCATTTGAGGGTTATCAAAATGAATCAAATAATTTTCACAAAACTCAAAAAATTAAAATTATGTCAATTTTAAAAAAACTAAATGTAGATTTTATAGATATCAAAAAAGAATTAAACGAAAAGAACGTAAACTTTAAGACTATATTTCCATTTGGTTTATCTGGTCATTATAACAAAACTGGGTATGATATTATATCCAAGATAATATTTAAAAAAATTGGACAAAATTAAAACATAATGCAATTCATTAAAATGATAATAAATAAGTTAAAAGATACAAAAAAATACTGGTTATATCCATTTTTAACAATGTTATGTGTATTTACCATTATAATTATTTTATCTAAAAATCCCTCATTAGCACCATTTCTATATTCAAACTTTTAATTTAAAATATAGAAGATATTTAAACAGTAATGCATTATACATTTTTAGATTTATATAGATATTTAGCTGCATTAATAGTTTGTGTATCTCATTTTTTCTTTTTTGTGACAGACTCTATTCATTCGGAATTTATATCAATTCTCGGTGTTGAGTTATTTTTTGTTTTATCAGGTTTTGTTTTAACACCACAGTTATTAAATATTAATTCTAACGCTAAAAGGAATTTAAAAATTTTTTTGTTTAGAAGATGGATTAGGACCATTCCTCCTTATTTAATTGCTTTATTAATTGCTTCAGTAGTTTTTGGATATGGTAATATTTTTAATTTATTAAAATTTTTATCTTATACGCAAAACTTTATTTCAGATAATGCAACTCCAAATTTTTATTCTATTGCGTGGTCACTATCAATTGAGGAATGGTTTTATTTAACTATGCCAATATTTCTTTTTATTGGAAACAAAATAAGATTAAATAAACCTGAGATAAATCTCTCCCAAATTTGCTATGCAATAATTTTAATTCTTAATTTTGCCAGAATATATTTTAATAATACAGATATCGATTGGGGCCAAGATATTAGAAGATCAGTAATTTTTAGAATTGACTCAATATGTTTTGGTGTAATAGCATTTATTTTTAAAGATAAAATATCTAAATCAATATTAAATTTTTTCATAATATTAGGATTAATTATATTAAGTTATATAATTTTTGATCCAAATATATTAAAAAATTATAAACTTTATCAAAATATATTTTTTATTTTATGTGGTTTAACTTTCTCGTCTTTAATTATTAAATTAACATTTTATTCAATTAAAAATGTTATTTTAGAAAATATTATAAAATTAGGTGCAAACATTAGCTACTCAATGTATTTATTTCATATTATTATAATTCCCTTTGCTATAAAATTATCAGAGAATGTTTTTTATTCATTTTTTATTTATATTTGTATCCTTAAAGTTATCTCTATTTTGTTTTACTTCTATTTTGAGAAACCTATACTTAAAATTAGACCAAGATATAATTGAATTGAAATTTAATTTTTAACAATTATAAAATTAACATTATGAATTCAAAAGATATAAAAATAGGTTCTAATAGAAGTTTCGGAATAGTTTTCTTTATTTTTTTTTTAATTATAGCTATTTATCCAATTATCAATGGTCGAGAAATCAATAAATGGTTTTTTTTTACATCCATAATTTTTTTAATTTTAGGTTTACTAAACTCTAAATTTTTAACACCACTAAACAAATTATGGTTTAAGTTTGGTATTTTTTTAGGCAAATTAATATCACCATTAATTATGGGCATAATTTTCTTTTTAGTTGTTACACCAATAGGTTATATAATGAGAATATTAAGAAAAGATATATTAAATTTAAAATTTAACAAAAATAGATCATATTGGGAAAAAAAAAACGGACCAAAGAGCAAGATGAAGAATCAATTTTAAGATGAGCTTTATAAAAGAATTTTGGGAATTTTTAAAAGTAAGAAAAAAATACTGGCTTTTACCAATTATTATTGTTCTTGCTATATTTGGAGGACTAATTGTATTAACACAGGGTTCAGCCGTAGCTCCATTTATTTATACAATTTTTTAGTTTTGCGAGATATTTTAAAAATAATATTTATTATTATATTTTTATTTCTTTCTATTGATTTTTTTTTAGGCCACACTGTTATTAAATTTTTTGAGAAGAAGAATATTTTTCTTACTTTTGATGGTAAGCTAAAAAAAAATATAGTGAATGAAAAAAAATTTAGAATTAAACACAAAATTTTTTCACATACTTTTAAAAAAAATTATTCTGGCACCTCATTTTTTGGAAATAAAAAGGGAGTATTTTGTACCGATAAAAATGGTTTCAAATCAGCATGCGATATTAACAATACCGATTTAATAAATTATGATTATTGGTTTATAGGTGATAGTTTTACTGAAGGAGTAGGACTTGAATATGATAAAACATTTGTTGGTATATTCGACAATTACAGTTCTAATAGAGTTGCAAATTTAGGCGTCTCAAGTTACTCACCAATTATCTATTATCATAAACTTAAGTATTATTTGAATAAAGGAATTAAAACTAAAAATGTGATACTTTTTTTTGATGTAAGCGATGTAGATGACGAACAATTTAGAGAAAAATGTGGTGTTTCAGTATGCAAAAAGAATAAAAATGAGCAAAAAAATTTATTTCAAACTGATACTAAATTTTATATTAAGAATTTTTTAAAAGAGAATTTTGCATTTACTTTAACTGCGTTACAATATTCCAAAAAAATTTTTTGCCAAAAATTTATATTAACTAAATGTAGTTACGTTTATGATGAAAAATTTTTAAAATCAAACTGGATATTAAATTTTCATCACTATATATCTAAGGAGCAAATATATTATGAGTCATTTATTCAAAATATCTACTATCTTAAAAAAATATATGAATTGTTAGATGAAAATAATATTAATTTTTTTTTAGCTATATATCCTTGGCCTGGTCACATTTTTGATATTGAAAGAACAAAAAATTATCGTTTATATTTCAAAGAGTTTTGTAAAAAAAAATGTGCAAATTTTTTTGATTATTTTGATGATTTTGAAAAACTTATATTAGATACTAATTCAGAAAACGTTATAAAAGAATATTATTTTTATGGTGATATGCATTTTAACGAAAAAGGAAATAAAATTATTGCAAATAAACTTTTAAAAAATTTAAATTAAAATGACTAGTATTCTTGGAATTTCTGCTTTTTACCATGATAGTGCAGCCTGTATATTAATAGATGGAAAAATAATTGCTGCTGCTCAGGAGGAGAGATTTACTAGAAAAAAACATGATTCTAGTTATCCTTATAACGCAATAGAATTTGTTTTAAATTATACAGATTTAAAAATGAGTGAAATAGATCAAATTGTTTTTTTTGAAAAACCTTTTTTAAAATTTGAGAGATTATTAGAAACTTATGTAGCTTTTGCACCCAAAGGTTTTATCTCTTTTTCAAAAGCAATGCCATTATGGATTAAAGAAAAACTTTTTCAAAAAAATTATTTATTCAATAAACTGAAAGAACATGATGCTAATTATAAATCTGATAAAAATATTTTTTTTTCAGAGCATCATTTGAGTCATGCTGCAAGCGCATTTTTTCCATCACCATTTGAGGAAGCTATAGTATTAACGGCAGATGGTGTGGGAGAATGGGCAACAACTACAGTTGCTTTAGGGAAAGGAAATAAATTAGAAATTAAAAAAGAGATACATTTCCCCCATTCTCTTGGTCTTCTCTATTCAGCGTTTACTTATTATACAGGATTTAAAGTAAATAGTGGAGAATATAAGCTAATGGGACTAGCACCATATGGCAAACCAGTTTACGAAGATAAAGTTAAAAAGTTAATTGATATAAAAGAAGATGGAACTTTTAGATTAGACCAGAAATATTTTAATTATGCTACCGGACTTACTATGACAAATGATAAATTTAATAACTTATTTGGTCAAAAATCCCGAGATTCTAAAAGTGAAAAGATAACCCAATTTCATATGGATATTGCTGCATCAATTCAAACAGTAACTGAAGAAATAATGGTAAATTTAGCTAAATCTCTTCGAAAAGAATATGGTATAAAAAATTTATGTTTAGCTGGTGGTGTAGCTTTAAACTGTGTTGCTAATGGAAAAATTCTCAGAGAAAAAATCTTTGACAATATATGGATTCAACCTGCTGCTGGTGATGCAGGTGGTTCTTTAGGCGCTGCCTTAGCACTTTGGTATATTGAGCAAGGAAATATTAGATCGGTAAACTCTAACGATGAAATGAAAGGTTCATATTTAGGGGCTGAATTTGCACAGGAGGAAATTGAAAAAGAATTAAAAGCTGTTGGAGCTAATTTTAAAACTTTTAACTATGAGGATTTAATTAACGAAACCGCAAATTTTTTATCAAATGAAAAAGCAGTAGGTTGGTTTCAAGGCAGGATGGAATTTGGACCAAGAGCTTTGGGTGGAAGATCAATCTTAGCAGATCCTAGATCTGACAAAATGCAAAAAAATTTAAATTTGAAAGTAAAGTATAGAGAAAGCTTTAGACCATTTGCCCCTTCAGTTCTAGAAGAAGATTTATCAGAATGGTTTGATATGAATGTTGATAGTCCATATATGTTACTTGTTGCTAATGTTAGCTCTAGTAAAAAAATTGAAATGAATGATGAGCAAAAAAAATTTTTTGGTACAGATAAACTAAATGTAAAAAGGTCTGAAATTCCAGCAGTAACCCATGTTGATTATTCAGCTAGAGTTCAAACTGTTAAAAAAGAAACAAATAGTCGTTATTATGATTTAATTTCAAAATTTAAAGAAAAAACAGGGTGTCCTGTTGTAGTTAATACGTCATTTAATGTAAGAGGTGAACCAATTGTAAATACACCAACTGACGCTTTTAATTGTTTTATGGGCACCGAGTTAGATTACTTAGTTATTGGAAACTGTATTTTAGAAAAATCACAACAAAATCCAAATCTTAAAAAAGACTACACAAAAAAATTTGAATTAGATTAAATTAGTTTTAATGCAAGTCATAAACGATAATGAATGTAGCTGGATTAATGATTTAAACCCAAGATCAAATATTAAAAAATTAAAAAAAAATGAGGAATGTGAGTGGTTAATAATAGGAGCAGGTTATACTGGTTTATCAGCTGCAAGAAAATTAGGTCAACTTTTTTACAATCAAAAAATATTATTAGTTGATGCTCAGCTGGCAGGAGAGGGAGCAAGTGCTAGAAACTCAGGTTATCTGGTCGATACAACACTAAATGATGGTTTTACCTCTAATAAAGAATTAGATAATTATAAAAAAAAAACAGATATTTATAAATTAGGAATAGAGACTGTCAAAAGATTTGTTAAAGAGTATCAAGTAGATTGTGATTGGAATGAATGTGGAAAATATTTTGCATCATCAAAGTTAGAGGATAAAAAAATATTAGAAAAATTTTCTAACACATTATCCAAATTAGGTTTTGAGCATAATATATTATCTAAAGAAGAACTTAAAAAAAGATTAGGTACTAATTTTTATAATATAGCACTTTACACAAATGGGGGAATTTTATTACATCCAGGTAAATTAGTTAGAGCTATGATTGACACCTTGCCTGAAAATATAAATCTTTATGAAAATACTTTATTATTAAATTGGGAGAAGGTTAATGACAAAGTTATTTGTAAATTTAAAGATGGTTTAATTAAAACTAAAAACATTATTTTTGCTACAAATGGATTTTTGAAGACTTTAGGGATAAAGTCTAATTATAATTTTCCTATTACTTTGACAGCTAGTATGACTAGATCTTTATCTGATGAAGAGTTTATATCTCTTGGTGAGGCTAAGGAGTGGGGAGTTTTACCTGTGAGACCAATGGGGGCCACTATAAGAATGACTAAAGATAGAAGAATTTTAATTAGAAATACTGCAGAAGTTTATAATCCTTATCAAATGTCCAAATCTGAATTAACTAAAAGATCATTAAAACAAAAGATTGGAATTAAAAAAAGATTTCCTCAATTGCCTAATGATATTATTCAATCTTCTTGGTCAGGCATTGTTTCAAGAACGAGAAATAGTTCTCAAATTTTTGAAAAAATAGATGAAAATATATTTGTTGCAGGTTGTTATAATGGCTCTGGTATTGGAGTCGGAACTTTATTTGGAGAACAAATAGCAATTAAAGCAAGTAATGAAAACACAAAAGAGATAGAAATTATTGAAGCAAGAAATGAACCCACTTGGCTTCCTCCTGATCCATTTTTAAGTTTAGGTGTTAGAGCTAGATTGTTCTATGAACGTTTAAGAGCAAGATCAGAGATTTAATTTAAAACAGATAGTGGATCTAATCGTGTTTGAAACCAATTAATTCTAAAATCTAGGTGAGGTCCGGTTGATCTTCCTGTTGATCCTACAGTTCCTATTAGATCTCCTTGATTAATTTTATCACCAACTGAAACTAGTACATTTTCTAAATGAGAATATATCGTTGATATTCCATGACCATGATCCATTATAACTGTGCCTCCTGTATAATATAAATCATCTTCAGCCATAGTGACTACACCCGAACCAGAAGATTTAATCATCGTTCCTTGTTTAGCTGCAATATCTATTCCATAATGTGGCCATCTCGGTTTTCCATTTAAAATTCTCTGGCTTCCATAAACACCGCTAATTATACCTTCAACAGGCATGATAAATTTTTCTTTGAAAAATTGTAAATCAGAATTAATCGCCCTTGCTTTTCCAATTGCATTATTTTCTTTTTTAATTCTTTGATAAACAGATTCAGGTGGGGTGACTTTACTTTCTGCCAAACCGTCTATTCTTTGTATATTGTACTTCCGTTTTAAAACTTTTTTTGTAGTTATTGATTTTTTTCCATTAATAATTTTTGTAAATGTCAGGTCATATTTTTGATCTCGATCTATACCAAAAACAAAAAAACCATCTTTAGATACTTTAACCTCTTTTTTTCCAATTAGAATTTTAGAATTGGGATCAGTTTTACCTAATATAAAATGACCTTGTAGAAATTTACCTTGGAATTCAATAGCGTTTACTGGTGATATAAAAATTAAAAAAATAAAAAAAAATCTATAAATTATTGAGCTGTCCATCCACCATCTATAATTATTGATGTTCCCGTAATCATTGAAGACGCAGATGATGCCAAAAAACAAACAGTTGTGGCAACATCACTTTCAGTAGCTGCTTTACCCATAGGAATATTTCCAAGAGCTAATTTTTTAAATTTTTTATTTTTAAAAAAATTTTTAACCATAGGTGTTTCAACAAAAGTAGGTGCTACCGTGTTAACTCTGATGTTTTTTTTAGCTAATTCAACACCCATGCCTTTAGTTAATCCCTCAATACCAAATTTTGTCATGTTGTATACATTTCTCCCTCCCATGCCTACATGACCGAGCTGGGATGACATATTTATAATTGAACCAGGTCTTTTTTTATTTTTAAGCATTTTTTTTACAACAAGTTGTGCCACATTAAATGCCGCTTTAAGATTTAAATCCACGAGGTAATTCATGCTTTTTTGTTTAATTTTTTCAAAGGGTTCTGGAATATTAGTTCCAGCATTATTAACTAATACATCAATAATTTTAATTTTATCTAATTTTTTTTTTAAATCTTCATAGTTCATTACATCACATGAAACCTTAACAATTTTACCTTTAACTTTTTTTATATCCTTTTCTAATTTATTAAGATCCGAAGAAGTTCTGCTTAAAGCTATAACTGTTGCCCCTGCTTCTGCCATTGCAATAGAACAAGCTCTTCCTAATCCTTTACCTGCACCAGTAACTAAAGCATATTTGTTTTTAAGATTTATTTTTTGAAGATACATTAAAAGAATAATATTTTAATATCAGTGTAAATCAACTCAACAGCTACAATTAAAATGGCTAACAACCCAAGCCAAGCAATCCATCTATATTTTTTAATCCATCCAGAAATTAAAGTTGCTGCAGTTGCCATTAAAACAATTGATAAAACTAACCCAAAAACAAGAAGTCCATAGTGATCACCAGCTGCACCAGCAACACCCAATACATTATCTAAACTCATTGTAAAATCTGCCAGTAATACAGTCCAAATTGCTTTTAGAAAACTTGAATTATCTACTTTTATATCCTCTTCTGATTCTGAACCTTTGATTACGTCCACATAAAGTTTGTAAACTATATAAAGTAACAATAATCCACCAATTAATCTTAAACCGGTGATTTGCAGCAGATAAGCTGTAAGCAAAGTTAGTATGATTCTTAATATTACAGCACCACCAATTCCCCAAAAAATAACTTTTTTTCTTTGTTCGACCGGAAATTTAGATGCAACCATCCCAATTATTATTGCATTGTCACCCGCTAAAACTAAATCAATAAGAATAATTTGAGTTACTATTGCAATTTGCTCAGGTGTAAAAAATTCTGCAAACATTACTGCTGTAATATCATGTCTGCACCTTTTTCCGCAATCATTATTGTTGGAGCATTAGTATTTCCCGAAGTGATATTTGGCATTATTGATGCATCTACAACTCTTAGATTTTTGACACCTCTTACTTTAAGTTTTTCATCCACTACAGACATTTCATCTTGACCCATTTTACAAGTTCCAACTGGGTGAAAAATAGTTTGAGCATAATTAGAGGCCTCTTTAACTAATTCCTCATCATCATTGAAATGAATACCAGGTCTATACTCTTCTGGAGTATATTTTTTGAAAGTTTTAGACTCCATTATAATTTTTCTAGTTAATTTAAGTCCTTTAGCTGCAATCATTCTATCTTGATCAGTTGAAAGATAGTTTTGTTTTATTTTTGCATAAGTTCTCGAGTCTTTATCAACAATACTAACATGTCCTCTACTTGTTGGTCTGATATTTGAAACAGTAGGGGTGAATGCATGAAAATCATGATTTTTTGTAGCTCCTAAAGTATCCATACTCATAGGTTGAACATGCCACTGTAAGTCTGGTAGTTCTAAAGATGGATCACTTTTAGCAAACATACAAAGTTGACTAGCACCCATTGTCATAGGACCACTTCTTTTAAAAATATATTCTAAGCCAATCATTAAATTTCCAAATAAACTATTAATTTTTTTATTTAGGGATTTTAATCCATTTATTTTATAGATTGGTCTTAGCATTAAATGATCGTGTAAATTTTCTCCAACCCCATTTAAATTTTTCACTAAATCAATTCCAAGATTTTTAAGTTTTTCAGAATTTCCTATGCCTGAAACTTGTAAAATTTGAGGAGATCCAATAGCCCCTGATGAAATAATAATTTCCCTATTTGCTTGAACTTTTTTTAATTCATTTCCTTCCCAATACTCAACTTCTTTAGCAATTTTATTTTTAAAGTTTATTTTTTTGACATGCGAGTTAGTTAAAATTTTTAAATTTTTCCTACTCTTGATGGGGTTTAAATATCCTACAGCTGTACTACATCTAAAGCCATCTTTTTCAGTTACTTGGAAGTAACCACAGCCATGATTATCACCAGTATTAAAATCTTTTGTTTTTGGAATACCAAATTCCTCAGCAGCATTTTGAAATTCATCTAAAAGTGGTAGATGAATTCTTTGATCGGAAACAGATAAAGGGCCTCCAACACCATGGAACTCATCTTTTCCTCTTTCTTGGTTTTCTGATTTGATAAAATAAGGCAAAACATCATTCCATCCCCAACCTGTGTTACCTAACTGTCGCCAAATATCATAATCCCTGTGTTGACCTCTTATATAAAGCAGACCATTAATAGAAGAACTACCTCCTAAAGTTTTTCCTCTGGGATACCTAATGGAAATGTTGTTCATGCTCTCATCAGGCTCTGTTCTGTAGCACCAATCAGTCTTTGGATTATGCATTGTTTTGAAATATCCAACAGGAATATGTATCCAAGGATAATTATCTTTGTCTCCAGCTTCAATTAATAGCACTTTATTTGAAGGATTTTCAGACAACCTATTAGCAAGCACACATCCAGCAGATCCTGCTCCAAGAATTATAAAATCAAAAATATCCATTAATTAGAACTCTTATAAATTAAATTTTTTTTATTTGTAATATTTCTGTACACAAAAAAATTAAAATAATCCAATATTAGCACTTGTTTTAGATTTCATTCTTTGACAAGCTTTCATTTTTAAAAATAAAGAGAGGGAAACAAATGAAAAAAATCATTTCAATGTTATTTGCAGTTACTATGGTATTTGGATTTATTTCAAATGCTAATGCTGCAAAAACACTAAAATGTCAGACAGTTCTTAACACTAAAGCTGATGAAGTTAAAATGTTAAAAGACTTTACTGACACTGTTACAACTTTGACAGGTGGATCTCTTAAGTTTGAAATTATGCCTGCAGGAGCTGTTGTCGGTGTAAAAGAAACTTTAGATGCGGTTGATAAAGGACTTATCGATTGTGGATTTGCTTGGACACACTATTGGTCAGGTGATCACCCTGCGGCTATGTTATTTGGTTCGCCAGTAGCTGGTGGTGGAGTCGGTATAGATAACTTAGCTTTCTTATCATGGTTTCAATATGGTGGAGGGAAAGAGCTATATGACAGACTATGGAAAGAAATGGGAAGAGATATTAAAGGATTTATGATTCAACCAGTTGGTCCTGAAGCTTTAGGTTGGTTTCCAAAACCAATTAAAGATATGGCTGACTTTAGAAAATATAAGTTCAGAACTCCTCCAGGAATTCCAGGACAAACATATAAAGATATCGGTATAGCATCTGTTGCTATGGGTGGTGGAGATATTCTACCAGCTTTAGAAGCAGGAACTATTGATGCTGCTGAATGGTGTTGTCCAAAGCCAGACTTAACGTTTGGTTTCCAAAAAGTATTAAAGCACTACTACCTACAAGGTTTACACCAAGTAGTCGTAAATGCTGACTTTTATATTACTGGAAAAACATACAATGCTATGAGTGCCCATGAGAAGAAGTCTCTAGAAGTTGCAGCAAATGCATCTCTAGCGAAATCTCTAAGTTACAGAATCTATGAAAACGGAAAAGCTTTAAAAGAGCTTACTGAAGTTCATGGTGTAAAATTAGAAGATACTCCTTCTGATTACTTCACTGAATACATGGCAGCTGCTAAGAAAAGTTTGGAAACAAATGCAGCTAACAATGCATTCTTTGCAGAAGTTTGGGACTCTATGAAAGAATTTGCTGATATAGCAGTTCCATATTGGAGTGGTTCTCAAATGTCTAATGCGAAGCTAGGAATGGCTCACGCAGCAACATTAAAGTAATCATTAAATAATCTTTATGTTAGAGCGGACTTAATAGTCCGCTCTAATTTTTTACATAAAATTTTATGGCAGAAGAACCAGGTAGATTAGATATATCAGATGAAATGATTGCCGAAAGGCGAGGTGGTTCAGGAAAAATGCCAAGTGATATGCCACCATGGATGGCAAGTTCAATTGTAAATATTGATAAATTTAGCAAATGGGTTGGTAACGTTGTTTGTTGGATATTAATGCCGTTAATTCTTGCAATGACCTATGAAGTTCTTGCTAGAAAATTATTTCATGCCCCAACAATATGGGCTTATGATATCAGTCGATTTTTATATGGTGCACTTTTTATGTTGGGTGCTGGTTATGCACTTTCTAAAGGTGTTCATATAAGAGCGGATTTTTTATACAGAAATTTTAAAACTAAAAATCAAGGTTTAATAGATTTTTGGTTATATATTTTATTTTATTTTCCAGGCTTAATTGTGTTCCTATATATGACTATTGGATATGTAGGAGAGTCTATCCAAAGAGGAGAGAGAGGAATGGATACTACTTGGATGCCTTATATGTGGCCGATTAAAACTTGTTTATTAGTTGGTATAATATTTTTATTAATCCAAGGTATTTCAGAATTATTTAAAAGTTATTGGGCTGCTACAAGAGGAAAGTGGCCTGGAGAAGATGAATGATAGCTGAATTTATAAATCCAGCATATTTAGGTTTTATTTTAGTTGGAGTAATGTTGTTTGCTATCTTTGTTGGATTTCCTATTTCATTCACATTAATTTTCTTAGGTTTTGTATTTGGTTATCTAGGATTTGGAAAATTAGTCTTTTATTTAATGACCCTCCAATTCTCGATGGTCATGACCGAACAAACACTCGCCGCTGTCCCGCTCTTTGTCTTTATGGGCATTATGATGGAACAAGCAGGACTGATGGAAAGATTATTTTCATCATTTCAAATGATGTTGGCTAGAGTAAGAGGTGCATTGTATTATGCTGTTTTGTTCGTTTCAGTTATCTTCGCTGCAGCTACAGGAATTGTTGGTGCCTCAGTAACTATACTGGGAATCATGGCTGCAAAGTCAATGAATAGATCAGGTTACGATGTAAGACTTGCAGCTGGTACAATTACAGCTGGTGGTACTTTAGGAATTTTAATTCCACCAAGTATTATGCTTGTTGTGATGGGTCCAATTATGGAAATTCCTGTAATTGATCTATTTGCTGCAGCTATAATTCCCGGAATTCTTCTTGCAAGTCTATACGCTGGCTACACAACAATAAGATGTATGATTAATCCTAAACTAGGACCTGTAATTCCTGAAGAGATGAGAGCGGCGAGCATGAAAGAAGTTTGGATTGAATTCTTCTTAGGTTTAGTTCCTCCTGCAGCGCTTGTTTTTGCTGCGTTAGGTAGTATTTTATTTGGTTTTGCAACACCAACAGAAGCTGCTGGTTGTGGTGCTATGGGAGCTTTATTACTTTCATTAGCATATAAAAAATTAACTCTATCTAAACTCCAAGAAGCACTAGTTAAAACCTTGGAGATTACTGCTTTAATAATGGTTCTTGTTGCTGCCTCAAATTTTTTTGGTGCTGTATTCGCAAGACTTGGTACCCCAACATTGTTAACAGAATTCTTGTTAGGTTTAGAGATGAATAAATATTTAATTCTAGGAATTGTTATGGTTGCAATATTTTTATTAGGTTGGCCATTAGAATGGGTACCAATTGTTATGATTATTGTCCCAATTCTTTTACCATTAATTGAAGCTTTGGGCTTTAATTTAACTTGGTTTGCAATATTGGTTGCTGTTAATCTCCAGACCGCCTGGCTGTCTCCACCTGTAGCTTTGTCTGCCTATTTCTTAAAAGGTGTAGTCCCTGAATGGGATTTAAAGGATATTTATTATGGGATGATGCAATTTATGGTTCTACAAATTATAGGCTTAGTTTTAATCATCATATTTCCTAAGATTGCCTTATGGTTACCAACTCTCTTATATGGACAGTAGAATTTATTAGTTTAAAATAAATTTCGTGAATCAACCTAAAGTAAAATATTCTCTATCTAATTGGGACTTAGTCACAGTTAATCCAAATTATAAAACTTGGAATTGGAAAGATCTATTTTGTTTTTGGGGAGCAAATGTACAGAGTGTAATTGGTTTTTCATTAATATCCTCTTTATACTTAATGTATAATTTAAATATTTTTGTAGTTTTTTTTGGAATCATATTAGGATCTTTTTTTGTTTATTTATTTTCAAATATTATTGGAAAACCTTCCCAAAAATTTGGCTTACCATTTGCAGTATTGCTTAGATCTTCACTTGGATTTAACGGTGCTAAATTTTTTGGGTTAATCAGAAGTTTAGTTGGAATATTTTTATTTGGAATTCAAACTTATTTTTTGTCTAAAATTTTAGTTTACTTAATTAGAATAGTAATTTTTTCTATAGACAATTCTTTATTACAGCAGGAAATATTTATTTTTTATTATTTTGGTATGAATATTATTGATTGGTCTGCGATAATAATCACAATTATTTTACAGACTGTATTTTTTACTGTTGGGATGCAGTACAACAAGAAAATAATTAATTTTTCAGCTATGACAGTCTATACTGGTTTGTTGATTTTTTTCTTTGTTGTTTTATTAAGTGATGTAAAAATAACTACCGAAGCTTTTTTAAATGCATTCAATGTAAATAATTTTTTAGATAAAAATAATTTAGCTCCTTTGATTACAGTTGCTGGAACAATATTTACCTTTTATTCAATTTTAATAATTAGTTTTGGAGATTTTTCTAGGTATGTAAAAAATGAGCAAGAATTAAAAAAAGGAAACTTAAGTTTAATTTTGAATTTAATTATTTTTTCTTTTTTTTCAGTATTCATAGTTATAGGTTCTGATGTTTTTCTTAATCAAAAATTTTCAGATATGGAGAGAATTTTTACTAATCCGACAGATATAGTAGGAAAATTCGACAATATACAAATAACAATAGTCGTTCTATTTTTTATTATAATTGCATCAGCTTCTACAAATTTAGTTGCCAATTTCATCCCATCTCAATACTCTCTAATAAATTTTGCTCCTTCAATATTAAGTTTAAAAAGTGCTAGTTATTTAATTGCTTTTTTTGGTTTGTTGATTGCAATATTCTGGCTGACTATATTGAGTCAAATAGGAATTTTATCATTCGTTGATACTTTTGGTGCTTTCTTTGGTCCTTTATTTGGAGTGATGGTAGCTGACTATTATTTAATTAAAAATCAGGAATTAAGTAATAAAGATTTATATTCTATAGATAAAGAAAGTGCTTATTATTATTCAGGTGGTTGGCATATAAAAGGTGTTTATTCATTAATATTAGGATTTATTTTTTCAGCGTCTACAATTTGGAATACTAATTTAATGTTTTTACAATCTTATGCTTGGATAATAGGTGCATTTGTTGCCTGGATAACATACTACTTGTTAGCAAAAAAATAATTTTAATGCACACATTTGATTTTAAAAATAGAACAGCTGTAGTTACTGGTGGAGCACAAGGTTTTGGTTTAGATGTTGCAAAAAGATTTATAGATTCTGGTGCTAAGGTATTTATATGGGATATAGATGAAAAGCTTCTTAAATCAGCTGTGGATGAGGTTAAAAACCCTAATTTATTTTATAGTGTTGTTGATATTTCAAATTATCAAGATGTAGAGAAAAACGTTGCAGACATAATCTCAAAAACAAATATTGATATTTTAATAAATAATGCTGGGATAACAGGTCCTACAGGTCCTCTTTGGGAGTATGATGTCTATATGTGGAATAAAATAGTTCAGATAAATTTAATGGGTACTTTTAACTGCTGTAGAGCGATTGTGCCAAATATGATTAAAAATAACTATGGAAGAATCGTTAATGTGGCTTCCGTTGCAGGTAAAGATGGTAATGCAAATGCAAGTGCGTATAGCTCAGGAAAAGCTGGTGCAATTGGGTTAACAAAAGCTTTGGGTAAAGAATTAGCTGACAAAGATATAGCTGTAAATGCTGTCACCCCAGCAGGTGCTAAAACTAGAATTTTAGATCAAATGAGTAAAGAGCATGTACAAAGAATGCTGTCAAAGGTGCCAAGAGGAAGATTTCTTGAAATACATGAGTTTACCTCACTAGTTTGCTGGCTTTCTTCACAAGAAAACACTTTTTCTACAGCTGCGGTATTTGATATCAGTGGTGGTAGATCCACATATTAGTCTCAAAAATTTGAAACTATTTTTCGATCTTTATTTTGATTTTTAATAGAATTTTTACCCATAACTGGTGCTGTGATCATTATTGACCAATATATAAGAAGTATAAAGACAGAAATTATTTTCATATTATTCATTTAGCAATCAATCTTGAACTTTGAATGTTTAAATTGTGACTGAATATTGAAATTATAAATATTTTATCTATAAGAAGACCATGTTTAAATTTTTTTATATTTTTATTACATCATTAATTTTTATTAACTCTTCACTCGCTGAAAATATAAATATTTTTAAATTTACAGAGCAAGAGCTTTCTGAACTCGATGTTCGTAAGGTGAGAGGAGCAGATAACAAAACAGTGTATACTGTTGGATCAAATGAGAATGGTAATTTTTTAAAAGCAGTAGCTGATAACGCTGCTTCTGGCCTTGGAAAAGAGGTTAAAATCGACCTAAATAAAACACCTTTTATTAATATTACCTGGAAAATTGAGAAAGATTTGCAAGGAATTAATGAGAATTCAAAAAAAGGTCATGATTTTGCAGCGAGAGTCTTTGCTGTAAAAAAAACAGGAGCAACTCCACTTTCAAATAGAGCTATTAATTACGTTTTTTCGAGCAATAGTGCAGTTGGTCAGAGTTGGCCAAGCCCTTATACAAAAAAATCAATAGATAATGTATTAGCAACTACAAAAGATAATCTGAATGTTTGGGTAACAGTGAAAGCCAATGTTAAGGAAGATTTTAAAAAATTTCATGATCTAGATGTGAATGAACTAGATGGTTTGGCTATAATGGCTGATACTGATAATTCTAAAATGAAATCAGTTTCTTATTTTCAGAATATTTATTTTTCGGCAGATTAATTATCATTTTACATACTTTTTTAATCCAATACTTAAAAATGACAATAAAATAGCTGCGATAACATCAGCAATTGGAATTGCATTTGGAAATCCAAAGTTCCATAAAATTACTCCGATTAACCAAATTATATAAACTTTCATTTAAGATATTATATCTTAGTTTCTATTAAATTTTCATTTATTTGATATTATTAATTTATGCATAAAAACTTTACTCATAATGTTAAAGTATATTATGAGGACACAGACGCTGGTGGAGTCGTGTACTATGCTAACTATTTAAAATATTTAGAAAGAGCCAGAACAGAAGCGTTATCAACTATTGGATTAAGCAATACAAAAATAAAAAATGATTTTGGTGCTCTTATAATTGTTAAATCGTGCAATATTGAATATAAAAAATCTGCATATTTAGAAGATGATTTACAAATTAAATCTTTTGTAGACTCTACTTCAAAAACTTCTTTTTTAATGAACCAATCAATATTTAAAGACGAGGAGTTGATAGTAGAAGCTAAGGTTCATCTAGTATTTATAAATGAAAAATTCAAACCAGTTAAAATCCCAGAAAAAATCTTATCAGAATTTCAACCTTATACTTCTAGTTAACAGATATCTTTTTAGCTTTATTAAATAAATCTACAATCATTCTTTCAGATATTAACTTTGTATTTACATTCCTGGGGCTAGGGTGATAACAGGCAATTAGTTTAATATTTCCTGGTAGTATATAAGATTTTCCGTGAATAAATTTTATCTTCTCATTAAAACTATATTTTTTTTTATAACATTTAACACAATTATCAAATGCCACTTTTCCTAATGCAATAATAGTTTTTAATTTTTTTAAATTATAAATCTCACTATCAAAGTATTTTGAACAATTATTAAGCTCTTCTATTTTAGGTTTGTCTTCTGGAGGAACACATTTTAAAATATTTGTTATATATGTTGATTTCAATTTAAGACCATCATTTAGATTTTCTGAATTTGGTTGGTTTGAAATTTTAGCCTTAAATAAACATTTAAATAAAAAATCTCCAGATTTATCGCCTGTGAAGGCTCTTCCTGTTCGTGTACCACCATGGGCTGCTGGGGCCAATCCAATTATTAAAATTTTTGCATCAATTTCACCAAAACCTGTAACTGGTTTTCCCCAGTAAGTCTCATTTATATTTTGTTTTCTTTTTTCTGTTGAGATTTTTTTTACAAAATTAACAAGCCTTGGACATTTTTTACATTTAAGAATTGTTTTATTTAAACTATCTATTTTAATATTCATAAATGAAAATTTTAAATTATTTACTCATAATATTTATATGTATTAATCCCTCAGTTAAAGCAGATTCAAAAAAAATTTTAATTGATAAATTACAAGAGGGTGGCAAATTAATTTTCATAAGACATGCTTATGCTCCTGGTGGTGGAGATCCAGATAATTTTGATATTAACGATTGTACAACTCAAAGAAATTTAAGTGATAATGGTAGAGTACAATCACAAAAAATTGGCGATTTTTTCGAAGAAAATAAAATATTAATTGGAAAAGTTTATTCTAGTGAATGGTGCAGATGCAAAGAAACAGCATCTATTGCTTTTAAAAAATACGAAACTAAAAATTTTCTAAATTCTTTTTTTAGTGCAAAATTTGCCAATAATAAAAAAAAGCAAATTATTGATTTTGATAAATTTATAAGTTCTTGGAATAAAGAACAAAACTTAGTTTTTGTTACTCATTATGTAGTGATTTCTGAAATTTTAAATTACGCACCATCATCTGGAGAAATTATTATATCAGATAAGAGCTTAAAAGTTATTGATACTTTAGAAATTGAATATTAAATTAAATTAATATGTCATCTAAAAGAGCTATGAGACAAGCGCAAAAACAAGCATACGCAAAGCATCGTTCAAACATTACAAGTAGCAGATTTGAAATTAAGAAAAAATTTATAACAAAAAATAAAGAAGAAAAAAAAAATAAAAACTAACTTTCTTGATCAAATTTCTCTATTTTTTTACAAGTAGAGATTTTAGATAAACTTTCCACATCATTCAAAACAGCCTTAACAAATATTTCTGGTTTATCTTTTTCAAATAAAATTTGAGTATAAAACTGAGGATACCCATGTTTTAATGTAAGTATTTTTCCATTTTCCTCATAAATATTTCTCACATAGGAGTTTTTCTTTTTAACACTTAAATCGGTGATTTTATATTTCTGATAAGTTTTTTCATTATAAACATAATTACGTGTCATTATTAGTTCATTAAGATTTAAAATATATTCATTTTTTAAAAAACCGTCCTCTTTATGATCACATTTGCTCAACACAATTATTTCTGAGTGTGAGTTAAAGGATATAAAAAAAAATGATAAAAAAAATATTAAAAACTTATTTTCTTTCATTCTTATCTACAAAAAATAAAGCTATAATAAATATTACAGTCCAACCAAATATAGACAATGTTTTAAAAGGACTGGTATCTGCTCCCCAAACATCAAAGAATAAAGCACCAACAATTATACCTATAGCATAGATAATACTTACAATTTTAACTTTACTCATATTTTATACTACTCTTTGATTAAGTTTTTCTTGAAAAGAGACATGCCATTCTTGATTTTATAAGAGTACGATTCTTTAAAACTTTCAAGTTGCCATCCAGTCAGCCTTTTTTCAATTTGAATTATATTTTCTTTTTTCCAATCATCAGTTGTTTCTTCAAGCTTCCAAAGTCGTTTTTCCTCATTACTTCTTCCACAACCATAACAGTAGCCTGTTGATGGATCAGTTTTACAAATACTTATACAAGGTGAAATAATCATTTTTTATAAATTAGTATAAATTTTATTAGATAAATAGATAATTTTTTAACAATTGTCATTGGACAAATAGTTTCAATAATATATAAAACCTCGTAATTTGTGGGGCGATGGCGGAATTGGTAGACGCGTTGGTCTTAGGAACCAATATGGCAACATGTGAAGGTTCGAGTCCTTTTCGCCCTACCATTAAAATATAATGAAAGTTACAGTAGAAAATAAAAAAGGTTTAAATAAAGATCTTAAAATTTTTATCGATAAAGAGACAATGAACTCTTATATGGATGAAAAATATGAAGAGATCAAAAATAATGTAAATCTAAAAGGATTTAGACCAGGTAAAGTTCCAAAAGAAATTTTGAAAAGACAATTTGGTAAAGCTGTTTTTGGAGAAGTCTTAGATAAAGTTTTAAAAGAAACATCAACCAAAGCTCTAGAAGAAAAAAAGATTAAACCAGCTGGTCAACCAAAACTTGACTTAAAGACATACGGTGAAGACAAAGATTTAGAATATGTTTTGTCAGTTACAGAGCTACCAAAAGTGGAAATTAAATCTTTAGAAAATATTAAATTTGACGAATACAATGTAAAAATTGACGAGAGCGAAACTGATAAAAGAATAAAAGAAATAGCAAAAAACCAACCAAATTTTAAAGAAGTAAGCCCAGATACAAAAGCTAAAAAAGGTGATTTAGTCTCTTTAGACTATAAAGCTACAGTTGATGACAAGGACTTTAAAGGAAGCGAAGGAAAAAACACTCAGCTAACTTTAGGTAAAGATTTATTCCTAAAAGGATTTGATGAACAGTTGATCGGAGTAAAGAAAGATGATGAAAAAATTGTTGAGGCAACTTTGCCAGAAAATTTCCCTGAAAAAGAATTAGTAAATAAAAAAGCCAAATTTAATTGCAAAATTTTAAGTGTTAAACAATCAGAAGAAGTAAAAATTGATGATGATTTTGCAAAAAATTTAGGAGCTAAAGATTTAAAAGATTTAAAAACATTAATCTCAAAACAAATTAATGACGAATATAAAAATTCTCTAGATCAATTGTCTAAAAATCAAATTTTAAAAGAAATAGAGAAAATTAAAGTAGATGAAGTCCCAGATAACTTAGTTGAGGAGGAGGTAAAGGTTCTCTCTCAAGGCATGTCTGAAGAAGAAACAAAGAAAAACAAAAAAAACTTTGAAGAAAAAGCAAAAACAAGAATTAAAACTGGATTAATTTTAAATGAGTTTGGTGAAAAAAATCAAATTAAAGTGTCAGAACAAGAAATTCAAGCTGAAGTACAAAAACAACTAAGAATGATGCCTGGACAAGAAAAAATGGTTATGGATTTTTATCAAAAAAACCCATCTGCATTAGCAAGTTTAAGAGGAACCGTATATGAGGAGAAAATTTTAAATTTAATTAAACAAAAAGGGAAACCAAATAAAAAAGAAATTTCAAAAGCAGAAGCTGAAAAAATCTTAAAAGAAGCTCATAAACATGATGATAGTGTAGAAGAAAAAAAAGAAACGAAGAAAAAGTCATCCACAACATCTGCGATAGAAAAAAAAACAGTAACTAAAAAGGCAAAATCAAAGCCTACTGCTAAAAAGATAAAAAAAGTTAGCAAAAAGTAATCTCAAGTTGTATAAGTAGAACGAATCAACTTATGACATCAAAATTATCAGAACATATGAGCAATCTTGTACCAATGGTAGTCGAACAATCTAGCAAAGGAGAAAGAGCTTATGATATTTATTCAAGATTATTAAAAGAAAGAATTATTTTTTTAACAGGTCAAATTAATGACAACGTTGCATCATTAGTTACTGCTCAATTGTTATTTTTAGAAGCTGAAGATCCAAAAAAAGAAATTTATTTATACATTAATAGCCCTGGAGGTTTAGTTACAGCGGGCCTCGGTATTTATGATACAATGCAGTATGTGAAACCAGACATTTCAACTTTATGTATTGGTCAAGCAGCTTCAATGGGCTCCTTTTTACTTGCTGCAGGTACAAAAGGAAAAAGATTTTCATTACCAAATTCAAGAATAATGGTTCACCAACCATCTGCAGGTTTTCAAGGTCAGGCAACAGATATTGAAATTCACGCTAATGAAGTTTTGTCTTTGAAGAAAAGGCTTAATGAAATTTATTCTAGACACACTGGAAAAAGCGTTGACGAAATAAAATCTGCTCTTGAAAGAGATAATTTTATGACAGCAGATGTCGCACAATCTTTTGGTCTTATTGACGAAGTAGTAGAAAAAAGATCTTAAGACACAATATATTGAGGCATAATTAATCCAAACTTGATTAGTGTGAGTCTTCTATAATAAAGTAATTAAATCGATTCGTTATAAAAATTAAAATGACAACAAACAATAAAAATATTCTTTACTGTTCTTTCTGCGGCAAGAGCCAACATGAAGTAAGAAAATTGATTGCTGGTCCAACTGTTTTCATATGCGATGAATGTGTTGAGCTTTGTATGGACATTATTAAAGAGGAGAGCAAAGATACTTTTGTAAAACATCAAGATGGCCTTCCATCTCCAAAAGAAATTTGTTCAGTGTTAGATGATTATGTTATTGGCCAAGCTCATGCAAAGAAAGTATTATCTGTTGCAGTTCATAATCATTACAAAAGATTAAATTATGAGAGCAAAACAAGTAAAAATGTTGAGCTTTCAAAATCTAATATACTTTTAGTGGGTCCTACAGGTTGTGGAAAAACATTACTTGCACAAACTCTTGCTAGAATTTTAGACGTTCCATTTACAATGGCTGACGCAACCACTCTAACAGAAGCTGGTTATGTTGGAGAGGATGTTGAAAATATTATTTTAAAATTGTTACAAGCATCTGACTATAATGTTGAAAAGGCTCAAAGAGGAATAGTTTATATTGATGAGGTTGATAAAATTAGTAGAAAATCTGAAAACCCATCAATAACAAGAGATGTGTCTGGAGAAGGAGTTCAACAAGCTCTTCTAAAAATAATGGAAGGAACAGTTGCAAGTGTTCCACCCCAAGGCGGCAGAAAACATCCTCAGCAAGAATTTTTACAAGTTGATACTACAAATATTTTGTTTATATGTGGTGGTGCTTTTGCAGGTCTTGATAAAATAATTTCTCAAAGAGATAAAGGTACATCAATTGGTTTTGGTGCAGATGTAAAAAATACACAAGATAAAAAAACTGGCGAATGGATGAAAGGTTTAGAGCCAGAAGATTTATTAAAATTTGGATTGATTCCAGAATTTATAGGAAGACTTCCAATGATAGCAACACTTGAAGATTTAGATGAAAAGTCATTAATAAAAATATTACAAGAACCAAAAAATTCTTTGACAAAACAATATCAAGAATTATTTAAATTAGATGGTGCTAAATTAACTTTTAAAGAAAATGCTTTAAAAGAAATAGCACAAAAAGCAATTAGCAAAAAAACTGGAGCAAGGGGATTGAGATCAATTTTAGAAAATATTTTATTGAAAACAATGTATGACCTTCCTAGTCAAGACAATATTGAGGAAGTAATTATTGATGCTGGTGCAGCTAAAGGACAATCACAACCAATCTTAGTTCATGCTAAAGATGACAATAAATCTAAGTCAAATAAGACCACAGCGGCTTAATATCCTTAATAAGTAAGAAATACCTATTGCATTATAAAATATAATATCCATATTGTTCGTATGGATGTCAAAATTTTACTACCCTTACTCCCATTGAGGGACATTGTAGTCTTTCCTAGTATGGTAATTCCTCTTTTTGTAGGGAGAGATAAATCTATTTCAGCATTAAATGAAGTAATGAAAAAAGATAAAAAGATTATTCTTGTTACTCAAAAAAATTCAGAAATTGATGACCCAAAGAAAACCGATGTTTTTATGTATGGTTGTGAAGGAAGTATTTTACAATTGTTAAAATTACCAGATGGTACAGTTAAAGTTTTGGTAGAAGGGATTAAAAGAGTAAAAATTTTAGATTTTAAAGATAATGAAAAATTTATAACATGTGATTACACTTACTATAACGATGTTTTACCTAAAGATGAGGATTTATTCCCTTTAGCTGCTACAGCTTTAAGGAGATTAGAAAAATTAACTTCAATAAATAAAAAAATTTCTAACGAGACAATTAATACAATTAAGCAATTAAAAGATCCTTCACAAATTGCAGATAATGTTGCTTCTCAAATAACCGCTACTATTTCAGAAAAACAACAAATATTTGAAACTGTAGACGTTAAAAAAAGATTAAATGCCATTATAAAAATAATGGAAAATGAGACAAGTATTATTGGTGTTGAAAAAAGAATAAGAGGCAGAGTTAAAACTCAAATGGAAAAAACACAAAGAGAGTATTATTTAAATGAGCAACTAAAAGCTATTCAAAAAGAACTTGGTGAAATTGAAGACGGTAAAGATGAAACAACTAGTCTGAATAAAGCAATTACAAAGGCCAAGATGCCAAAAGAAATAGAGAAGAAATGCTTACAAGAATTGAAAAAATTAAAAAATATGAGTCCGATGTCTGCTGAGGCAACAGTTGTGAGAAATTATTTAGACTGGATGACTGAACTTCCTTGGCATAAGAAAAGTGAAGTTGATATAGATTTAAAAAAAGCTTTAAATATTCTTGATAAAGATCACTTTGGATTAGAAAAAGTTAAAGAGAGAATAATAGAATTTTTAGCTGTTCAAAAAAGAATGGAAAAAATTAAAGGTCCAATTTTATGTTTGGTTGGACCTCCAGGAGTTGGAAAAACCTCTTTAGGAAAATCAATTGCAAAAGCTACAAACAGAGAATTTGTTAGAATGTCAGTTGGTGGAATGAGAGACGAAGCAGAAATACGTGGTCACAGACGAACTTATATTGGATCTTTGCCAGGAAAAATTATTCAGATGATGAAAAAAGCTGGAACAAAAAATCCTCTAATTTTATTGGACGAAATTGATAAAATTGGGAATGATTATAGAGGAGACCCATCATCAGCATTACTAGAAGCTTTAGATCCTGAACAAAATACAACTTTCAATGATCATTATTTAGAAGTTGATTATGATTTATCTGATGTGATGTTTGTAACTACTGCTAATACATTAAATATTTTACCTCCTTTACTAGATAGAATGGAAGTAATTAGATTAGCAGGTTACACAGAAGATGAAAAAATTAATATCGCAAACAAATATTTATTACCAAAACAAATCAAAGATAATGGTGTTAAAGAAAAAGAAATGAAGTTGGATGACGACATTATAAAAGAAGTTATTAGAGGTTACACAAAAGAGTCAGGTGTTAGAAATCTTGAAAGAGAGATTTCAAAACTTGCAAGAAAAGTAGTTAAAAAAGTTGTATCCGGAGAAGAAAAAGAAGTTGGTATCAATAATAAAAATTTATCTGATTTTTTAGGTGTACCCAAGTTTAAGTTTGGAGAATTAGAGACTGATAATAGAGTAGGTATAGTAACAGGGCTTGCTTGGACTGAATATGGTGGAGAAATTTTAAAAATTGAGACTGTTACTATGCCAGGAAAAGGAAGGATGCAAATAACTGGTAAATTAGGTGATGTTATGCAGGAGTCTGTGAAAGCTGCAAAATCTTTTGTAAGATCAAAATGTTTAGAGTATGGAATTATCCCTCCTATTTTTGAAAAAAAAGATTTTCATATTCATGTTCCTGAAGGAGCAACACCAAAAGATGGTCCATCTGCTGGTATTGGAATGGTTACATCTATTGTTTCATCAATTACCAAAATTCCAGTAAGAAGAGATGTTGCAATGACAGGTGAAGTAACATTAACTGGGCAAGTTCTACCAATTGGTGGTTTGAAAGAAAAATTATTAGCCGCACATAGAGCCGGAATAAAAGAAGTTTTAATTCCTAAAGAGAACGAGAAAGATTTAATAGATATGCCTAAGAAAATTATAGACGATATTAAGATTACGTCAGTTGAATATGCTGATCAGGTTATAAAAATAGCTTTAACAAAAGAACTTAAACCAACAGAGTGGGTTGAGGTCGATATATCTAAAAAAGACGATAAATCTCAAGCTAGTATTCAATAATAATTAATTTACATTATTTAAGTGTTGATGTAATAAATAGCCTTGTTTTGGGCGGTTAGCTCAGTTGGTAGAGCATCTCGTTTACACCGAGGGGGTCAAAGGTTCGAGTCCTTTACTGCCCACCAAAACTTCAAAGTGGGGGTGTAGCTCAGTTGGTTAGAGCGATCGCCTGTCACGCGATAGGTCGAGGGTTCGAGTCCCTTCACTCCCGCCACTTTTAAGCATTTTTTAACGTTAATATTAATAAAAATGTGACGTATCAGCCCTTCAACAACAGATAAAAACTGATATATAGATTTCCATGTTATCTGATTTTTTAAAAGATTACTTACCAATAATAATATTTTTAGTATTAGCTCTCGGGCTGAGCTGCGCTTTTGTTGTTGTAAACTTTATTCTATCGCCAAAAAAACCTGATCCCGAAAAACTTTCAGCTTATGAATGTGGTTTTGAACCTTTCGAGGACTCAAGAATGGAATTTGATGTGAGATTTTATTTGGTTGCAATTCTATTTATTATTTTTGATTTAGAGATAGCATTTTTATTTCCATGGGCAATATCACTTGGAAATATTGGATTATTAGGTTTTTCATCAATGATGATTTTTTTGTTCATACTTACAATAGGTTTTATTTATGAATGGAAAAAAGGTGCTTTAGACTGGGAATAAAAATTATAAACCACAATGAACAATAAAATAGATCAAGTTCCTGAGGAATTTAAACAACTTGCAGAAGATTTTAGTAAGAATGGTTTTATAACAACTTCTCTTGATAATTTAATTAATTGGTCAAGATCAGGATCGCTTCATTGGATGACTTTTGGATTAGCTTGTTGTGCTGTTGAAATGATGCAAACTTCAATGCCTAGATATGATCTTGAAAGATTTGGTGCTGCACCAAGAGCTTCCCCAAGACAATCAGATGTAATGATTGTAGCAGGAACATTAACAAATAAAATGGCGCCAGCTTTAAGAAAAGTTTACGATCAAATGCCAGAACCAAGATATGTTATTTCAATGGGAAGCTGCGCAAATGGTGGTGGGTATTATCATTATTCATATTCTGTAGTGAGAGGTTGTGATAGAATAGTTCCAGTTGACGTTTACGTGCCTGGATGTCCTCCATCAGCTGAGGCATTGCTTTATGGAATATTACAACTTCAAAAAAAAATTAGAAAAAAGGGTTCTATAACAAGATAGTTATGAAAAATTTAATTGATCTAGAAAAAAAAATTAACTCTGAGTTAACAACTAAAATTAATAGAACAGAGATTAAACATAATCAGATTTATCTTGAAACTGATAAAGATGATCTTATTGATGTGGTTTTGTTTATAAAGACAAATACTGACACTAAATTCAGACAACTTATTGACATAACAGTTACTGATTATCCAGAAAATAATCAAAGATTTGAGGTTGTATATTTATTTTTAAGTCATGAATTTAATCAACGATTAATTTTAAAATACACAATTGCAGAAAATGAAATTATACCATCCATAACCAGTATCTTTCCAGCAGCTAACTGGATGGAAAGAGAAGTTTTTGATATGTACGGTGTTTCTTTTAAAGATCATCCAGATTTAAGAAGAATACTAACTGATTATGGTTTTGAAGGACACCCTCTAAGAAAAGATTTTCCATTAACAGGACATACAGAGGTTAGATACAGTGAAGATCAGAAGAAGGTAATTAGTGAACCAGTAAAGCTTGAGCAAAATTATAGAAATTTCGATTATGAAAGCCCATGGGAAGGGACTAAATATATCAAAGAAAAAATTGAGAATAATGACAAAAAAAATTAAAAATTTAAATTTGAATTTTGGTCCTCAGCATCCAGCTGCTCATGGTGTTCTAAGATTAATCTTAGAGTTAGATGGCGAAGTAGTTGAAAAAGCAGATCCTCACATCGGTTTACTTCACAGAGGAACAGAAAAACTTATCGAAAACAAAACTTATATGCAGGCAGTTCCTTACTTTGATCGACTTGATTATGTTGCTCCGATGAACCAAGAACATGCCTTTGCTTTAGCAACTGAAAAAATACTTGAAATAGATGTTCCAATTAGAGCTCAATATATAAGAGTAATATTTTGTGAGATAGGAAGAATTTTAAGCCATATATTAAACGTGACTACACAAGCTATGGACGTTGGTGCTCTAACTCCAACTTTGTGGGGGTTTGAGGAAAGAGAAAAGTTAATGGGTTTTTACGAGAGAGTTTCTGGTTCAAGACTTCATGCAAATTATTTTAGAGCAGGTGGAGTTCATCAAGATTTACCTCAAGGCTTGGAAGAAGATATAGCTGAATTTTGTGAAACATTTCCAAAAATAATTAATGATTTAGAAAGTTTATTAACTGAAAATAGAATTTTTAAACAACGAAATGTAGATATAGGAGTTGTTACCAAACAGGATGCTTTAGATTATTCTTTTTCAGGCGTGATGATTAGAGGATCAGGTGTTCCATGGGATTTAAGAAAATCTCAACCTTATGATTGTTATGAAAGTTTAGACTTTAAAATTCCTGTTGGAAAAAATGGAGATTGTTACGATAGATATTTATGCAGAATTGAAGAAATGAAAGAAAGTGTTTCAATTATTAAACAATGTTTATCTAAAATGGAAAAAGGTCCAATTAAATCGTTAGATGGAAAGATTAGCCCACCACCAAAAGCAGAAATTAAACAATCAATGGAAGCTTTAATACATCATTTTAAACTTTTCACAGAGGGATACAGAGTTCCAAAAGATGAAATTTATACAGCTGTTGAGGCACCAAAAGGAGAATTTGGTGTTTACTTAATATCTGATGGGTCAAGCAAACCTTACAAATGCAAAATAAGAGCACCAGGATTTTCACACTTACAATCAATGGATTATCTAATTAAAGGCCATATGTTGGCTGATGTTCCCGCGGTATTAGGTTCTTTAGATATTGTTTTTGGTGAGGTAGACAGATGAGTTTAAGACGACCTGCTAAAAATCAACCAGAAAGTTTTGAATTTAATGCTTCATCATTAGAAGCAGCAAATATTATTGTTGCAAAATATCCTGAAGGCAAACAACAAAGCGCTGTAATGGCTTTATTATATATTGCTCAAAAACAAAATAATAATTGGATACCATTAGCTGCAATGAAGTATATCGCTAAATTTTTAGATATGCCTTATATTAAAGTTTATGAGGTAGCTACTTTTTATACAATGTATAATTTAGCTCCAGTAGGAAAGTATTTTATACAAGTATGTACCACAACACCATGCATGATAAGAGGTGCAAATCAATTAGTTGAGGCCTGTAAGGAAAAAATTTCTGAAAACGAATGTGAATTATCAAATGATAACAGTTGTTCTTGGATGGAAGTTGAATGTTTAGGGGCATGTGTCAATGCTCCAATGATGCAAATTAATGATGATTATTATGAAGATTTAGATAAACAACAAACTTTAGATATTTTAGATAAAATTTTAAATGGAGAAACCCCAAAACCTGGTTCGTATAGAGGAAGAGTAAATAATGAACCAGAAAATAACAGAAAAACCTTAATGGATTTAAAAAATGCTTAAAGATCAAGATAGAATTTTTCAAAATTTATATAATGATAAAGGTTCAGATGTATCTTCATCAAAAGAGAGAGGTGATTGGGTAAATACAAAAGAAATTACTGACAAAGGAAGAGACTGGATAATTAATGAAATTAAAGAATCTCAATTAAGAGGTAGAGGTGGGGCAGGATTTCCTACAGGTTTAAAATGGTCATTTGCACCAAAAGAAGTTGGATCTAGACCACATTACTTAGTTATTAACGGTGATGAGTCTGAACCAGGAACTTGCAAAGATAGAGACATTTTAAGATTTGAGCCTCATAAGTTAATAGAAGGTTGTTTAATTGCATCTTATGTAGTGCAAGCACATGTTTGTTATATTTATATAAGAGGAGAATATTTTGTTGATGGTCAAAAACTACAGGCTGCAATAGATGAAGCTTATGAGAATAAACTATTAGGTAAAAATGCAGCAGGTACTGGTTGGGATTTAGATATTTATATTCATTATGGAGCTGGTGCGTATATTTGTGGAGAGGAAACAGCTTTATTAGAAAGTATCGAAGGTAAAAAAGGACAACCAAGATTAAAACCACCATTCCCTGCTCTAATTGGTCTTTATGGATGTCCAACAATTATTAACAATGTAGAAACTATAGCTGTAGTTCCAACAATTCTTAGAAGAGGTGGAAAATGGTTTGCTTCTCTTGGAAGAGAAAAGAATACAGGGACAAAAATATTTTGTATTTCTGGAAATGTAAATACACCGTGTAATGTTGAGGAAGAGATGAACATTCCTTTAAAAGAATTAATAGAAGTTCATGCAGGTGGCGTTATTGGAGGTTGGGACAATCTTCAAGCAGTAATTCCTGGTGGTTCATCAATGCCACTCATACCAAAAGAGAAATGTGAAACATTAACTATGGATTTTGACTCCCTTATTGCTGAGAAAAGTGGTTTAGGAACTGCAGGAATAGTGGTCATTAATAAAGATCAGGATATAATTAAATGTATGGCAAGAATAGCAAGATTTTACAAACATGAAAGTTGTGGACAATGCACACCATGTAGAGAAGGTTCTGGTTGGATGTGGAGAATGCTTGAGAGAATGGCAAAAGGAGATGCAACCAAAGATGAGGTAGATATGCTAGGAGATGTTACAAATCAAATAGCAGGTCATACTATTTGTGCATTTGGGGAAGGTTCATCCTGGCCGGTTCAAGGATTGCTTAGACATTTTAAAAAAGAAATTGAGAAAAGAAACAATTTAGATCCTATTGTTCAAAAGAAAAACAATATTCCATATTTAGTTGATCAACATTTACTAGACAAAAAAAATGCTTAAATTGAAAGTTAATGAAATCGAAGTTGAAGTTGAAGAGGGTTTAACTGTTCTACAAGCTTGTGAAAAAGCTGGTGTTGAAATTCCAAGATTTTGTTATCACGAAAAATTATCGATAGCAGGCAATTGTAGAATGTGTTTAGTTGAAATGGAAAAATCTCCTAAACCAATTGCATCATGTGCTATGCCAGCTACTGAGGGTATGAATATTAAAACAAATACTGCTTTAGTAGAAAAAGCTCGAAAAGGAGTGATGGAATTCTTATTAGCTAACCATCCTTTAGATTGTCCAGTATGTGATCAAGGTGGTGAATGTGATCTTCAAGATCAATCAATGTACTACGGAATAGACAAATCAAGATTTAAAGAAAACAAAAGAGCAGTTCCTGAAAAAAATATGGGACCATTGATTAAAACTCAAATGACAAGATGTATTCACTGCACGAGATGTGTGAGATTTGCAACAGAAGTTGCTGGAGTTCCAGAGCTTGGTGCTATTGGAAGAGGTGAAGATATGCAAATTACAACTTATCTAGAGCAATCAATGCAATCCGAATTGTCTGCTAACGTTGTAGATTTATGTCCAGTAGGAGCTCTAACATCAAAACCTTATGTATTTGAAGCTAGACCATGGGAACTAAAGAAAACAGAAACAATTGATGTAATGGATGCAATAGGATCAAATGTAAGAGTAGATACATATGATTGGGAAGTTAAAAGAGTTCTGCCAATTATAAATGAAGATATTAACGAGGAATGGATCTCAGACAAAACGAGATATGCTTGTGATGGTCTTCTACATCAAAGATTAGACACCCCATTTATCAAATACAACGGTAAGTTTGAGAAAGCTTCATGGGATGAAGTGTATAAAATAATTAAATCTAAATTTGAAAACACATCAAAAGAAAAAATATGTGGTTTTATTGGTGATTTAAGCAATATGGAGACTGGTTATATTTTTAAAGAATTTTTTGATCGAACAATTGATACTAAAAATTATGATTCAAGATCTGATAACAGATTTATAAATACTTCAAAAAGAGAAAATTATTTGTTTAATTCTTCCATAAACGGAGTTGAAGAAGCAGATTTAATTTTTTTAGTAGGTGCAAATCCAAGATATGAAGCAACTATTTTAAATGCTAGAATTAGAAAAGCTTACTTGAACAACAATACAAAAATAATTTCACTCAATGAAGTTGGAGATTTAACTTATCCTTATCAAAGTTTAGATGGTCAAACAAAAACTTTAAATAATATCCTTGAAGGAAATCATGAAGTATCTAAAGAAATTATTAATTCAAAAAAACCAATAATTATTATTGGTGAGTCTCTATTAAGATTAGAGTCTTCTGAATTTTTATTTAACAAAACAAAAGAATTTTTATCAAAGAATAATAAAATTTCCGATGAATGGAACTCTTTAAACATTTTATCAACCGATGCAGCAACAGTAGGAAATATTGATCTTGGAATTATTAATAATAAAAATAATTTAATAAGCGATTTAAAAGAACATAAATTTGATATTGTTTATCTTGTAGGTCAAGATAATTTGGAATTTGATAAAAAAAATGAATTTATAATTTATCAAGGCAGCCATGGCGATAAAGGTGCTGAGTCCGCTGATATTATTTTACCAGGAGCTGCCTATACTGAACAAGATGGATACTTTACTAATTTAGAAGGAAAAATTCAAAAAGCTTATAAAGCATCATATCCGCCAGGCGATGCAAAAGAAGATTGGCAAATAATTAATGAACTTGCTGAATTTATGAATAATAGAAAATTATTTAATGACAAAGATGAATTAGAAAGCAGTATGTTTAATTATTTAAACCTACAAAAAGAAAAACAATTAACTGACCAAAATAATCCTGTTAAAGAATTTCAAAATGAAAATTTAATAATTAAAGTAAAAGATTATTATTTTTCAAATGTTATTGCTAGATCATCAAAAACAATGGTTGAATGTAATAATTCAAAATTAAATTTAAAATCTACTGGTACTGAGGGCTAATATGGAATACTTGAACATA
>CACNCB010000001.1 GCA_902618695.1 uncultured Pelagibacteraceae bacterium | reverse complement strand
CACAAGATTAGATCCGTGACCAATAGTTTCAGTAATATAAAGATTTTTCGAATTTTTTTTTAGAAGATCTTCGTAGCTTATATTTCCATTTTCAAAAAATAAATTAGTAGTTCCGCCACTTCTTCCATTTGATTGTAAATTTAATTTTTTTCCATTGTAAGTGTCGACAAGGAAATTTTTAAGTATTCCATTCTCTATGAGTTGTAATGTTTCAGAGTTTACACCTTCTGAATCAAAATTTTGCGAACCCATTCCTTTAATTATATTGGGTTTATCAATTACATTTATCGAATTGGCAAAAACCTGTTGATCAATTTTATTCTTTAAAAATGAAGTACCTCTTGCAATTGCAGATGCAGATATTGCACTTGCAAAAACACTTAACATTCCTTTTGAAATTCTTTTATCAAAAATTATGCTTATCCTCTCGCTTCCAATTTTTTTAGGGCTCAATTTTCTGATAGTTTGCTCAGCAGCTTTATTTCCAAGATCTGATGCTTGCTTAATATCAGACAAATGACGTTTGCTAGAAAATTCATAGTCTCTTTCCATGCTATTTTTATCTTTTGCAACTGTTACGCACGAAGTAGTAAAAGAAGAAGTTTTATAACCGTCACAAAAACCGTCACTATTAGCTAATATAAAATTTGATTTATTTTCAGTAAAACTAGATTCTGTATTTATAATTTGCTTATTTGATGAAGCAGCCTCCTCTAAATCTTTTAAATATTTTATTTTTTTATCGTTTTCGAATCTTGTCTCATCATACAAATTAAGACTAGTAATTTGTTTGGCTAATAAATTTTTATCAGGCAAAGAATTAAATTCATCCTCTGGTGTAATTTTTGTAGTTTCAAAGCACTTTTCAATTAAAGTTTTTATATTTTCATCTAGTAAATTTGATGATGAAATTGATGATCTTTTTTTACCTAAATAAGTTTCTATACTTAATGCCAATCCATCTGATCTATCTGAGGCTTCTAGGGATTTATTTCTAAAATTAACTGTTTCTGAAATTGAGTGACCAACTGTAACACTTGCATCAGTTGCTCCCATTTTTTTTGACAAATCTAAACAATATGAAGCTTTAGATTTTAGAAATTCTTGATCCTTAACCATAATTAAAGTTTTGTTCCACCAACTGTCATTTTATCAATTAAAATTGAAGGTTGAGCGACTCCCACAGGAACTCCTTGTCCTGCCTTTCCACAAGTTCCTATGCCTGGGTCTAACATCATATCATTTCCTACCATCGATACTTCTTTAAGAATTGATGGTCCATCACCAATAAGTGTTGCGCCTTTAATTGGAGATCCAATTTTACCATTATTTATTTCGTAAGCCTCAGTACAATTAAATACAAATTTTCCAGACGTAATATCCACCTGGCCACCTCCAAAACTTACTGCAAAAATTCCTTTATCAACAGATTTGATCATTTCGTCTTGAGTTTGATTTCCACTTAACATCATTGTATTTCTCATTCTGGGTAACACGATATGTCTATAATTTTCTCTTCTTCCAGACCCAGTGGATCTTGTATTCATTAATCTTGCATTATGCCTGTCTTGCATAAAATTTTTAAGAATACCTTTTTCAATTAAAACTGTTCGCTCAGTTGGTGTTCCCTCATCGTCAATTGTTAAACTACCTCTTCTATTATCTATCGTACCGTCATCAACAATTGTTACTCCCTCACTTGCAACTTTTTCACCCATAAGATTATGAAATGCTGATGTTTTTTTTCTATTAAAATCTCCTTCAAGACCATGACCAATTGCTTCATGAATTAATATAGCTGGCCAACCAGGTCCTAAAACTACTTTCATCTCACCAGCAGGTGCTGGTTTGCTCTCTAAATTTACTGATGCTATCCTAAAAGCCTCTTCACAAACATTTTTCCAGTTGTCATTTTTTAAATAGTCATCATAAGATTGTCTTCCACCAATTCCATATACACCTGTTTCTTTTCTTCCATTTTTTTCTAACATCACAGAAACATTAAATCTAATTAATGGACGTATATCAGTAAGCGACTCTCCACCTGATCGAATAATTTCTATTGATTTTTGTTCGCCAGCAAAACTAGCTGTCACTTGTTTTACTGATCCATCTTTTTTTCTTAAAAATTCATTTACTTTATTTAAGACTTCTAATTTTGAGTCTAACGTTTTTTGTTCAATTGGATTAATATCTTTATAAAATTTTTTATTAGATTTTGGAATTTCATGATTGTATGTTCCTTTAATTGATTTCAGAGTTGATTTAAGATTTTCTGAAGAATTTTTTAATGAATCTTTTGATATTTCATTTGAATATGAATAAGCAACAACCTCGTTTGAGATAGCCCTAAAACCAAATCCCAAATCAGAGCTGTAGTTCGAGCTTTTTATTTTGTTATCATCTAGCAAAATTGACTCTGATTTAGACTCCTCTAAATAAAGTTCGCCATCATCACAATTGTTAAGTGTTTCAGATACTAATTTATCTGCATCTTGTCTTGTTAAATCTGATTTATTAAAGAAATTACTCATTCATCTTAAATAGTACTTTGTTGATAATTTTCAACTGATCATTTTACGCATGTACAATTTCTTACTTAAAGTTAATTATTATTAAATGAAAGTATATTTTAATAATTCTTGTAAAATCTGTAGATCAGAAATTAACTTATATAAAAAAGAAAATATCAAAGATATTGACTGGATAGATATAACTAATAACTCAGATGCTGAAAAAGAAACATTAAGAAATGATAAAGAATTGTTAAGAAGACTACATGTTAAAGAAAATGATAAAATTATTCAGGGCGCAGAGGCATTTCTTTATGTTTGGAAAAAAATTCCAAAATATAAATTTTTATACAAATTTTTTAAACTACCAATAATTTTTACAATCTTCAAATATGGGTATGAAATAATTGCCTTTTTTTTATATTTAAAAAATAAAAAACAACTTAAAAAACTAAGTTAAGAAAAATATTAAAAATTCACTTAGTAAAGACATAGATAACAAGAACATTATTAATAAAATTGAGTACATTAAAGTTATAACTCTATTTCGTTTTCTTCTTAGTCTAACAAAAGTTTTATCATCTAGATCTGAAATATCTCTTTCACCTATAACTGGATAATCATAACTCCATCGCCAAGTAGACTGACCTAACCTAGAGTCAAGACTGTTAAAATATCTTATCCATGCAATAACATATCTAAATATTAAATATAAAATGATCATTAATACAGATGAAAATAACATCCTAAATGATACTTAATAATTTAAGATAATTTAATTGATATTTTTGGCTCGTTTTCTTCCAATTAGTTGAGTGAGTGCGTCAACCATAGTATCTGAAGCCTTAAATATTTCATTATTTTTAAATTCATGAGAAATATTTTTTTCTGGGTTAGTTTTATCTTCAATAACTATTCCTTCATCAGGCGAATTATTTTTTATATAAATTAACAAAAGCCATTCATCATCTGATGCTTCATCCCACTTAACAAATATTTCTCCAGTTTCAAACCTTCTATCAATACATCTGAACATGGACATGTGCCTTGTTATGTGTCTTTTGTTTAACTGAAATACCAAGCTGCTAGCACTTCTGTAAAAACTTTCGAGAGCAAACTCAATTTTTTGTCTAGCTAAAGTATATTCTTTTTCTTTTTGTAAAAGTGTTTCTCTATCTTCATCTCCTTGAATTTTTACTCCTAAGGCCTCTACTCTTTCCCTAATCTTTTGATCTCTAATAATTCGGTATTTTTCTTTTAGTTTTTCTATTCTTTGTTGTAAGCCAGCATAATCCTCTCTCTTTTCTCTTAAAGAAATTTTTTCTAATTTCTCTAATTCTTTAACCTCTCTAACTCTAAATTTTTCAATTTGCTTATCTAATTTTAATTGTTGTAAAAATTTCTTTTGTTTTTCTGCTTGTTCAATTCTTAAAAGAGCCTGTTCTTTTCTTAAGAATAATTTTATTTCTTTTGTTCTTTGTTTTTCTAATCTAATTTCATCCTTTAAAGCTTGTTCTTTTAATTTAACTTTTAATTCAGCCTCTTTTTGTTTTTCTTTTGCAATTTCGATCTTTTCTAACCTTTCTTGTTCTTGTTTTTCTAATTTTAATCTTCTTGCTTCATCTTTTTTTATAGTTTTATATTGTGAAATTATATCTGCTATCTTATCAAAAAATGCTTGGATATATTTTTCAAAACCAAAATTTAATCTAAACTTAAATTCAGGCTTTAGAGAATTTTGAAAGTTAACTAACTTTAAAAGAAAATCTGGTTTTTTTTGTGATGTAAATCTATATATTTTTATTACTTTTTTAGATTTTTTAACTTTTCTGTTTTTAGAATTTTTTTTTTGTCTTACCTTAACTTTTTTTATATTGCTTTTCTTGATCTTTTTTAGAGCTTTTTTAATTTTTTTTTTATTTTTAGAAAAATTTTTTTTTATTTTTTTTTTCTTTTTTTTCATTTGAGGAAATTTATATTTATCAATAATTTATTGATAAATATAGTCTCTTGTAACTGGTGTTGAAGAATAATTTTTTGTTAATTGAAATTGATATACAACTTGATCACCCCATTTAAATGCCATCTCACAACCTGCAAGATAAAATTCCCACATTCTAAAAAATTTTTCATCAAACATTTCAATTATTTTTTCTTTGTTTATGAGACAATTTTCTTTCCAATGTCTTAAAGTGTGCATGTAATGTAGCCTTAAAACTTCAATATCTGCAACGATTAATCCCGACTTTTCTATATGTGGACTTACCTCACTCAAGCTTGGTGTATATCCACCAGGAAAAATATATTTCGTAATCCACGGATGTGGATCTCGAGGTGGATTTACTGACCCTATGGTATGAATCAATGAAACTCCATCATCTTTCAAAAGTTTTTCGACTTGTGAAAAAAATTTTCTATAAAATTTTCTTCCTACATGCTCAAACATTCCAACACTTACTATTCTATCGAATTTTTCATCTAGCTCCCTATAATCCATAAGTTTAAAGTGTAACTGATTTTCTAAATTAAGTTCTTTTGCTCTTTTTTTACAATAATTAAATTGATTTTCAGAAAGGGTAATACCTGTGACTTCACAATTTGCACTCTTTGCTATATCAGTTGCAAGCGATCCCCATCCGCATCCGATATCTAAGACTTTTTGATTAGGCTTTATATTGAGTTTTTTTATAATATGTTGAATTTTATTATTTTGTGCTGTTTCAAGCGTGTCTGTTTCGTTTTTAAAGTACGCACATGAATATTGTCTTTTAGGATCCAAAAATAAATCATAAAGATCATCTGAAATATCATAATGATGCGAAACGTTCATTTTTGATTTTTTTATAAAATTAAAGTTAGTAAAATATCTGTAAGAACCTCTTAATTTATTAATTACAGAACTGAAAAAATTTAATTCTCCTCTTCCAAAATTCATTAAGGAAAGATCTAAAAAATCTGTTAGCGTTCCATTTTCTATAATTATTTCTCCATCAGTGTAAGCTTCACCAAAATATAAATCGGGATGAAATAATAATTTATAATGGAGGTTTTTATTTAATATTTTAAGCTTAATAGGGTTTTCACTTTTTGGATTACCAATAATATAGCTTTTAGAATTAGCATCAATTAAGATAAATCCATCTTTTTTAAAAACATTATTTAAAAACCTAGCTAATTGCATCTAAGCCGCCTTAGTATTATTTAATGAAAAATTTAATTTCTCTAAATTATTGATTAAATCTGATTCCTCTTTAGAGTTTAAAATACTAAGTGGTGGCAAAAGATTTTTATAGTATATTTCTTTTTTACTAAAGTAAGTATGTAAACTTGAAATCAAATTATATTTTTCAAATTCTGCTCTTACATCGCAAAGATTTTGATTTACTGTTTGATCGTTTCCATCATTAAAATCATCGTATACTTTTCTTGCTAGTATAGAAGTGGCATTGCATGTAGCTGTAATAATTCCAGAACAACCTAATTGAAGTCCTTTAAATAATTTAGATTCTGATCCAGGTAGAACTGAAAAACCATCAATTTTTAAATTTTCAAAAAGATTGTAAGAACTATCTTTTACACCAATAATATTTTTTGGATATTTTTTTACTAACTCTTCAATACATTCTATACTAAACTTATAACCACAGAGTTTTTCAAAATTATATATTACTATTTCACAATCAGAAATTACTTCTACTATTTTGCTATAAAATTCTATTACTTCTTTATCTCCATATTTATAGTAAGCAGGCGGCATAATTAAGAATCTATTAAAACCTAAAGATTTAGAAACTCTCATTAAATTAATTGTTTCACCTAAAGAATTTAAACCAGTGCCTATAATATATTTTTCTTTGTGTTTGCTTGAAGTCAGATGATTTAGTAAATTAATTTTTTCTGAGACAGGTATAAGTTGAGCCTGCCCTGTACTTCCAAATATAGCTGCTCCGTGACAACCATTGTCTATAACCATTTCTGCGTGCAGAATGGTTTTTTTAATATCAAGCGTCAAATCATCATTTAAGATCGACATTGAGGCCGCATAAATGCCTTTAATTTTACTCATAATAAAAATTTATATAAAAATATTAATTAGTAAAGTTTATAAATTAACTATGAAAATATTAGCTATTCAAAACAGGATGGGCATAGGTGATACGGTAATTTTTCTACCTTTTATTAAAGCCATTTCAAAAAAATTTGGAGCACCTGTTAGTTTATTGGTTAAAGAAAATTCAAAAGCTAAGGAGTTTTTAAATCAAACAAATTATATTGATGAAATAATTCACTTAGAACGAGATAATAAAATAAATCAAAAACATGATGGTTTCAAAGGATTTTTCAAATTAGTAAGCGATATAAAAAAATATAATTTCGATAAAGTTTTTATATTCAATTCTTCTTTGAGATATAACTTAATTTCTAGATTGGCAGGAATTAAAGAAATATTTCAATACCGATTATTTGAAAAACAAAATCAACACATCACTGAACCGGCTAAAGCTATAATAAAAAAATATTTAGATATTGAAATTATTGATAATCCAGAAATTCAAATTGATAATAGTTTAGTTAAAAAAACAGCAGTAAACTTTAATATTAATAATGATGAGCTTAATGTTTTGTTGGGTGTTGGTGGTTCAGGTCCAACAAAAAGAATACCATCAAAAACTTTTCTAGACGTAATGGAAAAATTAGAAGCTTTTAAAAAATGTAGATTTTTTTTAGCTACAGGTAAAAATGAAGATGAACAAAAAGTTTTAAACGAGTTATATAATACAAAATTCAAAGAAAAATGTGTTGCCCTAGACAATCTTAGTATAAGAGAAATTTTACCTGTTATTAAAAATTGTAATGTTGCAATATGTAATGATACAAGTTTCTCACATCTATCTTCAGCATTAGGAATTAAAACAATTACACTAATGGCAGATACTCCATTAATTTATGGTTCTTACAACACAAATATGTATCCAATTATTCCTGATGGAGAAATAACAGTTTCTCACAATACTCGTGGTAAAGACAAAATTAATCCAGATAAAATCTACGAAAAACTATTATCAATAATTAATTAAGAAATATCTTTAAGAACTATCTCTTTTGCTTCATTAACAATAGCTGATAATCTTGAAGTTTCTGGAGAAATATCGGGGTGAATTTTTTTTTGAATTTTTTGGTAAGCTTTATTTAGAGCTTCTTTAGTTGGTTTTTTATTAATGTCTAAATTTAAAATCTTATATGCCTCAGATATTGATAATGATGATGAGTCATTATTTTGATATTGATTAAAAGAAAATCTTCCAGAATTTCTTAAGGTTTGAATAAGCCTATAAAGAGAAAACAATTGAAACAATGATAAACCTTTAAGTTTAACTAAAGCAAGGCTTGCAAGAGTTAATGGCAATGTGAGTAGAAATTTTCCACCAATAGCAAATAAAACTGCTAATAAAGCCAATAATAAAATTGTAATAAGCCTAACTCCTTTTGACATTTTTTTTGAAGAAATATTTGACCACCATCTTAATAAAAAATATAAGATGACTAAAATTACAAGTAGATAAATAATAATATTCATATATTTCCTTATTAGATGAAAGTACCACAACTTAAAAAAAAACTAGAGATAAAAACTTGTCACAATATTGATTGGGAAGACAATTATAGCTGGATTCATCAAAAAGATATTTTAGAAGTCCTAAAAGATAAAAGTAAGTTAGATCCTGAAGTGAAAAAATATTTAGAAGACGAAAATGCTTACACTGAACATCATTTATTAGATACAAAAGATATCCAAAAAAAATTATTTAATGAGATTAAAGGAAGAATTAAATTAGATGATGAATCTTTACCCTATAAAGATCATACTTATGAGTATTGGACAAAAACTACAACTAAAGGAAATTATTCAATAAAACTTAGAAAAAAAATTGGTTCAGAAAATATTGAGGAGATATGGAATGGAGATAAGGAAAAAGAAAAACTCAAAACTGAATATTTTGGAGTTGGAGATTTAGAAGTAAGTAATAATGACAAGTATTTAGGATATTCTTTAGATCTTAAGGGTTCTGAATATTATACAATTTATTTAAGAGATATAGAAACAAATAAAATTATTTCAAAAGAAATCACAGAAACATCAGGGGGAATAACATTTAGTTTGGATGATAAATATATTTTTTATTCTAAACTTGATGAAAATCATAGGGCAAGAACAATATATAGACACAAAATAGGAGATTTTGATAATGAGGATGAGTTAATATTTGAGGAGAAAAGTGAAGCTTTTACAGTGGGAATTGGAAAAAGCTCAGATGAAAAATATTATTTCATAAATACTTCTGACCATAATACTTCAGAGCAATATTACTTTAAATCAGATGAATTAAATCCATCTCCAAAACTTATTATTAAAAGAGAAAGAGGTGTTCTGTATTCTGTTAATTCATGGGAAGGTAAATTTTATAATCATACAAATAAAAATGCTGAAGACTTTAAAATTGATATTTGTGACAATTTAGAAAATCAAAATTGGCAAACATATATTCCAGCAAAAGATGAAGTTTTAATTGGTGGATTAACATTCCTTAAAAATTGGATTATTCGTGGTGAAACATCAGATGCACTAGATAAATTATTTCTCAAAAATATTTCTACAAATATAGAAGAAGAATTAATTTTTTCTGATGAATCTGTTTATGTTCCTGGAGTAAGCTTAATTCAAAAAGATAGAAACACTGATGAAGTTCATTTAGGATACTCCTCACCTAAAACTCCTTCTAGAGTATTTAAATATAATTTAGCAACAAAATCTAAAGAACTTGTTAAAGAACAAGAGATCCCATCTGGTCATAATAAAGATGACTATATTGTTGAAAGAATTGAGTTTAAATCTCATGACGGAAGAATGGTTCCATTAACAATTACTAGACACAAAAAAACAAAAATTGATGGGTCTGCAAATGTTTTATTGTATGGATATGGATCTTATGGAAATTCTATGTCCCCAAGCTTTTCTTCTACAAGATTAAGTCTTATCAATAGAGATATAATTTGGGCCACAGCCCATATCAGAGGTGGTATGGAAAAAGGCATGAAGTGGTGGAAAGAGGGAAAATTAACAAACAAAAAAAATACTTTTGAAGATTATATTTACGCAGCAAAATATTTGATCGAAAAGAATTATACGTCAAAAGGAAATATTATTGGAATGGGTGGTTCAGCTGGAGGATTATTAATGGGAGCTGTAGTCAATCAATCTCCTGAATTATTTTTAGGAATTATTATGGCTGTTCCGTTTGTAGATTCTTTAACAACAAATCTAGATCATTCTTTACCTTTAACTGTTGGAGAATTTGACGAATTTGGAAATGCAAAAGAGATTAAAGAACACTTTGATTATATTTTTTCATATGCACCCTACAACAATATTAAAAAAATGGATTATCCACATATTTTTATTACAACAAGTTTAAGTGATAATAGAGTTTTGTTTGATGAACCTGCAAAGTTCACAGCAAAACTTAGAGACTATAAAACAGATAATAATTTGCTTCTCTTGAAAACCGAAATGAATGCTGGTCATGGTGGAAAATCAGGAAGAGATGGTGCAATAGAAGAAATTGCTATTGACTATGCATTTGCATTAAAAATTTCAAAAAAAATTTAGTACACTTTAAATCTTGAAAAAAACAAATTAATTCCCATATAAACTTAGTAAGTCGCCTAATGGGGCTTACATAAATAAACTTGCTTAACAAAGGAGGATATTATGACAAGTAAGGATCTATCTATATTTAACTCACTTAGACCTTTTTCAATTGGTTTTGACGATATGTTCGACCAATTTGAAAATATGTTGGGAAATGGGAATTTGACAATGCAATCAAATTATCCACCCTACAACATCCGAAAGACAGGTAAAGACAACTATGCAATTGAGGTGGCATTGGCTGGCTTTAGCAAAAAAGACGTTGAGGTTGAGTTCGAGGACAATTTATTAACTGTAAGAACAAAACAAGTTAATAAGTCTGAGGACAGTGATGTTAATGGAGAAATTATTCATAAAGGTATTTCTCAAAGACAATTTGCAAGATCATTCACTATTGCTGATGATGTAAAAGTTAATGGTGCTGAACTTAAAGATGGTCTTTTAACAATATCTTGTGAAAGAATAATTCCAGAACACAAAAAAAAGAAGCTTATTGAAATTAAATAAGTCTTAAACCTTGCTTGTGGGGAGAGGTCCCCACAGGTATGAGTAAATCTTAAAAACTGATTAATTTATACAAGTTCGTTTTGTATAATTAAAAAACTTATAATGAGCACATTTTTTTCTAGCATCGAATTTAAAAACACCCGTTTGATACAAAACCAACGACTATGTTTTCTGAATTAATCTCAAACCTTCGTTCACAAGGAACTAGATATTTTTTGCTATTATAAACTAGTTCAAAATTACCTTTAGCATTTTTAAAATCTTCGTCTGGTTTTCCAAGTTCCATTTGAAGTTCACTGGCAGATTTTCCTAAGAATTTACTTAATTTTTCATTTTCTTTTTCAACAATTGCATCTGTTTTTTCCTTTACAGTTTGACACCCTGAAAAAAAAATTATGATAATTAATAGGCTTATTGCTGATTTAAATTTTAACATAAGTTCAAATTAACATTTTTTGCTTTAATAAATTATTAACTTTTAAGTTGTATAAATAATTTATTTCTTATTACTTTTAAGTTTAATTATAGTAACAATTGTGTTCTTTATTTGATGGTTCAAGCATATGAATGAAAAAGCCTTAGAAAAAATACTAAATATATTTTTAGAGAAAGTCTTACCTCTTACTGAAAAGGGTGTTGCTAGAGGTAGTAAAATATTTGGGGCCGCAATAATTAAAAAGGATGATTTATCGGTTGTAATTGCTGAAACAAATAACGAAATAGAAAATCCGTTGTGGCATGGAGAGATGCATACACTAAAGAAATTTTATGAATTAGATGCAAACACAAGGCCCAATGAGAAAGACTGCATGTTTTTAAGTTCACATGAACCCTGTAGTATGTGCTTAAGTGCAATCACTTTTTCTGGATTTGATAATTTTTATTATTTGTTTCCATACGCAGCAACAAATAATGATTTTAATATCCCTCATGACCTGAATATACTAAAGGAAGTTTTTAATATTAGTGATGGAAAATATAATAAAGAAAATTTATATTGGAAAAGTCAAAACATAAATTTACTTATTGATAATTTACCTACTTCAGAAAAAGAAAAAGTTTTAAACATATTAGACGAAATTAAAAAAAAATATTTAATTTTATCGAGTCAATATCAGAAAAATAAGGATGGAAATTCTATACCATTAAATTAATTAATGAATACAAACCTTAAAATTTCAAATGTAACTAAAATATATCCTGGGTGTGTTGCAAACGACGATGTTTCACTCGAGTTTAATAGTGGTAAAATTTATGCTCTTCTTGGAGAAAATGGTGCTGGAAAATCTACACTTGTTAAAATTCTCTCAGGTGTAGTCATTCCTGATGAAGGTAAAATTTATTTAAATAAAAATATTCTAAAACTTAATTCACCATCAGATGCAAAAAAAAATGATATTGGAATGGTATTCCAGCATTTTAATCTTTTTGAAACTTTGTCTGTATTTGAAAACTTAATAATAGACTCAGATGAGCAAAGAGAAAATTTAAAAGAAAAAATAGATACAATCATGAAAAAATACAATTTTTCAGTTGATCTTGATGTTCCTGTTCTCAATTTATCAGCAGGTCAAAAACAAAAAGTAGAAATAATAAGATGCCTAATAAGAAGCCCAAAAGTTTTAATTATGGATGAACCCACATCGGTATTAACAGAGCAAGAAACCAGTGAATTATTCTTATCATTAAAAAAATTTTCAGAGGAAGGAATTTTAATTATTTATATAACCCATAAACTAAAGGAAGTTATGCAACTTTGTGATGAAGTTGCTGTGATGAGAAGAGGAAAATTGGTATCTGTAAGTCAAATCAATAATGAAAATATAGAATCTCTTGCTAACAAAATGGTAGGTCAGGATTTAAAAACAATTAAGAAAAAAAAGGAAAATACTTCGTCAGAACAATTAATTATAATAACAAATCTTAATTTTACAAGTGAAGATCCTTTTGAAACAAACTTAGTTGATATTAATTTTTCTCTAAATCGAGGGGAATGTTTAGGAATCGCCGGTATTTCAGGAAATGGGCAAAGTGAATTATTTCAAGTGTTAAGTGGTGAAATTATATCAAATAAGAATTCCATAGAATTTAATAAAAATTTTATTGGGAATTTAAATCCTCAAGAAAGAAGAGAATATTTAATGGCTTTTTCTCCAGAAGATAGGCTTGAACAAGCTGCTATTCCACAAATGGCAATTTTTGAAAATGTAGCTCTAAACAATTTTAAATCCTCAAATTTTTTTAATAATGGATTAATAAATGAAAGCAAAATTAAAGAGCATTCAAAAAAAATTATTTCAGAATTTAATGTAAACACTGACAATATAGATTTAAAAAGCCAATTTTTATCTGGAGGAAATTTACAAAAATTAATTATTGGAAGAGAATTAATAACATCTCCAGACTTATTAATTTGTTTTAATCCTACATGGGGTTTAGACGTTGGAGCAATAAATTATATTCATGAAACATTAATTAAAATAAATGAACAAAATAAATCAATAATATTAATATCAACAGACACTGATGAGTTGTTAAAATTAAGTGACAAAATTTCAGTAATCCATAGAGGAAAATTATCAAAAATAATGAATGCTGAGGATGTTACCTCTGAGAAACTTGGGATACTTATGGGAGGAGGAAATTGATTAAAATTGTAAAAAGAGATCAACCTTCAAAAGCTATATTTTTCTTTACACCTGTCCTAGCTATTTTTCTCACATTAATAGCGGGAGGTATAATATTTTATATTTTAGGTTTTAAACCATTTGAAGCCCTAAAATTTTTTTTCATAGTTCCAATTGCAGATAAATATGGTTTTAGTGAATTACTATTAAAAGCCACACCACTTTGTTTAATAGCAATTGGTTTATCTTTTTGTTTTAAAAGTAACAATTGGAATATTGGAGCAGAAGGTCAATTAACTTTTGGGGCTATAGTTTCAGGAGGAGTTGCATTATTATTTTATGATCAAGAAGGTTTCTATATTCTACCAATAGTAATATTAGCTGGCGCAATTGGTGGTATGATATATGCATCAATACCTGCAATATTAAAAACTTACTTCAATACTAATGAGATATTAGTAAGTCTTATGTTGGTATATGTTTCAAAATTAATTTTAGATTATCTTGTTGTCGGTCCTTGGAGCAATCCAGAAGGATTTAATTTTCCTGAAACTAGACAGTTCAGTGACTCTGCAAGACTTCCTTTATTATTTGAAGGACTAAGAATTCACGCGGGAATATTTTTAGCATTAGCTGCGGTGGTTATTAGTTGGTTTGTTTTTTATAAAACATATTTAGGTTTCCAAATGAAAGTTTCAGGTTTTAGTTTAAAGACAGCAAAATATGCTGGCTACAAAGGTAAAAAAATGATTATCCTGGTTTTTTTAATAAGTGGAGCTTGTGCAGGTCTTGCAGGAGTAGGAGAAATAACTGGACCTATTGGACAGCTTCATAGAGAAGTATCTCCAGATTATGGATTTACTGCAATTATTGTTGCATTTTTAGGTCGCTTACATCCTGTGGGAATAATTTTTGCATCTCTAGTTGTTGCAATCACTTATTTAGGTGCAGAAACGGCGCAAATATTTATGCAAATACCAAAATATACAGGTCAGGTTTTTCAAGGGATGATTTTATTTTTCCTTCTTGCTTCTGACTACCTACTCTTTTTCAAATTTAAATTAATAGGTTCAAAAAAATGATTGTCGATGTGAATTTTGTTGGTCTAATAATTGCATCAATAATGGCCTCTGCTGTTCCATTGATTTTAGCGTCTTGTGGTGAACTAATTACTGAAAGATCGGGGGTTCTAAACCTTGGTGTTGAAGGAATGATGATCATAGGAGCTATTTCAGGCTTCGCACTAATGACGGTTACTGGAAGTTTAATTATAGCAGTTTTTGGTGCAATGTTAGCTGGAGTTTTAATTTCAACAATTTTTGCATTTCTTACCCAAACATTAATTACAAATCATGTCGCTACTGGTTTAGCTCTCACTATTTTTGGAATAGGAATTTCTGCAATGATTGGAAAAAACTTTGTGGGTATTCCTGGAAAAGAGTTTCCTGTTTTGTTTGAAGGTTTAAAAGACACAATACCACTTTTAAGTCCAATATTATTTGGTCATTCAATAGTTTTTTATTTTGCTTTTGCCCTACCCTTCATAACTAGCTACTTTTTAAAAAAAACAAAAATTGGATTAATTGTTAGAGCTGTAGGAGACTCGCCTGAGTCTGCCTCTAATCAGGGAATAAATGTAAGGTTTGTGCGTTACGCTTGTATACTTTATGGAGGCGCAATGTGTGGTCTTGCGGGGGCGTATTTGTCAATGATTTATACTCCGCAGTGGATTGAAAATATGACAGGTGGTAGAGGCTGGATTGCACTTGCTCTAGTGGTTTTCTCAACGTGGAACCCTATTAAAATTTTAATCGGTGCGATGATTTTTGGTGGATTGACCATTATTCAATTTCATATGCAAGCAATCGGAGTAAGAATTCCTGTTCAATTTTTAACAGCACTGCCTTACATAGTAACAATAATAGTTTTAGTTGTAATTTCTCGTGATAGTAGAAAAATAAGACTAAGTACTCCTAGTTCCTTGGGGAAATCTTTTCATAAAGACAATTAATTTTAAAATAATCATTTTTTTTTAGATAATTTAATTTAAGTTTAATTAATTAAAAAAATCAAAAGGGGAAATACATTTATGCATAAATTTTTAATTCGTTCTTTCGTCTCTTCTTTAGTTTTATTATTTACATTAACTGTAGCTGCAGTTGCAAAAGATGTAAAAGCAGCATTTGTTTATATTGGTCCGACTGGTGACCATGGATGGACTTATCAGCATGATGTAGGTAGAAAAGCTGTTGAAGCTGCCGGATTTAAAACAACATACGTGGAAGGTGTTCCAGAAAGTGCTGATGCTGAAAGGGTTCTTAGACAATTAGCTAATTCTGGTCATGACATTATCTTTACAACTAGCTTTGGATATATGAACCCTACTAACAAAGTTGCAAAAGAGTTTCCAAATGTAAAATTTGAACATGCTACTGGATATAAAAGAGAGCATCCAAATGTTGCAACTTATGCAGCTAGATTCTATGAAGGTAGAACTATTTTGGGAACAATTGCGGGAACTATGACTAAATCTAATGTGATTGGATATGTTGCATCTTTTCCAATACCTGAAGTAATAAGAGGCATCAATTCATTTACTTTAGCAGCTCAAAAAGTTAACCCAAATATTAAAACTAAAATTGTTTGGGCTTTCACTTGGTACGATCCAGGTAAAGAAGCAGAAGCAGCAAAAGCTTTAATTGACCAAGGTGCTGATGTAATTGCTCAACATACAGATAGTACTGCTATTGTTCAAATGGCTGAAAAAGCAGGAGTATATGCTTTTGGACAAGCGAGTGATATGGATAAGTTTGCACCAAAGGCTGTATTAACTTCAGTTGAAAATAACTGGGGACCATATTATGTCGATAGAGTTAAAGCTGTTGCAAATGGTACATGGAATCAAAAAGATACATGGCATGGTATAGGAGACGGCATGGTAGTAATCTCTGGTTTAGATTCTCAAATGCCTAGTGACCTACAAGCAAAAGTTAAAAAACTTCAAGCAGATTTAGCATCTGGTAAAGTTCATTCTTTCACTGGACCAATTTATGACCAAAAAGGAAATTTAATGGTTGCAGAAGGAAAAACTGCAGATGATGGTATGCTTGCAGGTATGATGACTTATGTTAAAGGTGTTGAAGGAGATATACCGAAGTAAGCTCTTAAACTTATAAAAATTTAAAAGGCCGGTTTTTTAACTGGCCTTTTTTATAATTGATGTTTTTTCTTAATTTCCTCAATTCTTAACTCTTCATAAATTTCGAAGGGCTGCACAATCCAAGGATTACCAGCAAGTTTTTTCGCACAAAAATCAGGCTCAAATGTTGATTTCTTTTTTTTAAACAACGTAGCAGTTTTAATATCCTCTATTTTATCTTTTATCGGTTCATATTTTTTTAACCAGTCTATACTTTTATTGAAAGTTATTCCTGTATCAGATAAATCATCACATAAAAGTATTTTACCACCCATGCTAGGTGCTATAGAACTCATTTCCCTAGAAAAAACAATATCACCCTGCTCATCTTCTACTCCTTTACCACTATAAGATTCAACTGCAAGATATGCACATTTTAATTTAAATATTCTGCTTAATACGTCTATCATTGGTGCTGCGCCACGCATGATGCCAATCAGTATTGTTGGTTTATATCCACTTTCATCAATTTGGATTGCTAACTTTTCAACAGTCTTGTTGTACTCGTCCCAACTAACAATCATTTTTTCTGTCATAATTTTTTAATATCTATTTATTTAAATAATAAAACTAAAACTGCAAGAACGATAAGTGCAATTATTGAAGATATTAAAATATACAACCTATGAATGTTTCTTCCTCTTAAATTAAAATAATGTCGTGCTACTCCAGTGATAACTGCTAATGCACATAATATTAGCCAATTATATTGATGATAAACTAAGAAACTAGAGTGTCCAGAAAGCATTATAAACAATACTAAAAAAGTGGAATAATTATTATGAATTGATCTTTGTTTAGCTGCTAGAGATAAACTCATATCAAATTTTTCACCTCTTTCACTACTACTGATTATGTTCATTTGATTGGGGATAATTACCGTGAAAACATTACCAAACATATTGGTTCCTATAATTAGTCCTACACTTAAAATTGCAAATTTTGGTCCAAACAATTTTGTTAAACCAAAGGAAACGGCTGCTAATAAAATGATTGCTGTAGATATAAATAGTACATTATTTTCAATCAATTTCGATTTACACAATAGATCATATATAAACCAAAAAATAATTAATGATAAAAGTGAGATTATAATGGCGTAACTAGGAGGCATTAACAGGACACGTTTATCAACCATTAATACACCAGCATTATAATAATAAATTACAACTAAGAGCAACATTCCTGTTACAAAAGTTAGGTAACTTTGCCATTTAAAAATTACCAATCTATTTAAATAATCCTGAGGTGGTGAAGTTTTTAACCTTGTAAGTTTATAAAAAAAACCAGAATGCATCAGATATCCTTCTCCATCGACATCATCGCTTGTTATGTTTTTATTTAAATTATTGTCTAAGTAATTAAATAAAAAACTGTTGCCCACCCATAAAATTGCAAATACTACATGGCCCCATCTTAGAATAACCTCTAACCATTTTATTGTATAAGGTAAGAATTCCATCAGTATTTTATTTTATCTAACTTATTATCCCAGATTTCAAATGCTTTTAAAGCTTCTTCTCTAAGCATTTGCACCATTTTAATTTTCCTATCATCAATTTTTTTTGGAATTTCTGTATAAATAAAAGAGTCATCAAAATCTATATTTTTTGCGTCTTCTCTAGTGTTCGCATAATATACTTTATCTAATCTTGACCAGTAAATTGCTGAAAGACACATCGGGCAAGGTTCACATGATGTATAAATCTCACATCCAGAGAGATCAAAAGTATTTAAATTTTTACAGGCCTCTCGAATTGCTACTATTTCTCCATGAGCGGTTGGATCATTTGTAGAAGTAACTTTGTTAGAGCCCTCTGCAATAATCTTTTGATCCTTGACTATAACACTTCCGAACGGACCACCTATAGTATTCGCACTTTTAATTGATAGCTCAATGGCTTTTGCCATAAATTTTTTTTGATTTTCCATTTTAATTTTTTATTTTATTTTTAATTTTATTAACACTCATTAAAATTCTTTCAGGTGTTGCTGGGGCATTAAGTTCTGGTGCAAACTGATAATTTCCAACTGAAGCAACTGCATCTTTAATTGCATAAAAGACGCTCATGGCTAACATTAGAGGAGGTTCACCTGTTGTCTTTGCTTTATTAACAACTTTTTCTTTATTTATTCCCTCTTTAAAAATTTCTACATTAAATTTTTTTGGAATATCACTTACGGCAGGTATTTTATAAGTTGATGGAGAGAAAGTTGTAATCTGACCATTTGATTTCCAATTAAGTTCTTCAATTGTTAACCAACCTTGTCCTTGAACAAAGCCCCCTTCGATCTGACCTAATTCCAGTGCAGGATTTATTGGTTTTCCTGCATCATGCAAAATATCAACTCTTTCTAGGATATTTTCACCAGTCAGTGTATCTATAGTAACTTCTGAAACAGCTGCACCATAACAAAAGTAATAAAATGGTCTTCCTCTAAATTTTTTTTTATCAAAGTTTATTTTTGGTGTTGAATAAAATCCTGAGGATGAAAGAGAAATTCTATTTAAATATGCTTCTTGAATAATGGTTTTAAATTCAAATTGTCTGTTTCCAAATATTATATATTGATCCTTATAAATTGCTTCTTGATTGTAGATCTTATATTTTTTTTTAATAAATTTTTCTAAATTTAATTTAATTTTTGCCACTGCGTTTAACGCTGCAGCACCATTAAGGTCTGTGGTTGAAGATGCAGCGCTAGCTGAAGTATTTGGAACCTTTGCTGTATTTGTTGATGAAATATGTACTAAATTATATGGTAATCCCAAGGAATTAGCCACTAGTTGTGCTATTTTTGTGTGAGTCCCTTGACCCATTTCTATACCACCATGGTTCAAGTACACACTTCCATCTGTATAAATATGCACTAAAGCACCAGCTTGATTTAAATGAATTGTTGTAAATGAAATCCCAAATTTTACTGGTGTAATAGCTATACCCTTCTTTTTAAATTTATTTTTTTCATTGAACTTTTTTATATCTGAATATCTTTTCTTATAATTAGATTTATTTTCTAAATTTTTAAATATTTCATTAATCACATTGTCTTCAATAGTCATTCCATAGTGAGTTACATTTTTTTTATCTTTTTGATAAAAATTTTTCTTTCGAACTTGAATAGGATCTATTTTTAAATACCTTGAAATATTATCAATAACATTTTCTATAGCCATCATTCCTTGATTTCCACCAAAGCCTCTAAATGCAGTTGAAGTTGGAATATTTGTCTTACATAAATTATTTGTTACCTCGATATCTGATATGTAATAGGCATTGTCTATATGAAGAAGAGCTCTTTCATTTATTGCTGCTGATAAATCAGGCGACATTCCACAATTTGATGATAAGTTAATTTTTAATCCTTCAATAATTCCTTCATCATTAAATCCAACTTCGTATTCAGATAAAAATTCATGCCTTTTACCAGTCAAAATTATATCATCATCTCTATCTAGTCTTAATTTCACAGGCTGACCTGTTTTTTTTGCCAACAACGCACAAATACATGCAGTCATAAAATTTGTCTCTTTCCCTCCAAATCCACCTCCAATTCTTCTTACTTCAACATTTATAGAATTACTTTTCTGATCAAACATTTTTGCAATTAATTGTTGTGTCTCAGAAGGATGTTGTGTTGAACTGTAAACTAAAAAATTATCATCTTCTTTGGGTATAACAAAAGCTGCCTGACCCTCTAAATAAAAGTGTTCTTGACTTCCAGTTGTAAAATTTCCTTTCAAATTATTTTTCGAATTTTTTATTTTTTTAGAAGGGTTTCCTTTTTTAATTTTTCTAGGCTTAAATAAAAACTGTTTTTTTTTTAAAGCATCTTTTATTGTGATAACTGGATTTAAATCTTTATAAGTGATTTTGGCCTTTAACACTGCTTTTCTTGCAAGTTCAGTAGTTGTGGCAGCCACAGCGAACAATGGTTGACCAAAAAACTCAACTTTTTTATCTGGAAATATTGGATCGCCATCAAAAACAGGGCCTACATCGTTCCTTCCAGGGATATCACTTTGAGTAACTATTGATATTACCCCTTCGCTTTTTTTTACATCACTTAAGTCTATTTTTTTAATTATTGCATGAGCTTTTTTACTTAAACCAATAGCACCATAAATTGTATTTTTTGGTTCATTAATGTCGTCGGTGTATTCAGCGTATCCACTTACATGCTTATAAGCGCTATCATGTGGTCTTACATCATTAATATAATTCTCTTTGCTCATTTAATTAACTCTGGTTAGTTTATTAGTGTCTATTTCTACGAAACATTTCATCAATAAATTTTTTGCTATCTCTAGCCTATATTCTTTACTTGCTCTCATATCCCCTATTGGACTTAAGTCTTTATCAAGATAATTTTTGGCTTGATTAAAAGTACTTAAATTAAGAGGTTTATTCTTAAGAATTTTCTCACAGGCTTTAGCTCTTTTTGGTACAGCTGCCATACCTCCAAAAGCAATAAAAACCTCTTTAATTTTATTTTTATCAATTTCAAAATTAAAAGATCCACAAACAGATGAAATATCATCATCAAATCTTTTTGATATTTTAAATGCTTTAAAAATATTTTTCTTAAATAATGGTATTTTTATTGAGTGAATAAATTCATTCTTTTTTAATTTAGTTTTTCTATAATCAAGGAAAAAATTGTTTATAGGAATAACTTTTCTTTGATTGAAGCTTTCAATTAAAATTTCTGCATTTAAAGATAACAAAATTGGTAATGTATCACCTATCGGAGATGCTGTTGCAATGTTACCACCTATAGTTCCTACATTTCGAATTTGAATAGAACCATATCTTTTAAGAACTAAATAAAAATCTGGATAATGTTTTTTAATTTCTTTTTCAAATTTTATTAAAGGTGTAGAGGCACCAACCTCAAGGTAATTTTTATTTACTTTTATAAAGTCTAATTCTTTTATTTCTTTTAAATCAATTATAAAAGGAATTTCTTTTCTTTCTTTTGTAACTTTTAAAGATAAGTCTGTTCCACCTGCAAGAAAACTAAAATTAGAGTATTTTTTAATTATATTTTTTAAATCCTTAATATTCTTTGGTGAAAAATAAATTTTATCATCTTTTTTAATATAAATATTTTTTGGTTTAATTTTTTTTAATAATTGAGTAACTTTATTATTATTTTTACTAAATTGATCATTCCTATTTTTCTTGTCTAAACTTTTTGCAGCATCTATTATAGGTCTATATCCAGTGCAACGACATAAATTACCTGATATAGAATCTGTTATTAATTCATTATTAAGATTTTTGTTATTTTTAAACATTGAAAATAAAGTCATAACAAATCCTGGTGTACAGAAACCGCATTGGGAACCATGAAATTTTACCATCGCATCTTGTACGGGGTGAAGTTTGCCATCTTTGGAAACCAAATCTTCTACAATTAAAAGTTGTTTACCATTTAATGATGGAACAAATGAAATACAGGAATTAATTGCTTTATATATAATCTTATTATCGACTAATTCACCTAAAACAATTGTACACGCGCCACAACCACCCTCTGAACATCCTTCTTTGGTTCCAGTCTTTTTTAATTCAGTTCTAATATAATTAAGTATGGTTTGATTTGGATCAGGATTATTGATTACTATAAGTTTATCATTTAATAAAAATTTAACAGAGCTCGATATCACTTAACTACCTCTATAAGTAGAATAACTCCAAGGTGAAACAAGTAAAGGAACATGATAATGCTGTGAGGGATCTGAAATACCAAATCTTATAATAACATCATCCAGGAATGGAACATCGCTAGCTGCAGATGTATTTTTAAAATAATCACCAATATGAAAAACTAATTCATATTTACCTTTAATAAAAATATCTCCCTCAGCTAATGGTGAATTAGCTCTACCATCGTCATTGAGTTTTGTTGACGTTAATTTTTTTCGTTCTGAATGATTAATATAAAACAACTCAACTAGGATACCTTTGCCAGGTTTACCAGAATACACATCTAAAACATGAGTTGTGAGCTTTGTCATAAAATTATAATATCATTTAATTTTAAACTTAAATTATTTTAAAGTTATATGAGAACAATAGATAACATTAACGATCTTAACAAGTCTGATTTTTTGTCTTTATTTGGTAATGTTTTTGAAAAAACTGAGTCAGTTGCAGTGGAAGCATTTGAGTCAAAACCATTTAAAAACTTCGAAGATATTATGTTTAAAATGCTTGATATTTATGAAAATTACGAAAAGAATAAAATTTTAGAGATTTTAAATGCTCATCCTGAGCTTGCAGTAACAAAAAAAATGACCTCTGAATCTATATCAGAACAAGCCTCTGCAAAATTAAACCAATGTTCTAATGATGAATATGAAGAATTTAAAAAATTAAATTCAGAATATAAAAAAAAGTTTAATTTTCCTTTTATAATTGCCGTAAAAGGTAAAGATAAAAATGAAATTTTGAATAATTTTAGACAAAGAATACAAAGTGATGTAGAAAGTGAATTCCTTGAAGCAAAAAAACAAGTAAAAAAAATCGCAACCTTTCGTTTGAATGAAATAAATAAAAAATGAAAAAATTTATAAGTGCAAAAATGATTAACTTAGCGGACCCAAGAATTGGATCTAAAGTTATATTTAAGACTGACGATTTTTTTGCAGCTGCTCATAGAATATTAAACATCGAAACTCCAGTTTTTAAAGACGGACTATTTGACAAACATGGTAAATGGATGGATGGATGGGAAACAAGGAGAAGAAGATCAAAAGGTTTTGATTATTTAATTTTAAAACTTGGTAAACCTGGGAAGATATTTGATATAGACATTGACACAACACACTTCAATGGAAACCAACCCACACATGCTTCTTTAGAGGGTTGCTTAAGTAAAACAAAGCCTAATAAGAAGACAAAATGGATTTCCTTACTGAGCAAAAAAAAACTTGGGCCAAGCCGAAACCATAGCTTCAAATCAAATAACAAATCTGTTTTTAATTATATAAGACTAAACATTTTTCCAGATGGTGGAATTGCAAGACTAAGGCTTTATGGAAAAATTGAAATGGAGAAAAACTTTTTTAATAACAAAACTATTAACCTTACATCTGTTTTAAATGGCGCTTCAATTATTGGTTGTAATAATGAACATTTCGGCAGAGCTGAAAATATCATAGCACCTGGTAAAGGAAAAAATATGGGAGATGGTTGGGAAACAAGAAGAAGTAGAGGAAAAAACTTTGATTGGCTTATAATAAAATTTGGAAAACCAGGATTAATAAAAAAGCTAGAGATAGATACCCATCATTTTAAAGGAAACTATCCCAATAGTTGTTCAATTCAAACTGCAAGCATTTCAAAATATCTTTCCAATAAATCAATTGTCAACAATTCAAAAAATTGGAAGTTTATTTTAAATAAGTCAAAACTGTCAGCTCACAAGAAACATATTTTTAAAAAATTTTTAATTAAGAGAAGTAAGGAAAATTATCTTAGAATTAATATCTATCCAGACGGTGGAATTTCAAGAATAAGGGCATTCGGAAATTTTGTGAGATGAAAATAATAAAAGCAAAAAAAATTACTAAAAAAAATTTTTCTAAATTTGGTCAATTAATAGATACATCAAAAAAAAATCCTATAAATATTAATGATGGGTATGCAAAAAGATTTGATAATTTGATAAAAGTAGATGCATCTAAAAACAAAGGGAAAGTAATTGTTAGTATTTTTAAAGCAAAAAAAAGAAGGTTTCCTATGAAAATTGATATGATGGAAAAACATCCTTTAGGAAGCCAAGCCTTTATACCAATGGAAGATACAAAATTTTTAGTATTTGTAGCACCAAAAGGAGATAAACCAGATGTAAATAAAATCCAATCCTTTTTAGTCCCAAAACAAACTGGGGTTAATTACAATGCTGGTATTTGGCACTTTCCGTTGATTTCTATGAAAGATATGAATTTTCTAATTGTTGATAGAAAAGGAAAAGGAAACAATCTTGTTATTTATAAATTTAAAAAAGATAAAATTATTTTAAAGAAATGAAAAAAAAATATCCAAGAGATTTGGTGGGATATGGTTCCAAACAAGTTAAGGTAAGGTGGCCTGGTAATGCTAAGTTAGCTTTACAATTTGTACTAAATTATGAAGAAGGAGCAGAGAAATGTACTCTCCACGGTGACAAAACTTCAGAAGTGTTTTTATCAGAAATTATAGGAGCAAAAGCAATTAAAGGTCGACACTTAAATATGGAGTCAATTTATGAATATGGATCAAGAAGAGGGTTTTGGAGAATTCACGACCTATTTAATAAAAAGAAAATTCCACTTACTATTTTTGGAGTTGGTATGGCATTGGAAAGAAATAAAGAAGTTTGTTTGGCTATAAAAAAAGCAAATTATGAAGTTGCCAGTCATGGGTGGAGGTGGATTGATTATCAAAATGTATCAAAGAAAAAAGAAAAGAATGATATGAAACTTGCAGTCAAATCTATAAAAAAGATTTTTGGCTATCAACCTGCTGGTTGGTACACTGGTAGGTGTAGCACAAATACTTTAGATTTAGTAATCGAAAATGGTGATTTTTTATACTGTAGCGACACATACAGTGATGATCTTCCATATTGGATAAAAAAAAGTAATAAAAAACAACTGATGATTCCTTATACACTTGATAACAATGATATGAGATTTGCAACCAATCAAGAATTTAATTCGGGTGAACAATTTTATAATTATTTAAAAGATAGTTTTGATGCCCTTTATGAGGAAGGAAAAACTTCACCAAAGATGATGTCGGTTGGCTTGCATTGTAGATTAATTGGAAGACCTGGTAGAATACAGTCTCTTAAAAAATTTTTAAATTACATCACAAAATTTAAGGATATTTGGATCTGCAAAAGAGTAGATATAGCTAAACATTGGATAAAAAATTATAGTTAAAATTTTTATTATTGTTCCGCAGCTATATAAGTATAGTGAGCAACTGCTTCTATTTCCTCATCAGTTAGAACACCCTCCATTGCGGGCATTACTCCTATACCGTTTCTAACTGCCATTATAATTCTTTGAATATCAGGTCTAATTTCATTTAGATTTGGACCAACCATTGCGTTCGATCCAGCATCTGAGAGCATATGGCATGCTGCACAATTTCCAGACCCCAGAAAAACTTCTTTTCCCTTATTAAACAGTTCATCAGCACTAACGTGAGTTAATGATAAAAATATCAAAAATAATAATGTATTAAAGAAATTTAAAAATAATTTTTTCACATAAATTTGGTATCATAATTAAAAAAATTTAAAAAGGAGAATTATGAAAGCTTATTGGGTTGCAAATTATACTGAAATAAAAGACGACGAAAGACTTAAAAAATATGCCGTTAAAGCAAAAGAAGCGGTTGAAAAATATTCTGGAAAAATAATAGCAAGAAGTGCAAATAATGTAACTTTAGAAGGTAGGGAAATGGTTAGAGTAGCTCTTGCGGAATTTCCAGACATAGAAACTGCAAAAAATTGTTATAATTCTGAAGAATATGTTGAGGCTCGGAAGCATTTAGAAAATAATGCTACTAGAGAACACATAATTTTTGAGGGAATGTAAGATAATAAATTTTTAATATATATGTGAAGAGCATGAAGATATTTGATTGTTTTATGTATTTCGATGAGGAAATGATTTTAGATCTTAGGCTAAATATTTTAAACAAATATGTTGATTATTTTGTAATTGTCGAAAGTACATTTACTCATCGTGGGGAGAAGAGAGAGTTAAAATTTAATCAAAATAAGTTTGAGCACTTTAAAGATAAAATTATTTATCTAATTTATGATCAAATCCCAGAAAATATAGAGGATATCAATACAGAAGATACAGAGAATGAGAAATCAAGAAAATTGATTATGAATGCAATTTTTAGAGAGAATGGTCAAAGAAACTTTATTTCAAAAGGTTTGAAAAGTGCTGAAAGTGAAGATATCGTTTTAATATCAGATGTTGACGAGATACCAAACTTAAAAAATCTAAATTTTAATCAAATAAATCAAAAAATTTTTTTATTTGAACAAGATATGTTTTATTACAAATTTAATTTAAAATTACCTAACTTATTATGGAAAGGAACCAAGGGATGTAGAAAGAAATATTTAAAAAATCCTCAGTGGTTAAGAAATATAAAAGATCGTAAGTACCCATTCTATAGAATAGATGCTTTTTTTTCTGAAAAAAAAATTATTAATTGTAAAATAATTAAAAATGGTGGATGGCATTTCACCAATATTAAAACAGCTGAAGAAATAAAACATAAATTAAAATCATATCTTCATCATATTGAATTTGACAAAAATCCACTAACTACAAATCAAATTGATGAAATAATTAAAGATAAAATTGCAGTTTATGATTTATCAGTAGATCAAAGAAATAATAAATTGGGTGGAAACAAATTAGAAAATTATCCCATACAAAATTTACCTAAATTCTTAATTGATAATTTAGAAAAATATAAAGAATGGATTGATTGATAATGGGATTCAGTACTGAATAGGCTCTGGATCTATACTTCTCCATAAGTACCAAGTAGCAACTGAACAATAAGGTGAAAACCTTTTATTTAAATATTTAACATAGCTTTCTGGTGGTAGATATTTTTTATCAAAATTTTTTGAAATAGCTCTTAAAAGACCTATATCTTGAATAGGCCAAATATTAGGACGATTATAAGTAAACAACAAAATCATTTCTGCTGACCATCTTCCAATTTGTCTTAATTGAGAGAGATAAATTATGGCATCTTCATCAGACATTTTTGAAATAAGTCTGGGATTAAACTCTTTACTTAATATTTTCTGAGCTAAACTTTTTATTCCTTTTACTTTCTGTCTACTTAGACCACAACTTTTGAGCTGGATGGTAGATAATTTGCTTACTGTTTTTGCATTAATTTTATTTTTACATTTCTTCTTAAATTTTAAAAAAACTGAATTAGCAGCAGCAACACTAATTTGTTGACCAATTATACTTTTACAGAGCGAGAAGAAAACATCCTTTCTTGATGTTAGAACAGTTTCTGAAGGAGATTTATATTTTTTAATTAAAGAAGACATAGTTTTGTCTTTTTGAGACAAATATTTTTTTGCTTTATTCCAATATAATGGAGTTTTACTCATGACGTGAAACGGATAGCTTTTTTTTCAAATACATCTCTCTTCTAAATATAATAATAGATGAAACAATAACCAATAAAGCACCTAATAAAGTTTTAGAAGTTGGTATTTCATTCCAAATAAAATACCCAAAAATTATTGCAAATACTAATCCAAGATATTTTAAAGGGGAAACTAAACTTACTTCTGAATATTTGTAAGATTGTGATAACCATAAATTTGCAAGACCCCCTAATATACCGACCATAGATAGCAAAAATAAATCAATTAAACTTGGCAGAATCCATCCCTGATAGAAAGATAGAAAACTTAAAAGCATTATTGAGAATGAAAAGAAAAAACTAATCAACCAGGCAGGTTCAGTTGATGATAATTTTCTTATAGCAATAGCAACGTAAGATAGACCTAAGCAAAAAATTATTGGATAAATATAATATAAATTTAAAGAGCTAAAACCTGGTTCAGTTATGAAAATTATACCAACAAATCCAACTAGGACCGCTAACCATCGATAAATACCAACTTTTTCTTTTAATAAAAAAATTGAAAATATTGTTATAAATATTGGCGCTGCAAAAGATATACTTACAACTGTTGCCAAAGGTAAATTTCTTAATGCTACAAATATAGAAATTAAAGCAATTAATCCTGCTAAACATCTTTTAAAATGAAGAAATGGCCTCGTTGTTTTGTAAAAGTCTAAATATCTATCTTTAGGAATAAGAAATAAAATAGGAATTATTCCACAAAATCCTCTGAAAAATAATACCTGTCCAACAGGATAATCATCAGACCATTTGACAATCACATCCATAAGTGAAAATGCACATACCGATATGAACATGTAAAAAAAGCCTAATTGATTTTTTGATAGCATATGATTAACTTTAGATTAATTAAGTTAATTATCAATGGAAATAGCAATATTAGGATTAGGATGTTTTTGGGGACCAGAAATTAAGTTTAGCAAACTTGATGGAGTTATAAAAACAGAAGTAGGTTATTGTGGAGGTCATAATGCTGAAACCAATTACAAAGAAGTATGCACAGGTACAACAAATCATGCAGAAGTAGTAAAATTAGATTTTGATCCTAAAGTAATATCTTACGAGAAAATTCTTGAATATTTTTTTGAAATTCATGATCCAACAACTTTAAATTCTCAAGGACCAGATTTTGGAACCCAATATAGAAGTGAAATATTTTATTTAAATAATCAGCAAAAAATTACTGCTGAGAAAATGATAGAAAAAGAAAACGTCAAATTATCAGGAAAAGTAGTAACAAAAACTTCTTTAGTTAAAAATTATTGTCCAGCTGAAGAATATCATCAAAGATATTTGGAAAAAAGATAAAATGTCTTTGATTGATACAAGTTGGTTAGAAAATAATATTGATAAAGTAAAAATTATCGATTGCTCATGGCATATGCCTCAAACTCAAAGAAACGGTTTTGAGGAATATACAGAGGAACATATTCCAAATGCTATTTTTTTTGATTTAGATAAAAATTCCAAATTAGATACTGATTTACCACATATGCTTACCGATACTAAATCTTGGGAAAAAATAATGAGCAATATGGGTATAGAAAATAATGATCGAATAGTAATTTACGATGACTCTGATGTTATTAGTTCTTGTAGATGTTGGTACAATTTAATTTATTTTGGACATGACCCTAAACTAGTTCATGTTCTAGATGGTGGATTAAAAAAATGGAAAAAAGAAAATAGACCCACAGATAACAAAAAAGTGAACACTCAAACCTCAAAGTATACATGTAAAGAAAATAAAGAACTTGTTAAAAATAAAAAACAAATAAATGAAAATATTGATACAGGAAAATTTAATGTTGTTGATGCAAGAAGTAGAGAAAGATTTGAAGGCAAAGTCGCTGAACCAAGGAAAGGTCTTAGAAGTGGTTCAATAAAAAATTCTTTTTGCCTACCCTTTTCTGAATTAGTAAACGAAGACCATACTTTCGTTGGTAAAGATAAAATCATGGAAAAATTTAAGTCCTTTAAATTTGACCATAATAAAAATCTAGTATTTTCATGTGGTTCTGGAGTGACTGCAAGTGTATTGGCACTAGCTTATTCTTTAATAAATGTTAAGTATATGCCGACAATTTACGATGGCTCTTGGGCTGAATACGGAAAAAATTAATTTATGAAAACATCTACAAAAATAACAAGTATAGTAATAATATTTTTCTTAATTATTGCAACAGTGATCATTGGACGAACAATGATAGGAAATCATTTCAAAAAAAAATTTAGTAAAAGACCGCCTCCTGGAATAATAATAACTACTACTCAAGAAAAAATTTTTGAAAATATTATTAGCACCTATGGGACTGCAACCCCAATTCAAACACAATCATTTAAAATTGAAAAATATGAAATATTAAAACCTATAAAATTTAATCAAAAAGTTAAAAAAGGTGATGTAATTGCTGAGCTTAAAAATCGAAAAGTAATTGCTCAATTTGATGGTGTTATTGGAAAAAGAGAATTTTCGGAAGATATAGAGGTTTCAAAATCCTCAATTTTAATTAATCTTGAAGATACAAGCTCAATATATTGTGATGTAGATATACCTGAAATTTTTGTACCATTTATTAAGGTTGGTCTACCAGTTGATATTAAATTTTCTGGATATAAAAATAAAATTTATAAAGGTAAAGTAGACTCTTTTGCTAGCAGGATAAGTGAAGATACAAGAGCTTTAGCAACAAGAATTAAGATGGACAATTCATCAGGTGAAATATTACCTGGCTCATTTTTAGAAATATCAATTAAATATGATGTAAGAAATGGTTTAAGTGCTCCAGACACTAGTACAATTGTCGAGGGTGAAAATGTTTTTATTTATAAAGTAGATGAAAAAAATAAAGTAATGAAAACAAAAGTAACTATTGGTGATAGATATTTAGGCTTTGTAGAAATATTAGATGGATTAAATAATGGAGATAAAATTGTTGCAGAAGGAACAAAAAAAGTAAGACCAAATTTAACAATCAGACCTATAGAGAAAGGTGCTAAAAAACAGCAAGGAAACTCTAGTTGGGGTAAAAAAGATAAATCAAAAAAAGCTGAAGAAAAAAAAGGTAAATTTGATTGGTTGAAAAATATTTTTAAAAAATCAGATAAAGAGAAAAAATAATTAAATGTATATAACTGAAGTTAGTATTAAACGACCTGTAGTAGCTTGGGTAATGTCTTTAATATTAATTATTTTTGGTATTTTTGTCTTTTTAGAATTACCGGTAAGAGAACTTCCTGATGGTATACAGCCTCCGATAGTTCAAGTTCAAACCGATTATAAATCTGCTTCGGCCGAAATTGTTGATGAAGAAATAACTCAAAAATTAGAGGATGTAATTGGTGGAGCTGAGGGTATCAAAAATATTGACTCAAGTTCTCTCAATGGGAGAAGTAGGATTAATATTCAATTCAACACAGACATTGATTTAGATGATGCTGCTAATGATATTAGGGAAAGAGTTGCAAGGGTTGTAGATAATTTACCAAGTGAGTCAAATCCTCCGCAAATTTTAAAACAAGCTGCAGGTTTTACAACTACAATGTGGGTAGGACTATCATCTCCGACATGGAATGATTTAGATCTTGGAGATTATGCTGAAAGATATCTAATAGATGCATTCTCAAGTGTACCAAACGTAGGTCGAATTTTAGTTGGTGGATTAAGAGAGCTTAGTGTTAGAGTTTGGATAGATCCAATAAAACTAGCTGCAAACGATCTAACAATTCAAGAAGTTGAAAGAGCTCTTAGAAATGAGAATATAAATCTTCCAGCTGGAACCTTAGAAGCTAATAACAAAGACTTAACTTTAAATATTGATAAATCTTATTCTAATATTGATACAATTAAACTATTGCCACTTAAGAAAAATAAAGAAAAGGTTATCATTTTATCTGATGTGGCTAATATAGAGTTTGGACCTGTTTCAGAAAAAACTTTATTTAAAGCACAAAGAAAAAATGCAGTAAATTTAAAGACTGTCGGTATTGGTATTTATGCAAAAAGTGGTGCATCAACAGTAGAGCTTTCTAAACAAGTAAAAACTAAAATTAAAGAACTTAACAAATCCTTACCTGATGGATTAAAGTTAGAAATAGCATTTAACAGAGCAACCTACATTGGTGCTGCAATAGAAGAAGTATATAAAAGTTTAGTAATTGCATTTGTATTAGTTGTTTTAATTATTTATCTTTTTTTAGGTAACCTTAAAGCAGTAATAGTTCCTGCGGTTGCTTTACCAGTTAGTCTTATTGGATCATTTCTAGGGTTATATTTATTTGATCTATCAATTAATATTTTTGTATTACTAAGTTTCATTCTAGCAATTGGTATAATCACAGATGACTCTGTGATCATGACTGATGCGATCTATACAAGAATTGAAAATGGTGAAACACCTTTAGTGGCTGCTTACAAGGGTTCTAAACAAATTACATTTGCAATTATTGCAACGACTTTAATTCTTATAGCAGTATTTTTACCTTTAATTTTTATTAAAGGAATATCAGGAACTTTGTTTAAAGAAACAGCAATAGCCTTATCTTTTTCAATTGTTGTATCTTCTTTTGTGGCATTAACACTGTCTCCAATGCTAGGAAGTAAATTTTTAAACAAAAAAGATAAAATTAATTTCTTTGTAAGAAAATTTAACAATGGATTTAAATCTTTTACAGGATTTTATGTAAACTCTCTTAAATATTGGGTAAATAAACAAAAAACTATTTCAATATTTATAATTTTAATTATTGCTGCCTCAGCTTATTTGTTTAGTTTTTCCAAAAAAGAATTAATACCAATTGAAGATAGAGGTGCTTATTTAATTATTGGGTCAACTGATGAAGGAAGTTCATTTGAATATACCCAAGAAAAAGCGCAGATAATTGAAGGAAGAATATTAAGATTATTGCAGGCAGAAGACAGTCCATATGCAAGACTAATCATGAGAGTTCCTGGTTTTGGAAGATCTGCAACGTCTTATAACAGTTTTATAATTATTGCATTACTTGATGAATGGAAAAATAGAGAAAAAGGAAGTCAACAAATCCTAAGAGAAGCTATCGGACAAGTGGTTTCTGTACCTGAAACTTTTGCTTTTCCAATTTCCCCACAATCAATAAGAGTATCTAGTTATAATAAGCCAGTTCAAATGGTCATATATGGATCTAGCTATGAAGAATTAGAAGAAATTCAAAATATTGTCTTAAGAGAATTAAGAAAAAATAGAAATATGTCTAGAATTGAAAGTGATTATACAAAAAATAAACCTGAGGTTAAATTAATAACAAATAAAAACAGAGCAAATGATTTAGGGGTTTCTACTGAAAATATAGGTAGAACTTTAGAAACTCTTTATGGGGGAAAAAGAGTAACAAATTTCAGTAAAGAGGGAAGAGAATATCCAATTATCTTACAACAATATTTGGCTGACAGAAGAGATAAAGATGGGTTATCAAAAATTTTTGTTAGATCTGAAACCACTGGTAAACTTGTATCTGTTGCAAGTTTAGTTGAATTTAAAGAAAAAGGTACTGCTGAAGCGCTTCCAAGGTATAATCGTCAAAGAGCTGTTACAATTTCTGCTGCGCTTGCAGAAGATTATACTCTAACAGAAGCAATAAAGTACCTAGAAGATGTCATGCTAAGAGTTGCTCCTCAAAATCAAATTACTTGGAAAGGAAAATCTGAAGAGTTAAAAGAAACAACAAATGAAATATACTTAATTTTTGCCCTTGCTTTGTTAACTGCTTATTTGGTTATGGCAGCAACATTTAACTCATTTGTTCATCCATTTATTATTATTTTAACAGTTCCATTAGCTGTCTTTGGTGGCTTAGTATTTATTTTATTTTTAAATAGTTCAGTGAATATTTTCTCTCAAATTGCTTTAATTATACTCATTGGTATATCTACTAAGAATAGTATTTTGATTGTAGACTATACAAACCAGATAAGAACTACCGGTGTTAAAATTCAGGACGCTATAATTAAAGCTTGCCAATTAAGAATTCGACCAATCATAATGACTTCCTTAAGCACAATGATAGCAATGCTTCCATTAGTTATTGGAAATATTGGCCCAGGCGCGGGTGAAGGCTCTAGATTAGCTGTGGGTTCTACAATTTTAGGAGGAATGATTATTTCAACCTTCTTTACTTTATATGTAACTCCAACGATGTATTTAGCACTTGCGAAAAATACTAAGCGTATTGATGCAGTTGATATAGAATTAAAAAAACAGCTTAATTAAAAAATAATATATTTTGAAGTTGATAAAGAATTTTTACATTCAGACAATTGTTGCTTATAAATATTTGATTGCTTCTCTACTCTCTTAGCTAAGTAAATTACTTTTTTATTATCTTTAAAATTTTTATAATTACCCCAGCCTTCGTGATAAGCAATATACTGTTTGAAAGCATCATTTTTAGAAACTTTTAAAATTTTCTCTGTCTTATTTGTGTACCATCCAATGAAATCAACACTGTCCTTAAATCTTGTTCTAACTGCAAACTTGTTTCCTGTTTCATCTTTATATTGTTTCCATGTTCCTTTAACTGCTTGAGAATAACCAAATGAACTAGATGGTCTTTTGTAGGGAACCACTTTAAATAGTTTTTGTCTTGGTGGCTTTGCCAACCAATCAAAACTCGATTCCATCTTGATGATTGCAAGCTGTAAGTGAACTGGTGTACCCCATTTTCTTTCAGAATTTTTTGCGTGTTTATACCAAAAATATCTCTCTTTAAATATTGAACAACTGCTTGCGGTATTTTTAGGAACTGATGAACAAGCTGAAATAGTTAAAATTATTACTAATAAAAAACTAAGTTTTTGAATTTTCATTTTTTTTAAAAAAGTAAAATAAAATCAATACTATAATTACACCTAATAAATTTCCAAATAAATCTGAAAATTCAAAACTTCTTCTGGGGATAAAATAATGTGCTACTTCAAGTGCTAAAGATAAAAAGATTAAATATAAGCTTATGTAAATAAATTGATTCGATATATTAAAAGTTAATAATCCAATAGTCGAGATAATTAAGAATGCATAAAAATGATTGGTTGAAATTATAAAATTTGTTGTAATTTGTGGCTGTAAACTTAGATCATTATATAATAACCACCCTAGTACACTACCTGGAAATAAATACAAAAAAATTAAAATCAAATTACATAAATAAAAAATAAACTTGTTTTTTGAAAAAAAATTAATCATTAAAATATAGTTTTATTTATCAAATTAATCTAAAAGATAAACAATGAGTTATTTAATTTTAGTAAGACATGGCCAAAGCGTATGGAATTTAGAAAAAAAATTCACCGGATGGGTAGATGTAGATTTAACAGAAAATGGAAAGTCAGAAGCAAAAAAAGCGGGCCAACTAATAAAACAAGAAAATATTGAAATTAATCTTTATTATTCATCTTTTCAATTAAGAGCAAAAAATACTTTAAAAATAATACAAGATGAATTGAAAGACTACAAAGAAGTAAAAAATGCATGGGAATTAAACGAGAGACATTATGGTGCTCTCACAGGATTAAATAAAGATGAAATGAAAGTAAAACTCGGAGAAGAAAAAGTTCATCAATTTAGACGTTCTTGGGATCTAAGGCCCGATCCTCTAGATAAAAAAAATCCATATCATCCCCTAAATATTGAAACTTACAAAGAAATTCCTTTAGAAAAAATTCCTGACACTGAGTCACTAAAAGATACATATGAAAGAGTAATAAAATTTTATAGCAAAGATATAGAAAGACAAACAAGCAAAAATATTCTCATTTCTGCTCATGGAAACTCTATAAGAGCGCTTTGTAAATATTTGTTTAATTTAGATGAAAATGAAATTTCTAAACTTGAAATACCTACAGGAAACCCACTTTTGATTGAATTAGAAAACAATAAAATTTCTAATTGCAAATATCTTGATCAAGAGAGAGCTAAAGATCTTTTAGTTTTTTAAAAATATCCAGATCAGTTAAATGATAAAAGTCTTTTTGGCTTTCATAACCAAATAACTTTTTTTGGTCTAATAAATTATTCCATATTTCCAAAATTGAGTAATTTTCTATTTTCTGTTTAATAAATAATTTTTTATTAATTATTTGACATCCAATGTAAATAAATTCTTTTTCAGCATCTTTGTTAATTAAATTATTTTTTAAATTAAAATCTACTTTTAACTTTTTATCAAAACTTAATTTTTTATTTGCTAAGAGAAGAATGTTTTCTAATTTTTGAGAAAAATACATTTTTTCCATTTTTAATATCTCATCTTTATAGTCATTATTCCAGATTGTATCTGGATTAAAAATTATGAAATCCTTTTCATTAGAGTCTTTAATCATATTTTGAATACCTCCTCCTGTATCTAAAATATGCTCACCATCCTCAATTATTTTGATATCAATATTAAAATTTTTACTGTTTAAAAAAACTGAAAATTGATCTTTTAAATAAAAAGTATTTATTAAAATTTTTTGAATACCTAGTTTTTCGATTAAATTAATGCATCTCTCCAGCATGCTTACATCTTTAATCTCTAATAAGGGCTTAGGGGTATTTAAAGTAATTGGGTTTAATCTCTTACCAAAACCTGCACATAAAATTAAAGCTGTATTTATTCTCACTTTTCTACCTTATAAATTTTGGAAAATTATTTTTTAATAGCAACATCAAATTGTTGAATTCATTTTGCTCTTTAATTCTATGATTAATCAATTCCCAAGCGTAGGGAATCAATTTAAGATATTTTCTTTTATTATCTCTAACAGCTAAACGCATAAATATACCAATTATTTTTAAATTCCTTAAAATAGATAAAATTTCAAAATCTTTTTTAAATTTTTCTAAATCAATTTTTTGATTTGTTTTGACGTAAAACTTAAATACTTTCTCTTTTAATTCATTGGGTGTTTTTAATCTTACGTCGTCAATTAAGGATGCTAAATCGTAAGCTCGATTACCAATTAGTGCATCTTGACTATCTATTACTGCAATTTTTTTATTGTGATACATAAAATTTGAAACATGAAAATCTCTATGTACAAATGTATCATTTTTGTAATTCAATTTTGATAATAAATTTTTTACCTCTGATTTAAATTTCTTTTTAAATTTAATATTTTTGAATTTAGATAATTTCTTTGATGCATACCAGTCACAAAAAAGTTTAGTTTCATCAAACAAAATTTTGTTATTATATTCTTGAACTTTATATAATTTGTTTTTAAAATTTTTTATCTTTTTATCTTTTATTAATTGTATTTTATTTAAAATTTTTATTATCTTTTTAAAAATGACATATTTATTATTCTTTTTGTTTTTTAAAATATGAAACAAAGTTTGATCTCCAAAGTCATTTATTTCTATATAATTATTAATGTAATTTTCACTTAATAGAATTGGTGCTAAAATTTTATTTTTAATTAAAATTTTATTTATCGCATCATAAATTAAAAGATTTTTTAACTTTTCTTTCTTGGATACTACAATAATAGATTTGTTTTTTCTGTTTCTATAAAATTCTCTAAAGGACGCGTCACCGTTTATTTTTTTGAATTTTGCTAAGCTTTTCATCAAAATAATTTTTAATTTAAATTTTTATATCTACAGTCCTATCATTTAATTGATTTAAATAATTAAATGTTAAAGTAATAAATTTTAGATCTTGTTTATCAGCAATCAATTGTGGCCATTCTATAAGTGTTATTAATTTATTATCTTTTTCAAAAATATCTAAATTATCGATATCTTCTTTCCTATTAATTCTAAATAAATCATAATGTTTTATTCTTATATCTTTCACTTGATACTCATTTAATAAACTAAAAGTAGGGCTTGTAATTTCTGTTTGTGTTAAATTATTCATTTTTTGATACTCATTTATAAAATATTTAACAAAGGTAGTTTTACCAACGCCCATCTCTCCATATAAAAAAATAAACTCGCCACCTTTAAGATATTTTGTAAATTCTTTAGCTAATTCTTTGGTTAACTTCTCTAAAGTGATATCGATTGTGCTATCTTTAATAGCGATAGGCATCTGGTTTGAAAGGACCTTCTGTTCCAACACTTATATAATCTGCTTGCTCTTTTGATAATTTTGTTAGTTTTGCTCCAACCTTTTTTAAATGGAGAGTTGCTACTTTTTCATCTAAATGTTTTGGAAGTACGTAAACTTTATTTTCATAATTTTTATGATTGTGCCAAAGTTCTATTTGAGCAATTACTTGATTAGTAAATGATGCACTCATTACAAAACTTGGATGTCCTGTTGCACAACCAAGATTAACTAATCTTCCTTCAGCTAAAAGAATAATTCTTTTACCACTCGGCAGCTCTATTTCATGCACTTGAGGTTTTACTTCATTCCACCTATAATTCTTCAAAGCTTCAACTTGTATTTCATTATCAAAGTGACCAATATTACATAAGATAGCTCTGTCCTTCATATCTCTCATATGATCTGCAGTAACAATATCTTTGTTACCCGTTGCTGTTACAACAATATCAGCTCTACTTATAGCCTCCTCCATTAATACCACTTCATAACCTTCCATTGCAGCTTGGAGAGCACAAATTGGATCTGCCTCTGTGACTAAAACTCTAGCTCCACTTTGTCTTAAAGATGCAGCACTTCCTTTTCCAACGTCTCCAAAACCAGCAACAATAGCAATTTTTCCAGACATCATTACATCGGTAGCCCTTCTTATCCCGTCCACTAAACTTTCTCTACATCCATATAAATTATCAAATTTTGATTTTGTTACAGAATCATTCACGTTTATTGCTGGAACTAAAAGAGATTTATCTTTTTCCATTTTATTAAGTGCTTTAATTCCAGTGGTAGTCTCTTCTGAAACACCCTTAATATCTTTCATTAAATCCTGATATTCATTATGCATGATAGCTGTTAAATCACCACCGTCATCTAATAACATGTTAGGTTTCCAGTCAGGCTTTCCAACTATAGTTTGTTTAATGCACCACAAATATTCCTCTTCTGTTTCACCTTTCCAGGCATAAACAGGGATGCCAGCCTTTGCAATTGCAGCAGCTGCATGATCTTGAGTTGAAAAAATATTACAAGAAGACCAACGAACTTCAGCACCTAATGCAACTAAGGTTTCGATTAGTACAGCTGTTTGAATTGTCATATGAAGACATCCTATAATCCTTGCACCCTTTAATGGTTTTTCTTTAAAATACTCTTCTCTTAAAGCCATTAAACCAGGCATTTCACTTTCAGCTATTGAAATTTCTTTCCTACCAAAATCTGCTTGGGATATGTCTTTTACTTTATAATCTTCCATGGCAAGCTTTATACAGCTAAGATTTTATTTATCAACAATATTAAACATTGGGAAATCTTATCTCTATCATTGCGCCTTCTTTATCGGTACGATTAGATGCTACAATTTCACCGTCATGTAATTCAACCAAATTTTTTACTATATTTAAACCTAAACCTGAATGTTCTCCAAATTTTTCAGGTCTATTACTATAAAATCTTTTAAATATTCTTGATGTGTCTTTTTCTTTAAATCCCTGTCCTTCGTCAATAATTTTGATTGATATTTGATTTTTTCCATTAACAGAAACATCAACAAAAACATTAGCACCGTCCTTACTAAATGATATTGAATTATCTAATAAATTTGCAATGATTTGTTCAATTCTGTTTTCTATACCATTTATTAAATATTTGTCTTTTCCGTCATTTTTATATTCAATTTTTATTCCTTTTTTCACTTGATGAATATTATTATAATCATCAACAACAGACTGAATTATAGGTTCAACATTAATTTTTTTCATTTTTTCTTTACTTAAAGCAACTTCATCCTTTAACATTTGCGAATAATCAGTAATTAATCTTTCTATTCTCTGTACATCGTGACTAAGTATATTTAATAATCTATTTCTTTGTTCGTTATTATTTGTGTCTTGTAAAATTTCTGATGCACTTTTTAAAGATGCTAATGGATTTCTTATCTCATGAACCAAATCTGTCGAAAAGTTTTCTGCATGCGCAACTCTATTTTGAAGTTCATTTGTCATATCCTCTAAAGAATTAGACAAAAGTCCCAATTCGTCATTTCTTCTTTTAAGATTTTCAATACCTGTTTTAACTTGGCTTTTTTCTTTAATACGAATTGTATATCCAACAAGATTTTGTATTGGTTTGATAAAATATCTACTTAACACAAAAGAAAAAATTAATATTACAAATCCTACAGATATAGCTGTTCTTATTACAAATGCTTTTCTCTCATCTATCGCTGTCTTAATTTCATTAGCGTTTTCTGTAATAGCTACATAACCAAGATTAATTTCATTCTTTGTAACATTCTTAATTGTTGTTACATTAAATTGATTAAAATCTTCTTGCGTAAATGTGTAAGGAGCCCCTAAATTTTCAGAACTAGAATAATTTTTTAATATATCTTTGAATGAAAGAGGTTTTTTTTCATCAATTTTTATATTTTTTTCCTCAATAGTTTTTTCTATTTCCTCATTATCTAAACTTTCAAATTCAACTTTATCAAGTCTTGTAGAGAATGATCTTGGATCAAGATCTAAAGTATCAGTGTCTCCAATAAGATTAAGTTGATCATCAAAAAATATTACTCTATCTAAATTTTGAAAAATAAACCTTGTAGAAAATAAAAATCTTCTAATATCTTCAGATTGGAATTTTACATCCAGCCTTAAAATATTATCAATAGTGTTGTTAATAATGTTTGTGTGATTTTGAGATTTTTTTTTTATTAGACTTGGCTGAATATTATTTAGATATATGAATGTAAATAATCCAATAATTGTAAAGATTACAAAATTTATAAATAAAAATTTCTTTAATATAGAAAGAGTTTTTAAGTATTTACTAAACATTAGCTAACATTCCATCTATATCCACTACCATACCTAGTTTCAATAGCTGAAAAATCAGGGTCTACTTTTTTAAATTTTTTTCTAATTCGTTTTACGTGACTATCTATAGTTCTATCCTCAATATCTGTATCCTCTCGGTAAGCTATATCCATTAGCTGAGCTCTTTCTTTAATGATACCAGGCCTCTTTGCTAATTCTTTAACGATTAAAAACTCAGTTGTTGTCAATTTATCAGGCAGCTGTTTTCCATTCCATTCACACTCAAGTTGTGATGGATCTAGTTTTAATCTTCCATGAGATATAAGGCTTTTATTTTCCTCTAGAATATTATTTGAATCTTTTTTTCTTAACTGCACTCTAATTCTTTCAATCAAAACTTTTATTGAAAAACCTCCTGATTTTTTTACAAAATCATCTGCGCCCAGCTTTAGACCTAACAACTCATCAATCTCGTCATCTTTAGATGTTAAAAAAATTACTGGTAAGGAAGTTTTTTTTCTAAGTTTTTTTAGTAACTCTTCTCCATCCATCTTAGGCATCTTTATATCTATGATTGCTAAGTCAGGTGGCATTCTAGTTAAACCAATTAATGCGCTTTCACCATCAATATATGTTTGAACTTTAAAACCCTCTTTTTCTAATGCGATACTCAAACTTGTTAAAATATTTCTATCATCATCTATTAAAGCTATTGTTTGTTTTTGCATAAAGTATTTTAAAAATACTAAATTGTCCTAATTTGGGCAATGTTATAAATTTAATGTAACATACCCCAATTATCTCCAACATTAATATCAACTGTTAAAGGAGTTGAAAAAGAATGATAATCACTCTGAGCCACACTAGTCATTTCTTTCTCAATTAATTTAATCATTAATTTTTCATCTTTTTTTGGAATTTCAAAAATTAATTCATCATGAATTTGCAATAGCATTTTTGAATTAGAGTTTTTTTCTTCTGATAATTTCTTATCTAATCTTATCATAGCTAATCTCATAATTTCAGAGGCAGAACCTTGAATGGGGGCATTAATTGCGGCACGTTCTTGAAAATTTCTGACATTAAAGTTTTTGTCGTTTATTCCATTAAAGTGAGATCTTCGTCCAAAAATATTGTTGACATATCCACTTTTCCTACAAAATTTAATTGTATTATCCATATAAACTTTAATTTCTGGAAACTTAGCAAAATATGAATTCAAAAATTCCTCCGCTTCATAATTAGAAACGTTAATTTGCTTCGCTAATCCATATTGCGAAATTCCATAAATAATTCCAAAATTTATAGCCTTAGCCTTTCGTCTGTGATCCTGATTAACTTTTTTAATATCAATATTAAATATTTGGCTAGCTGTTAAAGAGTGAATATCTTCTTTATTTTTAAAAGCTTTTTTCAGTTCCTTTACATCTGCCAGATCTGCTAAAATTCTCATCTCAATTTGATTATAATCAGCAGAAATTAATAGGTGCCCTTTTTTTGCAGTGAAAGCTTTTCTTATATCTTTTCCATCTTCTGATTTAATTGGTATGTTTTGTAAGTTGGGATCACTAGATGCAAGTCTTCCAGTCGTTGTTGCAGCCAGCAAAAACGAAGTATGAACTCTTTTTGTATTTGGGTTTAAATGTTCAGGTAAAGCATCTGAATAGGTATTTTTTAATTTTGAAACTTGTCTCCAGTCTAAAATTAATTTTGGAAACTCATGACCTTTAAAAGCTAAATCCTCCAAAACACTTGCACTTGTAGCAAAACTTCCTTTTTTTGTTTTCTTTAATCCAGCTATTTTCAAGTCATTATAAATTATTTCACCTAATTGCTTTGGGGATGCAATATTGAACTCTTTTTTAGAAATTTTAAATACTTTTTTTTCAAGTTTTTGAATTTTTTTTTCAAATTTAGATGAAAGAGATTTTAAAAACTTACTATCAATTTCAACTCCCTCTATTTCCATAAATGCGAGAATTTTAATTAATGGCTTTTCAAAAATTTCATAGATATTTATCATTTTTTCTAATTTTAAATTTTTGATAAATTTCTTATATAATCTAAAAGTAACATCAGCATCTTCAGCAGCGTAATCTTTTGCTTTATCTAATTCTACTTCACTAAAATTAATTTCTTTTTTACCTGTGCCTACCATGTCTTTAAAAGAAATAGTTTTATGTCCCAAATGAATTTCTGATAAAGTATCCATATTATGTCTATTTTTTCCTGCATCTAAGACATAAGACATCAGCATTGTATCTTCCATTGATGAAAGTGTTATTCCGCACTTATAAAATACGATAAAATCAAATTTTATATTTTGACCTATTTTTTTTATACTAGGATCTTCTAATATTTTTTTTAATTTTTTAATTACTGCATCTTTTTTAAGACACTTGGGAGACTTGTGACCAACTGGTATGTAACATGCTTTTCCAACTTTAGAACAAAGAGAAATACCCACTAAATCTGCTTGGTGAGGATCTAATGATGTGGTTTCCGTATCTACAGCAACTTCACCAACTTCTTCTGCCTCCTCTATCCATTTGTCAATTTCATCTAAACTGTTAATTAAATAATAATTTTTATTATTTATCGTTTGTTGTTTTTCTATATTTTGAGTTTCAGTCTTATTACTTTCTAGTTCAGGTTCTCCATAAGCAGAAATTGCAGAACTTAACAACCTGTTAAATTCCATTTCTCTTAAAAATTTATATAATTTATCTTTATCTATATTTTGCAATTTAAATTCACTTAACTCTTTATTTACAGGAGACTTATGATCTAGTGTTACAAGTTTTTTACTTATTAACGCTTTATCCTTGTTCTCTATTAATGTTTCTCTTCTTTTGTTTTGCTTAATCTCATGAGCAGATTTTAGTAAATTTTCTAAAGTGCCATATTTGTTAATTAGCTCTGCAGCTGTCTTAACACCTATCCCAGGAACACCAGGAACATTATCGCTACTATCTCCTGCTAAAGATTGCACATCAACAACTTTTGAGGCATCTACCCCAAATTTTTTTAAGACATCATCGTCAGTTATAAATTTATTTTTCATGGGGTCAAAAATTCGAACCCCTTTTTTATAGAGCTGCATTAAATCTTTATCTGATGAGACAATTGTAACCTTTGCACCTTTTTTAAGGATTTGATCAACGTATGTGGCTATTAAATCATCTGCTTCATAATTGGGCAGATCTACAGATGGTAAATTGAATGCTAAAACTGATTTTCTTATATATTCAAATTGGGGAGCCAAATCATCAGGAGCCTCTGACCTATTAGCTTTGTAATCACTATAAATTTCATTTCTAAAAGTTTTTCTTGCTGAGTCGAATATTACTGCAAAATGTGTTGGTTTTTGCAAATTTTGATCAGATTTTGAGTCCTCTAGTAATTTAAATAACATACTGCAAAATCCACTTACAGCACCTGTTGGAAGTCCATCACTTTTTCTAGTCAATGGAGGCAAAGCATAATAAGCTCTAAAAATATAACCAGAGCCATCAATCAAATAAAAATGATCTGTTTTTTGAATTTTATTCATGAGGTATTATTAAATATTATAATGATAATATATTCTGTATATAAAAAAATTTACTTTCATTTATTATAACAATTATAAGTAGATTATTTTTTATATTTTGAGTATTATTTAACAATGGAATTAACAAAAAATCTCACGCAAGCTAAACTATTTAAATCTCTGGTTGTTATTGTTCTTGGTTCAATAGCTCTAACTATATCAGCAAAAATCAAAATTCCTTTCTATCCAGTTCCTATGACTATGCAAACATTTATTGTATTGTTTTTGGGAATAAGTTTAGGACATAAAATTGCACTAGCCACAGTTGGTCTATATTTAATTGAGGGTATTGCAGGGCTTCCTGTATTTTCAAATTCTCCTGAAAAAGGTGTTGGATTAGTTTACTTTACAGGACCAACTATGGGTTACTTAATTGGTTTTTTAACAGCTTGTTTCTTAGCTTCTAAAATAAAGGTTAATGATAATTTTTTAGTTGTATTATTTAAATTGATTATCGCAACTTCAACGATCTATATTTTAGGTCTAATTTGGCTTGGAACATTGATTGGATGGGATAAGCCAATTTTTGCTTTAGGCGCAAAACCATTTCTATTAGCCGAGATTTTTAAAATTATGCTTTTAACCCTCTTGACTAAGCACATAATTAAAATTAAAAAATTTATCTAGGTGACCTTTTTGAAAGAATTCTTTGAAGAGTTCTTCTGTGCATTTTAAGTCTTCTGGCTGTTTCTGAAACATTCCTATTACAAAGTTCGAAAACTCTATGTATATGTTCCCATTTAACTCTGTCAGCCGACATGGGGTTTTCAGGTGGGGCTGCTTTTTTTGAGGGATCTGCCAATAATGCTTTCTCTACATCTTCTGCATCAGCTGGTTTAGCCAAATAATCTATAGCACCTTCTTTAATTGCAGCTACTGCCGTTGGAATATTTCCATAGCCAGTTAACATGATAATCCTACTATCACTATTTGAAGACTGAATTTCTTTTACAACCTCAAGTCCATTGCCATCTGCAAGTCTCAAGTCTACAACAGCAAAACCATGTTTTTTAGTTTTTACAGATTCAACTCCTTTTTGTACACTCTCAGCTTGAAAAACCTCAAATCCTTTTTTTTCCATCGCCCTTGCTAAACGCTCACGGAAAGGATTATCGTCATCTACTATCAATAATGACTTATTTTCGAAATCACTTAGATTTTGCAATTTTGGCTCTTCTTTCATGTACCTTATATGGGTCCTCTTCAAGATATTACAATATATGAATTTTACGCATTTCTGGCTTGAATTATTTACTTTACTTTATTGCTGCTTACTTTTATATGCGAAAAATATTAAAGTTTTTTACAAAAAAGACTTTTTTTTATTAAATTTTTTTTGGAGGCATTTAAAATGCAAAAATTTAAATCAGTTGAAGAACTAGTAAATCAACTGAAACCTGAAAAACCAGTTTACTGTATAAGAAAGAATTCTATAAAATCTGCTGTTAAATTTTTCTTAAACAAATTCCCAGGTAAAGTTTTATATGCAGTCAAAACCAATCCACACCCTGAGATAATCAAAACAATCATAAAAAGTGGAGTTGAACAATTTGATGTTGCATCAATTGAAGAAATTAAAAATATTAGGACTTTTAGCAAAACAGCTAAATGCTCTTATATGCATAGTGTTAAGAGTAGAGAAAGTATAAAAGAAGCATATTTTAATTATGGTGTAAAAACTTTTTCTTTAGATACTAAAGATGAACTAATTAAAATAATCGAGAGCACAAATAACGCTAAAGATTTAGAGTTATTTGTAAGAGTTGCTGTTTCAAATGAACATGCAGAAATTGATTTATCAAAAAAATTTGGTGCGTTAACTTCTGAAGCAACAGGTTTATTGAGACTTGTAAAACAGCATGCTAAAAAGATCGGTTTAAGTTTTCATGTTGGCTCACAATGCATGCATCCGATTTCTTATTCAAAAGGTATTAGTGAAATTGGAAATATAATTAAAAAGACAAAAATTATTCCAAATTATATTAATGTGGGTGGGGGTTTCCCTACGATCTATCCTGACTTAATTCCACAGTCTTTAGAAAGTTATTTTAATGAGATAAAAAAAAGTTTAGAAAATTTAAAAATTGAAAAACTTCCAGAAATTATTTGTGAACCTGGTAGAGCTTTAGTTGCTGAAAGTGGTTCAACAGTTGTAAGGGTTAATTTAAGAAAAAAACAAAAGCTTTATATAAATGATGGTACCTACGGAACTCTTTTTGATGCAGGTACACCAAATATCGTATTTCCATCTAGAATGATTAAAGAAAATTCTAATAAAATAATTTCAAAAAAATTAACTGCTTTTGATTTTTTTGGACCAACGTGTGATAGCATGGATTATATGAAAGGCCCTTTTTTGCTTCCAAATAATATTAAAGAAAATGATTATATTGAACTTGGTCAACTTGGGGCATACGGATTGACATTTAGAACTCAGTTTAATGGCTATTACTCAAATGAAATTTACGAAGTTGACGATAATCCAATAATGACAATGTATGATAAAGACATTAATAAAGCTAACATGGTAGCTTAATGTCGAGTCAAAAAAATCCAGGTCATAACAGTAAAAGAGATTTCTTAAAAAATCCTGTTGAGCACATCGATATAACTTCTTTCGACTCTAGAAAAATTATATCCTCAATGAAAAAAATGTCATTTGTTTCAAGAGAAATAGCAAATGCTGCTAATATTTATAACGAGATGCTTAAAGATAAAGATTGTACAATTTTCCTTACCTTAGCAGGATCTACTTCAGCAGCTGGATGTATGAATATTTATAAAGATTTAGTAAAATATAATATGGTAGATGCAATTGTTGCAACAGGTGCTTCTATAGTAGATATGGATTTTTTTGAAGCTCTTGGTTTTAAACATTATCAAGGTTCACAATTTCAAGATGATACTGAGTTGAGGGACAATTATATAGATAGAATTTACGATACCTACATAGATGAAGAAGAGCTTCAAATGTGTGATAAAATTATATGTGAAATCGCTAATAGCCTAGAGGCGAGAAGCTATACTTCAAGAGAGTTCATTTATGAAATGGGAAAATATTTAAAAAATAACTCAAAGAAAAAAGACTCTTTAATTGAAACCGCTTTTGAGAACAATGTTCCTATTTTCTGCCCTGCTTTTACCGACTCGAGCGCAGGATTCGGGTTAGTTATGCATCAAGAACAAAATCCAAAAAAACATATGACAATAGACTCCGTTAGAGAATTTAGAGAACTAACAGAAATTAAAATCAAATCTAAAGGTTCTGGATTATTTATGATTGGTGGTGGTGTGCCTAAAAACTTTATTCAAGATACTGTTATTTGCGCTGAACTATTAGGAAAAAATGTAGACATGCATAAATATGCTGTTCAAATTACTGTTGCTGATAGTAGAGACGGTGCATGTAGCAGCTCCACATTAAAAGAAGCAAGCTCATGGGGAAAAGTAGATATTACAAAAGAACAGATGGTGTTTGCAGAAGCAACTAGTGTTTTACCATTAATTGCTAGTGATGCTTATCATAAAGGTGAGTGGAAAAATAGAACAAGAAAAAACTTTACAAAAATTTTTAAATAAAATTGAAATATCTCTTAAATAAAAACGGATTTTTAGGAATTGATAATAGGTTTAGCTTTAAAGAAAAAGCTGTAATTGTTCCATTTGGATTAGAAAAAACTGTCAGTTATGGAGGAGGAACAAGAAATGGACCTAAAGAAATTATAAAAGCATCTCATCAAGTTGAGCTATATGATGAAGAACTTAACTGCGAACCTTATAAGAAAATAGGTATTAAAACTTTAAAACCATTTAAAATAGACAAAAATATTAAAAAAGCCCTGAATAAAATCTCTAAAATTAATAAAGAGATTTTAGATAAAAAACTTTTCCCAATGACTTTAGGTGGAGAACATTCAATAACACCTGGATGTATTGTTCCTTTTACTAAAAAATATAAAAATATTTGCCTCTTGCATTTTGATGCCCATGCAGATTTACGTCAAAGCTATAATGGAGAGAAATTTTCACATGCCTCAGCAATTAGAAGATGTCTGGATTATAAAAATGTTTCTTTAATTTCATTTGGGATAAGAAATATCTCAGAAAGTGAAATTCCATTTTTAAAAAAGAATTCTTCAAGAATAAATATATTTTGGGCAAAAGATAAAAAAAAATGGAATTTGTCTAAATTTAAAAAACTAATTAAAAATAAAACTGTTTATCTTACATTTGATGTAGACGGACTAGATTCTAGCATTATGCCTGCAACTGGTACACCTGAACCAGGAGGGCTTTTGTGGGATGAAACATTGGATATAATAAGAATTGCAGCAAAAAACTCAAAAATTGTTGGTGCGGATATTAATGAGCTGTCTCCAATTAAAGGATTTAATTCTTATAATTTTCTTGTTGCAAAACTAGCTTATAAAATTTTGTCTTATAAATTTTTATATTAAACTTTAATTGGTTTAATAATTTTCAATAACATTCTGAATGGTATCAACATTATTATAGCAACTAAAATTTTTACCGCTAAATCTCCAAGAGATAAAGTTACCCAAGGTACTCCTGTTGCATAAAATGATATTGAAAAAAATAAAAATGTATCGACTGTTGATCCAATCAAAGATGAAGTAAGTGGTGCAACAAACCACTCTTTTTTTCTTAATCGATCAAAAATTTGAATATCCAACAATTGAGCAGTAATAAATGCAATCCCTGATCCAATTGCAATTCTAACCGAGATTAAATCTGCAAAATCTGTTGAGAATAACAATGTAAATATAATTCCTATTAAAAAGCCCAAATATACAATTTGCCTTGCTAATAATTTTCCATACGACCTATTTGCTAAATCTGTTATTAAAAAAGCTATTGGGTAACTAAAAGCTCCATAAGTTAAAATCTCATTTAATCCAAAATAGTTGATTGGGAACTGAACTAAATAATTAGATGATAGTACAACAACTCCCATCATTATTGACAGGGTGATAAATAATTTGTTCATTAAGCTGATTTAGCTACAGGTTTCTTTTTAAAAGGGGATTTAATTAAAACTACTTTTTTTAACTTTTTTAATCTAGGAGATAAATTTTTATTTTTTACAGTTTTTAAAAATTCATCAAAACTACCTTTTTTATCAACTGACCTTACACCTGAGTTACTTACAGTAAGTTTTAAACTTCTTCCAGTAAGCTCACTTGTAAATTTTACTTTTTTTAGGTTAGGTAAAAATCTTCTTTTAGTCTTGTTGTTAGCATGACTAACATTATGACCTTTCATTGGAATTTTACCGGTAAGTTCACATTTTTTTGACATAATAACAGTGCCTATATAAGGGGAGATATTGAAGGCGTCAAGTTTAATACATTTAAGAAACAGTTTTATTTCCAACAATTTCTGTGAAATTTTTGACACCATCTCTTATTAGTAATTCTTTTAGGTCTTTTTTAATCATGCCAGCAATATTGGGTCCTTGAAATACCATGCCGGTATACAACTGAACATAATCTGCTCCTAATAAAAACTTATCATAGGCTGCTTTACCTGAGTCAACGCCGCCCACTCCAATTATTTTTATTTTACCTTTAATTAAATTGTAGAACTTGCTTATTAAAAGATTTGATTTTTTTTCAATAGGTTTTCCAGATAAACCACCTTTTTGATGTCTCTGTATATTTTGAAGTGTTTCCCGAGAGGCTTCGGAAGTATTTGAAATTATTATTGCGCTTATATCATTTTCTAAAAGTATTTCTGAAATTAAGTCAATTTGATTTTCGCTTATATCTGGTGAAATCTTTACAGCTACAGGAATTTCAGATTTTAATTGTTTTTTTTTCTCTGAGACAGATTTTAATAACTCTTTCAATTTATTCTCTTCATGAAAATTTCTAAGATTTTCAGTATTTGGTGAAGAAATATTAATTGTAATATAATCTGCAACTTCAGAAAATTTTTCTAATCCAGTTAGATAATCATTCAATCTATCGTTAGAATCTTTGTTTGGACCTACATTTACACCTAATACACCTAGTTTTTTATTAGATTTTATTCTGCTTAATATTGTGTCTGATCCATGGTTGTTAAAACCCAACCTATTAATTAATGCTTGATCTTCTACCAATCTAAATACTCTTGGTTTTTCATTTCCATATTGTTTTAATGGTGTAACCGTACCTACTTCAACAAATCCAAAACCCAATTTAAATAAGGGATTGTATACCTCTGCATTCTTATCAAAACCTGCTGCAATACCGATAGGATTATCAAGATCTTGATTAAATAATTTTGTTTTTAAAATTGGATCATTTTTGTTTTCATCAAATATATTTGAAACTAAATTGAGTTTAAGAGATTGAATTGCTAAAAAATGTGCTCTTTCAGGATCTATTTTAAATATTAAGGATCTTAAATTTGAATACATTATTTTAATTTACTAATTATCAAATCTTTTGTTTCGTTAACACCGAAAAAGCTTATAAAAAAACCCATTCTTGGTCCATTTTCATCTCCAAACACCACTTCATAAATTAGCTTAAACCAATCTCTTAAGTTTTCTGCATATCCATTCTCTTTGCCTGTTGAATAAATTAATGTCTGTATATCCTCTGGAGACATCTGATCATTACATTGTTCTAAAGTTTTAACTAATGCTTGTAGAGCTAATTTTTCATTTTCAGATGGATTTTTATATTTTTTTTGAGCCTTAATGACATCGTTGAAATACTTGATTGCATATCCAACTAGTCCATCAAAAATTGGAAAGTTTTTTTCATGAATGTTAGATTTATATTTTTTAACAAACTTCCATAATAAATCTTTGTTATCAGCATTACTTGTTTCAACTAAATTCAACAACATAGAAAAAGTCATAATCATCTCTTCTTTTGGAATATTTCCATTATGGACATGCCAAACAGGATTCATTACTAATTGTTGTTCTGTTTGTTTTTTTGATTTTTCTATATTATCGAGGTACTCATCTACAGCTTTAGGCACTATTTCTTTATAAAGTTTTTTTGCTCTTTTTGGATTTTGATACATGTATAGAGATAAACTTTCAGGTGAAGCATATTTTAACCACTGGTCGATGGTAATACCGTTTCCTTTTGATTTTGAAATTTTTTCACCCTTTTCATCAAGAAATAATTCATAAGCAAATCCAGATGGATGTTTTTTACCAATTAAATTTATAATTTTAGTTGATAAAATTGCACTTTCAATAAGGTCTTTTCCATACATTTCAAAATCTATATCCAGAGCATACCATCTCATTGCCCAATCCACTTTCCATTGTAATTTGCAATTTCCATCTAAAATACTAGTTTCTAATTTTTTACCCTTATTATCAAAAATTATTTTAGAATTTTTTTTATCAATTTCTATAACTGGTATTTCGAGAACATGCCCTGTGTTTGGACAAATAGGTAAAAAAGGACAGTAAGTTTGTTGACGTTCTTTGCCTAAAGTTGGAAGTATAATATTCATTATACCATCATAATTTTCTAAAATAATTTTTAAAGTTGGGTTAAAAAAACCACTTTTGTATAAAGATGTAGAACTTTTAAAACTGTATTTAAAACTAAAGCTGTTTAAAAAATCTTTTAACATTTCATTATTGTGTTCGCCAAAACTTGCAAATTTTTCAAATGGATCAGGAACTTGTGTTAATGGTTTATGTAGATTTTTATTTAGTAACTCTTGATTAGGAACATTATCAGGAACTTTTCTTAAACCATCCATATCATCAGAAAAAGTAATTATTTCTGTTGGTATATCAGTAAGTTGCTTTAAGGCATTTACCATCATTGAAGTCCTTGCAACTTCACCAAATGTTCCGATATGCGGAAGGCCACTTGGACCGTAGCCTGTTTGAAGGGTAATTTTCCCTTTTTTATCAATAAATGATTTTCTATCACGAAGCATTTTTTTTGCTTCAACGAAAGGCCAAGCACTTGTTTTGTCTAATATTTCTTTTTTAATCACGAATATATCTTTTATAAAAATCTTAAATTGGCGATTTTATTAATTCTTATAGAGTTGAAATTTATTTACCATAAAATAATGTTCTTTCAAAATGTCTAATTATAAAACTGTTTTTTTTACACTAGGAATTTTGCAAATAATTTTAGGTGTCTCAATGTTCATACCAATTATTGCTCAATTTATTTATTCCGAAATAGACTCATCATTTTTTGGTGCATCTATTGTGACTATAATTTTTGGATCATTATTTTTTCTTTCAAATCTAGACCACGACAAAAAGTTAAATTTACAACAAGCATTTTTATTAACTGCTTTGTCATGGTTAAGTATTGCTATTTTTGGATCTTTACCATTTATATTTTCTAATATGGAGCTTTCAATCACTGATGCTTTTTTTGAAAGTATGTCTGGTATTACCACAACTGGATCTACAATTATTTCTGACTTAGAGAATACACCAAAAGGTATTCTACTATGGAGAGCAATACTTCAATGGTTAGGTGGAATTGGTATAATAGTAATGGCAATTACTTTAATGCCTATAATGAACGTTGGTGGTATGCAATTATTTAAAATTTCTAGCAACGATTCATCTGAAAAAATTTTGCCCAAATCAAAAGAAATAGCCTTAAGGCTTATATATATTTATTCAGGTTTAACTGCGTTCTGTGCATTATCATATTGGATATTTGGAATGGGAAAATTTGATAGTTTAACTCATTCTATGACAACAATAGCAACTGGTGGATTTTCAAATTATAATCAATCAATCGGATATTTTAACAGTGTTCCTATAGAAATATCGTCAATGATTTTTATAATTCTAGGCAGTATTCCATTTATTGCATACATAAAATTTCTAAGTGGAAACAAAAAAATTTTTTTATATGATATTCAAATAAGGACGTTTATTAAAATAATAATTATAAGTATTATTATACTATCAATTTATTTATTGTTTAATAATAATGAAAGCTTTAGTTTAAGATCTGTTTTTTTTAATACTATTTCAATATTAACAGGAACAGGTTATGTAAATGCCGAATTTGATGGTTGGGGAAGCTTTCCTATAACAATATTTATTGCACTAATGTTTATTGGAGGATGTGCTGGATCTACAACATGTGGTGTTAAAATTTTTAGAATTCAAATTCTATATCTATTTATATTAAATCAACTAAAAAAAATTATTTATCCAAAAGGAATATTTGTAATTAAATATGATCAAGGATCTGTAGATGAAAAATTTATTTCTTCAATCATATCTTTTATTTATTTTTATTTTGTAATATTTTTTATTTTAGCGGCATTATTATCCCTAACAGGTCTTGACTTTATTACTGCAATATCTGGAGCAGCAACATCTATTTCAAATGTTGGCCCAGGATTGGGGCCAATAATTGGTCCAAATGGAGATTTTTCATCTTTACCTGACATTTCTAAATGGATATTAACTGTAGGTATGATTTTAGGTAGACTTGAGCTGTTTGCAATATTAGTATTGTTCTTACCATCATTTTGGAGAAATTAAATATGCAAGAAGCAAAAAAACAAACTTGGCTAGACTCTCTCTCGATTTACAAAGATGTTCGAATGATAAGAATTTTGCTATTAGGCTCTATTAGTGGATTTCCTTGGGTTTTAATTGCAAGTAGTTTAAGTCTTTGGCTAAAAGAAGAGGGATTAAGCAGGTCAACAATTGGATGGGCAGGTTTAATTTTTGGAGTATATGCTTTTAATTATTTGTGGGCACCAATCATTGATAGAATTCAAATTCCAATACTAACAAAAAAACTAGGCCATAGAAGAGGATGGATAGTTTTGATGCAATTAATTATTTTGTTAAGTCTTATTGTTTGGAGTGTGATTAATCCAACTGAAAATTTGGCTTTGTTAATTACTGTAGGTTTAATTATTGCTATTGCGTCAGCAACCCAAGATATAACTGTAGATGCATTAAGAATTGAACAGATAAATGAAAATGAAGGAAAATCAATGGCTGCTGGTGCAGCCATGGCTGTTGTTGGTTGGTGGACTGGTTATAAATTAGGTGGAGTTGTTGCTTTATTTACGGCAGAATTTTTTGAAAACCTGGGTGTTGCCGACTATTGGCAAGCCACTTTTTTAATTTTAGGTGTTTTAATAATTTTAATGAATATAGCATTAATGTTTGTTCATGAACCTATAGAAACAAATAGACAAGCAAAACAAAGAGAAACTGACAAATTGATTGAAGGAAAACTTGGATCTAGCAATATAATCACAAACTTTATTGCTTATATTTCAGGAACTATAAGTGGGCCTATTATTAGTTTTTTTAAAAAAAATGGTTTCACAATTGCTGTAGGAATTTTGGGCTTTGTCTTTTTATTTAAAATAGGTGAAGCTTTTATGGGAAGAATGTCAATTGTCTTCTATAAAGAAATTGGGTTTTCCAAAGGTCAAATTGCAATTTATTCAAAAGGACTTGGTTGGATAACAACAGTTGTATTTACATTATTAGGTGGAGTAATGGCCATGAGGGCTGGAACAATTAAAACCATGTTCTTTGCTGGAGGGTTAATGGCTATAACAAATCTTTTATTTGCAGTCTTAGCATGGACTGGAAAATCAGAAATTTTATTTGCAATTGCGGTTATAGCTGATGATATCACAGCAGCTTTTGCAACTGTAGCATTTGTTGCGTTTATATCATTGCTAGTTGATAGAACTTATACAGCTACACAATATGCATTACTTGCTTCGATTGGTACTGCTGGTCGTACTACTTTAGCTTCATCATCAGGAGCTTTAGTTGACTGGCTAAATGGAGATTGGGGAACATTTTTTGTTTTAACAACTGTAATGGTGATACCATCATTAATCTGTTTGTGGTTAATTAAAAACAAAATTAAAATTGGTGCAAAATAATTTTTACTTCATAGGTAATTTTTCAAATATTTACAAAAATCCTTCGAAAAGATCTGAGGTAACTTCACAGATTATATATGGTGAAAAATTCAAAATTTTAAAAAAAAATAAAAGTTGGATAAAAATTAAAACTTTATTTGATAATTATAAAGGGTTTATAAAAAATTCAAAATATAAAGAAAAATTTAGTCCTAATTATAAAGTCAGTTCACTAAAAGCAAAGATTTATAAAAAACCTGAAATTGGAACTAGCAGTTGGCTTCCACTTGCATCCAAATTATCTGTATTAGAGCAAAATAAGAATTACATAAAAATTGAAAAAAATAAATGGATTAAAAAAGCAGATATTAAAAAAATAAACCATAAAGAAAATAATTTTAAAAAAATATTTAAAAAATTTCTCGATGTAAAATATGTTTGGGGTGGAAAAACATTTAAAGGTATTGATTGTTCAGCCTTGTTGCAAATATTTTATTTTTATAATAATTCGTTTTATCCAAGAGATACAAAGGACCAGATCAAATATACAAAAAAGAATTCAAAGAAAAGACTATTTAAAAAAGGAGATATTATTTTTTGGAAAGGTCATGTTGCTATGTGTTTAAATTCAAAACAACTAATTCATGCCTATGGTCCAGAAAGAAAAGTAATTATTATGCCAATTATAGAAACAATTAATAGAATTGAAAAAACTGCCAAGCTAAAGGTAAAAAAAGTATCTAGAATAAAATATTAATTTCTTCCAAAGTCAGGTTTATCAATATCTTGTTTCAATTTGATGATTTTTGACCTTACTTTTTTAGTCTGAATAAGTTTCTTTACAATAGACTTATTATTTTTTGAATTAATATCTTTTTGAAATTGATTTAAATTTTTAATAAATAAATCAATCGCTTTTGAAATATTATTTTTATTGTTAAAAAAAATATCTCTCCACATGATTTCATTTGATGCTGCAATCCTAGAAAAATCTCGTAATCCACCAGCGCTATATTTGATTAGCTCATAATTTTGTTTTTTCTCAAAATCTTGTGCGGATTTCACCAGATTATATGCAATTAAGTGTGGTAAATGACTAGTAATAGAAAAAATTTTGTCATGTTTTTCAGCGCTCATAACAACCACTTTTGCTCCAATTTTTTTCCAAAACTTAGTTAGAATATTTATATTATTTTTTTTAATATTTTTTTTTTTAATTATTATGCACCATCTATCAGCAAACATATTTTCTTTACCATGCTCTGGTCCACTGACCTCTGATCCAGCTATTGGGTGACTTTGAATCCAATGAATACCTTTCTTTAAAAATTTATTTATAATTTTAGAAGTTTCAATTTTTGAAGAACCAATATCTGTAATCAATGTTTTCGATGGTATAAATTTATTAATTTTTAAAATAATATTTTTGTATTCACTCATTGGTGTACAAAAGATGATTAAATCGGAATTACTTGCACCTTCTTTTAATGATTTAACAATTGTTCCAGGTAATTTTAATCTTTTTATCTTAGCAAGATTTGATTTTGATTTTTCATATATAAATATTTTTTTTGCTATTTTTTTTTTGCTAATACGCCTTAATAAAGATGAACCTAATAATCCACAGCCAATAATTAAAATATTTTTCATTTTTTCAATACTTGCTTAATAACACTCATAAATTTTAAGTTTTCTTTTTTAGATCCAATAGTTAACCTTAATTTATTCTTTATATGATAACCACCTTCTGTTGATCTTAAAATAATTCCCTTATTTTTGAGTTTTTCATACAGAAATTTTGCTGAATATCTACATTTTTCAAAATTAAGTAACAAAAAATTTGCTGAAACTGAATTTGAAAAAATATTATATATCTCTAGGAATTTCTTAATTTTTTTAGAATATAATAAATTATGTCTAATCGATTTAGTTATGAAAGCCTTATCCTTCAGTGACTCGATGGCAGCTAATTGAGCAATACCATTTACATTAAATGGTGGTTTTATAACATTTAGAGCATCAACTATTTTTTTTGATCCATATCCCCAACCTACTCTCAAAGAAGCTAATCCAAACATTTTTGAAAAAGTTCTAAGGATGAAAACATTGTCTTTATTTTTAAACAAATCTAACCCAGATGAATAATCTTTGTTTTTCATATATTCTGCATAGGCATCATCTATAACTAGTAAAATTTTTTTATTTAATCTTTTTCTTAATTCTAAAACTTCTTTTTTCGTTAAGTAAGTTCCTGTAGGATTGTTTGGGTTAGCTATAAACACAATTTTAGTTTTTTTTGTTATTTTTTTTAAAATTTCATTTACTGAAACTTTAAAATTAATTTCTTTTGCAAATACAACTTTTGCACCTACAATTTTTGAGTAAATTCTGTACATTAAAAAACTGTATTCTGGTACCACAACCTCATCTTTTGGGTTTAAAAACAACTGGCAGAGCATTTGAATAACTTCATCTGAACCAGCTCCACAAATAATTTTCTCAGAATTACATTTATACGCTTTAGATATTGCTTTCCTTAAATTTTGAGATTTTCCATCTGGATATTTATCTAAATTTAGATTTTTATTTGATATTATTTTCTTTGCTTTAGGGCTCATACCTAAAGCAGACTCATTTGCAGAAAGCTTAATTACGTTCTTAAGTTTCTTAACTTTTGATTTACCAGGCTTATAAGCCTCAATTTTAAATTTTTTGAAATTTGGAGTTATCATTTTTTTTAATTTATGTGCTCTTTATAGATAAAATTACAAAATTTTATAGAGAATAAGAGGATTTTTTAAAAAATTGACATAATAAATAAGTTCTAGTAAAAAAATTATGCGCTGATTTAACTGAATTGCGAGCGCTTAAAAAAAACCGCTAAAATAGTTTTTTTTCTCACAATTCGAAACAGTCAAAAAATATGAATACTGAGAAAAACATAAAAACTTTAATTGTAAAGAAACCACTAAAATTAGACTGTGGAAAGACCATAAAAGATTTTCCGATAGCCTATGAAACTTACGGTTCACTTAATTCAAAAAAAGATAATGCAATATTAGTTTTTCATGCTCTAACAGGAGATCAATTTGTAACCGGAATAAATCCTGTAACTAACAAAGAGGGTTGGTGGAGTTACGCAGTAGGTCCTGATAAAGCTATCGATACAAATAAATATTTTGTTATTTGCTCTAACGTAATTGGTGGATGTATGGGATCATACGGACCAAGTCATAAAGATCCTGATCAAAAAATTTTTGGAACAAATTTTCCCGTTATTACAATTAATGATATGGTGAATGCTCAATATAATTTACTTGATCATTTTGGTATTGATAAACTGTTTTCTATAACTGGTGGTTCAATGGGAGGTATGCAGGTCCTTCAGTTTATTTGCAACTTTCCTGATAAATCCAAAACAGTGATACCGATAGCAACCACATCTAGTCATTCAGCTCAAAATATTGCTTTTAACGAACTAGGTAGACAAGCTATTACAGCTGACAGTAACTGGAGAGATGGGAATTATACATCAAACGACACTAATCCTGGAAAAGGATTGGCAGTAGCTAGAATGGCAGCTCATATTACTTATTTATCTAAAAAAGGTTTGCAGGAAAAATTTGGAAGAAAGTTACAAGAAAGAGAAGATCTTAAATTTGGATTTGACGCTGATTTTCAAATAGAAAGTTATTTAAGATATCAGGGCTCAGTTTTCGTAGATAGATTTGATGCAAATAGTTATCTTTATATTACTAGAGCTATGGATTATTTTGATTTAGCTAAGCAATTCAATGGTAATCTTTCAGAAGCATTTATAAATACAAACGCGAAATTTTTTATAATTTCTTTTACTTCAGATTGGCTTTATCCGACCCAAGAAAACAAAGATATTGTGATTGCGTTAAACTCAATAGGAGCTGATGTTGGATTTGTAGAAATTGAGTCAGATAAAGGTCACGACTCCTTTTTACTAGACGTTCCTGATTTCTTAAGTGCACTTAAAAACTTTTTAGATAAATCTTACGAAGAAAATTAATTATGAAAAATGAATTTCAGGTAATAGCAGATTTAATTGAAAAAGATAAGAAAGTCTTAGATGTAGGGTGTGCCGATGGAACCTTGATGAAATTTTTAAAGGATAATAAAAACATAAATATAAGAGGATTAGAGATTTCAAAAGAAAAAGTGCAAGAATGTATTGCTAAAGGTTTAACTGTAATTGAAGGAAATGCTGAAAAAGATTTAAAGCAATTTCCAGACAAATCATTTGATTATGTTGTTTTAAGTCAAACCCTACAAGCTTTTCTTAATCCTGAATTAGTTTTAGATGAACTTTTAAGAGTTGGAAAAAAAGCAATAGTTACGATTCCTAATTTTGGATACTGGAAAGTAAGATTTCATTTATTATTTAAAGGTACGATGCCAATTACAAAAACATTACCAGATGAATGGTATAACACACCAAATTTACATATGTGTACAATCAAAGATTTTTTTCACTTTGTAAAATCAAAAGATATAAAGATTTTTAAATCACTCGCTTTAAACAATCTAGATAAATCAACAATAAATCAGAGTAATTTAGGCGTTAAAAATTTGTTTGCAGATCTTGGTATATTTTTGATAGAAAAATAAAATGCGTATTGAAATTATACCTTGTCTTCAAGACAACTATAGCTATTTAATAATAGACGAAAGTAACAATTCTGCATGTGTTGTAGATCCCAGTGAGTCCGAGCCAATAATAAATTTCCTTAAGAATAAAAATATAAAATTAAAATACATTCTTAATACTCATCATCACTATGATCATATAGGAGGAAATCAAGAATTAAAAAAAAAATATGGATCAGTTGTTGTAGGTTTTGAAGGAGACTCTAAAAGAATACCTGGAATAGACATATTGTTAGAAGACAATCAAATATGGAAAGCTGAAAACTTTGAAGCTGAAATTATGCATATACCTGGACATACTTCAGGCCATATTTGTTTTAATTTTTTTAAAGAAAAAATAGTTTTTACTGGAGATACACTTTTCTCACTTGGTTGTGGAAGAATATTTGAAGGTTCTTATGAGGAAATGTTTGAATCTTTAAACAAAATTAAATTATTGCCAAAAGATACAAAAATTTATTGTGGTCATGAATACACTCTTAACAATGCAAAGTTTTGCAAAAAATATGATTCCGAAAACAAAGATTTACAAAAAAAAATAGAAAAAATAAAAAAATTAAGAGAAAATGGAATTCCTACGATACCGTCAACTTTAAAAGAGGAATTGGAGTGTAATATATTTTTAAGAGCAAAAGATGTTAAAACCTTTTCAAAATTAAGAGATTTTAAGGATAATTTCTAATTAATTCGGCTTGACTAAAGGCTGACTACAACTATATTGCAGTAACTTTAAATTAAATCATACTATGTCATACGCAGTAATAAAAACAGGTGGAAAACAGTATAAAGTAAAATCTGGAGAAATTCTAAAGATTGAAAAATTACCAGACTCTAAACCCGAAACTAAAATAGAGTTTAATGAAATCTTGGCATACGGCGATGATAAATCAATTGAAATCGGAACTCCAAATGTTGTGGGCGCAAAAGTGGAGGCTGATTTAATTAAAAATAGCAAAAATAGAACTATTTTAATTTTTAAAAAAAGAAGAAGACAAAATTCAAGAAGAAAAAATGGGCATAGACAACAATATTCTATGATAAGAATTAACAAAATTTTTTCAAAAGATGGTAAAGTATTACCAGAAGCTGAAAAAATTTCTAAAACTTCAAAAAAAGAAGAAGTTAAGGAAGCAGTAAGCAAATAGTTATTAGGTAAATTATGGCAACAAAAAAAGCAGGTGGATCATCACGAAACGGACGAGATAGTGCTGGTAGAAGACTTGGTGTAAAAAAGTATGGTGGTGAAACAGTAATTCCTGGAAACATAATTGTTAGACAAAGAGGAACTAAGATTTTTCCAGGTGAAAATGTTGGTATGGGTAAAGATCATTCAATATTTTCAGTTGTTAAAGGGAAAGTTGTTTTCAAAAAATCTAAATCAGATAGAACTTTTGTTTCTGTAAAGCCCAATTAATAGTACAACCAATTAAAATAGATGTTGTATTATGAAATTTCTCGATCAAGTTAAAATTTATATTAAAGCTGGAAACGGTGGAGACGGATCTCCTAGTTTTAGAAGAGAGAAATATGTTGAGTTTGGCGGACCAGATGGTGGGGACGGTGGAAAAGGTGGATCAATTATTTTGAAGTCAGAGGAAAATTTAAATACCCTTATTGATTATCGATATCAACAACACCACAAAGCCAAACGTGGAGAAAATGGTTCTGGTCAAAACCGAACAGGAAAAGGTGGTGAAGATTTAATTTTAAAAGTTCCTCTAGGTACACAGGTATTTGAAGAAGATAACAAAACTCTTCTTTTTGATTTTAATAAAAAAGGTGAAGAATATGTTGCGGCTGCTGGTGGAAAAGGAGGTTTGGGAAACACAAGATTTAAAAGTTCTACAAATAGAGCTCCAAGAAAATTTACTAAAGGCACTATCGGAGAAGAATTTACAATATGGCTTCAATTAAAAACAATTGCTGATATCGGTATTATTGGATTGCCAAATGCAGGAAAATCAAGTTTGTTAGCAGCATTAACAAACGCAAGTCCAAAAATTGCAAATTACAAATTTACAACTATTAATCCCAACCTTGGCGTGGCTTCTTACGATGATAAAGAAATTACCATTGCAGATATTCCAGGATTAGTTGAAGGTGCTCACGAAGGTATAGGGTTAGGGATACAATTTTTAAAACATATAGAGAGATGTAAGTCTTTACTGCACTTAATTGATGTCACCAACTTAGATCTGAATGAGTCTTATAATCAGGTGAAAAATGAATTAAAAAGTTACAGTGCAAAGTTATTAGAAAAAAAAGAACTAATTGTGCTTAATAAAGTCGATTTGATTGATGAAGAAACAGTAAATGAAGTTATAGATCATTTTTCAAAGGGTAAAAATTGTGAGATTATGACAATGACAACTCTGGAGAAAGAATCTGTATCAAAAATTAAAGCAAAGCTTTTGTCTTATGTATCTTAAAAACTCTAAAATAATTATTGTCAAAATTGGATCATCTCTCCTAGTTGATCAAAATAAAAAAATTAGGAAACAATGGTTATCTAGTTTTGCAGAAGATATTAAAAAATTAAGAGATAAAAATCAAAAAGTAGTTATTGTTAGCTCTGGTGCTATAGCTTTGGGTTGCAAGAAAATGAATTATAACAAAAAAAATATCAAATTAGATAAGAGTCAAGCTATTGCTTCTATTGGTCAAATAGAGCTGATGAATTTATTTTCACAAACTTTTGCAAAATATAAATTAAATATTTCTCAGATTTTGCTTACATTAGAAGATACTGAGGAAAGAAGAAGATCTCTCAATGCAAAACGAACTTTTGATAATCTTTTTGAACTTGGTTTTATTCCTGTAGTAAATGAAAATGACACTATTGCAACGAGTGAAATAAAATATGGAGATAATGATAGATTGGCATCTAGGGTCGCGCAAATTACAAACGCAGATACCTTAATTTTATTATCTGACGTTGATGGTTTGTATACAAAAAACCCTAAAATTTTTAAGGATGCTAAACTTATAAAAAAAATTGATGACCTAAAAAAAGATCTAAAAAAAATTTATATTAAAGGCGTAAATGAATATGGAAGTGGTGGTATGCATACAAAAATTGAAGCTGCAAAAATATGTCAGCTTGCTGGTACTAGTATGGTTATTGCCAATGGACTATACTCAAACCCTATTTCAAAAATTATTGAAAAAAATAATTGTACTTGGTTTAGTTCAAAGATTTCAAAGTTAGATGCAAGAAAAAAATGGATAATAAGTTCTGTAGCACCTAAAGGAGCTTTAACAATTGATGATGGTGCTAAAAAAGCATTAAAATCTGGAAAAAGTTTGTTAGCAGCAGGAATTAAAAAAGTTTCGGGAAGATTTAACAAAGGTGATCATATTAAAGTATTAGATAAAAAAAATAATGAATGTGCTAGAGGGTTAAGCTCCTTTACTTCTGATGAGGTGACTAAAATTATGGGTCATCACTCTAATGAAATTGAAAAATTATTAGGCTATGTTGCAAAATCAGAAGTTATTCATAAAGATGATATGGTGGAAATTTAAATGATTAAATATATGAATTTAATTGGAATAAAAGCTCGAAAAGCTAGTGAGTATAAAATTACAACTGAAGTAAAAAATAAAGTCTTAAATGATTACGCTAAATTAATTAAGAATGAAAAAAAATTTATTATTAATCAAAATTCAAAAGATATTAATTACGCAAGAAAAAAAGGTTTAAAAGAAAACTTAATCAAAAGACTTCATTTAAATGAAAATAAATTAGATGGAATTATAAATTCTATTTTAAAAATAGTTAAATTAAGGGATCCTATAGATAGCACTTTAGAAAAATGGAAGAGACCAAATGGTTTGGATATTAAAAGAGTTTCAATACCAATTGGAGTTATTGGAGTTATTTATGAAAGTAGACCAAATGTAACTTCAGATGTTGCTAGTCTTTGTTTTAAATCTGGAAATGTAGTGATTTTGAAAGGAGGCTCTGAGGCCATAAATTCAAATAAAGCTCTAGCTAAGTTGTTTAGAAAAGCACTTAAAAAAAATAAAGTTGATGAAAACTTTATTCAATTTATCGACTCAAAACAAAGAAAACTCGTAGATATAATGCTTTCTAAAATGAAAAAATATATCGATGTCATAATACCTCGTGGTGGAAAAAATTTAGTTAAAAAAGTTTTAGAATTATCCAAAGTGCCTATAATTGGGCACTTAGAGGGACTTTGTCATACTTATATAGATAAAGATGCAGAATTAAAAATGGCTAAAGAAGTTGTCTATAACGCTAAATTAAGAAATACAAGTATTTGTGGCGCAACTGAAACCATTCTTATTCATAAAAATATAGTAAAAAAATTTGGTAATCCAATTTTGCAGGCACTTGAAAATAATGGTTGTAAAATAATTGGTGATAAGATTTTGAAGAGTTATTACAAAGGTCAAGTATATCCTGCAAAAGAAAAAGATTGGTCAACTGAATATTTGGCATCAATTGTATCTGTTAAAGTTGTTAAAAATTCTGAAGAGGCAATTAAGCATATTAATAAATATGGCACAATGCACACTGACTCCATCATTACAAAAAATAAAAAAACAGCAAAATATTTCTTAAAAAATGTTAAAAGCTCAATTGCAATGCATAATACCTCAACTCAATTTGCTGATGGAGGTGAATTTGGATTTGGTGGAGAAGTTGGAATTTCTACTAATATACTACCACCAAGAGGCCCTGTAGGTTTAAATCAATTGATTTCATATAAATATGAAATCACTAGTAATGGTAAAATAAGAAATTAAATTGGATAACACAAAAATAAAAGTTGGTGTATTAGGTGGATCGTTCGATCCTGCTCATAAAGGACATTTGGCAATTTCTAAGGAAGCAAAAAAAAGATACAAACTCAAAAAAGTTATTTGGGCAATTACAAAAAAAAATCCATTTAAAATAGAGAGTAAGACATCTGTTGCTGACAGAATTAAATATTGTAAAAAAATAATTGGTACAAATTCATTTATTAAGGTTAAATTTTATGAAAAAATTATTAATTCAAATAAAACTATAAATTTAATTAATCATTTAAAAAAAGATAAAAGCATTGAAATTTATTTTTTAATGGGTGCCGACAACCTTATTAATTTTCATAAATGGCATAAATCTAAATTAATTTCACAAAAATGTAACATCCTAGTTTTTGATAGACATGGGTATAAAAAAAATTCTTTAAAATCAAAGACATTTAAGCAACTTAGTAAGACCAATCTAGAGTTTATTGAGTTTAATAAAGTCAACATTTCATCTTCTCAATTAAGAAAAATTTGATAATCTAAATTCAATTAATGGACAAAATTTCAGACTTAAAAGAAATTGTAATCAACACACTAGATCTCAATAAAGCTCAAAATATAGTAACTATTGATCTTAAAGACAAAAGTTCTATGGCTGATTACATGATCATAGCAAGCGGGACCTCATCTAGACATATCCAATCTTTATCTGAACAAGTTTTAGAGAAGCTAAAAAATAATGGTGTAAAAAACTCCAAAATTGAGGGTAAAGATAGTGCAGAATGGAAGCTTGTTGATGGGATTGATTTAATTGTTCATATTTTCCATCCTGAAAAAAGAAAATTTTATGAGTTAGAGAAAATTTGGTCAGAGCTAATTCCAAAAGAAAAAGTGATTATATGATGAAAATTAAATTTTATTTATTAATCTTTTTCTCTGTTTTATACTTTACTAAAACAGTTATTTCAGCTGAAATTGACATTTACAAAAAAATTGATCTTTTTGGTGAAGTTTTAGAAAAGATTAATAAAGAATACGTAGATGAAATAAATCAATCTGAAAGCATGGACGCTGCGATTAATGGTCTTTTACAATCACTTGATCCTTATTCAGCATACATGCCTCCCAAAATTTTTGAGGAAATGCAAACTGAGACTAGTGGTGAATTTGGTGGATTAGGAATTGAGGTTAGCATGGAAGCAGGGGTTGTAAAAGTAATTTCACCAATAGATGATACACCTGCATCAAGGGCTGGATTAAAAGCTGGTGATTACATAGTCAAAATAAATGGTATTCAAGTTCAAGGAAAATCATTAAGTGAAGCCGTTGATTTAATGAGAGGACCTGTAGGTTCTGGAATAGAATTAACAGTAAGACGAAGAGGTGAAAAAAAGGCTTTAATATTTAATGTAATAAGAGAAGTTATTCAGGTTCAATCTGTGAAATCTGAAATTATAGATGAAAGTATAGGATACCTCAGGCTTACCTCATTTAATGATAACAGTAGTGATCAAATAGAAAAACAAATTAAAAAACTTAAAAAAAATAAAAACCTAAATTCATTTATTTTAGATTTAAGAAATAATCCTGGAGGTCTTTTATCTCAAGCAATAAAAATCTCAGATTTTTTTCTAGAAAATGGAGAAATAGTTTCAACAAAAAGTAGAAAAAAATCTGAAAATAGAAAGTGGTTTGCACGTAAAGGTGACATTACAGATGGAAAGACTTTGTTGGTTTTAATTAATTATGGATCAGCGTCAGCATCCGAAATAGTAGCTGGAGCTTTAAAAGATCACAAAAGAGCAATTATCATTGGCGAAAATAGCTTTGGTAAAGGTTCAGTTCAATCAATAATTCCATTAAAAAATCGTGGAGCTATCAGATTAACTGTGTCAAAATATTATTTACCTTCAGGAAAATCTATATCTGAAGTAGGTGTTAGACCAGATATTGAAGTAAATGAAGAAGGTGATGATTTTAGAATAAAAACTGATACTGATAATCAATTGAACTACGCTATTAAGTTACTTAACGGATAATATGAATAAAAATTTTAAAGATTTACCACTGAGAAGTGGGGTCGGAATTGTTTTATTAAATAAACAAAATAAAGTATTCGTAGCAAAAAGAATAGATAATCCTAAAAATTTTTGGCAAATGCCTCAGGGTGGTGTTGATGAGGGAGAAGACAATTTAAAAGCTGCATTTAGAGAACTAGAGGAAGAAACAAGTATCAAAAGCGTAGAACTTATAAAAGAATTAGATGGTACATTAACCTATGATTTACCTGATAGATTGCTAGGTATTATTTGGAAAGGTAAGTACAAAGGTCAGAAGCAAAAATGGTTTTTAATGCGATTTATTGGAAATGATAATGAAATAAATATTAATACATCTAATCCAGAATTTTTAGATTGGAAGTGGATTGACTTAGACTTAATTACTGATGTTGTTGTTGATTTTAAACATCATGTTTACAAAGAACTTAGAGAAAAAGTAAAAAAATTAATTTAGAGTTTTTAAAACTTCAACTTTTTGATCTGCTAAGTATTTAGATTGATCGTTAATATCGGTTTTATTAGCCTCTTCTTTTGCTTGTTTAAGTAAATCTTGTTGCTTTGATTTATCCATATCAGCAAGATTAAAAATTGTACTTGTTAAAATAGATAGATTGTTATTTTTAAACTCAACAATCCCATCTTCAACATAGTAATTTTCATCACCTGATTTTGATAAAATCTTAATTATCCCAGGTTTCAAAAAGGAAATAATAGAAATATGATCCTTCAATATTCCCATCTCTCCTTCAAAAGCAGGGACCACAACTTCTGAAACATCATCTTTTACTAAAAAAGATTTTTCAGGATTTACTATTTCAACTCTAAACTCTTCACTCATTAAGCAGCAGCTTCTTGTTCCATTTTCTTAGATTTTTCTATAGCTTCTTCAATTGTTCCAACCATATAAAAAGCAGCTTCAGGTAAATGATCATACTCGCCTTTGCAGATTGCATCAAAACCTTTGATCGTTGAGTCAAGATCAACAAGTTTTCCTGGAGAACCAGTAAATACTTCTGCAACAAAGAATGGTTGAGATAAAAATCTCTGGATTTTTCTAGCTCTTGCTACAACTAATTTATCTTCTTCAGATAACTCATCCATACCAAGAATAGCTATAATATCTTGTAATGATTTATATGATTGTAGTATTCTTTGAACATCTCTTGCTACTCTATAATGTTCATCTCCAACAATTCTTGGATCCAAAATTCTTGATGTAGAATCAAGTGGATCTACTGCTGGATAAATACCAATTTCTGCAATTTGTCTTGAAAGTACAGTCGTTGCATCCAAGTGAGCAAACGATGTAGCTGGAGCGGGGTCCGTTAAATCATCAGCAGGTACATAAATTGCTTGTACAGATGTAATTGACCCTTTGTTTGTAGTCGTAATTCTTTCTTGTAGGTTTCCCATGTCAGTAGCTAATGTCGGTTGATATCCAACAGCAGATGGAATTCTTCCTAACAAAGCTGAAACCTCTGATCCTGCCTGAGTAAACCTAAAAATATTATCTACGAAGAAAAGTACGTCCTGACCTTCTTGATCTCTAAAGTATTCAGCAACAGTTAATCCTGTAAGTGCAACTCTTGCTCTCGCTCCAGGAGGTTCATTCATCTGTCCATAAACTAGAGCAGCTTTTGAGCCAGTTCCTTCTTTTTTAATTACCCCAGACTCAATCATTTCATGATAAAGATCATTTCCTTCTCTAGTTCTCTCTCCAACTCCTGCAAAAACTGAAAAACCACCATGAGCTTTCGCAACGTTATTAATTAATTCCATAATTAAAACTGTTTTTCCTACTCCCGCTCCACCAAATAATCCAATCTTTCCACCTTTTGCGTAAGGTGCAAGCAAATCAATTACTTTAATACCTGTTACAAGTATTTCAGTTTCCGTTGATTGGTCATTAAATTCAGGTGCAGCTCTATGAATTGGCCAACTCTCTTTAGTCTTAACCTCACCTCTTTCGTCAATAGGTTCACCAATTACATTTATAATCCTTCCAAGTGTTTCAGGTCCAACTGGAACTTGAATAGGAGCATTGGTATTAATAACTTCATCACCTCTTTTTAGTCCTTCAGTAGCATCCATAGCAATTGTTCTAACAGTAGTTTCACCTAAGTGTTGTGCTACCTCTAAAACTAGTCTGTTATCACCGTTTTTACATTCCAATGCTGTTAAAATTTCTGGTAGTTCACCATCAAATTTTACGTCTACTACCGCTCCAATAACTTGTGTGATTATTCCTTTGCTCATAATTATAAACTTTCTGCTCCTGATATGATTTCTATTAGTTCTTTTGTAATTGCTGCCTGACGACTTCTATTATATTCGATAGTAAGTTTGTCAACCATTTCACCTGCGTTTCGGGTTGCATTATCCATTGCACTCATTCTAGACCCTTGCTCGCTAGCTGAATTCTCTAACATTGCTTTAAATATTTGCGTAGAAATATTCTTTGGCAATAAATTACTTAAAATTTCATCTTCATCTGGTTCAAATTCGTAACTTTCTTCTGAACTACTTTCTTCTCCTTCATTATTTAAAGGAATTATTTGCTGTGCTTGAGGAATTTGAGTAATTACATTTTTAAATTGGTTATAAAAAATTATACAAACGTCAAATTCGCCTGCTTCGAATTTTTCGATTACCATTTTTCCAACTTTATCAGCATCGAAATAATTTGCATTTTTAGACTCTTTGAAAGAAATATTTTCAATTATTTTGTCACCATAAACTCTTTTTAATTGATCATTTCCCTTTGAGCCTACTGTAATAATTTTAAGTTCTTTACCTTCATCTAAAATTTTTGCAAAATAACTTTTAGCTTTTTTAATAATATTAGAATTAAATCCACCACATAAACCTCTATCAGAAGTCATCACTACACAAAGATGAGTTTTTTCCTGACCAGTTCCTGACAATAACTTTGGTACATTTTCTTTATCAGATATACCATTTGATAAATTCAAAATAACATTATTCATTTTTTCAGAATAAGGCCTTCCCTTCTCAGCACTTTCTTGAGCTCTTCTTAATTTAGCTGCTGCAACCATTTTCATAGCTTTAGTAATTTTTTGTGTAGACTTTACACTAGCTATTCTTTTTTTTAGATCGTCTAAACTTGCCATAAATTATTAAGATTTAAAATTTACTTTTAATTGAGTAATTACCTCAACAAGTAATTTTTCTTTATCTTCCTCAAGTTTTCCTGAACTTAAAATTGACTCTATAATTTCAGGCTTATCTGATTTACATTTTTCAATAATCTTGCTCTCAAATTCAGCAACGTCTTTTAAGTCAATATCATCCAAATAACCTTTTACTCCACAAAATACTGAAATAACTTGTTCTGCAACAGTCATGGGTGAATATTGTTTTTGTTTTAAAAGTTCAGTTAGTTTAGAGCCTCTATTCAAAAGTTGCTGAGTAGATGCATCTAAATCAGATCCAAATTGAGCAAAAGCTGCCATTTCTCTGTATTGTGCTAGTTCTAATTTCATTGAACCAGAAACTTTTTTCATTGCTTTTGTTTGAGCTGACGAACCAACCCTAGACACTGATAAACCTACGTTAATTGCAGGTCTTATACCTTGGTTAAATAGTTCTGTTTCAAGGAAAATTTGTCCGTCTGTAATTGAAATAACGTTAGTTGGAATGAACGCGGATACGTCTCCACCTTGTGTTTCAATAATTGGCAGTGCTGTAAGTGATCCACCACCATGTTCATCACTTAATTTAGCTGCTCTTTCAAGTAATCTACTATGAAGATAAAATACATCTCCAGGATACGCTTCACGTCCTGGGGGTCTTCTTAATAGCAATGACATTTGTCTATAAGCAACTGCTTGTTTAGATAGATCATCATAAATTATTAACGCATGCATTCCATTATCTCTAAAATACTCACCCATTGCACAACCTGTGTATGGTGCTAAGAATTGCAAAGGAGCAGAGTCAGATGCAGTAGCAGCAACGATTGTTGTGTACTCCATAGCTCCAGCTTCTTCTAATGTTTTTTGAATTTGTCTTACTGTTGATCTTTTTTGTCCAACTGCAACGTATATACAATACAGTTTTTGTTTTTCATCACCAGTTTCATTGATTTTTTTTTGATTAATAATTGCATCTACTGCAACTGCTGTTTTACCAGTTTGTCTATCACCAATAATTAATTCCCTTTGCCCTCTTCCAATCGGAACCAGACTATCAATTGATTTAAGACCAGTCTGCATTGGTTCACTTACTGATTGTCTTGGAATAATACCAGGAGCTTTTACTTCAACCCTACTTTTTTTAATTCCTTTATCTAATGCCCCTTTTCCATCGATAGGATTTCCTAAACCGTCCACTACTCTTCCTAATAATTCTTTTCCGACTGGAGTATCTACAATATTACCAGTTCTTTTTACTACATCCCCTTCTTTAACATTTCTGTCATCACCAAAAATTACGACACCAACATTTTCACTTTCTAAATTTAGAGCCATACCTTTTGAACCATCTGCAAACTCTACCATTTCACCAGCTTGAACATTATCCAAACCATAAATCCTAGCAATACCGTCTCCAACTGATAAAACTTGACCAACTTCTGTGACTTCTGCTTTATCACCAAAATTTTTAATTTGTTCTTTTAATATTTTTGTAACTTCTGAAGGATTTATTTCCATTTATGCCTCTATCATTCTATTTTCGATCTGTTGTAATTTATTTTTAATTGAGGTATCGACCATAGTACTTCCTACTTGTACTACCAAACCTCCTATTAAACTTTCATCATGTTTGTAGTTTAATTTTATTTTTGAGCTAAAATTTTTTGTTAACTCCTCTGTAATTTTTTTAATTTCTTCATTAGATAATTCTTTTGCTGATTTTAATTCTGCCTTAAGTTCGCCTCTTTTTCTTGAACAAATTTCAATAAAGCTTTTGAGTATACGCTCAATAAAGAAGAAACGTCTTTTTTGTATTAAGAAACTTAAAAAATTTTTAAATAAATGCTCAAATTTATTATTTTCAGAGATTGTATTGATTACTTTTAGTAAATCTTCTTGGCTTGTGGTTGGATCTTTAATCAAATTAGAAAAATCTTCACTTTGATCAATTAAATTAAGAATAGATAAAGACTGACCTTCGATCTGACTTAAAAGATTGTTTTCCTCTGAAAGTTCAAATAGCGCAAGAGAATACCTTTCAGCTGAAGTTATTGAAAATCCGGTGTCTTTACTCAACTTAGTTCCTCTATAATATTGAAGATTATTTAAAAATCACGCCCTGAATAGCATATGACCCTTATGTCTTCAAGTAGCGGATTCGTAAAAAAGTCCTCTTTTTTACGGTTAATTGAAGTTAATTGGATCAACATCAACTGAAAGTTTTATTCCAGAAGAAAATTTATATTTTGGAATAATTTTTGCAAGAGAGCTTTGTAGTTTCATAGATTTTAATCCTCTTATTAAAAATCTTATTCTAAATTTTCTTTTTAATCTAAATAATGGGGCATTCACTGGACCTAGTATTTTTCCTTCTATTTTGTTTGCAATAAAATTTTTAAAATTAATAGCTTCTTTTTCTAATTTAATTTCATTATCTCCTATTAAGATTAAAGAAATAAACCTTTGAAATGGAGGTAGTTTATTTTTTTTTCTTATCTGCAGTTCTCTTTCTAAAAAAATATCTGGATTTTTACTTGTAATTTCTGAAATCATCTTAGTATTATTTTCATAAGTTTGAAAATATACGGTTGCTGGTTTTCCAGTTCTTCCTGCACGTCCTGAAAGTTGATGATAAAGCTGCAAATTTTTTTCTGCACCTCTTAAATCATGTCCTTGAGATGAAAGATCAATATCAACAACTACAATGCAATTTAAGCTTGGAAAATGAAAACCTTTTGAAATTAATTGGGTTCCAACTAAAATATGCGTTTGATTATTAATAATTTTATCTATTTTTTCTTTAGAGTCTTTTTTATTCATTGTGTCACTTGAAAAAATCTCTATTGTTTTTCCAGGAAACTTTCTTTTTACCTCTTCTGAAATTCTCTCAACACCAGGACCACTAAAAATAAATTCACAATTATTTTCTTTTGTACAATTTCTTTTAAGATCAGATTTGTATCCACAATAATGGCATAATAAGTTATTTTTATTTTTATGATAAACTAAATTGATACTACAATTTGGACATGTAAAACTTGTTAAACACTTATGACACAAAACATTTGGAGAAAAACCTCTTCTATTTAAAAAAAATAAAACTTGATCTTTTTTTTCCAAATGTAAATTAACTTTTTCAATAATTTTATTTGATAGCCATGATTGTTTTTCAAGTTTGGTTTTATTTAAATTTATAATTTCATAATTAGGTAGTGCTGCGTTTTGATATCTTTCATTTAATCTAGAAATCTCGTATTTACCTTTTTTAATATTTTCAAAAGTTTCTATAGAAGGAACAGCGGTAATCAAATTGATTGGAATGTTTTCAAAAGATGCTCTAGAAATTGCCATATCACGAGCATTATAGGTTATACCTTCGTCTTGTTTAAATGACTGATCATGTTCCTCATCAACAATTATCATACCTAATTTTTTAAATGGTAAAAATAATGAAGACCTTGCACCAATAATTATTTTTATTTTACCGTTAGAAACACCGCTCCAAATTAATTCTTTCTTTTTTTTTGAAATACCCGAATGCCAAACTGCAGGTTTAAAACCAAAATATTCTAAAAATTTTTGTTCAAACTGACTGGTTAGACCTATTTCTGGTAATAAAATTAATCCTTGAAAACCCTTCTCTATAAGTGGTTTTAACGCTTCAAAATAAACTATAGTTTTTCCTGATCCAGTTGTGCCTTGTAAAACATGAACTCTAAATTTTTTATTTGAAGCATTCATTTTTTTTAGAGATTTATTTTGATCACTAGACAGCTTGATTAAGGTTTGTTTAATTTTACCATCAAATATTTGATAAAGTTGAGTTTCTTTGTTCTCTACCGCATTACTAGTTAAAAGTACTAACTTTAATGCCATACCCTTGGGGATAAGATTATATTCTGCAAACCAATTTAAAAAATTAATTGTATTTTTTTTTAACGGAGTAACGTCTAATTTCTTGATTATATTTTTAGTCTTAAAATTTTTATTATTATTTTTTTCAAATTCGTCCCAAACAACACCAGTAATTTTTGACTTTCCAAAAGGTACCATTACATAATCACCAACTTTAAGATTTAAACTACTTTCATAAGTGAATGGATGATTAAAAATATTTGGTACAAGAATCGGATATTTCATATTTTTATAATATGAAAAAAAACTACGAATGTATCTGCCTTTTTAACAGATCTCTATTATCATTAATAATCAAGGCTTCTAGAACCAATTTCATTCTCATACTTTCCGAACCAAGAATGTACCAAGAATTTAAAATATAATTTAAAAATTTGATAGCATTCCCAATCATTTCTAAACAATATCAAAACTTTATTTCTTGGTCTAGAAGATTCCAAAAACTCAATAAAACCGAGTCTAATTTTTTTAACTTCTGAGGTTTTAAACTGACTCAAACATAGCGATTGCGAGTCCATAGAGGCATCAGATTTAAGCATAAAAAATTTATTCGACAACTTCATCACTGACTCTAAAGCGGTCGTCCTCGAGCTGCTGAAGCAGCTGACTCGGACTCCCGCTGCATGTTAAGCAAGAGGGATCCTAGTTGAAACTCATTTTTGAAAAAAGATACTAGACCAACCCCAAGATCCACAGAAAAGGTTACTTCTACTCTAGGTGTATTATCTATGATCCATAGGTTCATAAGCCCAAAAAAATTTTTGCATTCCAAATAACTATCTCCTATAATTTCTAGGATATGGCTTGGTACAGAGGAACGGGAAAAGAAAATCATAAATCAGTTTTTGAAAATGTTAGCCATGATCGTTGTATCTTTTGTGGTGGAGATCGAACTGAAATTGCTAGAACAGATTTTACAATTATGTTCAGTGAGTTTGAATACACAACGGGCAGCATTTGCAAGAGCTGCTATCACGCCAACGCTAAACAAGTAAAAGCAATCTAGATTCTTGGAACAAGACCCAAGGGCCCCAAGGCAATGAGGCCCAAAGGAATTACTATTAATGATAGGCCTAATATATTTTTTAAATTTTGTATTATCAATATCCATAATCGAATTTTAGTTAAATTTAGTTAGAAATATTACAGATCCAGGCACCAAGGCCCAAGAAACACGGATCAAGGTTTTCGCTGCCTCTCTCTGTCCTCCAAAAACTTTTCAAGCTCTGTTTCTGCTTCCTTATCCTCTAACTCTTCAACTTCAGCTTTCTTCAAATCGTCCTGAACCCCGTAAAGCTCCTTGGCCATTGATTCATACATCAAATCGTACTCCTCTCTTGTGGGGAACATATCTTTCATTTTTTGATTTAATTCATCAGGCGTAACTTCTTTTGTAAGAGTCATATTTCGATCAATGTAAAAGCCTTGGACTTTTCCTTTTAGCTCTTCCATTTTACCCGCAACTCCATATTGACCTTTTGCCCGAGCTTCTTGTTGAATTCTAGTTAAGTTTGCTAAATGCTTTTCCTTATCAACCAACCAAATTTCTCTGTTCGATTTCTGCCGTTCATCAATAGCTTTTACTATGTCAGGACTCTTCCTCCAATCTAACAATTCATTTGCTCTAGTATGAGCGCTGCTTCGATCATACCCCGCTTTGATAGCACAATCTGTTGCTGACAATTCTCCATATCTGCTTGTATAGATATCAATAAATTTCTGCTGCTTTGCAGTGAACTTTGTTATGTATTTCTTTCCTGTGTTATCAGGTGTTTTCTTTTTCATTTTTAACCTCTGGAATATTTAATTTAACTCTGTTGCAGAAACCTTTTTGCCTTAACACTACAACTAAATCCTCTGCTTCTAATTTTTGTAATGCATCATTAATTCTTTGCCGTCTTATCTTCCAATGTTTCATAAATAAATTATTAGGTAAGACTCTGAATTCTCTTCCGTTCAAGTTGTCTTTGAATTTTAAATATTCATAAATTTTTCCACCAACCCCACCTGCGCATCTATAAAACAATGCTGCAGCTCCATAGATTTGATATTGATAAATATAATAATCTTCTTCTTTGATTTGCGCTCCGCCGTTCATGCTGCGCTTCTTCTTGAAAATGGGTTTAGCTATATTGGGTTTATTAAATATATTTTTAGTAAATGAACTCATAACTATAACCTAATTAGAATATACTGTTGTTTGATTAACGGACGGACTCGTTCTGATTACGGACACACTGTCCGTTATTCGTACACCCTCTTTGAATTTTAAAATTTTATTATAAAGATCGTTCCACCTCTCCTGATCCTCGTCCTCTTGGATATATTGATCTCTAATTATTTTTACTTCAACTGGAATTTCAGAATCAATAACTTTAGCTGCAGCTTCAGCCATTGTCTTTTGTACTAATTTTATTTCAGCTCTCATCTCTTTCCACGGCTTCCGTTTCATATGTAACAAAACTGCATCGTGGACGGGCATAGAAATTTCAAAATTTAATTCATCAAGTTTAAGCAGCGCCATTCTTAAAATTTCTGATCCGTGAGATTGTAACGGCCAATTAGCCAGGGTTCTTTTGTTAACAACTTCATTTGAAGTAATATGAAACTTCCAACCAAATTTAGTTTTAAAGTGTCCTCTCAATAGAGATTCTTTGATAACACCAAAGATCCAATTAAAATAATTTTTATATAATTTCTCTAGCTGTCCATGAATATAAAATGCTTCACTTGCAGATTTTTTAATTTTAGCCATAAGGCCCATTGCTGTTTGTAAGTATGCTAACGCCAGGAATGATTGTTTATAAATTTCTCTAATAGGTTTATGAGTTTTCTTCTTTGCACCTGGGGGAGCTGCTTTTACTTTTATAGCCGTGTACATATACGGATCTCCACTCTCAACTGCTTTTATCATTTCAGGATCTTGTGAAAGCGCTGCTTGGATTGCAGCTTCTTGAGATTTCCAATCACAATAAATTAAATAATGGTTTTCATCTGTACCAATTAAATTCCTCATTCGTCTAGGTGCACCAAAGGGACTTTCAGAAGTTGAAACATTTGTTCTTCCCGTTATCTGTCCAAATAATTTTAGATCTGTTCTCGATCTTCCGTCAGGGCCCATAAGAACGCCTTTTAATTTCTTGGCGTCTATGATGAATGCAGCGTTACGAATTAACTTAATTTTTTCGTTAACATCTTGGAATCTGTAAAAGGATTTATCATCTGTTTTGCATTTACCCGTGCTAGTTTTGGGCCATACATTGTAAAGATTTTCACTCTTAAGCAGCGCTTCAAAAGCACTCTGTTTTCTTTTGTAATCTACATAAAGCTCAACACCTAATTTTTTATTAAGCTCTTCCATTTCAGCTTTTCTCATTTCGGGATAATAAGTTTCTAAATCACTATGCAATTTTAAATTTATTGGAATTCCATTTTGTTTAATCTTTGCTTCTAGTGCCTTGGATCTTCCGTGAAATATTGCCTGGGTAATATAAGTCTTATAATCAACTTTTTCTTTTTCTGCTTTGTCTAATATTGCTAAAAATAATTTTTCGTTAACTTCAACATCAGATAAATTATATTCTAAAATTTCTTTCTTTTCTTTGTCAGTGTAATTCGGATAGTTTGCCATGATAGTATTTCTTCTAGCGTCTTTGATTTCCCAAGAGATAGTTTCAATATTGTATCTATGGCAGCAACTTAACAAATCGAATTTATAATTTTTTAAACCTAAATAATTTTTTAATTCTTCAACAAAGGTACAGAACCAGGCTTTCGGGAGTTGTGATTCTTGCAGCAAGTAACAAGAAGCTTCAGCAGAAACATAGTGTCCGATAAGCAAGGTATTAGAAACGGGGAACGGGAATCTAGCAGCACGGCCCACCAACCATTGCTGCTCTATTCTCCCACTGATTAAATCTTTAGCTGTTAAGCTAACTGCTTTTGGATTATCTCCAGGTTTAACCTGAAACTCATAATCAAAAACAACAATATGATCGAATTTAGTTTTTAGATAATCGATTAATTTCATACATACTCCTCAATTAATCTTCTTACCTTTTTCGTCCTTAACAACTGTATTCATTTTAGCTCCCACGAATTCTTGTACATGGGGATCGCTGTCATAGTTATCAGGCGTTAAAATAAAACCTTGATATGCTTTTTGTAAAACATTTTTATAATCTTCTTTGAATTCAGGCTTTCCCTCTTCTGCAAGAGCTGCAGCCTTTTCATCATTGCATAGATAGCCGTCGTAATAACCAAGCTCCTGGTTACTTACAGATCTAACCCATTGAGTCAGAGATTTTTCAAGAATATCATTTGCTGTTGCATTCCAAGCATTAACATTTCCATTTTGATTTTCTTTTGGTTCTTTGACGGGCCAAATATCAACTCTACCATTTGAGGTTTCATACATGGCTGGTCTAATAACTGTTACTTTTCCAAAATCGTTACGGACTTTTTCGTAAAAATCTTCAGGGCCTACACACAGAAACGGGGTAGGTTTTCCTTTTACGATCATATTCACAATCACATATCTTTTTATTTTTGTGATATCTCCGACGCCCGACGGATCATAACATCTAAAATATTCTTCATCTTTCGGACGCTGCCTTGTATAAACAGCCGAGTTTGGATTTACTTTTGTTTCCTTAACAGTTTGGTTAAAATCCTTACTAGGTTCAGGACAATCAAACCAATCTTGTTTAGCTTCTTTCTGATTATCATTAATAGTATTCGCCATTATTCCTCCTTGGTTTTAGCGTTATCTAGCAAAGAATTTCTTTGCCAAACTATTGATAAAAGCAGCAATTCACGCTGCATTTTTAGTTGTTTCAAAAGCATATTCACTGCGCTTTCAAAATCGGGGAAACGGGACTCCCAATCCCACTCCTTGCAATCCTTAACAACTTCAACACTTTCAATAGTCTTAATAAGTTTGCTTAACTCTTTCGGATCATTAAAAGTATATTCTTTGTTTTTCTCACTCATCTTTTCTCCTTTTCTATTTTTATAAATTCATTTTCCTTGCAAGTGATATTGTTTCCAAATCTGTCCATAATAATATCGTAAGTGCCGTCGGGATTAGTTGAATAGATCCCACCATAACCGCAGTATAATTCTGAACCCGCTTTCTTGGTTACATAAACTCTTTCAGCTTTTTCCATTTTACAATTCAGATACATTAGTTGTCCACACTCTCTCCGATAAACTCTTTGAATCTTTTTTCAAAGTCAGCTTCTTCTAATTTGTTGTTATGATCTTTTTTCATACACTCGTATAATTTTTCTTTTAATCTTCTTATCTCGTATCTTTGATTTGAAATCGTATCTTGCTTATGTCCAATTTCGGTCCACAATTCCGAGATATGATGACTCTGTTTTCCTAAAGAATCTGTTAAGCGATCAACAGAAGAAGTCATAGACTCGAGCAAGTATTTGATTTCATATTTATTCATCTTCAACACCTAACAAATATGCAATGCCTTTTGGCTGCCTATCCTCTCTGCTTTTTCTTAACATCTCATTGAATTGTTTTTCTAGCTGCATGGACAGCGGATCTTTTTCAGGCATAAAGTAACTAGGCTCAAGAACCACATCAGGAATTTTAACTTCAGGTGGTTTAGGCAGCTGCGATTTGTGTTTTCCAATTAATTTTAATTCATCATCATTTAAGTATTTTTTCTGATTTGAATTGTATTGCTTCAGCAGCATCTTTTTAGTGTCCTTGGAGTTTGGGTCATTAGGATTGTTTTTTGCATCTTGAACCAAGGCGTCCCAGGTTTCTCCCAATCGTTTTTGTTTAGGATTAGAGGGGTAAGTTTTCTTATCGTATTGGTTATATGGCCTTGGCCTTTGCAGCATGGTTTTAGGATCACGCCCCAACTTTTTTAATTCGATATCTTCCTTATCAATAGCTGAATCTAAACTATCTCCTAAATCATTGTCATCAAAAGTTTTAGCAATGTATTTTAATCTCCTTAATAAGTTTGGATCTTTTTCATAATTGTACCCAGGTTGATCTTCAGGTCTTTTTGAAATTTCTTTTTCAGTTTTTTTAATTAATTGGTTAAGTGATGAAGTATCAACTGTGCCACCATTATTTAATTTCTGAACTGTTTTTGTTTTAGGTGGTAATGCATCAGGTTTTCTAGTTGGTTCTAAACCTGGGAGATATTGTTGTTTCATTAATCCCCCACCTTGATTCCAGATTTTCTTAAAAGATCTTTGATAATATCTTTGTCAGCATCAGTTAAACCCGCAACTGTTTTCTCAAAATCTCCTTGAGCTAAATTAATTTCTTTAACTTTTGGTTTTTGTTTTTGTTTCAGGTACGAGAGAAAATCCACTACATTCCCGCCGTTTTTTAATTCTAATTTAAGCAGCTCATCTTTTGGCGTTCTATTAAGCCAATCACTAAAGCTCTCTCCAGGTTTCCTTTGATCTCTAAATTTTTCATTTAGTAACCTGATTATTTCTCCCTCGATATCGGATCGTATTTTATCCTTATCTGCTAACTGAATAAATTTTTCCATATTCAGTTTGGGAGTATCTTTTCCTCCCGCTGTTAATTTCTTCTCGATATTTTGTGTTTTCATAATTGTACCCCTAGCTCCTTAAAGACTTCGATTAAGTTGTAATAAATATTGCCTTGCTTATCAGTGTAGTATTTGAACCCTGTCTTATGGCTTCTTGCAGATCTTAAGCTGCTGTCGTTTTTCTTTCCTAAAATTTTTGAAAGTTGTTTGCTGCTAACTAACAAAACTTTATCTGATAGTGTTGCAAGTGCAGCATCACTTGCGCATTTAGATTTAAGATCTTCTGCAATTTTTATATTCATGCAGAACTAATATTTTATTTTTTATTTATCGTGGAAAGGTAACTAGCAGCTCGTAATTATTTCTTTTTCTTTTTTACAAGCTTCGCTCTTCTTAAAGATTTTTCAACTCTCTTAATTTTTATTTCAGGTCTTTCATCATAGTTTAACCAACCATTATCAAAGAACTCCTGGCGCCATTGTCCGAGTAACTTGGCGCATGTAACAGCGCTCATGGAAACTGTTTCAGTTGCGGGGATTACTTTCATCAAAGTAAGTGCATCTGCTAAACCTGGATCTCCGTTGTTTGCTAATTTTAAACAAGCAGCTCTCCACCTTATATTTTTCTTTTTCATATAAGCATAAATGTAATGCACAAGTTTTATGAAATAGACTCTGTTCCTTTTGTCTTTCCAAAGATTCCCATTAAGAGTTGTGTAATTTTTATCTAACCAATTCTTAACAAGAATTTCAGTAGCCTCTTCAGGTTTTATTCCAAACCTACTCCAAAGCGCAACAAAATGTTTCCAAGTTTGTTTTCCCATATCATTAATAGTTATGGGAACTAACTTATTTTATTTTCTTAAGCTTTTCAATTCTCGCTTCTTCTAGATTTGAAACATTGGATCTATTCTCTTCCAATTCAAACTCCAGATCTTTTTCTTCAGGTACAACATAATGATCTCTAGTAACCTTTGTATCAGAATGGTTAACAGCTCTTGATGCAATCTCCACGCCTTGCTCTCTAGCAACCTGGGAAACAAAAGTTTTTCTCCCAATCTTCATTGTAAAGAAATTCTTTAATCGTCCACTTGGAGTTTCATAAGTTAATCCAAACTTCTCATTTAATTCTCTTAACGGATAAGCGATAGCGTTTGAATCAGTATGTTCATCAGGGTAATTTGCATTCCACCTTGTCTTTGGAAAAATGAAATCACTCTTCAGGCACCAAGAAACTTTTTCATCATTATAAAGTTTTTTTCTTAATCTGATTAAGAGCAGCTTAAGCGGCTTTCTAATATAGGGCCTAAACTCTTTTCTGTTTTTAGTGTCCCATAATACAATGTGAGTTTTCTCCTCCATATTCTCCCAACCCTCTTCAAGCCAACCTGAACATTTTTCTTTTTCTTCTTCAGATCTTGGCTCTTTCCAACGGAGTCCGTACATCTCATTGCCTCTGCAGCCCGTGTAAAGAACCATTGCAATTAATGTTAAAAAGTGAGGTTTATAATCGAAAGCTTTAGACTCACAATATTCTTTAATGAGATCTCTTTTATCATCAGGTAATTTAATTTTAACTTTTACTTTCGGATAACGCTTCACTAGCAGCCAAGGATTTTCTCCCGTGAATAATTTATTCTGACGGGCCCAGGTAAATACAGTTGAAACCAAAGCGTGAATTGTATTGTAACTTTGTGGCGTATCTCTCAACTTCCATTTTAAAGCTCTGATATCATGTTCAGATAATTCAGAAGCTTTGTATTCTTTCAATGGCTTATTGTAGATTCTATTTTGATATTCAATAGGTTCTAACATTTTCTTTTTAACCATTTCAGTACAACCCTCCAACAGAACATAACTTGATAAAGCCTTTTTATTTTGTTCCTTAACTGCGGGTTTATAGAATCTAGTTTCATCAGAAATCTTAAATCCGTCCATACCAATTTTGACAAATTTTCTAGTTAGATCTCCAATAGTAACTTCATTCTCATCAACGGAACGAGCATCAGTTATCTTGTCCAGGTAACTTGAAAGCTTATCTTGTGCAGCGTTACAATTAAATCCCGTGTTCTTGCTCCACGGAAACATCTTCTTATAAACAACATTTTGCTCATAGAGTCCTTTTTGTTTGTTGTACATGGGAACAGTTTTCCAAGCGTAAAATATTATGCTGCCGTCTTTTAGAACTCTGCAGCATAAACCTTTCAGGCCCTTATCAAATCTTCTATCAAGATTCTTTTTAAGATTATTAAACTGAACACGAACCATATTAGAATCTGAAAAGTGAAATTTACTTTCAAAGATCGGTTCACGCTTCTTGTATTTCTTCTTTGTGCTCGGCGGAGCAGCAACCGCTGCGACGCCATTATTGTTATTATTATCATTAATAGTCATTTTTATTTTTCTCCTTTTTCGATAGGGAATATCAAATCAAGGATCGGGAGTAGAAAAGCAAACTAGCTGCTAGAATGAAAAGGCAAATTATCAGCTGAACCAAGAGCGAACCAAGACTTTTCCCTGGCCTGAACCAAGAAAAGAACAAGGAAATCCAATACACTCCCCCACAAATTCAACGCTGAATGAGTCCACAAAACAAGAACATCATTCAAAAGCCTAGCATTTGCTTTTAGATCTAAAATCTTGGTTTTTAATGAATTTTAATTAAGAGTGTATTGCTCTTTTATCTACTGATAAAGCAGCTTCTTTAACTGCTTCTGAAAACGTTGGATGAGCATGACAAGTTCGAGCGATATCTTCTGCACTTGCACCAAATTCCATTGCAACACCAATCTCTGCAATTAATTCTCCTGCATGAGGTCCAATTATATGTGCACCTAATACTTTATCTGTTTGCTCATCAGCTAAAATTTTAACAAAACCCTCTGCATCATCTATGGCCTTAGCTCTTGAATTGGCCATAAACGAAAATTTCCCTACTTTATATTTTTTATTTAATTCTTTTAATTGTTCCTCAGTTTTACCGATTGATGCTACTTCTGGTGTTGTATAAACTACTCCTGGGATTGTATCATAATTTACATGTCCAGATTGACCAACTATGTTTTCTGCAACTGCTATACCTTCGTCCTCCGCTTTATGTGCAAGCATTGGACCTACAATTACATCGCCTATTGCATAAATATTTTCAACGTTAGTCTTAAAAATTTTATCAGTTTTAATTCTATTCCTTTCATCAAGATCTACTCCTACAGAATCTAAATTTAAACCATCTGTATTAGGTTTTCTGCCAACAGAAATCAAAACAACATCACACTCAAAATTATTTTTATTACCATCTTTATCTACTGTTGAAACCACTACACCTACTGCATTTTTTTTAATTGTTTCAACTTTATTTTGCATATTAAATTTCATTCCCTGTTTTTTTAAAATTTTCATAAATTCTGAAGAAATTTCTTTATCCATTCCAGGTGTAATATGATCCAAAAATTCAACAACTTGTACCTCTGCTCCAAGTCTTGACCATACAGATCCCATCTCCAATCCTATATAGCCTCCTCCTACTACAACCATTTTCTTAGGTACCTTTTCTAACTTTAAAGCACCTGTTGATGAGACAATTGTTTTCTCATCTATTTCTATTCCTGGTAATGAAACTGGAACTGATCCTGTTGCAATAACTGTTTTTTCTGTTTGGATGATGGTTTCTTTATTTTTATCATCCTTTATTAAAATTTCATTTTTAGATTTAAAACTTCCGTGTCCTTTAAAATATGTAACTTTGTTTTTTTTCAAAAGAAACTCAACACCTTTTGTAAGAACGGTTACAGCTTTATCTTTACTTTTCATCATTTTGTCTAAATTTAATTTTACTTCACCAACTTCAATACCTTTGTTTGCTAAACTTTTTACTTTATGAAATTCTTCAGATAGATTAAGTAAGCTTTTTGATGGGATGCAACCAATATTTAAACAAGTACCTCCCAAAGACCCTCTGGACTCTATACATGCAGTTTTTAATCCCAATTGAGCAAGCCTGATTGCGCACACATAACCACCCGGTCCACCTCCAATAACTACAGCTTGAAATTTTTCTGACATTTAAATATCTAAAAACAACCTTCTAGGGTCTTCTAAGTTTTCTTTAATCATTTTAAGGAAAGATACAGATTCTTTTCCATCAATAATTCTGTGATCATATGATAATGCTAAATACATAATTGGTCTTATTTTGATTTCACCGTCTACAACAGCAGGTCTTTCAACTATATTATGCATGCCCAACACTCCAGATTGAGGCAAATTTAGTATTGGGGTTGAAAGCATAGACCCATACACACCTCCATTACTTATTGTAAATGTTCCTCCCTGAAGATCTTCAATCGTTAGCTTCCCATCTCGCGCTTTTTCTGAAATTTCTTTAATATTTTTTTCAATATCAGCAAAAGATAATTCATCTGCATTTCTTAAAACTGGAACAACCAAACCCTTATCTGTTCCGACAGCAAAGCTAATATTGTAATAGTTTTTATAGATAATCTCATCTCCGTCTATTTCAGCATTCACCGCAGGGAAATTTTTTAAAGCAACTACACATGCTTTTACAAAGAAAGACATAAATCCTAATTTTATCCCATAACGAGATTGGAAATCCTCTTGATTTTCTTTCCTCATTTCCATCACGCTGCTCATATCAACCTCGTTAAATGTTGTTAAAAGAGCGGCATTTTCTTGAGCTTGTTTTAATCTTTTTGCAATAGTTTGTCTCAACCTAGTCATCTTAATACGTTCTTCTTCACCATATTGAATTTTTCTTTCAGATGGTTTTGGGTTTGCACCCATCAAACTTATTAAATCTCCTTTTAAAACTCTCCCATCTTTTCCTGAACCTTGAATTGAATTAATATCGATATTATTTTCAGTTACTATTTTTCTCACTGCTGGAGACAAGGTTGAGTTAATATCTCTTTTTTGAGCAACATCTGGTTTAACTTCGTCAGTTAAAACTAAAGGTTTTTTTTTGGGTTTTTCGATCTCTTTTTCTTCAAATACTTTTGGTTCTTTTTTATTTGCATCTAATTTTATTACATTGCTCTCTGCAGGAACAATTTCCTCTTTCTTGATTTCTTCACTGTTTTTAGGCGCAGATTTAACTGCTCCAGCTTCTGCTGATACAGAACCTAACAATGCTCCCACTTCAACCACTGATCCATCTTGTGAATTTATCTCAGTTAACACACCTGAAATTGGAGAGGGCACTTCTAAATTTACTTTGTCTGTCTCGAGCTCTACAATTGGTTCATCGGCTTCGACTGAATCACCTGCGCCTTTTAACCATTTTGCAACAGTTGCTTCTGTTATACTTTCACCAAGTATTGGGACTACTATTTTTTCACTCATTAAAATTAATCAAATACCTTGTTAATTATTTCTTGTTGTTGAGAATTATGCCTTTTGGCATATCCTGTTGCAGGAGTTGCGTCTGGGCTTCTTCCTATATAAGAAATTTTATTATTATTAGCCTTTAAAGTGTCTAATGTCCATTGGATATAATCTCTAACTGAAAACCAAGCACCCATATTTTTTGGTTCTTCTTGACACCAAAAGAATTCAGCATTTTTAGCATATGGTTTTAACTCTTTAACCAAAGCTTTTGCTGGAAATGGATATAATTGTTCAATTCTATACATCACTACATCATCTCTTTTGAACTTTTCTCTGGCTTCTAACAAATCAAAATATACTTTTCCAGAACAAAGTATTACTTTTCTAATTTTAGAACTTTCTTTTAGTTTAATAAAACCTTTAGACTTAGGATCAATAGCATGATCCCACAGTACTCTATGAAAAGTATTTTTTTTGTTAAAATCTTCTAAATTTGAAATACAATATTTATTCCTTAATAATGATTTTGGTGTCATTATGATTAACGGCTTTCTAAAACTCCTGTGCATTTGTCTTCTTAAAGCATGAAAATAATTTGCTGGAGTTGTACAGTTCATGACTTGCATATTGTCGTTTGAACATAGTTGTAAAAATCTTTCTAGCCTTGCTGATGAATGTTCTGGTCCTTGCCCTTCATATCCATGAGGCAACAGCATTACTATACCAGATGCTCTATTCCACTTTCTCTCACCAGATGCAATAAATTGATCAATTACTACTTGAGCACCATTTGCAAAGTCACCGAATTGTGCTTCCCAAAGAGTAAGTGTGTTTGGTTCTACTAAACTATAACCATATTCAAAGCCCAAAACTGCAAGTTCAGACAAAAAACTATCTACTACTTCAAATTGCTTTTGATTTTTAGAAATATTATTAAGAGGAATGTACCTAGAATTATCTATTTGATTTCTTAGCACAGAGTGCCTTTGACTGAATGTTCCTCTACCAGAGTCTTGTCCTACAAGTCTCACAGGATATCCTTCATCAAGTAAAGATCCAAATGCTAGAGCTTCTGCTGAAGACCAATCAATCTTTATTCCTTTCTCGACGTTTTCTTTTCTAGCATTAAAAATTTTAGTGATAGTTTTATGAATATTTTTTTCTTCAGGAATGGTATTTATTTTTTCAGATATAAATTTTAATTTATCTTCCTCATAACCTGTTATGCCTCTTTTATCTTTCCCTCTTTCGGGTTTATATCTTGACCATGTTCCTTCAAACCATTCTATCTTAGGTCTATAATCCTTTGCGCTTTTATATTGTTCATTAAGTAAATCCTTAAATGATTTCACATTTTGATCTAGTAATTGTTGAGTTATAGAATTTTCATTAACTAATTTATTTCCATAAATTTTGTAAACACTTGGATGTGATCTAATTTTTTTGTACATCAAAGGTTGAGTGAATGAAGGCTCGTCTCCCTCATTATGTCCAAACCTTCTATAACAGATTAAATCTACTACTACGTCTCTATTAAATTTTAATCTAAATTCTGTTGCTATTCTAGTCGCATAAACAACTGCTTCTGGATCATCTCCATTAACATGAAGAATTGGTGCCTCTACCATTTTTGCGACGTCAGATGGATAGGGTGATGACCTTGCAAATCTTGGACTAGTAGTAAATCCTATCTGATTGTTAACAATAATGTGGATCGTTCCGCCAGTATTATGCCCAGGTAAGCCAGACATTGCAAAACATTCAGCTACAACACCTTGACCTGCAAATGCTGCATCTCCATGAATGAGGATAGGTATAACTTTATTTCTTTCTCGGTCTTTGTGAAAAAATTGTTTAGCTCTCGTTTGCCCTAACACAACTGGATTAACAGCTTCTAAGTGGGAAGGATTGTCCGTCAAACTTACATGAACTGAATTTCCATCAAACTCTCTATCTGAAGATGCTCCAAGATGATATTTCACATCACCAGCACTATCCTCAGTGTCAGAACTAAATTCACCTGCAAATTCGTTAAAAATTTTCTTGTAAGACTTTTGTAAAACATTTGCTAAAACATTAAGTCTGCCTCTGTGAGACATTCCTATTTTAACTTCTTTGATATTATTCTGACCACCTATTTTTATTATTTGTTCAAGAGCAGGTATCAAACTTTCACCACCATCTAAACCAAATCTTTTTGTCCCTACATACTTAGTAGCTAAAAATTTTTCGAAACCTTCTGCCTGCACTAATTTATTTAGAATTGCCTCTTTTCCGTTTTTAGTAAATTGCAGTGCATTTTTATCTTGCTCTATTCTATCTCTAAACCACATTCTTTCATCTGGATTTGAAATATGCATAAACTCATAACCTATTTTTCCACAATAGGTCTTTTTCATAAATTTAAGTATTTCTCTTATATTTGCATACCTACGATTAATTACTCCATTAAGAAATATCTTCTTTTCGTAATTTTCTTTTTTAAAACCATAAAAATCTGGATGAAGTTCGTCTAAAAATTCAGACTCTCTCATTTCTAGTGGATCAAGGTCTGCTAATAAATGTCCTCTTAGTCTATATGCTCGAATTAAAGCTACAGCGCTAATAGAATCTTTATTTGAATCAGCAAGTAATTGAAAATTAAATTTTTCTGAAGTGTCTAATTTGACATTATCAAAATCATTTTTATCTTGTTCTTCTATTTTTTTTTGCAATTCATCAATATTGATTTTTTTTTTGGTAGGTCCCCATGATGGACCATTAATTTCTTTTGCTATAACATTTAATTCTTCACCAATTCCCTCAAAATAATTTGCCCAACTTTCTGGAAGATCAGCGTCTTTATTCACAAACTTTAAATACATTTCTTCTATAAATGCACTATTAGATTTATTTAAAAATGAAGTTTTTTTGAAGTCGAGATTTTTTGATGAAGACATCTTTTTTATTTAATATATCTCTATGATATTATTTTTCAATTAGACAGTTTATCAAATAAAGTTTTTCCAATAATTGATGGTGATTTAGCAACTATAATACCACATTCTTCCATTTTTTTTATTTTATCTTCAGCTCCACCTTTGCCACCTGATATAATAGCGCCAGCATGCCCCATTCTCCTTCCTGGAGGAGCAGTAATTCCAGCGATAAATCCAACTATTGGTTTTTTAATCTTATGATTTTTTATAAAGTCAGCAGCTTCTTCTTCGGCTGTTCCTCCAATTTCACCAATCATTAAAATAGATTCTGTTTCATCATCATTTAAAAATAAATCTAAACAATCTATAAAATTTGTTCCATTAATAGGATCACCACCAATACCAATACAAGTTGATTGACCAAGTCCATTTTCAGTTGTTTGGGCTACTGCTTCATATGTCAATGTTCCTGACCTTGATACAATTCCAACACTTCCTCTTTTGTGAATACTTCCTGGCATAATTCCAATTTTACATTCATCTGGTGTAATTATTCCTGGACAATTAGGTCCAATTAATCTGCTATTAGAGCCACTTAATTTTTGTCTTACCTTAAGCATATCCTGAATTGGAATTCCTTCAGTTATACAAACAATAAGTTGAATTGATGCATCAATAGCCTCAATGATTGCTGCTGCCGCAAATTTAGCAGGTACATAAATCATAGTTGCATCTGCACCTACTTCATTTTTTGCCTCTAAAACGCTATTAAAGACTGGTCTGTCTAAATGTTTTTGTCCACCTTTCTTTGGTGTAACACCACCTACAAGATTAGTTCCATATTTAATAGCCTGCTCTGAATGAAAAGTTCCATGTGCGCCAGTAAATCCCTGACATATTACTTTGGTATTTTTATTTACTAAAACTGACATTTTATCTTATTGCCTCAACAATTTTCTTAGCTGCATCATCTAAATTTTCCGCTGAAATTAATTTTAATCCAGAATTATCAAGTATTTCTTTACCTTCTTTAAAATTTGTACCCGCTAATCTTACAACTAAAGGTACACTAATATTAATTTCTTTAGCTGCATCAACTACTCCTTGGGCAAGTACATCACATCTCATAATTCCTCCAAAAATATTTATTAAAATACCTTTAACATTTTTGTCTGAAAGAATTATTTTTAATGCAGCAGATACTTTTTCTTTAGATGCTCCACCACCTACATCTAAAAAATTTGCTGGTTCTTTACCATATAATTTAATTATATCCATTGTTGCCATAGCTAATCCCGCTCCATTTACCATACAGCCGATACTTCCATCTAGCTTTATATATGCAAGATCATGCTTACTAGCTTCTATCTCTGTGGGATCTTCCTCATTTAAATCTCTTAATTCAACAATTTCTGGGTGTCTGAATAAAGCGTTAGAGTCGAAATTAACTTTTGCATCTAAACAAACAATTTTTTCCTCTTTTGTCAAAATTAATGGATTTACTTCAACCATGTTTGCATCAGTACTCACAAACATTTTATATATTGATTTAATTAACGTTATTGCTTGTTTTTTTGCTACTTTATTTAAGTAAAAAATTTTAATTATTTTTTCACAATCTGTGTCAGAAATTTCATCACCCATATCAACTTTTGTAGTTATAATTTTTTCAGGTGTATTTCTTGCAACCTCTTCAATGTCCATCCCTCCTTGGTCACTTGATATAAATGCAATTTTAGAACTTGCCCTATCAACCAGACACGATAAGTAAAATTCTTTATCTATATTTGATGATTCTTCTACGTATAATCTTTTTACCTCTCTACCTTCAGGGCCAGTTTGATGAGTAACTAGTATTTTTCCTAATAATTCTTGAGCTGCTAATGCTAATTCCTCAATAGAGTTTAAAATTTTTACACCACCAGCCTTTCCTCTACCTCCAGCATGGATTTGTGCTTTAAGTACATATTTCTCAGTTTTTAGAGCTTTTGCTTTTTCAATCAATTCATCAACTTCAAGTGCAAATACTCCTTTAGGAACTACAGCTCCATATTTTTTTAATATTTGTTTAGCTTGATGCTCGTGAATATTCATTATTATTTAGATAAATCAGGATCTATTTTAGATGCAGCTTCCCATAAAGCTTTGACAGCATCTATTGAATGCATAAATTCTTTTTTTTCTTTTTCATCTAAATCAATCTGTTCAATTTTTTCTACACCATTTTTTCCAATGACAACAGGAACACCCGCATAAACATTTTGCACACCGTATTCTCCGTTTAATTGTACAGCGCAAGGCAATAATTTTTTCTGGTCATTTAAATAAGCCTCCGCCATTTGAATGCCAGATGCTGCTGGTGCATAAAAGGCTGATCCTTTTTCTAAATATTTAACTATTTCAGCTCCACCATCTCTTGTTTTTTGATTAATTTCTTCAACTCTTTCTAAAGAAATCTTTCCATCCTTTACAAGATCTAACAATGGTTTGCCTGAGATCTTTGTAAATCTTGGCATTGGGACCATGGTGTCACCATGTCCACCCATTACCATTGCCTCAATTTCTCTTACTGGCACATTTAGTTCTAATGATAAAAATAATTTAAATCTCGAACTATCTAAAATACCTGCCATACCAACAACCTTATTTGATGGTAAACCTGAAAATTTTTGAAATGCCATAACCATAACATCTAAAGGATTAGTGATACAGATCACAAAAGCGTTAGGAGCATTTTTCTTTACACCATCAGCAACTTGTTTAATAATTTTTAAATTTATTCCAAGAAGATCATCTCGACTCATTCCAGGCTTTCTTGGAACGCCAGCGGTAATTATAATTACGTCTGAATCTTTTATGTCCTCATAGTTATCAGTTCCTGAAAACCTAACATTAAATCCATCTACAGATGAAGATTGTGCAATATCTAATGCCTTTCCTTTTGCAATACCACTAGCTACATCAAATAAAACCACTTCATTCACTAATTCTTTTGTTCCTATCAAATGTGCAAGAGTTCCACCTATTTGGCCTGCACCAATTAAAGATATTTTTGTCATCTATTTCCTTTATTTCATTGTTGGCATAACAAATTCCGCATTCGATCGGACACCTGAAGGCCATCTAGACGTTACAGTTTTTAGTTTAGTATAAAATTTAATTCCTTCCATACCATGCATTCCGCTATCTCCAAACAAAGATCTTTTCCAGCCACCAAAACTATGAAACGCCATTGGCACCGGGATAGGTACATTAATACCAACCATACCTACTTGAATTTTGCTTGCAAAAGTTCTGCCTGCATCACCATCTCTTGTATAAATACTAACTCCATTTCCATACTCATGGTCATTAATTAATTTTGCTGCATCTTCAAAAGTTTTTACTCTAACAACTGATAATACTGGACCGAATATTTCCTCTTTATAAATTCTCATATCTTTATTTACATGATCAAATAGACATCCACCTATATAAAAACCATTTTCATAACCTTGAAGTTTTAAACCTCTACCATCAACCACTAACTTTGCACCTTCCTTAACACCTAAATCAACATAACTTGTAACTTTTTCCAAATGTTCTTTTGTAACTAAAGGTCCCATTTCTGATGCTTTATCCATTCCAGGACCAACTTTTAAAGCTTCAGCTTTTTTTGATAATCTTGATACAAGTTGATCACCGATATCTCCAACTGCAACAGCAACTGATTGAGCCATACATCTTTCTCCAGCTGAACCGTAAGCTGCGCCCATTAACCCGTTTACAGCACCATCTAAATCACAATCTGGCATAACAACTAAATGGTTTTTTGCTCCACCCAAAGCTTGAACTCTTTTTTCATTTTTAGCTGAATTTTCATAAATATATTTTGCAATAGGAGTAGATCCTACGAAACTAACAGCTTTGATATCTTTGTTTTCTAAAATTGCATCAACAGCCTCTTTATCTCCATTTATTACATTAAATACTCCTTCTGGAAGACCGGCTTCAGAAAGTAGTTCTGCCAATCTTATTGCACAAGAAGGGTCTTTTTCTGATGGTTTTAGAATAAAAGTGTTTCCACAAGCTATTGCTATTGGAAACATCCACATTGGCACCATGGCAGGAAAATTAAATGGAGTGATTCCCGCAACAACTCCTAATGGTTGTCTGATTGACCAACTATCAACATTTGTACCTACATTTTCAGAAAACTCACCTTTTAATAAATGTGGAATTCCACAAGCAAATTCTACTACCTCAAGTCCTCTAGTTAAAGAACCTCTTGCATCTTCATAAACTTTTCCATGTTCAGAAACTATTAATTTAGTCAATTCATCCGAATTTTTCTCAATTAATTCTTTAAATTTAAATATTATTCTTGCTCTTTGAAGTGCAGGTTTTATAGACCAGGTTTCAAATGCTTTTTTTGCTATCTCAACAGCGCCATTTAAATCAGATTTTGAAGCGAGTCTTACCTCAGACTCTTGTTCACCGGTTGCTGGATTATAAACTTTCCCCTTTTTATCTGAAGATCCCGGAATTATTTTACCGTTTACGAAGTGTTCTATTAATTTCATGAATACGGTGTTTTAGATCAAAAATATGGAATAGTCTATTTAAACATTAGCCGTAGCTAACATTTTTTTTATTTCAGCTATAGCTTTTGCTGGATTCAAGCCTTTAGGACATGCATTTGTACAATTTAAAATAGTATGACATCTGTATAATTTTAATTCATCAGCAACTTTTTTTAATCTTGCTTTTCGCTCCTCATCTCTACTATCAATAATCCATCTATATGCTTGTAACAAAACTGCTGGACCTAAATATTTATCACCATTCCACCAATAACTTGGGCAAGAAGTAGAGCAACAAGCACACATAATACATTCATAAGCACCATCTAATTTTGCTCTGTCTTCTTTGGATTGATAAATTTCAGTAGTTTCTTTTGTTGAATTATTTTTTAACCATGGTTCAATTGATTGATACTGTTTGTACAATCCATCCAAATCACCAATTAAATCTTTTTTGACTTTTAAATGAGGTAACGGATAAATATCAATATCTCCCTCTATTTCAGCATGTGGAGTAGTGCAAGCAAGGCCATTTTTACCCCCCATATTCATTGCACATGAACCACATACTCCATGAGCACAAGATCTTCTGTATGTTATAGTTGAATCGATTTCATTTTTTATTTTATTTAAAATATCTAGGACCTTTGAAGGACAATTATCCATGTCAACTTCATAAGTATCTATTCTAGGACTTTCATCTGTGGACGGATCCCATCTATAAATATTTACTTTTCTTAAGTTTTTTGATCCAGTTTTGTCTTTGAAGTACTTACCTTTTTTAATTTCAGAATTTTTAGGTAAACTCAATTGAACCATTAATATACCCGTTCTTGAGGCGGAAAATATTGCACTTCATTAGTTAAAGTTGATTGATGGACTGGTCTATAGCTTATCTTTGTATCTTTGCCATCACACCATGCAAGAGTATGTTGCATAAATTTTTCATCATCTCTTTTTGGATAATCTTCTCTTGCGTGAGCTCCTCTGCTTTCTTTTCTGTGATATGCAGAGTCTACAGTTACTACAGCTTGTCTGATTAAATTATCAAATTCTAAGGTTTCTACTAAATCGGTGTTAAATACTAAAGATTTATCCTTAACAGAAATGGAGTCAATTCCATCGTAAGTTTTGCCTATCTCATCAACCCCTTGTTTAAGATTTTTTTCTGTTCTAAATACTGCACACTTAGATTGCATTGTTTTCTGCATCGAGAGTCTTAACTCTGCAGTACTATTATCCCCTTGAGCACTTCTGAGTTTATCAAATCTATCCAAACACTTTTGAGTTTCAGTTTCTGGTATTTCTTCATGTGGTGTACCAGTTTTTACTAGTTCAGCTGCTCTTTTTGCAGCTGCTCTTCCAAATACTACTAAATCAATTAATGAATTAGAACCAAGTCTGTTTGCTCCATGAACAGAAACACATGCTGCTTCACCTATAGCCATTAAACCAGGAACTGTTTTTTCAGAACCATTCATTGTTAGCACTTCTGCTTTATAATTTGTTGGAATACCTCCCATATTATAGTGAACTGTAGGAACTACAGGTATAGGATCTTTGGTAACATCAACATTTGCAAACAATCTTGCAGCTTCAGTGATACCTGGTAATCGATTTTCAATTACACTTTTATCTAAATGACTCAAATGTAAATGAACATGATCTTGATCTTTACCTACACCTCTTCCTTCATTAATTTCTATAGACATTGATCGACTGACAACATCTCTTGACGCTAAATCTTTTGCGTTTGGTGCGTATCTTTCCATAAATCTCTCGCCTTTTGAATTTACTAAATAGCCACCTTCACCTCTTACTCCCTCTGATATAAGTGTTCCATGTCCATAAATACCTGTTGGATGAAATTGTACAAATTCCATATCTTGCAAAGGTAGTCCTGCTCTTAAGACCATGGCATTACCATCACCTGTACAAGTATGAGCTGATGTAGCAGAGTAGTATACCTTTCCGTATCCCCCAGTTGCAATAATTACAGTATGCGCTCTAAATCTATGAATTGTACCGTCATTAAGATTCCATGCTATTAATCCTTTGCACTCTCCATCTTTCATTAATAAATCCAAAGCAAAATATTCAATAAAAAATTCTGTGTTATGTTTTAAAGCTTGTCCATATAGAGTATGTAGTATTGCATGCCCTGTTCTATCTGCAGCTGCACAAGTTCTTTGAACAATTCCATTTCCATAATTTTTGGTCATCCCACCAAATGGTCTTTGATAAATTTTCCCCTCTTCTGTACGACTAAAAGGAACACCATACTTCTCTAATTCTAAGACTGCTTTAGGTGCCTCTTTACATAAATATTCAATACTATCTTGATCCCCTAACCAGTCTGCACCTTTTACAGTATCATACATGTGCCATCTCCAATCATCTTCGCCCATATTTCCTAGAGCTGCTGATATTCCACCCTGTGCGGCTGATGTGTGACTTCTTGTAGGAAATACTTTTGAGATACACGCTGTTTTTAAACCAGCCTCGCTTAATCCCACGGCTGCTCTTAACCCTGAGCCACCTGCTCCAAGTACAACAACATCATATTCATGATCTATAATATTATAAGCTTTCATGTGTTTAAGTTAAAAATAACAATTATTGTAAATATTGGAATTGTTATAGCAAAAAAATTCAGGACTTTGTTTGCGGCATTTTTGATTTTTATGTCTTTTATATAGTCCTCAAAGACCTCACTAATACTTAATGCTGAAAAAAAATAAATAAATACCAAAAACAGTCCCATTAAAAATTTAGATGGTTGAGATGTCAAAAAACCTACTATTTCTTGATAACTTTTATCATAAAAATTTACTAAATTTAAAATAAACCAAAGCATTAAAGGTAACAAAATTAAAGAGCTAACTTTTAAAAATAACCATTTTTTTGTTACCGGTAGCATTAAATTATTCCTCTTCCTAATATATAAATTAATATGGTTAAAAAAATTGAGCCAAAAATAACAAGCAAACCTGTAATTTTTGTTGTTTGTAATTCAAAACCATAACCTAGATCCATAATTAAATGTCTAATTTCACTTAACATTTGAAAACTAAAAGACCAAGTTATTCCAATTAATATAAATTTTCCTAAAAAAGATTCTAAGAAAATTTTTATTGTTTGGTATTCACTCTCTCCCAAAATCATGAAAGCAAACCAAATACAAATTAAGGTTATTGCAAAAAAATTAATTATTCCTGTAATTCTATGTGAAATCGATACTAACGAAGAAATATGCCATTTATATATTTGTATATGTGGTGATAAAGGTCTATTTTCCATTTTCTTATTTTGAGTTAATTATTGTTTCTGCAATTTCAACAGAATTAAGTGCAGCACCTCTTAATAAGTTATCTGAAACAATCCATAAATTAAGTGAATTTTTTTTAGTTTTATCCTCTCTAATTCTAGATATGTAAGTCTCATCATTTCCAGCTGCTTCAAAAGGTGTGCTATAACCTCCATTTTCTCTTTTATCAATAACCTGACAACCTTCTGCATTACTTAAAGCTTCTCTAACCTTATCCAAAGTAAATGTTTTCTCAAACTCTATATTAACAGACTCGGAGTGAGATACTAATACAGGAATTCGCACACATGTTGCTGTAAGTTCAATTGTTTCATCTAATATTTTTTTTGTTTCATTTGTCATTTTTAATTCTTCTTTCGTATATCCATCATCAGAAAAAACATCGATATGAGGAATAACGTTGAAAGCAATTTGTTTGGTAAAATTTTTGGACTCTATTTTTTTTCCATCTAAATATTTTTTAGTTTGTTCTATTAATTCATCCATTGGACTTTTTCCACCACCTGAAACAGATTGATAAGTTGAAACTACAACTCTTTTAATTTTATATAAATCATGAAGTGGTTTAAGAGCAATAACAAGTTGTGCTGTTGAACAGTTAGGGTTTGCAATAATATTTTTATTCATTTTTTTTATGTCAGAAGAATTTACTTGTGGAACAATCAGAGGTACATCTGGATCCATCCTAAAAAAACTTGAATTATCAATTACCACTGTGTGTTTGGCTGCATTTTCTGCATATTTTTCTGCAATTTTTCCTCCTGCTGCAAAAAAAGTAATATCAGCTTTAGAAAAATCATAGTCTTCTAAATTCTCAATTTCATATTCTTTATCTCTAAATAAAATTTTTTTTCCTGCACTTTTTTCTGAGGCAACTAAATATAGATTATCAAACTTGAAGTTTTTTTTATCAAAAACTTCAAGAGTCTTTCTACCTACATTACCTGTTGCACCTACTATAGCTATGTTCATATTTAGAGTTTTATACTAAATAAAAGGTAAATCGCAAACTTTACCCACACAAATTTCACCATTTATCTTAGCTTTTATATCTTGATCAACGTTCCAGTGAGGTTTTTTCATCATAGCAATACCAATAACTTTTTTAAAATGTGGTGAATAGCAAGCTGATCTCAATTCTCCAATTATATTATTGTTTTGATCACTTAATTCTAATGATCCCGTAATACTTATTTTATCTATATCAAGCATTACTCCCATTAATTTTTTTTTAATTCCTTCAGATTTAATTTTTTTTAATTTCTCTTTACCTAAAAAATTAACTTCACTTTCTATGTTAATATATTTATCAAATCCACATTCATATGGATTATCTCCATTATCGATATCATTTCCATACGATAATAATCCGCTTTCAATACGTTCTATTAAATTTGGACAACCTGGTTTGATATTAAATTCTTTTCCAATTTCAAAAAGATGATCATATAATTTTAATCCAGAAACATTATGCTCAACATAAATTTCATAGCCACCTTGTTTAGACCAACCAGATCTTGCAATTAAATGTTTATCACCACCAAATTCAAAATAATCAAAACCAAAGAATTTTAAATTAACTATCTTATCTCCAAAAACTTTTTCCATTAATTCAAATGATTTTGGACCTTGTATAGCCATTATATCAACATCAGGTTCAAAAATCTTTACGTCAAATTTATTTCCAATAGCTAATCCTTTTGCAAATAATATTACATCTGAGTCAGCAAGAGAAACCCACCATTTATTTTCATTTAATCTAAGTACAACTGGATCATTAATCAGACCTGCGTTATCATCAATTATTGGACAATAATAACATCTTCCATCTTTAGATTTAGATAAATCTCTACAAGTCATCAACTGAACTAATTTCGCTGAGTCTTTACCAGAAATTTCTACTTGTCTTTCAGCAGCTACATCCCAAATTTGAACATACTGTTTTAAGTGATGATATGAGTCCTCAATTGAACCAAACGCAGCAGGAAGCAACATATGATTATATATTGTATAAGCCGTAACCCCTTGATTTTCTATTCTAGAGGTATAAGGAGTGCCTCTCAGCCTTCTTGATTTTGCAATTGAAAAACTTTTCATTTTTTTAAAAATTCTAAAACCTTGTCTCTCATTTCGAATGCTTTTTCAATCATAATCATATGACCACAACCATCAATTATATGTGTTGTTGAATTTTTAATTAAACTAGAAAACTTTTTACCTGATTCTAGATTTACCATTTTGTCTAATGATCCAAATATTAACAAAGAAGGACAGTCTATTAATCTAGCGGCATGAGAGCCGTTGGTATAATTATTACATGCAATTAAATCGACTGCTAATATTTCTCTAATATCTCTTGGTGACTGTATTATTTTTTCCACTGGATTACCTCCTATAAATTTTTTTGAACCCTCATAGCCCCACTTCATCATCAATTTAACAGCATCAGAGTCCCCATTTTTTGCTAAATCGATTAGATCTGGATGAACTGGCATTCTATTTGAACCACCAATAAAAACTAATTTTTTTAATCTATTTTTATATTTAGATGCATATTCAAGTATCTCTAAACATCCTTGAGAATGCCCGACAATAAATAGTTGTTTTAAATTTAATTTTACAAATACTTGCTCTAACCAATCAGCAATTTTTTCAATACTATCTAAGCAAGGTCCATCTGAATTACCATGCCCAGGTAAGTCAATAGATAAAACATTAAAATTTTTGTTAGAAAAAAATTGTTCAGTTAATGACCAAACTATGTGTGAAAGACCACTTCCATGAAGAAAAACTAATGTTTGTTTATTTGGATCTATTCCTTGTCCAGCATCTGATGCATGAATATTTTTATTTTCTATTTGAAAAATCAAAAGTTACCTAAACTTGTTTTCTCAGTTCAAATTTTTGTATTTTACCTGTTGAGGTTTTTGGTAACTCACAAAAAACAACCTTTTTTGGAACTTTAAACCCTGCTAAAGTTTCTTTACAAAAATCAATTAATTCTTTCTCGCTAACTGGTTTGTCTTTAACTGCTTCTATAAATGCACATGGCACCTCACCCCATTTTTCGTCTGGTTTTGCAACAACCGCAGCAATCGAAACGGATGGGTGTTTAGATAAAGTGTTTTCAATTTCAATTGAAGAAATATTTTCTCCTCCAGAAATAATTATATCTTTTGATCTATCTTGTATTTTAATATAGCCATCAGAATGCATTACAGCTAAATCACCACTATGAAACCAACCGTCTTTCATGGCTTTTTTGGTAGCCTCTTTATCTTTGAAATATCCCTTCATTACGACATTTCCTCTAATCATAATTTCACCAATTGTCTTTCCGTCTCTAGGAACTTCTTTCATTGTCTCAGGGTCTAAAACAACTACACCTTCCGTATTAGGGTACTTTACACCTTGTCTTGCTTTAATCTCGTTTTGTTTTTCTTCATCAAAATTATTCCACTCATCATTCCAGGCACACTGAGTTACATGCCCATAAGTTTCTGTTAAACCATATACATGCATTACTTCAAATCCGAGAGCTCTCATTTTTTTAAAAATTATACTTGGTGGAGGAGCACCAGCAGTTAAAACATAAACTTTTTGTTTTAATTTTTTCTTATCACTTTCTGGGGCTCCAGTAATCATATTCAATACTATTGGAGCACCACCAAAATGAGTAATTTCATATTTATCAATAAGTTCAAAAATTTTTTTAATGTCTATATTTCTTAAACATATTGTTCTTCCATTTAGCATCGGTACGGTCCATGGATAACACCAACCATTGCAATGGAACATAGGAACAACTGTTAAAAAATTTAATCTATTTGGCATATTCCAAGCTACTGAACTTCCTGTAGACATTAAATATGCTCCCCTATGATGATAAACGACACCTTTGGGATCTCCTGTAGTGCCCGATGTATAACTTAGTGATATAGCCTGCCACTCATCTTCGGGCATTTGCCATTGATAATTTTCATCACCTGTATTTAAAAAACTTTCATATTCTAAATCACCAATTTTTTCCAATTTTGATTGGTCAGCATATTTATCGTTTATGTCAATAATGGTTATTTTTTTATTAAGAGTTTTTAATCCTTTTTTTACTTCTCCATGAAGTTGTCTATCCACAACTAACACTTTTGCTTCGCTGTGATCTAAAATATAGCAAATTGTTTTGGCATCTAATCTTATATTGATAGTATTAAGAACTGCACCAGTCATAGGTACAGAGTAGTGTGCTTCAAAAATCTCTGGTGTATTGAAGGCTAAGAATGAAACCGTGTCACCTTTTTTAATACCTATTTTTGTCAATGCACTAGCAAATTTTACAACTCTTTTATAAACTTCAGCCCAGGTATAATTTCTTTCTTCATAAATTATAGCCTCATAATTTGGGTAAATTTCTTTTGCTCTTTTTAAAAAAGTTAATGGAGTGAGAGGTACGTGATTTGCTTTATTTTTATCTAAATTTGTGTCGTAATGGCTCATTAATTAAACTTAAAATTCATTATATTTGAGCTTCCTGAGATTGCTGATTTGTAGTGATACTCAGCCCGAGGTAATACCTTATCAAAGTAAAATTTAGCAGTATTTATTTTATCACTATAAAATTCTTTATTTGAATCAAAATCATTAAAACTAACCTCTAACATTTTAATCCAAGCATAAGCAATTGAAACATAGCCTAAACTTTTTAAATAATCATTTGCTGCAGCGCTAACATCATCCTTTTCGATTTTGTTTTTATCGTTTATCCAGTCTGTAAATTTAGACAAAATATCTAGGTAATAGTTTAGCTCTTTAGAAAATGTTTTTACTTTTTCATTTTTGCTCTCACATTCAGATTTAATCATTTCCAAAAACTTATTTATAACATCGCCGTTTTTGTTGGATAATTTTCTAAATACTAAATCTGCAGCCTGTACAGAATTTGTTCCTTCGTAGATTGGAGTAATACGATTATCTCGATATAATTGTTCAATACCTTGGTCTTTAGTATATCCGTATCCTCCATGTATCTGCATTGCATCGTTGGTAATTTCCATAGCTAAATCTGTAAAAAGAGATTTAACTACTGGCGTCATTAATGAAACATAATCTAAAGCAGCTTGTTTAATTTTTTCGTCTGGATGATAAAGACTTACTTCTGTTTGTTGAGAAAGCCAAAAACATAGTGCTCTTTCACCCTCAATTATTGACTTCATATTAAGTAAAGTTCTTCTAATGTCTGCGTGATCAATTATAAAATCTGCACCATTATTAGATTTTGAATTATTTGTTTTTCCTTGCTTTCTTTCTTTTGCGTAAGAAAGTGAGTTTTGATAAGCAATTTCGGAAATACCTAAACCTTGAATGCCTACAACAATTCTCTCTAAATTCATCATTGTGAACATTGCACTTAGACCTTTATCTTTGTTACCAATCATATAACCAGTTGCGTCATCAAAATTTAAAACACAAGTTGCAGAACCTTTAATACCCATCTTACTTTCAATTGATCCAGTTGAAATTCCATTTCTTGGACCAATACTACCATCCTGGTTTACAATATATTTTGGAACTAAAAATAAACTAATTCCCTTAGTACCAGATGGGGAGTCTGGTGATCTTGCCAAAACTAAGTGAATAATATTTTCGGTTAAATCATGGTCTCCTGAAGTTATGAATATTTTTTGACCACTGATTTTATAAGTATTATCTGATTGTCTAATAGCTTTAGTTTTTAACAAGCCAAGGTCAGTACCACAGACTGGTTCTGTTAAACACATTGTACCACTCCACTTACCTTCAACAATCTTTGGTAAATATTTATTTTTTATTTCATCAGAGGCATGATGATTGATACAATTATAAGCACCAATACTTAGCTCACTATATAATTTAAATGATAAGCTTGCTGAAGATAGCATTTCATCAAAAAATGCACTTACTGTTTTTGGCATTCCTTGACCACCATATTTTGGATCACAAGACAAAGAAGTCCAACCATCCTCAATATACTTTTGATACGCTTCTTTGTAGCCTGGGGGTGTTCTGACAACACCATTTTCTAAAACTGCTGGATTTTCATCTCCTGATTTAGCAAGAGGTAAAATTAAATTTTGATTTATCTTAGCTGCTTCCTCTAAAATATCTTTCACTAGATCTGAACTAACTTCATTGTATTTTTCCAGTTCATTATAGTTTTTATTATCTCTAAGTTTTTCAAAGAGAAACATCATGTCTTTTACTGGAGCTGTATAACTTGGCATATTTAAACCTTAAAATAATTCTAGTTTTATTGCAATTTTGAAATTATCGCATCACCCATTGCTGAAGTAGACGTTTCTTTCATACCATCTGACATTATATCTTTTGTTCTTAAACCATCATTTAGAACATCTTGAACTGCCTTTTCTAAAATATCCGCTTCTTTATCAAGATCTAAAGAATACCTTAAAGCCATAGCAAAACTTAAAATAGAAGCAATTGGATTTGCAATACCTTGTCCAGCTATATCAGGAGCCGATCCATGTATTGGCTCATACATTGCTCTCATCTCACCATCTTTATTTTTTGCACCCAAAGACGCTGACGGTAAAAGTCCTAAAGACCCAGTTAACATCGAAGCTTGATCAGACAGCATATCCCCAAATAAATTATCAGTTACAATTACATCAAATTGCTTTGGGTTTCTTAAAAGTTGCATTGCGCAGTTATCTGCTAACATATGGCTTAACTCTACATCTTTGTATTCTTTTTCATGAAGTTCTTTAACTTCTTCTTTCCACAATTGTCCGGCTTCCATTACATTTGACTTTTCACATGATGTAACTTTGTTTGATCTTTTTCTTGCTAAATCAAAAGCAACTCTAGCTACTCTTGTAATTTCACTAGTTGTATATGTATGAGTATTAATTCCTTTTCTTTCACCATTTTCAATTGGCTTTATTCCTCTAGGTTCGCCAAAATATATACCACCCGTTAACTCTCTTACTATCATTATGTCTAAACCTGAAACTACTTCTGGTTTGAGTGTTGAAGCACTTACCAATTGTTCAAAACAAATTGCAGGTCTTAAATTTGCAAATAATTTTAATTCCTTTCTAAGTTTTAATAATGCTCTTTCAGGTTTTTTTGAAAATTCTAAACCGTCCCATGTAGGGCCACCTACTGCCCCTAACATAATTACCTCACTCTCTAAAGCTTTATAAAATACTTCATCAGTAATTGGAGTGCCATGTTTATCATAAGAACAACCGCCTACAAGCTCTTGATCTATTTCAAAATCTAATGATTTTTTATCATTAAACCAGTTTATAATTTTTTTTACTTCAGCAATAACTTCTGGACCGATACCGTCACCGGGTAATAATAATATTTTTCTTTTTTTTACTTTAATCATTAAACACCCAAGGTTTTTCGTTTTTTAGATTATTTTCAAATTTTTCTATTTTTTCTGATTTTTTTAATGATAAAGCAATATCATCCAGTCCCTCAAGCAAGCACTTTTTTTTAAACGGATCAATCTCAAACTTTAGCTCATTATTTCCATAAACTATTTTTTCCTCACTTAAATCAATATAGATTTCTTCTTTTCTATTTGCATACTCAGATAGCTCTTTTATTTTTTCTTCTTCAAGGATTATAGGTAAAATTCCATTTTTAAAACAATTGCTATAAAAAATATCTGCATAACTTGAGCTTATTACACAGGTAATACCAAAATCTAACAGTGCCCAAGGAGCATGTTCTCTTGATGATCCACATCCAAAATTTTTTCCTGCAATTAAAATTTTTGAGTGTTTATAAGGATCATTGTTTAACACAAAATCGTTGATTTCTTTTCCTTGGTCGTCATATCGCATTTCAAAAAACAAATTTTTCCCAAGTCCTGTTCTTTTTATTGTTTTTAAAAATTGTTTTGGAATTATCATATCCGTATCAATATTAACTATTGGAAGATAAGCTGGAATACTCTTTAATTTATTAAATTTTTGCATTTAATTTTCATACTTTCTTACATCGTCAAGATTGCCTGATATAGCGGCGGCAGCTGCCATCCCAGGACTAACTAAATGTGTTCTTCCACCTCGTCCTTGTCTGCCTTCAAAATTTCTGTTTGATGTAGAAGCACATCTTTCTTCAGGTTTTAATTTATCGGCATTCATCGCTAAACACATAGAACAACCGGGTTCTCTCCATTCGAAGCCTGAGCTAACAAAAATTTTATCTAATCCTTCTTGTTCTGCTTGCTCTTTTACTAAACCAGAGCCTGGAACCACGATAGCATTTACATGTGAGGAAATTTTTTTATCCTTTAAAATTTTTGCTGCTTCTCTTAAATCTTCAATTCTGCCATTAGTACAACTACCAATAAATACCTTATCTATTTTTATATCTGTAGCTGCCATGTCAGGCTTTAAACCCATATAGTTAAGAGCTCTTTCAATTGAGTTCTTTTTATCCTGATCCGACTCATTGTCAGGATTAGGAATTTTTCCATCAATTGTAATTACATCTTGAGGTGATGTGCCCCATGTAATCATAGGTAAAATTTCATCTGCATTTAAACTAATTTCTTTATCAAAACTTGCACCAGTATCTGTTTTTAAAGTTTGCCAATAATTTACAGCTTTCTCCCAATTTTCATCTTTTGGAGACATTGGTTTGCCTTTTAAATATTCAAAAATTTTTTCATCAGGTGCAATTAATCCTGCTCTTGCGCCACCTTCAATTGTCATATTACAGATTGTCATTCTTTGCTCGACTGTTAAAGATCTAATTAAATCTCCAGCGTATTCTACAACACATCCTGTTCCACCAGCAGTACCAATTTTTCCAATTATTTGAAGTATTACATCTTTAGAAGTAACACCTAGAGGAAGTTTTCCATTTACATTAATCCGAAAATTATTAGCCTTCTTTTGGACTAGTGTTTGAGTAGCTAACACGTGCTCAACCTCTGAAGTTCCTATTCCAAATGCTAAAGCTCCAAACGCTCCGTGTGTAGCTGTATGACTATCTCCACAAACAATAACTGTACCTGGCTGAGTAAAACCTTGCTCGGGTCCAATTATATGAACGATACCTTGTCTCTTATCATCCATACCAAATAATTGTACACCAAATTCTTTACAATTTGCTTCTAATGTATCAACTTGAATTTTTGACTCCTGATCAGAAATACCTTTTGTTCTATCTGTAGTTGGAACGTTATGATCTGCAACTGCTAAAGTTAAATTTGGATGTCTCACTTTCCTTTTAGAATTTCGTAGTCCTTCAAAAGCTTGTGGACTTGTTACTTCGTGAATTAAATGTCTATCTACAAAAAGTAAGGATGTACCATCTTCCTGTTGATCAACTAAGTGATCGTTCCAAATTTTATCGTAAAGTGTTGTAGACATTGAAAAAAAAATTATTTTTTTTCTTTAGGGCTTTCTGATTTTTGTTCTGCTTTAGAAGCCTCTTCTGCTTTAGGTGCTTCTTCCTTAGGAGCCTCTACTGATGGAGCTGCTTCTGCTTTAGGAGCTTCTTCCTTAAGAGCTTCTGTTGCTGGAGCTACATTTTCCTCTGTAACTGTCTCTGGTTTTACATCGATATCAATTCCAATTTTTTTTCTAATTTTTTCTGCAATTCTTGCTGATTTACCAGTTCGGTCTCTTAGATAATAAAGTTTAGCTCTTCTAACTTTACCAGATCTTATTACTTTGATTGAGTCAATTAATGTTCCATATAAAGGAAAAGTTCTCTCAACACCTTCACCAAAAGAAATTTTTCTGACTGTAAAAGACGAGTTTAGATCTCTACTTTTCTTAGCGATACATACTCCCTCAAAATACTGAATTCTTTCCTTTTTACCTTCTGTAATTCTCACACCAACTTTAACAACATCACCAGGATAAAATTCAGGAATTTTTTTCTCTGAAAGTATTTTTTTTACGTTATGCTGATTTATTTCTTCAATTGTTTTCATGTTAATATTTATCAAATTAATTCTTCTTATATTTTTCCCATAAATCTGGTCTTCGGTCGCGTGTTATAGCCTCTGATTGAGATAAACGCCAGTGTTTAATTTTATTATGATCCCCTGATAATAGTACATCTGGCACAGCTTTTTCCTCCCAAATCTGAGGTTTTGTATATTGAGGATACTCTAGAAGGCCATTTTCAAAGGTTTCATCTAATTTAGAGTTTTCATTTCCCAAAACACCTGGCAGTAATCTTAAAATACTATCTATCAATACATATGCTGCTGACTCCCCACCAGATAAAACATAATCTCCAATACTAACTTCTTCAATGTTTCTTGTTGAAAGTATTCTCTCATCTACACCCTCGAAGTGACCACAAATTATAGACAGAGATTTTTCATTAGCTAGTTCTTTGGCTAAATTTTGATCAAATTGTTTTCCTTTTGGTGACAGATATAAAATTCTTTCATTCTCATTTCTATTTTCATCTAAAGACTTTGCAAGAACATCTGCTTTTAACAACATTCCTGAGCCACCTCCATATGGTGTATCATCTACAGTTTTATGTTTATCATCAGCTGAGTCTCTTATATTTACAACTTTAAGTTTCCACAAATCATTAGATAAAGCTTTTCCATAAAGTCCTCTAGATAAAGGACCAGGAAAAACTTCTGGATAAAGGGTAAATACTTGAGCTTGCCACATAAATAATTTTTAAATTATTTTTTTTCCTCAGCTGGAGCTGCTTCTGCTTTAGGTGCTGCTTCTGCTTTAGGAGCTGCTTCTGCTTTAGGTGCTGCTTCTGCTTTAGGAGCTTCTTTATTATCCTCTTCTTTTTTATTTCTCTCTTTTTTTGGTACTGCTTTAATTGGATTATTTCCATTAGCAGGCATAGGCATTAATTCGTTCTCACCTAAAATTCTTGCTACTCTAGTTGTAGGTTTAGCGCCTTGACCAAGCCAATATTTTATTCTCTCAGCTTCTAGGCCCACTCTTTCTTTTTTCTCTTTTGGTAATAAAGGGTTAAAGAAACCAACCTTCTCTATAAATCTTCCATCTCTTGCAAAACGACTGTCGGCAACAACAACCTTATAAACAGGACGTTTTTTTGTTCCACCTCTTGATAATCTTAATTTTAACATTTGTTCTCCTTTTTTTACTTTAATTGGTTAAATAGCTCTGGCGGTATACCTTTATCTGACATACCTTTCAGATTTCCTTTTGACATCTTTTTCATCATTTCAGACATCATTTTAAACTGCTTAAGCAATTTATTGATAGTGGCTGGATCTGTCCCAGAGCCATTAGCAATTCTTTTTTTTCTTGAACCATCTATTATTTTTGGATTCTCTCTTTCTTTTTTTGTCATTGATAGAATAATAGCTTCATTTTTTGATATTATACTTTCATCAATACCTGCAGAGTCCATTTGAGATTTAATTTTAGATACTCCTGGCATAAAAGACATAATTCCTTCAATACCACCCATTTTTTTCATTTGTCTTAATTGAGATAAATAATCTTCCATTGAAAATTGACCCTTTTTTAAATTTTCCTCTGCTTTTTTAATATTCTCTTCACCTAAATCTTGTGCAGCTTTTTCTACAAGAGATACGATATCTCCCATTCCAAGTATTCTGTTTGCAATTCTATCAGGATGAAATACTTCAAGATTATCTATTTTTTCTCCTATACCTAAAAATTTAATTGGAACGTTTGAAACATATTTCATGCTCACTGCAGCTCCACCTCTTGCATCACCATCAGCCCTAGTTAAAATAATTCCAGATAAATTAACTGTATTTTTAAATTCTTTTGCCACTGAGGCTGCAACTTGACCTGTTAAAGAGTCTGCAACTAAGAAAGTTTCTGTTGGATTAATGACAGCTTCAATTTGCTTAATCTCACTCATCATTTGTAAATCAATTTGAGTTCTACCAGCAGTATCAAATAAAATTATTTCAGCTCCATTTAAATTAGCGGCACTTATTGCTCTTCTACAAATATCAGCAGGTTGCTGACCTTCTATAACAGGTAAAGTTAAAATATTATTTTGTTCTCCTAAAGATCTAAGTTGTTCTTGTGCAGCTGGTCTGTAAATATCTAGACTGACCATCATTACTTTTTTCTTTTTATTATTTTCTAAAAATTTTGCTAATTTTGCTGTTGTTGTTGTTTTTCCAGAACCTTGTAACCCAACTAACATCATTGGCACAGGCGGTACTGCATTTAAGTTTATCTCATTATTTGTTGCACCTAATAAGTCTACAAGCTCATCATAAACAATTTTAACAACCATATCCCCAGGAGAGGTAGACCTTATTATCTCTTGGCCTAATGCTTTTGGCTTAACTTTTTCAATAAAATCTTTTGCAACATCCAAAGAGACATCTGCTTCAAGTAAGGCTTGCCTAATACCTCTTAAACCTTCATCTACTTGAGCTTCATCAAGTGAAGGTGCCTTTTTTAGAGAAGAAAAAATTTCTTCAAATTTATTTGTTAAATTTTCAAACATATTTATTACGCATAGCAGTAACGCACTAGTGGGCGAACCCTCGCTGACTAGTGTCGATCTCTTTGTTTCCAAAGACACCGCAAAGTTAATGTTTTTGCGGAAACGGCAACAACCTATAATAGAGGTTCAAAAAGTCAATAAATAAGTTAAATATCTATATATGGATATTAAAGCTTTTAAAATGGACGGTTTAGGTAATGATTTTGTCATCATAGATAATAGGCAAACAATTACAAATTTGACGAAAGAGCAAATAATAAAGATTTGTGACAGAAAATTTATTGGTTGTGACCAACTAATATTGATTAAAAAAAATGATATTTCAGATGCTTCACTAGAATTTTATAATTCAGATGGAGGTATGTCTGGTGCGTGTGGAAATGGTACGCGATGTATTGCTGATTTATTAGGCAAAGAAAATAACAAAAGAGAAATTGTCCTAACAACTTTATCTGGCAAATTAAAATCAAATATTGTTGGAGAAAAAATGGTTTCTACAGAAATAGGTGCTGCAAAAACAAAATGGGATGAGATTCCGTTGTCTAAAGAATTAAATACGAATAATTTAGGAATTAAAATTAATGACAAAAATAATAACGAATTTTCTGGTGGAACTGCTGTAAATGTTGGAAACCCACATGTAGTTTTTTTTGTTGATAATAACGAAAATTTTGAAATTGAAAAAATTGGACCAAAGATTGAAACCCACTCACTATTTCCAGAAAAATGTAATGTTACTTTAGCAACTGTTGTTAATAAAGAATTGATAAAAGTTAGAGTGTGGGAAAGAGGAGCTGGACTTACCAAAGCTTGTGGAACTGCAGCTTGCGCAACAGCTTTTGCCGCAAAACAAAACGGACTGGTAAATGATAAAGTGGATATTGAATTTTCTACAGGTAGATTGACAATTTCAATTGATGAAAACAATAGTATTCATATGAAAGGACCAGTTTCAGATATTGAGGAGATAAATTTTAAAATTTAATGGGAATTTTTGAAAAATTTAAATCAGGTTTTAAAAAAAGTGCCTCGGCTTTTACAACAGGTTTAAGAGATATAGTTGTAAAAAAAGAGATTGATGACAAAACACTAGACAAAATTGAAGATTACTTAATTCAATCAGATGTTGGTATTGTTTCTGCTTCAGAAATAAGAGAAATAATTTCTCTAACAAAAATTGATCCCAATAAAGATTTAACCGACGAAATAAATAATATTTTAAAAAATTATATTATTTCAATTATGAAACCTTTAGAAAATATTGAATTCTTCAAAAAAAAAGAAAAATTAAATGCAACATTAATTTCAGGTGTCAATGGTGTTGGAAAGACAACTACTATTGGAAAAATAAGCAAAATATTAAAGGGTAATGGAAACAAGGTAATGCTAGCTGCATCAGATACTTTTAGAGCAGCAGCTATAGAACAACTAGAAAATTGGGCAAACAAAGTTGATGTTCAAATTACAAAATCATCTCAAGGTTCTGATCCTGCATCAGTCGCTTATAAGGCTATTGATGAAGCATTAAACAATAATTTTGACCAAGTTTTAATTGATACAGCTGGAAGATTACAAAATAAAAAAAATTTGATGGAGGAATATAAAAAAATTGCAAACGTTACTAAAAAAATTGAACCTGATGCTCCACATGATGTTATTTTAGTTTTGGACGCGACTTCGGGGCAAAATGTTATTAATCAAGTTGAAGAATTTAATAAAATTATTCCAATAACAGGTCTTATTATGACAAAATTAGATGGCACAGCAAAAGGAGGTATTCTTCTAGCTGTTGCTAAGAAATATAAACTACCAATTATTGCACTTGGATTAGGAGAAAAAGAGGATGATTTACAAATTTTTGAAGCTGAAAAATTTGCAGAAGCATTTACTCAAATTAATTAATTAAGGTACTGGAAATTAGAGGTTTGTAAAAACTACATTTATAATGTTCTTTAAAATCATAGTGTCCGCAATTTTTAGCTATCGAAGAAATAATAAAATCAAATTTTCCATTTACAGGATAAAGCTCTAACTTTTTTTCAACAATATCAAATTTAAAATTAGCTTTTAGACTTTTTACAGCACTAATCATCACCAGAGTTTTATTATCTTTTAAAAGATAATATGCAAAATCATCTGGAAAAACTGGGAAATCATATTCCTGTAAATAATATTTTGCTGTTTTGGGAAACCATTCATAAGAAATTAATGGCAAAGACTCTTTCGTTTTGTAGTTATAAATATAAAGATCTTTTGGAAAATCATTAATATAATTTGAATTTTCTCCTCGAGCTAAAACAGCTTTTTCACGGGTTTTGAAATATAATGCGAAGTTTTCATCGTGTGAATTCATTTGATCAATATGAAAAAGGTTGTCTACAGATGCTAAATTTTCTTTGGCATTTGATAAATTATTTAAAGAAAAAAGAACAATAAAAAATAAGAAAAAATTTTTCATAGATTAACTTAAAAAAAAAATTTGAATTATCTTTGTTTAGATTATGGCTTAATTTAAACTATCAACAAACGATTTTAGGGCTAATACAAGTTTATCATCATATTCCATCATATGGTCGTCATATTTTGTGAAATATGAATATTTAGGTTCACTTGCTAAATTAAAAATTTTTTTTCCCATCCAAAATGGAACTATTTGATCGGCCTCACCATGCATTACTAATACTGGGATATTAATATTTTTAATTTTTTTATTATTTTCATACTTATCTTTTAAAATTAAACCTACTGGGATATATGGATAAAAATTTTTCGCAGCTTCTATCATTGATGTAAAAGGTGTTTCTAAAATTAATCCTGCAAAATTTTTATTCTGAGAAATTTCGGTCGCAATGCCAGTTCCTAATGACTCTCCATAAATAATTATATCTTCTTCTTTCAGACCTTTTTCTTTTAGCCAGTTTATTGTGCTAGTACCATCTATGTAAAGGCCCTCCTCACTTGGTTTTCCTTTATTTCCACTAAACCCTCTCCATGCAATAATTAAAAAATTAACATCCATGTCTTTAAAATGATTTAATTTATGGACTCTGTTTTCAAGTGTCCCAGCATTTCCGTGAAAATAAACTATTGTTTTATAACTTTTTAAATTTTTATTATGAAACCAGCCTAAAAGATTAATATTATCTGATGTTTGGATACTTACTTTTTCAATTTTAACCTCTAAATTATCTCCAGAATAATTATTCTCATTTGGATGATACATCAAATTTCTTTGATAAAAAAAAAGAAAAATACAAATCAAAGTATAAATTGTAAATATAAAAAAAAATATATTTATTAATGTCATTTTTTTATTAATCATTATTTTTGTTTAAATAAATGAAAAAAATATAACTTAATATACAAAGAATTAAAAAAATCGAAAAAGAAATTCTATAACTACTTAAAATATCAAATCCTTTTGAATTAAATAAGTCTATAAATAATCCAATTCCCCATTGCATAAAAAATGTCCCTGAATGAATAAATACATTGTAAGAAGTGAGTGATTTGCCTGCAAGACTTTGTGAAAAATTTAAAGCTATTGCTGGTTGTGTAAGAGAAATCACTATTGAAGTCATAATATATATTGCAAATAATAATGCTCCAGCCTTAGTCCCAAGGAATATTATCAGAAAAAAAACAAAGTAGCTTATGGGCAGTCCAAATTTAATTAATTTGATACTGCTTATGCCGTAATCAGAAAGTTTAGGCAAAATATAGCCCCATAAAAAGTATGATGCCAGCATGGTTACATTGATCCAAAATAACCCTGTAGCACTTTGAAATGGTGAATATCCAGTTATATTTAACATCCAAGGTCCGGCCCAAAGCGTTTGAATTGCTTGGATACCACCATAATTAATAAATGCTAATGGGACCATACTTATAAAAAACTTATTCTTCCAGATTTCAGCTAGGCCTTTTTTTTCTGCATCAATTTTAGAATTTTCTGTCTGCTCCCAATTAGGTGTAAATAAGAATATTAGAGTAATACTTATTAGGATCAGTATAGCTATTAATATAAAAATCCATCTCCAGCCTATGTAAGGTAATAAAATTTGAACAGGTAAAGTCGAAGAGACAAAGCCTATATTTGCTACCATTAACATCCAAGAATTTGCTCTCTGTTGATACTTTTCAGCAAACCAAACTCTGTAACCAGTCAGTGGTCCCATCATACAAGCACTCACACCAATACCGATAAAAATTCTAGAAACAAGTAATCCAGAGAAGCTTTTTGCTAATGCAAATGAAATCGTTCCCACTAATGCTATAATTAAAAAATATCCAACAACTTTTTTTGGCCCAAATTTATCCAAGAGTAGTCCTATTGGAACTTGCATTATTGAAAAACCTATAAAATAACCTCCTGCTAATAGCCCTAAATTTCCAGCTGTTAAATCGAATTCATATGTGAGGACAGGTGTTAATGTTGCTGTGATGGATCTTACCAAATTAGATAATAAAAAACCAAAGGCAAAAATACAGAATATGATAATGCTTTTATTTACTTTAGTAATCATTTATAAATTTTTGAGAATTAATCTGTACTATGAATAATCAGTCAACAAAAGATAAAGATGCACGCTCTTCAAATGCAATGGCTGCAACTTCACATCCTTTAGCTACAGAGGAAGCATTAAAAATACTCAAAATGGGTGGAAATGCTGTGGATGCTTCAGTTGCTGCTTCGATTGTTTTATCTGTAGTAGAGCCTAATGCAACGAGTATTGGTGGCGACTGTTTTGCAATAGTTAAAATGGAGAACAAGGATGCTGTGTCTTTTAATGGATCAGGTTTAGCGCCTGAAAAATTAAATTATAATTTTTTTAAGGATAAGAATATTGATAAAATTGGATTAACTAGTCCACATTCAGTCACAATTCCTGGTGCACTTAACGCTTGGGAAAAAATTCATAAGGAATTTGGTAAGCTAGATTTTGAACAATTATTTTTGGGTGCAATTGATATTGCAAAGAATGGTCATAGAGTTACAAAAGTTGTATCAAATGCTTGGAAAAATAGTTTGAATAAAATCAATGGTAATGAAAATTCAAAAAAAATTTTTTTGAAAGATGGTCGTACTTATCAAGAAAATGAATTAATGAAAAATATTGCTTTAGGAGAAACACTTGAAGCAATTAGCAAAAAAGGAAGTAAAGAATTTTATGAAGGAGAAATTGCAAAAGATATAATTGAAACTTTAAATGAATTAGGAGGTGTACATACTTTTGAGGATTTTTCAAAACAGAGTACAATAAGATCAGATACAATCAAATCTAATTATAAGGGTGATTTTATTCATCAATGCCCTCCCAATGGTCCTGGTGTTACTGTATTGATTATGATGAAATTATTAGAAAAACTAAATATTCAAAATTATAAATTAAATAGTATAGAAAGATTTCATCTTGAAGCAGAAGTTACAAAACAAGCTTATAAAGTAAAAGAAACTATTTTAGGCGATCCAAATTTTGTTAACTTTAATTTAGAAGAAATTTTAAGTGATAAAAATATTGAAGAAATTTTTAATAAAATTAATTTAAATTCATGCAGTGATGTTGGTGACTTAAATATTCCAGCTCATCCAGAAACGATATATCTAACAGTGGTAGATAAAGATTTAAATAGTGTATCAATTATCAATTCTGTTTGTTATGTATTTGGATCAGGTATTACTACAAATAAAAGTGGAATACTTTTACATAATAGGGGTACAAATTTCAGAGTAGAAAATGGACATCCAAACTGTATAGCAGGCTTAAAAAGACCGTTACATACTATTATTCCTGGTATGCTAATTGATAAAAACAACAAAGCAACTTTAAGTTATGGCGTTATGGGAGGCCAATATCAACCAGTAGGACAAGTTCATGTTTTAAATAATCTGATTGATTTTGGAATGGGACCACAAAAAGCTTTGAGTTTTCCAAGAGCTTTTCATTTTAATAATATTTACAAACTAGAAAAAACTATTGATAAAGAAATTTTCCATGGACTCAAAGAAATAGGTCATAATGTAGAATATTTTGATGGTACACACGGTGGGGGCCAAGCAATAAAAATAAATAGAAGTGAAGGTGATCTCTTGGGTGGATCAGATCCTAGAAAAGATGGGTATGCTAAAGGATATTAATTCTCATCGAAAAATGATTGAAAAACAAATTCTAAAGAATTAAAAGTTTAAAGATATATCTCGGTGAACTGAGTTACATCTTGCAACAAATTTAGCTTGTTCTTTAGTTAACCTGCTTTGAAGTCTTAGTCCAATATTGTGTTTAATTACATCATTGTATTTAATTAATTCAGGTAATAAATTTTTATTAGCATCATCTCTCCATGAAACTTCTAAGTTGAAAAGATCAAAAGTTTCTGAACTGGTTTCAATTAACTTCTGCTCATCAATCTCATCATTATCGATGACAGAAATTAGATCATCAAGTTTATTTGCAAATTCATCTGTTCCAGAGATTTCTCCAAGATTTTCAAAAAGACTATCAATTATTGAAATGGATTTTTCAAAATTTTTATTATCAATAGTATTTCTTAATTCTTTTATTTCTGGTGAAAGTTCTTTTAATTTTTCATTATCATTTATAAACATTACTATTTGATCTAAAGTTTCATAAGCTTCATCAACGTTTTTTCTATATCTCTTGGTTCTTGTGTTTTTTGCTTTATGTAATATTTCAAACTCTCCATTTTTAGTTTTCCAGCTTTCAGGAATTTTATTTTGAAGTTCTTTAATTTCTAGCTCGTAATTCTCAATTTTTAATTCTAATTTATTTTTAGCTGATAAATTATCATCGTCTAAGTTTCTAATTTCAGCTTTTAACTTTTTTATTTTTTGGTCAATTTTTCTAACTTTTTTCTGAATTTTTCTTACATCGAAATGAAGATCTTTATAATCTTTTGTAAATAAATCATATTCTTGCTCAGTTTTTTGTAATTTTTTAACTATAGCAAAAGTTCCTAAAGCATTATCAAAATGCTCTTCAAAGATATCTAATTTATCAACTGGAAGATTTGCTGGAGTTAATTTCTGCATATTCTTAATTACATTTGTAATTTTTTGTTCTTCATTATTATAAATTGCAAATTTATATTCTTGTAAGCAATATTGAAGTTTTGGATTCATTGGTGGTGGAGCTACATTAGATGTTAAATATGTTCTCGCTGGTAAGTAATTAACCAATGAAGGATAGAAACCAACAATTCCAAGACCTATCAATTGTAAAATAATAAACGGAACAACTCCTTTCCAAATATTTAAAGTAGTGACAAGTTTTGAAGCTACTCCTTTTAAATAAAATAAAGCAAATCCAAATGGTGGAGTTAAAAATGAAGTTTGTAAATTTACCCCAATCATAACACCAAGCCAAATTGCACTTACATTCGCACCGGGTTCAGCTAATAATATAGGAGCAATAATAGGAACGACAACTACAGCTATTTCAATAAAATCAAGAAAGAAACCCAATAAAAAGATGACTATCATTACAACAACGAACTGAGTCCAAAACCCTCCTGGTAAATCTTGAAGAAAGTCTCTTACTAACTCTTCACCTCCAAATGCCCTAAATCCAGAGGTTAACATTGCTGCTCCGAGTAGAATTATAAATACCATTGAGGTAGTTACACAAGTTTCTACAACAACTTCTTTTAAAACATCATCTATTTTAAATGCTCTCCAAAAACTCCATACAACACTTGCTAAAAATGTAATTGTAAAAAATAATGCAATTAATATTGCGCCTAGATCTCTAGTGTCAACAGCTTTAATATTTAAGTTATAATTTTTAGATAAAAAATAAATTGGAATTAAAGATACGATTGCAATTATTATTGGATAGTATGCGTTCTTTTTACCCTGATGCAATCGATAGCCTGCCATCATTGTTGCACCAATAGCACCTATTGATCCAGCCTGATTTACTGTAGCAATACCCATAAGTATAGATCCTAAAACTGCAAAGATTAGAGCAAGTGGTGGAATAATTACTAAAATAACTTTGATCCAAAATTTAGAATCAAAATTTCCTTTAAATGGAACAGGAGGAGCTGCTTTTGGGTTTAATCTTGCATACACAAATATGTAAAGCATATACAATCCAACCAAAACTAATCCTGGTAATAATGCTCCTAAAAACATATCTCCAGCTGAAGTAGACCCTACTCTAAATTCTCCAGGCATATTAAATTCACCAGTTAAAATTTTATAATCAGTCTGACGCATAGTATTTGCAACGTCAGCGGCACTTGCCAATTGATCAGCAATGATAATTAAGACAATTGAAGGAGGTATAATTTGACCAAGTGTACCAGAGGAACAAACAATTCCACTTGCTAATCTTTTGTCATATTTATTATTTAACATTGTGGGTAAAGAAATTAGTCCCATTGCTATTACTGTTGCTCCAACTATTCCGGTTGTCGCTGCAAGTAATGCACCTACAAAGATAACAGAGATACCAAGCCCTCCTGGAATTGGTCCAAATAGTTGTCCCATAGTAACTAAAAGGTCTTCTGCAATTTTTGATTTTTGCAACATTATCCCCATAAAGATAAACAATGGGATCGCAATTAAGGTGTCTGTTTCTACATCCCAATAATTACTCCTAAAATTAGTAATACCAGCAGTTAACCATTCTTTAGGCCCATCAACAGCAAAATAAGCACTGGGGTCTCCTGCAAATAAATAACCGAAAAAAGCAGCTAGTCCTATTGAAATTATCGCTGATCCAGGTAGTGCAAAAGCTACTGGAAAACCAGATGCCAAAGCTCCAATCATTATAATTACCAGTAAAGCTAAAAATAAATGTTCCATTATTTAATTATTTAAAAGTTTGTGACTACTACTCATAAAATAACTTGTGAATTGAGTTAACATACTTACTGCAAATACTGCTAAGTAAACTGCCATTAAATAAAGTAAATATAATCCATTCGAACCTTGCTGAGTAATTTCAAATGAAATTACTGGACCATTAATGATACTAGCTTTACCACCCATACCCAAAAATATAACTATCAAACATAAAGGAATGCCTAAAATGAGAGATCCAATTGCATTCGTCCATGCCTTCTTTCTCTCACTAAAATTAGCATACAAAACATCAACTCTTACATGACCTTCGTGAATTAATGCATATGCACTTGCAAAAAGATAAAGCGCAGCATACCAAAAACGAACAAGATCTCCTTGAAAAGCTTGTTCATATTGAAATATAAATCTTGATACAACTATCAAGAATTCACTTCCAACTACTAAAACTGCTAACCAAATAAATCCTACAGATCTTGTGAAATAACCAATTACAAAAGAAGCTATTATAAGTGGGAAATGTATATATGAAATTCTGAAAGCAGGTTTTACTAAATTAATTTTAACTTGTTCCCCAAAAATTGGCTCAACCAATTTTTCTACAACCATAAATGAGATTAAAAAATCTGCTACTCCAACAATTAACACTGCCCAGAATGAAGATCTAATAATGTATGCTGTTATTTTTTTTAGTATTTCTGAATCTGTTTGTAATGTTTGTTTTAAAGATTTTAAAACAAACATTATAACTCCTATAAAAGATAAAAAATAAAATAATAATTGAATATACGACAGACTCATCGCAAGTCCCTCTAAAGGTTCATTTAATTTTTTAAAACCAAATATTTCATAGTGAGAAAAAAGTTTTTTAACTCCTGGCCAATCAAACCAAACTGTTAAAACATTATTTATTAAAAAAATTAATGTTAATGTTAAGATAGAATAACTAAATATTCTTATTAAAATAGATAAGTTTTTTTTCTCAATCATATGACAAAACTTTTAATGATATATAAACAGAGGGCCCATTTAAGGGCCCTCTAGTATTAATTAGAATTAAATTATACTCCTAATGCTCTATTTCTTTGAGAAATGTACGGTGAGTCAGACAAGTTTGTCCAAGCACCTATTTCTTTTCGTCCTTTAACAAAAGCAGCATGCACTTTCTGAGCAAGGGCACTATGTTGCTGAACTTCGTCAAAAACTTCTGCAGCACCTTTAGCAAAAGCGTCATAAACTTTATCGTTAAACTTCTCAAGTTTAACTCCATTTTCGTTTACTAAACGATCTAATGCTGCTCCATTTTTTGCATTATATTCTGCCATAGTAGTTGTATCAGCCCAATCACAAGCAGTTTTTATAATCAACTGATCTGACTTAGTTAGACTTGTGAACCAAGATTTATTTACGCCACAACATAGGGTTGATCCTGGTTCGTGCATTCCTGGATAGTAATAATACTTGGCTGCTTCATAAAACTTGAAAGCCTCATCATTCCAAGGTCCTACCCATTCCGTTGCATCAATTGCACCAGACACAAGGTTTTCATAAATTTGTCCACCTGGAAGTGAAATTGGAGAACCACCAAGTTTTCCAAGTACTTGTCCACCTAAACCAGGCATACGCATTTTTAAACCCTTAATATCATTAGCTGATCTAATTTTTTTGTTAAACCAACCACCCATTTGCACTCCAGTGTTACCAGCAGCAAAACTTTGTGTTCCGAAATCGTCAGTCAATTCATCCCACAGCTCTTGTCCACCAGCAAATTTTAACCAGGCGTTCATTTCAGCATATGTAAAACCAAACGGAACGGCAGTAAAATATCCAAATGCAGGGTGTTTTTTAACCCAGTAGTAATCAGCGCCGTGATACATTTGAGAATTTCCTGAAGCAACTTCATCAAACGAGTCAAATGCTTTTACCCTTTCATTAGCAGCATAATAAGTAACTTGAATTCTACCGTCACTCATATCACTCAATCTTTGAGCAAGTCTTTGTGCACCAGTTCCAAGGCCTGGAAAATCTCTTGGCCAAGTAGCTACCATAGAAGCTTCTATTCTCTCTTTGGCAACAGCTGGAGCAGATAAAGATGATGCTGCAACAGCAGCAACACCAGTTGCAGCTGCAGTTTTAAAGAACTTTCTTCTTGAAGGTGATCTAGAAACCTTCAATGATTTTTTTTCTTTAATCATTAGTATCTCCTCTCCTTTGTTAATTAACTGTACAGATTAAATTACAATTGGACGTTTAAGTCTATACTAAAATTCCTATTGAAAGAATATAATACAATCAGTGGTAGTAAATTTAGGAATTATTAAATTTATTTTTTATCAAAAAATGCTTCGTATAACATCATCGATATCGCAAGTATCATCAATATGTAAACTGGTAATACATCAAAGAAACCTATCATCATAGATCTTGTAAGTGTTGTTGCTAAACCAACAAGAAAAAAGATTGCAAAAGAAAGTCCTATTAGTGTTACAAGTTTATTCATTAAATTTTTCACTTTCCTTTTCAAGCCAACTGGAAACTCCTAAGAAACGATTATCGTCATATCTCTCTCCAATAACTTGAATTCCTAATGGTAAATTATTTTCACCCTGAAGTAAAGGAAGTGAAATACAAGGAGTTCCTAAATAAGACCAAACTTTATTGAAATCAGCTGATCCAGTGCTCTTAAGACCCTTTAGAGCAACACCTGGACTTGATGGGGATAAAACCCCGTGATAGTCCTCAAATACTTCTTTATAAGAATCGTAGCTTCTTTTCATAAAATCTATTGCTTCAGCATATTCTTTTGCAGTATGTTTTCTTCCATTTGCAATTGCATTTTGCATAATTTTTGAAAGTTTTGATTTATAATTTTTATAATAATCACTAAAATTATTAGCTAGATCACTTTCATAAATTATTTGATGATATTTATTGATATCTTTAAAATATGAAGGAGTATCATGAACTTCTATATTTTTTTTAAACGACTTTATAAAATATTCAAAAGCTTCCTTAGATTTTTTGTCAATTGATTTCCAAAATTCAGTTTTATAAAATATGAACTTAGGTTCATATAAAGGACCTTTTTTTACAGCATCAACCATATTATTCGAAGAATAATAAACAGTGGCAGGGTCATGGGAATCTTTTTTAATTAACTCTTTAACTAAATAAGCTATGTCCTCGACTGTTTTTCCAAAAACTCCTAAATGATCAAGTTTTTCAGAGGTCTTTAATACTCCATTTCTAGAGATTAGACCAAATGAAGGTTTGTATCCAACAACGCCGCAATAAGATGCTGGTCTGATTATTGAGCCACCTGTTTGTGATCCAATTGAAAGTGGAGCCATATAAGATGCAATTACTGCAGCAGATCCACTTGATGATCCTCCTGGTGTTCGTGAATAATCATGTGGGTTTTTTGTTTTAGAGGGATTTAAATATGCTAATTCTGTAGTAACTGTTTTACCCATCACAATAGCCCCTGAAGATGTTAATAAATCAATTATTTCCGCATTTTGTGAATAAGATTTTCCTTTTCTTATTGGCGTTCCACATTCTGTTGGCATATCTAAAGTACCAACAATATCCTTAACAGCTACAGGAATACCATGTAACGGTCCAGTTGGTTTTCCAGATTTTTTATAAGCATCTGACTCTTTGGCTTTTTCCAATAACAATTCTTTGTCAAAAAAAGCCCAAGCATTTATATCTTTTTCAAACTTATTAACTCTATCCATATAAGCTTCACATATTTCGACAGAAGTAATTTGAGAATTTGAAATTTTATTTATTAATTCTTCAACAGAATAATTTACAATTTCATTCATTAAATTAGTTTGCAAATAATTGATCAGGTAACCACAGAGCTATACCTGGAAATAAATACATCAAAACCATTCCAAAAATAACTATCGCCAAGAATGGCATGATGCCTTTGAATACCTCAATTAATTCAACATTTTTAGATTGTACACCTTTTAAATAATAAGCCGACATGGCCATGGGGGGCGTTAAAAATGATGTTTGTAAATTTAACGCAATTAACATAGCAAAAAAATAAGGGTTAACCCCAAAAAATTCTACTAAAGGTAAAAATATTGGAACAAAGATAATTAATATTTCAGTCCACTCTAATGGCCAGCCTAATAAGAAAATTATAATTTGTGTAATTACTAAAAATTGCCAAGGCTGAATATCCATTGATTTAAAAAAATGCTCAAATACTTCATGTCCTCCTAAATATGAAAATACTGACGCAAACGTCCAAGATCCAATAAACAACCACATAATCATTGCGGTAGTTTTTGCAGTAAGAAATACTGACTCTTTAAAATTTTTCCATTTTAGAGATTTATAAAAGAAAGATAAAACTAACGCTCCAAAAGCTCCAACACCTGCAGCTTCTGCTGGGGTAGCTAAGCCAGCAAGAATGCTTCCTAATACTAAGATAATTAATGAAAATAATGGTAAGAATGAAACCAAAACTTCTTTTAATATTACAGATCTTGGTGGAATTTCTTCTTTAGGAGGCTTAGGTGCAACTGATGGATTAAAATAAGCCAAAATAATTGCATATAAAATATATAAACCCGCTAACATCAAACCAGGAAATATTGCTGCAGCAAATAATCTTAATGGGGATAACTGAGCAATTACTGCATAAACAATAAGCATAATACTAGGGGGGATTAAAATTCCTAAACAGCCTCCAGCACATATTACTCCTGATGCAAATTTCTTATCATAACCAGCTTTGACCATTGCAGGCCAAGCAAGCAAACCCATTAAAGTCACAACTGCTCCAATTATACCCGTTGCTGTAGAAAATAAAGTGCAAGTAACTAGGGCAGCAACTGCCATTGATGCTGGAAGAGAATGAGATGCAAGTCTTATTGCATAAAACAATCTTGCAACTATACCTGCTCTTTCAACTAAATAGCCCATAAATAAAAATAAAGGCACAGCGGTGAGGACATGGTTATCCATGACAGAATAGGTATTTGAAACAAATAAATTAAATATCCTATTATCTAATAGATGATCCATTCTTGACGGATCAAAATATGCGTAATACCCAAATCCTAGACCCATTGCCATTAAAGTAAATGCAATAGGAAATCCTAGTAATACAGCAAACAGAAATATTACCATCATTAAAATTGCAATTTCTGGATTTGTTAGACTAAACAACATCTATTTTTTCTTCCTCTTTAGATTTTCTCATTAAAATTTTCTCTGTTTCTTCTGCACCAGCATCTCTCTCTGGCCAATGTCCTGTTCTAATGCAAATAATTGCTCTAAAAACTTCACTAATTCCTTGGAGAGTAAGAAGTATCCCTGATAAAGGTATTAATGATTTTGCCATATAAATTTGAATTTGTGCTGGACTATTCCAACTTGTTTCTTTCACCATCCATGCCTTAGCTGCATATTCATATCCATAAAATGCAAGTGCAATCACCCCTGGAAAAAAGAAGATGAAATATAATATTAAATCAATCCATCCTTGAACTTTAGTTGGGAACAGCCTGTAAATAACATCTCCTCTAACGTGAGCTTCTGTTGCTAAAGTGTAAGCTCCAGCCATCATAAATATCGCTCCATACATTTGTAAACTGAAATCAAAATTCCATAAAGTAGGAGCATTAAATGCGTAAGCCATGATAACCTCATAACATGTTCCTCCCATCAAAATTACTATGCACCATGAGAAGGCTTTACCCATTGAGGTACTAAGAGTATCTGCAAATTTTATATAAGAGTACATATTTAACTAACTTATCTTAATTTTCTTAATTAATTCAATTAAAAAAAAGGGGGCTAAAAAGCCCCCTTAATTTTTTATATATTTGAACCTTAGATTTTAACTTTCGCTAACGGACCAAACTCATTTTCATAAGCAAGTCTGTAGTTAGGCTGATTCATTAGTAAGTATTTCATTACTCTTTTCGCATAAGCTTTTTGTGAATCAACAATCTTCTTAAAGAATGGATCTTTAGAAGAGAAATCACCTACAACTTTATCCCAACCTTTTAGCTGCTCTGCTAAAATTGCATCTGAAGTTTGGTAAACGTTTACTTTATGCTCATTCATCAACTTAGATAAATCAGCTGAGTATCTTACCAAAGCTTTAAAGTAGTTAGCGGTATTTGCTGCATACGAAGCATTTTTTAATATTGCTTGGTTTGCAGGAGATAAGCTATTAAATGTTTTTTTGTTAATAGGTATTTCAAACATCTCTTGTGATTGGTGGAAAGATCCTAAGTGATAATGCTTAGAAACATCTTGCATACCAAATTGAGAGTCAGAAGTAGGGTTGTTAAACTCTGCAGCTTCAATCAAACCAGTTTTCATAGCTGGCTGAATTTCACCACCAGGTAATTGTCTAACTACCATACCCATTGCAGTAAGAACGTTAGTTGCAAGACCAACTGTTCTATACTTCATACCTTTAACATCACTTACTTTAGTTACGTTCTTTTTGAACCAACCAAATGGTTGAGCTGGCATAGGCATCGCAAAAACACCAACATAGTCATACCCAACTTTTGCTAATGTTTCTTCATACAATGCTCTTCCACCACCTTCTTCCATCCAAGCCATTACTTCTTGAGATGATAGACCGTATGATGGGCCAGTTCCGAAAAGAGACGCGGCAGGATTTTTTCCATACCAATAAGCAGTAACCCAGTGTCCCATATCAAGAACACCATCACTTACAGCTTGTCCAATTTCTCCAGTTTTTACAACTGCTCCAACAGGCTGAAGATCAATTTTTAAACTTCCACCTGACATGTCTCCAACCATTTTGGCATAGTCTCCAGCCATTTCAAAAAAGATGTTAGCACCTGATGGCCATGCTGCTTGCATCTTTAATGTTTGCGGAGCACCAAAAGCAACATTTGGCATTGCTACAGCTGTTGCTGCGGCTGCACCAGTTGCTGCTGCGGCTTTGAAGAACTTTCTTCTTGAAGGAGTTTTAGAACCCTTCAATGATTTTTTATTTTTAATCATTTCTTCTCCTCTAGTTAATTAACTGAGGGAAAGTAAAACATAGTTTTATATTAGAGTCTTTCTAAAAAGATGCACAGATTGTCACTATTTAAAGCTAATTAAATTTTTTTACAATCCTGAGTAGAAATTTACTTAAATCAATTTGTTATTTTGGTACACACAACATTTTTCGGGAGGAAAATGTAATTTTACCTTATCATTAACAATTTCAATCTCTCTATTGATTTTCGACTTTATTGTTAGTTGACCCATTCTTGTGGTTAATAGTTTGAAGTTTCCAAAGTCTTCTATTTTTTGAATATTAACTTCTACCAAATTCTCGCTTTCATCTTTTGCTACTTTTACAAATTCTGATCTAATTCCTAGTTTTATATTGTTATTTTTCAATTTTGATAAATTTGTATTTGTTTTTATTGTTGTGTCGTTAATTTTTACACTATTGTCTGTGTGTAATTGGGTTTCAAATAAATTCATTGCAGGAGAACCAATAAAATAGCCAACAAAAGTAGTTTTAGGTCTTTCAAATAAATCTTTGGGGAGCCCAACCTGAACTATTTCGCCTTGATCCATTACAATAATATTGTCAGCAAATGTCATCGCTTCATTTTGATCATGAGTAACATATACTAATGTTGTTTTATATTCTTCATTAATTTCTTTTAAATTTCTTCTCAATCTAAATTTTAAGTCTGGATCAATTACTGTTAATGGTTCATCCATTAATACAGCAGCTACATCTTCTCTCACTAATCCTCTTCCTAATGAAATGAGTTGTTTTTGATCTGCTGTGAGTTTCCTTGCGGGCATGTTAAGAAATGAAGAAAGATTTAATGTTTCAGATACAGATTGAACTCTCTCCTCAATTTTATTCTTTTCAAAATCTCGACACTTTAACGGGAACGCTAAATTATCATATACTGACATTGTGTTGTAAATTACCGGAAACTGAAATACTTGCGAAATATTTCTAGTTTCAGTTTTTTGGTTAGTTACATCTTCATTATCAAACAGTATCCTGCCTTGAGTAGGCTTTATTAAGCCTGATACAATATTTAACATAGTTGTTTTTCCACAACCAGATGGTCCAAGTATTGCGTAACGTTTACCATTTTCCCATGTCATCGAAAATGGATTTAGAGCATAAGTAGGTTCTAAATCTTTTGGATTATAAGTATGTGAGATATTTGATAGATCTATTTTAGCCATTCTTAATCCTGTATGGTGATGAGATTAATTTTCCATCTTCTGCAAAAACATAAAATTTATCAGAATTGAACTCAACTTTTACTTTTTCATGAATTTTAAAATTCATAACTTCTTCGATCAATGCAATAACTTTTGTACTTCCTCTTTTTAAATGTAATAATGTTTCTGACCCACTTATTTCTGCTAACTCTATTTCAAATTCCTCACCACTGTCATCAAGCTTAATTTCTGAAGATCTAATTCCAAAATTATAATTTTTATTATCTAATTGAGATAAATGTTTTGGTAGTTTGATGTTGATATTTTCGAAAGTAATTTTACCATCAATTTTTAAGCCATTTATAATATTCATCGGAGGATCATTTGAAATTTCAGCTACTTTGAGGTTAATTGGATTTTCAAAAATATCTTTAGCTGGACCTGTTTGTAAAACTTTACCCTCATCAAGTACAATTACCTCTCCATTTAATTCCATAACTTCTTGTGGGTCAGTGGTTGAGTAAATTAAAATAGTCTCATTAGCCAATCCCTCATTAAATATGGTTTTAAATTCCTCTCTAAGTTGTTCACGAAGTTTATAATCAAGGTTAACAAGAGGTTCATCTAATAATAAGATTTTTGCTTTTTTCGCGAGTGATCTTGCTAATGCTACCCTTTGTTGCTGTCCGCCAGACAATTCTTGGATTTTTCTATTTTCAAAACCTACTAAACCAACCGTTTTTAAAGCATCGTCAACGTTCTTTTTTATATCTTCCTCATTTAATTTTCTCTGTTTTAGTGGAAATGAAATATTTTCATAAACACTCAAATGAGGGTAATTTATAAATTGCTGATAAACCATAGCAACATTTCTTTCCCATACTGGCACTTTGCTAAAATTTTTATCTTCAAAATTTATATTTCCACTATCCGGATTTAATAAACCAGCTATTGTCTTTAATAGTGTTGTTTTGCCAGACAATGTACGTCCAAGAATAGTATAAAGTCTTCCTTTTTCGAAATTAAAAGAAACATCATTAAGATGGTACTGATCATCAGGTTTGTAAGTTAAATTTTTTGCAACCAGATTCATTATTTTAAGGCTCCTGATAAATTTCCTTTAGACAAATATCTTTCAACAACAAAAGCGACTATTATAAGTGGAGCCACAGATATTAAGGCAGATGCAGATAAACTCCACCAAGGCGTAATAGAAGAATTTAGAGCTACCACTTTGACTGGTAATAATTGCACTTCAGTAAAAGTTAAAATAAAAGCAAAAAAGAAGTCAATCCAACCAAATATTATACAAAACATACCAGCAACAATTAACCCAGGGATGGAGTTTGGTAAAACTACTTTATAAAAGGCTTGATAAGGATTACATCCATCAATAAGTGCAGTTTCATCTAACTCTTTTGGAACTCGGTTAAAAAAATCTACCATGATCCAAACTGCAATAGGCATTAAAAGAACTATATAAACTACTACTAGTCCTATCAAACTATCTAATAATCCTATTGTGCTTAAAAATATAAAGAAGGGAATTGATAAAACAATGGGCGGCATTATTCTTTGCGATATAAAGAAGAAAGTAATATCGTTATTTCTGACAAAACCAGCTTTAAAAGTAAATCTTGATAAAGCATAAGCTGCCAAAGTTCCTAAAACTATGCTTATTAAACTTGCTGTACATGTTACAAAAAGACTATTAAAGTAAGGTTCAACAATATCCACCCCACCTCTTGCAGGTGATTTAACTAATACACGCCATCCTTCAAGTGTTGGTTCAAAATCTAACCAGGGAATGTAAGTAACCTTACTGTTTACTGACTGGAAATCTTTAAAAGAAGTAGAGATAGCCCACAGAAAAGGAGCTACAATAAAAACTGTCCAAAGAATAATAAAAGTATATTTTAAAAATTTGTATAGTTTTTCCATTATTCTTTAATCATTAATTTTGTTAAAACCTTTGCAATGATCGTTAAACTTATGATCATTATAACTAAATACGTAAAAGAAAGAGTTGCAGCGTAACCCATTTGAAACTCCCTTAAGCCTTTAATATAAATATAAAAACTTGAAGTTTCTGTTGCTGTACCTGGTCCTCCAGAAGTTAATACAAAAACTGTATCCATTATCTTTGAAGCCTCAATTAATCTAATAATAATTGCCCCTATTGATATCGGCGCCATAAGTGGGAAGGTAACATATACAAACTTTCTAAAAGGACTTGCGCCATCTATTGCAGCGGCTAAAAAAGGTTCTTTTGGAAGAGACAATAAACCTGCAAGTAACAATAAAAACATAAATGGGGTCCACTGCCATACTTCAACAATAATTACAGTAAATTTAGCAATAACTGGATCACTGAGCCATAAAATAGGCTTTACTCCTAAGTTTCCCAAAAGATCATTTACAGGACCAAGAGACTCATGAAAAAAAGTTCTCCAAATTACTGTCATAATTACAGGAGTAGTCATCATAGGAATCAAGAAAATGACTCTGAAGAATCTTTTAAATTTAATTTCTCTCCACACTATAAGTGCTAATGCAAAACCAATAATGTATTGAAGAATAACTGTAGTAACTGATAAAAAACTAAGTCTAAAAAAAGACTCCCAAAATCTAGGGTCATCAGTAAAAAGTCTAATATAATTTGTAATTCCTATAAAATTCATTTCAGGTGTATAACTATTCCAGCCTGATAAACTTAATCTGATAGTAAAAATAATTGGAAAAATCAGTATTCCTATAAGCACAAATAAGCCAGGAAATAAAAAAACATACTTGTGCTTAAAATTCATAATTGCAATTTTTGGATTTTGTTAGTTGTGGCCGTCGTTATGACGGCCACAAAGTATTTTTTAAAGCTTGTTATCTTCCATTGCTACACCAACAGAGTAAGCTTTTCTTACATTATCTTTTCCTACTCTATTAAGTATATCTTCCCACTGCTTAGCAGCTTCGTCTAAGGCAGCTTGTGGTGATAACTGTCCAGCTAAAGCTTTTGCTGCAGCTGTAGCTAATGCAGCGTTAAACTCAAATGTACCCGGAACTCTTAAAGGAAAAACTCTATTTTTACTTTCCTCCATTTGAGCTAAGGTATCAACATATGATTGAGCAATATCTTTATCCCAACCAATTTGAGTCCAAACATCCGCTTTAAAGTCATCATTTCTAAATGGGTTAACTCCGAAACGACCAATACCTATGTCGGCTTGGTGATTTGCTTCGTTTGCAAAGAAACATAAGTAATCAAAAGCCATTTCTTTTTCTTTACTTTTCTTAGCAACGCCAACTGCCCATCCCCACACGAAGAAAGGAGCTTGGTTAAATCCTTCATCCCAAGAGTTAGTTGTTCTATTCCAAACTTTCATTGCGCCTGGTAATTGAGCGGCACCAACTTTGTTGTTAATTGGGCTATCAGGTTGCATAGCAGCAACAAATGCATCATCCCATGAAAAACTAAACAAAGTTTGTCCTCCACCAAATGATCCAATTTCATCACCTAGACCAAAGTTTATTCCTCCTGGAGGAACATATTTAGTAGCTGCAACCCAGTCGGTTAAAGCTTCCACAAAACCTGGATTGTTAATTAATGGTTTCATAGTTTTTAAATCAAAGAAAAAACCACCTGGAGTTTTAGGATTTTTTGAATAAGCGGCAGATCTTGAATAAAAAGCTGCATACATCAAGTCATCTTTTTTCATAACCTCTGCAGATCCATATTCTTTTTCGCCATCACCGTCCCAATCCCAACCATTAAAGTATGCAGCCATTTCTCCATACTCTTTCCATGTTTGCGGGACTCTTAACTCTTTGCCAGTATCAGCTTTGTATTTTTTTTGATACTTAGGATTGTCAATTACGTCTTTTCTGTATTTTAAATAGTGTCTGTCACCATCAACTGGAAACTGATACATAACACCATCCCAAGATGCTATACCAATGTGAGATGGGGTAACGTCTTGCATTTGTTTCATCTCAACATATTTTTTTGGGACTGGTTCTAAGTATCTTTTCCAATCATTAATAAAGTTTGAAAATCCAAAAACTATATCATACGGAGCTTGACCTGCTTGAAATGGAACCATAGCTTTTGCATACAAATCACCAGCAGGTGTATGTGTTACATCAACTTTTGCTCCTGTAAGTTTAGCAAATTGCTCAGCATGTAAAGCTGTTGGCTCTCCCATAACTGGAACAGCATGTGTATTTATTTTAAGTGTCTTACCTTTGTAATTTTTCTTAGACATAGACTCGTAAGAACACTCGCCTGGAATATCTCCAGTAGCCTTGATATGTGGAAACTGATCGCTCCACTTATCTGCATACGCAACTGGACTAAATACCAACAAAGCTGATATAAGAGCAGTTACGCAAGTTTTTATTGTCTTCATCTTCCTTTCCTCTCTTTTGTTATTTATGGAACTAACACTGCACGACCTTTGACTTTTCCATCATTTAGATCATGTAGCGCTTTGTTAGCATCGTCTAATTTATATTCTTGCATGGACAACTTAACCTTTCCTCTGTCAGCTAACTCCATTAATTCATATAATTCAGACCACGTTCCTACTAAATTTCCAATTATGTTTCTTTCAGATATAATTACATCAACAGCAAGTATTTTTATTTCCTCACCGTATCCAACTATGTAAAAGAAACCACCATTAGCGGTCATATTAAGACCCATTGATGTTGAACCTTTTTCTCCTACAAAATCTATAACTGCTTCTGCGCCAACACCTTTTGTTATTTCCTTAACTTTTTCAACCTCGTTTCCATCAATAATTACTCCATGATCTCCTCCGAGTTCCATAGCATGTTTTAATGCTTTTTCAGATTTTTCAACGATAATAATATCTGCTGCACACATTGCTTTTAAACATTGAATTGCGATATGACCTAAACCTCCAGCACCTATCACCACACAACTTTGACCGGGAAGTAAGTGTCTTGTTGCTTTTTTGACAACTCTATAAGCTGTTAAGCCTGCATCAGAAAAAGGAGCCACGTCTTTTGGAGCTAAGACTTTTGGCAATTTAATCAAGTTTCTAACACTTGTTTTTAAAAGTTCTGAATATCCACCTTCTTTGATACTTAATCCAGGAAATGCACCTGCTGCTGCATGCATATCATTACCTCTTCTACAATCTAAACATGTTCCATCTGTTCCTGAAATTAAAGGGTGCAAAATTACTGGATCCCCTTTTTTAAATTCTGTTACATCTTTTCCGACATCTTCTATCCAGCCTGCATTTTCATGACCCATAACGCAAGGGAGTAATTTTCCATCCGGGTCTTGAATATGTTTCCACACACCTTCTATAATATGTAAATCAGTTCTACAAACACCTGCAGCTCCAATTTTAACAATCACATCGCTGGCTTTCTCTATTTTTGGATTTGGTAACTCTTCACCTGTGACCCAAACTTTTTCTTTCATCTCTGGGTCATACTTATGTAAAACCTGTGCTTTCATAGTTTACTCTCCCATTAAATTTAAAACATCATTAAAAAATTAATCGGATCAGGAGTCAATGCCACTTTTAAACTTTCAAATATTTAATAAATTCAACTCAAAGTAGAAGAGATCCCTTTTAAAACTATATTTTAGAGTTGCTAGAAACAATACTGCTGGCGCAATTTCTTCAACATCTGCGTATCTTTTAAGAGGAATGGCCTTCAATAAATTTAATTAATCAATTGGATAATCCCAAGCATTTCCACCTATAACTTTAGAAATCGCTGAAAAATCTTTTGTATCATTTCCTTCTTTGCAAAATTGATCATAAATTTCTAAAGCCATTTTTCCTAATGGTGTTTCGGCATTTACACTTTTCGCACAATCATTTGCAAGTTTAAGATCTTTATTCATCATTCCTGCAGAAAAACCTGGACGATAATTATTATTTGAAGGTGTTCCATCAATTAAACCTGGCAAAGGTGGATAAACAGAAATTGGCCAGCTGTTACCTGATGCATTTTTCATAATTTCATGAACTTTTTTAACATCGATGTTTAATCTTTTTGCTAGCATTAACGACTCTGAGGCAGCTATCATTGCAATTCCTAAGGCCATATTGTTACAAATTTTTGCACCATTTCCGCTGCCTAAATCACCTGCATGAAATATATTTTTTCCCATAATTTTTAATAGAGGAAGCGTTTTTTCATATGCTTCTTTTGATCCACCAACCATTATATTTAAAGTTGCTTTTTGTGCTCCCATTACTCCACCACTAACGGGAGCATCAATCATTTCTATCCCTTTTTCTGAAGCTTTTTTTCCAATTTCAACAGAAGTTTTAATATCAATTGTTGAACAATCAATTAACAAACATTTTTTTGAAACTTTATTTATTATTCCGCTTTCTCCTAAATAAACATCCTTAGAATGCTTACCTTCTGGAAGCATAGTTATTACCGTTTCAACATCAGCTGTAATTAAATCATCTAAATTTTCACTTGTTTCAAGATTTTTATTTCTTGCAATCTCAAGCATTTTTTTTGAAACATCAAAAACTTTTATTGATTTACCTGCCTTCATTAAATTTTCAGCCATTGGACAACCCATGTTGCCAACACCGATGAAAGCTATCAATTGAGACATTTTAATTTACTTTATTGGTACAGTTTCCAGTTCTAAAAAACTCATCTATATTATCAATTGCTAAATTTCCCATTGCAATTCTTGTATCTTTTGTTGCACTCCCAAGATGAGGTAAAACAAAAGCACTTGGGATTTTTAAATAACCAGGATTTAAATTTGGTTCATTTTTATAAACATCTAATCCTGCTGCATAAATTTTTCTTCTATTCAATGCATCAATTAAAGCTTCATCATCAACTATATCGCCTCTAGCAACATTGGTTATCACGGCACCTTTGGGGAAATACTCAACAGTCTCTGCATTTATTAAGTTCTCTGTTTCTTTAGTTGCTGGACAACAAATTGATAAAACATCTGAAACTGAAAAAAGACTCTTTATGTTATCATGATAAGTTGCACCTTGCTCTTTATCCTCACTTAATTTTGAACGATTATGATAATGAATAAACATACCCAAAGATTTTGCAATTTTTGCAATCTTTTGGCCAATACGACCCATACCTAAAATTCCCAATCTTGTTCCTGTTAATTGTTTTCCAATTAAATAATCAGCAGACCATTTCCATCCACCTTCTTTTGCAGACTCTATTCCTTCTGAAGCTCTTCTGCATGCTCCTAAAATTAATAAAATTCCAATCTCTGCTGTAGCATCTGATAAAACTTCTGGTGTATTTGTTACTGCTATACCTCTATTCTTTGCTGCTTCTAAATCAATGTTTCCAAATCCTACTGCAAAATTAGAAATTATTTTAATTGTATCTGGTAATTGATTGATTGTTTCTGCATCTAATTTTTCAGTTAGTGATGATAATATGCCATCAAATCCTTGACTCATTTCAATAATTTTTTTTTGTGAATAAAGTTCATCATTAGTATTAAATTTAGCATCAAATAACTTAGATGCTTTGTCTTCACTTTCTCTTATCAAGCGTCTTGTAATTAAAACTTTTTTCATAATTTCTATTTTAGAATTTCAGGTTTTGGTCCACCTGTGTACCAATCTAAAACTTCAATTGTATGTAATATTGGAACTTTAGTACCATGAGCGATTTGGGTAATACAACCAATATTTCCAGTAGAAATAAAATCTGGATTTAAACTTTCAATATTATTTACTTTTTTCTTCAATAATTGTTTTGCAATTTTTGATTGCAATATGTTGTAAGTACCAGCTGATCCACAACATATATGTCCTTCAGGAATTTCCATAATTTCATTGTTAGTTTTCTCAAGTAACGAAACAGGCTGAGAATGAACTTTTTGACCATGCTGCATTGAACACGCAGAGTGATAAGCTACTTTATATTTTTTATCTTTATCTTTAATATCAAGTTTTAAACTTTCAAATATATATTCCGATATATCTTTTGTAAGTTCTGATATTACTTTTGCTTTTTTACTTAATTCTTTGTCTTCACGAAAAATAAATCCATAATCTTTCATTGTTGTACCACAACCTGATGTGTTAGATAAAATTGCATCTAAATTTCCTTTTTGATGCTCTTCATACCAAGTATTTATATTGATTTTAAAATCTTGGTGTGCATCTTCTTCTTTTCCAAGATGATGATTTAAAGATCCACAGCAACGAATTTTTTTTGGAACAACTACTTCTACACCGTGTCTGTTTAATAGTCTTATTGTTGCCTCATTAATTTGAGGAGATATTTCTTTTTGTACACATCCTGTTAAAAGAGCAACTCTAGCAATTCTCTTTTTAGTAGAGGATTTGTAAACTTCTTTAATTGGTAAGCTTTTTTTAGGAAATTTTGTAGGCATTAACTCAATCATGTCCTTAATTTTTGAAGGCATTAAGAATTTAAATGGCTTCGATAATTTTACTAATAAACTTGATAATCTAAAAACTTTTGTATTTGGAAGAGTGATAGATAAAAAATATCTTATTAACTTATCAAAGAAAGATCTTTGATAATTTTTTTCAATATATTTTTTTCCATGGTCAATTATGTGCATATAATTTACACCAGCTGGGCAAGTCGTCATACAACTATAACATGAGAGACATCGATCGATATGCTTTACTACTTTTTCAGTTGGCTTCCGATTATTTTCTAACATATCTTTAATGAGATAGATACGTCCTCTAGGTCCATCTAGCTCATCACCCAAAAGTTGGTGAGTAGGGCATGTGGCATTACACATTCCACAATGCACACATTTTTTAAAAACTTTTTCGTTTGCAAAATTGTCTGGATCTCTAAGCTGTTCTTCAGTAAATTTTGTTTGCATTAAACACCTCTATACATTTTACCTGGGTTTAAAATTCTTTTTGGATCAAAACTTTGTTTTACTTTTTCAGAAATCATCAAACGTACTTTATCAACGGTAAAAATAGGTTCACCATAATCATATTCGGATGAAGTTTTAATTACTGTCAAATAACCTCCAAAATCGTTTGCCATTTTTTTTAAATCTTTAATCTTTTCCTCTTTTTTACTATTAACTTCAATCCAGAATAACGACCCACACCAATCAATAAAATAATTATGGTTATTTTCCAAATATTTGCATAATTTTGAACCATTCCCTGGCGGTATCACCATTCGTATTAAATTGTGTTCGGTCTTTTCGAATACCTCTAAATTATTTATTTTTTCCCAAAATGGTTCTGATTGATAGACATCAAGAATAGAAATATCTGAATTGTTTAATTCAAGTTCTTTTTTTAAATTATTAATTTTTTCCTCAATTGAAATTTTATCCCCCTCAACTCTAAATGCCACAAACGAAACTTTTGATTTAAGATCATTAAACTTAAAAACATTATTTCTTTTATCTGAAAATTCTTTATCATTTGATTGCTCTGGAATAAAGACAGCACCAGAAATTTCACTACTTGAACTAGATAATTTATTAAACAAATCATAAATTTGTTCAAAATTATTAGGATAAATTATTACAGTTTTAGAAGAGTCTTTCTTTGGTAGTACCTTTAATGTAATTTCAGTCAAAGCAACAAGTGTACCAAATGAACCAGCTATAAGTTTCGATAAATCATAACCCGTAACATTTTTAACGACAGTACCTCCTGATTTAATTATATCTCCTTTTCCATTAACTCCCTTAAAACCTAGGACATGATCTCGTACACTTCCAACTTTAAATCTTCGTGAACCTGCATAATTACATGATAAGTATCCTGCTATTGTTCCTTTATTTGATTTGCCATCTTTAATATACCCGAAATCTATTGGTTCAAATGCTAGCTCCTGACTATTTTCACTTAAGACCTTTTCAATTTCATTAATTGGTGTGCAGGCTTTTACTTTAATATACAACTCTTCAGGTCTATAATCGACAATACCAGAAATTTTAGACAAAGATGTAGTGTTAGCCGATTGAGTTTTATTTCCAATAAAGCTTTTTGAGTTATTACCAATAATTTCAGTTGGAGAGTCTTTTTTGTATAGTTCCCGAATTAAATCTGAAACTTCAACCTCATCTTTAGGATAATAGATGTTATTAGAATCTTGGAAGATCTGGGAATTTATCTTTATTTTTGTGGACATGAACCCTTCCTTCCTCTGCACATTTTCTAAGTATAGGATAAACTTTTCCAGGATTTAATAGATTTTTTTCGTCTAATGACTTTTTAATACTCAGTTGTTGTTGTATATCGTTATCATTAAACATTTCACACATAAGTTCTCTTTTTTCTATACCAACACCATGTTCACCTGTAATCACTCCACCAAGTCTTACACATGTTTTTAATATCTCGGAACCAAACTCCTCAGTTTTTCTGAGTTGTTCTTTATCATTTCCATCAAACATAATAAGTGGATGTAAATTTCCATCACCTGCATGAAAACAATTTGCAACCGGTAATTCATATTTTTCTGACAATTTTTTAATTTCTAGTAATGCTTCAGCAAGCTTACCTCTTGGAATAGATCCATCCATACAATAATAATCAGGGGCCATAGCTCCACAAGCTGGGAAAGCAGCTTTTCTTCCAGCCCAGAAAGAAAATCTTTCTTTCTCACTATTGCTTAGTTTAAGACTAGAACAATTATTTTTTTTACAGATAGCTTCTACTTTTCTGATTAATTCATTAACCTCTGATTCTGTTCCATCAAGTTCTACTATTAATAATAATTCCGCATCTCTTGGATATCCTGCTTTACTAAAATTATCTGTTGCCTCAATTAAAGCTTTATCCATTATTTCCATTCCTGCTGGAACTATTCCACTTGAAATAATTTCTGAAGCTGCATTTCCACCCTCTTTAATTGATGGAAAACCTATCAAAGCAGCTCTAACCACTTCAGGTGTTTTTAAAATTTTAACTGTGACTTCAGTGACAACTCCCAATAAACCTTCTGATCCACAAATTAGACCCATAAGGTCATATCCCTCTTGATCAAAAGATTTTCCTCCAAATCTACAAATAGTTCCATCCATCATAACCATTTGTACACCTAAAATATTGTTTGTAGTCGTTCCGTACTTTAAAGAATGAACTCCACCAGAATTTTCAGCAACATTTCCACCTATAGAACATGCTAACTGGCTAGAAGGATCTGGCGCATAATAAAACCCTTTGTGTTCAACTGCATGGGTAATTCCTAGATTTGTAACTCCTGGCTGTGTTACTACACATTTATTTTCATAATCAATTTCTAATATTTTATTAAATTTTCCTAGACCAAGAAGAATAGCATCTTGAAGGGGTAATGCACCCCCAGATAAACCTGTACCTGCACCTCTGGGCACAACTTTAATGTTTTCACTATAACAATATTTTAATATCTCACTTACCTCATCAGTATTTTCTGGAAGTACTACTGCTAAAGGTGTTTGCGTGTAAACTGACAGAGCATCAGTTTCATAAGGTCTCAATTCGTCAGCTTCACTTAGAACATTTTCTTTATCTGTTAATTTTGAGAGATTTTTTACTATCTCACTTTTTCTATTTAAAATAGAGTTATCAATTTTTGGTAAAGCTAATTCAGACATAGCTTAACCTAACATTTTTTTGATATTTTCCAATGCGTTAGAAATGTTATCTCTTGAAGCAGCAAAGCTAAATCTTACATAATCTTTGCATGTTTTCCCAAAAGCCGTTCCAGGAACAATAGCAACACCGGCTTCATGCATAGCTTTTTTACAAAATTCAGAACCGTCCATTCCTGTTCCAATAACTTTAGGGAATGCATAAAACGCTCCACCAGGCAAACTACATTCTACACCTGGCAAACTATTTAAGCCTTCATGGATTAACTTTCTTCTTAAAGTAAATTTTTCCATCATCTCGTCAATTGAGTCATCAGGTCCGTCTAAAGCAGCAATGCCTGCAAACTGAGCTGCAGCATTTACACATGAGACACTATTAATTAATAATTTATTTACATGCTCAACTAAATTTTCTGGCCAAAAACTCCATCCAAGTCTCCAACCTGTCATGGAGTAAGCTTTACTCCAACCTTCTAAAACAATTAATCTTTCTCTCAATTCTGGATAATTAAAGAATGTTGGCATTTCCTTATTATCGAAAATTTGTCTACTATAAATTTCATCACTTAAAATTGTAACATGAGGATGTTTTTTTAAACCTTCAGCCAGTTTGTCTATTTCTGATTTTTCTACAAAACTTCCTGTCGGATTATTTGGATTTATTAAAATTAATAATCTAGTTTTGTCTGTAACAAGAGACAAAATTTTATCTGCGCTGAACTTTAAATCTTTATCTTCAGTAAGATCGTAAGGTACTGCTGTAGAACCAGTATAATTAATCATTGATTCATAAATAGGGAACGCTGGAGTTGGATGAATTATCTCTGCTCCTGGCTCACCAAAACACTGAATTGCATAATGCATTGTAGGTTTTCCACCTGGCATAATAATAATTCTTTCAGGATCTACCTCTGCACTATATCTTTTCTTAATCCATCTAGTAACTGACTGTCTACATTCTAAAATTCCATTCGAAAGCACATAACCGTGATGACCATCATCTAAAGCCTTTTTTGCTGCTTCGACAACGTGCTTTGGAGTTTTGAAATCAGGTTGACCCAATCCTAAGTGGATCATGGGTTTACCTTGTGCTTCAAGTTTTTTTGCTTCAGCTAAAACAGAAAAAGCGCTTTCGGTTCCAAGCCTGTTTAATGATTTTGCAAGTTCCATAATAAATTTAAATTTAAAGTCGCCAAACTAAACGAAAATTAGTTTTTTGTCTATTTAGTTTAAAAATTTAATCATTCAAATAAATGCTTAAAATTCTTATCTTTTAGTCTCTATATATTATTTTTGACGCATCAAGGTCTTTAACAGACTTACATCCCATTAAAATCATATTTCTTCTAATTTCTTTTTGCATATTTTCTAAAAGTCTTTCTACACCTTTTTGTCCACCGGCACCTAAGCTAAAAAGAAATGCTTTTCCAAAACTACAAGCTGTTGCTCCTGCAGCTAAAGCTTTAAGAACATGTGTTCCTCTTCTTACACCACCATCAAGAATAATTTCTAGTTTATCACCAACTGCATCTGAAATTGCTTTAACTTGATCAAAAGGAGACCGTGACCCATCAAGTTGTCTTCCTCCATGATTTGAAATCATGATTGCTGTACAACCAATATCTATTGCTCGCTTAGCATCTTGTACTGACATTACACCTTTAAGAGCCATAGGCTTGTTCCATTTTTTTATACAATATTCTGCATCCTTCCAGTTCATAGCTGGATCATATTGTTCATTAATATAATCCATAACTGATTTTGCAATGTTTGTTCCTTTGTCAGTTTTGTTTTTTATATTTGCTAGTTCAAATTTTTTATTTGTAAAATATTTAAAAACCCATCCTGGTCTCATTGCAAAACTCAATAAACTATCCAAAGTAAATTTAGGTGGTGTCGTAAATCCTGTTCTATGATCTCTTTCTCGATTTCCAGCAACTAATGTATCAACAGTAATACACATCCCATCAAAATTTGCTCTACTACACCTTTCAATTAAATCATCTGTTATTGCCTTATCTTTGTGAATATAAAGTTGAAAAAGTTTTGGCCCACTAGAAATATTTGCAACTTCTTCAATTGAAAAAGATGCCATTGTGGACATGCTATAAATTGTATCAAACTTCTCAGCAGCCCTGGCAGATGCTTTATCACCCTCCGGATCATATAAACTTTGCATTGCAGTAGGAGATAAAAATAATGGCATACTAATTTTTCTTCCAAAAACAGTAGTTGATAAATCTGGCTCACCGACACTATTAAGAATATTGGGAACTAAATCGCAATCATTGAAAGCATCTGTATTTCTATTTAAAGTGACTTCATCATCTGCTCCACCATCAATATAGTGAAAAATAGGAGCGGGTAACTTCTTTTTAGCTAATTTTCTAAAATCCTCAAAATTATAACAGTCATTTAAATTCATAACTTTTAAAATCTAAAAGTTTTTTAAAAAATTGAACATGTAGCTATTTGCCCCTGGATTTTTGTCTCCAAGGCTTGCATTGGAAATATGATTGTATGAAAATCCAATGTTTGTATCTTTAGATAAATTATAAGAAAACTGTATTTCAGATTTAAATTCTAGTACGTGTCCTAAATCTTTACCATCTCCTTCATGATACAAACCTGGCGCAAAACTAGGTGTAAATGTTAATCCATTGCCCATATCTACATTCCACTCAATTCCAGTATAAATATATGCAGCAGAATTTTCTGTTATGAAACCACCAGTAATTGGAGAAATAGTTCCTAAAAAGGTTTCTCTTTCTAAATTTTCATTTTGATGCTGAACACCAACTAATAATGCAGCTTGATTGTCGTCACTAAAATCAAAGTTTCCAACAAAAAAATTATATTGATGTTGACTACTATCAGCAACTGCAATTTTTGTAATTATAAAAAATATCACAACCAAAAAAACTTATTTTTTTAAAAGTCATAATTATTTTTATCAGATTAATTTTATTTTTTTATTAATTTTTTAAATATTATTGCACCACCAAATAAGAAGATCAATAGAGGCAATAGCCATAATATATATGTGTTTTTGTTGAGTGCAGGATCATATAATATCCATTCACCATATTTTTTTTTAAAATATTCATAAATTTCGTCCTCTGATAATCCGTCATCTAATTTTTTATCTATTATAATTTTTATACTATTTGCAAATTCAGAGTCTGAGTCATAAACAGACTGACCCTGACAGATTAGACATCGTAAATTTTTTGTTATTTCGTTTAGTTTATTAGATTCCTTAGCATTTAGGTTCCCTAATGAAAATAACAAGAAAATAACTAAAACAAATCTTAAAATTTTCATTTTATTAATAAACTCATTTCATCAATTAGTTGTTGGTTAAGAGGTCCAATATATTTTTTAATAATTTCATTTTTATATATTAAAAATGATTCAGGAACCCCATATGCTCCCCACTCAATTGCAATTGTACCATCTAAATCAATAAAGATTTCTTTATAAGGGTTTCCTAGTTCTTTTAAAAAATTTTCTGCATTTTTTAAATTGTCTTTATAATTCATCCCAATAATATTTAATTTATTCTCTAAATTTAAATTCATCAAAAGAGGATGCTCTTGTCGGCATGGCACACACCAAGATGACCAAATATTTAATAAATAAACTTTATCTAACTCAAAGATACTTGATGATTTCACATTTTCTCCAGAGAAAAATTCTTTAGTATTAAAAACTGGTATTTCCTTTTTTGTATTAACATCTGGAGTGTATATTTTTGAGTCTTCTAAACCTTTATAAAAAATAAAAAATATTATTCCAAAAATAATAATAACTGAAAAAGGTAATATTTTTTTTTTCATGATCTTTTTTGTAAAAAACTAACAATACCCCCAAAAGATATTAGAATTACTGATAACCAGATCCATAACATAAATGGTTTAACTTGGTATCTTACGTTGAAAAAATCTTGATTTTGAACCAGATTAATTACAATAAATTTATCTGACATAAGTGTTGTTTTAATATCAGCTTCACTTGTGGCAATGACAGGTTGATTATAAATTCTAAGCTCTGGCGAAAATATATCCTCTTCACCATTTAAATTGCTTATAGAAAAATTCGCAATAATAGCATTATAATTTTTTTCTTTTTTCTGATCAACACTTTCAAAAACTATCTTGGTTTTCGAATTTTCAAAAGTTTCACCAACTTTAAGATTTGTTATAATTTCGCTTGCAAATATATTATTAAACAAGATACTTAGGATCAATAAGCTAAATCCAAAATGAGCAATATTTTGTGAAATATTTTTATATTTTTTTACAAAAAAATCTCGCAAGGTAATAAAGAATAAATAAAGTGCACTCGATATCAAAATTGTATTTATCAAAATATTTTGATTAAAATTTTTCAAAATTAAATATGCTAATAAAATTGAAATAATTAAAAAGGAAATTAAATATATTTTGTCCTCTAATTGTGATTTTATCCATTTTAATTTTGGACCAATCGCCATCATGATTAAAAAAGGAATTAAAAATGGTATCATTAACTTATGATAAAAAGGTGGTCCAACTGATATTTTTTGGGAAGATATTACATCTAAAAAAATTGGATATACGGTACCAATTAATACAACTGATAAAAAATACATCATAAACCAGTTATTAATTAATATTGAGGTTTCTTTGCTTAACCAAAAAAAATTATAAGATTTTCTATAATTATCTTTATGAAAAAAGAAAAAAATTAAAATAGATAAAAAAATTAAAATGAATAAAAAAATTAATATAAATAAACCTCTTTCTGGATCATTTGCAAATGTATGAACTGAATTTAAAATTCCTGACCTTACTAAAAATGTACCACACATACTTAATGTAAATGTTGCAATAGAAAGAATTATTACCCATGATGTTAAAATAGATTTTTTCTCTAATACTAAAATGCAATGTAAAAGGGTTGTTAATGCAAGCCACGGCATTAAAGAAACATTCTCAACCGGATCCCAAAACCAAAAACCTCCCCAGCCCAATTCGTAATAAGCCCAAATTGATCCAAGAAGTATTCCTAATGTTAAAAATATCCATGAAATTAAAATCCATTTTTTTATGTGAACGGCCCAATTGGTAGAAATAATTTTTAAACTTGTTGCAGCTAAAACTGAGGAAAAGATAATTGAAGAACCTACATAACCTAAATATAAAATAGGTGGATGAATTGCTAAAGCTGGATCTTGTAAAATTGGATTTAATCCTAGACCTTCAGTAGGTATTGGAAAAATATAATTAAATGGATTTGATGTTAGGATTAAAAATAAAAAAAATCCAACTATTATTATTTGTTGAAAAACTAAAGTTAAAATTTTGTATTTAACTGGTTGATTTTTGGTTCTTACTAAAAATAATAAAACAAATAAAGTTAAAACAAGTAACCATAATAATAAACTACCTTCATGATTTCCCCAAGTTCCACTTATTTTATAAAATAATGGTTTGGTAGTGTGAGAATTGTTAAATACTGTTTCATTACTAAAATCTGAAACAACAAAAGAAAAAATTAAACACAAAAAACTAATCACAACAAAAAAAAATTGTAAAAATGTAAATGATAATATTTTGGTATCTAATATGCTTGAATTATTAAAATTTTTATATGAAAAATAAAATAATGATAATCCAATAATTAATCCTATTATTAATGAATAATATCCAAAAACACTATATATCAATTTATTTTTCTCCTAATGCTTTTTTTACTTCTGGTGGCATATAATTTTCATCATGCTTAGCTAAAATTTTTGTTGCAGAGAAAAAATTTCTATCTTTCAAAAAACCTTCTGCAACAACCCCTTTTCCCTCAGCAAATAAATTTGGTACGGCTCCCGAATAAATAACATTTATCTCATTTTCAAAGTCTGTAATTATAAAGTTAACTTCATTTGAGTTTATGAAAATAGAATTTTTTTTAACCATTCCTCCAACCCTTATTTTACTTTTATCTATTTCAGTGAGTGATTTTATTTCAGAAGGTGACTGAAAATATACAACGTTTTCCTCTAAAGATTTTAAAATCAAAAAAGTTGTTAAAATTAAAGTAATTAAGATTATTACTATTAACAAAAATCTTAATTTAACTTTTCGACCATACATGGTTTAAAAGTTAATTATTTGTTACGTTTGCTAAAATTTCTTTATTTATTCTTTGAGATTTTGCAGAATTAGCTTGCTCAGTAGTCAGCGTTCCAAATTTAGCAACAAATTTTTTTTGTTCTTTAACAAATTGCATTTTAGTTACCAAATATAAGCTTAGGAAACTTATTAAGGTAAAGCTAAAAGCAGATAAAACATACACTGCATATCCATTCATAAAAAGTAATTCGTTTATCATAATCTATCTAAGCCTTTATTTTTAATTTTTATCAGTTCTGTATTATATTTCATTAAGAAAATTAACAATGAAAAAAGAGCAAATGCCGCAGTCATTATCAATAATGGATAAAGCATTGATGGATGGATTGAGCTTTTGGATAAGATATTAATTGATGCAGGTTGATGTAGTGTATTCCACCAATCAACTGAGTATTTAATTATTGGAACATTAATAATTCCTAAAATAGTTATAAAAGTTGAAATCTTATAAACTTTTTCTTCCTTATCATAAATTCTCCACACTATTAAATACATTGCATAGAACAATGCCAAAATTAACATTGAAGTTATTCTGGCGTCCCAGGCCCACCAAGTTCCCCAGGTTGGTTTCCCCCAAATTGATCCTGTAACTAAAGCAATAATATTAAAAACAAATCCTGAAGGAGCTAAACTTTTAGAGATTAAAAAAAAGTTTTTATTTTTAAATATGAAGCCACAAATAGATAATAAGGTTATAGACGAAAAAATTCCAAGTGAAATCCAAGCAGCAGGAACATGAACATACATAATTCTAACTGCATCACTTTGTTTGTAGTCTTCAGGGGATAAAACTAATGCTTCAACCAAACCAACACTTAATATGACAATAAACAAAAATAATACGTACTTAGGTGCTTTCGACGTAATTTTGAAAATCTTGTTAGGTTCAAAAAGTTTAAACATAATTTAATTTAAAATTTTTTTTTTGGTGATTTCTATTATGAAATAGATTTCTGATCAAGAATGCAGAGGGGAGATAATGAGATTGAAATTAACGTTTAACACTCTTGATCAGAAGATCCTAAAATATAGCTAATTTATATGGCCTAGATTTGCGCTAAATGTGGTTGAATGATGGTTGTTAATTAGAGAGCTTAAAATAACTAGAGCCCTTTTTTCCTGAAAAAATCTCTTCAATTAAAGGGTGTTTAATTGGCTCATCAGAATCGTCCATTAACAAGTTTTGTTCAGAAACATAAGCTTCATAAGTTATCTCCTCATTTTCTGCTAATAAGTGATAAAATGGTTGATCTTTTCTTGGTCTCACATTTTTTGGAATAGATTGATACCATTCTTCAGAATTATTAAACTCAAAATCAACATCATAAATCACACCTCTAAATTCAAAGTGTTTATGCTTTACAATGTCTCCTATTGAAAATTTTGCTTTTTGAACTGACATTGTTCTTAGTATGGGTATTTGTAAATAAAAATCAATGCTAAAAATATAAATGTTTTGTGATGTGGCAAATATGTTAATATCTTTTGGGTGAATAAATCTTTTTTAAAATTTGTTACTGATTTCGGTCCTTTAGCAATATTTTTTTTCTATTACTATAATAGTGGTAAAAATTTATCAGTAGCAATACCACCACTAATAGTTGCAACTTTAATTGCATTAGCAGTAGTTTGGTTTTTTGAAAAAAAAATTCCTCCAATGCCTTTAGTGAGTGGAATTTTAATTACTTTTTTTGGGGGATTAACAATCTATTTTAATGATCCTATCTTTATATATTTAAAACCAACTATCATAAATATTATATTTGCTCTTGCATTATTTTTTGGGAAATATTTTACGAATGAACCTATACTTAAAAAAATCATGGGTAAATCAATTCTTCTAACAGATATTGGATGGGAAATTCTAAATAAACGATGGATGTATTTTTTCTTTGGTCTTGCTTTATTAAATGAAATTGTTTGGAGAACTCAAACGGAAGAATTTTGGGTTAATTTTAAAGTGTGGGGAATGCTTCCAATAACAATAATATTTACAGGATTTCAGATACCATTAATTAATAAACATAAGATTGATGCGAAGTAATTTAAAATTAGTAGTAAATAATCCGCATAATAAAATAGAAGAAAAACATTTTTTTGAAAAAGATGAGCTAAAAATTATATTAGACTTATATGCTAAGATGGTTTCTGAAGGATCTTGGAAAGATTATGGTTTAAGTATATCAAGTAAACAAGTAGGTTTTAGTGTTTTTAGAAATGCTACTGAAAATGCCCTATATAAAATTTGTAAAAATTTTAAGCCTAAAAATAAAAATCTTAAATACTTGATTACTGATACAAGTGGTAAAATACTAAAAAATTCTTACGATCTTAGAATTTTATTAAAAAATACCAACTGGAAGAAACTTCAAAAATAAATTTATCTTCTTTGACCAAATAATCTTAACAACATTATAAATAGATTGATAAAATCTAGATACAAAGTTAAAGCGCCCATCACAGCTTTCTTGCCCATTAATTCACCTGAGTCTGACGCAACATACATGTTTTTGATTTTCTGAGTGTCATAAGCTGTTAAACCAACAAATATTAAAACACCTAATATTGAAATCACAAAATACATCATAGAAGATTTCATAAAGATATTAACAATTGAAGCTATAATTATTCCAATTAGACCCATCATTAGAAAAGATCCAAACTTTGTAAGATCTCTTTTAGTTGTGTATCCATAAATACTCATCGCTCCAAATGTTGCAGATGTAATGAAGAAAACTCTAGTTACACTCATTCCAGTGTAAACTAATAATATTGAAGATAAAGATAGACCCATCAAAGCTGCAAAAACCCAAAACGTAGTCTGTGCTTTTGATGCACTCATCTTATTAATTCCAAAACTCATATAAAAAACGATACCTAGGGGTGCTAACATTACAAGCCATTTAAGACCTGATAAATAAATTGCATTACCCATCTGCGTTAAACCAACGATTGAACCTGCATCATTAGTAACAACAGACATTTTAAATGTTAATAGTGCTACTATTCCAGTTAGCAATATACCTGTCGCCATGTAGTTATAAACTTTTAGCATGTAGGCTCTTAAGCCTTCATCCATTACAGCAGCCGATTGTTGTGCTGCTTTAGCTCTATTTAATATTCCGTTTTTGTCAAATTCCATAATAAGTAATATATATATTCTTTTACTAATTATTCAAGATACCTTAAAAGATTGACAAAAATTTAACTTAATATTTCTAATGAATTACAAAAATTTAGGTAATACTGATATTAAAGTAAGTACAATTTGTCTCGGTACAATGACTTGGGGAGAGCAAAATACTGAACTTGAAGCATTTGAACAAATGGATTTTGCTTTAGATCAAGGAGTAAACTTTTGGGACACTGCGGAATTATATGCAGTACCTCCTAGAAAAGAAACCTACGGTGATACAGAGGAAATTATTGGGAACTGGTTTAAAAAAACTAAAAAAAGGGACAAAGTCATTCTTGCAACAAAAGTTGCTGGCCCGGCAAGGGATTATTTAAGAAGTGGAGAAAATAGTTTTATAGGTTCAAATTTAGAATCTGCTTTAAATGGTAGTCTTAAAAGACTTAAGACTGATTACATAGATTTATATCAACTTCATTGGCCAGAAAGAAATGTAAATAATTTTGGAAAACTTGGTTATGTTCATAAAGAAAATGAATGGAATAAATTTGAAGATGTTCTTTCAGAATTGAATAAATATATTCATCAGGGAAAAATAAGATACGTTGGTTTATCAAATGAAACCCCTTGGGGAGTTTTAAATTATCTTCAATTATCTAAAGATAAAAAATTGCCAAGAATGATGTCAATTCAAAATCCTTACAATTTATTAAATAGAACTTATGAAATTGGTTTGTCAGAAGTATCTATAAGAGAAAACATTGGTTGCTTAGCTTATTCTCCTCTTGCAAGTGGATATTTAAGCGGAAAATATAGAAACAAGAATTTTCCTAAAGGATCAAGAATGAAAAGAGATTGGGATTTTTGGACAAGATATAGAAAACCAAATACTGAGGATGCAGTTGAACATTATTATAAAATTAGTGAAAAATTTAGTCTAGATATGAGTCAAATGTCTATTAAATTTTGTGAAATCCAGGACTTTATGACTAGTGTAATAATAGGGGCAACTACAATGGAGCAGTTGAAAACAAATATAGAAAGTGTAAATGTAAACTTATCTGATGATATCATTAAAGAAATTAATCAAGTACAAACAATTTATCCAAATCCATGTCCATAATTAAAAAAATAATAATATTATTGGGAATATTTTTTATAAGTGGTGTTACCCAACTTTCAGCCCAAGAAATTAAAAAAATTGGTAAATATAAAGATTGGGAGGCAATGGTAGTTTCTGATGCTGACGGCAAAGTATGCTTTGCACAATCTTTACCTATTTTGCAAGCTCCAAAAGCAAACAAAAGGGATGCAAAATTGTTTGTAGCATTCAGACCAAACGACAAAATAAAAAATGAGGTAAGTGTTACCCCGGGTTATGAATTTAACAAAAATAATTCAGTAACTGCTGCTTCAGGAAAAAACAAATTTAAATTTGATATTAAAGAACAAGGTTTTGCATGGATCGCGGATAATAAAATCGAATTAAAAATGATCAAACAAATGAGAAAAGGATCTAGAATTATGATCACTGGATACAATCAACAAGGTTCTCAAACAATTGATCATTACTCATTGTTAGGATTTACTAAAGCTTATAACGCTTCAAGAAAAGCCTGTAGTTAATTCTATGAAATCAAAAAAAAAAATTGTTCTAGCTTATTCTGGAGGGCTCGACACCTCTATAATTTTGAAATGGCTTCAAGAAAATTATAATGCAGATGTAATTTGTTATACAGCAGATGTAGGCCAAGAAATTAATAGAAAAAAAATTATAACTAATGCAAAAAAATTTGGTGTTAAAAATATAATTATTAAAGATTTAAAAAATATTTTTGTTAAAGACTACGTTTACCCTATGATCAGGGGACACGCGATCTATGAGGGTGTTTATTTATTAGGGACTTCGATAGCAAGACCTCTTATTGCAAAAGATCAAATAAGAGTAGCTAAAAAATTTAAAGCTTATGCAGTTTCGCATGGAGCAACTGGAAAAGGCAATGACCAAGTTAGATTTGAATTAGCCTATCACTATTTTGGTCCTAAAATTAAAATTATAGCCCCGTGGAGAATTTGGAAATTAAAATCTAGAACAGACTTAATTAATTATGCAAAAAAAAATGACATAACTATTCCTAAAGATAAAAAAGGTGCACCTCCTTTTTCAGTGGATGATAATTTATTTCATACATCAACAGAAGGTAAGGTTTTAGAAAATCCAAAAAATTCTGCTCCAGAATTTATTTTTCAACGAACAGTTTCTCCAGAAAAGGCACCTAACAAAGCATCTTTTGTTACTATCAATTTTAAAAATGGTGATCCTTTTGGAATAAATGGAAAAAAATTATCACCAGCTAAACTATTAACAAGGCTAAATGACCTAGCAGGAAAAAATGGAATTGGAAGAGTTGACTTAGTAGAGAATAGATTTTTAGGTATAAAATCTAGAGGAGTATATGAAACACCTGGTGGAACTCTTTTAATAAATGCTCATAGAGCAATTGAGTCTGTTACCTTAGATAAAGAAACTATGCATAAAAAAGATCAGATAATGTCTAGATATGCAGAGTTAATTTACAATGGTTATTGGTATTCAAAAGAAAGATTTAAACTTCAAAAAATTGTAGATTTAAAAAGAAGCAAAGTTAATGGCTCAGTTAAACTTAAATTGTATAAAGGAAATATTACAATTCAATCTAGAGTTACTAATAGCAGCGCTTACTCGATGAAAAAAGTCTCATTTGAAGAAAATAAGTCATTTAATAAATCTAACGTTGAAAGATTTATCAATTTTCACAAAAAAAAGCTTCGTTCTTAGTAATGTTTAGGACAAATTAACATTTGTTTAAATCACTAAAAATTATATCCTTATATCATGGAATCAATAAAGAATTGGATGAGAGATGCTGCAAATATTTTATTTGATGATAGCAAGAATGATCTACGCGCACTTCCTAAAACAGTTAGATTACAAATTCTTTTAGTTTTAAGTTTTATTTGGACTACTGTTTTTAGTTTATATGTTTTTTCTTACACAACTTTCGCATTTGGATGGGCTGGACTTTTTTTAGCTCATATAGGTTTAATATTTGCCGTCTATATGACTTTTAAACAATTCCATAGAGCAGAAGAGAAGTCTGCAAGTGTTTTTCAAACAAAGAATTTTGATCCTTTTAAAATCATGGTTATAGTTTTTGTAATAGTATTTATATTTGTATTTTCAAAAGGAATTGAAGTTTTGACAAGTCCAAACCCAAACTCTTATTCAATCCCTTATGATGGTCCCTTAAAATCTGCAATTGAAAAATGGTTACCTTTTAGTAAAGATAAATAATGGATAAGATAGCAAAAAACTTACAGTTAGCACTAATGGTTATTATCTTAATCAGTACTGTTATTGCTGTTGGGATTGAAATGAAAAACATGTTTTTAAATCAATCTGTTACATTAGCAGATTTGCTTTTAATGTTTCTTTATTTGGAGGTACTAGCAATGGTTAGGGTTTTTTGGAACCAACAATCTATTAGTATTACCCTGCCACTTCTTATTGCGATAACCGCCCTTGCACGATTTATTATTCTACAAGGTAAAGAAATGGATCCTACTGCACTTGTTTATGAAGCAGTAGCTATTTTGTTAATAGCTGGAGCAATTGTTGTTTTAAGATTAAGACATAGTGACAAATTAGGTCTTAAGAAAAAAAAATCAAAATAATTTAAAATGATATTTGAAGCTTCAAGGGCTAAGGCCTTAAATCAATTAAATAATTTTGTTGAGAATAATCTTGGAGAATATTCAAAATTAAGAAATTTTGATTTTGGACCTGAAAAAAGATCTAATATATCTTGCTTATCACCATATATAACTCATGGAATAATTAATGAACAAGAAGTCATTCAGAAAGCTCTAAGTAAATTTTCTTTTTCAAAAAATGAAAAGTTTATTCAAGAAGTTCTGTGGCGAACTTATTGGAAAGGTTGGTTAGAACTTAGACCAAATGTTTGGGCTGATTATCTTATCGAATTAAATCAAATCAAAAATGAATTTAAAGATAATAAAGATTATATTGCAGCAATCGAAGGAAAAACAAAAGTAGATTGCTTTAATGAGTGGGTGAAAGAGCTTAAAGAAAACAATTATTTGCATAATCACACAAGAATGTGGTTTGCTAGTATTTGGATTTTTACTTTAGAATTGCCTTGGCAATTAGGTGCAGAATTTTTCATGCAACATCTTTATGATGGAGATGCTGCATCAAATACTCTTGGGTGGCGATGGGTTGCAGGTATTCAAACTCAAGGAAAACATTACCTTGCAAGTGAATGGAATATTAAAAAATTCACTAACAATAGATTTCAAAATATAAAATTAAATGAAAATGCTCCTCCAAAAGTATCTGAAAAATCTTATCAAATAATTAAACAGGTTTTCAATAACCCACAAGAGATTGAGAATAAGAAACTTTTAATTTTTGAAAATAATCTCTCGTTTGAAATCACTGACTTTAAAGAAAACAACTTTAAGAAAATTTATTTAGTTTCTAATAAAAATGAAAATAGAGCAATAAAACTCAGTGAAAAGTTAGTGAAATTTAAATCTCATTTAATAGAGGACCAAGAACAAAGATTAAAAAATCAATCTATTGATTGTCAAATTATAGATATAAGTGAATTAAAAAATATTGAAAATTATTATGGTTTATATCCAACAGTAGGTGAAAATTTAGATTTTTTAAATTCTAATAATTTAGAGATAGATTTTTTATATAGAAATCTTGATCAATTAGCTTGGCAATACTGTAATAAAGGTTTTTTTAATTTTAAAAATTATATTCCTAAAATAGTTTCAAGTTTTAATTAAAACCAACGAACCATTCCAATAATTCCAGCGGTTGCATAAAAAAATTGCAAAAATAAAATTCCTTTATGACCACCTCTATAGGCCCAAATTCCAATTAAAATGGCTGACAATAACAGTAGACAAAACCCAAAAAATTCTATGCCTATATTTAAAGCGACAAACAAAGAATACAATATTGCAGTTATAACTCCTGCCCATTCAAAAATTTTATTATTCATAAAAGTTTTTTAAAATTATTATAAAGGATTGTAGAGTAGTTATTCATATCTTTCATGTTATCTTTTGCAGATTGATCAAACTTTTCTAACGCACCATTACCAAGCTGATCCTCTAAAGCTTTTTTATACTCCGGAACACACCCCCACTCATTTACCGTTGTATCTTTTATTTCTATATGAAATTGAATTCCATAAGCATGATTTTGATATTTAAAAATTTGATATTTAGTGATTGGTGAAGAGGCTAATAAAGTTACATCTTTATTATTTTCAATACCCTGAACCTCATATGAATGCCATTGTAAACTTTTAATTGTATCAGGAAATTTTGAAAACAATTTATCTATATTTTTTTCACTAGAGAAATTTATATCCATAATACCAATTTCCGCTGGTATAGATTTAACCACTTTTCCACCCACTACTTCTCCCAAAAGCTGACAACCTAAACAAAAACCTAAATAAGGTCTCTTTAGATCTACAGCAAATTCTTTAATTCTTTTTTTTTCTTCTATTAACCAAGGATATTCTTGTTCCATATAGGTATCCATCGGTCCTCCCATGCAAAACATTCCATCAAATTTACTTAAATCATCTGGTATTTTTTCACCTTCATCTAATTCAATAGTGGTTAGTTTAAATCCATCTGCCAACATCAAATCTTTAATGTAACCTGGGTCTTCTATTTTAATATGTTGTAATACTATTATATTCACTAAGATTAACTTAGCTTAGAACACTTCTTTGAACAATATTTTACTCTTTCCCAATTCAACTTCCATTTTTTTCGCCATACAAAAGGTCTTTTACAGACAGGACATGTTTTAGTAGGCAAATTTTCTTTTTTCATCCAATTGTATTTTGTTTAATGAATTTATCGGCATCTGATAAAATTAATTTTTTTCTTTCAGATTTCATTTTGTCAAATATCCTTACCATCATTGATAGACGAGGATTTTTTAAAAAGAATTTTCTGTTTCGATCAATGAACCTCCAGTACAAACCATCCATGATATTGCACCAATTACCTTTCTTAAAATCCATCATTTTCATAAAATATGCAGATCCACAAATATAAGGTTTGGTTGCAAAAATTCCTCCATCACTAAATAATCCCATCCCATATACATTTGGAACCATTACCCAATCTGAGGAGTCTACAAACATCTCCATGAACCATTTGTAAACAATTGTTGGCTTAATTTCACAAAGGTTCATTATGTTGGATAAGATCATTAATCTTTCAATGTGATGTGACCAACCATGGTTAACAGCATTTTTAATTGCATAATCTAAAGGTGGAAGACCAGTGGTACCATCATACCAAGAACTTTTCATTTTTCTATTTTGTTTAAAAAAATTTCCAGTCTCCATTTCTTGAGAATAGGACTGATAAATTCCACGCATAAATTCTCGCCAACCAATCACCTGGCGGATGTAGCCCTCTAAAGAATTCATTCTTATTTTATTTTTCTTATGAAAGTCTAAAACTTTTTGGATTACAAATTCAGGAGTAATTAAACCTAAATTTATATAAGGACTTAATGCACTATGAAATAGAATATTATCTTTTTGATCAACTGCATCCTCATAATCACCAAATAAGTTTGATTTTTTTTTTATAAAAAAATTTAAAAGTTTTACAACGTCCTCGTATTCAGTTGCAAACCAAAAATTATTTGTACTCCCTGGGTGATTTTTAAATTCCTTTTCAATAATAGGCTTTAGTTTTTTTGTATGACTGGTTTCATTTATTTTTGGAAATTTAGGAATTGAAATGTTTTTAGGTAATTTATTTCTGTTATCTTCATCAAAGCTCCATTTCCCCCCGATTGGATTACCATCTGAACCCATCAATATCCCTGATTTTTTTCTAACTTCTTTATAGAAAGTTGCCATAAAAGGTTTTTTTGATTTTGATAAATAATTTTTAAATTCAGCTCTTGAATTTAAAAACATAGGAGTTTGAACGATATTCCAGTGTATTTTTTCTTTTATTAAAAATTGTGAAATTTTTTTTTCAAAAAATTTATCCTCTACCTCAAAACTTGAAATTTCTTTTACTTTTTTTTGTGTAATTATTTTTTTTAATTTTTTTAAATAATCATCATTAAATTCTTTGTCTTCAATTTTAAAATAATCTAATTTAAATTTGTTTTTTCTTAATCCATCTGCATAAGAACGCATTGAAGATAAAAATAATAAAATTTTTTGTTTATGATGCTTTTCATAAGTGCATAAACCCTTATCTTCAGCCATATAAAATAGGTGGTCTTTTTTGAAGCGGTCTAGGTATTTTATTGGAAATAATTGATTACCAAGTATAAAAAATAACTTCATAATTAAATATAACTAATAAAATTTTTTATGTCAGAAAAATATGTAATTTTTGGTGCGACAGGTTCTATTGGATCAAGTTTAGCGGAACAATTAAAAAACTCTGGAAACAATATTCATTTAGTTGGAAGAAATGAAAGTGAACTCAGTTCTATATCTGAAAAACTTGGATGCTCACATACAGTTGCAGATGTTTTAGAGGATGGGTTTATTGAAAAAGTTAAATCAGATATTTCTGAGATTAAAGGCCTAGCTTATTGTGTTGGTTCAATTGATTTAAAACCATTAAGAATGGTAAATGAACAAGACTTTCAAAAATGCATGAAACTTAATCTTTATTCTGCTGTAGAAGCTATTAAAGGATACCAGGAAAGTTTAAAAAAAAATAAGGGTTCAATAGTGTTATTTTCAACTGTTGCTGCTCAAAGAGGTTTTACCAATCATGCAATCATAGCTTCAGCAAAAGCTGCTGTTGAAGGATTGACAGTTTCTCTTGCAGCAGAATTTGCTCCAAACATAAGAGTAAATTGTGTAGCACCAAGTTTAACAAAATCTAAAATAGCAGAACCAATGTTAAAAAATACTGCTATAGCTGAAGGTATTGCAAAAGCACATCCCCTTAAAAGATTAGGCGAAGGTAAAGACTCTGCTGCTCTTGCTAAATTCCTACTAACAGAAGATAGTTCTTGGGTTACAGGCCAAATAATTGCTGTAGATGGTGGTAGATCTAAACTTTCATAAAGTGATCAAATATTTTTTATCAATATTTTTCTTTTTTTTATTTTCATCAAAAAGTTTTTCTGAAAATTTTACTTTTAAAAAATTGGCAGATTTAAGTGACCCATGGGGATCGTCTTTTATAAGTGATGAAGAGCTTATTATCACTGAAAAAACTGGAAAAATAAAAATAGTAAATATTATTTCTGAAGAAGTTTATGATATTGAACATAACTTAAATTATTTTGTTCACGGACAAGGAGGTTTATTAGATATTATTTATCAAAATGATTACTTATGGATTTCTTATTCAGAAAATAGAGGGAATTGGAAAACAAGCACCTCGATTGCAAAAGCTAAATTAAATAAAAAAAATTTAAATTTCGAAAATATATTTCAAGCTGAACCACCAATAGAATCTGGTTATCATTTCGGTTCAAGACTGGCTATAAAAGACAATTATCTTTTTGCATCTGCTGGTGAAAGAGGTGGGGGTATGATTGCACAAGATCCGACAAGCCATCCTGGAAGTATTATCAGAATTTATTTAGATGGTAGTATTCCAGAAGATAACCCTAGGTTTGATGGTAAATCAGATTGGTTACCAGAAATTTATCAAATTGGTGTTCGTAATCCGCAAGGTCTAACCTATTCCTCTTTTGATGGAAAAATTTATGCCAGCAACCATGGTGCGAAAGGTGGTGATTGGTTTGGTGAAATTAAAAAAGGAGAAAATTATGGTTGGAAAATTTTAGGTTGGGGTGGAACAAATTATTCAGGCTCAAAGATTGGGCCTAAATGGAAACCAGGTTTTACAAAGGCAATCCAATACTGGGTGCCTTCAATAGCAGCAAGCGCAATAACTATTTATAAGGGAAAAGAATTTAATGAATGGGATGGCGAAGCGCTCATTACTTCTTTAAAAGATAAATCAATGAGAAAATTAAATTTTCAAAATTTATCAAATGTAGAAGAAACTATTATTTTTCAAGACAAAATTGGAAGAATAAGAGACATACAAGTGCACCCTGTTAATGGAAAAATATATTTTCTTGCAGGAAATAGCTTATGGTTAATGGAGAAAAAAAAATAATATGAAAGAAAGACCTTATCATCATTTACCTGATGGTACTTTCAGAAATCCAAAAGGATCTCCAGTAATAATATCAAAATCAGGAAAATTTTCTTATAGAACTTTCAGTAAATTAAGAAAAAAAGTTGATTTATCTTATCCAAAAGAACATGTGATTGAAAAAGAAAAAGTATTAGCTGATTTAGAAAAATATAAAGATAATGATTATATTGCTTGGATAGGTCACGCGACATACCTTATAAAATTAGGTAAAACCACTATTATAACAGATCCTGTATTTTCAAAGAACGCTGGACCACTTATATTTGGTCCAAAAAGATTTACTAATCCCGCAATAAAATTAAATGAGATACCTAAAACGGATATATTTTTACTCACTCATAATCATTACGATCATCAGGACATGTCAACAATTAGAAATTTTCCTTTTAAGGGAGCAAAAGTATTAACGCCATTAAACCTCGGTAGATATTTTAAAGGATATAAAGATGTAAATGAAATGGATTGGTATGATCAAATAATTATAAATGAGGATTTGAAAATTTCTTTACTTCCTGCGGTTCATTGGTCAAAAAGAAGTTTAACAGACACTAATAAAACTTTGTGGGGTAATTTTTTAATAGAACATAAAAATAAAAAAATTTTATTTGCATGTGACACCGGATATGGGGAAGTCTACAAAGAACTAGGTGAAAAATATGGTCCTATAGATCTGACAATGATTAATATTGGGGCTTATAATTTCAAACCAATGTTTAATAAAACTATTTATCATACTACACCAGAAGAAGCCCTGAATGTTGCACAAGACCTAAAAAGTAAAAAAGTATTAGGAATGCATTGGGGAACATTTGTTTTGTCATTAGAGCCAATTATGGAACCACCAATTAGATTTAAAGATAGTGCTGAAAAATATGGTTTTAGTAAAGAAGATGCTATTATTTTTAAAATTGGAGAAGTTAGTCCTCTAGATAAATTGTTATAGAGTTAAATACTTAATTGCAAAAAATATAGTCCCTATAGAAGCAATAGTAGAAACAAAAATTGCTTTAATTATATTTTCGGGACTTACATTATACGCTGCACATAAGACTATAGAAGTAACTCCGCAAGGCGCAACACTCACAAAGAAAGCACCTGGTATTTCAGCTGGCAATCCTGCATTAAAAATCACAAATCCAATTAACAATAAAATTATGGGGGAAATGACTAATTTTAAAACTGAAATAGAAACAGATAATTTATTAATAACATTTTTAGTATAAAACGAAAGAATTATGCCAATTGCAAACAATCCAACTGGTGAAACACATGCTGCTAGTTTTGACAAAGTGTATTCAATCGGTGTTTGATCAATATTTAAATTTAATAATAAAAATAATAAACCTATAATTATTGAAAGAATAAATGGATTTAAAAATAAATTTTTAATAAAATTAAATAAATTTACATTTTGTTTTGAAGATAATTCAAGAAAAAAAGCAATTATAGATAATAAAATTATCCCATCCATTAATATGATACTTGCAACTTGTGTAATTACATTTTGTTGAAAATAAATTTCTGTTATTGGTAAGAGCAAAGTTACATGGTTTGATAATGCAACTGTTAAAGCCCAAATAATTGACTCTGGGATTGATCTTTTAAAATATTTTGAAGTAATCAAGTAGGTGATAATTCCACATATCGACTGCATAATTAAATAAGAGAAAATTTGTTTGAAATCTACTTGTCCAATTTCATTTTGTGCTATTAGCTTAATTATCAATGCTGGAACTGCAATATAGAACAAGAAAAGATTTAAAATTTTAGCATGACTAAGGTCTAAGACCTTCAACTTACCAAAAACAAAACCTAAAAAAGTAATAAATATAAATGGAGTTAGTCCTAAAAAAATTGTGAACATAAATTATTTGATTGTTATTCTATGCATTATTCTATTTCCTTTGAAACGTGTTGCTTGATGAAGCATAGATCTATTATCCCATATAGCCAATTGATTTTTTTCCCAAGACAATGAAAATTGAAACTTCTTCTTAATTTGATGGTTAAATAAAAATTTTTTTAACTTTTCTTGATTTTTTATCTTTGAGCTAAAACCAACAAAATGTCCTGGACTGCAATAAATAGAATAATTTGTGCTTATTTTCCTAATTATTTTATGTGAAGATTTAAGCTCTTTAATATTTTTTCCTTTTTCTTTTACTCTTTCTTTTGTTGTAACCGAGATTGGACCCTCAGAGGAATATTTACCTTTAATATTTTTAAATTTTCTTTTTATTGGACTTGGTAATTCTTTATAAGCAAGATATTGAGAACAAAATTCTGTATTAGCTTTTCCTTTTTTTGGCACAAGTTTAGAAAGCAACATTGTAAATCTTGGTGGTTTTTTTGTATAAATCGAGTCTGTATGAAATTGTTCACCAAAACTTGGTCCTTTATCAGTTGATTTTCTTTGCACCACAGTAATTTGAGGAAATTTTTTATTTAAACCTTTTAGTCTTGGATAGTTGGCTAATTTTCCAAAATATTTCGCAAACTGAATATAAAATTTAGAAGTTAATTCTTGTTGTTTAAAATACAACATTCCATATTTATTCAGTGCTTTCTTAATTTTTAAAATATCTTTATTCGTAATATCTTTTAAATTTACAATTATTTCAGCTCCAATATTTTTTTTATTTGGAATTATTTTTAACATTTTTTAAAAAAAATTTTTTTAAGTGATTAATCGTTTGTTTAGGACTCTCCTCTGGAATGAAATGATCTGAATTAATTTCTGCTCCATAAACTTTTTTGTTTGTGTATTTTTGCCAAATTTTAACTGATTTAAATTGCGTTCCAACAACTCCCTTTTTACCCCACAAAACTTGTATAGGAATGTTTAATTTTTTTTTTCTGTCTTTTTTGTCATGCTCTAAATCTATAGTAGCCGCAGCCCTATAATCCTCACAAGTTGCATGAATTCTTTTTTTTTGTTTAAAGGCTCTAAAATATTCATCTTCAACTTTTCCAATCGCACGTTTTGATGACCTATTAAAACGACTTTTTAACCATCTTTTAGGATCTGCCATTATCATTTTCTCTGGTAAAGGTGCTGGCTGTATTAAATAAAACCAGTGAAAATATCCTTTTGCAAATTTCATATCAGTATGCTCGTACATATCTAGAGTTGGACAAATATCTAATACACTTAATGCCATAATCTTATTTCTATAATCTCTTGCCATTCTATGTGCAACTCTCCCGCCTCTATCATGTCCAGCAACAAAAAATTTTTTAAAATTTAATTTACTCATCAATTGAACCATATCTTTAGCCATTTCTCTTTTAGAATAATTTTTATGATTAGTACCACCAGGTAAAACTAAACTATCTCCATATCCTCTAAGGTCAGCAACTATTACAGTAAAATATTTACTAAGCTCAGGGGCAGTCTTGTGCCACATCACATGTGTTTGGGGATATCCATGAAGTAGTAATAAGGGGGGACCGTTACCTTTAAATCGACAAAAAATTTTACCCTTGCTTACTTTAACAAATTTTTTTTTAAAACCATTAAACATGATTAAACTATTTAATTATTTAATAGTTTATTTTTCGCCTTTTCAAATTCCTCTTGAGAAATAATTCCTTTTTCTTTTAGATCATTCAATTTAGTAAGTTCATCACTTAAATTGCTGCTTTGTTCATCAGAAGTTTCGCTTGTCTCCCTACCCTCACTTTCAGCTTCCTCTTTCTCAGCTCTATTAGCTTCCTTAGACTTAAAACCATTCATGATTGCCATTCCACCTAAATATAAAACATAAGCCATAATAGGAATTACCAATCCAAAAAAAATTATTTTTTCCATAATTTAATCTTCATCTTCTTCACGCCAGTTTTTTTCATACATTAAATATGCAGCGTATATTACTGATACAGTACCTACAATCATACCATAATCAAAACCAGTTTGCTTGTCATGCAAATACCAACCTAATTGTGTTGCCCCAATAGGTGGAACTGTAAGAAGCAAAAAAATTATACCAAATCTGTATGGTCGTTTAGGTTTTTTCATCCTAATAAATTAACAGATTACAGCTTATGGTTTAATTATTAAATTTGCGATCTTTTGAAACAGTCGATCGTATTTTTAAGCAAACAAGCAATGGTCATTGGACCTACACCGCCTGGAACCGGTGTAAGTGCTTTTGCATTTTTTGAAACTTCATCAAAATGAACATCACCAACTATACCGTTATCAGTTTTATTTATACCAACATCAATAACAATAGCATCTTTCTTAACCCAATCTCCTCTAACAAGTTCGGGTATACCTACAGCTGCAACAATTATATCTGCCTCTAAACATTCAGCTTTTAAATCTTTAGTTTTTGAATGTGTTATAGTTACGGTACAATTTTCTTTCAAAAGAAGTTGTGTCATTGGTTTACCATTTAAATTTGATCTACCCACAACTACAGCTTTTTTACCACTTAAATTAGGTTCAATTTTTTTTATCAACAAATAACATCCAAGCGGAGTACAAGGTATCGAACTTTCATAACCAGATGAAAGATTACCTACATTCATTGGATGAAATCCATCTACGTCTTTTGAGGGATCAATAGCTTCTATGACCTTCTGCTTGTCAATATGCTTAGGTAAAGGAAGTTGAACTAAAATTCCCGAAACAGTTTCATCACTGTTTAGTTCTTGAATTTTTTCTAGAACAGTCTTCTCTTCAATTGAATCTGGATATTTAATTACTTCAGATTTTAATCCCACCTCATTTGCTGACTTCTCTTTATTTCTTACATAAATCTGACTAGGTGTTAAATCACCAATCAGTATTACTGTTAAACCTGGTACTTTATTATGTTTTGATTTTAACTCTGCAACTTCTTCCTTTAATTCTGCTCTTAATTCTGCCGCTGCTTTTTTTCCATCAATTAAAATCATATTTCTCTCTTAAAAAATCATTGGTGCAATGTACAGCTTCATACACATTTCAATAAACCAAATCAATAAAAGAAGAATGATTGGAGAAATATCTAGTGAACCTAAATTTGGTAAAAAACGTCTAATTTTATTCAGAAAAGGCTCAGTTAATTTGTAACTTAACTCTAAAATTGCATACACAAACCTATTTTGAGTATTAAGAACGTTAAAAGCTATTAACCAACTTACAATAACATTGGCGATTACAACATAAGAGTACAATTTTAAAATTTGTAAAACTAAATAAAAAATAGCTATCATTTTTTCTCAACATAAATCGACTGACTTGGGAAAGCAAATGAAGCACCGTTTTTTTCAACAATTTCTTTGATCGCAATTGCTAATCTTTCTTTAACATCTAACCAATTATTCCAACTTCCTGTTTTTGTAAAGCATCTTACATACATATCTATTGAACTATCAGAAAATTTATCAACTCTTACCGCAACACCAGTTGAGGTATTATAATCTTCGCTTGAATTAATATGACTTTCGATTTCATCTCTAATTTTTTTTAACTGATCTACCGTAGTGTCATATTGAAGTGTAATAATCCAACTGATTAACCAATTTGAAGTTTCACTTACATTTACAACTGCGTTTTCGGCAAATTGAAAATTTGGAATAATAGCAAGAGATTTATCAAACTTTCTAATTGTTGTTGATCTAAATCCAATCTTTTCTACTACACCTTCAATAATACCCTCGACAGCTATCCAGTCTCCAATTTTAAATCTCTTTTCAACTAAAACTAAAATTCCCGATATTAAATTTTTGAATAAATCTTGTGCCCCTAATGCTACAGCAACACCAAACAATCCAAGACCTGCAATGATTGGACCTATTTTTATTCCCCACAATTCTAAAACTGCTGCTAAACCTAAAATAAAAATTAGAATTTTTAGCGATTTAATTATCCAGCCAATAAGTTCTCTTGTTAACAATTTGTCTAAACCACTAAGTATGTATGAGATTGGTTCTATGATTTGGTGAATTATCCAAAAAATTAAAATAGTGATCAACGTTCTATTAATTGTATCTACCACTTCTCTTCCTTCTAGTGAGAAAGTCATGTAGTAGCTTGCAATAAAAAATCCTAATACAATTGGTAAAAATCTTGTTGGACCTACAAGTGATTGAACAAAAGTATCATCTAATTTATTCGTTGTTCTTTTAGAGATAATTTCTAATTTTTTAATAACTAATTTGCTTATTAGACCTCTAAAAATTAGGAATAGTAAAAATATTCCAATACCAATTAAGATTTGGAAGATATCAACACCAAGAATTCCTTTATTCCATACTGATAAAAATATCTCTGAAAAATTATTAATTAAATCCATTTCTAAATTTTATATAACAAAAACTCTTCTTCTCCAGGGTTAAAAAGAAAAATCTTTTTCCATTTGATTTCGTTCAGTATTGACGAGGTTTTTTCGCCTATACACATTAAATTTGTATTCATCCATAAATTTTCGATTTGGTAAATCTTTATGAAATTTAAGAAACTTGACGCACTATTTTGAGAGTAAACATAGACCATATCAGGCATATTTAATTTTAATTCATTAACAAATTTCTCATCAAATTTTTGATTATGATCTACTCTGTAATTAATAATTCTTTTTACTTTAAAACCTTCGATTAATAACTGTTGATCTAAATCAACCGATATTGTTTCACCACTAACGTAAAGTAATTCTTTATTTTTGGACTCATAATTTTGTATAATTAACTCCTTTAAGTTTGTAACATTTCCTTCGGCCGCAATTGTATTTTGAAAACCAACACTTCTTGCTTTGTTTTCTGTCGCGTTTCCAACACAAAAGCATTTAATATTTTTATCTAATTTTACTGTGTTTAAAAATTTTACTGCATTTGCACTAGTAAAAACAATTCCACCATATTCAGAAAGGTTAATTTCTTCATAATTAACCTTTTCAATTCTTATTAATGGAAGATGAGAAACTTTATGTCCTTCTGATTGAAATTTTAATATCATTTCAGAGCAATCCTCTAGTGGTCTAGTTAACAAAATATGCATATTATCTTTTATATGAATTATTTGATTTTGTTTTTAAAAGTATTCCAATCTCTTTACCAATTTCTTTAAACTCATTTAAATTACCAACTTTTTTTTCATAAAACCTTTGTTTACCATCTAAAGAAAAAAGTTCAGCCTCCACTGTAATCTTATCTCCATCAACCACTGAGTGAGCACCAATTGCTGTTTCACAATCTCCATCTAAAACTTTTAAAATATTTCTCTCAAGGTGAGCTCTTTTATGTGTATCCTCATGATTAATTTTGTTTAAAATAGAAATTATCTCATCATCATTCTCCCTGCACTGAAGAGCAATTACGCCTTGTCCTGCACTAGGAATTATTTCTTCAGCTGAAAAAATTTCTGAGATTTCATTTTCAAATTTTAAAAATTTGATACCAGCATAAGATAAAATAATTGCATCATACATTCCTTCATTCAATTTTCTAATTCTAGTATCTACATTTCCTCTAATTAGTTTACATTTTAAATCTTGTCTAATTTTTTTTATTTGAAATTCTCTTCTGTATGATGAGGTACCAACAATTGAATTATGATCTAAGTCTTTAAGTTTTTTTTTGTTCTTTGTAATTAAAATCTCTCTAGGGTCATTTCTTTCGAGGAAAGAGTCTGTTGTTAATCCTTTTGTTTCATTAGCAGGCATATCTTTCAGTGCATGGACTGCAATATCAATATTTTTTAATTGAAGTTCTTTTTCAATATTACTAGAAAACAAACCTTTGCCACCAAGCTCAGATAATCTTATATCCTTTACTTCGTCACCTTGAGTTGTAATTGATTTAATTAAAATATCTTCATTACCAAGGTCGGTATTTGCAATAATGTTATCTTTAGCTTGTTGAGCATAAAGTAAGGCAAGCTTGCTACCCCTAGATCCAATTATTATTTTTTTTCTCATAAAAAATTATTTCTTACTTGTATAAAGATTGTACAATTATTAAAAACTATTTGAATGAGCAAAAAACCCTTAATTCTTGGAATAGAGTCTAGTTGTGATGAAACGGCAGCTTCTTTAATAACTGAAAATGAAGAAGGATTCCCAGTAGTTTTATCCAACATTGTTTCTAACCAAGTGGAGGTTCATAAGGAGTTTGGTGGTGTAGTTCCTGAACTAGCAGCACGTTCACACATTGAAAAAATTGATTGGATTGTCAAAAAAGCTATTGATGAGAGTGGAAGAAAAATTGAAGAAATAGATGCGGTTGCTTCTACCGCTGGTCCAGGATTAATTGTTTGTTTATCAGTTGGGTTAAGTTTTGGTAAAGCTTTCGCAACAGCAATGAATAAACCTTTTATTGCTGTTAATCATTTAGAGGGACATGCTTTAAGTCCAAAACTAAATTCAAATTTAAATTATCCATATTTACTTCTTTTAATTTCAGGTGGGCACTCACAATATTTAAGTGTTCAGAACCTTGGTAAATATAAAAGATTAGGAACAACTATTGATGATGCATTAGGTGAGGCGTTTGACAAAACGGCAAAGCTTTTAGGAATAGAATTTCCAGGAGGACCTGAAATAGAAATTTTAGCTAAAAAAGGTGATCCACAAAAATATGTTTTACCAAAACCAATTTTCAGTAAAGGAGGGTGTAATCTTTCTTTTGCAGGTCTAAAAACTGCGGTGTTGAAGATAAGCAAAACAATTAAATCAGAACAAGATAAATATGATCTTGCAGCATCTTTTCAAAAAACAATTGAGGAAATTTTATATAAAAAAACAAAGATTGCTTTTGCTGAATTTGAAAAAATAAATGAATTAAATGAAAAAATTTTTGTTGTTGCTGGCGGAGTTGCTGCAAATAAAAAAATTAGGTCTATGTTAATTAATCTATGTGAAGAAAAAAATTATAAAAGTATTTTTCCACCTATAGAGTTTTGTGGTGATAATGCAGCAATGATTGCAATGGTAGGTTTGGAAAAATTTAAAATAAATCAATTTGATGATTTAGATTATCCAGCAAAACCTAGATGGCCTTTAGATGAAAATGCAGCTTTTCTCAAAGGTGCTGGAGTTCAATTGTAATGAAATATTGGTTGGTGAAATCTGAACCTGATGTTTGGTCAATTGACCAACAAAAAAAAGCTGGAATTAAAGGTGCACCTTGGGATGGTGTCAGAAATTATCAAGCTGCAAAAAATTTAAAAAGTATGAGTAAAGGAGATCTATGTTTTTTTTATCATTCAAACATAGGAAAAGAGATAGTTGGAATAGTAAAAGTTATTAAAGAATCGTATATAGATAAAACAGACAAAACAGGCAGATTTGTTGCCGTTACTGTCCAATTTAAGTCTAAATTTTCAAAGCCTATAACGCTCGAAACTATTAAAAAAAATAAGGATTTAAGCCATTTAGCTCTGATAAAGCAAAGTAGGCTTTCTGTAATGCCTGTTGATTATAAAAGCTGGAAAATTATAAATAACATGAGTAAAATTTAAAAAAAAAATTGTCCTATGCCAAAAAAAAAGAAGAAGAAAAGCAAGGTAAGAAAAAAAAAGTCTAAAGTTAGAAAAAAAACCTCAAAAAAGGTGAAAAGAAAATCTAAAGTTAGAAAAAAATCTTTTAAAAAACCAAAAAAAAGAATTAAAGCAAAAAAGGAAAACGGAAATACACCTCCTGAAGTTGTTATTAAAACAAAACCAGAGTGGGTTAAAAGTGGCTTAGCAAATAAAAGTAAATACCAACAAAAATATTCTCAATCTATAAAAAGCAATGACGAATTTTGGAGGAAAGAGGGAAAAAGAATTACTTGGATAAAACCATATAAAAAAATTAAAGACGTAAAATACAGTACAAAAGAAGTAAAAATTAAATGGTTTGAAGATGGCACTTTAAATGCTTCTGCAAATTGCATTGATAGACATTTAAAGGATAAAAAAGATAAAACTGCTATTATTTGGGTTGGAGATGATCCAAAAGATAGTCAAAAAATTTCTTACAAACAGCTTCATCAAAAAGTTTCTAAAGCAGCAAATGGTTTAAAAAAATTAGGAATTAAAAAAGGTGACCGTGTAACAATTTATTTAACGATGATACCAGAGTTAGCAATTTTAATGCTGGCTTGTGTAAGAATTGGTGCAGTACATTCAATTATTTTTGGTGGTTTTTCAGCAGATTCTATCTCTGGAAGAGTGAATGATTGCGAATCTGAATATATAATCACTGCTGATGAAGGAGTGAGAGGTGGAAAAACTATACCACTGAAATATACAGTTGATGAAGCTTTAATGAGTTGTCCAAATGTTAAGAAATGTATAGTTGTAAAACGAACAGGTAACTACATCAATTGGGATCAAAATAGAGATGTTTGGTATCATGATTTAATTAAAGACGTTCCTAATCATTGTGAACCTGAAGAAATGAACGCAGAAGATCCTTTATTTATTTTATATACCTCAGGTTCAACAGGTAAACCTAAAGGAGTTCTTCATACTACTGGTGGTTATATGGTTTATGCCTCAATGACACATCAATATATTTTTAACTACAAACCAAAAGATATTTATTGGTGTACTGCAGATATTGGTTGGGTAACTGGACATAGTTATATTATTTATGGACCACTTTCGAATGGTGCAACAACTATAATGTTTGAAGGAATTCCAAATTATCCTGATAGTTCAAGATGGTGGCAAATAGTTGATAAATATAAAGTAAATACTTTTTATACAGCACCAACTGCAATTAGAGCATTAATGCGAGAGGGAGATAAACCAGTTAAAAAAACCTCTAGAAAATCCCTTAAACTTTTAGGAACGGTAGGAGAACCAATAAATCCAGAAGCTTGGATGTGGTACTATAAAACTGTAGGTAATTCTAAATGCCCAATAGTAGATACTTGGTGGCAAACAGAAACCGGAGGTATAATGATTGCTCCTCAAACAGGTGCAATTCCTCTTAAACCTGGATCTGCAACAAAACCTTTCTATGGAATCAAGCCAGCGCTTGTAGATAAAAACGGTAAAGAAATTAAAGGAGCTGGAGAAGGAAGATTATGTATAGCTCAATCATGGCCTGGACAAATGAGAACTGTTTATGGTGATCATCAAAGATTTATTGATACATACTTTTCTCAATTTAATGGAAAATATTTCACTGGTGATGGATGTCGAAGAGATAAAGATGGATATTACTGGATCACTGGTCGAGTAGATGATGTAATTATTGTATCAGGGCACAACTTAGGAACTGCTGAAATTGAAAGTGCGTTTGTTGCTCATCCAAAAGTAGCTGAAGCTGCTGTAGTTGGTTACCCTCATGATATTAAAGGTAATGGTTTGTATTGTTATGTAACCTTGAATGCAGGAGAAAGCGAAACTGGTGAACTAGAAAGAGATCTAAAACTTTGGGTTAGAAAACAAATTGGTCCTTTAGCAACTCCAGATCTAATTCATTTTACTCCAGGTCTTCCCAAAACAAGATCGGGAAAAATAATGAGAAGGATTTTAAGAAAAATTGCTGCTAATGAACACGGTCAATTAGGAGATACCACTACTCTAGCGGATCCAAGTGTTGTTGATAGTTTAGTAGATAATAGAAAAAATATTTAAAACTGAATTAAATCTTTAAACTCTTGTTTAACAACATCCCATTTTAAAATCATCGAATTTAAAACAATCTTTCGATCTAAAGTTTTTAATTCGTCTGCAATTGGAGCCCACTTATATAAAGAAAGAGCACTAGGATTAAAAGGTAAGTCTTGATAATAAACATCCCAATTTATTTTCTCTAAACGTTCATCAAAACTTTTTCTAGCTTCATCAATAATATCTAACGGCATCTTATTAGAAATTTCGTCATCTAAAATTTTATTAAAAATTTCGTTTGCTTTATCAATATCGTGATAATTGGAATTAACTTTCAAATATGAAAAAGTAAAAAAAGTTAAATCTTGTAATGCAACAGAATAAATATTCCATTTAGCAAGATTTACTGATGACATAAATTCATCATTATCAAAATGAAGAACATATCTTGTTCCCATTCGAGTTTTTAAATAATTATATAAAGTAACTTGGGTTGCCCAAGCAGATTTTGTTTGAATAAATTGTTCTAGTTCATCTAAATTTTTTATTTTTTTCTTTGGAATAAACGCCTTAAACATGGCGAATAAATATGTTTTGAAATCCTCAATTTTTACGTCTCTCCAAGTTAATTTGTATTTTCCCATGTTAATTTGTAAGTGCGCCAATTATATCTTAAAAAAGTAAGTAAATAAGTACCTAATATGATCAATTTTTAGGGTTTTCAAAGCTCTCATAATGGTTATGGTTTCAACCAGTTATAACTAAAAAGAGAGGTATAAATGTCAAATCAACAAAAACACTGGGAAAAAACCAGGGGATTGTTATTTATAACACTGGCAATCTGGTTTGTTTTCTCAATTGGCATCTTTCTCTTTGGAGCTGAAATGAACGAGGTCACAGGACCTTTCGGTTATCCATGGACATATTGGTTTACGTGTCAGGGATCTCTTGGTGCTTTCGTAATCCTAATTTTCTGGTTTGCGAATAGACAAGAAAAAATCGATGAAGAGTTCGGCTTTAGCGAAAGAGAGGACGAATAATGAAAGGTAATTTCATAGATAATTTGCCTAAAGTTTACGGGATCTATACTGGAGGATTTATAGGTTTCATAATCATTATGGCAATTGCTGAACAGATGGGTATGACAGCTAAAGCGATCGGTATCGCTTTCGTTGCATTTACTGTATTCATCTATGCATTAATCGGTTGGCTATCAAGAACAGCCCAAGCAGATGCATATTATGTAGCTGGAAGGCAAGTACCAACAGTCTTCAACGGAATGGCGACTGCAGCAGACTGGATGTCTGGTGCATCATTCGTTGCTATGGCAGGTGGTATTTACTTTAAAGGTTACGGTTATATGGCTCTACTTGTTGGTTGGACTGGTGGATACGTGCTTGTTGCATCTTTATTAGCACCATACTTAAGAAAATTTGGCTGTTATACAGTTCCGGATTTTATAGGTACTAGATACGGTGGTAATTTAGCTAGATTTAGCGCAGTTGTAGTTTTAACTGTTGCTTCATTTACTTATGTGACTGCACAAATTAACGCTACAGGTACTATTGCATCTGTTGCACTTGATATACCGTTCCAATACGCAGTTTATGTTGGACTAATAAGTATTTTATTATGTTCAATGTTAGGTGGTATGAGAGGGGTAACTTGGACACAGGTTGCACAATATATCGTGCTGATTATAGCTTACCTACTTCCAGTATTCTGGATCAGTAACAAAATGGGTGCGGGTTTCTTCCCTCACTTTATGTTAGCTGACGAGGTAGCTAGAATTGGTGAATTAGAACAACAGTTCGGTTTTGTTAAAAACGCAGCTGCTGATCTAAAATCAGTACCTAAAGGCTTAGCAGGAATAACTAAAGCTCACTCTGCAGTGAACGCTACACCTTGGGCATTTATTTCATTAGCATTAGCGATGATGATGGGAACAGCTTCATTACCGCACGTGATGATGAGATACTTTACTACTCCAAGTGTAAAAGCAGCTAGAAAATCAGTAGGTTGGTCATTATTCTTTATCTTCCTACTTTATTCTTCTGCTCCAATGTTAGCTACATTATCTAAGTTATCATTGATCGACCCGAATTTACCAACTGGTATTATCGGTAAGACATTTGCAGAAGTGGAAGCGATAGATTGGTACCAAAACTGGAACCAAGCAAACCTAATGTTTATCAGCGACTTTAACGGAAATGGAACTCTTGAATTAAACGAGTTCTTCATGGGTGGTAAAGCCGTTGTATTAGCAACACCAGAGATAGCTGGATTACCTTATGTAATTTCAGGTCTAGTTGCTGCAGGAGGTATGGCAGCTGCCATGTCTACTGCCGATGGTTTGATTCTAGCGATTGCAAACGCTATATCACATGATGTTTACTATAAGATCATTGATCCAAAAGCGGAAACTGCAAAAAGACTACTTGTTGCAAGGGTATTACTTGTAATAATTGGTTTTGCTGGAGCAACTATTGCAGCAATGGAGATTCAAGGAATCTTAGGTTCGGTTATCTGGGCTTTTGATTTTGCGATGTCTGGATTGTTCTTCCCACTTGTACTTGGTGTATGGTGGAAGAGAGCTAATAGACAAGGTGCGATTGCTGGTATGCTAGGTGGTCTAATCGCCGGTGCGTGGTACTTGGTTTGGGTGCGAACTGGTGGAAGTGGATTCCTAGGAATTACACAGTTAACGTTTGGTATCTTCGGATCAGCTGTTAGTTTAGTTTTAATGGTGGTAGTTAGTTTAATGACTGCAGAGCCAGATAAAGCTACTCAAAAAATGGTTGATGACGTGCGTGTACCGAGTGGTAAATCAATTCTTGGTAAATCACACTAAATAATCTTTTAAAGGGGCGATTAATTTCGCCCCTTTTATTTCAATAAATTTTCCAATATAAATTTTGAATGTCAGCGAATTTTCATCCTTTGATATATTTTATTGATTATTTGCTCGGGATCATCATGTGGACACTTATTGGAAGAGTAGCGATGAATATTTTTCAAAGAGAAGACTCGCAATTCTTTTTCATGCGAGTATTTGTGAAATACACCAATCCTCTAATAAAATTATTTAAACCAATAACACCCTCATTTATAATTGGTCCATTGGTGCCCTTGTATGTTGCTTGGTTTTTCTACATGATTAGATTTTATCTAATGCCTTGGATCTTAGGCTATTCAGTCATGGGAATGTTGTCATTTCCTTTGGAGAGTGAAATTTCTAGACAAATTTATCAATTTTTTAATTCATTTTAATTTTTAAAATTGATACTAGTTAATTTAGTAATCAATGAAAAATATACAAATTTCACCATCAATTTTATCAGCCGATTTTAGTCAGTTAGGAACAGAAATAAAAAGACTTGAAGAAGGTGGAGCCGATATGATTCATGTAGATGTAATGGATGGACATTTTGTTCCTAATCTAACAATAGGACCACCTGTGATTAAAGCTCTTCGAAAACATTGTTCATTAAAATTTGATGTTCATTTAATGATATCACCAGTCCATAAATATATAGATGCTTACGCTGATGCGGGAGCAGACATAATTACTATTCATCCTGAGGCAACCGATAATTTAGAAATTTCTATTAAAAAAATAAGAGAAAAAAATAAAAAAGTCGGAGTTTCACTTAATCCTGAAACCAAAGTTGATTTAATTATAAATTTATTAGAACAAATAGATTTAGTTTTAATTATGAGTGTAAATCCTGGATTTGGAGGGCAAAAATTTATACCAGAAGTTTTAGATAAAATTAGAGAATTAAAAAAAATAAAAGAGCAAAAAAGGTTTGATTTTGATATAGAAATTGACGGTGGAATCAATTTTGATAACTGCAAAAGTGCAATTGATGCTGGTGCAAACATTCTTGTTTCCGGTACTACAGTGTTCAAAAGTAATGATGGAGATATAAAGAAAAATATTAATTTATTAAAATTAAAATAAGTTAATGATTAAAACAAACTCCTTAGGCATTTTAGGTCAATTTTATTTTAATATAAAAGAAAGTTTTAAATCAATTTATCAAAATTCAAATTTTTACGAGAAAAAAATATCAAAAACATTTGAAAATAGTTTTGAGTATAAACCAAGTCCTCATTTACTTTCATCTATAATTAAATACCAAAATAAAAAATATAAAATTGAAGATTTTATTACCGAGTCAATTTGGCAAAACAAATTAAGTCCTAGAGATTACGAAAAATTAAATAATTTTTTTTGGTTTTTTAGTTTAGATTTAAAGTCTTCCAAAAAAACTACACAAACAGTTATAAAAAATTGGATTTCAAACAATACTAAATATCAAAAAATGAGTTGGGAATTTGATTTAACAGCAAAAAGAATTATTTCATGGTTATCGAATCATCAACTAACGTATGAAGATAGTGATCAAGAATACAGAACTACTTTTGATCACATGATACAAAAGCAAACTAATCATTTATTAAATGAAGTAAAAAATCCAAAAGAAGTAGAAAATAAGATGATTGGGTGTGCTGCAATAATTTTGACTGGTTTAGCTTATAAGAATGAAAGACAATATCTTACTTCTGGATTAAATTTATTAAAAAATATAATTAAATCCTCAATTGATAATCAAGGTTTTACAAAATCAAGAAATATCAGACAATTAATATTTTATTTAAAATATTTTATAATAATTAGAGAGTGGTTTAAAGAATCTCAGAGTTTGATCCCTGAATATATTGATGAAACTATTTACTATTTAGGCTCAAGTTACGCTTTCATTTGGCAAAATGTAAAACAAGATATTTTTTTTAATGGTAACTATTCTTCTGATAATAGCGAATTTGATCAATACTTGAAAAGGTTTGGTTACACTTTTAAAAATCAAATCAATGAACTAGGCGGTTATGCAATATTAAAAAATAAAAAAATAATTCTTGCTGCTGATATTGGATCTAGCCCTAATAAAATATTTTCTAACGACTATCAAGCAGGAGCTTTATCATTTGAAATATTTTCTAATGATAAAAAATTAATTTCTAATGCTGGTTACTATCCAGATAAAAATAATAAATTTAATAAATTATCAAGAAGCACAGCTTTACATTGTGCTTTAAGCATTGAGGATTATTCCTCATCTAACTTTGTTAAGCATCAAAAAAATTTGATTGTTGATAAAGGACTAAAAGTATCAAAAAAAAATGTAGTTTTTGAGAATAATTATTGGAAAATATCGGGTACACATGATGGATATTTAATTAAATTTGGAGCTATTTATGAGAGAGAAATTGAGTTCTACCCAGAACAAATGAAATTCATTGGCTTTGATAAGTTATTTAGAAAAAATCCAAGTAAAGAAATTAAATTTGATATTAGATTTCATCTTGATCCAAACTCAAAAGTAATGAAAACACAAGATAACAAATCAATACTGATTGAATTAGATGAGGAAGGTTGGAAATTTAGTTGTGATAACTTTGATATTAATATTGATAATGGTTTATATTTCGGTAATAAAAATTCATATAAAGAAAACCAAAATATTTTTATCTCAGGTATGAATAATGAAAAAGAACAGATAATAAAGTGGGAGATAAATAAATTATAATGAAGAAAAAAATTAAAACAGCTCTCATCTCTGTATCTGACAAAAATAACTTGAAACCGTTGTTAAATATTTTAAAAAAGAACAAAATTAAGATCATTAGCTCAGGTGGTACTTATAAAGAAATTAAAAGATTAAAATTTAACTGTTTAGAAGTATCTGATTTTACAAATTCCCCTGAGATTTTGGAGGGTAGAGTAAAAACTCTTCATCCAAAAATACACGCAGGAATTTTAAATAAAAGAGAAAAAAAATCTCACCTAAAAGATCTTAAAGATAATAATTTTGAGAATATTGATTTAGTCATAGTTAATTTTTATCCATTTGAGAACACTCTTAAAAAAACAAATAATCATCAAAAAATTATTGAAAACATAGATGTAGGTGGTCCTACTATGGTTAGATCAGCGGCAAAAAACTATATTGATGTAGCTGTAATAACTTCTTCAGATCAGTATGAAGAATTAATTCAAGAATTAAAAAAATTCAAGGGATCTACTTCTTTAAATTTTAGAGAAAAACTATCAAGAATAGCGTTTGCTGAGACCGCGTATTATGACACTGTGATTTCAAACTATTTTAACAAAAAAACAAATACCATTTTCCCGAAGAAAAAAATTTTTCATGGAAATCTAATAGAGCAACTTAGATATGGTGAAAATCCTCACCAACAAAGTGCAATTTATTCAACTAGTTCAAATACAAATTTAAGACAAATTCACGGTAAACAGCTAAGTTACAACAATTATAATGACATATTTAGCGCTCTAACTATTTCAAGATCTTTACCAAAAGGCAAAGGAACAGTCATAGTAAAACATGCAAATCCTTGCGGTGTTTCTGCTAAAAAAGACCATTTAGAAAGTTATAAATCTGCTCTTTCTTGTGATCCTATAAGTGCTTTTGGTGGAGTAGTTTCTTGTAATTATAAAATTACAAGTTATCTAGCTGCAGAATTAAATAAATTATTTTTAGAAGTAATAATTGCAAATAAGTTTGAGAGCAATGCTGTCAAAATATTAAAAGCTAAAAAAAATTTAAGATTAATTGATGGATCAAATTATAATTCAGAGGAACTTTTTAAATTTTTATCATTAAACCAAGAGATAATGATACAATCAGAAGACTTAAATTTTTTTACGATGAAAAATTTTAAAATTGTATCAAAAAAAAAACCAACATCTAAACAGCTAAAAGATCTTATTTTTGCATTTAATGTATGTAGGTATGTCAAATCAAATGCAATAGTACTAGCCTCTAATGAAACAACTGTTGGCATTGGTTCCGGACAACCAAGTAGATTGGACAGTTGTCAAATAGCAATAAATAAAATGAAAAAATTCAATCTTCATAATGATGATCTAGTAGCTGCATCGGATGCATTTTTTCCTTTCGTAGACGGCATTGAAAAATTGGTACAAGCTGGTGTAAGAGCTGTAATTCAGCCTTCAGGATCAATAAGAGATAAAGAAATTATTAAGTTTGCAAATGAAACTAATACTGTACTACTTTTTTCAAAAACAAGACACTTTAGACATTAGATATTTGATCTATTTTTGCAGCAAGAATAAAATCACTCTCTGCTAAACCTTTTATTGCATGTGTAAATATTTTAATTCTTGCGTAACCCCATCCAAACCATAAATCAGGGTGATGGCCCTCAGACTCAGCTATTGCTCCAACTTTGTTTACAAATTCCTGACTTTGCAAAAAATTATCAAATTTAAAATTTTTGATTAAATGAAAGCCATCAATCTTATCTTCCATGACTTCCCAACCATCAACTTTTTTAAGATATTTATGTATTTCTTCTGCATTAAATGGAGGAATATTACCTTCACAAGGAACACATTTTTTATTAGCTAAATCACTCATAAAATTTTTTGGAGCGGGCAAAGGGGGTCGAACCCTCGACCTTCTCGTTGGCAACGAGACGCTCTACCACTGAGCTATACCCGCTTGTTCTATAAGTATTAAAACTAGTGCCTTTTTTAATATTAAGCAAGAGGCAAAATAATTTGAGAATAAACTTATTATTTTAGGTTTGTGACAAACTTCAATATTATTCAAAAAATTATATGTGGTATATTTAAAATTATGAAAAAAGAAAATCTTCCAAATAAAATCCCGGTATTTCCTCTTAGCAATTTCATAATATTTCCAAAAACCAGCGTTCCATTAAATATATTCGAACCCCGTTATATAGATATGATAAATGACAGCATGAAATCAAATAAATTAATTGGAATGATTCAACCAAAAACTTCAAACATTAATCAAATTAAACCTGAATTACATGAAGTTGGTTGTCTTGGAAAAATTACCAGTTTTAGAGAAACAGAAGATGAGAGATTTTTAATTGAAATTAAAGGTTTAATTAGATTTAGAAAAACTAAAGAGTTGAGTACCGAAAATAAATACAGAATCTTAGAAGTAGATTTTAAAAACTTTTATCAAGATCTAGAAAACAAAAAAGAGGATTTAAAATTTTCTGATCTAGAGTTAATATTTAAAGATCTCAAATCATTATTTGAAAAAAGAGGATTTGTAATTAATTGGAAAGCTCTAGAGAAGCAAAGTCTGGATGAAACAATCAATGCACTTGCTATGGCGTCACCGTTTACTTTAGAGGAGAAACAAGTTCTATTAGAAACAGAAAATTTACATAGTAGAAAGGAAAAAATTTCTCAAATTCTGACCACTTATACTTTTGACAATTTTGATAACACAACAATTCAATAATTTAAAAATTTATCCCCTCATCAGCCACTTTGGTAAATAATTTATTTAAAGAACGATTTTTTCCTAGAATTTTAACAGATTTGGTTAAAAAATTATTTTTAAATTTTCTCTCAAAATTAAAAAATTCTTGGACTAAATCTATACTATTTGAGAAAATATAATTTTTATGTTTTGTGTTTTTATCAAATTCATAATTTACAGAACTATCAAGAGGCAAACCTAAATCTATTTTTTTTTTAACAATATTAGTTAGAAGATTTATATCTCTAATTGTCATATTGAAGCCCTGACCAGCAAGTGGATGAATTCTATGAAGTAAATCACCAAAAGCTAGAATATTGTTATGATAATAAGATCTTAAATTAAAAGATTTTAATTCAAAATTTTCAATCTTCTCAATATTTTTTATTTTATATTTAATATTATGTTGATTTATTAGATGAATTATTTTTTTTCTATCAATATTTTTTGAATTATATATTGAATAAACTATTGAAGTTTTATTTTTTGATAGTGGTAAAAAAGCTAATGGACCAATTTTAGTAAATATTTGAACAGCAATTTCATTTGAAATTTTTTCATGATTAATGACTGTTGTGTAAGCTGAGCTATTATAAGCTTTTTCAATTTTTTTACTAAAATATTTTTTTGTAAATATATTATTGTATTCAGTATTTACGATGAGGTTATATTTTTCTAAATTTGTTAATTTATTTTTTGATTTTATTTTTTTAAAATATTTATTTTTAGATAAATTTTTACTTAAAACTTCATATAACTCATGATTTTTTATTGTTGAAAAAAGTTGTGTACTATTTTCAAAATTTAATATTTTTTCATTTTTATTTTTCTCAGTATAAATTTCAATTTTTTTTAGTTTCCAGCTAATTTTTTCCAAATTTATTATATTTCTATTAAAATAATTAAAGTTACTTTTAGAAATACCAATCGTTCTAGAAAGATTAATTTTATAATTTTTATTCGATGAAATTAGATCAACAAAAATATTTTGATTAACTAATGCTTTTGCTAAAGTTAAAGCGGTTAAACCTGAACCAAGTATACAAACTCTCATATTATTTTTAATTTTAACAACAAAAATTAGATGATACAAAGTGGTAAAATTGATTCATAAATATGGATATAAAAAAAACAGCCAATTTATTTGCTAATTTTACTATCAAAAGGATAGCAGAAATTTTTGGGTTAACTATTTTTTGTAGCGGAGTTTTATTATTATTAGCACTTTTAACGTATTCTCCGGAGGACCCTAATTTCATTTTTCCAGAAAACACAAAAATTGAAAATATTTTGGGTTTTCATGGAAGTTATGTTTCAGATTTATTTTTTCAATCTATAGGCTTAATCTCGTTTTTATTTTCATTTACTTTGATTGTAACTGGTATCAACATTATTAGAAGCAAAGAATTTTTTTTAATAATTGAAAATATTTTTTTTACAATAATTTATTGTATACTTGGAACTTTATTTTTTGCTCATTTTTATTCAGAAGCGTTTACTCTGTATATAAATGGTAATGGTGGCTTCGTAGGTGATTATTTAAACCAAACATTCTTGAATTCTATTATATTAATTAACGAAATAATTTTTTATTATTTTTTAATAATTTTAAATATTTTTTTATTTTTGCTAAGTATTAATTTCCATCCAATAAAGTTTTATGAATTGATAAAAAGTACAAATCAAGTTTTTACCAAAAAAGAAAGAAAAAATTATACTGAAAGAAGTGAAATAATTAGTGAATATATCCCTCAAGAAGAAATAAAAAATCTTATTCAAGAAGATTTGCCTTTTATAAAGGCTGATATTAAAAGTAAAAATATAACTAAATTTAAATTACCTGACTTGGATTTATTGAAAACTCCTTCTAAAAAGGAAAGAGAAAATCTTGATAAAATTGAAACACACGATCCTAAATTTTTAGAAAAAATTCTCTTAGATTTTGGTGTTAATGGTAATATCAAGAAAGTAAGCCACGGACCTGTGGTAACTTTAAATGAATTTGAGCCAGCAGCTGGAGTCAAAGTTTCAAAAATAATTAATTTATCTGATGACATTGCAAGAAATACCAGTTCAGAGTCTGCAAGAATAGCTACAATACCAGGAAGCAATACTGTTGGCATTGAACTACCAAACAATATTAGAGAAAATGTTTATTTAAGCGAAATTTTAAACAATTCTGATTTCAAAAAAAGAGACGTTAAATTACCGATCGCATTAGGAAAAAGTATTTCTGGTAGACCTATAGTCGGGGACTTATCATCAATGCCCCATCTACTTATCGCTGGTACAACAGGGTCAGGTAAATCTGTCTGTATCAATACCATCATTTTGTCTCTTCTCTTTAGACATACTCCAGAAAAATGTAAATTTATTCTTATAGATCCAAAAATGCTTGAGCTTTCAACATATGAAGGAATTCCACATTTGTTATGCCCTGTAATAACAGAAGCTAAAAAAGCTGCGTCTGTTCTTGGTTGGGTGGTTAAGGAGATGGAGAGTAGATATAGACTCATGACTAAAGAAGGAGTCAGAAACATAGATGGCTACAATACAAAACACAAACTTCCAATGCCCTATATAGTTGTTGTTGTTGATGAAATGTCAGATTTAATGTTGGTAGCAGGTAAAGAAATTGAGAACTATATTCAAAAATTGTCACAAATGGCAAGAGCAGCAGGGATTCATATAATTATGGCCACTCAAAGACCTAGTGTTGATGTAATCACTGGAACAATTAAAGCAAATTTTCCAACAAGGATATCATTTCAAGTTACTTCAAAAATAGATAGTAGAACAATTTTAGGTGAACAAGGGGCAGAGCAATTATTGGGAAAAGGAGATATGCTATACATGTCTTCTGCTAATCGTATAGTAAGAATTCATGCTCCTTTCGTGTCTGATAGTGAAATTGAACAAATAAACAATTTTTTAAGGTCACAGGCTGAACCTGATTATGTAGATGAAATTTTAAATTTTGCAGATGAAAAGGAGATGGGTGAAAACCAAAATTTAGGTGATAAAGACGAACTCTATCAACAAGCTTTGGAAATTATCAGATCAGAGGGAAAAGCTTCCACTTCTTTTTTACAAAGGAAGCTCCAAATTGGTTACAACAGAGCTGCAAGAATTATTGATATGATGGAGTCAGACGGAATTGTAAGCAAAGCTAATCATGTTGGTAAAAGAGAAGTTCTCTGATGTTAAGATTTTTTTTGATAATAATCTTCTTTTTTTTAACATTAAATTCGAATGCAGAAATAAAAGAGAAAATTATTCAAAACCTTAAGAATACAAAAAATTTAGATTTTAGATTTGAACAAAATGTTAATGGTAAAATAGAGAATGGTAACTGTACGATAGAATATCCAAAAAAAATATTTTGTGAATATGCAAGAAGCAACAATAAAATTTTAGTTTCAAATGGAAAATCTTTGGTTATTAAAACTATTTCAAGCTATTATCGATATCCTTTAGAAAAAACCCCCTTAAATGTTATTTTAGATAAAAATATTCTTATCAATAAAATTGAATCTCTAAAAGAAAGAACAATCAACAATAATCTAATTAATTTTACAATTTTAGAAAATAATAACGAAATAAGTATATTTTTTGATAAACAAACTTATGATTTAATTGGTTGGCAAAACACAGACATGTATCAAAATTTTAATATTACCTTTCTTTCATCTATTAGAAAAAATAGGGTACTGTCTAAGAATTTATTTAATATACCTACTCAAAATTAAATATTTAATATTTCAGTTTTAAAAACTTTCATGCCTCTTGAAATATAATTACCTAAAGCATTTTTATGATCTAAAGAACAAGTATGTACCCAAACACGTTTAGTATTATTTACAAAGGATTTTTTAATGGCTTCTGACAATAAAAAGGATCCTAATTTTTTATTTTGATATTCTTCTAAAATTCCAAAATATGCAATTTCTGTTTCATTATTTTCAGGATGAAAAATTAATTCGAAAAAACCTACTAAATCATCTTTATGTTTAAAAACATATGAATTAACATTTTCAGAAGAAACATAATTAATCCATTTTTCTTCTGACCAAGTAAGTCTATCTACCCACTTATGTTTTTTACCAATGTTTTTATAAAAAAATTTATTTAATTGAAAATTAATTGGATTTATTAAACTTAAAGAATAATCTTCAGATGGTTTATTTCCTTCGATTAGATCTTGAAGTGAATTAATTTCTAAATAATTTCTTTTTACTTCTTCTGTCACTCCACCATTTTCCCGACTCGTTCTCCTCCAAATAAATGAAAATGTAAATGAGGCACTTCTTGACCACCGTGATCACTAATGTTTGCTAAAGCTCTATAACCTTTACCTGCTTCTGTTGAAATTCCAAGCTTTTTGGCAACTATATTAATACCTTTTAACAAACCAACCATTTCCTCAGAAGAAGCATTTAAACTAAAATCATCTAAGTCAACATATTTTCCTTTGGGAATAACTAGTGCATGAATTTTTTTTTGGGGATTAATGTCATGAAATGACAAAACAAAATCATCCTCATAAATTTTATTACAAGGAATCTCTCCACGTAAAATTTTTGCAAAAATATTATTATCGTCGTAGCTCATTTTTTTCTTTTTTCTAGCTCGGACATTACTTCTTCAATTTTAACATCATTAGCTTCTAAATACATTAGCAGATGATAAAATACATCAGCAGCCTCATGAATTTTATTAGAATTTTTCTCTACAGCTTCAATCAATTCATCAACTTCCTCTAAAACTTTTGCTTTGCTTAACGATTTGTCAGTAAGCAATTTATTAGTATAAGATCCTTTAACAGGATTACTTTTTCTTTCTCTTGCTAACTTTACTAAATCATTAAGAATATTCATTTATTCATCTTTTAATAATAGAGCCTCAAGTTCTTTCTCCGTTTTAGCCATTGCCATATAATCTGTAAAAATAGTCATTCCCTCTGCTTCATGTCTATGTTCGGCTCCATTATTTGCATTTGTATATAATCCAAATTTAAAATAACATTTATTTCTAAATTTTCCTTTATGTTTTTTTTTACCCCAGTTAGTAGGTCCTTCATAATTATAAGCAAGATTTCCGTCTATCCAAACTTTTAACTTACCATCTGGCTTTTTAGAATTTTTAAAATTAATTCTTACATTTGTCCATTTTTTTGTTCCATGATGTTCATTTGCTTTAAATTTTTTAAGATTCTTTTTTACTATCGGATCATACGGTTGCCATTTATCGTTAGTTTTTAAACTTGTAAATTCATGTGCTAAAATTAGACTTGCATACTCAATGGTCATCATCCATGTAATTTTATGACCTTCAGGGTGGCATTGACCAATTGTAAATTTTCTTCTTCTTTCTTTTGGAAATAAAATATTGTGCGCTGGAAGAAATGCATAATTTATCCATTTTTCTGTTCCTTCTAAGAATGTCATTTTTCCACCCTTGGTAACTAATTCTGTTCGAACACTTCCATTATGATGTGTGCAATCATTTTGACTTTCTTTTCTTTTGCATTTTGAGTAATCAGCCGTAAAAGAATAAAAAGTTTTGCCATTATAAGCAAAATCTTCTGCACCAATTACCTTTGCCATTGCACCATTTTTCACATTAATTTTCATCGATAACTGATTAGGGTACCCTGGGAATAGAACTTTGCCTGGTTTTAACTTAACATTTTTGCCAATAACTAAATTATGAATGTTTGAGTATCTCTCAAAATCACTTATTTTATGATACTTTTTAGCCCATTCTTTATGACGTTTTGCTGCTTTCACATACAATTCATTTGAACCTGCATTCAATTCATTTGAACTTACTGGTATTAAAAATAAAATTGTAAAAAAAGTAATAAAACAAAAGTTATATAATTTTTTAAACATAAATTAAGTGCTTTAAATTCTAACAGGTATTCCATTTGAATCCAAATACTCCTTGGCTTCCTTTACTGAATGTTTGCCGTAGTGAAATATTGAAGCAGCTAATACGGCGCTGGCATTTCCTAATTTAATTCCATCTACCAAATGATCTAGGTTTCCAACTCCACCAGATGCAATAACTGGAATATTTACCATAGAAGATACCTTAGACATAAGCTCTATATCATAACCAACTTCGGTACCATCCCGATCCATAGAAGTAACTAGAAGCTCGCCTGCTCCACTATCTTCCATTTTTTTTGCAAATTCTATGGCATCAATTCCAGTATTGTTTCTTCCACCATGAGTAAAGATTTCCCATTTATCCGCATTTTTTTTAGCATCTATCGCAACCACAATACATTGTGACCCAAATTTTTTTGAACTTTCTTCAACTACTTCCGGATTTTGAACTGCAGCAGTATTGATCGATACTTTGTCTGCACCACAGTTTAGTAATTTGTTGATATCCTCAACACTTCTAACACCACCTCCAACTGTCAGAGGAACAAAGCATTTCTTCGACGTTTTCTCTACTACATCGTAAATAGTATCTCTATTTTCATTTGATGCAGTAATATCTAAAAAACAAATTTCATCTGCTCCACCGTCTGAATAAATTTTAGCTTGTTCAACGGGATCACCCGCATCTTTTAGATCAACAAAATTAATCCCTTTAACCACACGGCCATTTTTCACGTCTAAACAAGGTATTATTCTTCTTTTAAGCATCTAATTCCTTCACTAATTCTTCTAATTTAATATCCCCATCATAGATGGCTTTCCCTACTATGATACCTTCAATGTTATTATTATTAAATTCCTTAGCTTTTTTAATATCATCTATTGATGAAACTCCACCAGATATAATTACTGGACAATTAGAAATATCTGCAACTTTTGCTGTCTCATCGAAATTAGGACTTTGCTTCATCCCATCTCTATTGATATCAGTGTAAATTAATCTGCTTGCACCATAATCATTTACCTCTTTTAAATAATCTAGTGTTAATTGATTAGAATTTTCTTTCCAACCAGACACAGATAAATATCCATCCTTTGCATCTAAACCTAAGGCAATTTTATTTGGAAATTTTTCACAAGCTTGCTTTAAAAAATTTTTATCTTTTATGGCAGCACTTCCTAAGATAACTTTTTCAACACCAGCATCAGTATATTTCTGAATACTTTCAAAGTTTCTAATACCACCACCAATTTCAATTTTGAGATCAAATTTAGTTATTATTTCTTTAATAATGTCCAAATTAACTGTTTCTCCTGTTAAAGCGCCATCTAAATCAACTATGTGTAAGTTTTTAAAACCATGATCTTTGTATTTGTTTGCTTGTTCAACTGGGGATATTTTATAATCAGTTTTGTTATCAAAGTCTCCTTTAACTAACCTAACACACTTTTTATCTTTAATATCTATTGCTGGAAATATCTTCATTTATAAATTTATAAAATTATCGATTATTTTTAGTCCAGTTTTATCACTCTTTTCAGGGTGAAATTGAGTCCCAAAAATATTTTCTTTTTCAACAGAACAAACAATATTTGATGAATAATCTGTTGTTGCTGAAATTACATTTTTATCTTCTGGTAAAAATTCATAACTGTGAACAAAGTACATGTGTGAATTATTTTCTATACCTTTAAAAATTTTACTATCCTTAACTATGCTAATTTGGTTCCAGCCAATGTGAGGAAGTTTGTATTTTCCATTTTGATTATCTATTTTTGATACCTTGCCAGAAATCCAACCAAGGCCTTTAGTTTCTGTTTCCTCATATCCAATGTCTGCAAACATTTGTAATCCAACACAAATTCCTAGGAGTGGTTTTTTATTGTTAATAGCAAACTCGTTTAAAGTGTCTACCAGACCACTTATGTTATTAAGTGCATCAACACAACTCTTAAACGAACCCTGCCCTGGTAAAACTACTTTATCTGAAAATTTAATCTTATTTAAATCTGAAGTTACCTCGATATTTACTTTATCTTTGGCAACTTCTTTAAAGGAGTTTATCACCGAGCTTATATTGCCCGAATTATAATCAACAATTGTAACGTTCATTAAACTTATAATGAGCCTTTAGTAGATGGAATACTTTTCTTGCTTCTTGGGTCCATCTCCAACGCGTCTCTTAACGATCTTGCTAAACCTTTGTAACAAGACTCAATTATGTGGTGGCTATTATCACCATAAATATTTTCTACGTGCATAGTAATACCTGCAGATTGAGAGAAGGCTTGGAACCATTCTTTAAAAAGTTCTGTGTCCATCTCACCAAGTTTTTCGACTTTTAATTTTACCTTCCAAATTAAATAAGGTCTGTTTGAAACATCAATAGCAACTCTAGTTAATGTTTCATCCATTGGGATAATTCTGTGAGCATATCTTTTTATTCCTACAAATTTTTTAGCAGCTTTTTTTAATGCTTCTCCTATAGCTATCCCTGTATCCTCTGTAGTATGATGTAGATCGATGTGAGTATCTCCTTTTGCTTTGACTTTTAAATCAATCAATGAATGCTTTGATAATTGCTCAAGCATGTGATCTAAAAAACCTATACCAGTGTCAATTTGGTACTTACCTTTACCATCAATATTTACTTCAACATTGATGCTAGTTTCTTTTGTTTTTCGAGATACTTTTCCTTTTCTAGCCATATATTTTTAATGGTATACATACATAATCCTGCGATATCAATATCAGTATGAACACTTGAAGTATCAAAAATAGTTACCATTTATTAAGTATGACAACAATTGTGCTAGTTAGAAAAAATAATGAAGTGGTAGTTGCTGGCGATGGACAAGTAAGTATGGGAAATACTGTTGTTAAGAGTACCGCTTCAAAAGTTAGAAAAATTGAAAAAAGAGATGTAGTGGCAGGATTTGCAGGATCAACTGCTGATGCATTAACTCTATTTGAAAGATTAGAAGGTAAATTAGAAAAACATGCTGGCAATTTATCTAGAGCTGCTGTTGAATTAGCAAAAGATTGGCGAACAGATAAATATTTAAGAAGATTAGAAGCGCTAATGGCTGTCGGTGATAAAAGCAACAGCTATATTATTTCAGGGACTGGTGATGTGTTAGAACCAGAAGGTGATGTTATTGGAATAGGTTCTGGTGGTAATTATGCACTTGCTGCAGGAAAAGTTTTAATGGAAGGTGATATGTCTGCAGAGGAAGTGGCTAAAAAAGCGATTAAAGTAGCTGCTGATATATGTGTATTTACAAACGATAATGTTAAAATTGAAAAAATATAATGGATAATTCAAACGTAACTCAACTTCATCCAAAAGATAAAAATCAAAAAGAAGAATCTTCTTTGGTTAGTTCTTTATCTCCAAGAGAAATTGTATCTGAATTAGATAGATTTGTTGTTGGACAAAATAAAGCCAAAAGAGCTGTTGCTGTTGCTCTAAGAAACAGATGGAGAAGACAAGCTCTAAAAGGTGAAATGAAAAATGAAGTTTTGCCTAAAAATATTTTAATGATAGGACCAACTGGTGTTGGGAAAACTGAAATTTCTAGAAGATTGTCAAAACTAGCAGAGGCACCTTTTGTAAAAGTTGAAGCTACAAGATTTACTGAAGTTGGATATGTAGGAAGAGATGTTGAACAAATAGTTAGAGATTTAATTGAAATTGCCATTTCAATGGAAAAGGTCAAAAAAAGAAAGGAAGTTTTTGCACAAGCCCAAAAAGCTGCTGAGGAAAAAGTTTTAGATGCTTTAGTAGGTAAAAAAGCAAGTTTAGCAACGAGAGAAAGTTTTAGAAAAAGATTAAGAAACGGTGATTTGGATGATAATGAAATAGAAATATCTGTGAGTGACACTGGTTCTGGTGGTGCTTCTTTTGAAATCCCTGGGATGCCTGGAGCCAATGTTGGAATGATCAACATTGGAGAAATGATCGGTAAATCTATGGGTAACAAAGAAAAAAAGAAAAAAATGACAGTAAAAGAATCTCATGAGATTTTAATTAATGATGAGTCTGATAAATTAATTGAGCAAGACAAAATTATTAAAGCAGCAAAACTTTCGACTGAAAATAACGGAATAGTTTTTCTGGATGAGATTGACAAAATTTCAGCAAGAACTGATAGAGTTGGAGGGGATGTTTCAAGAGAAGGTGTTCAAAGAGATTTGTTACCTTTGATTGAGGGAACAACTGTCAATACTAAGCATGGTCCAATAAAAACTGATCATATTTTGTTTATAGCATCTGGTGCATTTCAGCTAGCAAAACCATCTGATTTACTTCCTGAATTACAAGGAAGATTGCCTATAAGAGTCGAACTAGAAGCTTTAACTAGTGAAGATTTTAAAAGAATTTTAAGAGAGCCTGATTTCAGTTTAATAAAGCAATATGTGGCTCTTTTAAAAACTGAAAATGTTGATCTTGAATTTTCTGATGACGGTATAGATGCTATTGCAAACATTGCTTCGGAAGTAAATACTAGTGTTGAAAATATTGGAGCCAGAAGACTGCATACTATAATTGAGAAAATATTGGATGAAATTAGCTTTACAGCAACAGACCGAGCAGGTGAAACAATTATCATTGACAAACAATACATTAATAAAAATTTAGATACTTTGATAAAAGATACGGACTTATCGAAATTTATTTTGTAAATTTTTTTTCAGATAAATATAAAAAGCTCCTGCGCCTCCATCCTCAATTTTTGCATCTGTTATTTCATTTATCATACTCATTAAACTTGCATTATTTGCAATAAACTCTGGTACAGAATATTTTAAAATACCAAGATCTTTTGACACATAAGGGTCCTTTTCATTTTCCGAGTGAAGTCCCTTTCCTGTAACGATAATTAATTTATTAATGTTATCTGAAAAGGCTTTATTTATAAAATTTTCTATAGTTTTATTAGCTTCATCTAAAGTAAATCCATGTAGATCTATAGATCTAGCTTTTTTATTTTTTTTTTCTATATTCCTAAAATCTTTATCTGTTAATTTTTCATTACTATTTATAAATTTATCCCAATCTTTTTTATCTTTATTTGAAATATTATCGTTCAATTATGTTAATATATTAACGAGCTGCCAATTTGGATTTGCTGACGTTGTATCTCTTGAAAAAATCCAAGTATCATAAATTTTCTTAATCTTTTCTGGATCACCAGAAACAATTTTTTTATCTTTATCTCTTATGCAGGTAATAACCTCTGCTATAAAATCCACTGTTACATTTAAAATATTTCCTGTTTTTTTATGTTCCTTAATCTCAGCTTTGTTAACTCCAATAAATGTTATCTCTGCGAAATGACCCCTTTTTGCTCTTTCTTTCAACGCATCATCAAATTGATTATATACATCTTTATTTAACAGAGGTTTTGCATTTGTGATTTTATTATCATTATCACTGAAATCAGTAATAATAGTTTCGTAAGCAATTTTTGCACCTTTTAAAAATTCTTTTTGAGCTTCATCGTCAAACTTTTCTTTTGGTTTGACAGCTTGATCTACCTTTATATTTTTTAAAACCTCTTTAAATTGAGCAGGCGATTTTCCCTCAAAACCAGTTCTTTTACCAAGAATTCCTCTTAATCTTAAAAAAATAAATCCAGCAATCATAGCTAGCAAAATAATATCTATGTACTCGAAACTATAACTCATAAACTAATAGTAATTACTATGTTGATTAATTTCAACCAGCAATTTAGATTAAGGACAAATGAACTCAATTTTATTTACAATAATTTTAATACCAATAATCGAAATTTATCTACTTATCAAAATTGGCTCTCAAATTGGAGCAATATCCACCATTTTAATGATATTTCTTACTGCAATTGTTGGAGTTTACTACGCTAAATACGAAGGACTAAATACACTTAAAGCAGGATTTTTACAATTAAGCAAAAAAGAAACACCAACATATGAAATGTTGTCTGGTGCCGTAATTGCTTTTGCAGCTCTTCTTCTGATAATTCCTGGTTTTGCAACTGATGTTGTAGGTTTCATATTAATATTTCCTCCTACTAGAAAATTAATTTTTGGAATGCTTTCTAAAAAATTTAGTTATAAAAATAAAAATAAAAGCAATTATATAGATGGAGAATTTGAAGACATAGAAGACGATAATGACAAAAAAATATAATATTGTTGGAAAATATATCAAAGATATGTCTAGCGAAACTCCAGATATTGAAACATATCTTTTTGTAAGAGATAGAATTTCAAAATATCAACTTGGTATTGATATAAATTCAAAAGCTTTAAAAAACAAACATATAGAAATCAATACTAGTTTAAAATTTGAAGATAAAGAACCAAAAGAAAAAAAATCCCATTTCGAAATTTTATTCTCTACAATAATAAAAGTTGATGAAAATGTTAAAGAAAAAAAAGATTTAGAAAAAATAGTATTGTGTGATGTACAAACAGAGATTTATCCAGATTTAGAAAAATCACTTTTAGATTTGCTTCACAATTCTGGATATCCAGGAATAAAATTCGAAAAAAAAATAAATTTTGAAAATTTATATAATCAAAGATTTAATTAAAAAAAATTCTTTTTAAGCTTGTTTTTTAAATAATCTTGATGATTTTTTTTTTCCTCAGGGTTGGGTTTTATAACTTTCTTAAAATATTTTACATTAGAAACATTACTTACAATATTTTTTTGATCTTGAATAAAATTTAATGTTGGTTCTTTTTGGTCAATTAAGTTGATATAGACTTTTAATAATAAGTCACAATCAATTAATGCTGTATGCTGAACTCTTTTTGAATTATCAATTCTATATCTCTTACATAAAGCATCTAGACTAACCTGAGATCCAGGAAACTTATCTCTAGCTAAGATTAGCGTATCTAAGATTTCATTATTAATTTTATTTTCGCCGCATAGTAAAAGCTCATTGTTTATATGAGCAATATCAAAGTCAGCATTATGAATAATTAATCTTTTATTTTTAATAAAAGACAAAAATTCATCCTTTATATTTGCAAACTTATTCTGTTTAGATAAAAATTCATCTCTATATCCATGAATTTCGAATGCTTTTTCCGATACTTTTCTTTCCGGATTAAGATAACAATGAAACTTTTTTTTTGTTGGAATTAAGTTATCTAATTCAATACACCCTATTTCAACAATTCTATGTCCCTCTTTAACAGATATACCTGTTGTTTCGGTATCTAGAACAACTTCTTTCATTTATTCAATTTCGTTTAATATTTTTTTTATACTAATTTTAACAGATTTTTTTGTAAAATCGTTCTTAATTATAAAATGAGCTTTTCTTTTTTTATAATCAATTGGTAATTGAATTTTTTTAAATTTAGCAAACAGTTTATTGTTAAAGTTATGTCTATTTTTTAATTTTTTTTTAATTTTGGATTTTTTTGCTTCCACATAAACTAAAATATCTTTTTTGTTGTCAATTTTATTTTCTAAAAGAAGAGGAATATCCAATATTATTATCTTTTTTTTTTTATTTTTAATTAAAAATAGTTTCATTTTTTTCCTTATCTCCTTATGAACAACCTTAACTATTTTTTTTAAATTTAATTGACTAGCAAGAATAGCAGTGGAAATTTCTCTTTTATCTATAGGAAAAGAAATAATATGTTTGGGTATTAGTTTATTTAAGCTTTTAAAAATTTTTCTATTATTTTTATATATTTTTGAAACTTCATGATCTGCATTAAATACTGGATAACCAAAATTACTTGCAACATAACTTTTGCCAGAACCTATGTCACCTACGATACCAATCCTAATCATTTTCTAATAAATTTAAAATTTCATTATTAATTTTAGGACTAACGCCATGCCATAATCTAAATGCCTCATAGGCTTGATAAATAAACATTGTTTTCCCGTTTTCTGTTTTATTTCCTAATTCTTTTCCTATTTTTAAAAAATTTGTTTCCGCTGGATTATAAATTACATCATAAAACAATTTATTTTTTCCTGATTTTGAAAAATCTAAATTTATAATTTCATCATTCAAACCTATACTTGTAGCATTTATAATTACGTCAAAATCTGGCAATCTTCCCCATTCAACGATCTTCAGATTTTTAAAAAAAAATTTCAAATTTTCTGCCTTTTGTTTAGTTCTATTGCTAATTATAATTTCCGAAACATTCATTTCGTTTAAAGCCAAAATTATTGAGGGGACGACTCCCCCAGCACCCAAGATTAAAATATTTTTATTCTTCATGGCAAAATCTAAGCTTTCAATTGCCTTAGTAAAGCCAAAGATATCCGTGTTATGCCCCACCAAGTCATTACCATCAAATGTAATTGTATTTACTGACTGGGTTTGTTCTGCTTCTTTGCTTAATTTGTCTAGATAGGGAATTACTTTTTTTTTAAATGGAACAGTAACATTGCAGCCTGCTATTTTTTTTTGTTTAATCTTATTAATTAAACTCTCAATTTCGTCCACTTCTAGTTTAATTTTATCATATTTTGCATTTATATTATTTTGTTTCAACCAACTGTTATGAAGCCTGGGTGATAAAGAATGATCAATTGGGTTTCCTATAACTAAATATTTTTTCATTTTATCTATTATAATTTTTTAAATATTCTTTAATTTTTTTTATTGGCAAGCCCATTATAGTATCTTCATCGCCACTTATGCTCACAAATAAGTTTCTGCCCTCACCCTCTATTTGGTAAACATTATAAGCATAAAGGGCCTCATCTGATATTTTAGATAAATAATTTTTAAGTTCATCTTCAGAAAAATTTTTCATTATAAGCTTAGCTTTTTCAGTATAATTCCAAATCATTGTCCCATTTTTTGAAATACATACAGAACTTATCAAAAAATGAGATTTGTTATTGAGTTTTTTTAATATTTTCAATGCATCTTCTCTATTTTCTGGCTTGGAAATTAATTCTCCATCTAAATCTATAACACTGTCAGCCCCCAATACTATTTGATCAGTTATTTTAGCACTAACTTTATTTGCTTTTAACTCAGCTAGATTTTTCGAAATAATCTCTGGTGATGCTTGTTGTTTAATTAAGCTGAATTTAATAATATCTTCATCAACATTTGATGGCTCGACAACATTATCGATATTATTTTTATCTAGAATTTCTTTTCTAACTTTGCTTTTTGATGCAAGAACAATTTTATTTAACATTATTTAAATATATTTCGTGAATTTTAATTATAGAAGCAGCAGTTTCCTCAACAGATTTTCTTGTAACATCTATAAGAGGCCATTTATATTTTTGAAATGTTTTTTTAGCATCTAGAACTTCTTTCCTAATATTTTCCAGATCAGTATATTTTATATTCTCAGTTTCTTTTAAAGAGTTCATTCTATTTTTTCTTAAATCTGCTAATCTTTCAGGTTCTGTGCTTAAACCAACCACACATCTCATTTTTGGGTTTTGTTTTAGTTTTTCGGGTATGGAATTTTCATTAACTAATGGAATATTTGAAGTTTTAAACCCTTTGTTAGCAAGATAAATTGATGTTGGGGTTTTGCTTGTTCTGCTCACTCCTACAAGGATAATGTCTGATTTATCAATTTCGTTAATTAAATTTCCATCGTCGTGATTCATGGTAAATTGGATTGCTTCAATTCTATCATAATATTCTTCATTTAATATATGTTGACCACTGGGCTCATGTGTTGCTTTTTGGTTGAGAATTTTTGAGAAATTTAAGATTAAATTACCAAGAACACCGAAACATGGTATTTTTTTGTCGTCACTGACTTTGGCTAAATATTTTGCCAAATTATTATCGACAATTGTATATAAAATAATGGAATTTGAATTTTTTTCAGCATCACCTAAAATTTTTAAAATTTGATTTTCTGTTCTAGTGAAAGAATAAGAGTGAACTTTATACTCTATATTCAGAAATTGTGCTTTAAGAGCTAAAAATATTCTATCTAAAGTTTCACCGGTTGAATCGGAAATTAAGTATATTTGATAAGTGTTGTTCATGAAAAAACTGTTAGTAAATTTGTATTATTTTAATTAAATTTCATAATTTTAAATTTGTTTAATTAAGCTTGTAAAAACTGCTATTTATTAACATTAATAATAAATAGGTTAAAACAATCCACAAAAAATAATATGACGAAAAAAGCTTCATTTTAAACAATTTTAGTCACACAAGATGTTGATAAAATATGAATATAATGTTTATAAAAAATAATCACCTTTATTCACAAGATATATTACAACTACAATGAATAATAATACTTATTTATGAAACCTCTAAACAAAATAATAATTAAAAAAGATACCACGTTCAATCCAATATGGATTATGAGACAAGCAGGAAGATATCTACCTGAATTTAGGGAAATTAGAAAAGAAAACCCCAATTTTATTAATTTGTGTTTAAATGAAAATTTGTCTTCAGAAATAACTTTACAACCCCTAAAAAGATTTGACCTTGATGCTGCAATAATATTTTCAGATATTTTAATGCTCCCATATGGATTGGGTCAAAAGGTAGAATTTGAAAAAAACTTTGGGCCTAAATTAGGAGAACTAAATTTAAATGAAATAACTAAGACAGACGAAGTTGACTTTGTAGAAAAAATACATCGTGTGTATAAAGCAATAAAAAAAGTTAGTTCAGACTTTATTTTAAATGATAAAAACATTATTGGATTTATTGGTGCTCCGTGGACATTATTAGTTTATATGATTAATCAACAGTCGCCCAAGAAAAATTTAAAAAAAGATTTTTTTAAAGACGAGTTTCTAATAAACAGAATTTTATTAATTATCGAAAAATTTTTGAAGATTCATATAAAAAATCAAGTTGATAATGGTGCAAACATAATTCAAATTTTCGATAGTTGGGCAGGTTTGTTAGAAGAAAAAGATTTACCCAATTATATTTATTCTCCAACTTTAAATTTAGTAGATTACGCAAAATCATTAGATGTGCCGGTGATATGTTTTCCTAGAGAAATAAAAGATTATAAAGAATTTTGTGATATTGTAAAACCTGATGCCATTAGTATTGATTATAATGTAGATCCAAAAAAAATACTTAAAGATGTTAAAATACCAATACAAGGTGGTCTAGATCCAAAAATTTTGTTAACAGATAAAGAGACTTTAAAAAAAGAAGCTTCTAAATATTTGGAAATTTTTAAAGATCATCCATATATATTTAATCTCGGGCATGGTATTTTGCCTGAAACAAATCCAGAAATGGTTAAAAATTTAATAAAAATTGTAAAAGACTTTAAATGATTGAAAAAAACCACCCACCTATAAAATATGGTAATACAGGTGTGCTTATAATTAATCTAGGTACGCCCGATTCTACTAATTGGCTTGATATAAGAAAATATCTTAAAGAATTTCTTTCTGACAGAAGAGTTATTGAGGTAAATCCATTAATTTGGCAAATTATTTTGAATTTGTTTATATTAAATCTTAGACCTTCTAAAACTGCTAAAGCTTATAAAGAAATTTGGATGAAAGACGAAAATGTATCGCCACTTCTTTATTATACGAAAAAACAAAGCGAGAAAATTTCAAAATCATTATCAAAAGAAAACATTATTCTGGATTTTGCAATGAGATATGGAAATCCCAGCATTAAGAGTAAAATTCATAAATTACATAAAATGGGATGTGAAAACCTAATAATACTTCCTCTTTATCCACAATATGCAGCAGCTACAACAGCAACAGTTTGTGATGAGGTATATAGAACTTTAATGAAAATGAGGTGGCAACCTTCTTTAAAAATTATTTCTCATTACGAATCTGACACACTTTATATCGACGCACTTGTTAATTCTATAAATAAAAAAATAAATGAAATTAGCTGGAAACCAGATCTAATTATAGCCTCATATCATGGGATACCAAAAAAATATTTCGATAAAGGTGACCCTTATCATTGTTATTGTCACAAAACTACAAGACTTATTTCAGAAAAATTTAGTTCAATTAAAATTCAAACTACATTTCAGTCGAGATTTGGTCCACAAGAATGGCTTCAACCTTATACAGACAAGACTTTAGAAATTTTACCTAAAGAGGGGGTTAAAAATGTTCTTACAATCTGCCCAGGTTTTGCTTCTGATTGTGTGGAGACTTTAGAAGAAATACAAATTCAAGCTAAAGAAAGTTTTTTAAATTCAGGAGGAGAACATTTTGATATGGTCCCCTGTTTAAATGATAATGATGATCACATTATTTTACTAAAGTCCTTAATTGAAAAAAACATTTGATACATGAATTCGTATTTATTATTTAAGTCATTACATTTAATCGCTGTTGTTTCCTGGATGGCTGGTCTCTTGTACCTTCCTAGAATCTTTGTTTACCATGTTGAAAATAGAGAGAAAAAAGAAGCAACCGATATATTTGAGGTGATGGAAAAAAGATTATTTTTTTACATTATGCGACCTGCAATGATTTTTACTTGGGTTTTTGGATTGGCATTAATTTATCTCAATGGAACAGATATTTTCTCTCAATTTTGGTTTCAAACAAAGATTGTACTAGTGATCTTATTGTCGGCATACAATGACTATTTAGGCAAATGTCTTGTTGCTCTAAAAAATTCTACAAACACACGATCTGCAAAATTCTTCAGAATTATTAATGAAATACCAACGGTTATCCTAATTATTGTTGTTTTTTTAGCTATTTTTAAGCCAATCTGGGGTTGAAATAACAACAGCAGTATATATATTACAGGTACTAGATAAGTCCTTATCAAAATTTAATCATGAACATTCAAGAACTAAAATTAAAATCATCCGAACAGTTAATTACTCAAGCAGAAGAGCTTGGTATTGAAAATGCTAGTACACTAAGAAAGCAGGAAATACTTTTTGCAATTCTTAAGAAAGTTGCTGAAAAAGAGGAAATTACTGGTGTAGGCGTTTTACAGTTATTGCAAGATGGCTTTGGTTTTTTAAGAGCTATGGAGTCAAACTATCTTCCAGGACCAGATGATATCTATGTAAGCCCAAACCAAATAAGAAAATTTGGTTTAAGAACAGGAGATACAGTTGAGGGGCCAGTTAGAGCGCCAAAAGAAGGAGAAAGATATTTTGCTTTACTTCAAGTAAGCAAGATAAACTTTGAGGAACCAGAAAAAGCAAGACATAAAATTGCATTTGATAACTTAACGCCGTTATACCCAGACAAACAATTGGTGATGGAAGTTGAAACTACAAAAGTTGAAAAAAAACAAGATTTAACTCCAAGACTTATTGATTTAGTCAGTCCAATTGGTAAAGGACAAAGGTCAATAATTATTTCTCCCCCCAAGGCTGGAAAAACAATGATATTGCAGAGCATAGCGAACTCAATAGCTAAAAATTATCCAGAATGTTACCTAATGGTGCTGTTGATTGATGAACGTCCAGAGGAAGTAACAGATATGCAAAGAACTGTAAAAGGTGAGGTAATTAGCTCCACATTCGATGAACCTGCTCAAAGGCACGTAGCAGTAGCCGAAATGGTTATTGAAAAAGCCAAAAGATTAACTGAGCACAAAAAGGATGTTATTATATTATTAGATTCTATAACAAGACTTGGAAGAGCCTACAATGCGGTGATACCTAGCTCAGGAAAAGTTTTAACTGGTGGTGTAGATGCAAATGCACTTCAAAGACCCAAAAGATTTTTCGGTGCAGCAAGAAATATTGAAGAAGGTGGTTCATTAACAATCATTTCTACAGCTTTAATTGACACAGGAAGCAGAATGGACGAAGTAATCTTCGAAGAATTTAAGGGAACGGGAAATAGTGAAACAATATTAGATAGAAAAATTGCAGATAAAAGGATTTATCCAGCTATAGATATTACTAAATCAGGAACAAGGAGAGAAGAATTGTTATTTGATAAAAGTGATTTACAAAAAATGAACGTATTAAGAAGAATAATTGCGCCAATGGGAACAATGGATGCTATCGAATTTATTAACTCAAAATTAAAAGACACTAAAAATAATGCTGAGTTTTTTAACTCAATGAATAAGCCTTCATAATAAACGGAAATAAATTTTGTTTATTTAAAAATTTATGGATCTTAGAGACAAAATTTCAACAATTCACAACCTAATGGCTGCCAATAAATTTTCTACTGCCATAGAAAAATGTCATAAATTAATAAAAATTTATCCAAAAATGCCATATCTTTACAATTTATGTGGAATGGCATATCAGTCCAATAAACAAATACTTAAATCTGTAGAAAGCTTTAATCTTGCGCTACATTATGAGCCAGAAAGTTTGCCAGCTTTAAATAATCTTGCAAATTCGTATAAGTTTTTAAATCAAAGCGACAAAGCTGAGATTTTATTTGAAAAAATCCTTAATCACGAACCAAATAATATCAAATATTTAAACAACTATGCAAATTTAAAAAAAAAACTTACCGATTTTAATGGTGCAAAAAAATTATTATTAAAAGCAGAAAAAATTGAGGGCAACAATACAGATATTTTATTTAATTTATTAGAATGTTTTCAAAGCCTAGGTGACCTAGACACTGCAAAAAAATATGCATTTAAAATATTAGAATTAAAACCAGACAATACAGCTGCACATAGGTTTATCAGCGGAATAAATAATTATAAACTCGATAAATCAAATTTTGACGAATTAGAAAAATTAGAAAAAAGCAAAAATTTTAACAATCTTTCTGTAAGTGAAAAAAAAGACATATATTATTCACTTGGTAAAGTTTATGAAGATTTAAAAGATTATGAAAATTCATTTATTTACTTAGATAAAGCCAATTCTATTTTAAGACAGCAAATCAACTATAATATATTGAACGATGAAAAATTAATAAATAAAATTATAAAATTATTTCAAAAATTTGATTTTGATAAAATAAATAAGAAGCCTTTAAGTAAAAAAATAGTATTTATTGTTGGTATGCCTAGGTCGGGAACTACATTGGTTGAACAAATGATTGCGTCCCATTCAGAAGTTAATGGTGCAGGTGAACTAGTATATTTACAAAATGCAATAGTTCAAAATTTTGTAGAAGAATTAAATTTTAATAAGCAAAAGATTATAGAAGAATCTTTGTTTGAAAAAAATATTGTTGCAGATAAGTATCTTCAATTATTAAGTCATCATAAATTTAGCTCTAAAGTTATAACAGATAAGGCCCCTCAAAATTTTATTTGGCTAGGTTTTATCAAGATTTTTTTCCCGAATAGCTATATAATTCACTGTAAAAGAAACCCAAAAGACAATTGCCTTTCATTATATAAAAATTATTTTCCCTCGAAAGAAATGTTGTGGTCTTTTGATCAGGAAGAAATTGCTAAATATTATAATCTTTATATTAGGTTAATGGAATTTTGGCACACAAAGATAAATGACTCAATATTAGATGTTGAATATGAAAAAGTTGTTAAAAACCCTGAGATAGAAATGAAAAAAATAATTTCTTTTTGTAATATGGATTGGGAGGAAAATTGTCTTAATTTTCATAAAAATAAAAAAACACCAATTACAACAGCCAGTGTTAACCAAGCAAGAAAACCAATATACAATACATCTGTAAATTCAAATGAGGGATTTGCTAATTATTTAGAAAAAATGTTTAATATTCTTGATACAAACAAATAGAAAAAAAGTATAATTCTTTGATGACTATCTATGCTTTATCGAGTGGTCCTGGTTTATCAGGTGTAGCAGTTATCAGACTTTCGGGCCAAGAAACTTCAAATGTAATTACGCTTTTAACTGGTAAGGAGCCACCTAAGCCTAGAGTAGCAACATTAAGAAAAATCAATAAAATCAACACTTCTGAGCTTATTGATGAGGGATTAATCCTGTGGTTTCCTGGACCTGAGAGCTACACAGGCGAGGATATGGCTGAAATCCAAGTTCATGGCAGCAAAGCTGTTGTAGATGCCCTACACTCTTCTCTTTCTGATATAAAAAATTGCAGACTAGCTGAGCCAGGCGAATTTACAAAATTAGCATTTCAAAATGGAAAAATAAATTTACTGAAAGCCGAAAGTATTGCTGATTTAATTTCATCAGAAACCGAAATCCAAAGACAACAAGCAATCAAAATCATGAATGGAAAGTCATCTGACCAATTTAATTTCCTTAGAGAAAAACTTTTAAAAATTTTATCACATGTTGAGGCGAAAATTGATTTTCCAGAGGAAGATCTGCCTAATAATATTTTAGATGAAATCAAAAACAATTCAGATGAAGTATTAAATAAAATTAAAAAAATATTAAATGATCAAAAAGTTGGAGAAAGAATTAGAGAAGGTTTTAAAATTGCTATTCTAGGACCAACTAATGCTGGCAAATCTAGTTTGATGAATCACTTATCTAATCGTGATGTCGCAATCGTTTCTGAAATTGCAGGTACAACTAGAGACGTGATTGAAACCCATTTAAATATAGACGGTTATCCAGTTATAATCTCTGATACAGCCGGCATAAGAGATTCTCAAGATGAGATAGAAAAAAAAGGAATTAAATTATCTCTAAATAGAGCTGAGGAAGCAGATTTAAAGCTTGTTGTGGTTGATGCAAAAAGCCTTGATTTTACTGATGTTTTGAAGGATTTATTAGATGAGAATGCAATTTTAGTTATAAATAAATCTGATCTTTTAGAAAAAAATATTGATCCAGAAATTAAAAAAACAAATCATGTTTTAATTTCTATTAAAGAAAATAAAAACATTGAAGAATTAATATTTAAAATAAAAAATAATTTAAAAAATAAATTTCTTACAAGTGATGATATTTTAATTACAAGAGAGAGACACAGACAACATTTACAACAGTGTGTGGATCATCTAAATAACTTTAATCAAAAAAAAGAAATCGAAGATTTTGATAAAGCTGCAGAAGATTTAAGATTAGCTACTAGACATTTAGGTATGATAGTTGGAAAAGTTGATGTAGAGGAGATATTAGGTAGTATTTTCAACGATTTTTGTATCGGCAAGTAATACCCTATTTTGCTGGCTTTTTGCACTTTTTTTATCAAAAAACGTTGATAAATAAGGCTTATTTACAAAAAATTTAGCCTATCTTGTAAATTATATAATCACATATAGATTTGGATTATGAAAAATGATTTGTCATTTGATGTAGTTGTAATTGGAGGAGGCCATGCTGGATGTGAAGCTGCAGCAGCTTCTGCTCGCCTTGGAGTGAACACTGCCCTATTTACTCATAAAATAGAAACTATCGGTGAGATGTCATGTAACCCTGCAATAGGCGGTTTGGGTAAAGGTCATTTAGTTAGAGAAATAGATGCTCTTGATGGTGTTATGGGAGATGTAGCAGACAAATCAGGTATACAATTTAGATTATTAAATAGAAGTAGAGGGCCAGCAGTTAGAGGACCAAGAACACAATCAGATAGGTCATTATATCGAAAATATATGCAAGAAAAATTACTAAACTATTGTAATTTAAATGTTTTTTCTGATCCTGTAGTAAAGTTTATTTTCGATATAAATTCAATAAGTGGATTTGAAACTAAAGAAGGTAAGAAAGTTCTATCTAACAAGATAATACTCACAACAGGCACTTTTTTAAATGGTTTGATACATATAGGCGATGAAAGAACTCCTGCTGGAAGATACGATGAAAAACCTTCTACAGGTTTAAGTGAACAATTAGCAAAATATAATTTTAAAATTGGAAGATTAAAAACTGGAACACCTCCGAGGTTAGATGCAAGGACTATTAATTTTAAAAATTTAGAAGAACAATTTGCAGATGACGATCCTTATTTTTTTTCATTTTTAACAAAAAAAAATTCGAACAAACAAGTGTCATGCCGAATGACATATACAAATGAGAAGGTTCATAAAATTATAGAAAAGAATTTATCTAAGAGTGCTATGTACTCAGGAAGTATAAAAGGAGTGGGACCAAGATATTGTCCATCTATAGAAGATAAGATAGTAAAGTTTGCAGATAAAGTTCGTCATCAGATATTTTTAGAGCCAGAAGGTCTAAATGATCACACAATTTACCCAAATGGTATCTCCACATCACTCCCAGCTGCAGTACAGCAAGAAATATGTAACAATATCAACGGTTTAGAGAATGTTTCTATATTAAGACCGGGATATGCAATAGAATATGATTATATAGACCCACGTGAACTATTCTTAACCCTTGAAACCAAGAAGATAAGCAACCTTTATCTTGCTGGCCAAATTAACGGTACAACAGGATATGAGGAAGCTGCTGCTCAAGGCCTTATAGCAGGAGTAAATGCCGCTTTATCTGTTAAAAAATTAGAACCATTTATACTTGATAGATCTGACGCCTATATTGGAGTAATGATAGATGATTTGGTGACAAAAGGAGTAGCTGAACCATATCGAATGTTTACATCAAGAGCAGAATATCGATTAAGTTTGAGATCTGATAATGCTGATCAAAGATTAACTGCAAAGGGAATTGATATTGGTTTAATAGGCGATAAGAGAAAAGACTTATATTTGAGAAAATTTGAACAAATTAGACAAATAAATCGAAAAATGAAAGACTCTAAGATTTCACCATCTAAAGCAGACAAATTTGGAATAAAAATAGCAAAGGACGGAATCTTGAGATCATCTAGCGAAGTTTTAACCCAAAAAGGGGTTAATATGAGTAAAATTAGGGAAATATGGTCTGATATACCTTTTTTTAGTAAAGAAATTGACGAACAAGTTGAAATAAATGCTCATTATAGAGGTTATTTAAAGAAGCAAAAAGCTGATATTTTAGCATTTAAGAGGGATGAAAATTTAATTATTCCCGATAAAATCAATTATGATAGACTATCAGGTTTATCTAATGAAGTAAAAGCTAAATTTAAAGAAATAAAGCCGAAAACAATGGGTCAAGCCCTAAGAATTGACGGAATAACACCTGCCGCTGTATATATTTTGTTGTCACATGTCAAAAGAAAGTCTATTAAGCATATAGCTTAATGGATCATGAAATTTTAAATTCTTATTCTAGAATCAATCACTTAAATGTTTCACGTGAAACATTTTTGGACTTTGAAAACTATATATCAATGATTCTTGAAAAAAATAAAAAAATCAACATAATCAGTCAAAATACAGCAACAAAAAAAGCTATAATTGACCGTCATATTATAGATTCTGCACAAATTATTGATTTTGTTGACTTAAATAGTGATACAACCACAGATATAGGTTCAGGAGGGGGTATGCCAGGGGTAATCGTGGCAATTATACTAAAAAATATGAAAAACAATATGAATGTTCACCTTTATGAAAAAAGCTACCATAAAAGCCATTTTTTAAAGGAAGTTTCAAAAAAATTAAATTTAAATACAAAGGTTATTCAAAAAAATATTTTTGAAATAAAAAATTTAAAAACAGGAACAATAATGTCTAGAGCATTCAAACCAATGCCCGTGGTTTTAGATTTAGTATATGAAAATTTTTCAAAATATAAAAATTTAATTTTTTTTATGGGGAAGAATGGAAAAAAAATTTTTGAAAATTCCAAAAAAAATTGGGAACTGGATTATATGGAAAAAAAAAGTTTAACAAGTGGAGACTCTTATTTAATAAATATTAAAAAAATTAAAAAAAAAAAATAAAAGAATAGTAAAAAAAATTAAATGCAAATTATTTCAGTCATTAATCAAAAGGGTGGGGTCGGAAAAACCACTACGGTGATAAATCTTGCAGCAGGTTTATCTCAAATAGATAAAAAAATTCTAGTAATTGACTTAGATCCTCAAGGCAACGCTACAACAGGTCTAGGATTATCTAATATGGATAACTCAAATGATACAATTTATGGTGTTTTGAACGGAACTAGAGAAATTAGCGAGGTGATTAAAAAAACACAGTTCAAAAATTTAGATATTATCACATCTAATGTAGATTTATCTGGCTTGGAAGTAGAGACGGCTGATGATAGTAACAGGGCCTTTATACTAAAGACTAAATTAACCGCATATTTAAACGGTTCTGGAGGATTATATGATTACGTTCTGATCGATTGCCCACCTTCCTTAAGCTTGTTAACAGTAATGGCACTCGTAAGTTCAAACTCATTACTGGTTCCACTTCAGACCGAATTTTTCGCTTTAGAGGGTTTAACGCAGCTAATGAAAACAATCGAGAGGATAAAAGTAAATTTAAATCCAGATTTAAAAATCAGGGGCATACTTTTAACCATGTATGACAAAAGAAATAAGCTATCATCGCAAGTTGAGAAAGAAGCAAGAGATTATTTTAGTGAAAAAGTTTATTCAACTGTGATACCAAGGAATGTTAGATTATCAGAAGCGCCCTCTCATGGTATGCCGGTATTAATCTATGATAAATCGTGTCCTGGAAGTAAATCGTATTTTAGTTTTACGGATGAGTTTATAAATCAGGAGTCAACAATAGGGAGTGCTGCATAATGGATAAAATAAAAAAAGGGTTGGGTCGTGGCCTCTCTTCGCTTATTGGAGAAACAAAACAAGATTCAAAAACAAATCAGTTAGCAATTAGTGATTTAGTACCAAACAGGTACCAACCAAGAAAAATTTTTGATGAATTAAGTTTAGAAGAATTAACAAATTCGATCAAAGAACGTGGAATGATTCAGCCTATTATTGTTAGAAAATCAAATGAGGATAAATCAATGTTCGAGATAATCGCAGGTGAAAGAAGGTGGTTAGCAGCCCAAAGAGCAGGCCTTCACGATGTTCCTGTAGTTATCACAGAAGCTGACGATTTAAAATCACTCGAATTTGCAATTGTTGAAAATGTTCAGAGGCATGATTTGAATCCACTTGAAGAAGCACAAGGTTATAAAAGATTAATAGATGAATTCTCATATGATCAAGAAAAAGTATCTAAATTTATTGGAAAAAGCAGAAGCCATATTACAAATTCTTTAAGGCTTTTAACACTACCAGATGAAGTAATTAAGTTAATTGAAAAACAAAAATTAACTGCTGGCCATGCAAAAATTTTAGTTGGTCTTGATAATGCTACTTTTGTTGCTTCAAAAATAATAGAAAAAAAATTATCTGTAAGACAAGCTGAGAATTTTGTAAAAATTTTTAAAAATAAAAAAATAAAATCACGCCCAACAAAAGAAACCAATATCACTGCACTTGAATTATCAATTTCCAATAAAATTGGTTTAAACGTTGATATACTTAACAATAAAAGAAATAAGGGTAAAATCTCTTTTGAGTATAAAGACTTAGATCAATTAAACAAGATTATTGATATAATTAAAAAATATTATTAAATTTAAGAAGCCTTTTCTAGAATAAGGTCTGTAACAAAATTTAGAGAATTAGATAAATTTTTTTTGATTAGAATTTCAATGTTATTTATGTCATATATTAATTTTTGAATTTTATGTGGTTTCCATTTTTGAATTTGAGCTTTCACTAATTCTTTGTCTTTCCAAAAAATAGGTGGTTTAGCACTTAGTATTGTTTTTTCTATACTTTTATTTTTTTCAAATTCTTTAGATAAGTAAAGTATTCTTTTAGATTTAGACAAAAAAGTCCTAACAATAATTATACAATCATCAGAACTAAAATTGTTTTCTGATAATATCTGCATAGTTTTTTTTTGATTTTTAGCTAAGCAATTATCGATTAATTCAGATATATCATGGTTTTCTATTAAGTTTGTTAATTTTAATATACTTTCTTCAGTAATTTTTTTCCTTCCTACAGAAAAGTTTTCAATTTTTTCTATTTCTGTTTTTAATATTCCCCTATCACCGTTACATCTGTTTATTATTAAATTAATATTTGATTGTGAAATGAAAATATTTTTTTCTCGCAAAAAATTTTGAGTTATCTTTTTCAAAGTTTCTTGATTATCTTGATAAAATGGAACGCAAATAAGTTCTTTTTTTTTTTAAAAAAATTGTCTTAATTTTGATCTTTTTTCAAGAGTATCTGCATTTAGTATAATATTTATATCATCTAAATTTTTTTCGATAATTTGATCAATTGTTGTGAATATTTTGTCTGTAACCCTGTTAATTATTATAAATTTTTCTTCTTCAAACAATGATTTTGAAAATAAATCATTAAGGAACATTTCTTTATTGTCCAAGATTTCTTTTTCATCGTACTTTTGAATTTTTTTTTGTGTTAAGTTTTTTAAAATTGCTAATATTTGTTCAGATTTAAAACCTTCATTTTTCCCATAAAATAAAACATATTTATGATGTTTTGGGTTTATTTTATGTGTTTCATAAGATTTTACGATCATTTTAGACTACTTAAATCAATTAATATTTTATTTACAATTTGATTTAAAATGTCTTCTTTAATTTTTTCCTCATAACTTTTTAACTCAAATTTTTTATCCAAATTTTGATAATCAAAATCATCTTTGTAGATTTTATTAAAAACCATTTGGTTATTCTCTTTTACTACAAGTTTTAGCTCAACATTATATCTCAACAACAAAGGTTTTCCTCGAGAGTCTTTTGATATTGTTGATTTATTATCCATTAAATTTATTTCTAAATCATAAATAAATTTTGGATTGTTGTTTTCTATATTTTTTAGACGATTCTGAATAGTTTTATTTTCTTGATTAAATTCTATTTTACCAATTTTAAAATTAATATCCTGATTTGAAAATATAGGTTTAAATCCGCATTGATTAAATATTAGGAGGAGTATAATTAATGAAATATTTTTCATTATTTTTTTATAATTAAATTTAGTAATCTATTTTTAACATAAATTATCTTCTTAACTTCATCGGTTTTATAATTTTTTTTAAAATACTCAGTTTTAATTAAATTATCATATATTTCTTTTTCAGATGAATCTATTTTATTTTTTAAACTTAATCTTTTTTTCCCGTTTATTTGAATTACAATTTCAACGTTATCTTCTTTTAGGTATTGCTCTTCAGCAACTGGCCAATTTATTTTTTTTTTAATATTTAAACTTTCTAAACATTCTTGTGCAAAATGAGGAATGATAGGAGACATTAAAATTAAAATATTAACATAATTTTTTTTTAGAATTTCTTTTTTAATTTGAAAAGTTATTTGCTTGGATAAAAAATTATAAATTTCATGCAAATTAGCAATAATTACATTATAACTAAATTTTTCAATGTTATTTGTAATTTTAAATATAACTTGATTTGAAAATTTATTTAATTCTTCAGAAACATCTTTTTCTTCAATAGTATTAATATTGCCTTCAATAATACTTTTGATTTTTTGATGAAGCCCCCATAATTTTTGAATAAATTTATATGATGCTAACATTCCCTCTTCTGACCATTGAACATCTTTTTCTGGAGGACTGTCAGAAAGTATAAAAAGTCTTACAGCATCTGCACCATACTTATCTATCATTTTAGATGGCTCTATTGTATTTTTTTTTGATTTTGACATAGACTCAGCAGGTCCAACCAAAACTCTTTCCTTTGGATTATTTTTTTTAAAATAATTTTTTCCATCCTCTGTGGTAATTTCGTCTGGGTGAAGCCAATTGTTATTCTCGTCTGTGTATGTTTCGTGACAAACCATGCCTTGAGTGAAAAGTCCGTTGAATGGTTCAGATAAATTAAATTTTTTATTTTGAAAAGATATCGCTTTGACAAAAAATCTTGAATAAAGGAGGTGCAAAATTGCATGCTCAACGCCCCCAATATATTGATCAACAGGCATCCAATAATCTGTTTCCTTTTCATCAAATGGTAAATTTGAGTTAGAACTTGAACAGAATCTCAGATAATACCAAGATGAATCAACAAAAGTATCTAGTGTGTCTGTTTCTCTAATACATTTCTCACCATTAATAGTAATATGTTTCCATTCTTTTTGATGATCTAATGGATTTCCCGTCGTATTTAATTGAATTTTTTCTGGCAATTTTACGGGAAGATCTTTTTCAGGAATTTTTATAATTTCGCCGTCTTTATTGTAAGCTATTGGTATTGGGCAGCCCCAATATCTTTGTCTAGATATTCCCCAGTCTTTAAGTCTAAAATTAATTTTTTTTTTACCTACTTTTTCTTTTTCCAAAATATCAATTGCTCTTTCAATAGACTCATTAGGAGCATTTAATCCATTTAACTCATTAGAATTAATAATTATTCCACTGTCTGTAAAAGCTTTATCATCTACTTGATACGTATCCTTTTCTTCAAATGGTTTAACGACTGTTTTTATAGGCAGGTTATATTTAATCGCAAAATCAAAATCTCTCTGGTCGTGTGCTGGACAACCGAAGACCGCTCCAAAACCGTAATCCATTAGAACAAAATTAGCAAAATAGACGGGGACCTTAATTTCATGGTTAAGAGGATTAGTAGCTAGAAGATTTGTTTTGAAACCCAATTTCTCAGCTTGTGCTATAGCCTCTTCTGTAGTTCCTGTTTTGGAGCATTCCTCTTTAAAAGAAATAAATTCTTTATTATTTTCATAGAACTTCGAGATTGGATGATCAACTGATACCGCTAAAAAGGACATTCCATATAATGTATCAGGTCGTGTGGTATAACACTTTATTTGTTTGACATCTTCGTTACCTTTAATTTGAAATTTTATTTCACAGCCATAAGATTTACCTATCCAGTTTTTTTGCATAGTTTTCACCTTGTTTGGCCAGGACTCTAATGAATTTAAACTCTCTAATAGTTCATCAGAAAATTTTGAGATATTAAAAAACCACTGATTTAATTTCTTTCTTTCTACTTGTGCTCCAGAACGCCAGCCTTTTCCATCAATTACTTGCTCATTTGCTAATACAGTTTGGTCAACAGGATCCCAATTAACGTAATTTTCTTTTCTATAAACAAGACCTTTGTCATACAAATCCAAAAATAATTTTTGTTGATGCTTGTAATATGCTGGTGAGCAGGTTGAAATTTCTCTATTCCAATCAATAGAAAGCCCCAGGTTTTTTAGTTGTTTTTTCATATTAGAAATATTTTTCTCAGTCCAATCCTTTGGATCAAGATTGTTTTGTTTTGCAGCGTTTTCTGCAGGCATTCCAAAAGAGTCCCATCCCATTGGATGTAGGACGTTATAATCCGTCATTATTTTATATCTGGCAAGCACATCTCCTATAGTATAGTTTCTTACGTGACCCATATGAATGTTGCCTGAGGGATAAGGAAACATCTCTAAGCAATAAAACTTTTTCTTATTTTCCTTATTTATTTCTGATTTAAATGTCTTGTTTTTATCCCAGAAACTTTGCCATTTTTTTTCAACAATTTTGAAATTATATCTTTCCACTTTATTAAATTTATCTAGAGGAACTTTCGTATATTGGATATTCTTTTTTAGTTTTTTCTATATCAGTATTTTTGTAAAGAGCAGCTTTTTTCAAGATAGCAACTCGTAATTCCTCATTAATTGATGATTCGGAAACAAAAATTTTACAATCTACTAAGCTTGTGCAATTTTTTTTAAAAACTTTTATTTTCAATGCATCTGATCTAATTTCATTTGATAAAAATTGTATAGAAATTTTTATAGAATTATTTTCTTTTTCTTCACCGTACCAATCTGTTATTATAATTCCGCCACCATAATCCACAGATAGTAACGGCATAAAATCAATTATATCTAATGAAGCTCTCCATAAGGGATTTGAATTAGCAAATTCAAATTCTCCTCCTTTTTTACCACCTAGTCCTGTCATAAGCCTAAAACCTTTACCCTCCTCTAAATTCTTTTTAACTCTAAGTTCTGGATTAGGAGGATATTTTTTTGCATCTACTGGTCTGTACATTCCGCATGAGTTTGTTAGAAGTAAAAAGCAGAAAAACGTAATAATAAGATGTTTAAATTTAATCATGAATAAACAAAAGGTTGTAAAAAACAGTCATTTATTAACATATAACTGAAATTATTGTTAAAAAATAACGTTTTTGAATACTAATGTGTTGCTTTTTTACAACAAAAAGTAATATTTTTTATAAAATAAGATAATAAAGCCCATAAATTCTAATCAGGTGATAATTAAAGGATAATTATAATTAATTATAACAATAAATAGGAGTCAATTATGACAAACTTAAAAAAACTAGGATTATCTGCGTTAGCAGGTTCACTAGTTGCTACAACAGGATACGCTGGAGCATTAGACGTAACTGGTGCAGCAAAAGTATCTTATGTTTCTAAAGACGAAACAGAGATTACTGGAAACCCATTCTCAATGACTAGAGATATTAATTTCGCTGGTTCAGGAGAAATGGATAATGGAATGACAATTAGCTATTTCCAATTGCTAAGTGCTGGTGCATTTTCATCTTCAGGATTAACTCTTGATATGGGAGATGCTGGTGTTTTAAAATTAAGCAATGGTACTGCAGGTGGTCATGGTATTTCAGCTTATGAAGACAAAATGCCAACTGCTAACGAGCAAGTTTGGGATGACCTTGATGGTGAAGCTAATGGTTTAGTAAATATTAGTAAAGCAAACACATTAAGTTACGGTACATCTATAGCAGGTGCTAACGTGTCTGTTTCATACAACCCTGATGCTGGTACAACAACTGCAGAGTCATCAAGATCATTTGCAGTAGATTTCGCTCCAATGGATGGTGCTATGATATTCTACGCGATGGGTGATGCTGCTGGTACTACTCAAAACAATGGAACTGACCTATGGACAGCTGGTGGTACTTATACTACTGGTGCATTAACTATGGGTGCACAGATTTCAAGTGTGGATAAATCTGCTGCTAACTCAGATACTGAAAGAACTCACTTAGCTGTATCATTTGCAGTTAATGAGAACTTGTCAGTTTCTACTGGTATGTCTACTGTAGAGTTTGAAAGTGCATCAAAATCTGACCAAGAAGATACTGGTTTTTCAGTATCTTACACTATGGGTTCAATGACTATTGCTGCTGCAGCAAATAGCTCAGACAACGCAGGTGGTACAGATGGAACAGATGATACTCATAAAGAAATGAGTATTGCATTTGCATTCTAATTTAATACACTTTTAATATAATTTAACGGCCCCTTAATGGGGCCGTTTTTTTTTGGAAATAAGAAATTCCTGCAAAACCAATACTTTTTATTAATTTGAGTTTTTTTTGGTTTTTTTTAGAAATCCCACCAAGAGCTATTACTTTTTTAGTAGTAAGTTTTGATAATAATTTAAACTTATTAATTCCTAAATAATTTTTATTTTTTTTAAATATCGAAGATAAAAAAATAACATCTACACCTTGTTTTTCTTTTAATTTTATCTCTTTATTGTTGTGTGCAGAGCCGATTATTTGAAAATTTGTTTTTTTCGAAAATGAAAGATGTTTAAGATCTCTATTAAAAGAAGGAATATATGCGCCATCTAAATTTAAATTTATAGCTAATTTTGTGTTATTCGATAGAAAGAATTTATAACCTTTTTTTTTACAGTAATGTTTTATTTTAATAATTGTATTTAAGCTCTTTTTTTCGTCATAATTTCTATAAATTATACCAGTATTAGTTTTTTGTTTATCTATATTATTTGTATCAAATTTATCAATAAAGTAATATTTTCTAATTATATGCATAGCACAGTAAAAAATCTATTAGATATAAAAAATAATATTAAAGAAAATTTAAACTTATTAAATATAAATAATAATCCAAAAATTATAGCAGTTTCAAAGACTTTTAAAATTGACAAAATCAAACCTCTTATTGATTATGGTCATTTAGATTTTGGTGAAAATAAAGTTCAGGAGGCACTAGAAAAGTGGACAGAAATTAAAAAATTAAATCCTGAACTTAAATTGCATATGATAGGAAGACTTCAGTCTAATAAAGTTAAATTTGCAGTTAAATTATTTGATTATATTCATTCTGTTGATAGCAAAAAACTTGTAAAAAAAATAGCTGAAGAACAGTCAAAAATTAAAAAAAGAATAAAAATTTTTTTGCAAGTTAATATTGGAGAAGAAAATCAGAAATCAGGAATAAATAAAGAAGATTTAAATCAACTAGTTTCATATTGTAGAGAAATTAATATAGATTTAATTGGATTGATGTGTATTCCCCCAGTAGACATTGATCCAGAAGTTTATTTTAAAGAACTAAGTCAATTAAACAAAGACTTAGGTTTTTCGGATTTAAGCATGGGAATGTCTTCAGATTTTCTAATAGCCGCACGTTATTATTCGACTTTTGTTCGAGTCGGATCAAGCATTTTTGGGCAGAGATCTTAAAAGATTTTAATTTTTGAATTTTTTTTAATTAATTTAAGTAAAATTAAAAAGTCTATTTTCTTTAAAGCGATACATCCAGATGTAGGTTTATAATCTTTAGTCAGGTGAACAAAAATACAGCTACCCAATCCAGTAGTAGGTTTTTCAAAATTATACTTAATTGGAATTAGTAAATCATATTTGTGGTCTTTTCTCTTCAATTTTTCATGTCTTAATTTTTTATTTATTTTAATAAGTTTATTATATTTTTCAGGAAAATTAATATCATCACACCAGCCCATATCGCTTCTAATTTTGATACATTTTAGCAAAGTTTTTGGTTGTTCTATACGGTCACTCCTGAAGTAAAGATTTTCAATTTTAAAAATACCTTTTGGCGTCTTTTTATCACCTTCTTTTTTTTTACTGGTTGAACCTTTTTTACCAATACAACACCTAAATTTAAATTCATCTATTTGAAGAGTGTGTTTATTTTTAACAAAAATTGTCATATTCTATTTTTGTGGATACTAAAAGTTTAATAATATATAGGTTTACGGGATTATATCAAATTCTTGTAGAACTAAGCTCAGATTTAAATTTTAATATTATCTTTGCAGATAGCGAAGTTTCTTTAAACAAAAAGTTAGATAAACTTAACAATTATTTGGTTATATCAAATAAAAAATACTTAGATATTAATAATCAATTTGTATTAGATGATAAACCAATAAATATTTTAAAATTAATTGAAAAGATAAATATTGAATTTTTGAAAATACAATTCAACAGTCAGTCAAAATTGAATGTAAATAATTATAATATTGATCTTAATTCTAGAGAAATCTTAAAAAATAATGCAAAGCTTAAGTTGACTGAAAAAGAAATAAATACAATTACCTATTTATCTAAATCAGAAAAACCAGTTAGTATTGATGAGCTGCAAAAAAATGTTTGGAGTTATCAGCCTGATATTGAAACTCATACTGTTGAGACTCACATCTATCGTTTAAGAAAAAAAATCTTAAATACTTTTAATGATAATGAATTTATTATTAGTAAAAAAAATGGCTATCAAATCAAATAAGAAAAATCCCATAGCTAAAGATTTGTTTACTAAAAAGTATAAACCAAAAATAGTTAAACCAAAAAAAGGCAAAGGTAGTTTTAAAAGAAAGAAAAATTAAATCTAAAGCCTCGCCCCAATTTGCTGTATTATTCTCGATGACATTTCAGTACCTTTTTCAAGACATTCTTTTGCAGATAATTTGTTTATGTAGCCATGTAAAAATCCAGCTGCAAATAGATCACCTGCACCTGTAAGATCAACAATTTTCAGATTTTTTTGTATATCACTTTCGACAACCTCATCACCATTAATCGCAACTGCACCTTTATTTCCTCTAGTTACAATTATTAATTTTTTAAGTTGTTTTGAAAAGTTTATAACTTCTTCAAATTTTTTAGCTTCAATTAATGAAGTAATTTCTTGTTCATTAGCGAAAGTTATATCGAGCTTGTTTTTTACTAAGTTTAAAAAATGGGGTTTATGTCTATCCACACAAAACAGGTCAGAGAGAGACATAGCAACTTTATTTGCATTGTTTATAGCTTTATCAAAAGCTTTCTTGGGTTCTCCTTCATCCCACAAGTAACCTTCTAAAAAAATTATCTCACTTTTTTTAATTGCATCAGAACTCACATCATTTTCATTAATCTTTCCTGCAGTTCCTAGGAAAGTACACATTGTTCTTTCAGAGTCTGGCGTCACTAAAATTAAACAAGTTCCTGTTGGTAATTCTTCTTTCTTTTTCGAATAAAAATATTTTACGTTTTCTTTTTTTAAACCTTCTTCGTATTTACTACCAAATTCATCATCAGAAACTTTACCTATAAAACCAACTTTATTTCCAAGTTGAGATATACCAACTATAGAGTTTGCTACGGATCCACCTGATACAGTTTTTTCAATTTTAAGATTTTTTAATAAATTTTTGAACTCATTTTCATCGAAGAATAATTTCATTGTACTTTTTGTAAGATTATTTTGAGAAATAAAATTATCTTCAACTTTGCAGATAACATCTACAATCGCGTTCCCTATTCCTAAAATTTTCATACTAAGCTTTTTTTGTAATAACAGGTTTTTTTCTATTTGGGTAGCACGTAGTGCATATTTTGCAACTTAATCCATAACAATCTCTTGCCTTACAATATTCTCTTCCATAAAAAATTATTTGTAAGTGAAGCTTAGACCATGTTTTTTTAGGAAATATTCTCTTCAAATCTTTTTCAGTCTGAATTACATTTTTTCCACTTGTTAAACCCCATCTTTGTGCAAGTCTATGAATATGAGTATCAACAGCAAAAGCAGGATAACCAAAACCTTGAGACATTACCACGCTTGCAGTTTTATGACCTACACCAGGCAGTTTTTCAAGGTCTTCAAAAGTTTTAGGCACTTTCCCATTATGTTTTTCTAAGATTTGTTTTGACATTAAGTAAATACTTTTAGCTTTAACTCTAAAAATACCAATTTTTTTTATTAATTTTTCAATTTTCTTTCTTCCTAACCTCACAAAGTGTTGCGGTTTAAAGTATTTAGGATAGATATCTTTCGTTACATTATTAACGTTAACATCAGTACATTGTGCAGAGAGCAGCACTGAGACTAATAGAGTAAAAGTATTTTTGCTTTTTAAAGGAACAGGTGCTTTTGGGTAAATTTTATTTAAAGTTTTAATAATTATTTTTGCTTTTTGTTTTTCATTCATTATGAAAAGCTAAGCAAATCCCTCATAGAATATAAACCTGGTTTTTTTTTCATTAACCATTTTGAAGCTTTCAAAGCACCATCAGAATACAGAGCTCTATCAAAAGCCTCATGGTTTAATGTAATTATTTCTTTTCCACTTGAGAATTTTACTTCGTGTTCACCAATAATTTTACCTTTTCTAATCGAGTTAAAATTAATTTTTTTTCCATAGGGAAAGAATTTTTTATTTAAGAATTTTTTACCAATCAAATTATATAAATTTTTGTTTTTTCCATCAGCAATTCCTTTACCAAGCATTAACGCAGTACCAGAGGGATAGTCTTTTTTATGTTTGTGATGTACCTCAAATATTTTGCTTAAGTATTCATCATTTAGTGATTTTGATGTAATCTCGGTTAAATACATTAATAAATTTACACCTAAACTCATGTTACCTGCTTTTAGAATAGGTATTTTTTTTGAAAAATTCTTAATTTGATTTTCTTGGTTTCTGGTAAATCCTGTAGTACCAATTACTACTTTTTTCTTAAGTTTTGAGGCTATTTTGAGTATTTCGAGCGTACAACTTGGTACTGTGAAATCAATAATTACGTCAGTTTTTTTAAAAGCTTTATCAGAATTTGATTCAGGTTTAACTCCATTAAACTTTTTATTTATTAATCTATTTTCTGTAAGTGTAACTAGTTTAAAATTTTTATTTTTCTTTGAAGACTTAATTAATTGCTGGCCCATTCTACCCATGCAACCAGAAATCGCTAAATTAATTTTTTTCATTTAGTTAATATTAACCTTTTTTAGAAGATTAGTCTTTTAGTTTTTCCAGAAATCTCTTGCTTTTTGAAAAAATTTTTTAATACTTGGATTTGACTTATCGTTTTCAATTTCTCTAAATTGTTCTAATAACTCTTTTTGTTTTTTATTTAAATATACAGGTACCTCTGTTTTAACTTGAACATATAAGTCCCCGAAATCGCCTCTTCTCATAAATGGCATACCTTTACCTTTTAATCTAAATTGTTTACCATTTTGAGTTCCATCAGGAATTTTAATTTTAGCTTTTCCACCATCAATAGTTGGAATTTCTATTGTTGTTCCTAACGCTGCATCTGCAAGAGAAAGTGGAAATTCAAAAAATAAATTTTCATCAGATCTTTTAAATAAATTATGGGAATTTACATTAATAAATAGATAAAGATCACCTGTCGCTCCACCTCTTGTTCCTGCTTCGCCTTTTCCTGCAAGCCTAATTCTAGTTCCGTCATCAACACCTTTTGGAATGGTTACAGAAATTTTCTTTGATGCTTGTTTTTTACCTTGGCCATTACACTCATTACAGGGGTTAGTAATTTCTTCCCCATTTCCATTACACTGAGGACATGTCTGTTGAACAGTAAAGAAACCTTGATTAGATCTTATTCTACCATTTCCACCGCAATATGAGCATCTATCTGGGGAATAACCTGGCTTAGATCCATTACCTTTACAGGTTCCACACTGTTCTGTTGTTGAAAATTTTATGTCTTGCTTTTTTCCGCTATAAGCTTCTTCAAGAGAAATTGATAAATCATATCTTAGGTCAGAGCCTCTGTTATTTGTTCGTCTATTTCTTGATCTCCCACCTCCGCCAAAATCCCCAAAGAAATCCTCAAAAATATCTGAAAAATCTGCTCCACTAAATCCACCAAAACCTCCTCCTGTTCTACCACCACCATTTTCAAAAGCTGCATGGCCAAAGTTATCATAGTTTTGTTTTTTCTCTTTGTCTGAAAGTATTCCGTAGGCTTCACTGGCTTCTTTAAATTTTTCTTCTGCTTTTGAGTCCCCAGGATTTTTATCAGGATGATACTTAACGGCTAACTTTCTGTATGCGGATTTTAATTCTTCAGGGCTTGCGCTTTTATTAACGCCTAGGACATCATAATAGTCTCTTTTAGCCATCAAATTACCACAGACAATTAAATGTCAGTTTAAGCGCTTTTTTCTTTATTCTCGTCTTTTACTTCTTCGAAATCAGCATCAACAACATTTTCGTCTTTTTTACCTGCATCATTTCCACCATCATCCTTACCTGAATCTGGTTTTGTACTTTGTTGTGATTTGTAGATTGCTTCTCCAAGTTTCATGGAAGCTTGGACTAAAGCTTCGGTTTTTTTCTTAATATCCTCAATATCTTCACTTTTTAAAGCCTCTTTTACTGCAGATGATGCATCTTCAATTGCTTTTTTCTCTGAATCAGAAATTTTTGATCCATGCTCTTTTAAATTCTTTTCAGTAGAGTGAATTAGAGTATCTGCTTGGTTTCTAACATCGACCGACTCTCTTTTCTTTTTATCAGCTTCTTTATTAGCTTCTGCATCTTTAACCATTTTTTCAATCTCTTCATCACTTAATCCACCAGAAGCTTGAATCTGAATCTTTTGCTCTTTACCAGTTCCTTTGTCTTTTGCTGAAACATTCACTATACCATTAGCATCAATATCAAATGTAACTTCAATTTGAGGTACTCCTCTTGGTGCTGGTGCAATACCTACTAATTCAAAGTTACCTAAAGCTTTGTTGTCAGCTGCCATTTCTCTCTCACCCTGTAGAACTCTAATAGATACAGCTGGTTGATTGTCCTCAGCAGTTGAAAATACCTGACTTTTTTTAGTTGGTATTGTTGTATTTTTATCAATCAGTTTTGTAGAAACACCCCCAAGTGTTTCGATACCAAGCGATAGTGGAGTTACATCTAATAGAAGTACATCTTTAACATCACCTTGCAGAACACCAGCTTGAATAGCTGCACCCATTGCAACTACTTCATCTGGGTTTACACTCTTATTAGGATCTTTTCCGAAGAAGTTTTTAACTTCTTCTAAAACTTTTGGCATTCTAGTCATACCACCAACCATAACTACTTCATCAATTTCACTAGCAGTAATTCCCGCATCTTTTAAAGCAGTTTTGCATGGAGGCATTGTTTTAGCAATTAAGTCCTCAACTAAAGCTTCGAGTTTTGCTCTAGTCATTTTTAAATTAATATGTTTTGGACCTGTTTTGTCAGCTGTAATGAAAGGCAAGTTTATATCGGTTTGTTCTGCAGATGATAATTCTATTTTTGCCTTTTCTGCAGCCTCTTTTAATCTTTGTAGTGCAAGCTTATCTGATTTTAAATCAATACCATTATCTTTCTTGAATTCAGAGACTAAGTAATCAACGATAGCATTGTCAAAATCTTCACCACCTAAAAAAGTATCACCGTTTGTTGATTTAACTTCAAATACACCATCACCTAATTCTAAGATAGAAACATCGAATGTTCCTCCACCTAAGTCATATACAGCAATTTTTTTATTTTGTTTTTTATCTAAACCATAAGCTAGAGACGCAGCTGTTGGTTCATTGATAATTCTTAAAACTTCTAATCCAGCAATTTTTCCTGCATCCTTTGTTGCTTGTCTTTGTGCATCATTAAAGTACGCGGGTACTGTAATCACAGCTTTTGTTACAGCTTGACCTAAATATTTTTCTGCTGTTTCTTTCATTTTTTGCAAAATGAATGCAGATATTTGGGAGGGTGAATATTTTTCATTTTTAGCTTCTATCCAAGCATCACCCTTTTCAGAATTAACTATTTTAAAAGGTGCGGCTTCCACATCTTTTTTTACAGTTGGATCATCAAAGTTTCTTCCAATTAACCTTTTAACTGCGAAGATAGTATTTTCTGGATTTGTAACAGCTTGTCTCTTTGCTGGTTGTCCAATTAATTTTTCATTTTCATCCGTAAACGCTACAACTGATGGAGTAGTCCTTGCTCCTTCAGCATTTTCTAAAACCTTAGCTTGTGTTCCTTCCATTATAGCAACACATGAATTAGTTGTTCCTAAGTCTATTCCAATAATTTTACTCATAATATTAACGTCTCTCTTTCGTCATATAGGGTTTAAATTTAAAACTACAAGTTGGTCTCATAATTATTTATTTTCTTGAATTTCCTTATTTTCTTCAGTTTTTTCATCTTTTTTTGCAACTTTTTTTGATACTCCTACCAATGAAGGTCTAAGTAATCTGTCTTTTATCATAAAGCCTTTTTGAATTTCTTGGATTATTGTTCCAGGTTCTTTCGTATCATCTTCTATTTCCATCATTGCTTGATGAAAGTTTGGATCTAGTTTTTTATTTATGCTCTCAATTGGTTTAATGTTATTTTTTTCAAATATCGAGATTAAATCTTTTTTAATAATATCTAAATGTTCTAGCGTCTTATTTAATGCTTCAGTTTCTTTTAATTTGTCGTCACTTTGAAGAACATGTTTTGATCGATCTAAATTATCAATCAAATTTAATGCTTCTTTAGCAAAACTATACCCACCATATTCGAAAGCATCCTCTTTTTCTTTTTCAAATCTTCTCCGTTGATTTTCCATTTCAGCAAAAGTTCTTGCTACTTTGTCTTCAAGTTTAGTAATTTTTTCTTCTGGAGTTAGTTCTTTAATTTCTTCCCTAGGTTCTTGCTCTGTTTCCTCTTTATTTTCCTCGTCTAAGTTTTCTTCAGGTTTCTCAGTTTCTTTTACTGTATCCTGATCTTGATCTATAGAAGGGTTATTTTGGTTTTCCTCTTTTTCCATAAGCTCTTATATGGTAAGGATTTTACTAATTTCTAGATGTCTAAACAAAAAATTAATAAATTGCTTATTGGCACTAACAACAAGGGTAAACTAAGTGAAATCAAGAGTTTGTTGCCAAAAAGCATTGAAATTCACTCTACATCCGAATTTAAACTTAAGAGCCCAGTTGAGAATGGAAAGACATTTAAAGAAAACTCATTAATAAAATCTAAATATTTTTCGAAAAAAACAGGATTAATTTGCTTAGCTGATGACTCAGGTTTAGAGATAGATTTTTTAGACAAAAGTCCTGGAATTTATTCTGCTAGGTGGGGAGGAAAGCATGGAAATTTTAGTAAAGCTATAAAAAAAGTTTATAGAGAATTAAATAAAAAAGATAAAAATTGGAACAATAAAAAAATTAAAGCAAGATTTATTTGTGCACTTTCTATTTCATATTTAAATAAAAAAATTGCTTGTGTTTTAGGAAAAGTAGAAGGTTATATTTCAGATAAACCAAAAGGAAAAAACGGATTTGGATATGATCCAATTTTTATTCCCTTAAAAAAAAGAAAAACCTTTGGAGAAATGAATCCGTCACAAAAATATAAGATGGATCATAGATATCAAGCTTTTAAAAAAATTAGAAAATTTCTATAAGTTTTTTATCCTCAATTTTATAAAAATTAAGTCTGTGATTTATTTTATTATTTTTGATATCAAAAATTCCTATTTTTCCTTTAAATGAATTTTTTCTCTTGAAAATTTTACTTAAGTTTTCAGCATTTGAATTTATTGATAAATAATAAACTAAGCCAACAAGATCATAACTTAACAAAGATAAATGGGTAGGATCGTCATTAAATGCGTTAAAATATTTTATTTTATAATTATCAAAATTTTCTTTATTTATCGATGGATAATATAATGGTTGAATATCTGTTTCGTTTAATAAACTTTCATCAAACCATTGATTTAAAGTTATAAAATATTTATTTTTAGGAAGTACGTCAGTGTATAAAAGTGATGTAGATACACTTTTTAGACTTTCATCAAAATCTGCAATTACGATAGCATCAAAATTTAAACCACCTAAAGTGTATCTTTTTTCAAGCTCTTTAATTTTTTTTTCTTTATTTGGGTCATTTGAATTTTTTATTCTTTTTATTTCATCTTCTAAATTTTGCTTTCTTATTCTGTAGTTTGTAATTTCCTCTATTTGTTTAGTTAGTTTTGTAGGTTCTGTATTATATTCATAATCTTTATAAATTTTAATTTTTGAATTTTTTATTCCTCTTTTAACTTCAAATTCATAATCTTGAATTGGTGTTAAAAAAATAGTTCTTTGTATTTGATTAGTTTCTAAAAATTTTTTAATTGTATTGAATTGCGACGTAGAGTTAATACCAGCAGAGATTACATTTTTTGGAAGATCTAAAGTCTTATTTGTTAAAGATAAAAAAGTTAAATTTTTCATTTCGTCTAAGTAAGTTAAACTTTCATAGAAAACAGGACCAATAACAATTTTTATTCCCATTTCGCTTAATTCAAACGCTGATTTTAAAGTCTGGTTAGCTTTAGTTGCCGTATCTTTTGGAAAGATTTCAATTAAATTGTTATCAATATCTTTAACAGCTAACCCAACTGCTTTTATAATTGATTCTCCAATTTCCTTATTTTCTCCTGTCATAGGTACCAATAATCCTATTTTGATTTTTTCTTGAGCATTTACACTTTGAAAAAACAGAAAATGAAAACTTAAAGAAATAAAACAAATAATTTTAATTAATTTAGTCATTTTGATGTTAGTATAATATTTTTTAAGCTAAATTATGATCATAAAACCACAATTTAAATTAAAAGAATATGAAAATGGTCTTTATTTAGTATCAACTCCTTTAGGAAATCTAAAGGATATCACTTTAAGAGCAATTGAAGTTTTACAGCAATCTGATTACATTTTGTGTGAAGATACTCGTGTTTCAAAAAATCTCTTAGATAAATATCAAATAAAATCAAAATTAATTTCAAATCATAAATTTAATGAGAAAAAAAATCTATCAAAAATTATTGAATATTTGAAATCTGGAAAAATAATTTCTTTAATATCTGACGCGGGTACGCCTAGTATTTCAGATCCAGGTTCAATATTGGTTAATGAGTGTATTAATAATGAAATAAGAATTTTTCCCATTCCTGGCCCTTCGGCTGTTGCTGCAGCAGTATCGATAAGTGGATTTTCAGATAAATTTTTATTTTGTGGTTTTACTTTAGATAAAAAAAAGGAGTTATCCGATAAATTAAAAAAATTTTCAGAATTCGAAAATTCCTTAGTTTTTTTTATTTCTCCAAAAAAAATTAACAAAATCATACCTGAAATAAAAAAAAATTTTGCTGGAAGAAAAATAGTTTTTTGTAGGGAAATGACAAAAATATACGAAGAATTTATAAGAAAAAATGTGGATGAATTAGAGTTATTTGCGAAAGAACCAAAAGGTGAACTTACAATTGTTATTTCTGAAAGAAAAATAAATAAAAATACCTCTCATAAATTGACTGAATCAGATATGAATATAATAAAAAAAATGATTAATAAGTTGTCTACAAAAGAAATTACAGATATTTTAAGCCAAATCAGCAATGTATCTAAAAAGGAAATATATAATTATTGTTTAGAATTAAAAAATGAAAAATAAATTATTAATTTTTATCTTAATGAGCTTTATTTTAACTGGATGCATAGGGGTTAGCTCTAAAGGTCTTTTCGGAACTGGTGTTTCCGTTGCTTTAGACCCAAGGTCTGTTGGAACTCAAATAGATGACTCTATAATGCAAAAAAGTTTAACAGCAAAAATAATTGCTAGAGACAAAAAATATATTTTATCAGTAAAATCTAAAGTAATAGATGGAAAAATTTTTATTACAGGAAAAGTAGATGAGCCTGAGGAAAAATTATATTTAACAAAAATGGCGTGGGAAACAAAAGGTGCGCGTTCAGTCAGGAATGATATAAAAATTAAAGAGGAATTTAAATTCAAACAATCCGCCAAAGATGTCTTAATTACATCTCAGCTTAGAACCGCTTTAATTTTGAACAAAAATATTAAATCTACTAATTATCAGATAGATACATACAAAAAAAAAATTTATGTTTATGGTATTGCGCTAACAATTGAGGAAAAAGATTTAGTTATAAGTGAGGCTAAGGAAATTCTTGATGTTGAAGATGTGATCGCAAGTATAATACTTGTTGAAGATTTAAGAATTAAAAAAGATTAATTACTTTTTATATTCAATTACTTCAGATGAATATGCTGCAATAGAAGCAAGGTTAATTATTTCTGAAGTTGATGATCTAAGTGGAGCAATCTCTATTGGTAAACCTAAACCAATTAATAGAGGGCCAATAACTTTTGTTTCTCCAATTGTCTTCATTAACTTGTATGAAATTGCAGCGCTATGTTGCCCAGGCATTATTAAAATATTAGCTTTACCCACAATTTTTGCAAAAGGATAAAGCTCTTTGTATTCAGGGTTTAGAGCAACATCTGGCTGCATGTCTCCATCAAATTCAAAATCAACTTTTTTTTCTTTTAATATTTCAACTGCATTTCTAATATGTTTAGTTCTGCTAGTAAGAGGTTGTCCAAAAGTTGAGTGAGATACAAAAGCAACTTTAGGATCAAATCCAAAAAGTCTAACCACTCTTGCTGTGGATATTGCTATTTCAACCATTTGTTCAGGTGTAGGATATTCATGAACGCTTGTATCACCTACAAAAATAGTTCTTCCTTTATGAACTATCATGTTTAATCCAAACATAATTTCACCTTTTCTCACATCAACAACTTGCTTAATTTTTTCTAATGAGGCTCCAAATCGTCTTGTATTGCCAGTTACAGCCCCATCAGCATCACCACAGGCAACCATACTTGTGGCCCAAACAACCCTATCATTTCTAATCATTCTGTCACAATCTCGTTCTAATAATCCTTGTTCTCTTTGCAACTTTTCAAATAAATGTTTTACGTATCTTTTTCTTTTTTCTTCATCCTTTGAATTAACAATTTCAATGTCAAAACTTTCACTGTAACCAATATTTTTAATCTGTTCTTTAATTTTACTTTCTTTACCAACCAATATGGGAATACCTAATTTTGAATTTTTAAATGCTATAGCCGCTTTTAAAGTATTTTCATCTTCACCATCTGCAAAAACAATTCTTTTTTGATTTTTTTTTATAAATGAATTGATTCCCTGCATTATGGTAACTGTTGGATCTAATCTTTGTTTAAGTTGTTCTTTATAAACTTCAAAATCATCTATATTTTTTCTAGCTACTCCACTATCTATAGCTGCCTTTGCTACAGCCGCTGGTATTACACTAATTAATCTTGGATCAAATGTAGATGGAATAATATAATCTTTTCCATAATGAGGTCTTTCTCCACCCATAGCTGCAACAACTTCATCAGGAACATCTTCTCTTGCAAGCTTAGCTATTGCATTAGCTGCAGCAACCTTCATTTCTTCATTTATCGTTTTAGATCTCACATCTAAAGCTCCTCTAAAGATATAAGGAAATCCAATTAAATTATTTACTTGATTAGGGTAATCTGATCTCCCAGTTGCAACAATTACATCATTTCTAACCTCACTAATTTCCTCTGGGGTAATTTCTGGATCAGGATTAGCACAAGCAAATATAATTGGATTTTTTGCCATAGATTTAACCATCTCTTTTTTTAGAACACCTTTTGCTGATAATCCTAAAAAAACATCAGCGCCTTTAACAGCATCCTTTAAAGTTCTATGTTTAGTTTTAACTGAATACCTAGATTTCCATTGATCAATTCCATCAGTTCTTCCTTCGTAAATAACGCCCTTTCTATCTAGCATTATTATATTTTCAGATTTTACTCCTGAATTTTTAAATAACTCGGTACAAGCTTGTGCTGAAGCTCCAGCACCATTAACTACAACTTTAATTTTTTTTATTGATTTACCACAAATATCTAAGGCATTAATTAATGCTGCGGTAGTTATAATTGCTGTTCCATGTTGGTCATCATGAAAAACTGGAATATCTAAAATTTCTTTTAATTTCTGTTCTATTATAAAACAATCTGGGGCTGCTATGTCTTCTAAATTTATTCCACCAAAGCTAGGTGCAAAATTTTTAATTGAATTTATGATTTCGTTCGTATCTTTACAATCAATCTCTAAATCAATCGAATCAATATCTGCAAATCTTTTAAATAATACAGCCTTTCCTTCCATCACAGGCTTTGATGCAAGAGCACCTAAATTTCCCATTCCCAATATTGCTGAACCATTGCTTATTACTGCAACCAGGTTTCCCTTGCTTGTGTAATCATAAGCTGCTTCTGGATTTTCACTTATCTTTTTTACTGGAGCAGCAACTCCTGGAGAATAAGCTAAAGCGAGATCACGCTTAGTTGTCATATTTTTAGAAGAAATAATCTCAATCTTGCCTGGTTTTTTGTCTTTATGAAAATCCAAAGCTTCTTTATCTGTGTAATGATCAATTTTTGTTTTTTTCATTTCTGATAACAATAAGTGTACAATTGGGGTAAAATTAAGACTAATATGATTTATGAACTTACTTAAGTCAACAGGCACATTTGGTTTTTATACTATCATTAGTAGATTGCTCGGTTATTTAAGAGATATTTTAATAGCAATTTTTTTAGGAACAGGGATGTTGGCGGATGCCTTTTTTGTGGCATTTAGAATTCCAAATACTTTTAGAAGGTTATTTGCCGAAGGCACTTTTAACGCTGCATTCGTCCCAAGTTATTCATCAGAAATTACTAAGGGAAAAAAAAAATCAAACAAATTTGCTAATGATATTTTTAATCTCCTTTTTTTAGGGTTGTTATTTTTACTAATAATAATTGAAATTTTCATGCCTGCATTTGTTTCAATTATAGCTCCAGGATTTGTGGGTGATTTGGAAAAAATGGAGGTAGCTATAAATTTAACAAGAATTACTTTTCCTTTTTTGTTTTTTATTTGCTTAGCTTCTTTTTTTTCTGCAATTTTAAATTCACATAATAAGTTTGCAGCTGCAGCAGCAGCCCCAATAATATTAAATATTGTTTTAATTTTAGTATTGATTTTTTCTAAATCTTTAGGTGATCAACTAGTTTATTATTTATCTTATGGTGTTTCTTTTGCTGGTTTTTTACAATTAATATTTTTATATAAATACGTATCAAAATATTACTCGCTTGAATTTAATTACAAATTAAAAGTAAGTAATAAAGTTAAGTTTTTTTTTAAAAAACTTTTACCGAGTATTTTTTCCTCTGGTGTTACTCAAATTAATATTTTAGTAGGTACAATAATTGCATCATTTCAAGCAAGCGCAGTTTCTTATCTATACTATGCAGATAGAATTTATCAAATTAACCTAGCTATAGCTGGTATTGCGATTGGTGTTGTAATACTTCCACAGCTTTCAAAACATATCCAATCTAGAAAAAAAAATAAGATTTTGCTTATACAAAATAAAGCTCTTGAATTAAGTTTATTCTTAAGTCTTCCAGCAACTATCGCTTTGATCATAGGATCAGAACAAATTATTTCAGCTTTATTTGGCTATGGGTCTTTCAATGAAAATTCGGTGAGTAACTCAAGCTTAGCTTTATATTATTTTGCTTTAGGACTCCCTGCTTTTGCATTGATAAAAGTTTTTTCAAGTTTTTTCTTTGCAAACCATGATACCAAAACTCCATTCTACATTTCTTTGATCTCAGTATTGTTTAATATTTTTATCAGTTTGTATTATTTTAGTGAAATTGGTTTTATAATAATTCCAATAGCCACATCTATTTCATCTTGGTTTAATTCAATATTGTTATTTTTATTTTTAAAAAATCGACAATTATTTTATTTTAACCAAATATTTTTTATTAAATTTATTAAAATAATTTTTGCATCAATTATGATGGGTTTATTTTTTAACTTTATGTTAAATTTTTTCCAGAACGAATTAGTATTTAATCAATCAATTAAATCTTTTTATTTAGTTTTATCTGTTATATTAGGATTATTGTTTTATTTAATTGTGTGTTATTTCATCAAAGCTTTTCAAATGAATGATATTAAATTAAAGTATTAATTTTATGGGTAAAAAAATATTCTCTGGTGTTCAGCCTACAGGTAATCTTCATCTTGGAAATTATTTAGGTGCCATAAAAAACTTTGTAGATTTAAATAACGATAAAGATAATAAATGTATTTTTTGTGTAGTTGATCTACATGCCATTACAGTAAGGCAAGATCCTAAAGAATTAAAAAATAATATCCGTGAAACTGTTGCTACTTTTATAGCAAGCGGAATAGATCCAAAAAAAAGTATAATTTTTAATCAATCTAGAGTGGCTGCTCATGCAGAAGGAGCATGGATATTAAGCTGCGTTGCAAGAATGGGCTGGTTAAATAGAATGACTCAATTTAAGGAGAAAGCCGGTAAAGATAAAGAGAAAGCCAGCATAGGATTGTACTCTTATCCAGTTTTAATGGCAGCTGATATTCTTTTATATGATGCTACTCATGTTCCAGTAGGTGATGATCAAAAACAACATTTAGAGCTGTGTAGAGACATAGCTCAAAAATTCAATAATGATTTTGATGTAGAAAATTTTCTTCAAGTCCCAAAACCTTTAATTCAAGAAGAGTTTTCTAGGATAATGAGTTTAAAAGATGGTTCAAAAAAAATGAGTAAATCAGAGTTATCAGATTTAAGTAGAATAAATTTAACAGATAACAAAGATCAAATAATAAACAAAATCAAAAAAGCGAAAACTGATCCTTTGCCTATGCCGCAAGACTCAAAGGAGCTTGATGAAAGATTAGAAGCGAAAAATCTTTTAGGAATATATTCAAGTTTAACTAATTCTACATTAGAAAACTCAGTAATAAATTTTGCAGGTAAAAACTTTTCAGAATTTAAAGAACAATTGGCAGAAGAACTTGTGAATAAAATTGAACCTATTTCTAATGAGATAAAAAAACTTTTAGGAGATAAAAGTTATTTAGATAAAATTCTTCTAGATGGAGTTGAAAAAGCTAATCTAATTGCATCCAAAAAGATTGAAAGAATTAAAGAAATAGTAGGTTTTTAATAAAAATTTATTATCAAGTTTTAATTTTTGAAATATTCACTATATATAATTTATGTTCGTTCAAACAGAAGTAACACCGAATCCAAATTCTTTGAAATTTCTTCCTGGGAAGAAAGTTTCAAACAGTGGTCCTTATGAAATTACAAATAAAGAAGATATACAAAATGAGTTGGTGAGAAATATTTTGTCAATAAACGGTGTTGAGGGCATTTTTTTAGGTCATGATTTTATTTCAGTAAATAAAAAAGAAAACATTAAGTGGGACGAAATAAAACATATCGTAATTTCTCTAATAAATGATTTTTATGCAGATGGTAAAGAGTTTGTAATTGATGAAAATATAAAAGAAGAGGATTTAGATTTAAGCGAAATTGAGTCAAAAATTGTAAAAATTTTAGAAGAAAAAATAAGACCTGCTGTTGCTAGAGATGGTGGAGATATAAAATTTAAAGAGTTTAAGGACGGAATTGTTAAGGTACAATTACAAGGGAGTTGTTCAGGCTGTCCTAGTTCAACAATGACGTTAAAACAAGGTGTTCAAAATCTTTTATGTCATTATTTACCAGAGGTGAAAGAGGTTGTTGCAATACAACAATAATTTATGAGGAAATTTAAAAAATCAGGTTTTGTAAAAAATAAAAGCTTAAATATAGTTTCAAGATTTTTTTTGAGTTCATTTATTGTGATTTCTTTTTTTTATGTAGCACCAATTTTTATTAATTTTGCCGATAAAAATTTTAATAAAAAAGAATTTACTAACAATTCAAAAAATATTCTAAATAACACGTTAAATAGAGATGGATTATCTGAAGAAGATCCTGTAGTAGAAACTGACGAGAGAGAGTTGTTGTATGATATTTTAGAAGAAAATAATTCTGAAATAAATTTAGTTAGATATACTACGTCTGAGATTGAGTCTTTATTTAAGGATGTGAATTATAATTTAAAGGAAACAAGAGATACAAAGCTAGTTAAACCAATAGACATTGGTCTTTTACCAAATGAAATTAAAAACATATCTAATACCAAAAAAAGAAAAGAAATATTTATAAAAATTGTTCTTCCATTGATTGTAAAGGAAAATAATAAAATTAGGATTGATAGGAAAAGATTATTCGCCATACTAAACAAAAATAGTAATACTGATATTGAAAAAAAATGGTTAGAAAAAAAATATAAACAATATGGTGTCAGGCAAAACGATTTATCCACTTTAAAAATAAGAATGGATGAAATACCAGTTTCATTAGCAATAGCTCAAGCTGCTAAAGAGACAGGTTGGGGCACATCAAGATTTGCTTTAAAGGGAAATGCTTTATTTGGACAGTGGACTTGGTCTGGAGAAGGATTAAAACCTAAAAATGCTGATGAAGGAAAAGACCATAAAGTTATGAAATTTCATAGCTTACAGTTATCTGTAAGAGCGTACTTACGAAATTTAAACACTCACTCAACATATAAAAATTTAAGAAAAGCAAGAACCGAACTTAGAAATCAAAACAAACCTTTGGATAGTTTAATTTTGGCTAAATACCTAGACAAATATGCAGAAACAGGAAGCCAATATATAGAAGTTTTACGAAAAATTATTGAACAGAATAATTTAAAAGATTTTGATGAGGCTAGAATATTACCTTCAAGTAAAGATTTGGAAAGTTTGATTTAATTTTCTTTTATGATGAATTGAATACCAAACCATCTCCATTTTCCATTATCATTTAGAGAACAATTTATTCTTCCTCTTCTTGGTTTAAATGGTTCTCTAAATTCAATTGTTAGAAGGTTATTGGCAAAAATTGTTTTTGATTTTTCCCATATGTCTCCCTCATTAGAATAACAATTAATGTTAGATAAATTTTTTTGATCTTGAAAAAATTCAACTTTAAAATTTGGAGGGTTTGTGCTTTCAAATAGTTTTTTTTCTTCAGGAAGTATTTTTTTATATTCGAGAGGAAAATAATTTACTATTGATTTAAATCTTTTCAACTCACCATATTTTTCATTAATCGGAAACCTAGGTAATTCAAACTTATCTTTATTTAAATCAATGACCCCAGAATGTTGACCAAAAGCATATTTAAAATTTTTAGATATATAATCTTTCATAAATTTAGAGTATTCGCCAAAGGGATATGAGAATAGGTTAGGGATATAACCAAGTTCTCTTAGAAAAATTTTATTCGCCGTTTCAATATCTAAAATAAATTCTTCATTACTTACATCTATAAGATATTCATGAGTATGAGAATGATGTCCTATTTTTACAAAATCATTACTTTCAACTTCTTTAATTTGTTTCCAAGTCATATAGCCTCTCTTCCCAACTGGTTCAGTTGACACAAATAAAATAAATGGAATTTTATTTTTTTTTAGATAAGGCCATGCTTCAGTGTAAAAAGATTCAAAAGCATCATCGACAGTAATCAGAATTTCTTTTTTTGATTTTGGCATATTAAATTTTTTTTCAAAATTATTTGGATTGAGAAAATTAAAATTTGAGAATTTAATAATATCCATATGTTCCTTGAATATTTCCATTTTGATATTTGTTGAAGGGTGCTTGTTTTCATTAAAACGATGATACATTATTGATAGAATTCCTTCATCATTAGAATAATATTTGATATTATTTTCATCTGATTTAGAACTGATATTAGAAAATAAAATAATTATGAATAAAATGATAATTGATGTTGCGGGAGAAAAAATTTTTTTAATGATCATTACTAATAATGATATTTATAATATTACTAAAGAGAATACTAAAATTAATTATGAAAAATTAACTTTAATTATTAATGATTTTTTAAATTCTCATCAATTAAAGTTAAAAGATATAAATACAATTTACTTAAATAGGGGTCCAGGAAGCTTTGCAGGAATTAGAAATTCGTTATCTATAGTGAAAGCATTGTATTTAACTAATAATATTGATTACTATTGTTATAGCATACAAGATTTTAAAGGTGAAAAAGACATAAAATACGAAAATATCCCTCATTTGTGTGATAAATTTAATATTAAAAAAAATTTGATTAACCCTATTTATTTAAGTTAAAATTATTTTATGTCAGAAACAATAGAGCAAAAATGTATAGCAAAAGGAGTTAAATTAACTGATCAAAGAAGGGTAATTGCACAAGTAATGTCCGAGTCTTCTGACCATCCTGATGTAGATGAACTTTATAATAGAGTGTCAAAAATTGATCCAAAAATAAGTATTGCAACTGTTTATAGAACAGTAAAATTATTTGAAGAATCTGGAATATTAACAAAGCATGAGTTTAAAGGTGGAAAAGCTAGATATGAAGAATTAAATGAAGGCCATCACGATCATTTAATAGATGTGAAAACTGGTGAGATTATAGAATTTGTAGACGAAGAAATTGAGAACCTTCAAAAAAAAGTTGCAGAAAAATATGGATATAAATTAGTAGACCATAAATTAGAATTATATGGGGTTAAGAAAAAATCCCAATAATTATGAATCAAAAAATATTTATTAAAACGTTTGGATGTCAAATGAATGAGTATGACTCTAATAGGATATATGATTCAGTTAAAAAAATTGGTTATGAAAAAACAGAAAAATATGAAGAAGCAAACTGTTATCTTTTAAACACATGTCACATTAGGGATAAAGCAAAAGAAAAAGTTTATCATGAAATAGGTAGAGTAAAAAAAATTTTTAGATCTAAAAAAAAACCATTGGTGATTATTGCAGGGTGTGTTGCTCAAGCAGAAAACCAAGAAATGCTTAAAAGAGAACCTTACATAGATTTAGTAATTGGTCCTCAATCTTATCATAAAATTAACGATACAATTATAAATTATATTGAAAAAAAGAAAAAGATAGAAGAGACTGAGTTTGATGCAGTTTCTAAGTTTAAATATTTAAGCAAAATAAAAAATGAAGCTGGAAAAGTTTCATCTTTTTTAACCATTCAAGAAGGATGTGATAAGTTTTGTTATTTTTGTGTAGTCCCATACACAAGAGGGCCAGAATATTCTCGACCATTTAATCAAATTTTGGATGAAGCAAAATATTTAGCTGATAATGGTGCAAAAGAAATAATTTTACTTGGTCAAAATGTAAATGCTTATGACAATGAAGGATACAGACTATCAGATTTAATATTTAACATTGAAAAAATATCTGAAATTAAAAGAGTTAGATACACAACATCTCACCCAAAAGATATGACGGAGGATTTGATTGAAGTTTATAAAACTTCCAAAAAGTTAATGCCACTTGTACATTTACCTGTCCAAAGTGGATCTAATAAAATTTTAAAATTAATGAACAGAAAACATACTATTGAGGAATATTTAAATACTTTTGATAAATTAAAAGAAATTAACCCAAATATAGAATTTTCAAGCGATTTTATAATAGGTTATCCTGGCGAAGAAGATAAGGATTTTAAAGATACTTTTAATTTAATTGAAAGGCTAAAATTTATTAACTCTTACTCTTTCATCTTTAGCCCAAGACCTGGAACAGTGGCTGAAAATTTAGACTTAATTGAAAAAAAAATTTCTTCTAAAAGATTAGAAAAAATTCAAAATGTTTTATTCGAAAATCAAATCCAAATGAACAACTCATTGAAGGAAAAAGTTATAGATGTTTTGGTTGAAAATTTAACCGATGATAAAAGCAAAGCTTTTGGTAGATCTGAGTATATGACATCTGTAATTTTTAATGGTAAAAAGAATGATATTGGAAAAATAGTGCAAGTGAGAATTAAAGATAGTAATAGAAATACTTTATTCGGTGAAGTTATAACTAATTCGAATCAGAAGGTTGCATAGAATTTGAGTGGAATAACTAAAAAAAATATCGATCAGTCTTTAAAATTTGTTTATTCAGATAACAATTCTTTAAGCGTTATATTTCACGACAATAACTTGTTAATAGGTGTTGTTGGGGAATTTAATAAAAATTTACAAGAATTAGAAAAAATTACAAATTGTAGCTTATATTCAAGGGGAAATTCAATTTTAATTAAATCAACACCTGAAAAGAATGAAAAAATTAAAAATGCTATTCAATTTTTGGCTAATCAGTTTATTAATAATGGAAGTATAGAGAATAAAGATATAGTTTCATCGGTTGATAACTTTATGATTAATGAAAAAGTAAAAAATAATAATGTTACAGATATCATTAAAACTCCAAAAAAATCTATAATTCCTAGATCTGAAAAACAAAAAAGCTATGTGAGAGCTTTGAGGGAGAGTGATATTGTAATTTCAGCTGGGCCAGCAGGAACTGGAAAAACTTTTCTGGCAGTCGCTGTAGGTCTAACTATGCTTTTAGAAAAAAAGATTGAGAGAATTATTCTTTCAAGACCAGCTGTAGAAGCAGGCGAGCGTTTGGGATTTTTACCTGGTGATATGAAGGAAAAAGTAGACCCTTATCTTAGACCTTTATATGATTCTTTATATGATCTCTTCGACTTTGAAAAAATACAAAGAATGATTGAGATTGGAGATATAGAGATTGCACCTTTAGCTTTTATGAGAGGCAGAACTCTAAAAAATTCCTTTGCAATTTTAGATGAAGCACAAAATGCTACGGATACTCAGATAAAAATGTTTTTAACTCGTATTGGAGAAAATTCTAAAATTGTTGTAAATGGTGACCCATCTCAAATTGATTTACCAAATAAAAGCATGTCAGGATTAGTTCGATCAAAAAAGTTGCTTGGGCATTTAAAGGAAATATCCATAGTTGATTTTGATCATTCAGATGTAGTCAGACATCCACTTGTTTCTAAAATAGTCAAAGCATACTCAAATAATGATTAGTATTAATGTCTTCTCTGAGGAGAAGGCTTGGTCAAAAAGGCTTAAAAATAAGGACCTTTTTTTTAAAAAAATATGTAAAGCTTTTCCAAAAAAATATAAATTTTTTAATAAAAAAGTAACCTTTACATTGTTACTTTCAAATAATAAGAATATTAAAAAATTAAATAAAGTTTTTAGAAAAAAAAATAAATCTACCGATATATTATCTTTTCCATTAGATAAAAAAATAAAAATTTCAAAAAATACTTATCTTGGAGACATTATCATTAGCTATAATTATCTAGACAAACCAAGATCACAAAATTTAAAATCTTTTAAAGAAAAAGTTACTAAATTATTCATACATGGTTTTCTTCATCTTTTAGGTTTTGATCATAAAAAAAGTAAAGATTATTCCAAAATGTTAAAAGAGGAAAATTTATTATTTAAATCTGTACAATCAAAAATAAATTAAATTGAAAAATAAATTTTATATTGAATTAATTTATTTAATTATATTAGGAGTGCTTACTTCCTTAAGTTTGCCTCCATTTAATTATGTTGTAATAAATTTTTTAACTTTTAGTTTATTCTATATATTTCTAATAAAAAAGATTGATTTTTATAAAAATAAAAAAATATTTTTTCTTTATGGTTGGTTATTTGGGTTTGGTTATTTTGTAAGTAATTTATATTGGATTTCAATATCATTAACGTTTGATCAAAATTTTAAGTTTTTAATACCTTTTACAATAATATTAATACCTGGTTTCTTAGCCTTGTTTTATGCTTTAGTTGCTTATTTATTTGTGGTTTTAAAACCAAATAATAATTTAAGCTCATTTTTTCTTTTTTCTTTAATATTTGGAATAGTAGAATTTGTGAGAGGATCAATACTCACTGGTTTCCCTTGGAATTTAATTGCTTATAGTTTATCTAATCAAATCGAAATTTTAAATATTACATCAATCATAGGTACTTACAGCTTTAATCTTTTCTGTATTTCATTGTTTACAAGTCCATCAATATTTATTTTAAGAGAAAATAAAAAAGATATTAGTGTTTGTATTGCATTTTTTATTACAACAATTTCATTTTATGTACTTGGTTCACAAAATTTAGAAAAATTTAACAAACAAGAAGTAAAAAATCTTGACTATAAAGTAAGAATTTTGAGTTCAAATATAAGTATAAATAGATTTTATAATAATATCGATCCAATAACTGCAATAGAAGAGCTAATTGAAATCAGCGCTCCTAAAAAAAATGAAAAAATAATTTTTGTTTGGCCAGAAGGTATTATTCCAGGTATTTCACAAGACCAACTGAAAGAATACAAATGGTTATTTGAAAATAAATTCAACGAAAATCATCTATTAGCAATTGGAATAAATAGCAAAGAATATAAAAACAACACTGTAAAATATTTTAATTCATTATCTATTTTTGACCATGACCTCAATGTAATAAATTCATACAAAAAAATTAATCTTGTTCCTTTTGGTGAATTCTTACCTTTCGAAAAATTATTAAAAAATATTGGCTTAAAAACAATTACCAATGACTACCAATCATATTCAAAAGGTGAAGAAAGAAACATAGTTGAACTGAATTATAATAATTTGTCAGTTAAAATATTACCCCTTATTTGTTATGAGATAATTTATTCAGGTAAAATTTTTAAAAACAGTGACTTTGATTATATTGTAAATATTTCTGAAGATGGTTGGTTTGGTAAATCATTTGGTCCACAGCAACATTTTACTCATAGTATTTTTAGAGCTATAGAGAGTGGAAAATATGTTTTAAGATCAGCAAATAATGGTTCAACAGCAATTATTAATCCAATGGGAATTATTGAGCAAAAAGTCGATATAAATAAATCTGGTTTTATAGATTTAAGCGACTCAAGGATAATAGAGATGACTCTATTTGCAAAATTTGGAAATAAAATTTTTGGATTTATAATTTTGTTGTATATTTTATTAATATTTTCATTTAATAAGCTTAACAATGAGTAATTTAAAAAATTATCTTTTCACAAGTGAGTCTGTTTCTGAAGGCCATCCAGATAAAGTTTCTGATAGGATTTCAGATATGGTTGTTGATAGTTTTATTTCGGGGGATCCGTATTCTAGAGTTGCGTGTGAAACATTAACTACGACAAATAAAGTTGTTTTAGCTGGTGAAGTAAGAGGACCAGAAATTAAAACAGAGGAATTAATTGAAAAAGTCAGAAACTGTATAAGAGATATCGGTTATGACCAAGAAGGATTTACTTGGAAAGAAGCTACAAAAATTGAAAGTCATTTACATTCCCAATCAGCTGATATTGCTATGGGTGTAGACTCTTCTGGCAACAAAGATGAAGGAGCTGGAGATCAAGGTATTATGTTTGGATATGCGTGTAATGAAACAGATGTTTTAATGCCAGCACCTATACATTATTCTCATAAAATTTTAAGATTAATGGCTGAAGATAGAAAATCTGGAAAATTAAAAAATATTGAACCAGATTCAAAAAGCCAGGTAACATTTAAGTATGTTGATGGGAAACCCTCAAAAGTAAAATCTGTTGTTATCTCTTCACAGCATTCACCAGATGTTAATCAGTCTCAAGTCAGAGATTTACTTAGACCTTATGTGATAAAATCTATTCCTAAGAATTTTCTTGATGGTTTTAATGAGGATGAGTTTTATGTAAATCCGACAGGAAATTTTGTAATTGGTGGTCCAGATGGAGATTGTGGTTTGACAGGTAGAAAAATTATTGTTGATACCTATGGTGGAGCTGCACCTCATGGTGGTGGTGCTTTTTCAGGAAAAGATCCAACTAAAGTTGATAGATCAGCAGCTTATGCAGCAAGGTATATTGCTAAAAATATTGTTGGTTCCAAAATTGCTGAAAAATGTTTAATTCAGTTAGCTTATGCAATTGGCGTATCAAAACCATTGTCTATCTATGTCGATTTATTTGATAACGATCTAGATAAAAATAAATTTGTTGTAGAAAAGATTAAAGAAAATTTTGATTTGAGCCCTAGAGGTATAAGAGAAATGTTAAATTTGAATAAACCAATGTATGAAAAAACAGCTGCTTATGGTCATTTTGGGAGAGCACCTGAAGAAAATGGTTCATTTTCCTGGGAAAAAACTGATAAAATTAATGTTTTTTCTAAATAGTTTCTGTTGAATTAAAAAAAAACTTTACTATATTGCAGTTACATTATTGATCTTTACAAAATGGGCTTTAGCCCATTTTTTTTTGGAGCAAACTAAATTATGTTGAATAAAAGAGCAGATAAACTTGAACTATTAAGAATTGCTGAGGCTGTAGCTTTAGAAAAATCAATTGATAAAGAACTGATTATAAGTTCTATGGAAACTGGTATTGCTAAAGCTGCAAAATCAAAATTTGGACAGGAAAATGAAATTAAAGTTTCTATTAATAGAGATAATGGAGATATTGAGCTTTTTAGAAAATTGATAATCTCTGAAAATCCTGAAAATGCAAATACTGAGATAAAATTAGAGGATGCAATTAATTTAAATGAGTTAAACAAAGATAAGTCAGTAGGTGACGAAATTTTACAACCACTTCCTTCGTTTGATTTTGGAAGAATAGCTGCACAAACTGCAAAGCAGGTGATAAGTTTTAATGTAAGAGAAGCTGAAAGAGAAAGACAATTTAATGATTTTATTGATAAAAAAGACACAATTTTAAGTGGAATTGTAAAAAGATTAGAATTTGGAAATGTAATTGTTGATCTAGGAAGAACCGAAGCAATAATTCAAAAAAATGAGTTGATTCCTCGTGAAAACATCAAAGCAGGTGATCGTATAAAAGCTTATTGTTATGATGTTAGAAGAGAACCTAGAGGGCAACAAATATTTCTATCTAGAGCTCATTCTAAATTCATGGAAAAACTTTTTGTTCAAGAAGTTCCCGAAATCTATGATGGTTTAATTGAAATTAAATCTTCCTCTAGAGATCCTGGAAGTAGAGCTAAAATATGCGTGAAAGCTGTCGATACTTCATTAGACCCAGTTGGAGCATGTGTGGGCATGAGAGGCTCAAGAGTTCAAGCTGTAGTCAATGAACTTCAAGGAGAAAAAATTGATATAGTTAATTGGTCAGAAGATCCTGCAATTTTGGTTTCAAATGCGTTATCACCAGCCGAAGTACAAAGAGTAAATGTTGATAGTGAAAGAAAGAAACTAGATGTAATTCTTACTGAGGAAAATTTAAGTAAAGCAATTGGAAGAAGAGGTCAAAATGTAAGACTTGCAACCAAATTATTAAATTTTGAAATTAATATAATGACAGATGCAGAGGACTCTGAGAGAAGACAAGTGGAATTTAGGGAAAAAACAGAAAACTTTGTAAAAAATTTAGAGTTGGATGAAACACTAGGTCAGCTGCTCGTTGCTGAAGGTTTTTCAACTATTGATGACATCAAAGATAGTTCAGTTGAAAATTTAATGAAAATTGAAGGTATAGAGGAAGATACAGCTAAAGCGTTGATAGAAAGAGCTAAAGAGTTTCACGAAAAAGATCAGGAAGATATTTCTCAGAGAATTAAAGATTTAGGTCTTGAAGATGCCTTGATTAATTTAAAGGGATTGACCCCGGGAATGTTAGTTACTCTCGGTGAACAAAAAATTTTAAGTTTAGAAGATTTTGCTGACTTAGCTTCTGATGAACTAACTGGTGGTTATGATGTAGTCAAAGGTGAGAGAGTTAAAATTCAAGGTTATCTTGAAGATTTTGCATTATCTAAAGAAGAAGCAGATGAATTAATTATGTCAGCTAGAAAAATAATTTATAAAGATTGAGTGATGAAGTATGGAGAAAAAAACAAAATTAACAATTTCAGGCTCAGCCAAAAAATCAATCAAAAACATCGAGATTGCTAAAACTCAAGGGAAAAATTCTGTAGTAATTGAAAAACAAACTGGAAAAATTTCTAGTAGAGGAGGATCTTTTAGATCTAGCAATGATAAGTCAAAATTAACCTCAACGTTCAACAGAGGAACTTCATTCAAACCTTCATTTAAACCTAAATCACCACCTATAACAAATGATTTTGAGAAAAGAAAACTAGCAGAGCAAAGAGCTACTAAAAGACTTAAAGGAGATATTGAAAACAAAGATAGAAAGACTTTAAAAGCAGGTACAAAGAAGAGAGAATTAAAGTTAACTGTATCAAGAGCATTGAGCGATGAGATTGACGCAAAACAAAGAAGTTTAGCGTCAGTTAAGAGAGCAAGACAAAAAGAAATTAAAAATGCTACAAAAGATGATTCTCAAGAAAATCTTAAACCAATTAAAAGAGATATTAACATTCCCGAAGCAATCACGGTAAGAGAACTGGCAAACAGGATGGCTGAGCAATCAAGTAATGTGATCAAGCATTTATTTGGAATGGGTGTTACGGTGACCATCAACCAAACCTTAGCGGCAGATACTGCAGAATATTTAGTTAAAGAATTTGGTCATAACCCAATAAGAGAAGAAAAAGCAGAAGAAATAATTCAAAAAATAAAAGCTTCAAGAACTGAAAATTTAAAAAATCGACCACCAATAGTTACTGTGATGGGCCATGTTGATCATGGTAAGACTTCAGTACTAGACGTACTTAGAAGCGCAAATGTTGTTTCAGGAGAATTTGGTGGAATAACTCAACATATTGGAGCTTATCAAATTGAAAGCCAAGATAATAAATTAACATTTATTGATACGCCAGGTCATGCTGCTTTTACAGAAATGAGAGCAAGAGGATCAAAATTAACAGATGTGGTTGTATTAGTGGTTGCTGCAGATGATGGAGTTAAACCTCAAACAGTTGAGTCCATTAAGCATGCTAAAGCTGCAAATGTCCCAATAGTTGTCGCTATAAATAAATGTGATCTACCAGAGGCCGATCCTCAAAAGATAAAAAATCAATTATTAGAACATGAATTAATTGCTGAAGATTTATCTGGTGATACTTTGATGGTTGAAATTTCAACTAAAACAAAACAAAACTTAGATAAATTAGTAGATTCTATAATACTTCAAGCAGAGATTTTAGATCTTAAAACAGATTATGAATCTAAAGCTACAGGTATAGTTTTGGAATCAAAAATTGATGTTGGTAGAGGTCCAGTTGCAAATATAATTGTTACTACAGGAACACTTAAGAGAGGTGATTATTTTGTAAGTGGATTAAAATGGGGAAAAGTTAGAGCTATTATTAACGACAAAGGTCAATATATCAGTGAAGCTTTACCCTCAACTCCTGTTGAAATTTTAGGAATAAATGGTGCAGCAAAAGCTGGAGATGATTTTATTGTGCTAGATACAGAAAAAGAAGCTAAGACGTTAAGTGAAAATAGAGCTCAAGAGAGTAAGGATGGAAAAAATCCATTGACGTTTGCTACTCAAGACTCAGCTTTTTCGGATAAAACTACAGAGGAACTAAATTTAATTATTAAATCTGATGTACACGGATCATCAGAAGCAATTAAAAATGCAATTAGTCAAATCAAACATGATGAAGTTAAACCTAAAATAATTTTAGCAGATATTGGTATGGTAACAGAGACGGACGTCACACTAGCGAAGGCATCTAATGCAGTATTAATAGCTTTCAATGTAAAACCAAGTAAAGAAGCAAAAAAACTTGCTGAAAATGAGAAGATAAGAATATCTTCTTACAATATTATTTATGAAGTTTTAGATTACATTAAACAAAGAATGTCAGGGCTACTAGCGCCTGATGTTCAAGAAAAAATTACTGGTACTGCACAAATTTTAGAAATATTTAAAGTTTCAGGTGCTGGAAAAGTTGCTGGTTCAAAAGTAACTGAGGGAGAAATTAATAGCACATCAGATGTGAGAATAATTAGAGATGGTACTATTATCTATACTGGAAAAGTCTCGACAATATTTAGAGAAAAAAACCAAGTGAAACAAGTAAGTGATGGTCAAGAATGTGGAATAACCGTTAAAGATTATATGGATTTTCAAAAAAATGACACAATAGAAGCATTTAGTGTTACATCTACTGAAAGGTCAATTTAATGGCAGATAGAATAGGAAAACCAGTATCACAAAGACAGCTTAGAGTTGGAGAAATGATTAAACAGTCTTTAAGCATGATTTTTATAAGAAATGAGGCTAAGGTGCCAAATTTAGAAACAAATACTATAACAGTCACTGAAGTTAGAATGAGTCCAGATTTAAAAATTGCAAAAGCATATGTTCTTCCATTAGGAGGAAAGGATGCAGAGGAAACAATTAATGTTTTAAAAGAATACTCATTCTTAATTAGAAAAATTTTATCACAAAAAGTGGTTATGAAATTTTTACCAAAATTACTTTTTAGAAAAGACGAGTCTTTTGAGTATGCGGAAAAAATAGAAAACTTAATAAAACAAACAAATAAATAGGAAGAAAGAGGCATGAACAAAAAGGCACAAGAATTAGCAATGCACGATAAAGATACTGGATCTTCAGAGATACAGATCGCTTTGTTAACAGAGAAAATTGAAACTCTCTCTAAGCATATTAAGCAATTCAAAAAGGATAAACATTCATCTGTTGGATTGTTGAGAGCGGTAAATAGAAGAAAGAAATTGTTAGAATACCTAAAGAAAAATAAAATGGATTCTTACAAAAATGTACTGTCGAAATTGAATTTAAGAAAATAGAAGTCAAGATAGATAGAACGGAATGGAACGAAACGAACGAAACGAAATGGAAATGAAATGTTTAAAGTACACAAGAAGGAAATTGAAGTAGCAGGAAAGAAGATAAGTTTAGAAACAGGTAAAGTAGCAAGACAGGCAGACGGTGCAATAATCGCAACATGTGGAGAGACAGTCGTACTAGCAACAGTAGTTGGAGCAAAAAAAGTAAATCCTGATATGGATTACTTTCCATTATCTGTAAATTACCAAGAAAAATATTATGCAGCTGGAAAAATTCCAGGTGGATATTTTAAAAGAGAAGCAAGGCCAACCGAGAGTGAAACATTAATCTCGAGATTAATTGATAGACCAATCAGACCTTTGTTTCCTGATGAATTTAAAAATGAAGTTCAGTTGTTACCAACTGTAATTTCATACGATAAAGAAAATGAACCAGATATTTTATCAATCACAGCGTCATCAGCTGCATTAGCTATATCAGGAATACCATTTATGGGTCCTGTAGGAGCTTCAAGAGTTGGTTTTATTGATGGTAAATATGTTCTAAATCCATCTAAAGCTGATTTAGAAAAATCAAAATTAGATTTAGTCGTTGCAGGTACAAAAGATGCTGTGCTTATGGTTGAGTCTGAAGCAAATGGTTTAACAGAAGAAGAAATGTTAAACGCAGTTAAATTTGGTCATGAGGGTTTTGTTCCAGTAATTGAGATGATTGAGGAACTTGCAAAAGAATGCAGAAAACCAGAGTGGACTGTAGAAAAGAAAGATCTTTCTGAGGTTAAGAAAAAACTTGAAGAAACTTTTACAGAAGATCTTAAAAAAGCTTTTGCAAAAAGAGACAAACAAGATAGATCAAATCAAATCTCTGAAATCACTGATAAAGCTAAAAAACTTTACGAGGAAGATGAAAAATACACAGATCTTGATGTTAACAGTCAGTTAAAAAATCTAGAAAAATCAATTGTCAGAACTGAAATTCTAAAAAACAAAAATAGAATTGATGGTAGAGGTTTATCTGATGTAAGACCTATCGAATGTGAAGTGGGTGTTTTACCTAGAGCACATGGTTCTGCATTGTTTACTAGAGGTGAAACTCAAGCAATAGTGGTTGCAACTTTAGGAACATCTGATGATGAACAGAGAATTGAAAGCTTAGATGGGCTTCAAAGAGAACGATTTATGCTTCACTATAATTTTCCTCCTTTTTCAGTTGGAGAAACTGGAAGAATTGGAACAGGTAGAAGAGAAATTGGTCATGGTAAATTAGCTTGGAGGGCAATTAACTCTTCCTTACCTACAAAAGAAGCATTTCCATATACTTTTAGAGTAGTTTCGGAGATTACAGAGTCTAATGGCTCTTCTTCAATGGCGACTGTTTGTGGAACTTCTTTAGCATTAATGGATGCAGGAGTACCGATTAAAGAACCAGTTGCAGGTATTGCAATGGGATTAATTAAAGAAGGTGATGATTTCAGTGTCCTTTCAGACATTCTAGGTGATGAAGATCACCTTGGTGACATGGACTTTAAAGTTGCTGGAACTAAAGATGGAATTACCTCTCTTCAAATGGATATCAAAATTACAGGTATTACATTTGAAATTATGGAGCAGGCTTTAAGCCAAGCTAAAGATGGAAGAGTTCACATTTTAGGTGAAATGAATAAAGCATTATCAGCTTCAAGATCTGATGTTGGAAAACACACTCCAAAAATGGAACAAGTCAATGTAGATAAAAAAGACATTGCAGCTGTGATTGGAAAAGGTGGTGCAACAATCAGAGAGATAGTTGAAAAATCAGGTGCGAAAGTAGATGTAAATGACGAAGGTGTGGTTACAGTTGCTGCTCCAGATGAAGAGTCCAGAAACATTGCAATGCAAATGATTAAAGACATCACTGCAAGAGCTGAATTAAACAAAATTTATTCAGGAAAAGTAATGAAGATTATGGAGTTTGGTGCATTTGTTAATTTCTTAGGAAAACAAGATGGACTAGTTCATATTTCAGAACTTGCAGATAAAAGAGTAGCTAAAGTAACCGATGTTGTGAAAGAAGGCGACGAGGTAAAAGTTAAAGTGATTGGTTTCGATAGAGGTAAAGTTAAACTTTCTATTAAACAAGCTACTGAATAAAAATTAAAACCCACCTCGCCAATTGTTCTTATCATCAAATTGGTCCTTTTCTTTTTTAGAGGTGGGTCTAAACAAATAATAAATAACAAATATAAGACACGATATAAATATTAGTATTTCCATACCTTTGATTTATTTTAGCTAATATTCTTTGGATCTGGCATCCCAACTTTGTTATATCCAGAATCTACATAGTGAATTTCACCAGTAACCCCATTTGCAAGGTTACTTAATAAATATAATGCTGAGTTTCCAACATCATGAATATCAACATTTCTCTTAAGAAAAGAATGGTCTTCATTCCACTTATATAAGAATTTGGCATCTCCAATTGCAGAAGCCGCCAGTGTTTTAATAGGTCCGGCACTGATAGCGTTAACTCTAATACCTTTGGTTCCTAAGTCTCTAGCTAGGTATTTTACACTTGCTTCTAATGCTGATTTACAAACACCCATTACATTATAATTTGGAATAGCTTTTGTGGACTCGTAAGTTAAAGTTAACATACTACCACCGTCTTTCATTACTTTAGAGGCTTCTTTGGCTACCTCAGTGAATGAAAAACATGAAATTAACATACTTTTTAAAAAGTTTTCTCTAGTAGTATTTAAATATTCACCTGACAATTCTGACTTATCAGAAAAAGCGACTGCATGAACAACAAAATCAATTTCACTCCATTTAGATTTGATATCCTTAAATAATTTTACTACTTCGTCTTTTTTTTCGACATCACAACTAAATGTAACATTTGAATTTAATTTTTCCGCTAGAGGAATAACTCTTTTTTTAAGAGCATCACCTAAATATGTAAATGCTAACTCCGCTCCAGCCTCGGCAAGTTTTTGAGAAATACCCCAGGCAATTGATCTTTCATTGGCTACACCCATGATTAATCCCTTTTTACCTTTCATCAAACTCATAAATTAAACCTTTTCAAAAATTAAAGCTGCGTTAGTTCCCCCAAAACCAAAACTATTTGACATCACTGTATTTAATGTCGATTCAGTTTCAGTTTTTGCAACGATTGGAAATTTTTTAGCATCCTCATCCATTTCAGTAATATTTGCGGAGCCTGTTATGAAATTATTTTTCATCATTATTAAACAATAAATTGCTTCATGAACAGAAGCCGCCCCCAAAGGATGACCTGATAAAGATTTTGTTGAACTTATTTTAGGAATATTGTCCTCAAAAGTTTCTTTAATAGCATTAAGCTCAGTTATATCCCCTACTGGAGTAGATGTTCCATGAGTATTAATATAATCAATTTTATTTTTAGCAGTTGCCATAGCCATTTTCATACATCTAACAGCGCCCTCACCAGATGGTGCAACCATGTCGTAACCATCTGAAGTTGCTCCATAACCAGTTAATTCCGCGTATATTTTGGCACCTCTTGCTTTGGCATGTTCATATTCCTCAAGCACTAATACTCCGGCGCCACCTGCGATCACAAATCCATCTCTTGTTTTGTCGTAAGCTCTTGAGGCCAATTCAGGTGTATCATTATATTTTGAGGATAATGCAGTCATTGCATCAAACATTGCTGTCATCGCCCAATGAATTTCTTCGCTGCCACCTGCAAAGACAATATCTTGTTTACCCATCTGGATTAATTCCATTGAGTTTCCAATACAGTGTCCACTTGTTGCACAAGCAGAGCTCATTGTATAATTAGTTCCTTTTATTTTAAATGGAACAGCAAGTGTTGCTGAAGCAGTACTGGCCATAGTTCTGGGAACAATAAAAGGCCCCATTAATTTCGGTGTCTTAGCTCTAGTTTTGTCTGCTGCTAAAATTACATTTTCTATAGAAGGTCCTCCTGAACCCATGACAATTCCAGTTTTAAAATTACTTACTTCACTTTCTTCTAATCCAGAGTCTTCAATAGCCTCTTTCATAGCAATATAATTGTAAGCCGAACCTGAACCCATAAATCTGATTGTTTTTCTATCTATATGATCTTCAAGTTTAATATTTGGTTTACCATGAACTTGGCTTTTTAAGTTGTGTTCTTTATAGTCTTCAGCAAAAGAAATCCCAGATTTGGAATTCAATAGAGATTGATGAACTTCTTCCTGATTATTTCCTAAGCAAGAAACTACTCCTAAACCTGTAATAACTACCCTTCTCATTATTTAAATAACCCCACTTTTAAACTTTCTGCTGAATATATTTTTTTATTATCTGCAAGAACAATTCCATTTGCAAGCCCTACAGTTGTTTCTCCAGGAGACATAATTTTCTTCATATCTATTTCATATCTTACATTTTTCACATTTTGTAAAACTTCACCTGTAAACTTCACAGTACCCACACCTAATGCTCTTCCTTTTCCAGGATTTCCTAGCCAACCTAGAAAAAATCCGACCAGTTGCCACATAGCATCCAAACCTAAGCACCCTGGCATAACTGGGTCTTTTTTAAAATGACAATCAAAAAACCAAAGGTCATTTTTAATATCTAATTCAGCTTTCAATGAGCCTTTATTAAATGCACCATTAGTTTCATTGATTTCTGTTATTCTGTCAAACATAAGCATTGGTGGGAGAGGTAATTTAGCATTACCAGGACCAAAAAGATCACCATTTCCACAAGTTATTAGATCATCATAGGAGTATGAGTTTTTTTTCATAATTTTGAGTTCCCTTAATACTTGATTTATTCTTAATATAATATAATAAAACAGTATATTTTTATTCATACTTTAGAATTATTATAAAAAACAATGTCAAAAAACTGCAATTTTATTGAAAAATTAAGAGAAGTAGGACTTAGACCTACTAAGCAAAGAGTAAATATGTGCGAAGTTTTGTTTAATAGAGAAAAAACTTTCCATTTCACAATTAACGATTTGGTTAAAATAATATCTGAGAAAATGAATCAAAAGATATCCTTAGCTACAGTTTATAACACAGTTCATGCATTCGAAAAGAAAGGATATTTAAAAGAAATTTCAATCGATAGTCACAAAAGTTATTTTGATACAAATACATCAGCACACTATCATTTTTTTGATGAGGATACGAATGAGCTAATCGATTGTAATGAGAATGAAATTGATCCTGTTAATATTAAAAAAAATATCACTGGGAAAAAAATAAGTTCAGTAGAAGTTTTGATTAAGGTTGCGAGTGATAATCAAAATCAAAAATAATTTAATTAAATCATACACTTAAAAACTACATTATAATAATTCTAAACTATTGACATAATGTCAAGATGCATTATATGATTTACTTATCATTACAAAGGAGAAAAAATGTCTTTAAAAGGAAGTAAAACAGAAGAAAATTTAAAAGAAGCGTTTGCTGGTGAAAGTCAAGCAAACAGAAGATATCTTTACTTTGCACAAAAAGCTGACATAGAAGGTTACAATGATGTAGCTGCAGTTTTTAGATCAACAGCCGAAGGTGAAACTGGCCATGCACATGGTCATTTGGAGTATCTTGAAGAAGTTGGTGATCCAGGAACTGGTATGCCAATTGGCGAAACAAAAGCTAACTTAGCTTCAGCAGTACAAGGTGAAACTCATGAGTATACTGATATGTACCCTGGTATGGCTAAAACAGCTAGAGAAGAAGGCTTTGAGGAAATTGCCGATTGGTTTGAAACTTTAGCTAAAGCTGAAAAATCGCACGCTGGTAAATTCCAAAAAACTTTAGAGTCTATTAGCTAATCAATTTCTTAGTGGGCGTTTAACGCCCACTAAAAACAATTCGAATTTCAAAAAACTTAATTATATGAGTAAAGAAGGAAGTTTAGGTGCACCTATACGACATCCTATAGATTTTGAGCATCCTGATTTTTTAAATCCTGAAAAATTAGATGCTGAAATGAGAAGAGTGTTTGATATTTGTCATGGATGCAGAAGATGTTTTAATCTCTGCGATTCATTTCCTAAACTATTTGACATGATTGATGAGTCTAAAAATGAGGATGTTGAAAGCTTATCTAGTGATCAATTTGCTCCTGTCGTTGATGCATGCACTTTGTGCGATATGTGTTTTATGACTAAATGCCCATATGTTCCACCTCATGATTTTGATTTGGATTTTCCACATTTAATGCTGCGATATAGAACGGCTCAAAAAAAATTAGGTAAATTACCAAGCGTACCAACACAATTAGCTCAAATAGATCGAAACGCTAAAATTGGTATTATGTTCTCAAAAATAGTTAACTGGGCATCAAATATTAAAAATAAATTAATTAGAAAAATCTTAGAACTAATTACTGGAATAGATAAAAGAGTTCAGTTACCAAAATATAACTCAGAAACGTTTTCAAATTTTTTTAAAAAAAATAAAAATAAGATAAATTATCAAACACCTTCTAAAGATAGAAAAGTTGTTATCTATTCAACTTGTTTCGTTAATTTTAATAAAAAAAATACAGGTGTTGCTGCTTTAAAAGTTTTGAAAAAAAATGGTGTAGAGGTTCAGGAGGCTTACCCTGGTTGTTGTGGGATGCCATTCCTAGAGCAAGCAGATTTGCCAAAAGTTGTCGAACAAGCTAAAAAAGTTTCCAAGGATTTAATCGAATGGATTGATAAAGGATATAAAGTAGTAACATTAACAGCGAGTTGTGGGTTGATGTTAAAATTTGAATGGCCTTTGTTGTTACCAAACGATGAAAAAATAAAAAAATTATCTGCAAATGTTATGGATATTGATGAGTATGTTGTGGATATTGCAAACAATGAGGGATTAGTAGAAGGATTAAATGAGATTGACGGGGGAGTAACTGTGCATCATGCTTGTCATGCGAGAGCACAGAACATGGGTATCAAAGCAAGAGATATGTTAAAACTAATACCAAATGTTAAAATTGATGTAGTTGAAAGATGTGCAGGTCACGGAGGAACTTTTGGAGTGATGAAAGAAACTCATGACTTAGCAAATAAAGTTGGAAGACCTGCAGCTAGACAAATTAAAAATAAAAATAATAAATATATGGCTTCGGATTGTCCTTTGGCTGGTAAACATTTAAAACAGTTAGAAGTTGATACAAACATATCTAATGATGAGGCACTACATCCTATCGAATTAATGGCAAAAAGTTATAACTTATGATCATGCCGAGAGAAAAAAAAGAAATTGAGAAACAAGACATTATACCTTTAGATATTTACACAGAGAAGAGACGTGAATTAAGAAAAAATATTGTTGACTATAAAAAAAATAGAAGAGTTGCTTTAGGTCCTTATGCTACTTTTTATTTTGAAAGTTATGAAACAATGTTAGCTCAAGTACAAGAAATGCTATACATTGAAAAAGGTGGTGATGAGCAACTTGAGGATGAGCTATCTGCTTACAATCCTTTAATACCAAATGGTAAAGAACTAACGGCAACTTTAATGTTTGAAATAGATAATCCTATTTCAAGAGCTGCGTTTCTTGGAAAAGTAGGCGGAATAGAAGAAACAGTATTTATGAAAATAAATGGTGAGAAAATTAAAGCAGTCCCCGAAGAAGATGTTGATAGAACTTCTGCTGAGGGAAAAGCTTCTTCAGTACAGTTTATTCACTTTAATTTTACTGATGATCAAATCGAAAAATTTCAATCTAATAGCTCAGAAATTGAGCTTGGTATTGATCATAAAGAATATTCTCATAGCACAAAATTATCTGTGGAAAATATAGCCTCATTATCTGCTGATTTTAATTAATTTAGTCCCCAAATATTATCTGTTTTAATCCAACCTTCAAATTCCTCTGATGTAATTTTGCACCAATTTTGTTCACATTTTTCTAAAATTAATAATCTTCCTTCTTTTATTTGAGCAACTGGTTTAGCAAAAGATGTAGGTTTTTTAAATAAAACTTTATCTTTCGTAGCTATTACAGAATTACTTTTTTTTAATTGTGAAATATGAATCCATCCACTGTTATTTTTAAAATCTATAATTCGCCTGAAATTTTCTTTTTTATCAATTTGTTTAAGAGGTAAATTTATTTTTTTGTAAACATACTTAATGTCAGATTCAAAACTTGGTCCATAGCGCACGTTTACCTTATTTTTTTTAAGAGAAACGAATATTTCTCCTGCATTACTGGAGGTAATAAAGAATATTAAAAGAGAGAATATAAAAATATTATTTATTAGATTTTTTATTTTCACTTTTCTTTGTATTATTTAATTTAACTTTTCTAAAGCTTAAATTTAATAAATCTATAATAAGAATAAATCCATTTAAATTTTGACCAATTTTTAATATTTTTTTTAAAACTTCATTAGCTAGCATTGTTCCAATTGTTCCTGCTACTGGTCCCAATATTCCTTCATATTCACAGTTTAATATTTCATCAGTAATAACTTCCTCTTGATAGAAGTCTCGTAAAGATGGAGTATGTTTATCTACAAAATCAAAAGTAAAAATATGACCATCAAATTTACTAATTGCTCCAGTCACAAGAAATTTTTTATATTTTAAACTTAAATCATTTATTAAAAATTTACTTTCAAAATTGTCAGTACCATCAATAATGAAGTCATAATTTTTTATTATCTTTTCAAATTTTACTCTATCCATTTTAAAGTTATAAAGATTTATTTTTGTTTTTGGGTTTATTCTATTTAGTTTTTTTTTGGCAATTTTAACTTTTGAGTGATTTAAATCTTTTTCATCATATAAACTTTGTCTATGAATATTTGATAGGCTAACGATGTCATGATCAACAATTCCTAGTTTGCCAATGCCAGATCGGGTTAAAAAATCAGCCGCTGGACATCCTAGACCACCCATTCCAATTATTAAAACCTTAGAGTCTAGAATTTTTTTTTGTCCTAATGGACCTATGTTTTTTAAAATTATTTGTCTAGAAAATTTATCTATTTCTTTTTTGTTTAAATTTTTGCTCATTTTCCAGTAGAGCCAAAACCACCCTCTCCTCTAATTGTTTCTGGTAGATCATCAGTTTCCTCAAGATCCATTTTAATTACAGGAGTTAAAATCATTTGTGCTATTCTATCTTTATTATTTATTAAAAAATCATTTTTTCCGTGATTAAAAAGGATTACTTTTATTTCTCCTCTGTAATCACTATCAATAGTTCCAGGTGTATTTAAAACACTAATGTTGTTTTTTGCAGCTAAACCAGATCTTGGTCTTATTTGGATTTCGAATTCACTTGAAAATGCAACAGCAAGCCCTGTTGGTACTAAGCATGATGAGTTTGGTTTAAGATTAATAGGTTCTTTTATTAATGCCATCAAATCCATTCCTGATGCACCTTCTGTTTTGTAAGCGGGTAATTCAACTAAAGGGTCTAACTTTTTGATAAGAACTTTTGCCATTAATTTAATTGATCAATTATTCTATCAACTATTTCATCAGAAATTCCAGATTTTTTTTTGTACGAAAGTTTTTCTTTTTTAACGTCTTTGTTTTTATAATGAATTGTTACTTCATTATAATCAGAATTAAATCCTATATCTTTATTTGATACATCATTAGAAATTATCCAGTCACAACTTTTCTTGTTTAATTTTTCCTCTGCATTTTTATCGATCTGATTAGTTTCTGCTGCAAATCCTATTACAAGTTCAGGTCTCATGGAGTTATGGTTAGACACATAATGAAGTATATCTACATTCTTTTCTAAATTTAAGTTTAAGTTCTCTTGTTTTTTAATTTTATTTTCATACTTTTTATTAATTTTAAAATCAGCTACTGCAGCAGAAAAAATTGCTACATCAACAGGTAAATTTTCTTGAGTGGCAACTAACATTTCATCTGCTGTTTCAACTTTTATAAGATTAATATCTTTAGTTATTTCAAGATTAGTTGGACCTGATATTAATGTTGTATCAAAACCTTTTTTGGATAACGATTTTGCTAATTCATATCCTTGTTTGCCACTTGATTTATTTGTAATAAAACGAACTGGATCTATGTACTCATTAGTTGGACCTGCTGTAACTAATGCTTTAAATTTTTTATTATTTTTTTGAGTTAAGAAATATTTATCAACTTCTTCAGCAATTACTGGTGGGTCTGACATTTTACCCTCTCCATATTCACCACATGCCATATCACCAACCTCTGGACCTATTAGTTTATATCCAAACCCTTTTAATTTTTTTATATTTGTTTTAGTAGTTGGATGCTCCCACATTCTTACATTCATTGCTGGTGCTAAAATAATGTCTTTATCTGAAGCCAAAACAACAGTGGATGCTAAATCATCAGTTGTTCCTTGAGCCAGTTTTGAAATTGTATTTGCCGTTGCAGGTGCAATTACAATTATATCTGCCCATCTTGAAAGTGAAATATGATCCATTTCAGCCTCATTTTCTACACTAAATAAATCACTATAAACTTTACCTTGAGAAAGTGATGTTATTGAAAGTGGAGTTACAAACTCTTTTGCACTTGTTGTAAGAATTGTCTTTATTTCTGCACCACTCTTTTTAAAAAGCCTAATTGTTTCAAGACTTTTATAAGCAGATATTCCTCCGCAGATAATAAATAGTATTTTTTTATTTAATAAATTTTTCATCTGCAGAATTAAAATACTATAAGGCCAAAAATTACAAGAAGTAATAAACCAATAATAGATTGATTTCTAAATGCTATCATTTCTGATTTCTTATCATTCAGAGCGGTGTAAGAATTTGAATTTTGTGGAATTTGACCACTAGCTAAAAACGTTAATGCTTGATTTGCTTTATCCATAATCTCAGGAAATTCTGGTAAACGTTTAATCACTTCAGATGTATTTTTTAAAGTTTCATTTAAATTATTAATTGGATCTTTGGTTTCTTTAAGCCAATTTTCTAGTACAGGCTTTGAAGTTGTCCAAATATTTGTGTTTGGATTTAACTTTCTTGCTACACCTTCAACAACAACCATAGTTTTTTGCAACATTAATAATTGAGGTTGAGTTTGCATATTAAACTTTTCTGTTACATCAAACAATTGTTTGAGTAATTTACCTCCCGAAATATCTTTTACTTCTTGACCAAATATAGGCTCACCAATTGATCTCAAAGCTTGAGCTAGATCATCGATTGGTACTTCTTTTGGAACTAATCCGGCCACCAAGTGAACTTCAGCTACTTTACGATAATCTCTTTGAATAAATCCAAATAAAATTTCTGCTAAAAACCTTTTACTAAGTTTGTCTAACCTGCCCATAATCCCAAAATCTATAGGTACAATTTGGCCACTATTATCAATAAAAATATTTCCTTGATGCATATCTGCATGAAAAAAACCATCTCTTACAGCATGTCTTAAAAAATGTTGGATAATATCTTCAGCTATTTTATTAGTATCTAAATTTCTTTTCTTTAGCTCCTCAGCTTCTCTTATTGAAATTCCATCTATCCAATCCAAAGTCATTACATTTTCACTAGTAAAATTCCAATAAATTTCAGGAACTTTAAATCCAGCATCATTTTTAGTGTTTTCAGCATATTCATTAGCCGCAGCAGCTTCGAATCTTAAATCCATTTCAAGATTAGTTATTTCTTTAAGTAAAAAAACAACTTCAACAAGTTTTAATCTTTTTGTTTTTTTTACAAATGACTCAATAATAAATGCAAATAACATCATCGCATCTATTTCTTCATTGAATATTTTTTTTATATTTGGTCTTAAAATTTTTATTGCTACATCTTTAATAGTTCCATTGTCATTTATTTTTGCTTTATGAACTTGTGCAATCGAAGCAGCAGCAACTGGTTCACTTAAATCAATTATAGAATTAAACGCATCGATACCGAGATCTTCTTTAATAATTTCTTTTGCTTCATGAATTGAAAAAGGGGGCAATCGATCTTGAAGTTTTTCTAGCTTTAAAGATAATTCTTCTCCGATTATATCTGGTCTAGTAGCAAGAAATTGCCCAAGTTTGATGAAAGTTGTACCCATAGACTCTAATGATTTAGATAGTCTTTCACCATCATCCTGAATTAAATTATTCTGTTCCTTTTTTTCAAATGAAATAGATAAAATTTGGAATAATATTTTTACAGCTAAAGGAGGTTTTTTAAATTTTGATGTAATTTTTAAAATATCTGATTTTGCAATTTTTCTTCCTAATTTAAATAAAGTGATAAGTTTTCTAATCATTAAATTTTCCAACCACTGTGAATTGAAACAATACCACCAGAAAGATTTCTATAAGAACATTTATGAAAATTATTTTTTTTCATCAACTCTATTAATTCATCTTGATTAATAAATTGTTCAATACTTTTGATCAAATATTCGTAAGGTTCTTTTTCTCCAACTACAAACTGACCAATAATAGGAATGAGTTTTGAGTAATTTTTATATACAAAATCAAGATTTGAATTTTGAATCTTCGAAAATTCTAGACATAGATAGCGTCCGCCAGGCTTTAAAACTCTATAGGCTTCTGAAAGTGCTTTATTTAAATTTTTTGTATTTCTTAGCCCAAAGCTAATAGTGTAATAATCAAATGAATTGTCTGTAATTGGTAATTTTTCTGCTGGAGAAATAACCCATTTTACATTTTTGTAATTAGATAATTTTTGCTTTCCTTGACTAACCATTCCTTTATTAGGGTCTACACAAGTAATTTCAGCCTCTTTATTTGTGCTATCTAAAAATAACTTTCCAACATCCCCCGTCCCACACGCAACATCTATCAATTTTCTACTAACTCTCGGATTCATCATATTGATTAAACTTTTTTTCCAATATCTATGTACACCCATAGACATAAAGTCATTCATCAAGTCATATTTGTTGTAGACCTGATTAAATACATTTTCTACAAGTCCTTTTTTATTTTGAAGATTTTGTTGCATAAAAAAATATATATTGAATATAGTATCAAATGCCAGAATTACCAGAAGTAGAAATTGTTAGACAATCCCTTCATAAAAAGATCAAAAAAAAAAGCATAAAAAAAGTAATAATTAGAAACAGGAATTTAAGGTTTAAAATACCAAGTGATTTTGAAAGTTTTCTTAAAAATAAAAAAATAATTGAAGTTAGTAGATTTTCTAAATATTTGATTATCCATTTTCAAAATGAAGATTATTGTTTAATCCATTTAGGAATGTCAGGAACAATTCATATTCTTGATAAGAAAAAGCCTCTAAAATTTACTAATGCTAGTTTTTATCATTCACCTTTTTTACCTAAAAAACACAATCATGCAGAGTTTGTATTTGATAGCTTGAAAGTAATTTATAATGATCCAAGACGCTTTGGATTTTTCGAAATAATTAAAAATCATCAGGATTTAGAGAAAAGATTTAAATCAATGGGACCTGAACCCTTTAGTGATAAATTTAATTTAAATTATGTAGTTAATTTTTTTAAGAAAAAAAACAAAGATATAAAAAGTTTCTTACTTGATCAGAGATTTGTTTCTGGAATAGGTAATATTTATGCAAGTGAAATTCTTTTCGCTAGTAAAATAAATCCTTTTAAAAAGGCAAAACGACTTAATAAAAATGAATGTTTAAATATTATTTTAAATTCTAAGAAAATACTCCAACAAGCAATTAATAAGGGAGGTTCAAGTATTAGAGATTTTAAAGATATTTCAGGTAATAAAGGTACCTTCCAAAAGGAGTTTAAAGTTTATCAGCAAGACGGAGTGAAATGTAAGCGTACAAAGTGCAAAGGTATTATAAGAAAAAAAATAATATCAAATAGGTCGACTTTTTTTTGTGTTTCTTGTCAAAAATAGTTAAATATTTAGTTGACCACTATAAATTCTCAAGCTATACCCCTGCGCAGATGGCAAACACTAAATCAGCAATTAAGAGAATTAGAAGAATTTCTAAACAAACAGCAGTAAATAAAGCTAGAAAGAGCAGGTTTAGAAACGCTCTTAAGAAAATGAACCTTTTAATTGATGGTAAAAAGAAAGACGAAGCTCTTAAATTTTTACCAAAGTTAAACTCTGAGTTGATGAAAATTGCAAAAACAGGAATAATAAAAAAACAAAATGCTTCTAGAAATGTTTCTAGAATTACAAAAAAAATTGCTGCAATCTAAACGTTAGTTAAAATTTTTAAACAACTCCTGATATCCACATTATATATTTAAGTTTTGTGTTAAGTCACTATATTTAGATTTAGTAAATTTTTGCTTTTTAGTCATTCAATCTATGTTCGATTTAATTTTAGTTCAATCAATTAATTGATTCAATCTATATTTGATTCAATTAATAATTTTAAATTTAAGTTTAATTTAAAATTATTTTTTTTATCTAAATCACAATCATAGATTTTATTTTTTTTTTAATTTATTTATTAACTTGTTGCAAATTTTTTTAAATTGTTCTAACTGAGATTTCCCCTTGAGTTATGAATAAATTAACAAATACAAAAAATATTAACAATTTTTCTTCTGAAGGCTTTGAATGGAAGCAAGTGCAGAATGAAATGAAAAATAAACTAGGCATAGAAGTTTATGAGAGTTGGTTAAAAAAGATTTCTTTTGTAGAGGAATTCAATAATTATTTATTATTATCAGTTCCAACAAGATTTATTAGAGATTGGATTACATCAAGGTACTTAGACCAAATATTAAAGATAATTAAAGTATATAAAAAAGACATTATTAGAATTGAGTTCAAAATAGTTGAAAAAGCTCAAGATATCATTTTAAAAGAAAATAATATTAATGAGAAAAATACTAATGAAAATGTTTCATTTATAAAAGACTCTTACCTTCAATATAATCGAATTGATCCAAATAAAAGATTTGATAATTTTATAACAGGTTCAAGTAACAAATTAGCTTACGAAGCTTCTTTAAAAGTTTCAGAAAATATATCTCATTATAATCCACTTTATATTTATGGTGGTGTTGGAATGGGAAAAACTCACTTATTAAATTCAATAGGTTTAGAGCTTAAAAGAATTAATAAAGTAATGTTTATTTCTGCCGAACGTTTCATGTACCAGTTTGTAAAATCAATTAAATCAAACGACATGGTTAAGTTTAAGGAATATTTTAGAAACACAGATATTTTATTAATCGATGATATACAGTTTATAAGTGGAAAAGAGGCTATGCAAGAGGAGTTCTTTCATACATTTAATTCATTACTTGATAAGGGATCTCAAATAATTGTATCAGCTGATCGATCACCAAACAAATTATCAAGAATTCAAGAAAGGATTAAATCAAGATTTTCTGGTGGACTAGTTGTTGACATTCAAAAGCCAGACCTTGAGTTAAGAAAAAAAATAGTTGAAAAAAAAACTGAAGAATTGAATGCTTTGTATTCTGAACAATTACAAGTTTCTAGAGAAATTCAGGATTTTATAAGTAATGAAATAACTGGAAGTGTAAGGGAACTAGTTGGAGCAATAAACAGAGTTGTTTCATTTTCAAGAATTTACAATAAAGTCCCAAATCTTGCTGAGACTAAAGTAGTTTTAAAGGATTTATTAAATTTAGCAGAAAACAAGGTTACAATAGATTTAATTCAAACAATTGTTTGTAAGTTTTTCAAAATCAGCAAAAATGAAATGTTATCATCTAGAAGATCAAGATATTTAGTAAGACCTAGGCAAACAGCAATTTATTTAACTAAAATTTTGACTTCTAAATCATTACCTGAAATTGGAAGAGAATTTTCTAACCGAGACCATACAACGATAATTCATTCAGTAAAAACAATTGAAAAGATAAAAGCAAAAGATCCTGAGATGGTTGACAATATAAACAAATTAAAAAACCAGATTTTATATAATAATAAAGAAAATGAAATTTAACGTTAATCAACAAGACCTTCAGCAAGCATTAAATTATTGCCAAGGCGTTATTGAAAAAAGAAGCACATTACCAATACTTTCTAATATTTTGTTAAATGCAAGCAATTCAAAACTTACTATCACTGCGACTGATCTAGATTTAATATTTATACATCAATTAAATAATGTAGAAATTCTAGAGGAGGGCAAAACAACTACAACCTCCTCAATCATGTATGATATTATAAGAAAGTTTAACTCAGGAAAAAAAATAAATTTTTCACTAACAGGTGTAAGTAAATTACAAGTAGAGTCTGAAAAATCTATTTTTAATTTGAATTGCATAAGTGCAACGGAGTTTCCACTGACAGACGAAAATTTTAATCAAAATGAATTTATAATTAAATCAAAACAATTATTGAAATTATTAAATAAGTGTAAATTTTCAGTTTCTAATGACGAAACAAGGCATTACCTAAGTGGAATTTATTTTCATCAAACAGAAGTTGAAGATAAAAATTATTTAACTGCAGTCGCAACTGATAGTCATAGAATGTCTATTTCAAAAGTTAGATTAGAGAAAAAAATTGATTTTGATCCAATAATTTTACCTAAAAAAACAATTTTTCAACTTTGTTCTTTATTAGATAGCTATGACGGAGATGTAAAAGTTTCAAATGTCAAATCAAAAATAAAATTTGAATTAAATAATAGTGTTTTAATTTCAAAAATTATTGATGGAAAATTTCCTAATTACATTCAAGTTATACCTAAAAATAATCAAAAAAAATTAGAAGTAGATTTAAAATTATTCTTAAATTCTGTTGATAGAGTGGCATCTGTTTCATTAGATAAAAAAGATGGTGTGAAATTCAATTTATCTAAAGACACTCTGGATCTTTCGGTAAATAATACCAACAGTGGTGATGGTAAAGAAACTTTAATTGCTAAGTTTGATCATGACTTGGAGATAAGTTTTAACTCTAGATATTTAATAGATGTTGCTTCACAATTAGATGGAGACAAAGTTGAAATTTTCTTTAATGATACTGGTTCACCAGCATTAATAAAAGATCCGGGTGATTTTGATAGTATTTTTGTTGTCATGCCTATGAAGGGCTAATTAATTAAATCTAACTCTGAATAAATATTTTTTTCAAGAATTTGAATAAAATTTTCTTTTGTTAACCCAGAAGGAAGTGGTTTTAGAATAGAGATTGTAATAGTTCTATTAGATTTTTTATCACCTTTTTTAGGCCACACATATCCAGAGTTAATTGCAACTGGCTGACAAGCAACATTTAGCTCTTCATAAATCCTCGAAGCACCTTTTTTAAAAGGTGGTCTTTCATCTGGAAGAACTCTAGTTCCTTGAGGAAAAATAATTAAAGGTCTATTAGAAGTAGCCATCATTTTTGAAATATCATCAAAAAAACCCAAGTTATCTTTTGTAACTTTGTTTCTTTTTATTGAAATTGATCCTATTTTTTTTAAGTACCAACCAAAAATTGGAATTAACAATAATTCTTTTTTTAGAATAAATACAGGTGAGTTAAAGATTGTTTGTAAATAAAAAGTTTCAAACATTGATTGATGAGATGCTGCTATAAAAAATTTTTCATTATTAATAATATTTTCTCTTCCCTTGATTGAAATTTTTACTGAAAGAATAAACCTCAAACAAAAACTGGTCCAATGGCCCATTAACTTACCTCCTGTCAAAACAACCTGTTTAGGCAAAAAAAATGATGGTAAAAAAATTATCGAAATAAAGATGATTCCAGTGAAAAACAATATTGAAAATAAAAAGTTTCTTATCATTTTTGTCAAAAGCTAAATTATATCTTTATGCTTTTGTCTTTTTCTTATTACTTTAATTTTTGATCCCTTTATTAATAATTCTATTGGTTTAGGTCTTAAATTATAATTTGAGCTTAGTGACATTCCATAAGCTCCCACATCACATATTGCTATTAAATCTTTTTCATTCAATACTTGAAATTTTTTTAATGTAACAAATTTATCGGTACTTTCACAAATAGGACCTACAAATTCATATGGTTTTTTAGATGTTTTGTTAGATTTTGTAACAGGTAAGGTTTTATGAAACGCACCATACAAAGCAGGTCTCATTAAGTCGTTCATTGCTGCATCTAAAATTATAAATTTTTTACTTTCGCTATCTTTTATATAGATTATTTTTGACACTAATGTCCCGGTATCGCCAATAATTGATCTACCTGGCTCAAATATAATTTTAACTTTATGTTTTCTTAAAAATTTACGAATAGCTGTGTTGTATTTTTTATAATTAAGTTTTTTATTTTTATCAGTGTAAGTAATGCCCATACCTCCGCCTAAATCTATAAATTCAAACTTATGATTTGTTTTATTGAGAATTTGGCTGACCGCTTTAAGCATTTTTTCATAAGGTCTATGGTCTAAAATTTGACTTCCTATATGAACGCTTAGACATTTTAAATCAATATTTTTAGAATTTTTGCAATAATTTATAATTTCATAGAATGTATTTTTATTTACACCGAATTTATTTTCTTTTTTCCCAGTGGATATTTGACTTAATGTTTTTGCATCTGTATTAGGGTTTAGTCTTACACCAATTTTTATCCTTTTATTTTTTGATTTTGCTATTCGATTTATTTCTTTTATTTCACTTAAAGATTCAGCGTTAATAAGTAAAATTTTTTTATCAATAGCAAAGCTGATTTCACTTGTTGTTTTACCAACACCAGAGAATACTATTTTGCTTGGATTAATTCCTGCTTTTAATGCCATCATCAGTTCTCCTACCGAAACAACATCAGCACCTAACCCAAATTTTTTAATTTCTCGAATTATATTAACATTTGTGTTGGATTTGACTGCAAAGCAGATAAGTGGTGAAAAAGACCTAAAGCTTTTTTTAAAATTATTAATATTTTCTTTTAATTTATAATAGGAATAAGAATAAAATGGAGTTCCAAATTTGTTTGCAATTTTTTGGAGACTAATTTTTTCTATTGTTAATTTTCTATTTATGTATTTCATTAAGTTAAGTTAATTAAAACTTTTTTAATTTCTGTTTTTTTCTCTGGATCTACATATTTAGGATCACCTTTCTTTCCACAAGAAATAACTACACAAAATAACAACATAATTATGGTAAATTTTTTAATCATTTTTCTTTTTTATATTTCATTATCATTTTTTTAATATTATCAAAAGAAGTTCCACCATAAGATTTTTTTGAATTAATTGAATTTTTTAAATTAAATACTTTTAATACATCTTCTTTCAGTTTAGGTTCAATTTTTCTTAACTCATCTAAAGTTAATTCATTTAAATTCTTTTTTCTTTTTTCAGCAAAATTAACTACATCAGCAGTCTTTTGATATGCTTTTCTAAAAGACATTGAGTGATTTTTTACAAGATAGTCAGCCAAATCAGTTGCTGTAACGTATCCAGAATTAGCAAGTTCTAACATTCTACTCTTATTTGGATTACAATTTTTTAGTATTTCATCAAAAATTTTTAAACAATTATTTAAATTGTCGTTAGATTTGAAAACAATCTCTTTATCGTCTTGTAAATCTTTAAAATAAGACAATGGCAAGCCTTTTAAAATTGTAAGCATTGAAAATAAATTTCCATAAGCGCTTCCTGATTTTCCACGCAAGTATTCTAAAAGATCAGGATTCCTCTTTTGTGGCATGATTGATGATCCAGTAACAACTTTGTCAGATAAATTAATCAAGTTAAAACCATCAGAATTCCAAATAATTAACTCTTCAGCAATTCTAGAAATATGCATAGCACATACTGATGAAGCGTATAAAAAATCCAAAACAAAATCTCTATCTGAAACTGTATCAATAGAATTATTTGTGGGTATTTTAAAACCAAGTTTTTTGGTTGTATAATTTCTATCTATATTAAATGATGTTCCTGCTAAGGCCGCAACACCTAAGGGATTTTCATTTAAATTGTCTAAATTATTAGAAAATCTCTTTTTGTCTCTATTAAACATTTCTACATAAGACATTAAATAATGTGCAAAAGAGATAGCTTGAGCATTTTTAAGATGTGTAAATCCAGGCATAATAGTCTCAACATTTTTTTCAGCTAACTTAATTGTACTCTTAATAACTTTATTTATGTTATTATTTATTTCGTTGGTTGAATTTTTAATCCAAATTTTAAAATCAGTAATTACTTGATCATTTCTTGATCTTGCAGTGTGAACGTAGCCAGCTTCTTCACCTATAATTTGAAAAAGTCTCTTTTCGATATTCATATGAATATCTTCATATTTTTTATTAAACTCAAATTTATTTTTTGTTATTTCCTTGTCAATTTTTGTTAGTCCATAAATAATTTTATTTTTTATTTTGAATGAAATTATTTTTTGTTTAAAAAGCATCTCAACATGAGCAATTGAACCTTGAATATCTACTTTGTAAAGTCTTTTATCAATATCTATTGAATTACCGACTTTTTGAAACAAACTAGATGCATTTTTTTTTATCCGTGTGTTCCAGATTGCTTGGTTGTTTTTATTTTTTGCCATGATATTTAATTATACCTATTTAACATGAGATTTTTAATAATATTTACTTTTTTGATAACAAATGTTGTAGCTGAAGAACTACCTGGTATTAAAAATATTGTAATCCATAAAATACCAAAAACACATGATAATGTTATTTTTTTAGACAAAAATGATCAAAAAATTAATATCAATGAATATGCTGGGAACTTATTGTTATTAAATTTTTGGGCGACTTGGTGTGAACCTTGTAAAGATGAAATGCCATCTTTAGATAAACTCCAAGCCAACCCAGAATTGGATAATATAAAAATTTTCGCAATTAATATTGGGAAAGATACTTTAGATAAGGTTAATAAATTTTTTATAGATCTTAACATTAAAAATTTTGAATCTTATTTTGATGCACCTACTACATTAGCAAAAATCTTTTCTTTAAGAGGTGTCCCTACAACAATTATAATTAATAAAGAAGGCCAAGAATTTGCTAGAGTAATAGGTTCAATTGATTTTGAAGATAAAAATTTTATTAATTGGATAAAAAAATATAACTAATTTTTAAAAAAATAAGCAAAGCCAACTAAAGCAATAATAGCAATAAACTGTAAAATAACTCTCAACTGCATTAATTTATTTGAATATTTTTTACTTGTTTCTCCTCCCTTAAAAAGAGTCCCAATACCTAAGATCAAAACTATCCCTACAGCTATTAAAAGGGCTATTGATAAAACTTTTACTAATATTCCAGAAATCATTTTTTTATTTTAGATTGTGTTTTGACATAAAAAACATAATTTATCTACTATGACATTTTGCCTAGATTCCATAATTATTAAACCAGAAAAAGGTGTTGAAATTAAAAATGCAATTATTTTGCTTCATGGTTATGGAGGTGATGGAAAGGATATTAGCATGTTATCTTTAAACTGGAAGAGACATATGCCTAATACAGTCTTTATTTGCCCAAATGGTCACGAGCAATGTGCTATAAATCCATCCGGTTATCAATGGTTTGATTTAACAAAAGAGGATTCTGATTACATATTAGAACAATCAATTAAAGCTGAAGAAATCTTAAAAAAATTTATTAATGAAATAAAAAAAGAGTTCAATTTATCAAATAATCAAATATGTTTATCAGGATTCAGCCAAGGATGCATGATGTCTATTAATGTTGGTCTTACATTTGGAGAAAATTTTTTATGTATAGTTGGTTTTTCTGGAAAGATAATAAATCAAAATGATTTAAAAAATAGAATCAAAAATAAAACTGAAACATTGCTTATACATGGTGAAGCTGATCAAATTGTCCCATCTACCCATTTACTGGAAGCAAAAGATTTTTTAATTAGAAATAATGTCAAAGTTGATACACAATTAATAAAAAATTGTGATCATCATATTCCTATTGAAGCATCAAGTACAGCTTTAAATTTTATTTTAAAAAAAATTTAACATCTCTTATTATTGATAAAATTGTTCAACTAAGTTAAAATTAAATTAATGAATAACTTTATTGAACAAAATGTTTCATTAGAAAAGTGCCCTGCATTAGTCCTCAATGCAGATTATAGACCTCTGAGTTACTACCCTTTATCTTTGTGGTCATGGCAGGATACAGTTAAATCCGTTTTTCTGGATCGAGTTATTATTGTTAGTAATTATGATAGAACTATAAGAAGTCCATCATTTAATATGAAATTACCAAGTGTTATAGCTTTAAAGGATTATATTGTTCCTCAAAGCAAACCAAGTTTTACTAGATTTAATGTGTTTTTAAGAGATAAATTCTCCTGTCAATATTGTGGAAGCAATGAAGAGTTAACTTTTGATCATTTATTACCTAGATCAAAAGGAGGTGAAACTAATTGGGATAATGTTGTAACAGCTTGTTCTGCATGCAATGTAAAAAAGGGTGGAAAACTATTAAAACATTCAGGTATGAAATTACATCAGCAGCCTTATCGACCATCAACAGAGGATCTACATAAAAATGGCAAACATTTTCCACCAAATTTTTTACACAAAAGCTGGATGGATTACCTATATTGGGATGTAGAACTAGAGTCTTAAATTTTCTCAGAAATATTTATTGCAATTTTTGATCCAGTTTTAATAATTTTATCTAATATAGAGTAAGGCCCTTCTTTTGTTGCACCCTTTTCATAAGCAATATCTTTATGACTTAATTCATCTTCTCTAAATTTAATTATTTTTTTTTTAAGTTTTAGTTCACTTTTATCTAGTTGTTTTATTTGGTTTAAATAATGCTCATCTATAACTTCTTCAACAGAAGCAGTGCAAAGCATAGCTGCTTTCTTTCCAAGCAAAGTTGAACCAAAACCTAATCCTACACCTAATAAATCCCATAAGGGTAAAAATTTTGTAGGTTTTATATTTCTTTTTTTTATTTCTTCTTCAAAAAAATCAGAATGCTCTTTTTCATGAGCTTTCATTTCTTCAATTGTTTTTTTTAGAGTTTCATCTTTAACTAATGTGTTTAGAGCAAGCAACTGTCCTTCATAAATTTTAACAGCACCACGTTCTCCAGCATGATCAACTCTAATGAATTCTTCTATTTTCTTTTTATTAATTGTTGTCATAACTTAAATAAGTTCTTGTTGTAAAATATACTATTAATATTGATATTATAATATTGTAACTTGTAAGAGATAATCCTAAAATTTTAAATGTAACATCTTTGCAGCTTACATTTTTCTCTTGTAACTGCCTTAATATGTCTTCTTTTGATAGTAAATTTGAGCTATTTTTTAAATCACAAACTAATGACTCCTCAATAAAACCTTGCTCAATACCCAAATGATATAAAGATAAAATAGTAGCAGCTAAAAAAACTAAAATAAGAGAAAGAATAAAATATTTTTCAATATAAATAAATTTATAATTTAATAAAATAATTACTAATGCTAATAAGTATGGAATTCTTTCCAGTACACATAAGTTACAAGGTTGATGACCTAAAACATACTCAATAAAAAATGCTGAAGATAAAGCAATAATGCTAATTAAAAAAATTAACTTTAATGTAATTGTTTTGTTAATCTCAACCATTAAATTTTAAAAATAAATAAATAATAATAAATATTATAACTATAATAATTCCAATTATGGTGAACCATTTTGATCCATGTTTTTCCATGTACTCTGTAAATAATCCTCCAAACTTATAAGACAAGTAGGCAACTATAAAAAATCTCAGGCTTCTTGAAATTAAGCTAACAATTATAAAAATAGGAAGATTAAAAGCAATTAAACCACTTGAAATCGTAAAGGCTTTATAGGGTAATGGTGTAAAGCCCGCTAAAAAAAGAATACTCAGCCATGCAAGGAATCCACTCCCCTGAGACATGCTTAATTTTAAATTTTCAACTTTATCTTGATAGCCATAAAATTCGATTACATACATTGATAAATCAAAAAATAAATAACCTATCAAATATCCAAAAATTCCTCCAAGAATTGAAAATATTGATGCTATCAAAAATATTTTCAAATATTCCTTTTTTTTAGCAATTACCATTGGAATTATCATTGCATCTGGAGGTATAGGAAAAAAAGAACTTTCTATAAAAGATACAAGCCCTAAATAAAAATTAGAACTCTTATGTGCAGCTAGTTCTAAACATTTTTTGTAAAGTGTTTGAAACATTTTTAGGTTTTAATATAAATTTAGTTCTTATACTATTAAATATAATTTAATTGAATACCAAGGGCGAATGGCGGAACTGGTAGACGCGCACGACTCAAAACTTGTTAATTACATAAAATAAGTCAAATCAGGTCTAGGTTTTAGTCAATACGCACACTCTTACATAAGTCTTACACAAAGTAGTACACGCGGTTAAGGTTTTGTGTTAATAATTAGGTAAATATGGGTAAAAAAGAACTCACAAAAGTACATCATTTTAAAGACGGCAAACTTCACATTTATGTTCGTACAGACAAATACAAAGGAAAATTGAAGTCAGATAACTTCGTTGGTCGTACTTTCATACAATCTAAACAGACTATTAAATCATCTGGTACTAATAACTTTAAAAAGGCAAAAGAAATTCTGTTTAAGTGGTACGATAAACTACAAGTTTTAGATGAAGAGAATATACAGATACATCAATCATCAGTTAAAGATGTTTATCACAACTTCATAACTTCAATTGAGAACTCAACTAAAATAGAGGGTCAAACAAAGAAGTGGTACAAAGACAGATGGAATATGTTGAGTAAGTGTAAATCGTTTATGAATTTAAAAATAGGTTTCAAATTGAATGATGTTAAAGAAACTTTTATGGATTGGAGAGTTAAGAGAGAGAAAGCACAAAAGAAAGTATTAAGAGGTAAAACAATAGAGGGTGACTTAATGGCAATTCAAGCATTCACTACTTGGGCAATGGAACAAGGTTTAAGACAAGACAAGATTACTAAAATCAAACAAATATTAGCAAGAAAATTAAGAGGTCAAAAAACATTAAGAGCACAACTATCTAGGGAAAACTATAATCACTTATTATCTGTTTCTAGGAAGAGGTATCAATCTGGTCATTCTTTAAGAGTTAGATTTGAAAGAGAAAGACTACATCAATTTATTGTGTTTATGGTTGGTACAGGATTAAGAGTAGATGAATGTTTAAATCTACATTTTGAAGATGTTGAAATGGTTGATAGACAGAAATCTAAAAGAATAATGGAACAAGAGATTATTCTTAATGAGAATGAGAGATATTATTTAAAAATCTATTTACGAAAAAGTAAGACTAATAAAGAGAGAGAAGTTAAGTCAGTTTCATCAGCATATTTCGCATATAAGAGACTTATCAATTTATACAAAACAACAGGTCTTGGTAGTATTTCAGGTACTATTTTTAATGTTAAATCATTTAGAGAAGGACTTAATTCTTTATTAAAAGAGGCAGGACTTAAAACTATTAAAAGAGGCGAAAGAACATTAACAATTGATAGTAAGTCTTTAAGAAGTACATTTATTCAGTTTATGTTGGACAAAGGTGTTAAAGCAATTGATATAGCAAAGAATTGTGGTACTTCGGTCACTATGATTGAGAATTTCTATACAGCAAATGTTGCGTTAGAAAATATGTTAAGTCAATGGTTAGCAACTGGACGAAAAGATATAAAACGAGTATCTTAAATTTTTTAAAAAATACTTATGCGAGTGTGGCGGAACGGTATACGCGGGCGTCTCAAGAACGTCTCTAGGCAACTAGGTAAGAGTTCAAATCTCTTCACTCGCACACTCTCTTAAATCATCAAATCGTTGTTTTTTATGTGTTAGACACAATCGTCTATTGGATTGTGTAAGAGTATCAACATAAGCAAATGGTTGAAAAGGACTAGGTTTTTGTTAGCGTTTTCATTGTGATGTATCTCAATGAAATAAACGAAAGGAGTTTTTTATGATTTATGGATACTTACGAAAGTCTAGTGAAGAAGGTAGTACGAGTTCTTTTGATACACAAAAGTTTAAAATAAATTCGTATTGTAATATTCACAATTTAAGAGTTAACGAATGGTTTGAAGATGTTTGTAGCGGTGGTTTGTTGATGTTTCAACGCGAACAAGGTGGTCTTTTAACTACTAAACTTAAAAAAGGTGATACTATTATTTGTTCAGCATTAGATAGATATTCTCGTTCTCATTATGGATTAGTTAATGATGTTGAGAAATATAGAAGACTTAAAATCAGACTAATCTTTACTGATTTAGGAGATGTTATTTCATCTGATAGTCTTGGGTCTGTCTTTTATCAAATACTTTCTATTATGTCTGAATGGTACAGAAAGTCTTTATCTGAAAAACAAATAGTAGCAAAAGATAAACTTAAAAAACAAGGTAAGTACACAGGTGGCAAAGTCAGAAAAGGTTATGATTTAGGCGATAATGGTCAACTTGTTATTTGTGAAAAAGAACAGAAAGAAATCAATCTTGTTAAATCGTTAAGAGCAAAAGGTAGTAAGTACAAAGACATCAAGTCTTTTATGGAAAAATATACTGGTCGTAAATGGCATTATTCTTTCATTAACAAACTCTTAACTAGAGATAGAGAAGAACAACTAATCAGAAACATTTGTAATATAGAGTTAGAAAGGAATATGTGTGATGTTTAGATTGTTAACAATTCTTTTCTTTAGTTTCTGTCTATTAACAACAGCAGTAGCATTTGGTCGTTCTACTTCATATTTTGAGGCAACAATTACTCATATGTTCAGTTCTGAATGTAATAGTCATTGTCGTTCAAAAATCATTAAAAATGAGGCGGATTATGCGACTATTCTACTATTAAAATTGATAGGTACTAAACTTCAAAAAGAATTGTTGAATGTTGAAAGGCAAATCTATGATTAGATTTGTTTTTATATTTCTATTTTTAATTTCAGTAGCAAAGGCAGAAGATAATTGTGTTTATCAAACACAGCAAATTATTGAAAATGGTAAAGTAATTAGCGAAAAAATCATCAAGTCTTGTACTGAAACAGAAACACTTAACAAACAAAATTTCTTGGTCACTTGGTTAACTGATGAGAGGTATCAAAACTCGGTAATTATGGTGTTTATGGGAATTTTAGAAAATCTTTGAAAGGGGGTAAATAAATGAGGACTATTCTAGTCTTATTAGTCGGTCTTGTTCTTGTTGGTTGTTCATCAAACAATATAGCAAAGAATAAAACTACTATTAGCAATATGTCGGACTTCTTAAAAGTTAATGAAGCAGTTTGTAGTAAATACAAAAGTACAGATAGCAAGATTTATGGTTGCGGTACTTCTACTAGCAAATCGTTTGAACTAGCAAAATCTAAAGCACTTTTACAAGCAAAGGTTTTAGTAAGTGATAGTTTGTCTAATTCGTTAATTAAAAATGAAAGTCAAACTATTAAAGAAGATACTAAAACAGGTATCAATAAATCTTATACTTCAAATGAAGTAGCACAAATATTTGAGACTAATTTAAATCAATACAAAATTGTTTATGATAAAACTTTTGTACAAGGTGGAAAGTATAGAAGTTATATTGTTATTGAATATAAGTTAGACACTTAATTGAGTGAGTGTGTGTGTTGAAAACTTTACGATACGATACAAAGTTTATGATAGAAAGACACACACACTCGTTATGTTAAATCATTAACTATTTATCACATTCATAATTTTACTTTCATCAATGATAGATTTATTTGAGCAAGTAATAAGTGTGTTAATGAAGGACGATACAGATTGAAGATTATTTTTTCTTCTAGTTTTAAATATTTCGTATTGAACTGGGTCAACACAAATCGTTATATTTTTCTTTTGTTGGGAGTTTCTTTTCATTGTCTTATCTTTATTTTACGTTTTTCTTTATGTTGTATTCGTTTAAAATATCACTCAAAAATTCAGCAAGAACTCTCATAGTAAAAGCACTTGGTTGTTGTTGAGTAATTTTAGCAATAAACGACATTACTCTATCTCTATAATTGTGAAGTGAATAATGATTTAAAGTCATCATTAACTCTTCTTCAGCAACTTCTTGCGATAGGTAATTCTTTGTCTCTTTATATAGTTTTGATTTCTTCATAGACGCAATGTCTATCTTCATTGTATCTGATATATTCGTATAGTCAGGTTGAGTATTTTGTTTTTTTAATTCTTTTGTATGTGAACTGGCAACTCGTCTTAATTGTTCAGCATTTCTTGGTATTAAAGTCATTATAGTTTTCTTTCTAATTTAAATTTCTTTTCTTGTTCTTTTCTTAAAATGGTCACTTGTACATCTAATTCTTCTAACAAGGACAATCTCTTTAAGGTGTTCTTTTCTGTCTCTATTTTTCTTACTAGGTCTTTTATCTTCTGGTTCATATGTATTTCTCTTTTTTTTCATCTTGTTAAACTCTCTTACACAAGTTTACAGACGAGTTATTGATATTTATGAGTATATGTACTCAACTCACTAATTGACGAAATATCGGTCGTTATTCTCGTGGTAGTGTTTCGTCATATATCTGGTCGCACGATTAAGTCTTTTAGTAATTCTGATACTAAAATAGAACTTATTTACGACTATATGTTTCAGGTATTTAAAGACTTCTTTTACTCTCTCTAGCAGAAATCTAGGTATTCTGATTATAGAGTGAGTGTGTATCAAATTCTTATTATATGAATTTTCAATAAAATTGTGAAACATAATTCTGTCTGTTCTTGTCTTATATTTTTTCTTTAAAAATCGTCTGTTAACAATGGCGTTTATCATTCGTATTCGGTACTTCAAAATATCTTCATCATCAAACTTCGTTTCTGTTATATTTGGGCACATTGTTATCAAGTAGTCTTTTAAGTGAATACTCTCGTCATTATCTTTAAGTAGATTAAATGCGTTTCTAATCTTCTTTCTATCATTTGAAATCATTGTAGTCTTTCGTATCTTTAGTTTAGACATATTTCTAACATAGGTCGTTTTTAGGCGACTTTTGAAATATATCTGTTTTAGACATTCATAATTTTGTTTCTGATTTCAACTGCGTTATCAAAGTCGTACTAAAAAAATTATATAACGATAAATGTCTATTTAAGAAGTAGTCTCAATACACTATTTAAATGACTATTTAATTAAGTCGTACGCGGTGTAAGTAAGATTACTCATCATTACATAACTATTTAGACAAGAAGAGTGGTGGATTTGATATTTTTTTTTAATTTATTTTCTGTTGCGTATAAATTAGACTGATAAAAGAAAGGAAAGGTCTTACACAGGTCTTACACAAAGGTTTTGTATAATTTGATGTGTAATTTGCGTAGGATTTACTGGGTAATTTTAATATGAAACGAGACGCGTTGTACTCAAAATCGTGTTTCGCAAGAAGTGAGAGTTCGATTCTCTCTTCGCCCACCAAGTAATTATGAAATTAGATAATTTAAATAATTTGATAGAATTGTTTTCTAATCAAGCAAATAAACAAAATAAAAAAGATATTTTTTTAGAATGGCTAAACCCAAGCAATAAAAAAATATACACGTGGGAACAAACTGAAAAGAATATTTTGAATTTATCAAAAGTTATTAAAGAAAATATAAAAGAAGGCGATAGATGTCTTTTAGTTTCGGAGAATAGACCTGAGTGGTTTGTTTCTGATTTAGCTATAATGTTAGCTGGTGGTATCACAGTTCCAGCATATACAACTTATATAGAAGATGATTATAAGTATTTGATAGAAGATTGTGAACCTAGCTTAGTTATTGTTTCAAATAATGATATGCTACAAAAATTAAATAATATAATTAATGAAAAAGACTTTATTAAAAAAGTTATAACTTTAGATGAAATAACTAAGGTAATAAATAATTTAAGTTTAAATAACAAAGAAAAATATTTAGATTATAATTCTATTTTAAAGAATAATTTATTAGAGGAAGATAAAATCGAAAATAATAAATTAAACAGAAAGTCTCCAGCATGTATAATTTATACTTCAGGAACCGGAGGAAATCCCAAGGGTGTAATTTTAAGTCACGGTGGAATTTTAAATAATGTTGTTGGATCGTGTGAAATTACAAAACCATTATTTAATTCAAGACCTGTATTTTTAACTTGGCTTCCACTTTCTCATTCTTATGAGCACTGTCTTCAATTTGTACAGATAGCAGTAGGGGCTAGAGTATTCTATGCTGAAAAAATTGAAAAACTTCTGGAAAATATATCTGAAGCAAAGCCTACAATTATGGCAGCTGTACCTAGGTTTTACCAAAACCTTTACAACAAAATAAACATGAATTTAAAAAAACAAACGGGTTTTAAAGCAAAATTAATTGAAGCAACTATTAGATTAGGAAGAAAAAAACTATTTAATCAAAAAATGGCTTTTTCTGAAAAATTACTCAATTTTATAGTTGATAAATTAGTTAGAAAAAAAATAAAAAAACAATTTGGTGGAAATTTAAAAGCTTTTGTTTCAGGTGGTGGTGCTTTAGATAGAGAAATAGGTGAATTTTTAAATGCCATAGGGCTACCAACTCTTCAGGGCTATGGGTTAACTGAGACATCTCCAGTAGTAAGTTGTAATCCAATACATAAAATAAAAGTAGAAACTGTAGGACCTCCATTTAAAGGAAATGAAGTTAAAATTGCTGAGGATGGAGAAATTTTAGTTAAAGGTGAAAATGTAATGTTAGGATATTGGAATAAAAAAGAAGAAACTGATAAAGTAATTATAAATGGATGGCTTCATACAGGTGATATTGGAGAGATAGATCCAAATGACGGTTACTTAAAAATTACTGATAGAAAAAAAGATATCATAGTAAGTGCTGGAGGTGATAATATTTCACCAGCTAAAATTGAAAATATGATCACAAATGAGCCAGAAATTGATCAATGTATGGTTTATGGTGATAAAAAAAATTATTTAGTTGCTTTAATTGTACCTAACAAAGATTTTTTAAATGAAAATGAAAAAATAAATAAAGTAATTGAAAAAATAAATAAAAAATTAACTTTATTAGAAAAGATTAAAAAAATTCAATTAATAGATGAAAATTTTTCTATTGAAAATGGTTTAATGACACCAACAATGAAAGTAAAAAGAAAAAAAGTTACAGAAAAATATAAAAATCAGTTAGAGAATCTTTATTAAATGACTTTAATAAAATTGTTTATTAACCGCATAAACATTAACTAAATTAATAAAAAAAAGTTTTATAAAAATAAAAAGTTAAAAATAATTTTTATAAAATTTAACTCCTAATTAAAGAATTGACATAACTTATAGAAAAAAATAAAAATATGGTAACAACGAATCAATATGATTCGTTTAACTAAAAAAGGGAGCTAAAGATGCCTAAGAAAAGAAAAAAAGCGGCAAAGAAAACTAAGAAAAAAGCTAAGAAAAAAGCTAAGAAAAAAGCAAAAAAAAGAAGAAGAAAATAGTAACTTAGTATTCTTTACAAAAAACGCTTCTCATTACAGTTTGTGTGAGAGGCGTTTTTTTTTATTCGTCAATCGGTTCGTCGTTATCAGAAATTGGCTCGTCTACAGGTAGTTCACTAGTTGGAGTTTTTGTAGGTACCACTGGTTGAGGCTGTCCACCTAAATTTCTTTTAAGTGCTTTATCCAATTTTTTTTGAGTATCTTCTAATGATACATTCAAAACAATTTGAAATTCAGACAGAATTCTTTCATAAGCTTTTTCAAATAATTGTCTTTCACTATAAGACTGGTCAACCATAAGGTCATCACCCTTGTTTAAATCTCTGACAACCTCAGCTAATTCATATATTTTTCCAGAAGATATTTTCGCTTCATATTCTTGCGCTCTTCGACTCCACATTGATCTTTTAATTTTTGGTTTACTTTTTAAAATTGAAATACATTTGTTAATTTGATTAATAGTTGCTAACGGTCTTAAGTGAGACTGCTTGTTTACAGGGACCATTCCATTAGCTTTGTCTTTTTCAAATTTTATAACATACGTTTCAACATCAATTCCACCAATGTTGATCTTTTTAAATTCAGTAATTTGCCCCACACCATGCTTTGGATAAACAACGTGATCTTTAATTTTGTACTCTCTTTTTTCAGTTTCTTGTTTTTTAACTTTTTTTATTTCAGGCTTAACTTCATTTGTTTTTGAAATTCTTAAATTATCTACTTTTGGTTCAGCTGTTGTTTCTTTAATTTTAACAGCTTTTTTTGTTTTAGTTAATTTAGGCGAAACTTTTTTAACAACTTTTTTGATTTTTTTTGAAATTATTTTTTTAGATTTTTTAGTTTTTTTAGCTTTTACAACCTTCTTTTTAGATACTTTTTTTTTCACTTTTTTTTCTGTTTTGCCTTTAAAGATTTTCTTTAAAATATTTTTCGTACTTATTTTGCTCATTTTTAAATTTCTCGTGATCCGCTGGTGGATCTTTTTTTTCACTTATGTTTGGCCAGATTTCAGAATATTTTTTATTGATCTCTAACCATTTTTCACTTCCAGGTTCAGTGTCTGCTTTTATGGCATCGACAGGGCATTCTGGCTCGCAAACGCCACAATCTATACACTCATCGGGTTTAATTACAAGCATATTTTTACCTTCGTAAAAGCAATCAACTGGGCAGACATCAACACAGTCTGTTAGTTTGCACTTAATACAATTGTCGTTAACGATATATGTCATTTTAAATTTTTTTTAATTTTTTCTTTAATATCGCCCATTGTTTTATTGTCAATGTAAAGTAATCCCGCAAGTCGTCTCATTAAATTAGTTTCATATATATCGGCGTCCTTGTTGGAATAAATTATAGACCATAAAGCCTCTACGATTTTAATTTTGTCTTGTTCAGGTAAATTTTTTACTTCTTTAGTAAAATCTAAAATTTGATTTGAGCTTTCTTCAAGTATTTTTGCCTCTTCAATTGTCTTAGAAATATATTTATCTTCTAAACCAAGCTCATAAAGTGTTTTTTTAATAATTTCTTCCTCTTTATCTGTATATTGCTCATCTATTTTTGCAGCATGAATTAATAAAGCACAAATTTTTGTGAGAAAATTATTATTTTTTATTTCTTCTTTTTTAAAAAACATCTTAATTTAAATTTAAATCCTTTAATATTTTAAATGGATTTTCATTTGAAATCTTCTTTGTGGTAATTTTTTTAAATTTCTTAGTAGGACTATATTTAAAAAATGTTTCATTTTCCTTTTCAAATATTTTATAATTCATTTTTTGAAGTAGTTTTTTGAAATTATCTTTACTACATCCTAAAAGATTTAACATTTCTGGAACTAATTTTATTTCAGAATTTTCTTTTGAACTAGAATTTATTATTAATACAAATAATCTTTCCAAAATATCAATTCTTACAAAAAAATTATCAAATCTTTCAAATCCACACAAAAGCATAAAGTTTTTATTTTTTATTTCTTTATCGTCTAAAAAATTCAAACCAAAGGTAGGTGGTTTTAAATTATGAAATTTTTGATAAAAATTTTTCCACAATAATGTTCGCAAAGATACTGCTTCTGGTTTAATTAATTGATAAAGGAAAACATGATATCTACCAAATTTTACCCCTAAATCTCTAAGAATTTTTCTTTCATTTTGTTCTAATTTTTTGAGGTATTCAGAAACTTGATCTCGCTTTAATACCCCATTATTTTCATAGAGTTGGTAAGCTAGTGCTTTAATTGATGAATTATTTTCTTTTATATTCTTTAAATCGATTAAACTTTTAAGTACGTTATTTATTTTTGAATGTATCCATTTATTAATATAATCATTTAATTTTTGTTTAGTGTTTTTTTCAATTACATCATCAACAATTAAATCAAAATTAGGATTTAAATAATCATTACCTGTTGTTAATTTGGCAATTGGAAAATCATTCCAATAAATTTTAAAATCTTCATTCAAACTAATTAATCCTGTATCAATTATTGATTGAACACGTTTTTCTAATTCCGGACCAATAGTTTGCCTAGCAGCTTTTTTTAAAGATTTAATATCAGTTTCCAAAGCACCTTTTTTTAGATCTAATTCTAATTTTAGTCCTTTTATCTTTCCAATGAATTGTTCGTCGATTTTAACATCATTGTTTTGTAAAATTTCAGTTTTAAATTCCATATCCTGTTTTAAACCTCTAGCGAGCACGCTTGCTCTTTTGTCAATAAAAGTTTTAGTAAGTTCTTCATGCAATCTGTCTGAAAGTCTATCTTCTAAATGTTTTGTTTTTTCAATCCAATAACTTTGATTTTCTACCCAATTATTTTTATTTGAAACATATGACCAAGTTCTAACATTTGCAATTCTATTTGATAAAGAATCTACATTTCCATCTAATTTATCAAGTTTCATCAGCTGTAATCTCATATAATCCTGAGAAATTAGTCCTTTTTCACTAGTTAAAAATTTAAATACGTTTCCAATAACCTCAAAATGATTTCCATAAGTTTTTTTAACAAAATCAGGTATTTGGCAACATTCCCATAAGAGCATTAAAGTTTTTTTATCAAATCCTCTATTTAAAATTTTTTGATCTTTTAAAAAATATTTAAGTGCTTTTTCGTCCTCACATTCATGAATTTTTCTCAGCCATTCCACCTGAGGTTTTTCCTCTAAGCTTTTAATTAAACTAATTGGGTTATTAAAATTAAGGTTTGAATTTCTCCAAAACAAAGTTCTAATTTCGTCAAATTTATGATTTTCTAATAATTCTACCTCTTCTGGAGATATTTCTTTACAATCACCAGTAATACCGAAACCTCCATCGTTAAGGTATCTACCAGCTCTACCAGCTATTTGACCTATTTCAGATAGATTTAATCTTCTTAATTTTTTTCCATCAAATTTCTTAACATTTGAAAAATAAACAAAATCTAAATCCATGTTTATTCCCATCCCAATAGCATCTGTTGCAACTAGGAAATCAACATCCCCAGATTGATATAATTCAACTTGAGCATTTCTTGTTTTTGGACTTAGTGATCCCATTACAATAGCGGCACCACCCTTTTGTCTTCTTATTAACTCAGCAATGGCGTAAACTTCCTCTGCAGAAAATGCAATGATTGCTGTTTTTCTGTCAATTCTAGATATTTTTTTATGACCAGCGTAGGTAAGTTTAGATAGTCTTTCTCTATTTATAAATTCAATATCTCCATCTAATTTTGAAATAATATTTTTAATGGTACTTGAGCCCATTAGCATCGTAAGTTTTTCTCCCCTTATATTTAAAAGTCTATCAGTAAAAATATGACCTCTTTCATGATCAGAGCACATTTGGATCTCGTCTACGCCAACAAACTCAAGAAGTTTGTCAATTGGCATAGACTCCACTGTGCATAAAAAATATTTTGCATTAGATGGGATTATTTTTTCTTCTCCAGTTATAAGTGCAACTTTATCTAAACTTATTTTCTTGATAACTTTGTCATATACTTCTCTTGCAAGTAATCTAAGTGGAAATCCAATCATGCCACTCTCAAAAGAAAGCATGGTTTCGATAGCAAGATGGGTTTTGCCTGTATTTGTAGGACCGAGAACAGCTGTAATTTTATTTTTAGTCATTTCTATCTTTTGTGCTTCTTTTTTTTTACCTACCAGATATTGTTACTGCTAAAGAACAAAAATAGACTAAAACATGACCGAATCGGAAGGTAAAAAGTTCTCATTTTCTTTTAAATGTTAGTGAGATTATCATAAATAAGATTAATTCTATAACAGTAATTTAATTTAATAAAATGAGTAAAAAACTTTGGCAACCTTCTCTAATTGTAAAAAAAAATTCAAATTTATTTGCTTTTGAAAATTATATTTCAAAAAAATTAAGAATAAAATTTAATAGAAATTATAAAAAATTATTAAATTGGAGTATTAAAAATTCACCTGAGTTTTGGAATAGATTTTGGGATTTTAGCAAAATTAAGGGAATTAAAAGTAATAAAAATTTTAGAAAATCAAAGACTTTTTACAAAAATTTATTTTTACCAGGTAGCAGACTAAATTTTGGTGAAAATTTATTATCTAAAAACAACAATGATAAAGCAGTAACCTTTATTAGTGAAAATGGATTTAGAGAAGAAAGATCATGGAGACAATTAAATTTAAATACTCATAAAATTTCAAGGTTTCTAAAAAAAATAAATATTAAAAAAGGAGACAGAGTAGCAGCATATATGCCCAATACTATTGAAACTGTTGAAGCATTCATTGCTACAACTTCTTTGGGAGGAATTTGGTCTTCTTGTAGTCCTGATTTTGGTTCTAAAGGTGTTATAGAAAGATTTTCTCAAATTAATCCTAAAGTTTTATTTATCACTGATCAGTATTTTTATAATGGAAAAAAAATAGATGTTGCAAAAAGACTTCCAGAGATTTTAAAGTCAATACCATCAATTAAAAGTGTTGTAATTAGTAGCTATCCTGGAAAAAAGTTTATTAAGAATAAAAATAGATTTAAAAAAATTAATTTATTTAAATGGAATAAATTAATGCAAACTAATTCCGAAAAAATTGATTTTAAAAGATTTGATTTTGAAACAGAGTTAGCAATATTATATTCAAGTGGAACTACTGGAAAGCCCAAATGTATTTGTCACAGATCTGGTGGGGTTTTAATCCAGCACATGAAGGAACATCAATTGCATTGTAATATTAAAGAAAGTGATAACGTTTTTTATTTTACCACATGTGGATGGATGATGTGGAATTGGTTAGTTAGTTCATTGGCTTCTAGAGCTTCTATTGTTTTGTTTGATGGATATCCAATGTTTAAATCGTCTGATTTGCTTTTGAAAATAGCACAAAAGGAAAAAATAACTTTATTTGGAATAAGTGCGAAGTATGTAGATGCTTTAAGAAAGTTTAAGCCAAAATTAAAATATAAATTCAAACTTAATAAATTAAGAACAATTTGCTCAACTGGGTCACCTCTTTCAAAGGAGAGTTTTAAATATGTTTATAAGCACATTAAAAAAAATGTACATTTGTCATCTATTTCTGGTGGCACTGACATTGTTTCATGCTTCGTTTTAGGAAATTTATATCAGCCAGTAAATATAGGAGAAATACAAAACAATGGTTTGGCTTTAGATGTAGATGTTCTAAGTGATAAAGGAAAATCTTTAAAAAATATTAAAGGAGAGCTTGTTTGTAAAAATCCCTTTCCATCAATGCCTTTAAAGTTTTGGAATGATAAAAATGATATTAAATTTAAGAATGCTTATTTCAATAAATTTAAAAATATATGGCACCATGGAGATTACGCAGAAATAAAGAATAATGGCGGGTACATAATTCATGGAAGATCAGATACCACCTTGAATCCAGGAGGTGTTCGAATTGGAACAGCAGAGATATACTCAGAAGTTGAAAAGTTCAAAGAAATAAAAGAATCGATCGTTGTAGGACAATCATGGGATAATGATGTCAGAATTGTTTTATTTATTGTAATGAGCAAAAGTTATTCATTAACAGTAGAATTAATTAACAAAATAAAATTACAAATAAAAAAAAATGTATCTCCTAGACATGTTCCAAATAAAATTATTGTTGTCAAAGATATTCCTCGAACAAAAAGTGGCAAAATAGTCGAACTTGCGGTTAAAAGTAAAATAGAAGGAACTGAAATTAAAAACATCGAAGCTTTAGTAAATCCCGAAGCCCTTGAACAATTTAATAATTTAAAAGAGTTGAGAAACTAAATGTTAAAGATCTAATATTTTGATATCTTAAAAAAAAGAGTAGAATTACCCACCAGGTCCTAAATTAGAAGGTTTTATTTTTATAATTTTCCATACACCCGATGCAGAAGTTATGATTTTATCATTACATTTTAGTTCACAAAATAAAAAAACAAGAGTATTTGTCTTTTTTAAGATTTTTGTATGACCAATAATTTCATCTCCAACTTTTGAAGCACCTATAAATTTTATGTCTAAAGAAATGGTTACACATGGAGCATTTCCAGCCGCTCTATGTGCAGCTGTTCCTGCTCCTGCATCTATTAATGCGGATAAATAGCCTCCATGAGTTATTCCAGCAGCATTTAAATGATTTTCATTAATTATAGACTTAAATTCGTATTCATTTTCTGAAATAGATCTAAATAAAACACCCCCATTGTGTTTCATAAATCCAGGTTTAATACTTATTTGCTCAAATTTATTTCTCATAATTTTTTATAATACAAAAGTTAAAATTAATAAAATAATTAAAATGATTATAAAAAAATATATTACTGATTTTTGTAAAGATGCTTTTAAAAGCCAATTAAACATTTCTATTTCCTTTTTGGTGGACCGCCCAGAACTCGAATCTGGAATCTCCCGGTTCGTAGCCGAGCGCCTTATCCAATTTGGCCAGCGGTCCATTTAAATAATATATTCCATATATCAAAGTTTTTGATGTAATTTAACTTATAAAACATTATGTTAATTACTTTATGACCAAAAACTCTAAAGATGTTGTAATTACTTCAGCACTAAGAACCCCAATTGGAGGATACAAAGGCTCGTTAAAAAATCTTAGTGCATCTAAATTAGGTTCGATAGTAATTAAAGAAGTAATTTATAAATCAAAATTAGACGTAGAAGAGATAGATGAAGTGATTATGGGGCATGTTTTAACTTCTGGACTAGGTCAAAACCCTGCTCGGCAAGCTTCAATTGGTGCCGGAGTACCAGTTTCAAAACCTGCTCATATTGTTAATCAAGTTTGTGGATCTGGATTAAGATCTGTTGTTTCAGGATATCAATCAATTAGTTTAGCAGAAAATAAAATTGTCATTGCAGGTGGTCAAGAAAGCATGTCTAGAGCAACTCATGCAATTTTTTATAGAGAAGATAAAAAATTTTCTGAAAAAAAATTGCTGGATACCATGATAAACGATGGTCTCTTAGACTCATTTAATGATTATCACATGGGTGTTACTGCCGAAAATGTTGCTGAAAAGTATAAAATTTCAAGAGATGAACAAGATAATTTTTCTCTAAATTCTCAAAAAAAAACAGAAAAAGCTTATAGCGAAAATAAATTTAAAGATGAGCTGATAAAATTACAAATTGAAGATGGTGATAAAAAATTTGTCTTTGAAAAAGATGAACACCCTAGAAATAATTTAAGTATTGATGATTTAAAAAAATTAAAAACAGTTTTTAAAGAAAATGGAACTGTAACACCTGGTAATTCTTCAGGGATAAATGATGGTGCAGCTGCTTTAGTGTTAATGTCCAGAGAGCAAGCAGAAAAAAAATCGTTAGACTCATTAGTTAAAATTGTATCGTGGGCTACTTGTGGGGTTGAACCTTCATTAATGGGACTTGGACCAATACCTTCAATTCAAGAGGCTTTATCTAAAGCCAAATGGAAAGTTGATGAGGTTGATTTATTTGAAATAAACGAAGCATTTGCAGCACAAAGTATTGCAGTAATTAAAGAATTAAAATTACCCGAGCATAAAGTTAACATCAATGGAGGTGCAATTGCTTTAGGTCATCCGATAGGAGCTTCCGGATCCAGAATTTTGGTTACTCTTATTCATGAAATGATTAAGCAAGATAAAAGAAAAGGTTGTGCGGCACTCTGCATAGGTGGCGGCATGGGAATAGCCATGTGTATTGAGAGAAGCTAAAAAGCTTAAATTTTATTTATTTTTTTATTTTTTGTACAATAAAAATACAAGATAAACGAAAAAAAATCTTATTAATGTGATAAAATAAAATTTAATTATATTTTTTTGGGTATATAAAACGTTTTAAATAATGAGTGAAAAATTACTTGTTCCTGATATTGGTGACTTTGAAAATGTTGAGGTTATAGAGATACTTGTAAAACCTGGTGATCAAATTGAAGAAAATGATCCAATAGTTACAATTGAAAGTGATAAATCAAGTGTTGAAATTCCTTCTACTGTTGATGGAAAAGTAGATAATGTAGCAGTTAAAGTAGGTGATAAAGTTTCTAAGGGAGATTTATTGCTCAATCTTACATCATCAAAAACATCATCTGAAAGCACTCTTCCAAAAGATACGGAAAACATAATTAAACAAGCTGAAGAAGCAATGGCTGAAAAAAAAGAGGAAAAAAAAATTATTAGTGAACCAGCAGTAGAGAAAAAACAATCTACAATTCAAGTTGTTAATGGTTCTGATATCGATCCACTTGAAACTCAAGATTGGTTGGAGTCTTTATCTGCGGTAATTTCTAAAGATGGAAATCAAAGAGCCCATTTTTTAATAAAAGAATTAATTAATAAAGCTTATCGTGAAGGAGCAAATATCCCCTATACTCAAAATACACCATACATTAATACAATACCTCCTGAGGCTGAAGTAAAGTCTAGTGGTGATCAAAATATTGAAAGAAGAATTAGATCGTTAATTAGATGGAATGCAGCCGCGATGGTGGTACGGGCAAATAAAAAATATCCTGAACTTGGTGGACACATTGGTACATTTGCTTCTGCTGCAACATTATATGATGTTGGGATGAATCATTTTTGGAGAGCAAAAAATAACAAATTTGGTGGAGATTTAATTTATTTTCAAGGACATAGTGCTCCAGGAATGTATGCAAGGGCATTCTTAGAAGGTAGATTAAATGAAAAACAATTAGATAGTTTTAGACAAGAGGTAAAACCTGGAGGTCTATCTTCATATCCACACCCCTGGCTAATGCCAAAATTTTGGCAGTTCCCTACAGTATCGATGGGATTAGGTCCCATGCTCGCAATATATCAAGCAAGGTACATGAAATATTTAATTAATAGAGGTTTGATTAAAGATGAAGGAAGAAAAGTATGGGCTTTTTTAGGTGATGGAGAAATGGATGAACCAGAGTCCATGGGTGCAATCGGGCTAGCTGCAAGAGAAAACTTAGATAATTTAATTTTTGTAGTTAATTGCAACCTTCAAAGATTAGATGGTCCCGTTAGAGGTAATGGAAAAATTATTCAAGAACTTGAAGGAAGTTTTAGAGGAGCTGGGTGGAATGTAATAAAAGTTATTTGGGGATCATATTGGGACTCGTTAATAGCTAATGATAAAACAGGTCACTTAGTAAAAATTATGAATGAAACTGTAGATGGTGAGTATCAAGCAATGAAAGCAAGAGACGGTGCTTATGTAAGAGAAAAGTTTTTTGGAAAATCTCCTGAAACATTAGAATTAGTCTCAAGTATGTCTGATAAAGATATATGGCGACTCAACAGAGGTGGACATGATCCTCATAAAGTTTTTGCCGCATATGATAAAGCGACCAAACATCAGGGAAGCCCAACAGTGATAATTGCAAAAACTATTAAAGGTTATGGAATGGGAAAATCAGGAGAAAGTGTAAATACTACTCATCAAACTAAAAAATTAGATGTTGATGACTTGATGTACTATAGAGATCGATTTGATGTTCCCTTAACAGATGAACAGGTGAGAAATATTGAATATTTTAGGCCTGAAGAAAACTCTCCAGAAATAAAATACATAAATGAAAAAAGAATTAAATTAGGTGGATATTTACCCGAACGTTCGACTTTCGCTAAACCAATCAAAGCACCCTCAAAAGATATTTTCGATTTCATGAAAGTATCAACTGGTGAAAAGGAAATGTCTACTACTATGGCACTTGTGAGAATGTTAACAAATCTATTAAGGGATAAAAATATATCTCCTAGACTGGTTCCTATTATTCCTGACGAAGCAAGAACGTTTGGCATGGAAGGATTTTTTCAAAAAATAGGGATTTATGCGCATGAAGGACAAAAATATGAACCTGAGGATTCGGCTCAATTAAGTTCTTATAGAGAAGATAAAAGTGGTCAAGTTTTAGAGGAAGGTATCAATGAAGCAGGTGCTATGTCTTCATGGATTGCTGCTGCCACTGCATATACTAATCATGATATCGAAATGATCCCAATTTATATTTTTTATTCAATGTTTGGTTTCCAAAGAGTAGGAGATCTAGCTTGGGCAGCTGGAGATAGTCAGGCTAGAGGATTTTTGGTGGGTGCAACAGCTGGAAGGACAACATTAGCTGGAGAAGGCTTACAACATCAGGATGGGCATAGTCATTTAATTGCATCAACTATTCCAAATTGTGTAGCTTATGATCCTACATTTCATTATGAATTAGCGGTAATTTTTCAAGAAGGTCTAAGAAGAATGCATGAGAAAAATGAAAATGTTTTTTATTATATTACAACAATGAATGAAAATTACTCACACCCAGAAATGCCAAAAGATAAAAATTGTGAGAAAGGCATTTTAAAAGGCATGTATAAAATAAAAGAATTTAACAAATACAAAAAAACCAAAATCCAACTTTTAGGATCAGGAACAATTTTGAGAGAAATGATGTCTGCTGCAGAGATTTTACAAAATGATTATCAAATTGATAGTGAGATATGGAGTGTAACAAGTTTTAATGAATTAAGAAAAGATGGCATGGAAGTAGAAAGATATAATCTTTTGAATCCTGATAAAGAACCTAAAAAATCTTATGTTGAGCAATGCCTGGGTAAAACAGAGGGCCCAATTATGGCTGCATCCGATTATATGAGAATGAACTCAGATCAAATCAGATCTTATACTAATAAAAGTTTTTATTCACTAGGAGCAGATGGTTTTGGAAGAAGTGATACAAGAAAAAATTTAAGAAAATTTTTTGAGGTAGATAAAGAACATTTGGTTGCTTACGGTTTAAGTATTTTGGCAAAAGAACAGCTTATAACTTCTAAATATGCAAAAGATGCAATGAAGAAGTATAATATTGATAGTAACAAACCAATGCCAACAAAATTATAAATGTCAGAAACTGAGATTAAAGTACCTAATATTGGAGATTTTAAAGATGTTGAGGTCATTGAGGTATTAGTTTCTGAAGGTCAATCAATTAAAAAAAATGATGGTTTAATAACAATTGAAAGTGATAAATCCAGCGTAGAAATACCATCAAATTTAGACGGTAAAATTAAAAATTTAAAAATAAAAGTAGGAGACAAAGTTTCTGAGGGCGACTTAATTTTAAGTTTAGAAAGTGATTTAGAAGTTAAAAAGGAAGAGGTTGAAGAAAAACCAGAAATTGAAAAAGAATTAAAAAATATTGAGGTAATAAAACCTAAAATCCAAGAAAAAACTTTTTCTAAAAATAATATTTCAGACATTTCATCTGCAAGTCCAAAAGCTAGAAAATTTGCTAGAGAACTTGGTGTAGATATTAATCTAGTAGCAGGAAGTCAAAAAGATGGCAGAGTTGTTGAAGATGATATTAAAAAATTTGTTTCATCAAATTCAAAAAACAACCTTGTAGTAAAAGATAGTAAACCAGATAAAATTATAAACGAATTTGAACATTCTGATTTTGGTGAAATAGAAATTAAAGACATACCAAGAGTAAAAAAATTATCATCAAAATATCTTACAAATTCATGGACAACAATTCCTCATGTTACAAATCATGATGAAGCAGACATTACGGAGATGGAAAGTTTTAGAAGTTCATTAACAAACATGTATACTGGAGAAAAAATTAAAATTACACCTCTAGCTTTTATAATAAAGGCTTTAGTTGCATCTCTTAAGAAATTTCCTAGTTTTAATTCTTCTATTGATGAAATTGAGACTGGAAAAATGACTTTCAAAAAATATTACCATATTGGTATAGCAGTTGATACGCCAAATGGATTAATGGTTCCAAAAATAAGAAATGTAAATAACAAAAAAATATCTCTGATAAGTAAAGAATTAAAAGAGGTAAGCGAACTTTGTAGAAATTTAAAAATTGATAAAAAGGAATTGTTTGGCGGCTCGATGACAATTACGAGTTTAGGTGGTATAGGAGGTTCATTTTTTACTCCTATAATTAATTATCCTGAAGTTGCCATACTAGGAGTAGGAAGATCAGAAAAAAAACAAATTTTTATCAATGGAAGGTTTCAAACTAGGACTATGCTGCCAATTTCTTTATCTTATGATCACAGAATTATTGATGGTGCAGAAGCAGCTAGGTTTAATAATGATCTAAAAGAAAACTTAGGAAAAAATTTTGCTTATAAACTAGCTGTCTAATTAAAAATGAGTAAATCCATATCATTATTTAGTGCCTTATTGTGCACTTTTATTTGGGGAACAACTTTTATTGCCCAAGATACGGGCATGGATAATATTGGCCCTTTTACATTTAATGCTGTGAGGTTTTTTGTTGGTTTTCTCGCCATAATTCCACTTATGATTTTATTTGAATTAAAAAATTTTAAATCAGAATTTAAATTAGATAAAAAAACTTTCATAATTTATTCATTATTAATTGGAATTTCTTTATTCTTAGGCTCAGCACTACAACAAGTTGCTTTGCTTTATACAGATGTTGCAAATGCTGCTTTTTTTACAATTTTTTATGTACCAATGGTACCGATTATAATTTTTTTGTTTGGTAAAAAATTAATTCATTGGAGTGTATGGCCTTCTGTAGTTCTATGTTTAATTGGAGGATATTTATTAACAAATTTTCACGATGCAACAGTAAGATTAGGAGATACTTTAGTTGTTCTGGGAGCTTTATTTTGGAGCACTCATATCATTTTTACTGGAGTCATTATAACTAAATACAATCTTCCACTTACCCTAGGGGCTGCGCAGACATTAATTGTGGCTATTTTTTCGTTTATAATTGGAATTATTTATGAAGAATTTATTTTAAGTAATATTTTAATGGAAATTTATTCAGTTTTATATGCAGGTATATTATCTGGTGGATTTGCATTTGTATTACAAATTTATGCCCAGCGTAATATTACCCCAGCACCTGCAGCAATAATTTTTTCTCTTGAAGGTGTATTTGCGACTATAGCTGCTTGGTTTATTTTAAATCAAATTCTAGATGTCAATAATTTACTTGGATGCTTTTTTATTCTATGCGGAGTCCTCTTGTCTCAACTACTTCCTTTAATTAAAAAGAAATATATTTAATAAATTAAACTAAATAAAATCAAAGCAATTATTATTCTATAAATTACAAACGCATTCATTGAAAATTTATTTATATAAATTAAAAAAAATTTAACTGTTAGAAAAGAAAAAATAAAAGAAGATATAATTGCGATAACAACTAAGTAATTAAACTGAATTGATTGTTCAAAAACATCTTTTAAGCTTAAGACACTTGCTCCAGCCAATGCTGGGATTGAAAGTAAAAAAGATATCTTACTTGAGTCTACTCTATTAAATTTTAAAATTCTTGCAGCTGTTATAGTAATCCCTGCCCTACTCACTCCAGGTACAAGAGAGAAAATTTGGAAAATACCTATAAATATTATTGACTGAAAATTTAAATTTGAAGAAATCTTTCTATCAAATCGATTTTTGTCTGAGATATATAAAATTATTGCGAATATTAAAGTAGTCCAAGCAATGACTTCTAAATTTCTTAACTGATAAATTAAATTTGTACTATAAAGTATGTATCCAACAATTATTAATGGAATAGACCCCAATACAATCAAATTTAAAATTCTTTTATTTTTTCTGATATCAAACAATTCATTTTTAAAAAAATAAATTATTGCTATTAGAGAACCTAGATGGAGGCTGATATCAATAAGTAAAGAACTAGATTTAAATTCATATAAAGTAGAAACCAAAATTAAATGAGCAGAGGAACTAATAGGAAGAAATTCAGATATTCCTTGAATTGCAGAAAGAATTAAAACTTCTATAATATTTTGAAACATGATTTCTTCGTAACTTATAAAGTATTTATTTAAAACAATTCGATTTAAGCATAATAGCTATGCAATAATTAAAAACTTGTTTATTGACGGTAATAATTTAAAAATTAAGGTCAATATATATGACCTATTTTATGCTTTATATACATAAATCAGGGTATATTTTGCCAAAACTTAAATAATATTATGCCAGATAAAATGCTTAAATTTGTTAAAATAGGTCAACAAACTCCACCTAAAAGAGAAGTTGATACAAGAAAGAAAGATTTTAACGAAATTTATGACGAGTATATCAATGAAAAAGCTAAAGAACAGTCGAGTAGGTGTTCGCAATGTGGAGTACCTTTTTGCCAAGTTCATTGTCCTTTAAGTAACAACATTCCAGATTGGCTTAAACTAACAGCGGAGGGAAGATTAAAAGAAGCGTATGAATTATCGCAAAGCACAAACAATATGCCTGAAGTGTGTGGCCGAATTTGCCCTCAAGATAGATTATGCGAGGGAAATTGTGTAATTGAACAATCTGGTCATGGAACAGTAACTATTGGATCAGTAGAAAAATATATTACAGATAATGCTTGGGCTGAGGGCTGGGTAAAACCAATTAAGGTAACGAATGAAAAAAATCAAAGTGTAGGAATTATAGGAGCAGGTCCTGCTGGTTTAGCCGCTGCAGAACAATTAAGAAAAAATGGATATAAAATTACGGTCTACGATAGATATGATAGAGCAGGAGGATTGTTAATTTATGGAATTCCAAATTTTAAATTAGAAAAAGAAGTTGTAGAGCGAAGAACAAAACTCTTAAAGGATGGAGGAATTGAATTTGTTCAAAATTTTGAAGTTGGTAAAGATGCAAGCCTAGACCAATTGAGAAAAAAACACGACGCAATTTTAATTGCTACAGGAGTTTATAAAGCAAGAGAAGTGAACTTACCTGGAAATGATCTTGATAATATTTTTCCTGCAATGGATTTTTTAACAGCATCTAATAAAAAAGGTCTAGGAGATGATGTTGAGTTGTTTGATAAAGGAATTTTAAACGCAGAAGGTAAGGATATTGTTGTAATCGGTGGAGGTGACACAGCAATGGATTGTGTAAGAACCTCTATAAGACAAAAGGCAAAATCTGTTAAATGTTTATATAGAAGAGATAAAGAAAATATGCCAGGATCTGCTAGAGAAGTTGCAAACGCAGAAGAAGAAGGTGTTGAGTTTGTTTGGTTATCAAGTCCTAAAGAATTTAAAGGTAAAAATAAAATAGAAAAAATAATTGTAGATCAAATTAAATTAGGTGATCCAGATGAGACAGGAAGAAGAAAGCCACAAGTACAAGAAGGCTCAAGTTACGAAACAAAAGCAGATATGGTTATCAAAGCACTAGGTTTTGATCCTGAGGATTTACCAAATTTATTTGATAGTAGTGAATTACAAGTAACAAAGTGGGGAACTATTAAAACAGATTTTGATACTATGGAAACAAATATTAAAGGAGTGTTTGCTGCTGGTGATATAGTTAGAGGAGCTTCATTAGTTGTTTGGGCTATAAAAGATGGAAGAGATGCAGCAGTTTCAATTAAAACTTATCTAGAGAGTAAATCTAAAGTGGAAAAAAAAGTGGCTTAATGAAAAATTATAAAAAGAACTTTCACCTTTTAAAAGAAAATAATGTTTATTCAGAAGATATGGAGCATGATGCTTGTGGTGTTGGTATAATTGCATCAACTGAAGGTAAAAAATCTCGTAAAGTTGTAGAATATGGTATTGAAGCGTTAAAAGCAGTTTGGCATAGAGGTGCTGTAGATGCCGATGGGAAAACTGGTGATGGAGCTGGGATTCATGTTGAAATACCAAAAGATTTCTTCATTGAAAAGATAGAGGTGACAGGACACACACATGACAATTCTGAAATATGTGTGGGTATGATATTTCTACCTCGGAATGATTACGCAGCACAAGAAAGTTGCAAAACTATTGTTGAAAGTGAATTAACAAAAAATGATTTTAGTATTTACGGCTGGAGACAAGTTCCAGTTAATCCAAAAGTTTTAGGAGAAAAGGCATTCCAAACAATGCCTGAAATTATACAAGTATTGTTTAAACCTTATGATTCAGAATTAACAAATAAAAATTTAGAAAGAAAAATTTATGAAACTAGAAGAAAGATAGAAAATGAAGCTCTTAAAAACTCTTTAAAAAATTTTTATATTTGTTCATTGAGTTCTAAATCTATCATTTACAAGGGGATGTTTTTAGCTGAAGCTATCTCAGATTTCTACCTTGATCTAAAAGATGAGAGATTTGTCTCAAGGTTTGCTATTTTTCATCAAAGATTTTCAACAAACACGGCACCTAGCTGGAATTTAGCTCAACCCTTTAGAGCTATAGCGCATAATGGAGAAATTAATACTTATAGGGGAAATAAAAATTGGATGAAGGTTCATGAACAAGAGATGAACAGTCCTCTTTTTGACGATGTTGAAAACTTAAAACCTGTTATACAACAGGGAGCATCAGACTCTGCTGCATTAGATAATGTTTTTGAATTATTAAATATATCCGGTCAGCCTGCGCCTTTGGCAAAGCTCATGTTGGTTCCAGACGCATGGTCTAAAAAAAATAAAACTCTACCAAAAGACCACCAACAATTATTTAATTTTTTAAACAGTACTATGGAACCATGGGATGGACCAGCAGCTATTGCTGGAACAGATAATGAGTGGGTTATAGCTGCAAATGATAGAAATGGATTAAGACCTTTAAGATATGCAATTACAAAAGACAAGTTGTTGTTTGCAGGTTCTGAAACAGGAATGATTGAGTTAAATGAAAAAAGAATTTTGTCAAAAGGAAGATTGGGTCCTGGGGAAATAATTGGAGTTAGAATAGAAAAAGGTAAAGTATTTACTAATAAGCAAATAAAAGATTATTTAGCCAAAGAATATAAACACTTTAACTCACAAATTATCGACCTAGATGATAAGTTAACTATTTCAGATGAAAAAAATTCTTTTTCGGGAGATGATTTAAGAAGAAGGCAATATACTTTTGGAATAAGTTTAGAAGACCTTGAGCTAATACTGCATCCTATGGCAGAAGATGCTAAAGAAGCAACTGGATCTATGGGGGACGATACACCATTGGCTGTTTTGTCAGATAGGTATAGACCTTTATACCATTTTTTTAGACAGAATTTTAGCCAAGTCACAAACCCACCAATAGACTCTTTAAGAGAAAACAAGGTTATGAGTTTGAAAACAAGATTTGGAAATCTTGGAAATATTTTAAATTTTGATAATTTAACAAATCAAAATATTTATGTTTTAAATAGTCCAATACTATCAAATTCTCAGTTTGAAAAATTTATAAATTTTTTTGGCAATAATTCATCTATAATTGATTGTACTTTTTCTGAGGAAGAAACTTTATTTGATTCAATTAAAAAAATTCAAAAAGAAGCTGAAATTGCAGTAAGACAGGGAGTTACTCAATTGATCTTAAGTGACAAAGAGCTTTCTAACTTAAAACTTCCAATACCAATGCTTTTAGCAGTTGGATCAATTAACTCATTTCTTATTGAAAAAAAACTAAGAGGATATGTATCATTAAATGTTCAATCTGGAGAGGCTTTAGATACACACTCATTTGCAACCTTAATAGGAGTTGGAGCAACTACTGTAAATCCATATTTAGCATTTGATAGTTTATTTCAGCGTCATGAAAAGAAATTATTTGGTCAATTTAGCTTTGATGAATGTGTAGAGAGATACATAAAATCAGTAAACGCAGGTTTATTAAAGATCATGTCTAAGATGGGTATTTCAGTTCTAAGTTCTTATAGAGGCGGATGTAACTTTGAAACTGTAGGTTTAAGTAGAACAATTGTTGCAGATTATTTTCCAGGAGTTGTCTCTAAAATTTCAGGTATTGGTCTTACTGGTATAGAGAAAAAAATTAGAAACATCCATAAAGAGGCATTTGAAAGTTCTGAAACCATATTGCCGATAGGTGGTATATATAGATATCGTAAAAATGGTGAAACTCATCAATATCAAGGAAAATTAATTCATTTACTTCAAAGTGCAGTAGGATCCAATTCTTATGATGCATATAAAAGATATGCGGATGGAATATACAGCTTACCACCTATTAATCTTAGAGACTTAATTGATTTCAGAGAAAAAAAATTAAGTGGGCCAATAGATATTTCTGAGGTTGAGCCAATAGAAAATATTTTAAAAAGATTTGGAAGTGGTAGCATGTCTCATGGAGCCTTATCTAAAGAGGCACATGAAACTCTGGCAACTGGTATGAATAGGATCAAAGGTGCTTCATGTAGCGGAGAGGGCGGTGAAGATGCAAGTAGATTTAAAGTTTTAGATAATGGTGACAGCGCAAACTCAAGAGTTAAACAAATAGCTTCTGCAAGATTCGGAGTTACAGTTAATTATCTTAATAATTGTAATGAGATAGAGATTAAAATTGCACAAGGCGCTAAGCCTGGTGAGGGAGGTCAGCTACCAGGATTTAAAGTTACAGAGGAGATTGCTAAACTTAGACATTCAACTCCTGGAGTAACTTTAATATCACCACCACCGCATCATGATATTTATTCAATCGAAGATCTTGCACAACTAATTTATGATTTGAAACAGATAAATCCAAAAGCAAGAATTGGAGTTAAGCTTGTTGCTTCCTCTGGAGTAGGAACAATTGCAGCTGGTGTAGCTAAAGCAAAAGCAGATATAATATTAATTTCTGGACACAATGGCGGAACAGGAGCAACACCTCAAACAAGTGTTAAGTATGTTGGAATACCATGGGAAATGGGTTTGACTGAAGCAAACCAAGTATTAACTTTAAATAATCTTAGACATAAAGTTACATTAAGAACAGACGGCGGAATTAAAACTGGAAGAGATGTGGTTATAGCTGCAATGATGGGCGCTGAAGAATATGGTGTTGCTACTACAGCATTAGTTGCAATGGGATGTATAATGGTAAGGCAGTGTCATTCAAATACATGTCCTGTAGGCGTTTGTACTCAAGATGAAAAGCTCAGAGAAAAATTTACCGGGACTCCAGAAAAAGTAGTTAATTTGTTCACATTTATAGCTAGTGAAGTAAGGGAAATATTAGCAAATTTAGGTTTTAAATCATTAGATGAAGTGATTGGTAGGACAGACTTGTTAAAACAGGTAAGTAAGGGTTCTCCAAATTTAGATGATTTAGATTTAAATCCTTTATTTGTTCAAGCTGATACTGGAAATAATCCAAGGTATTGTGAGGATCAAGAAATAAATAGTGTGCCAGATACTCTTGACCAACAAATTTGGCCGGAAATTGAACAGGCTTTAGATAATTCTGAAAAAATTGAGAAAGAATATCAAATAAAAAATACTAACAGGGCAGTAGGTACAAGAATTTCTCATCATTTGTATAAAAAATACGGTTATGAAAAACTTGATGAAAACTTTTTAGTTTTAAATTTTAAAGGATCAGCGGGTCAATCATTTGGTGCATTTTCTTCTAAAGGTTTAAAACTTGTATTAAAGGGAGATGCAAATGATTATGTTGGTAAAGGTTTGTCAGGAGCTACTATTTCAATAAAATTACCTGAAGAGAGCAATTTAGTTTCAAATGAGAATACAATTTTAGGAAATACTGTTCTTTACGGAGCTACTTCAGGAAAACTTTTTGCTGCTGGCCAAGCTGGTGAAAGATTCTCAGTTAGAAATTCTGGTGCAGTTACAGTAATTGAAGGATGCGATTCTAATGGATGTGAATATATGACTGGTGGAACTGTAGTAATTTTAGGAGATGTTGGTGATAATTTTGCAGCCGGTATGACAGGAGGAATGGCCTTTATATATGACAAATCTCAACAATTTGAAAAGAAAGTAAATCCGGAGTCAGTAGTTTGGCAAAATGTAGAGACAGAATATTGGAAAGAATATTTGAAAAATTTAGTTAGTGAGCACTTTAAAGAAACTGAGTCTCAATTATCAAAAAAAATAATTGAGTACTTTGATGATGAAGTAAATAATTTTGTTCAGGTGTGTCCCAAAGAAATGTTGGACAAATTAAAAAATCCAATTATTTTAAAAAAAGATATTAAAAAAGTTAGCTAAATTAATAATTTAAGCTCTTTTAAAATTATATTTAGCCATTTTTTATTTGATAAACTGTGATCACCTTTTTTTATAATTTTTAATTTTTTCTTAGCTTTTGGAAATAATCTTAAAATTTTGCTTGAATATGAGACAGGAACTGCCTCATCTTTTTCACCATGTACCATTGTGACTTTAATATTTGAATTTATTTTCTTATTTAAGACTTTATTTTTTCTACCATCTTTTATTAATTGTAGAGTAATTGGATATTCATAATTGCCATGTTTTAATTGATAAATACCCTTGCGTATTGTTTCCTCTTTCATTTTTTTACTAAATTTGTTCCACATCAAATTTTCTAAAAATTCAGGAGCAGCCCCTATTCCTAAAAATCCTTTAATCTGTTTTTTGAAAATTTTGAATTGATTAAGCGAAATCCATGCGCCCATACTTGAACCAATTAGCACAAATTCTTTTTTTTTAACGTATTTTTTTATTAAAATTGATGTCTCTTTACTCCATTTTGAAATATTTCCATTTACAAATTTTCCAGAAGATTTCCCATGACCAGAGTATTCTAGTGCTAAAAAACTTATCTTATTTTTTTTAGCAAATTTCAAAAATGCATTTGGTTTTTTTCCTTCAAGATCCGACATAAAGCCATGCAAAAAAACTATAAAAGAACTATTTTTAAAAATTTTGGAAATATATCTAATTTTCTTTGTATTTGATATTTGATGAAATCTGAAATTTGCCATAATCGTTTATAAGTTTTGTCTATTAATATATAATCATATCAAATGTCATCTGATTTAAAAGTTTTACAAGTAATTCCAAAATTAGGATATGGAGGAGCTGAAACAGGCTGTTATGATATTGCGCACTATTTATCAGAAAATAATTGTAAATCATTTATTGTAACAAGTGGTGGTGAATTACTTAAATTTGTAGATAGAAAAAAAGTTAAAATATTTAGACTTCCAGTGCAAAGCAAAAATCCACTACTAATTTTAATTAATGCTTTTATCTTAATTGGAATAATTTTGTTTTATAATATTTCTCTTGTTCACGCTAGAAGTAGAGCACCTGCTTGGTCATGTTTGTTAGCAACAAAAATCACAGGAAGAAAATTTGTAACTACTTTTCATGGAACATACAATTTTAAGAGCAATATAAAAAAAATTTATAATTCAGTAATGACTAGAGCAGATTTAATAATTGCAGGATCTAATTTTATTTTTTCTCATATTAAAAAAAATTATTCAAAATATTTAAATGAAAAAAAAAAATTGATGGTTATTTTTAGAGGGATAAACGTTGACTATTTTGACCCAACTACCAAAATTGAAATTGATGAAAAAAAATTATTAAAAAAATGGGAAATTGAAAAAGATAAAAAAATTATACTTTTGCCTGGTAGATTAACTTCCTGGAAAGGACAGGAAGTTTTTATAGAGGCAATTAATTTAGTGAATATAGAACTGGGTTATGAAGCATTTTATGCTGTCATTCTAGGCAGTGATCAAGGTAGAGATTTATATAAGAAAAAATTAATAAGACTTTCAGAGCAATATAGATTGTCTAAACAAATAAGATTTATAGATCATTGCAAGGACATGGCATTAGCTTATAAAGTTTCTGATATTATTATTTCAGCCTCAACCGAACCAGAGGCTTTTGGTAGAGTTGCTGTTGAAGCACAATCGATGGAAAAACCAATTATAGCAAGTAACATTGGAGGTTCTAATGAAACAATAATTGATGAAAAAACTGGTTTTTTATATGAAGCAGGAAATGCTAAATCATTAAGTAATAAAATATTAAGAACTCTTAACATGGATGAAACTCTATTAAAATCAATTGGTAATGAGGGAAGAAAAAACATAGTTCAAAAATTTAATGTTGAAAAAATGTGCTTTTCTACTTATTCAGAGTATAAGAGATTATTAAATTAAATGCCGATAATAACATTACCTGACGGAAACAATATTGATTTTCCTAACAAAGTTACTGGACTAGAAGTAGCTGAAAAAATTAGTAAATCATTAGCTAAGCAAGCCATGGTCATAAGTGTTGATGGTGAGCTTAAAGATCTTGATTTTCTAATTGAAAATGATTGTTCTGTAAAAATTTTTACCTCAAAAAATCCTGAGGGCTTGGAAACTATAAGGCATGACACAGCTCATATTTTAGCTATGGCTGTTCAAGAATTATTTCCTGGCACACAAGTTACAATTGGACCCGTGATTGAAAATGGATTTTATTACGACTTTGCTAGAAAAGAACCATTTACAGAGGATGATCTAGTTAAAATTGAAAATAAAATGAAAGAAATTGTTGATAGGAATGAAATAACAAAACGAGAAGTTTGGGATAGAAACAAAGCAATTAGCCATTTTAAAAAAAAAGGAGAAATTTATAAAGCTGAGCTGATTGAAGCGATACCCGAAAATGAAGATGTATCAATTTATTTTCATGGAGAATGGCATGATTTATGTAGAGGTCCACATCTTTCCTCCACAGGTAAAATAGGAAAATATTTTAAACTTACAAAAGTGTCAGGAGCATATTGGAGAGGAGACTCTAATAATGAAATGTTGCAACGAATATACGGTACAAGTTGGGCAACTCAAAAAGATCTAGATGAATATTTGAAAAGAATAGAAGAAGCAGAAAAAAGAGATCATAGAAAATTAGGTAGAGAAATGGATTTATTTCATTTTAGAGAAGAAAGTCCTGGCTCTGTATTTTGGCATGAAAGAGGATGGGGTTTATTTCAAAAGCTCATAAACTACATGAGAAGCAGACAAGATGCTGCTGGTTATAAGGAGGTAAATACTCCAGAGGTATTAGATAGACAACTATGGGAAAAATCTGGGCATTGGGAGAAATATGGAGAAAACATGTACACTTCTGAAACGCCAGACGAGAAAGTTTTTGCAATTAAACCGATGAATTGCCCTGGTCATATCCAGGTGTTTAATCAAGGTTTAAAAAGTTACAGAGATCTTCCTTTACGTTTTGCTGAATTTGGAAAAGTTCATCGTTATGAGCCATCAGGCGCTTTACATGGGTTATTAAGAGTAAGAGCCTTTACTCAAGATGACGCCCATATTTTTTGTACTGAAGATCAAATTACTAGTGAATGTTTAATTGTTACTAATTTAATATTAGATATTTATAAAGACCTTGGCTTTGAAAATGTAATTCTAAAATATGCAGATAGGCCAGAAGTAAGAGTGGGTGATGATTTAGTATGGGATAAAGCAGAAGCTTCTTTGCTTGAAGCTGTTAAAGCTTCTAAACTAGAATATACTATCAACAAAGGTGAAGGAGCATTTTATGGTCCTAAAATTGAATTTGTTTTACGAGATGCTATTGGTAGAGATTGGCAATGTGGAACCCTACAAGTAGATTTAAATTTACCTGGAAGATTAGATGCTTCTTATGTTGATAAAGATGGAACTAAAAAAGTTCCTGTTATGTTGCATAGAGCATTATTTGGTTCTCTAGAAAGATTTATTGGAATTTTAATTGAAAACTATGCAGGCAAGTTTCCATTTTGGATATCTCCTTTACAGACTATGGTAATACCTATTTCGGAAGAATTTAATGACTATGCAGTAGAGGTGTCAAATAAAATTAAAAATTCAGGTATAAGTTCTGCAGTAGATTTAAAAAATCATAATTTAAATTATAAAATTAGAGATCATTCTTTAGCAAAAATACCGCTTTTATTAATTTGTGGTAAAAAAGAAGTTGACTCCAATTCAGTAACGATTAGAAGATTAGACTCTAATAATCAAGAAAATATGGGTATAGATCAATTCTTAAAAACATTCTCTGCTTTAAACAAAGCATCATCAAACTAAGTGGCAGACTTCAAACAAAATTATTTTCAAAGAAGAACTAAGGACAGAGGTCCAAGATCTAATAATAGAATTTCTTCTCCTGATGTGCAAGTTATAGCAAGTGATGGACAAAATCTTGGAGTGATGAATACCAATGAAGCTATTTCAATGGCAAAAAATCAAGGTTTAGATTTAATTGAAATAGCACCTAATGCAAATCCTCCTGTTTGTAAAATAATGGATATGGGTAAATATAAATATGATGCTCAGAAAAAAGCAAATCTTGCAAAGAAAAAACAAAAAATTGTTTCTTTAAAAGAAATTAAAATGAGACCTGTTACAGAAACTCATGATTATGAGTTTAAAGTTAAAAATGCTAAAAAATTTATAGCTAAAGGAGATAAGGTCAAATTCACTATAAGATTTAAAGGTAGAGAACTTCAGCATTCTCATCTAGGAAATGAACTAATGGGCAAAATTAAAGAAGATATGAAAGATATTGGCAAGGTAGAATTGCACCCCAAGTTTGATGGAAAGCAAATGATCATGGTAATTCAGCCTTTATAACCCTTAATAGAGGTTGTAAAATTATATCTTTCTTTGTATAAGTCCGCAGAATTATGCCAAAACTAAAAACAAAAAGCTCAGCAAAAAAAAGATTTAAAATATCAGCTAAGGGTAAAGTTATTTCTGCACAAGCAGGTAAAAGACATGGTATGATTAAAAGAACGAATTCACAAATCAGAAAACTTAGAGGCACTACAACATTGTCTAAACAAGATGGAAAAATTGTTAAGTCATATATGCCTTACAGTTTAAGGGGTTAATAATGGCAAGAGTTAAAAGAGGTGTAACTAGTAAAGCTAAACATAAAAAAGTTTTAAAAGCTGTAAAGGGTCAATGGGGCAGAAGAAAAAATACCATCAGAGTTGCCAAGCAAGCTATGGAAAAATCCATGCAATACGCTTACAGAGACAGAAGAAATAAAAAAAGAGATTTTAAATCATTGTGGATACAGAGAATCAACGCTGGAGTTAGAGCTGAAGGCTTAACTTATTCAAAATTTATCAATGGATTAAACAAATGTGGTATTGCAATAGATAGAAAAATTCTTGCTGAAATTGCTTACGATAGCCCAGAAGCATTCAAAACAATTGTACAAAAAGCTCAATCAGCTTTAAATTAATCTTCGCTATTGTTTTTATTTCTTAAGGAAATAATCTACAAATATGTCAGAGATAAAAAATATTAGAGATCAGTTTATATCAAAGCTAAAAAATGATTTAAACATTGATCAAATAAATGAAATCAAAACTGAGCTCTTTGGTAAAAATGGTTTAATTTCATCAAAATTTAAAACAATAGGTTCAATTCCAGAGACTGATAGAAAAAAATTTGCATCAGATTTAAATCAAATTAAAGATGAACTTCAGAATTTGATAACTTCTAAAATTAGTGAGATAGAAGCAAAAAAAATAAACGAAAAATTAGAAAAGGAAAAAGTTGATATAACTTTGCCCGAAAGACCATTTGTTAGAGGAAAAGTTCATCCAGTATCACAAACTATTGATGAAATTTCATCCATTTTCTCTGAAATAGGATTTAGTGTTGAAGAAGGCCCCGATGTTGAAAATGAATATAACAACTTTACTGCTTTAAACACACCTGACAATCATCCAGCAAGAGATATGCATGATACATTTTACTTGGATGAAAACAAAGAAATTTTGTTACGAACTCATACCTCACCAGTTCAAATTAGAACTATGCTAAAAGACAAACCTCCATTTAAGATCATAGCTCCTGGAAGAACATATCGATCTGATAGTGATCAAACACACGCACCAATGTTTCATCAAGTAGAAGGTTTGCATATTGACACAAATATTAATATGGGACATTTGAAAGGATGCTTGAATTATTTTATTAAAGAATTTTTTGAAGTCGAAAAAATTAAAATGAGATTTAGACCTAGTCATTTTCCATTCACAGAACCATCTGCAGAAGTCGATATTGGTTATGAAATAAAAGATGGCAAAATAATTATTGGAGAAGGAGATAAGTGGCTTGAAATTTTAGGCTGTGGCATGGTGCATCCTAATGTTTTAAGAAATGTAAAAGTGGATCCATCTAAATATCAAGGATATGCTTTTGGCATAGGTATAGATCGATTAGCAATGCTTAAATATGGCATTAATGATTTAAGAGCATTTTTTGATTGCGACTACAGATGGCTAAATCATTTTGGTTTTGACCCTCTTGATGTCCCTTCAAATTACAGAGGTTTAAGCAGATGAAGATCACATATGATTGGTTAAAAGATCATTTAAAAGTAAGTGCTAAAGAAGATAAACTTATAGAGAAACTAACAGACATAGGTCTTGAGGTTGAGAATATAGAAAACTTATACGATGGGTTAGATTTATTTAAGGTAGCAAAAATTATAAAAACAGAAAAACATCCTAATGCAGATAGACTTAAAGTTTGTGATGTTGATGTTGGTAATAAAGAAATCAAAAAAGTTGTTTGTGGGGCTGCAAATGCAAGAGAGGGCCTAATTACTGTATATGCACCACCTGGTGCAATAATCCCAAAAAACAAAACCAAGCTTGTTGTTGCAAAAATAAGAGATGTTACATCTTATGGAATGCTCTGTTCCGAATCTGAATTGAATTTATCAGATGAAAGTGATGGCATTACTGAGCTGCTGTCATCCAAATATGCAAAAAATATTGGAAAAAGTTATTTTTCTAAATCAAGTTCTAATCTTATCGATTTGTCAATTACACCAAATAGACCAGACTGTCTTGGTGTTAGAGGGATAGCGAGAGATTTATCAGCTGCAGGTTTTGGAAATTTAAAACCAGAAAAAGATAAAAAAATTAAATCAAATAAAAAACAGACCTTAAAAGTAAAAATAACTAAAGAAAAAAATCAAGGATGCTTATCTTTTGGTAGTTGCTTGATAACTAGTGTTAAAAATACAGAAAGTCCTCAATGGTTGAAAGATAAATTAATTTCTGTAGGCCAAAAACCAATATCTGCAATTGTAGATATTACAAATTATGTCATGATTGATATAAATCGTCCTTTGCATGCATACGATGCTGACAAAATTGATAAGGGAATAATTGTTAGAAATTCAGAATCAGGGGAAGAATTTACAGCTCTAGACAATAAAAATTACAAACTAGAAGATGGAATGTGTGTAATAAGCGATAACAAAGGTGTCTTGGGCTTAGGAGGAATTATTGGAGGAACAAGATCGGGTACAGAGATAGATACAAAAAATGTTTTATTAGAGTCGGCTTATTTCGATCCAAGATCAATTAGAAAAACTGCTAAGAAATTGAATATCGATACAGATGCTAAATTTAGATTTGAAAGAGGTATTGATCAGTTATCTATTGAATATGGATTAAATAAAGCAGCTTTTTTAATTAAAGAAATTTGTGGTGGTGAAATTAGCAAGATAGATATTCAAAAAATTGAATCTTATAAAAATAAAGTAATAAAATTTGAACCTAAAATGTTTGAAAAAATTACTGGTTTTAAAATTTCAACTAAGGAAATGATAAACATTTTAGAAAAACTTGGTTTTAAATTAAAAAAAGAAAAAAAATTCTTTAAGTTATCAATTCCATCTTGGAGACCAGATATCGTTCAAGAAATTGATATAGTTGAGGAACTTGTAAGAATTAGTGGATATGAAAAAATAAAAATAGAAAATCCTATTAAAGAAAGATCAAAAAATACTTTAAATCCAACTCAAAAATTATTTCATTTTCTTCAAAGAGCAGTAGCATCTAAAGGGTATCTGGAGGCTATTACTTGGTCTTTTACAGATTCAAAATATAACGATCACTTTAAAGAGGACAATAAAGAAATAAAAATTGTAAATCCAATTAGCTCTGAATTGGGAGTATTAAGAAGTTCTATTTTTTCAAATTTAGTGATGTACATGAGCAAAAACTTAGATAGAGGAATTAAAGATTTATCAATATTTGAAATAGGGCCAACATTTTATGGATCACAACCTGGAGAACAGAATACAGTTGTTTGTGGTTTGTCAGCTGGAAAAAAATCTAGATTTTCATGGATTGAAAAAGAGAGAAATATAGATGTTTTTGATATTAAAAGAGATGTTATTCAAACTTTAGTAGAAGCTGGTTACGACTCAGAAAAATTTTATATTGATGATGAAAGCCCTAATTATTTTCATCCAGGAAAATCAGGCAGAGTATTTTTAAATAAGGGAAAAGATAAGGTGGCTGCTTATTTTGGCGAAATACATCCAAACATTATCAAAACACTAGATATTAAAACAGAGACATTGTTAGGTTTTGAAATATTTCTAGATAATTTTAAGCTACATAAAAAACCTTTAAAAGATCAAAAAACAAAATATTTAGTATCGGATTTTCAAAAATCTGAAAGAGATTTTGCATTTATTGTTAATAAAAAAATAAGTGCGCAAGATATAGTAAGCGTTATATCAAGTATTGATAAAAATTTAATTTCAAACATTAAAGTATTTGACGTTTACGAAGGAGATAATATTCCTGAAAATCAAAAATCAGTTGCTATAAGCGTTACCATTCAATCATTGGAAAAAACATTAATGGATAATGATTTAGAAAAAATTAATAATTTGATAATTGAAACGGTTGAAAATAAAATTGGTGCTAAAATTCGTTCCTAAAATATTTAATGAGTTCAATTGATAATATAAGAAATTTTGCAATAATTGCTCATATTGATCATGGAAAATCTACTATAGCGGATAGAATTATTCATAGTTGTGGTGGATTAACTGAAAGAGAAATGAAAGCTCAAGTTTTAGACTCTATGGATATTGAGCGTGAAAGAGGAATCACAATTAAAGCTCAAACTGTAAAATTAAATTATAAAGCTAAAAATGGTAAAAATTATATTTTAAATATTATTGATACCCCAGGCCATGTAGATTTCAGTTATGAAGTTAGTAGATCTTTATATGCATGTGAAGGTTCAATTTTGATCGTAGATAGTACACAAGGGGTAGAAGCTCAAACTTTAGCAAATGTTTACCAAGCTTTAGATATTAACCATGAGATAGTACCAGTTTTAAATAAGGTTGACTTACCTGCATCGGATTTAGATAGAACAAAAAAACAAATTGAAGAGGTGATAGGAATTGATACCGAAAATGCAATTCCATGTTCAGGTAAAACTGGAGAAGGAATAGAGGATATCTTAGAACAAATAATTACAACATTACCCGCCCCCAAAGGAGAAAGTTCAGCTAATCTTAAATGTCTATTGGTTGATAGCTGGTATGACACGTATTTAGGTGTAGTAATTTTAGTAAGAGTGATAGATGGTAAACTTTCAAAAAACATGAAAATAAAAATGATGTCTACAAATCAAGAATATATTGTTGAAAAAGTTGGTATTTTTACCCCAAAACCAGTGGATATTAATGAATTAAAAACAGGTGAAATTGGATTTATTATTACTGGAATTAAAGTTTTATCTGAAACAAAAGTAGGAGATACAATTTGTGATGCTTCAAAACCTTTAAAAGATGCTTTACCAGGATTTAAACCAAGTAAGCCGGTAGTGTTCTGTGGGCTGTTTCCAGTAGACAGTTCTGAGTTTCAAAAACTTAAAGATGGTTTAGCTAAATTACAATTGAATGATGCAAGTTTTTCATTTGAGCCAGAGTCATCATCTGCTCTAGGTTTGGGTTTTAGATGTGGATTTTTAGGATTACTTCATTTGGAAATAGTCACAGAAAGACTAGAAAGAGAATTTGATGTTAATTTATTAACTACTACACCTGGTGTTGTTTATAAAGTTCACTCCAATAATGGAAACATAATTGATCTTGAAAATCCGTCAAGTTTACCTGATCCAACTTTAATAAAATATATCGAAGAGCCATGGATAAAAGCAACAATTATTACTCCTGACCAATACTTAGGTTCAATTATAAAAATGTGTCAAGATAAAAGAGGAATCCAAACTAATTTAAGCTATTCAGGGAACAGAGCTGTGATAAATTATGAGTTGCCTTTGAACGAAGTTGTTTTTGATTTTAATGATAGACTAAAATCAATGACTAGTGGATATGCTAGTTTTGATTATGAGATAATTGAACATAGAGAGGGAGATTTAGTTAAACTCGGAATACTAGTCAATGGCGAACCTGTTGATGCTTTAGCTATGATGATACATAAAGATTTTGCTCAAAAAACTGGAAGAGAAGTTTGTGAAAAATTAAAAGATTTAATTCCACGACATAATTTTATGATTCCAGTTCAAGCAGCTATAGGAGGCAAAATTATTGCAAGAGAAACAATTAAGGGATTTAAAAAAGATGTTCTGACGAAAATACATGGTGGTGGTGCAACTGATAGAAAGAGAAAACTTTTAGAAAAACAAAAAAAAGGTAAAGCTAGGTCTAAGCAATTTGGACGTGTAGAAATACCTCAAGAGGCATTTATTGGTGTTTTAAAAATAAGTAAAGAAAAATAGATGAAATTTTTTGATTGTTTTATGTATCATGATGAGGATTTAATTCTTGATATAAGACTCAATACTCTAAACAATTATATTGATAAATTTGTAATAGTAGAAGCAAAATCAGATCATCAAGGAAATGAAAAGAAATTGAATTTTAAATTAGAAAATTATAAAAAGTTTGAGAATAAAATAATATACAAAGTAATAGAATTTTTTCCTGAAAATCAAAGTGATTGGGAGAGAGAAAATTTTCAAAGAAACTTTATTGTAAACGGATTAAATTTAGCTCAAGAAGATGATTATATAATTATTTCTGATGTAGATGAAATTCCGAATTTATCAAATTTAAATAATATTAAGAAATACAAGTATACGGCTTTCGAACAAAAAATGTTCTATTATAAAATTAATCTTTTAAATAAGACTTATCCAATGTGGATTGGTAGTAAAATGTGCAAAAAAAAGCATTTAAAAACACCTCAATGGCTAAGAAATCAAAAGGTTAAAAATTATCCTTTTTGGAAATTTTATAAAATAAAATGGAACTTAATTAAAAGTGGAGGTTGGCATTTTTCTTTTTTAATGACACCAGAAGACGTGCAAAAGAAAATTAAATCGTTCGCACATTCTGAGTTTAATATAAATAAATTTACGAATTTAAATAAAATTTCCAACTCTATTAATCAGGGATTAGACATATTTGATAGAGATATGATTTATCAAAAGATTGATTTTGATGATTCCTTTCCAAAATATATTTTAAATAATAGAAAAAAATTTAAGGATTGGATTTTATAACTGGAGAGGTGGCCGAGTGGTTGAAGGCGCACGCTTGGAAAGCGTGTAAAGGAGAAATTCTTTCATGGGTTCGAATCCCATTCTCTCCGCCATTTTAAAGATTGTGTATTTTTCTCATTAGTGGAGTTGAAGGGTCAATAAAATTTTTATCTTTTTTATATTTTTTATATTCTGGAAATTTTTTTAAAAAACTTTTATTTTTTAAATTTAAGAATTTAAATATTTTGTTTTTTTCAGTTTTTTGTGAATAAAGTTTTTTATAATCAATTATTAAAATTTTATTTTTTGGATAAATTTTCCAATTTAAATAAAATTTTTTTAAGTTCAGTAAGAATTTTTTTTTTAAATTTTTTTCACTTTTAAAAATATTTATATAAAGAAAAGGAAATAAGTCTCCATAAGTATTTAATGCATTTCTGATAAACCCCCTCTTTTTCATAGATTTATAAATCTCATTTATATTTCTTTTTAATAATATTATTTTGATTTTTTTTTTCAAAAAAGAAGGCGGAGGTTTATAAAGGTGACCTAAAGCAAATATTTTATATTTTCTTTCAAAATATAAATTTGATTTACAATATTTATCTAAATGTATAATTAGGTTTGTAGAACCACATGCTCCTGGTGATATGATTAAGCAATCAACTTTTTCAGGAATATTTAAAAAATTATTTTTAATTTTATAATCAACCCCTCTTTTGGTGAGTACTAATAAATTTGGCATAGCAACAAAAACTCATTTAAACATTATTCAAAAAGTATTTTCAATAAATAATTTGACAATACTTTATTACCCAATTCATTTAAATGAGTATCATCTTGAAAAAATAAAAGTTTGTTATTTTTCAATTCATGTTTTGACTTTACTTGAAGTTCATTTGTTAAATCTATAACTTCAACATTTAACTTTTTATATTCTTTTTTAAGAAAGTTGAGCTTGTTTTCTCTATTTATTTTAGAAAAGCTATGATCGAAATAGTTTTCATAAACTGAAAATTTAGTTGGTATAAAAAAAACTTTTTCAATTTTTTTTATCACATCATAATTTTTAATTATATGAGCTTTATATTGATTTATTTGATAATATTTGTATAAAAATCCAACTTTTTGGTTGTTTATAATTTTCCATTGTATCAAACAAGAATTAGTCCATTTAGATAATAATTTGTTATAAAATCTCTGGCTTAGAGGTCTTATATTTTGATATAAATAATTTTGTTTGAAATAATTCTTGTTTAAAAACTTATCTTTATTTCTTTCAATCCGCTCGTATCCAAATCTCAATTTATACTTATATTTTGGAATTTTAATCCCATACCAATAAAATTCATGATTATTCTTCTCAAAGTAAAAATCATTTCCTTCGAAATAGAATACTAAAAATTTTTGATCATCTCTTAAAGTTGGAAGAATTTCAGCCATATTATTTTCATATATTTTTGGTCCAGTCCCTCCTATAGCTATATTTGAGAATCTTAAGTGTGAATCGGTACTTAATTTTTCCGACAGTATATTTCTTTGAGACAAAGGCCCCCCCATTATTATTGAGTTTCCTACTAATATATAATTAGATTTTATTATGGAGCCCGGTTTATTTCTAAAACCAAGCTCATCTGTAATAAATTCCTGATCATTTATTTGTATTTTATTATCATAAATTTTTTCTGTACAAGTATCTAAAGCTATAAGATCTCCTTGTGGACTTTTAATAATAGTATCGATATTTTTTTTATACTTACCTTCAAATGAAAATTTTTTATGTCCATTTAATAATTGATTTTTATCAACTGGAGAATTCAATATAAATAGATTTATGAATAAAATTGATATTATAAAAAAGATATTATAAGAAAAAAAAAGTTTTTTATTTTTAATAAATAGAAATATAAAAGTAAAAAAAATTATTAAATCAATAAAAAAAGGTAAGCCAACAAGAATAATAATTAAAAAATTTAAAATAATGGATAATGGATATATTATAATTTTTAAAATCATAAATAATAAGCTGTTATTAACTTAAATAAATATATATTACTATTTTATAAAGATTATGATTATAAAAAAAGAGAGAAAATTAGAATACATTGAGAGAGGCAAGGATAGTTTCGTCGATAAACGAGGAAAGATTGAAAATTATAAATTATCTGAAAAAGTAAATTTGGTTGCTACCATATCCTCAAAGCCTAATACAATGAGATCAAATCATTATCATCCCATTCAACAACAAAAATGTTTATTAGTTAATGGCCAATACATAAGTGTATATAAAGATTTAAAAAATAAAAATTCTGTAAAGATAACACAAATTGTAAATGAAGGGGATTTAGTAATCACAGAACCACTAGTTGCACATACAATGGTATTCCTAAAAAATTCTCTTTTCTTAAATTTAGTTAATGGTGAAAGAGAGCACAAAAATTATGGAAAAACTCACACAATACCCATCAAGCTGGTATCAGAGCAGGAAAGAGATTTTTTATTTCATAATTACAAATTAAATTGTCGAGTTTGTGAAAATGTAAATTTAAAAAGACTAATTTCTTTAGGATTTCAACCTCATGCTAATAATTTAATTAAATCGAAAAAAGATCAAAAAACATTTCCTTTAGAATTAAATCTTTGTGAAAACTGTAAAAATGTTCAATTATCAATAATTCCAAATTTTAAAAATCTTTTTTCAAGATACTTATATAAATCATCTGTGAGCAAATCTTTTTCAAAACATTTTGAAATTGCAGCTAATAATTACATCAGTCAGCTAAAACTAAAAAAAAATTCATCTTTTATTGTTGATATTGGAAGTAATGATGGTGTTGGATTAATTCCATTCAAAAATAAAGGATTTAAAAATTTACTAGGAATTGAGCCAGCCTCTAATCTTGCTAAAGAAAGTAGAAAAAAGGGCATAAAAACTTTAAATGATTTTTTAACATTAAAGTCTTTAAAAAAAATCCCAAAAAAAGCAGATTTAATTCTAGCATCAAATGTTTTTGCGCATGCTGATAATTTAAAGGAAATGGCAAATTGCATGATAAAGATTTTAAAGAAAAACGGAGTAATTATAATAGAAGTTCAATACTTTCCATTTATGTTAAAGGATTTGACATTTGATAATATTTATCACGAGCACGTCAATTATTGGAGTTTAATCAGTTTAATTTATTTTTTCTCAAATTTAAACTGCAAGATATTTAAATGTGAACTAATTGATACACATGGAGGCTCACTAAGAATTTATATTTCGAAAAATAAAAATATTAAAATAGAAAAATCAATTCAAAAGCAAATAGAGTTTGAAAAAAAATTAGGATTATCAAATGATATTCTGTACAAAAATTTTGAAGGTAAAATAATTAATATAAAAGATAATATTATCAAGAATCTACAATTTTTGAAAAAAAAATATAAAAAAATTATTGGTTATGGAGCTCCGGCTAAAGCTACAACAGCATTAAATTATTTTGGTATCAATAATGATACAATAAACACTATAATTGATGATAATATTCTAAAAGTAAACAAATATATTCCAGGAACAAATATTAAAATTGTTTCAAGCAAAAGTATAAAAAAAAAACAAAAATGTATAGTTGTATTTGCATGGAATATGTTTGAGGAAATTAAGCTTAAAAACAAAGAACTGAGCTCACTTTTTATTAATGTTAGAGATCTTTATGATAAAAATTTTATTAAAAAATATAAATCAAATAAGTTTACTTAATTTATTTATAGATAAGTTTATATCTGGATTAATTCTGTCTTTAGGTACTTCTTTTTCACTTATTAATTTGTAGTAATCCAAATTATTAATATTACAAATATTTTTAAAAACATCACACTTAAATTCTTTATTTGAAAATTCAATTACTTTAGTTTTTGGATTACAAAAAATTAGATTACACAATCCAGCACCGTGAGCCCCAATCACTATTTTAGCATTATGAAAAAGAGAAACCTGATCCTCGAAATTTATTTTTGATAATTTTAATATTTTAAAATTATTTTTTTTTAAAAATTTTTGCAATTCATCGGCATTTTCTATTTGACTGTGAAAATATCTAGAATCAGATCTATCAATATATAATTTTTCTTTATTAGATATTTCAATTTTTTTCAAAAATTTACCTCTTAGTATATTTATTATATCTGAATCAACATTTGCAACAGTATCCATTTGATAAGCATTGGTTTCCCAATATGGATGTTGTGGTACAGTTAATTTTTCTGCATAAATATGATTTAACTCACTTCCGTCAATAAATTTATCGGGGTTAACATTGAAATATTTTAAACTATCTTGTTGAAAACTATTTTTTATATTAGGCAAATATATTCCGTCAAAATCATTTAAATTCTTAAATTTCTCAGAAATACATAACTTAGGAAGAATATCCAGCATCCAGTGACCATAATTATCTACTGCAGATACACCTTGCACTAAACTTAAAATATTCCCAGAAAATTTTTTTTGAATGAATTTTTTAGTTCCTGTTTTTAAAATTGAATTTTTTTCAATTTCTATCAAATAATTTTTACTTAGTTGTAAAGAAATTTCTGGAAGGACGTAATTATCACAAACATATACAAGATTTTCAGATTTATCAGAGTATATTCTTGTTTTATTCGTTGAATAAATTTTATATTGTTTATGTGAGTGTGAAAAAAGTTTTATTTTAAATATTTTTATATTTTCTTCTAAAAAAAATTTATTAGCTATTTTAAGTTTTCCATAAATAGAGTCAAAAATAAGTTTTAAAAGATTAGAATAAATTTTTTTAAATAATACTTTCAATTTAATAGTTCTTTTAAGGATTTAAATAGATAGCTAATTTTTTTTTCCTCAATACCTGGATAAAAAGGTAGTGACAAAATATTTTTTGATAAATATTCAGTAACAGGCAGATCTCCTTTTTTATAATTTAGATGCTTAAAAGCTGTTTGAAGATGGATAGGAATTTCGTAGTGAATTTTTGTATTTATACCCTTTTTAAATAATTTTTTTTTTAAAGAATTCCTATTTTTAACCACAACTAGATATATATGGTACGAGTTATGATAGTTTTTTTTGCTAGGTAAATATTGCAATCCTAACTCATGACATTTTTTATCATAAATTTTAGCTAATTTTTGTCTTTTAATTGTATCTGCTTTAAGTTTTTTTAATTTTTCTAGAAGAAAATAAGCTTGCAGTTCATCTAGTCTAGAGTTGATTCCTATTATATTATGATTTGACTTTCTAAAATCTGTAGCACCATAATTTGCAAGTGATTTACATTTGTAATAAATTTTTTTTGAATTTGTTAGTATTGCTCCTCCGTCTCCAAGTGCGCCAAGATTTTTACTAGGATAAAAACTTAAACAAGCAACATCACCAAAATTTCCTACAATTTTGTTTCTAAATTTTGCAAGATGCGATTGTGCTATATCTTCGATAATAAAAAGATTATTTTTTTTGGCAATTTTGCATATTTCTTTCATATTATTTGGCATTCCATATAAATGAGTTATTAGGACAGCTTTAGTTTTTTTGTTTATTTTTTTTTTAAATAAATTGATATCCATTTGAAAATCATATTTATCTACGTCTATAAATATTGGTTTGCAGTTGTTCAACTCGATTGCGTAAGCAGAAGAAATCCATGTATTTGAGGTTGTAATTATCTCGTCTCCATTTTTCAGATCCAATGATTTAATTCCAACTATAAGAGCATCTGTTCCCGAATTAACTGTCAATGCATTTTTACATTGAAAAACTTTACAAATTTTTTTTTCTAGCTCTTCAGTTTTTTTACCTTTTATATAGTTTGAATCTTCAATAGCAGAGCTTAAAAAGTTCAAAAACTTTTTTTTGTATTTTAAGTTTATTTTTTTTAAGTCGACAAAAGGTATTTTTAAATTAGTCATTTAATAAGGTATATCTTGTACTGTTAATTAATTTTTTTGGTTTCATTATTTTTTTATTATAAGAAATTTTTGTAATAGTTAAAACTCCATCTGCACATAAACAATCTATAGAACCATCTAAATTTAATTTAACAACTCTTCCAGGAATTATTCCTTCATATTTTCTCTTTGATTTTATATTTGCTTCTAGAATTGAAATTTTTTTTTCTTTTAAAAAACAAAAAGCCTCAAAATTTAACCCATTAGATCCTCTAATAATATTATAGACCTTTTTTCTTTTTTCAAAAAAATTTATCATGCTATCCTCAGGATTTCTGGAACAATTCCATGTTTCATTTTTTGAATTATTTTCTTTTAATTTATATTTATTTCCGAGATATTTTTTTATTATTTTACCAATATTGTTTCTTAAAAAAAAATTAACTTTATTCTGAATCATTTTGTAATTCTCATTTTTATTTATACTTATTTTTTTTTGGATTATAATTTTTCCAGAGTCAAGTTTGGGAGCAACTTCATGTATAGTAATGAATATTTTATTTCTACCCATTATGATTGCCCAATTAATACTTGCCCTTCCTTTTTGTTTTGGAAGTTTCCCATGGTGTATATTTATGAATTTACTTAATTTTATTGTGTGATTGTCTAAAACTTTATTAAAGGTTGATATTATAACTGCATCGGGATTTATTTTTTTTATAAAATTGTGAACTTTCTTTTTATTATCCGAATAAAGAGTTTTGGTCCTTTTTTTAAATTTATTTTTTATATTTTCAAAATATAGCGTATTTTTTTTTGGTAATATTAGTCCCTCAATGCTAAAATTATTATCTTTGATTAAGTTTTGAAAAGTGGAGTTGCCCATAAAACCATAGGCAAAAAGCACAATACTAATTTTTGAATTATTTTTTCGCACTTATATTATTATAATCCAATGTTCTTGAAATTCCCTCTGAAACTGAAACAATCGGTCTATATTTTGTATGATTTTTTATTTTAGATATATCAGGACATCTTCTTTTAGGCTCATCTGCTGGATAATGCTTTGGATAATTAATTAATTTATATTTATTTTTTTTACCTAACAACTTATCAAAAATTTTTACCAACTTTATCATACTTATTTCGTTAAAAGGATTTCCAACGTTGTAAATATTTCCTATCTTTCCTCTTAAAATAACTTTAAAAAACCCAGTCATTGCATCAGTAATATAGCAGAATGTTCTAGTTTGTTTCCCGTTCCCATGAATTAGTATTTTTTTCTTATTTAAGATTTTATTAATAATATTTGGAATAACTCTGTAATCTTTTTTATTCATTAAAGGACCAAATACATTAAATGGTCTTATTATTTTAACTTTACAATGATAATAATTTTTATAAATGTAACAAAGAGTTTCTCCCACTCTTTTACCCTCATCATAACAAGAACGTGGTCCAAAAGAATTTACATTTCCGTAATATATTTCATTTGTTGGAAGATTTTTTTTATCTGGATTGCCGTATATTTCACTTGAACTAAAAAAAATAAATTCAGATTTATCCTTTTTAGATTTTTCTAATAATTTTTTTACACCAGTGTAAGATACCTCCAGTGTTTGAAGTGGAAATTTTTTATATATAAAAGGACTGGCTATACCCGCAAGGTAAATAATAAAGTGATAATTTTTTTTAAGTTTAGTAATGTTGATATCTGCATTGTAAAATTTTATTTCTTTGGCTTTAGATAAGTCTTTATATTCTGATTTTTTAGACGATATATGATTATCAAAGCAGTCGAGATAAAATTTAATTTTTTTTTCTTCTAAAATTTTTTCGAAACATTTAACAAAATATTTTCCTAGAAAACCATTTGCACCTACTAATAAAATATTTTTATTTCTTAGCTTTGAGACGTCTAAACCTATACCTTTAATTATTTCAGATATATCAGATTTATAGTGCTTAAATTTCATTAAAAAATTGATTTTAGGTTTCTATAGAGTAAAAAATAAAATTAAACTACTCTAATTATACAATTTATTTCAACAAAATTGCAAAAAAAATGATATAAATTGAGTTTCCAAAAATTAAAAAATGACAAATAAAAATACTTACCAGGCAGATTCTATCAAAGTTTTAAAGGGTCTTGAGGCAGTAAGAAAAAGACCTGGAATGTATATCGGAGATACTGATGATGGAACAGGTCTTCATCATATGGTTTATGAGGTAGTAGATAATTCTATTGATGAGGCATTAGCAGGGTATTGTAAAAATATTAGTGTAAGAATAAATTCAGATGGAACGATTACAGTAAATGACGACGGAAGGGGTATACCAGTAGATATCCACAAAGGAGAAAAAAAATCAGCAGCAGAAGTAATTATGACTCAACTCCATGCTGGTGGTAAGTTTGATCATGATTCATATAAAGTTTCTGGTGGATTGCATGGTGTTGGTGTTTCAGTTGTCAATGCTCTTTCAGAAAAATTACACTTAGAGATATTTAGAGATGGAAAAAAACACTACCTAGAATTTCAAAATGGTGAAGCTAAAGCTCCTCTAAAGGTTGTAGGAAAAACAAAAAATACTGGAACTCAAATAACTTTTTTACCATCTAAAGAAATTTTCTCCTCAATAAAATTTAGTGCTAATATTTTGATTAAAAGGATGAGAGAATTGGCATTTTTAAATAAAGGAATAAAAATAATATTTACAGATGCAAGCCAAAAGAAAGAAAAAACATCAGAATTTAAGTTTGATGGTGGTGTTCTAGAATTTGTAGATTTTTTAGATGAAAAAAGACAAAAGTTACAAAATAAAAATGGAAATGACTTATTCAGAAAACCAATTTATATCGAAGGTAAAAAAAATAATATAGAATTAGAGTGTTCTTTAAAATGGAATGCAGGATATACAGAGGATATATTTCCATATACAAATAATATTTATCAAAAAGATGGTGGAACCCATTTGTTGGGATTTAGAAGTGCATTAACAAGAGTAATTAACAAATATGCTAATGAAAATAATTTACTAAAGAAAAATAAATTAGCAATCTCAGGTGATGATATTAAGGAAGGTTTAACTTGTGTGCTTTCAACTAAAATTCCTGATCCAAAATTTTCATCTCAGACAAAAGATAAGTTAGTTTCATCAGAAGTAAGGATGATTGTAGAAACATTAGTAAATGAAAAATTATCTATTTGGTTCGATCAAAATCCATCTATTGCAAAAATCATTTTAGCTAAAGTTATTCAAGCTGCAATGGCTAGAGATGTTGCTAGAAAAGCAAGAGAAAATGTAAGAAGAAAAGGAGCCCTCGAATTAAGTGGTCTTCCTGGAAAATTAGCTGATTGCCAAATTGGTAAACAAGAAGGAACTGAATTGTTTATTGTTGAGGGGGATTCAGCGGGTGGATCTGCTAAACAGGGAAGGAATAGAGCAAATCAAGCAGTTTTACCGCTTAGAGGCAAAATACTTAATACTTATGTAGAAGATTTTAATTTGAAGAAAAATGGTAACGGTAATGGAAATGGTTCTGATCAAAGAACAAAAGCTTTGTCCAAAATGATTTCTTCAAATGAAATAGTTACCCTGATTAATGCATTAGGTTTAGATCCAAAAGCACAAGAGATTGACTTAAAAGATTTAAGATATGGAAAAATTATTATTATGACAGATGCTGATGTAGACGGATCCCATATAAGAGCTCTTCTTCTAACTTTCTTTAACAATGCGCCATTTAATAAATTAATTGAAAATGGCCACGTTTATTTAGCACAACCACCATTATTTAAAATTAACAAAGGCTCAAAAGGAATTTATATAAAAGATGAGAAGGAGTTAGAGGATTATATAGTAAATAATAATAAAGAACTAAAAAAAATTAAAAAGGGTTCTAAACATTATTCCAAAACACTTGATGAAGAAAAATTAAAAATGAATATTCAAAGATTTAAAGGTCTTGGAGAAATGAATCCTGAAGAGTTATGGAGTACAACATTAGATCCAAAAACAAGAAATTTATTACAAGTTCAATATTCTAAAGATTTAAAAAAAGATCAAAGCTTGATACATACTTTAATGGGTAATGATGTGGCATTAAGAAAAGATTTTATAGTTTCTAATGCTATAAATGTTAGAAATCTTGATATTTAAAAATGAAGTTCTTTGAAACTTCAAAATATCATTCTTTTAAAAAATCAACTTATATCACTCTTAGATGGATCGGAATTATTGGGCAATTGCTTGCAGTAAATTTTGTATATTTATTTTTAAATTCTAGTTTTGATTTTATTACTTCAAATTTAGTTATATTTTTAGGAATATTAAGTAATTTATATTTAATTTTTATTTATAAAAAAACACAACTTTCAGATAGATCTGCATTCTTATTTTTACTTATTGATATTTTACAATTAGGTTTCCTTCTTTATTTGTCAGGGGGAATAACTAATCCATTTGTAATTTTTATATTAATACCAAGTGTTTTTTCTTCATCAAATTTAAGTTTAAGAACTAATACTTTGTTAGTAATCTTAACCATAATTATAATTATATTTTTAACATTTAATTATCAAGATTTGCCAATTAATTTAAATAGCGATTTTCATAACAATCATTATTTTTATTATTCTATACCTGTTTCTCTGATTATCGCATTAGTATTTTTAAATTATTTTGCAATGACATTTGGGACTCAATCTAGATTAAGAAAAGAGGCATTAGGAAAAATGGAAGAGGTAATGGCTAAAGAACATGAGCTTTTATCTTTAGGTGGTCAAGCTGCTGCAGCAGCACATTCTTTAGGCACTCCACTTTCGACAATAACAATAATTACACATGATTTAATGAAACAATTTAAAGGGCAAAAAGATTTAGAGAAAGATATAGAGTTATTGAATAGCCAGGTTGAGCGATGTAATGAAATTTTAAAGAGATTAACTTTAAATCCTGTGGAGGAAGATGAATTTATTGATAAAGATATTAATATTCGAGATTATTTGCATGAAATTATCTCTTCATTTAAGGAAATAAGTAAAAAGGAATTTATTTTCAATTTTGATCAAGACTCAAACCCAAAAAAAATAAGTAAATCTATTGAAATAGTTTATGGTTTAAGAAATTTTATAGGAAATGCAAACAAATTTGCCAAAAATTTTATTTTTATTAATTTAAAAAGTGACAGTGAATTTACAGAGCTCACAGTAGAAGATGATGGCAATGGTTATCCACGAGATATTATATCGAAAATTGGAGAACCATATTTAAAATCAAATTATTCAAAAGATAAGTCTAAGGAGGGTTTAGGACTAGGTTTGTTTATTGGAAAAACTTTGTTAGAAAAAAATTTTGCATCAGTCAATTGTAGAAATTCTAAAACACGTAGTGGTGCTGAAGTTATTATTAGATGGAAGAATAAAGAATTATTTAATATTTAATGGTATTTGTTCTTTGTTTCAAATAATGAGCTTAATTGAGATATCATAACATCTCCTAATTCGTTTACGTCAGTAATTTTAATAGCTTTATTGTAATATCTTGAAACATCGTGACCAATTCCTATAGCCAAAACCTCAATATCTGATTTATTTTCAATAAATTTTACAATCTTTTTTAAATGTTTTTCCAAAAAATCACCTGAATTTACAGAAAGAGTTGAGTCATCTACAGGGGCTCCATCAGAAATAACCATTAATATTTTTCTTTCCTCTTTTCTCTTTTTTATTCTGTTATAGGCCCACGATATAGCTTCTCCATCGATGTTCTCTTTGAGTAATCCTTCTTTAAGCATTAGCCCTAAATTATTTTTGGCCTGTCTCCAATGGGTATCTGCTCCTTTGTAAATTATATGCCTTAGGTCGTTTAATCTTCCTGGTTTTTTAGGTTTGGAATTTTTGGTCCATAATTCTCTACTCTGTCCACCTTTCCAATTTTTAGTTGTGAAACCTAAAATTTCAACTTTAACAGAGCACCTTTCTAACGTCCTAGATAAAATATCTGCACAAATAGCTGCAATGGTAATTGGTCTTCCTCTCATGGATCCAGAATTATCAATGAGTAGAGTCACTACTGTATCTTTAAAATCTAAATCTTTTTCTTTTTTGAATGACAAAGAATTATATGGATCCATAATAATTCTTGGAAGTTTTGAACTATCTAATAGTCCCTCCTCTAAATCAAATTCCCATGCTCTATTTTGTTTTGCAAGCAATTGTCTTTGTAGTTTATTAGCAAGTTTTGTTATAATATCTTGAAAGCCTATTAATTGTTGATCTAAATTTTTTCTTAGTTTTGTTGCTTCATCTGCATTTTCTAGATTTTCAGCTTTTACAACTTCATCAAACTGAGTTGTAAATATTTTATAATCTAAATTTATATTATCTATTTTTTTTTGAGCTACTTGTTCTGAACTTTGTTCATCTGACTCTGTGTCTGATAACTGTTCGTCAAAGTTAAATTCGTCAACACTAAAATCAGCATCTAATGAAGCCTCAGATACATTTTCATCTTTTTCATCTTTATTATCTTCTTTGTCATTATTTTCATCTTCATTTGATGGATTATCTTGTCCTTGATCTTGATTTTCTTCTTTTCTTTCATCCTCATCTTCACTTTGAAAAATGTCCATTTCTCCAAATATTTCTGAAAATTTTGAACTGTAAATGTTTTGATCTTCAAGATTTTTAAATAAAAATTCTTTATGTTTTTCTATAGCGTCCTCAAAGTCTTTCTCCCAAAAATTAAGCATTTTTGTTGTTAGAGGATTTAGCTTAATTTTATGAAAATTCTTAAGCATATATAGCTCGAATGCCTCTGATACAGATACATCTTCTTTAGTTTTTAATTGATCTTTGCGTTTACGATTTATTATTTGATGATAATTCTCTTGAAGATTTTTCTCAATTCCTTTTAACATTTTTCCTCCTAGAGTCTCATAACGTATTTTTTCAGCGATATTATAAAGAGATCTAGAAGAAGTATTTGAAGGAAGGTTTTTTTTGTAAATTATTTCATTACAAAATTTTTTTTTCAAAGCAGAGGAATCTGTTTCTGCACGCAATCTTATAAAATCAGCGGGACTAGTTAAATTATCAATCTCTAGAAAATTAAATTCTTTTATTTTTTTTTCTTCAGAATTTTTTTTTTTTACATCAAAATCATCAGCAATTACTTTTGCCGTAGAAGTTAAAGCAATTTTGAATTTTTCTTTTAAATTATTTTCTTTAGTGCTCATTAGATTTGAATATTAATCAAAGATTCTGGCAACTCTTCACCAAAACACCTTTGATAATATTCTGCGATAGTATTTTTTTCAATATCATCACATTTATTAAGAAAAGTTACTCTAAAAGCGTAACCAGTGTCTTTAAATATCTCTGCATTTTCTGCCCAATGTAGCACCGTTCTTGGGCTCATCACTGTTGAAATATCTCCTGCAATAAATCCTTTACGGGTTAAAGACGCTACTTTTATCATGTTAGCAACCTTTTCTTTTCCCTTTGCGTTATTTAAGTTTTTATTTTTAGATAAAACAATGTCCATTTCTCTATCTAGGCTAAGATAGTTTAATGTTGTAACGATATTCCATCTATCCATTTGACCTTGGTTAATTTGCTGAGTACCATGGTAAAGACCTGTCGTATCACCAAGTCCAACAGTATTTGAAGTAGCAAATAATCTAAAAAATTTATTTTGTTTAATTACTTTGTTTTTATCTAGTAATGTAAAATTTCCCTCAGCTTCTAAAACTCTTTGAATTACAAACATTACATCAGGTCTACCAGCGTCATATTCGTCAAAAACAAGTGCAACTGGATTTTGTATAGACCATGGTAAAATTCCCTCGTTAAATTGAGTTACTTGTTTACCATCTTTAAGAACAATCGCATCTTTTCCAATCAAATCAATTCTACTTACATGACTATCTAAATTTACACGTATGCAAGGCCAATTTAATCTCGCAGCAATTTGTTCAATGTGAGTAGATTTACCAGTGCCATGATATCCTTGAACTAAAACTCTCTTATTATAAGCAAATCCTGAAATAATGGCTAAAGTAGTATCTCTATCGAACTTGTAGTTTTTATCAATTTCAGGAACATATTCATTCTTTTTTGAAAATGCTTCTACTTCCATTTCTGAGTCAATTCCAAAAGTCTGTTTCAATGAAACTTTGATATCTGGTTCTGTGTTAAGATTTGGTGTCAATTTTTTCTCTATAGGTATTTTTTAATTGAGTGTAAGCCAACGTTATAAGTTTAAGTTTTTCCTCGTATTTTTTATTTCCAGAATTCATATCAGGGTGAAATTTTTTCACAAGTAATTTGAATTTATCTTGTATTTTCTTCCACTTTAAACCCACAGAAACCCCCAATATTCCAAAAGCTTTTATATCTTTATGATCAAATTTAAATTGACGCATATGATTATAATCTCCATTTATTTTTTCTTTATCTAGCTCATCTCTCAAAGTTGTATTCCATAACACTTTGAAAAAATTATCTGAAGAGCTAAAGCTTTGCGTAGGTTTGTGCCAAGTCATGTCAGATTTTAAAAAATCCATTACTTGGTCATCATTCATTCCTGAAAAATAGTTCCAATTTTTATTAAATTCTTTTACATGCTCAAGACAAAGCATTCTAAATTTTCTGCTATTATCTTTTTCAACTGGTGCCTTATATTCACCTATTTCATTACAATTATTCCAGTCACAAATATTTTTCATGATATATAATAACATATATGGATATAAATGAGTTAATTACAATTGTAAAAAATAAATTATTAAATCAAATAAATATTGAAAGTATAAATATTGAAGACAAATCTTTTCTTCATAAAAATCATAAAGGAAATCAAGACGGAAAATATCATTTAAAATTAATTATCGTTTCTAAAGAACTAAAAAAAATGAATAAAATTGAAAGCAATAAAAAAATTTATAAGATTTTAGATCAAGAATTAAAAGAATTTATTCACTCAATCCAAATTTTAATCAGTTAAAAATTTTTTCAGAAATAAACTTAACTTTTTTTTGGAGTATTGTTTATTGAAAATTGGCTTACCAATTTTTTTTAACAAAACTAAGTTAATTTTTTCAGAATTATTTTTTTTATCTTTGATCATAAAAGATAAAATCTTATTTAAATCTCTGATAGAAAAATATTTTTTTATAGAAGAAGGTAGACCAGAATTATCAATATGATTTATAATTAAATTATATTCACTTTTATTAAGCATGTTTTCCTTAAAACTAAAACTCAGTGCTGTTTTCATTCCAAGTATCACTGCTTCACCATGATTTAGTTTATGACTGTAACCTAAGCCTGCCTCATAAGCATGGGCAAATGTATGACCAAAATTTAATACTTTTCTTAATGCTATTTCTCTTTCATCTTTTTCAACTATTTTTTTTTTAATTTTACAACTTTCATAAATTGCTTTTTCAATAAATGGAGATGAAAGATTTAATATTTTTTTAAGATTTTTATTTAAGAAATTAAAAAAATTTTTATTGTCAATTAATGAATGCTTCAATATTTCTCCATATCCACAAATGATCTCTCTTTTTGATAAAGATTTAAGGAATTGAATATCCGAGAGAACCAATGATGGTTGATAAAAACTTCCTATTAAATTTTTACCATACTTAGAATTAACTCCAGTTTTTCCACCTATTGACGAATCAACTTGGGCTAAAAGAGTTGTTGGAATATTTGCAAACTTAAGACCTCTTTTGAAAAGATTAGCTGCAAAACCACTTACATCACCTGTAATTCCTCCTCCTAAAGAAATCAAAACATCATTTCTTGTAAAGTTTTTATTTAACAAAATTTCTAGAATTTTATTAACGCTATTAATATTTTTATTTTTTTCACTGGCATTAAAAAATAACATATAAATATTTTTATTTTTTAAAGACCTTTTAATGTTTGAGATGAACTTTTTTGGAACATTTTTATCAACGACAATTAAACATTTATCAAAATCAATTAAATTTGATTTAAAAATTTTTGATACACTCGAGGTTAAATTTGATCCAATAATTATTGGATATTTTTCAGTTTTAGTTACTATGTTCAATTTAGCTTGTTTCATAAATTTTTACAATTTTATTTACTATTTCACTTTTAGTAAGATTATCACACTTTATCTCATATAAAGCTTTAGAATAAATGTTAGACCGTTTCTTAATCAAATCAATTAACTGAGCATCTGTTGCATTGAATGCTAAAGGTCTTTTTTTACTGTTTTTAATTCTATTTAACAATGTTTTTTCATCCCAATTTAGCCAAAAAGATAAATGATTTTTTAAAATTTCTTTCCTAATATTATTATTTGTAAAAGCTCCCCCACCAAGTGAAATCACAGTAGAGTTTAATTTAAGTTTTTTTAAACTTGTCTGTTCCTCAATTTTTCTAAAATAATTCTCACCCTTAACTTCAAAGATTTTTTTTATTGTAAGGTTTAAATTTTTTTCAATTTCTATATCGATATCTACAAAATTTAATTTTAATTTCTTAGCTACCAAGGTTCCAATAGAGCTCTTACCAGAACCCATCATCCCCAAAAAAACTAGATTTTCTTTTGATTTCATAAGTTTCTTTATTGAAAAAACATAAATATGTCTTAATTTGAAATTATCTAAAAGTATATGCAATTCATTAAAAATACAAGTTCAGGCAAAGCAAGTATCATAGGACTTGTAATTAAATCTATAATTGGATTAGGGGTTATTTTAGGTATTATTTTTTTTCTAAGTACAATTGATTTTCCTGCACCTAAAAAAGAAATTGAGAAAATTATTCCAAATGAAAATTTCAAAATTGTTAAATAGGAAAATTCTTTCAATTAAATTAGTTTGTCTTATTTTTTTTTCGCCTGTGCTTGCAGAAGAAAAACCTATTGATATTTGGAATATAAAAAAAAAAGAGAATCAAGTTATTTCAGAAATAAATATTTCAAGTGAAAATTCTGGTGGCACTATTCAGAACCGTGTATACGAACTACAAACAAATAAACAAACAGATACAATTAAACTTGATAAAGAATTCCCATCAAAAGAAATTAAAATTGTTGGGTTATATGATCCTAGCGAATACGGTCTTAGTATGGATATGTGGTCAAATTCTGATGGAACCAAATTAAAAAATTTATTTCAGAACATTAGTAAGTTTAATCTTTCAGAAGATGCGTCTGATATAATGCACATATCTTTATTAACCAATGCTTATTCCCCAACTCAAAACATTACAGAGCAGGAATTTATGAGCTTTAAATCTGATTGGTTAATAAAAGATTCAAACTTAGAATTAATTGAAGAATATTTAATTAAAAATCAAATAATAAATTTGCATCCAAATTTAGCAAGATATTTAGTTGATAGTTATTTATCAGAATCAAATGTAAAAAAATCGTGTGAGATTTTTTCTAAAAATATAGAACCTCTCCAAGATGAATATTTATCTAAATTTAATTTATATTGTTTAATCAATTATGGAAAAAATGAAGAGGCACAACTAATCTTGGATTTAAAAAAAGAGTTAGGTTTTGAAGATAAATATTATGAAAATAAAATAAATTATTTATTTGGATATATAGATGAAGCAGATAAAGAAATATCAATAAAATCAATTTTAGATTTTCATTTAGCACACAGAACTAATCCTGAATTCTCTTATGAACCGAGAGAAGATACACCTAAAATAATTTGGAAATATCTTTCAGCTGCTAATTTGTTATTTAAAATTCAAGATATAGAAATCACTGATGTAGAAAAAATTTCTACAATAGAAAAAGCTGTAAATGATAAAAATTATTCTGAGCAAGAGTTATTCGAATTTTATAAAAAATTTCAATTTAATATTAACCAATTTTTAAATGCAAAAGAAGCATATAAATCTCTATCTTCAATCGAGGGACGTGCTCTTTTATATCAAAGAATTCTTTTAACAGAGGAACCAAAAATTAAATTAGAATTTATTAAGATATTGAAGGATCTATTTATATCTGATGAAATAGGTGATGCCTTTGATTTGGAATTAAAAAAATTTTTAAGTGAAATTAAAGTTGAAGATGTGCCTTCAAATTTTACAACATTTTATAATAGTAATCTAAACAAGAAAGAGACTGCAGATAAAAAGATTAAATATAATAGTAAAATTTTACATCAATCAAAACTTATAAATTATTTTAATGGAGATTACGCAAAATCTAAAATTGAAGAGGATCTAGATAAATTTTTAAAGAAAATTAAAAAAGATAAAAAATATTTTTTATCAAAAAAAGATATAATTTTTCTAGAGGCGCTTAAATCTGATGGAGTTAAAATTTCAAAAAAATATGATGGTCTATACGAGGTCAAGCAATCAGAAATGCCTACAGATATCCAAACAATGATAGACAATAATGAGATTGGTGCTGCATTGTTGAGAATAATTGAGGTAATTGGACCTGACAAAATTGAAAATATTGATGAAGATACAGTTTATTTTATAATCAATACTTTAAATCAATTAAATGTTGATTTAATTAGAAATAAACTATTATTAAAAGTTCTTCCTTTAAAAGTATAAAAATTATACTAAAATCAAGTTATGGCTATCAGAACTATAATAACAGAACCTAATAAATTACTTAGGCAAATATCTAAACCAGTCAATAGTGTTGGTAAAGAAGAACAAAAATTGATGGATGATATGCTTGAAACAATGTATGACGCAAATGGAATTGGTCTAGCAGCGATACAAGTTGGTGTACCAAAGAGAATTATTGTTATGGATATAAGTAAAGATGAGAATAAAAAAGAGCCAAGATATTTCGTAAATCCAGTTATTAAAAATAAAGATCCTGAAAAAGTAACCTATGAGGAAGGATGTCTTTCTGTACCAAATCAGTTTGCAGAAATAGATAGACCTAGTAAGTGTGAAGTAGAATATCTTGATTATGATGGAGAAAAGAAATTGCTAAAAGCCGATGGTCTTCTTGCAACATGTATTCAGCATGAAATGGACCATTTAGAGGGAATTCTATTTATTGATTATCTTTCAAAATTAAAAAGGTCAATGATAATTAAAAAATTATCTAAGAAAAAATCTACAGCAGCAGTTCTTTAAACATGCTAAAAAAAATAGTTTTTATGGGTACTCCCATGTTCGCTGTTCCAATTTTAAAATCACTTTATCAAAATGGATATCCTATTTCTTGTGTTTATACACAACCACCTCAAAAATCTAAAAGAGGTCAAAAAATTAACAAGTCACCAATTCAATTAATTTCAGAGACTTTAAATATAGAATTTAGAACACCAAATTCATTAAAAGAAAATTTAGAGGAATTAGAATATTTTAAATCTTTAGAAGCAGATTTGGCAATAGTTGTTGCTTATGGTCAAATTATACCAAAGTCATATTTAAATTTAACTAAAAAAGGATTTATTAATATACATGCATCCATTCTTCCAAAATGGAGAGGGGCTGCTCCTATTCAAAGATCAATTATGAATTTAGATAAAGAGACAGGAATTAGTATTATGAAAATAGGGGAGGAACTAGACACAGGACCTGTATGTAATGTTTATAAAATTAATATAGAAAATAATTTAAATGCTGAAGATATTAATGAAAAGCTATCAAGTTTGGCTGCAGAGAAAATTTTAGATAATATTGATGATATATATGAGGATAAAGCAAACTTTATAGAACAAAATCACTCATCAGCTACATACGCATCAAAAATTGAAAAATTAGAGGGGCAGATTAATTGGAAAGAAGATGCTAAAATTATAATTGGTAAAATAAATGGACTTTATCCGGTTCCAGGAGCTTATTTCATGTTTAACGGTGAGAGATATAAAATATTAAAAGCAGAAATTGGACAAGCACAAGGAAAACCAGGTGAGGTTTTATCTGACCATTTAGAAATTTCATGTGGAGATAAAAAATCAATAAAAATTAAAGAAATACAAAGACAAGGAAAAAAACCTCAAAGTATTGGAGAATTTGTTTTAGGAACACAAATTAAAAAGGGTTCATTTTTATAATGAATAGATACCAAATACTTATTGAGTATGTAGGGACAAATTTTAGAGGATGGCAAATTCAAAAAAAGGGCCCAACAATTCAAGGATTAATTCAAGAAAAATTATCAAAATTATTAAAAGAAAAAATTATTTTACATGGTCAAGGAAGAACAGATGCAGGGGTTCATGCGTTTGAGCAATCCGCACACTTTGATTGCAAAAATAAAATAACTGATAAAATTAAATTTTTAAAATCCATAAATCATTTTTTAAATTTAAAAGATATTGCAATTAAAAATATCAAAAAAAGAAACAATAATTTTCATGCTAGATTTTCAGCAAAACAAAGAATTTATAAATACTTTATTTTTAATCAAATAAGCCAACCAATAATTGAAAAAAATAGAGCATGGCATGTTCGTAGGCCTTTAAATTTAGACTTAATGAAAAAGGGTGCAAAAAAGTTATTAGGAACTAATGATTATTCAACTTTTAGATCTTCAAGCTGTCATGCTAAAAGTCCAATTAAAACTATTAAATCAATTAAAATTAAATCTTCAAAAAATAAAATTGAATTTCAATTTAGTTCTCAATCATTTTTACAACATCAGGTTAGATCTATGGTTGGTTGTTTAAAATACTTGGGAGAAACTAAATGGGATTTGAAAACTTTTGAAAAGAGATTTAAGTCAAAAAAAAGAACACTTTGTGCTCCTCCAGCACCACCAAGTGGTTTATTTTTATTTAGAGTTCTTTATTAATTGATTTTTATTGCTCATAGCAAACTTTTTATTTATTCGCCATCTAGACTCAGCTCTTACAATATACCCACAACAGTTTTTTGATTTACATTTACAAGGAAATTGTTTGTAGTTTTCATCATAACCAAATCCATAATCACAGGTAAACTCCTCGCCTTTTTTAATATCTTTGATTGCTTTGACCCAAACTTTCAATCCCTTTCCATCGTAATCACAATTATTATCACAAGAATGATTAATTAAACCCGCGGTATTCCATGAAAAATCTCCATCTAGGTCGTATCTTTTATTAATTGTAAATAAATATATCGGTTTACTATTATCGTACTTATCAGAGTCTTGTGTTTGTTTTTTTGTTATAAGTTTTCCAACATAGTCAATTATTTTAGTTCCTTCTTTAATGTCGCGAGTTGCATAAAGTCCTCTCCCTTTATTATCAATGCCTGATTTTTTTATTTTATATAACTTCATGAAATTTTTTATTTAGAGTTTTATTAAGAATTATCAATTAAATTCTAAAAGAGCATCAACGTGTCTTTTAGTGCTGTCTCGAAGTGCATTTAGGTCATAACCACCCTCTAAAATTGAAACAACTTTTCCATTACAAAACTTTTTAGAAGTCTCTAATACTCTTTTGGTAATAGTAAAATAATCCTCTGTTTTTAAATTAAATTGAGCGAGAGGGTCATCTTTATGGGCGTCAAAACCAGCGCTAATCAATACAAACTCTGGTCTAAACTCTTCCAATTTTTTTAATACACGGTCAAATACGTTTAAATATTCTTCTGAACTTATGCCAGCTGGCAAAGGTATATTAAAGATATTGTTAAATTTACCTCTTTCTTGTTCTGAACCAGTCCCTGGGTAATAGGGATATTGATGAGTCGATATAAAAAGAACATTTTCATTTTCATAAAAAATATCCTGTGTTCCATTACCGTGATGTACATCAAAATCTATTATTGCAACTTTCTTATATTTATATTTTTTCAATAAATAATTTGCACCAATACTCACTGAATTTAAAATGCAAAAACCAGCTGCTTTATTTTGTGAACTATGATGTCCAGGAGGTCGAACACTACAGAATGCATTTCTAAATTCTTTTTTTTCCACACCATCAATTGCAGAAATTATTGATCCAACTGCATCGAAAGTTGCGTCTTTGCTTCCAGGTGAAATGATTGTGTCACCATCAAGTGAAGAAAAACCTTTTTTTGGGAAAGAACTTTTTACTAAATTTAAGTAATTTGTTTCATGTGTGGTTAATAGAATATCATCTGAAACTTTTGATGGTTTCTTCCATATAAGATTTTTATAATTAAGTTTTTTAAAATTTTCTACTATGACTGATACTCTTGCTATTTGTTCTGGATGCCCAGGACCTGTATCATGATTTTGAGATGTGTCTGATGTAATTAAACCAGTTTTCACTTAAAATAGTTATCTAAGATTTTGCTATAAATTAAAGTTAATCTTTTTAAATCAGATAAGGACACACATTCCCCTACCTTATGCATTGTTTTTCCCACTAACCCAAATTCTAAACATGGAGCTATTTTTCTTATAAATCTAGCATCCGAAGTACCGCCAGTCGTAGATAATTTCGGTTTAATTTTAGTAATTTTTTTAATTGTATTTTGAATCATAAATGTAGTTTTATTTGGTTTAGTTAAAAAGGCCTCACCAGAAACACTATATTCAATTTTAAATTTTGATTTATTTTTATTACAAATTTTTTTAATTATTTTGTTAATCTTACTCTTTAATTTGAAAGATGTATGTTTGTTGTTAAATCTTATATTAAAGGAAGCACTAGCCAATCCTGGAATTACATTATCAGCTGAATTATCAATGTTAATTTTTGTTATTTCTAAATTTGTAGGTTGAAAATCTTTTGTTCCTTTATCAAATTTAATTTCTTTTAACTCTTTTAGTATTTGGACTAAAGCTGTTGATGGATTGTTAGCTCTGTTAGGGTAAGCCACATGACCTTGAATACCAATGACAGTCAATTTACCAGTCATACTACCTCTACGACCAATTTTAATCATTTCTCCTAATTTATTTGGATTCGTAGGTTCTCCTACTAAGCAAAAATCTATTTTTTCTTTTCTTTTTCTCAAATACTCAACAACTTTTTTTGTTCCATTAATTGCAATTCCTTCTTCGTCCCCAGTAATTAAAAGGCTAATAGACCCATCGAATTTTTTATTTATTTTAGCAAAATTACTTACCGCAGTAACAAATGCAGCTATTGAGCTTTTCATATCATTTGCGCCTCTGCCAATTAAGTATCCTCTCTTAACAGCAGGTTTGAATGGATTAACAATCCAATCATTCAAATTACCAGGTGGCACTACATCCAAATGACCTGCATAACAAAAATTTGGACTTAAAGTACCAAGTCTTGCGTAAAGATTTTTTACAGGATAACTATTTTTATCTCTAAAATTGAGAATTTTAGTTTTAAAGCCAATTTTTTTTAATTTTTTTTCTAAAAATTTAATAACACCAGCATCAGTTTTTGTAACAGATGGAAACCTAATTAGCTCTTTAGCTAATTGAAGTTCATTAATTTTTTGCATTTTTATTCTCTTAAAAGATCATTAACTGATGTTTTTGATCTTGTTTTTTCGTCAACTTGTTTAATTATTACTGCACAATATAAAGATGGTGCTTGTGGATTGTTCTTATCCGGCAAGGATCCTGGAACTACTACTGAATAAGGTGGAATTTTTCCGTAAGTTATTTCACCAGTTTTTCTATTAACAATTTTTGTTGATTGTCCAATATACATTCCCATACTTAGAACAGAGCCTTCTCCAACTATCACACCCTCTACTACTTCGGACATTGCTCCTAAGAAAACATTATCTTCAATAATTGTTGGTAATGCTTGGGCAGGTTCTAATACACCTCCAACTCCAGTACCAGCTGAGATATGACAATTTTTTCCAATTTGACAACAACTTCCTGCACGACTAAATGTATCCATCATTGTTCCTTCATCAATATACGCTCCAATATTTACATAACATGGCATCAAAACCGCATTCTTTCCTACAAATGATCCTTTTCTTACAGGTGAATTAGGTACCATTCTAAAACCAGCTTTTTCATGATCCTCTTTTGTCCATCCAGCTGTTTTTCCTTTAAGTAAATGAGCTTTGTCATACCAGCTACTGTATGGACCATTTAAATTTTCCATTGGATACATTCTAAAGCTTAACATGATAGCTTTTTTTAGATGCTGATGAGTAACCCATTCACCATTGATCTTTTCAGCTACTCTTGCTTTTCCACTGTCTAAATCATCAATAATTTCATTAATAGCATCCTTTAAAGATTTATCTGAATTTTGGCCTACTTGGTCTTTATTTTCCCAAGCCTCATTTATAATTTTTTCTATACTCATAATTTTATGAGTTTTTTAATAACCTTATTTCTTTTAAAAATAAAGAAAGATTTTCTATTTTGTAATCAATATACTCTTCATCAGATTCTTTTTTCCCCCAGTATTCATCATTGATTAACCAAACTGTTTTTGCTCCTCTTTCTTTTCCAATTGATAAGTTTTTTGCAATATCTTCAATGTAAAGTGTCTCAGTTGGATCGATTTGAAATTTTTTGATCATAAGATCAAATGCTTTTGCTTCAGGTTTTGGACTGTATTCAGCATCTACAATATCAAATACACCGTCAAATTGATCATCAATTCCTAGGTGAGTAGTGATATTTTTAACATGTTCTTTGCTACCATTTGTAAACACAAATTTGTTTAGATTAATATTTTCTAGCTCATTCCTTAAAGCAGTATCTTTTTCTAAAAAATCTAAATTAATATCATGCACGTAGTCTAAAAATTCTCTTGGAGGTATATCGTGATGTATAATTAAACCATTAAGGCTAGTGTTATATTTATGAAAATAATTTGTTTGTAATTTTTTTGCTTCTTTTAAATCTACATTTAATTTATTTGAAATGTATTGAGTCATTTTTTTACTTACTTGACCAAATACTCCTTCAAGATCACTGTAGAGTACTCCATCACAATCAAATAATATGTTTTTGATATTCTTTAATTCTTTCATTGTCTTATTAGGGTCCCAGAACCCTTGTCAGAGAATATTTCCCATAAACATGAATGTGGTTTTGTGCCATTGATTATGCCAACTGCTGTTACACCATTATTCACTGCATCTAAACAAGCATTTATTTTAGGTATCATGCCCTCTGTGATAGTTTGATCTTTAATCATTTCCATAATCTCAGATGAAGAAATTTCTTCTATTAATTTTTTACTTTTATCTAGAACCCCATCTACATTTGTCATCAATAAAAGTCTTCTTGATTTTAAAGATTTTGCTATAGCCATTGCAGCAGTATCTCCATTAATATTATATGTTTGATTTTCTTTACCTAATCCTAATGGTGAAATTATAGGAATTTTTTTTTGATTAATTATATTTAATATTTGTTCATTATTAATTTCGTTTGGTATTCCTACAAATCCTAGCTCCTCTGCTTCTGGTACAGTTTTTATAATATTATTATTTTTTGAATGAATAGAGATTGCTTCAGTTCCTTTGTCTTTTAAAGAATTAACAATGTCATCATTAAAATCAATTAAAACAGTTTCAACAATATCAATTATATTTTTATCAGTAACTCTTAGTCCTCTTATAAATTTTGATTCAATATTTGATTTTTCTAGCTCTCTTTTAATTCTAGGTCCGCCACCATGAATAACAACTGTTGCAAGGCCCAATTTATTTAAAACACTAAGATCAGTTATAAAGTTATTAAATACGTTTCTATCAATTAAAACGTTTCCACCATATTTAATTACTATCAAATCATTTTTGTATTTTTCAATGTATTTAGTTACTTCATTTAATGGTGGCCCATTTTTAGGTAGTATCTTTTCAAGGTCCATTTATTATTTTTAATTACTAGGTTGCAGTTTTAATCGTTGTACGTTTCATTATTACAACCTGCTGAGCCATTGTTAAAATGTTATTAACTGTCCAATAAATTACTAGCCCGCTTGGGAATGGTGCAAGAATCACTGTTAAAAACAAAGGGAAGAACATAAATATTTTTGCTTGCATAGGATCTGTTGGAGCCGGATTTAACTTTTGTTGCACCCACATTGATACCCCCATAGCAACAGGCCATGCTCCAATAACAAGGAAAGAAGGTACATCATATGGAAATAATCCGAACAAATTAAATATAGAAGTAGGATCCTTAGCACTTAAATCTTGGATCCATCCATAAAAAGGCATATGACGCATTTCTATCGTTACAAATAAAACTTTGTACAAGGCAAAGAATACAGGTATTTGAATTAGAATTGGCAAACATCCAGACATGGGATTTACTTTTTCTTTTTTATAAAGAGCCATCATTGCTTGTTGTAATTTCATCTTGTCATCTTTGTGTATTTCCTTAAGTCTTGCCATCTCAGGCTGTAGAGCTTTCATTTTAGCCATGCTTCTAAATGAAAAATTAGCAAGTGGAAAAAATGCTACACGAATACAAACAGTAACAGCAATAATTGCCAATCCATAATTACCAAATATTTTAAAAAAATATTCTAAAGCAGTGAATAGAGGACGTGTTAAAAAGTATAAGAAACCCCAATCTATTGTAAGATCAAATTTATCAATTTTTAATGATTCTGCGTAACCATCAATTACATCAACTCTTTTTGCGGCTACTATTACTTGCAAGTTTTCTTCTATAGAGGAGTTTCCAGTTAACTCTAATGGTTCTGTTGTAACAAAGTTTATTCTGTATTTGTTTTTGTAATCCATCGTAGTTTTAAATTCTTTTTCTCTTGGTGGAATTAGAGTTGATATGTAATATTTATCTCCTAGACCTAACCATCCTTTTTGGGCAGTTCTTGAAAATTTTTTCTCTTCGATATCGTCGTAATCTTCCTCAATTAATTCTTCATCTAATGTAGCGATAGGGCCTTCATGAAGAATGTAAAAATCGGTTAAACCTTCTGGGATTTGATTTCTTATAATTTGTCCATAAGAATAGAAGTCATAGTTTTTATCAGTAGAATTTATAACTCTTTGTTTTATTGTGAATAGAAATTTATCATCTAATGCAATTTCTTTTTCAAAAGTGATGCCTTGATCATTAGTCCAACTTAGTTTTATAGGAGATTGATCAGTTAATTTATTATTTCCAGAAACTAACCAAATTGAATCTGCATTTGGAATATCGATATTTTTATCAGTAGTGATAAAACCACTTTCTATTATATAGCCTTCTATAGAGCTTCGTGGTGCGAGAAATTTTACTTTTTCATCGCTTTCTAAACTCACATTATATTCTTTGAAAGTTAGATCATCTATTGCAGCACCTTTTAATGAAATAGATCCAACAATACTTTGGTTCTCAAATTGAATTCTTTCACTTTGTTGTAACGCTTCTTCTCGTGAAATTTCAGTTACGTTTTCTTTTTTATCAAGACTAGGTGCATCTGAATTCTGCTCTGTCTTAGTTTTTTCAGTTAATTTTTCTTTCGTTACAGGAGGTGGTGCGAAAAATAATGAGTATAATATAATTACAGCAGCTGATAAACTTATGGCAGCAATTATATTTCTAGTTTCCATTATTTATTATCCTTTATATCTTTTTTAACTGGATCAAACCCTTCGCCACCGCCTAAAAATTTTATTGGATGGCAGGATAAAATTCTTTTTATACTAATTAATAAACCTTTAAAAAAACCGTATTCTTTTAAAGCATCTATGCTGTATTCAGAACATGTTGGCAAATATCTACAAGAATGACCCAATAATGGACTAATCAAATACTTATAAGCTTTGATAAATTTAATTAAAATTAAAGTAAATATATTCATTATTTTATTTTTGCAAAATCCTGAAAAAGAGTTTCTTTTATAATTTTGTATTCATTATTTAGCATAGAAGACTTGGCTATAACAAGAAATGAATAATCAAAGTTTATCTCTACTTTTTTAACAGCTTCATTCATGATGTTTCTTAATCTTCTTTTAATTTTATTTCTATTTACTGCATTACCAATTTTTTTTTTAGTCACAAAACTAATATTTAGTCTTTTTTTATCCTTATTTAATAATTTTCCAAAAAAAATACTTACGTATTTATTGGTAATCTTTTTTTGTTTAAGTAAATTTTTAAATTCTTCGTTTTTTGAAAGAGCAAGTATTTTGCTTTTCATTATTCTATACGGAAACAGTTAGTGATTTTCTTCCTCTTGCTCTTCTTCTGGCCAAAAGCTTTTTACCACCTTTAGTTTTCATTTTTGAACGAAAACCGTGTTTTCGAGCTCTTTTTTTATTTGAGGGTTGATAAGTTCTTTTCATAATTAGATTTGGTATAATTTTTTATAAATTTTGCCTCTTTATATTAGTAATAATTAAAATAGCAAATAGAAGATTAAGTATTAAAATAAGAAGAATCATGGAAAATACAAAAAAAATTAAATTATTTATTGGTTTATCTTATTTATTAATTATTTGCCTGTTTTTGTATTTCTTTTTTGCAAAATTTAGTCTCTCAGAAATTACATCCTATGATTTTCTAAGAGATAACCAATCTTATTTTTTTGAACTTAAAAAATCTAACTTATTTTTAATTTCTATTATTTTTTTAGCATTAACTATTCTTTGGGTTTTCCCTTTTTTAGGATTTGGATCTCCAGTTGCTTTAATGGGTGGTTTCATATTTGGAAAATGGATAGGTACACTTGTTGTTGTTTTAGGCTTGAGTGTTGGTGCTACTTTTTTGTATATTTTTGGTAATTATTTTTTAAAGCAACTAATTAGAGAAAAGTTTTTAAATAAGTTTCAAAACTTAGAAATAAGATTTAAAAAATCTGAATTTATTTATTTATTAATTTACCGTTTTATAGGTGGTATACCTTGGCAGCTGAGCTGTCTCTTACCAACCTTATTTAATGTAAAGGTTGTAAATTTTTTCTTTGCTACATTGATTGGAATAATTCCTCAAATTTTTTTAGCAGTTTCTATTGGTAGTGGATTAGAAAAAATTATAGATCAAAATGCTGAAGCACCAGGAATAACTGATATAATATTTTCACCCGATATATATGTTCCTATTTCAGCTTTCTTTATATTAATTCTGATTACGATTTTTTTAAGAAAGTTTTTTTATAAAAATTAATGGTGCTCCCACCCTGTACTGACCAGGGAACTAGTCATTACCAATGACTTGTTATACCATTTAACTACAGGAGCTTAGAGACAAATTGTATTTTATTGATAATAAAGCATTTTTTTCAAATTATTGCCTTAATTTTTTGATGAATTTGATTTATATCTATTTTAGGAAAATGTTATGGGAATTCATTACGACTACAAATCTACTAAAGGTAATAAGCTTATGGAAAAGCAAGCTAAAAGAGAGAGAAAGCTTGCTGAAAAAAAAGCTAAACGTTTAGCTAAAGAAGGCCCAAAAAAAGAAGAGGAAAAAGCATCTACACTAGATCCCAATAAACCAATTTCTTTAGATTTCCTGACTAACCCAAACAAAGAATGAGTTCAAAAGAAAAAAATGAGCGTTTAAGCTTGGCGCTTAAAAAAAATCTGAAGAAAAGAAAAATTTTCCAAAAAAAAAATAAAAAGAAAAATAAGTAATGTCAATTCAACCTGATTCATGGATTAAAAAAATGTGCAAAGAGCATAATATGATAGAGCCATTTTTGGATCATCAAGTTTCTGATGGAAAGATTTCTTATGGATTAAGTAGTATGGGATATGATGTAAGAATATCTGATGAATATAGAATTTTTACTAATGTTAATAGCACTTTGGTTGATCCAAAGAATTTTTCTGATGATAACTTTATAGAACGAAAAGGACCACACTGTATTATCCCACCAAATTCATTCGTTTTAGCTAAAACAGTAGAATATTTTAGAATACCAAGAGACGTTCTATGTATTTGCGTTGGAAAAAGTACTTATGCAAGGACAGGAATTATTTGTAACGTTACACCAATTGAAAATGAATTTGAGGGCAACATTGTAATTGAGCTGAGTAATACAACACCTAACCCTGCAAAAATTTATTCAAACGAGGGAATAGCACAATTTTTATTTTTCAAATCAGATACTCAGCCAGAAACAACTTATAAATCAAAGAACGGTAAATATCAGGGTCAAACCACAATTCAAGTTGCTAAGATTAAAAAGTAATTTATGGATAAATTTTTGATTAATGGCCCTTGTAAAATCAAGGGCAATGTTTCAATTTCAGGTTCGAAGAACGCATCCTTACCGATATTAGCTGCAACACTTTTATTTGATAAACCTGTAGTTATAAAAAATTTACCAAGGGTTAAAGACATTAATACAATGTTAAATTTATTAAAGTCTCTTGGTTCTAAAATAATTTTATCAAGAGATAAAAAGATAGCAAAAATTATAAATACAAAAAATATGAAAACTTTTGCAAGTTATTCTTTAGTCAAAACAATGCGAGGTTCTATTTTAGTTTTAGGTCCACTTATTTCAAAATACCATAAATCAAAAATCTCATTACCTGGAGGATGTTTAATTGGTGCAAGACCAATTAATTATCATCTGGCAGCATTAAAAAAACTTGGAATGAAGTATGAATTAAAAGATGGATATATTTTAGCAAAATCAAAAGGAAAACTTAGCGGAACAACTATAAATTTTCCAAAGATTAGTGTTGGGGCAACTGAAAATTCTATAATAGCAGCATGTTTAGCAAAAGGAAAAACAGTTTTAAAAAATTGTGCAATAGAACCCGAGATAAAAGATCTTACAAATTTTTTAAATAAGGCTGGAGCGAAAATAAAATGGACAGGAAGAGTTTGTAAAATCATAGGTGTTAATTCTTTAAATGAAACTGAATATTCTGTAATGGCTGATAGAATAGAAGCAGGCACATTTTGTGTAGCTGCAACACTTGCAAAAGGTAATTTACAAATAAATAATTTAAATCCTAAAATAATTGGTATAGAAATAAAATTACTTAAAAAAATTGGTGCAAAAATTAAAACTAGTGAAAATAAAATCTTAATTAAAGGACCTGAAAAAATAAAATCAATAAAAAGTATAAAAACTAGAGAGTTTCCAGGTATTCCTACAGACCTTCAAGCACAATTAATGGTTTTGATGTGCAAAGCAGTTGGTAAAAGTTCAATAACTGAAAATATTTTTGAAAATAGATTTATGCATGTTGCAGAATTGCAGAGGTTAGGAGCAAAAATAAATATTAAAAATAATACTGCTACAATAGAAGGAAATACTAAATTCATTGGCGCTGAATTAATGTCTAGTGATTTAAGAGCTTCTGTTGCTTTAGTTCTAGCAGCTATAGTTTCCACTGGTAAATCATATATTAACAGAATTTATCACTTAGATAGAGGTTATGAAAAAATAGAAAGTAAATTAAAAAAAATAGGTGTTAAAATCAAAAGATTAAAATAGTGAACAAATATTTAGCAAAAATAATAGCAAACGACCAAGAAGGTTTACAAATGATTTCAGCTTGTAGTTCAGGGGCAAAAGTTAAAATTGCAGATATAAAATATCTCGCAACCAATAAGGTTTTTTTATTATCGATCGAAAGAACTAAGGTTGAAAGTGATCAGGAAGATAAAAAAATAAATAGCATTTGTAGGTTTGATTTTGTTGATAAAGTAAGATCAAAGAACATTGATCAATCAAATCAAGAAACAGTTTTAGAACTAATAGGCATAGATTATTTGAAAAATAATGATGTTTATGAAATAAATCTTATTTTTAAAAACAATTCTCATATTGCTTTAACTACAGAAACTATTGAAGCAAGATTAGAGGATCAAAGTGAAATTAAATAGTTATGAAGATATTAAATAGTAAAAGTAAAAATTTTGACAAATCTCTGGAGAATTTGCTTTTACATAGAAAAAAAAAAATTCAATCAGACTCTGTTTCAGTAACAAATATAATAAAAGATGTTAAAAAAAATGGAGATAAAGCATTATTAAAATATGAGAAAAGATTTAATCAAAACAACACAATTATTCCAAGCTCAAAACAAATAAAAAAATCTATAAATTCACTTGATAAAAAAGTAAAGAAAGCAATCGATACGGCTTATAATAGAATTTATAAATTTCATTCACTTCAAAAATTTAAAAATATTTCTTATACAGATAAATTAAACAATAAACTCGAATATAAATACGTACCTTTAGAGTCAGTTGCAATTTACGTTCCTGGTTCTACTGCCTCATACCCATCGAGTGTGTTGATGAATGCTATCCCAGCAATTGTTGCAGGTGTTAAGAGAATAATTATGATTAATCCAGGCATTAAAGGTAAGCAGAATCCAGCCGTATTATACGCTGCAAAAAAATGCAAAATAAAAGAAATTTATTCTATCGGGGGTCCTTCCGCTATTGCAGCAGTATCCTATGGGACTAAAAAAATTAAAAAAGTTCATAAAATAGTTGGTCCAGGAAACTTATATGTTGCAGCAGCCAAAAAAGAAGTTTTTGGTAATGTTGGAATCGAAGGCATGACTGCAGGACCTTCAGAAGTGACTGTCGTTTGTGACAAATTCTCAAATCCTGAGTGGGTTGCAAGTGATTTAATTGGACAAGCTGAACATGATATTCTCGCACAATGTATTTTGATTTCAAAAGATAAATATTTGCTAGATAAAGTAAAAATTGAAATTGCTAAACAACTAAAAGAAATCCCAAGAGCTTCTGTTGCAAGAAGAAGTTTAATTCACAATGGAATTCTTATGTATATTTCTTCAGACACTAAAATAATAAGTGTTGTAAATAAAATTGCACCAGAACACTTAGAATTAAATATTAAAAATTATAAACAGTTAGTTCCAAAAATAAAAAATTCAGGATCAGTATGTTTAGGGAAATATGCAGTTATGGCAATGACTGATTATAATGTTGGATCAAACCATGTGTTGCCAACTAATGGCTCTGCAAAATACTCAAGTGGTTTAAGTGTAAATGAATTTTATAAAAGAATTTCATATATAAACTTATCAAAAAAGGGTATTGAAAGTCTTGGACCATCAGTTATAACACTTGCAAATTACGAAGGGTTGGTTGGACACGCTCAATCTGTAGTAAAACGAATAAGGAGAAAATAAATTTGTCAAAACAAGACTTATTGGAATTTAAAGGTACAGTAATAGACCTACTTCCTAACGCTATGTTTAGAGTAAAATTAGAAAATGGACATACCGTTACTGCCCATACAGCTGGTAAGTTAAGAAAAAATAGAATAAGAGTTCTCCAAGGTGATAATGTGACAGTTGAAATGACACCTTACGATCTTACTAAAGGTAGAATTATCTTTAGGGGATAAATAAGGCTGAGTAGCTCAGGAGTAGAGCAGAGCCCTGAAAAGGCTTGTGTCGGAGGTGCGAATCCTTCCTCAGCCACCACCACGAAGTTTCATCTTGAAATAATTTTAAAAGAAATTACCTTAAATAGATAATAAATAACAAAAGGACTAAGAAATAAGATGAGTACACTACAAGGAAAAATTAAATGGTATAATGGTAAAAAGGGATATGGCTTCATTGAAAGAGATGATAAAGAAAAAGATGCCTTTGTTCACGCTTCAGCAGTAAAAGCTGCTGGTATGAGATATCTCAATGAAGGTGATAAACTTGAATTCACATTAGAGGATGGTCCCAAAGGTCCTTCTGCAGTTAATTTAAAAAAAATAGACTAATCTAGAAATTATTTAAAAAGGGCGTTTTATCTATTAAATAGATAAACGTCCTTTTTCTATTTAGACCTTGAATATTAATTTTTTTTGTCTAAAAGACTGTCCATGAATATAAATATTACATACAGAAAAGCTTTTAGAAGCACTCACAGAAACTGTTTACATAGCCAGTAGGCTATTTATTTATATTATAATTTTAAATCCACATAAAATAAGATAAAAACAAAGAGGATAAGCCCGGGTGGTGTAATGGTTAGCACGGAAGTTTGTGGAACTTTAAGTTTGAGTTCGACTCTCAGCCCGGGTACCAAAAAATGAATAAAGAAAAAAAATTAATTCCTGGATTACCGTCAGGATTTGAAGATCGTTGGGATAAAAAACTTCTTCTCAAAAAAAGGCTTTTAAAAGCTATTGAGAATAATTTTATTAAATTTGGAGCAGAAGCTCTGGAAACCCCTTCGTTTGAGATAAGTGAAAATATAGGATCTTTTTTGGCAGAAGATGATGCTAATCCTATGTCTGATGTATTCTCATTTCAGGATGGAGAAAAAAACATTACTCTTAGGTATGATCTTTCAAGTCCACTAGCTAGATTTGTTGCACAAAATAATCAACAGCTTCCATCAATCTTTAAAAGATATGCTATTCAAAATGTTTTTAGGAACGAAAAGGCTGGTAATGGAAGGTACAGAGAATTTATGCAAGCAGATTTTGACATTGTGGGAAATGTTAATCCTGCTCAAGCAAATGCTGAGCTTTGCAATTTAATATCAAGTACTTTGTTGGATTGTGGTCTGAAAAAAGATCAATTTACAATTAACATCAGTAATCGAAAAATAGTCCAAGGATTAATTGATGATTTAAAAATATCAGGAGAAAAGCAAGCAAAAGTAATTAGGGCAATTGATAAATTAGATAAACCAGGTTTTGGTTTAAAAGGTGTTGAAGATCTACTTAAAAAAGAGAGAAAAGATATAAGTGGCGCAATCACTAAGGGTGCAGATTTAAACGATGAACAAGCGTCTGAAATACTTAATTTTTTAAAAATTCAAGATTTAAAAGAATTAAAAGAAACATTAAAAAATCCATTGTCTCAAGAAGGTATAAAAGAATTAGAACAAGTATTCGAAATATTGGGCTACAGTTCAAATTTAAACCAGGTCAAAACAAATTTTACAATTGTTAGAGGATTAGCTTATTATTCAGATTTCATTGTTGAAACAAATCTAAATTTTAAAGTTACAAATAATAAAGGTAAAGAGGTCGATATAGGCAGTATTTGTTCTGGAGGAGCTTATGCAAAGTTAATTTCAAGATTTAAAGGTGTGGATATTCCAGGTACAGGAATTAGTTTTGGAGTAGATCGATTGTTGTTTGCTTTGATGCAATTAGATCAAATAAAAGTAGAAAGTCAAAAACCAGTTTTAGTTTGTGTAATGGATGAAAAATATCTTAAAATTTACTATGAAATTTTAGATTTATTAAGAGATAATAATATCAATGCTGAAATTTTTTTAGATATAAATAAAAATTTAGGTAAGCAATTAACCTTAGCAAATAAACGTGAATTAGATGTTGCAATTATTTGTGGTGAAAATGAATTTAATGAAAATACAGTCACGATAAAAAGCCTTAAAGGTGTTAAGGGTGAAAACAATAAAACGTTTCCGAAAGAAAATTTAATTGATGAAGTCAAAAAACTTATCTGAAAATATCCTTAGATCTGTGAAATCTAAGGGTTTTAAATATATTGATTTACCTTCAGTAATTGAGGCTAATCACATTGTCCAAAGATCAGGAGAAAATTTTAGAAAATTTATCTTTTCTTTTACGGATCAGAATGGAAGTGAGTTATGCTTAAGACCAGATTTAACGATTGCATCTTGTTTAAGATACCTAGAAAATAATTTAAAAGGTAAAGAAAAAATTTTTTACAGTGGTCAGGCTTATCGAAAATCACAAAATAAAAAAGACTCAATCATTAGAAATCAAATTGGATTTGAAATTTTAGGATCTAGGGATGAGAAAAATGACGATAAAGAAATTATAAATACATCTCTTAAATCGCTTCAAAATATCAAATATTCTTCAGGAACACTTACTATTGGAAATGTTGAAATATTTAATTTGTTAATTTCAAAATTGGATATTCCAAAGAGATGGAAGCTAAGATTATCCAGACACTTCTGGAGAGAAGAATATTTTAATGATTTATTAAAAAGATTAGAAACTAATTCAGATGTTGATCCAACAATTGTAGAAATAGATAAGAAGCGTTACGTGAAAATGCTTAAAGAAGATTTATCAAATATTGTAGCGGGAAGAACAATTAATGAAATATTAAAAAGATTTGATCAGAAAATAAAAGATCCTCGAAGAGCTAGCAAAGGAAAAAATGTTTCAAAAGTAATAAAAGATTTTTTAAAAATTAAATGTCCCATAAATAAAGCAGCAATTGAGTTAAATAAATTTTTTAAAAAAAACAGAATAAATTTAGCTGTAGATCAAAAATATTTTCCAATTTCTAATAACAAGGTTTCAAAATTAAATGTAGTTTTTTCTGCATCCTTTGGAAGGCAATTAGAATATTACACTGGGATGGTTTTTAAAATTGATATTAAATCTAAAAACTCATTAAAAAATATTGTTAATGGTGGTCGTTATGATGGTCTAATTTCAGACTTAGGATCAAAAAAACAAACTCCAGCAGTAGGTGCTGCTTTAAATTTAAATTACTAATGACAAAAAATATTTTAAATATTGGTATCCCAAGTAAAGGCAGACTTAGAAAAGATGTTTTAAATATTTTTAAAAAAAATAAATTAAATCTCATTTCTGAAAGAGGAGAAAGAGATCTTTTGGGATCTATAAAACAATTTAAAAATATTAAGATTTTATATCTTCATGCAAGAGAGATCATCGAAAGACTTGGAGACGGATCTTTGGACATAGGTTTTTCTGGCTTTGATTTATTAAAGGAAAGTGAAATTAACACTCAAAAGAAAATTTATGTTTTAAACAGATATGATTTTGGTAAGGCTACATTAGTAGTCGCAATTCCTGATCCATGGATAGATGTACAAACAGTTGCAGATTTAGAAGAAATTGCATTTGAATTTAAAGATAAGAAAAAGAAAAGATTAAGAGTAGCAACAAAATATCCAAACTTAACAAGGGAATTTTTGTTTTCAAAAGGCGTTACCCAATTCAAATTAATTGATAGTTTGGGTGCAACTGAAGCTTATCCTTTTACAGGCTCATCAGAAATAATTACAGATATCACTTCTACTGGAGAAACGTTAAAAGCAAACAATCTACGTATTTTAAAGGATGGAGAAATATTAAGATCAGAGGCCTGCATGATGATTTCTAAGTCATCCAACAATAAAATGGGTCTTAAAAAAATAGTAAAATTACTTTCTAAAAATTAAGTCTTTCCAATAAATTAATATAATTTTGATAATATCTAGATTTCTAATAATTGCATAAAGTGCAACAATAACACAAATAATAAAGAATATTTTTAATACTAAAATTAGTTCCATAAAGTATTTTTAAATATTTAAATACATTAATCAAATATTTACGATAAAATAAAAAATTAGAATCATGGATAATATATTGTTAATTTTACTAGTTTTGTTATTAGGCGGCGTTTTAGCTATTCTTTATCTAAATTTAAAAACTAAGCCAAAAGATGAAAATGAAAACAAAGAAGTTGAGGAAATAGCTAATTTAAAATCAGAAATATCAAGTTTAAAAGATACCTTAAACACTACAATCAATAGCTCACTTGGTGCAATGTCGACTTCATTTAATAATCTATCAACTGGGGTTACTAAAGATATGACTGAAACTTTAACCAAGGTAGAGGAAAAGGTTGGTAATTTTAATCAACAAGTTCAACTATTAAATCAAAGCCAAGAGGGGATAACTAAAATTTTAGCTGGAGTTAAGAAATATGGAACTCTTGCAGAATTTAGCTTAGATGCTCTAATTAAAGATTTGCTACCAGCCTCTCAATTCATGACGAATGTTAAAATGAAAGAGGACACCAGTGAAAATGTTGAATTTGCAATAAAGCTTCAAGGAGATGTTTTAGTTCCTGTTGATAGTCATTTTCCAGTAGAAAAATTCAAAGCAATTACCGATGGTCATGACGCGGAAGACAAAAGGGCTGTAGCAGATGCTAGAGCAAAATTAGCCTCAGCGTTTAAAGCAAAAGCTAAAAGTGTTAATGAAAAATATATCGTGGCACCAAAAACTACTGATTTTGCAATCGTATATGCTCCTACAGAAAGTTTATACAAAGAGTTAACTGAATACCAAGATCCAAGTACAAAAGAATTATTAACTCAAGAGTTAATGAAAAAATATAAAGTTGTAATATGTGGACCTAATACTCTTTCTGCTTACTTACAGTCTTTACATATGGGATTCCAATCATTGAAGGTACAAAAAGGTGCAACGGAAATTTATAATCATTTAAAAACAATCAGTACAAGATTTTCTAAACATTTTGACAACATTATAGTTCTTAGAAAAAAATTAGAAGATGCTATGGGAGTTGTTGATAAATTTGGAACGGATGCAAGATCAATTTCAAGAACCTTAGAAAATATTAAAGATCCCGAGCAGGTTGAGAAAGCTGTACAAACTGAAAACGTGGAAAAATTTGTTGAACGAAATAGGCAGCTTAAAAATTAATTTCTTTTTTTCCTTAATAACGTCTATAAGAAATCTCATGCAGTGGAATCAAAAATATGATTATCCAAAATCATCAAGAGCAACAGTTGATGGCATTAGAAGATACTTATTAGGGGAAACAAAATTACCAAGTGTCACTTCAATTTTAGATGCAACTCGATCTGAAGAAGATAAAGCAGCATTAGCAAATTGGAGAGAAAGAACTGGGCAAAAAGAGGCTGAGGCAATTACAAAAGCAGCAAGTAGTAGAGGTTCTCAAATGCACAACTATTTAGAGTCCTATTTACTTGGAAGAGAAAATTTAAGTTTTTTTGAAGATAACGAACAATACAAATTAATGGCTAAAGAAATTATAGAAAAAGGTTTGAAAAATAGATTGGATGAAATTTGGGGTGTTGAATGCACTCTTTATTACCCAGAGAAGTATGCAGGTACTGCTGATTGTGTCGGAGTTTATGAAGGAAAAGAAACAATAATAGATTTTAAACAAAGTAATAAACCTAAAAAGGCTGAATATATAGACTCATGGCTTCTTCAAACAAGTGCATATTCATTAGCACATAACATTGTGTATAACTCCAATATCACTTCTTGTGTAATTTTGGTTTGCACAGTAGATAAATTATTCCAAGAGTTTAAAATTCAAGGGCATGATTTAATTGTTTATCAAAATTTGTTTTTGGGAAGATTAAAAAAATTTAATGAGATATCAGATTTAACTTAGGATTTTATGGATAAAATAGTAATTTACGACACAGAAACAACAAATAGTACAATTTGGGGCTCAATAATTGAAGTAGGTGCTGTAGTTGTTGACAAAAATTTAAAAGAAATTGGTAAGCTAAATATTCGTGGCAGAATGCCCGAGGGCGAGGTTCCAAGTGCAAAGGCCTTATTAGTTAATTCAACAAGTATTGATTTACTTACTAAAGGCAATTACTCACATTACGATTTTTTAGGTGCGGTAGAAAATTTTTTCTCTAAAGCTGGTCCAGCATTGTTTATGGGTTGGAGTAACTTAAATTTTGATAGACGAATGCTTCATTTTAATTTTTTTAAAGGGAATAGATATCCTTACATTACACATTCATCACCCAATAAAGAACATGACGGTTTACATGTTGCAAGAGTAGCACAAACCTTGAATCCTGAAACATTAAAGACTGAATTAACAGAAGCTGGAAATGAAAGTCTAGCTTTAGAAGGTTTAGCTAGACAACAAGGATTTGATACATCTCAACAACACACTGCTTATCATGATGCATTTACAAGCTTAAAAATTCTAAGAATTATAAAAGACAAACATAAATACAATTGGGAAAATTTTTTAAGCACATCTACAAAAAATAGCGTTGAAACTATCTTAAAAAGTGAGGGGATTTATTCAATTTTCGAAAATGTTAAGGGAAAAAATATGATGTATCTTGTCTCTACATTACATCCAGATCATTGTTTTCATCCATCATATGCATCTTGGGGATATTTATTTGATTTAAGAAGAGATCCTGAACCTTTGTTAAATTTATCAATAAATGATCTTAAAGTTTATTTAAAAAAATTTAGTCCAAAAGCACTTAGAGTAATTAAAACCAACAAAGCTCCTGTAGTTTTAGATAAAATGTTTGCATTAAAAGAGAAGGCATATGCTGACTTAGATTTAGAAACAATCCAGAAAAGAGCAAAAATGGTTAGAAATAGTGAAAATTTTTGTAAAAATATTCAAATCATTAATAGAGAGGCCGCTGAAGAAAAAGCTCAAACTCAAACCCAGGAAGATCTGTTACCTGAAGAAACTTTATATGAAAAATTCGTTCCCAATAAAGACACCCAATTATTTAAAACTTGGCATAGTTCTTCTTGGGAAGATAAATTAAGAATGTTGGATAAGTTTCAAGATAAAAGATGTAGTTGGTTTGGGCAAAAAATTATTTATCAAGAAGCACCGCATATTTTGCCACCAGATTTATATAAAAATATAAAAAGTGAAATTGCTAGACGAATTTTAAGCAAAAATAGAGAAAAGTGGCAAACTATAGGAATGGCCTATCAAGAAATTGATACCTTAAGAGATCAAGCATCAAATCGAGATGATGAAGAGGAACTAAAAAAATTAGATGAAATAAATGAATTTATTATGTCAATAGAAAAAAAATATGAAATTGCCTAGTTGACTTTAAGGCTCTAATTAATAGAAATGAAATATGCTTACAAATTTTAAAGACGAAGATTTTGATACTAAAATTAAAAATGAAGATGTTTCAGTCATCCAGTTTTCAGCTGAGTGGTGTGGTCCATGTAAGGCACTAAAACCAGTAATGGATAAGTTATCTGATGAATATAAAGATAAGGCTGGTTTCTATTATGCTGATGTTGAAGATGGTGGAATAAATACCGGAAGTGCAGCAGGTATCAGAGGTGTTCCAACAGTTATTATCTATAAAAAAGGCGTTGAAGTAGATAGAAAAGTTGGTGGAGTTCCCGAAAGTCACATGAAGGAATTTTTAGATAAAAATATCTAATTTAAATTTAAAACTTCACCGGCAAGATATAACGATCCAGTAATCAGGATTATATCGTTTTCTTTTACCGGGATTGACTTTATAGCATCTTCTATACTTTCCTTATAATTTATATTTGAAAAGCCGTTTAGCTTATCTTTAAGCTCTCCTCCTTTAATTGAATTAGGTTGATTAGGTATATCTATTGTAGTCAATGAAGAGATATCCTTAAAGAAACTCATATATTCATTATGATCTTTATTAGCCATCATTCCAAGAATGATGTGTTTATTGCAATCTAAACTTTCCAAGTATTCATTCAAAACTTTCGCTCCCAATGGGTTGTGAGATCCATCAACATAAAGTTTGTGATCTTTTACAAGCTCTTTAAGTTTTCCAGATTTAATTTCTTGTAATCTTGCAATACAATTTATTTTTAAAATACCTTTTTTAATGTGGTCATCTTTAATTTTTAAGTCTTTCAAAATTCTTAGGGTCGCAATTGCTGTTGAGACATTTTCTAATTGAAATTGACCTTTAACATTTGGCATAGGTAATTTTATTCCCCCAAATTGATCTTCATAATAAAAGAAGTCAGTTTCTTGCATTGTAAAACTATAATTTTCATTATGGAAAAACTTACTTGATCTATTATTTGAAATTGTTTTTTTAATATTTTCTTTAATTTTATTGGTACTTTGTTTTGCAACTATAATATTTGAGTTTAATAAGCTTGATGTTTTCTCAAAAATAATTTTTTCAACAGTTTGTTCATTTTCAGGTAGCCAATCTAAATGATCAAGGCCAATACATGTTACAACGCTAGCAAGGTTATTTTTTAAGATATTAGTAGCGTCAAATCTAAAGAATAATCCACTTTCAATTAAATTGATATTATCTGGGTATTGAGATGCTTTTAAAAAATAGGCTGCAGTCAGTATTTCAAAAAAAGTAATTGGTTCACCATTGTTAGCTTCCTCAACTTCTTCAAGTAAATTTGCCAAATCTTCATCATTCAATTCTTCATTATTAAAAACAAACCTTTCATTGATACTTTTGATATGAGGACTAGTGTAGATATTACAATTGAAATTTGCTTCCTTTAAAATAGAAAACATCGCTTGGATAGTTGAGTACTTTCCATTAGTACCAACAATTGAAATTGCTTTGATTTTATCTTGAGGATTTCCTAATTTTTTGCAGAGACTTTGAATACGATCTAGACTTAAATCTATTTCTTTAGGATGCAGCTCTTGTAAGCGACTGACTATCTTCTGAAGTTTCATTTTGTTCAGCACTTATATCAGAGTTTTTCTTTAACAATATTGATAATAAAGTTCCAATTTTAGAAGCGAGATCTTTACGTTCAACAATTAAATCAACAAAACCAGTTTTTTCAACATATTCACTTTTTTGGAAACCTTCAGGTAGTTCTTCTTTAACAGTTCCTTGAATTACTCTTGCACCTGCAAATGCAATTAAAGCTCCTGGTTCTGCAATATGAATATCACCTAACATAGCGTATGATGCAGTGATACCCCCTGCTGTTGGATCAGTGATACAAACTAAATATGGAAGTCCATTTTTCTTTAATTCATTTATTGCAAGAGTTGTTCTTGTCATTTGAGATAATGAAATTAAACTTTCCATCATTCTCATTCCTCCACCTGCACTAATACATAAAAAAGGTGTTCGATTTTCTATGGCATGTTGTATTCCATATAAAAAAGCCTCACCTTCTGCAGCTGCCATTGAAGCTCCTAAAAAATCAAAATCAGAAGCTACAGCTGTAATTTTTATATTATTTATAGTTCCAGAGGCAACCATCATTCCACATTCTAATCCTGTTTTCTTTCGAGCACTTTTTAGTCTATCTTTGTAAGGTTTAGAATCTGTCCAATTTAGTGGATCATCTTTTGGTATTGGAGTTTTAAAAATTTCGTAATTGTTTTTTCCAAACAAAATATCAAATCTTTGATGAGGTTTTATTCTATGATGACGTTTACAATCTGGACATACCCATAAGTTTTCCTCTAAATCTTTTTTTAAAATTGGACCTTTGCAACATGATGTCCAATCACTTTTTGCAATATCTTCTTTTGAGGCTCTTTCTCGTATAGCAGTTTTAATTTTTTCACCAGCTTTAATAATTTTTGTTATCCAGTTCATAAAATTTTATTTTTTAGTCTCTTTACTATATTAGTAACATTTGTGACAGCATTTTGTCTCTTTTCAATTGATTTAGAAATTTCTTTGCAAATTGTACTTCCAACCACCAAACCATCAGCTTTTTTAAGAGATTGGATGGTTTTTTCTGTAATTCCAAAACCAATAACAACATTTTTTGATTTATTTTGTTTTTTTATTTTGTTGTATTTTTCTAATATTTTCTTTGGGGATACTTTAAGCTTTCCACCTGTTGTAGATAACATGCTTATATAATAAATCATATCGTGTGAGTCTTTTATGATTTTTTTTAATCTTATCTTAGAGGTTGTTGGCGAAACTAATTGAATAAAATTAATTCCTTTTTTTTTGCATTTTAAAGCAAAATTTTTATTTTCAGGATAAGGTAAATCAACAACTATTAAACCATCAACTTTTGATTTTTTACATTTTTCTAAAAATTTATTTTCATTATATTGATAGATCATGTTGTAATAGCCCATCAGTATAATTGGTTTATTTTTTTTTAATTTTTTAAAATTTTTTACAATTGAAAATACATCATTAATTTTGATACCATTTTTAATTGCCCGGTAAGCACTTGTTTGTATTTGTCCTCCATCAGCTATAGGAGTGTTATGTGGAAAACCTAATTCACAAATATCTGCGAAATTAGAAATTGATTTTAATATTTCTAAGGATTTTTTTTTAGTATTATCTCCAGCAACTGTATATGTCAGTAAAGCTGGTCTGTTCTCTTTTCTTGCAGCTGAGAAAGCTTTGTTAATTAATGAATTCATTAATTTTTACCCAACCTCTCTTTTAAAATATCTCTATCTTTTTTAGCATCACCACAAGAGTTAACAATTATGATTGTGTTTTTACTTAATTTTGGCGCAATTTTTATCGCCTCAGCAAATGCATGACTAGGTTCTAAACTTGGATTAAGTTTTTCAAATTTAGTTACCATCACATGCGCTTTTAGTGCTTCTTCATCAGTTGCGTAAGTGTATCTAGCTCTTTTTGTATCTTTTAAAAAACAATGTATAGGACTTACACCTGGGTAATCCAATCCAGCACTAATTGATTCTGTGTCATTTATTTGACCTTCATTGTTTTGACAAACATAAGATGCTGCGCCGTGTAAAATTCCAATTTTAGCATTTCTGCTTAAAGGAGCGGCATGAAGTTTAGATTTTTTTGGTCCTCCAGCCTCTACACCAACTAACTCTATTTGCGATTTATTAAAATCTATAAATTCACTCCAAAAACCGTATGCTGAACTCCCACCACCCACACAGTTAATTAATTTAATTTTTTTTGGAATTTTTTTGAATTCTTGTTTAATTTGTATTTTTAATTCTCTTGAAATTTGTGCTGTACTCCATCCACAAATTTTTACAAATATATTTGGACCAACTGTACTTCCAACACACATATGTGTAGTGTCACAATTTGATACCCAATATCTCATACACTCACTGACTGCATCGACCAAGGTTTGACTGCCTGAATATACAGGAACTATTTCAGCACCATTTTTTCTCATAGCATCACAATTTGGTTTTTGTCTTTTGATGTCTTTTGCGCCCATGAAAATTTTACATTTTAGACCAAATTTTTTTGCAGCCATACTTAACATTTTACCTGCATAACCAGCGCCAGTGTCACCAACAATGTATTTTTTTCCCATAGCCTTACAAATTAAGGCATGAACAGTTGCATTGTATATTTTGTGTGCACCACCATTAGCCTCTGATACAACTTTGGCCCATATTTGAGCACCACCTAAATGATTAGATAAATTTTCTAATTTTACAAAAGATGTCGGAGAGCCAATGTAATTTTTAAAATAATAATCTCTCTTCTTTAAAAATCTTTTATCATTTCTAAGTTTTTTAAATTCTTTTGTTAAATCTTCTACAGGTTTTTTTAAAGTTTCAGGTATAAAACTGCCACCAAACTTTCCTCCCCAAAAGCCTTGTTGATTGTGTTGATCAATTAATGGAATACTTTTTTTAAGCTTCATTTTTAATTTCGTTAACTTTTTTTAAAAAAAATTCTATTTTGGATAAGTCTTTTAATCCAGATGTTTCTACGCCACCAGATAAATCTATAAAATTTGCTAAATTTTTGTAATTTTCAAGATCATCATTGTATTGAATGTTCCCAGCAATCATTAATTCCTTATTTAACTTAATATTTTTAATCAGTTCATGATCAAAAGACTGGCTTTTCTCATATCCCTTACTATCAAATAGGTAAATGTCAGTAACATCAGAATATAATTTATAATTGGTCAAATCAGATTCCGATTTTATAGTAAAAGCTGTAATAATTTTCTTTTGATATTTTTGTTTTATCTCTTTTATTTCCTCTGGTGAGCAATCGTATAATTGATAGTAATCAAAAGGCAACTTTTGAATTTTCTCTAAAATTTCGCTATTTGGTTTAACAAGAACAGCAACATAGTAACTTTTTTTTGGATTTATGTTTAAAAGTTTTTTTAAATTTTCATATTCAACATATCTAGAACTTTTTGGATAGTTACATATAAATCCTATAAACCTTGGTGGGTGAGGGTGATTAATTAAAAAATTTAAAGTATTGGGATCTGAAATCCCACAGATTTTGCACCCCTTGATCATCAGTTTAAATGATCAATTAATTTTTTAATATTATTTTTAATATTTCCTTTAGTGATAGGTCTTCCAATTACAAGCCAATCACTCCCATTTCTAAATGCTGCTTTTGGGGAGAGAACTCTTTTTTGATCTCCTCTATTTGAATTAAACCTTATCCCAGGCGTAATAATTTCTTTTTTAAAAAATTTTCTTACAATTTTTACTTCTTGAGCACTACAAACAATAGCATCCAACTTTGCTTTTTGTGCAAGTTTCGCCTGATGGACTACTAATTTTTTTATATCTTTATTGTAACCTATTTCTTTTAAAGCCTTGTTGTCTAAAGAAGTTAGAATTGAAACACCGATTATTTTGGTTTTTCCAGAAACCTTTTTAGCTGCTTTTAATGCTTCTAAGCCTGAGCTTATGTGTATAGTGCAATAATTAAATTTAAGATCTTTAATAGCTTTTATTGCTGATACACAAGTGTTAGGAATATCTGAGAATTTAAAATCTCCAAATATAATTTGATTATTTAGTTTAGACACAAACTTTCTTCCATTTTTTGAGTTTAAAAATTCTAGTCCAAATTTATAACCAATTTTCAATTTTGATGTTTGAGTATTTTTTATTATTTTTTTTACTTTTGAAATGCTAGTTGTGTCACAAGCTATAAATATCTTACTCTTCATTGTTTATCTTTTTAAACATATCTTTACTCATTCTCCAAGATATCACTTTTTTTTCTGGGACAGCAACTTTCTCTCCAGTTTTAGGGTTTCTTCTAATAGAGGATTTTTGAGTTTTTGTCCTGAATGTTCCAAAGTTTCTTAATTCTACACCATCACCTCGCCTTAAAGCTCTCTTTATCTCATTTAAAATGATTAAAACGAGTCGATCTAGATCCTTATTGCTAAAATTGGGGTATGATTTTTTTAATTGTTGTAGAAGCTTTGATTTTACAATAGCCAATTTAAATCTTCTTCAATTATTCTTTTTCTTCTTCTTTTTTTTTCAAATCCTCAGATAAAGATGAAAAAGGAAGGTTTTTACCAGAGCCTTCTGTTCCATATTTTTCCAGAGCTTCTTTTTTATCAATTTCTTCTAATAATTTTATACTTAATACGACTTTACGTTTATTTAAATCTAGATCTGCAATTGCACAATCAAGCAATTCTCCTCCCGTCCATCTACTGGGTCGAGAGTCTGCAGCGTTAATAGCAATTGCTGATTTTTTAATTTGAAAGTCCATTTCACACCCTTCAGGTCTTACTATCAAGCCCTTGCTATCTGTGGATATAACTTTGACAGTTATAGTTTGGTTTATTGACTTACCTTTAAACCAGTCAAATGGATCGGAATAAGTTTGTTTTAATCCTACCCTAATTTTTTGTTCAGAAGTTTTAATTTCTAAAACTTTGACCTTAATTTTTTCACCTTTTTTATATTTTGCTAATTCCTCTTCTCCATTGTTGAAGTAAGTTAAATCATTACAATGCAGAAATGCATCTATTTCTGTGTCTTCGATTTTCACAAATAATGAATAATCATTTTTATTTACTATTTCACCATTAACGATGCTTTCAAGAGGATATTTCTTTTCAAAAGTTTCGTATGGATTTTCTTTGGTAAGTCTATGTGATATTGCTACGCGTCTTTTATCTTTGTCGATTTCTGTAATCACACAGTCAATTTCATCACCAATTTTAAAAAGTTTTTTTGCTGATAAATTTTTTTTTGTCCAACTTAATTCGCTAGAATGAAGTAGTGTTGTTAAACCAGGTTCTAATTCGCAAAATGCACCAAAGTCCATTATTTTAACTACTTTAGCTTTATATGTTTTATTTAATTCATAATTTTCTATATGTTCAAAAGGGTCTGGTGAAAGTTGCTTAACAGAGCAACCTACTTGTAATTTTTCTTTATCTACACTTATAACTTTTAGGTTATGTTTTTCGCCAATATTAAATACCTCATCAGGGTGATTAACTCTAGAATATGAAATCTCCTGCAAATGAACCAGCACGTCTAATTCGTTATTTACATTAAAGAAACATCCAAAGGTACTATAACCTTTTACTTCTGCTCCTTTAATAACATCTCCAACTTTATATTTTTCGATTATTTTAGCTTTATCCTCTTTTTTAAATGATGATATAATTTCTCTCCTAGATACACATGCATTTCCTCTAATTTTATCCAATTTAATTAATGCAAATTTTTGAGGTTCATTCATAAGATGACTGATATCTTTTAGAGGTTTGTCGCTTATTTGTGATCCCGGTAAAAACATTAATGAGCCCGTATCTATATGTTCCACTATGCAACCGCCCTTACATTTAGAAGTTATTTTTCCCATAATTGGTTCATTTTTTTCATAAGCTTCAACTAATTTATCCCAGCCCTTTATTTTTTTAGCTTTAGAAGCAGATACTATAACTTCACCATTTTTGTCCTCAATTTTTTCTAACAGCACTGGTATTTTTTTACCAATTTTTAGTCCATCTAATATTCCTAATGATTTAAGCTCATTTATATCCAATACTGGCTCACTTTTTAAACCCTCAATAAGTAAAAAAACAAATTTCTCAGTTATCTTATTGACAGTACCATCAATAACTTTACCTTCTTCAATTATCTGCTTTGATAATTCGTTATTAAGTAATTGCTCAAACTCTTGAGATTTAGGATTTTTAAGATCTTGATATATTTCCATTAAGTATTAATAATTTTTTAAAATCATGGAACTTTTAATGGCCTTTTTAAAATTAATCAAGTTGGAAATTTGATTTTTAATTAATATTAATCAATATTATCTAGTTTTTTCACATCTTAAGTATTTGCTTAATAAATTAAACAAATTTTCCACCTAATTTTTTTACCAATTTTAAGAAAGCAGGAAAAGACGTTTTTGCTGACTGAGGATCGTATATTTTCCAATTTCCACCTAGAGTTAAAGCAGCAATTGTTGACATCATAAAAACCCTATGATCTTTCATAAAATCCTTCATTACAAAGTTTCCATTTAATTTGAGTTTCGGATTGCCTATTATTTTAATATTATTGTTAAAACAATAGTTTTTAACTCCGATCATTGTTAAAAACTTTGATCCAATTGTTAACCTAGGGCTTTCTTTATGATTTAGTTCTCCAAGATCTTTAAAATAAGATGTTCCTTTTGCTTTGGCAGCAATTAAAAAAATAATTAAAAATTCATCTATCGCACTACTATTAAATGTTTTTGGGCAATTAATTGAATTTATTTCCTTAGGAGATTTTACAAAGATATCTGAAATTTTTTCTCCTTTGTAATTTTTAATATTTTTAAATCTAAACTTAATTCCCATTTTACTTAAAATTTTAATAGCCCCAGTTCTAGTAGAGTTTATGTTTACATTTTTTATAGTAATCTCAGATTTTTTGGTTAAAATTGTTAAAGCAAGAAAAAACAAACTACTGCTTATATCTGAGGGAATTGTATAATTAAATGAATTGAATTTATCTATCCCTTTAATTTTTATTTTATCAAATGATTTTGTTTTTTTTATTTTGATAGGAATTTTTAAAAACTTAAAAAAGTTTTCAGTATGATTTCTTGATTTTTTTGCAATAATTTCAGTTATTGTTTTAAATTGTAAGCCTGCAATCATAATTGCACTTTTTACCTGAGCGGAACCTTTTAATTCATAAAATTTATTTTTTTTATTCTTTCTACAATTTTGTATCATTAATGGTAATTTTTTTCTGTTTTTTGGAAAAAATTTTGCACCTAAATCAGATAATGGATTTATGATTCTTGCAAAGTCTCTTTTTGAAAGACTTTGATCACCAATTAATTTAATTTTATATGGAGAACTTACGAGTGTTGAAAAAAGGAGTCGAGCCAAAGTTCCACTATTCCCTGCATCCAGAGTTAAATTTTCTCGAAATTTATATTTATTTATACCCACACCATTAACTAAGTAAGTTCTCTCTTTTTTTTTAATATTTACTCCTAATTTTTTTAAACATTTTATTGTGTTTATTACATCTTCCGACTCTAATAGATTTTGTATTTTAGACTTTCCTGTAGCTAAAGAAGCAAAAATTAATGATCTAATACTTATTGATTTATCTCCATCTATTTTAATTATTCTTTTAAAATTTTTAATTTTTTTTGAAATACTAATGTAATTTTTCACTGTATTTTTTATTTAAATTGGAAATTTTTACCAAAATAAAACTTGTTAGCATTTGAATCATTCATTAATTCATTGGGTGTTCCAGATGCAACTATTTTACTATTTGAAAGAATTATTGCCTTGTCACATATTGCTAGAAGGTCCCGAGCTTGATGGTCTGTAATTATTATTGTTAAGTTTAGATCTGTCTGTAGTTTTACAATTGTATTCTGTAGCATCTGAATTGTTTGTGGATCTAGAGCAGCCAAAGGTTCATCCATTAATATTATCTCAGGTTTTGAAATTAATCCCATAGCAATTACTAATCTTCGTTTTTGTCCCCCTGAAAGATATTTTGCCTCAATTTTTTTTACCGAGTCTAGTTCAAATTTAGAAATAAGTTCATTTATTTTCGTAGTTATGAATGATTTATCTTCAATTAAAATTTCTGCTACAGCCCTTAAATTTTGTTCAGCTGTCATTGAAGAAAAAAGTCCACCAAATTGTGGAATAATAGATATATTAAATTTTCTAGTCCTTAAATAAACAGGCAATTTAGTTACATCAGTACCTTTTATTTTTATTTTTCCATAATTCGGTTTTATTATTCCAGAAATAATATTCATTAAGGTTGACTTTCCAGTTCCATTAGATCCTAATAAGCCTAATATCTGTCCCTTAGGAATATCCAATGAAATATTATCTAAGATTTGATGATTTTTATTGAATGAAAATGATATATTTTCTAGCGATAAAAGCGTATCTCTCTTTTTGTAAGAAATTATTCTAAATTTTTTTACTATAGCCATATGTTAGTTTTTTTTAATAATTACTTTATTAGAATTATTTTTGGATTTAATTATTATCTCTTTTGTTAATAAATTTATTATAATCTCATCACTAAACATTTTTGTATCTAACTGTTCATATCTAACGTTATCTTTAAATATTGCAATATTTTTATCAAATAAAAAATCAAGAGTATTGCTCTCTAAAATTTGATTTTTGTATACAACTTTAACTCCTTTAAAGAAATTAGTTTCGAATGTTTTTTTATTAAATATTGCATTACTTGAATAAATGAATAATTTTTCTTTATCATTATAATCTATAGTAGCCCTAACTACTTTCATAAAAATTTCATCTGAGTTTTCTTTGAGTGTGCCCTCATCGGCTTCAATAATGTAAGCATTATTAAGAATATCAAACTTTTTATATGATAAATTATAGATGACACTATCTTTTTTATCTTCACTTATAACTGTATCTTTAACAATTTTTTCAGTTTCAATTTCTTTAATTATTTTATTTTCAGACTGATCATAAAAATATTTATAAAAAACTATTGATAAAATTAAAAATAAAGTCAAAACTAAAAATAGTTGTATTAATGTTTTAAACATTATTTAATTTATATTTGCTTCAAGAATATTGTGAATATGTAACAATCCTATCGTTTTATTTTTATTAACTTTTGAATGTACACAAAGAGAAGTAATTTTATTTTCATTCATTATTTTTAGAGCTTTTGCTGCAAGCAGGTTCTTATCAACACTCAATGGTTTATTTTTGATTATTTTTTTTAGCTTTATTTCTTTAATATTACTATGTTTTTGAATAATTCTTTTTATATCCCCATCCGTTACTATTCCTGTCGTTATATTTTTATTATTTCTAGTAATTACAACTCCAAGTTTTTTATTATTTATAATTTTAATTCCTTTATCTAAAGTAAGGTTTTCATTTACAAAAGGTACTTTGTTTTTTACTAACATTAGATCCTCTACAGTTTTTAATTGATTTGATAGACTTCCTGAAGGATGTAACTTTTTAAAATCCAATTTACCAAACTTTTTCATTTGCATAGATGTTATTGCGATGGCATCACCTAAGGCAAGTTGTGCTGTTGTACTTGATGTTGGAACAATTCCTCCTGCCTCAATTACTTGAGGTAAAAGCAGTTTTATGTCTGAGGCTTTATAAAGTACAGAATTTTTTCTGGATACAATTCCAATTAATAATATTTTATTTCTATTTGCAAACTGGATTATATTTTTAAGCTCATCTGTTTCACCAGAGTTACTGATTAAAATTAGAATATCTTTTTTAGATATCATTCCAAGATCACCGTGACTAGCTTCACTAGCTGAAAGATAAAAAGAAGGGGTTCCTACAGATGCAAGGGTTGAAGAAATTTTTGATGCAATTAATCCACTTTTACCAACGCCACACAAAATAATTTTTGACTGACATTTTACAATCTTAAGTACAGCCTCGTAAAATGACTTGCTAATATTTTTTTTTAATTGTTGTAATGCTCTAATTTCGAGATTAATTACATCTCTTGCTGAAGATATAAATTTATTTTTATTCATCAGTGTGACCAAATATCATCCTTAAATAGAGCTAAATCAAGATCAACTCTAGTTTTTAAAAATTTTAGACAATCTTTATATAATTCAATTCTATTTTCTCTCTCAAGAATTTTAGTTAGTTCTTCATGAATTTTATGCAAATGTATAACATCATTTGCACAATACTTTAATTGTGCAGCAGTCAGCTCACCCCCAAAATCAGAATTTTGAAATTGTTTACTAACGTCTATATTTCTAAATTCTTTAATTAATGTTTTTAAAGAGTGATTATCAGAATATGATCTAGCTAATTTTGAGGCAATTTTTGTATCAAGAATGTTATTAGTGTCTGTATTTAGATAATATTTTATATGTGCCATATCAGCTCTTCCATAATGAAAGATTTTTACTATTTCTTCATCTTTAAGGATTTTAACTAAATTCGGTGCTCTATAATTTTTTCTATCAAATTGAATGATATGTGCATCTGATTTGCCCGAAGAAATTTGAATTAAACAAAGAGGGTCTCTTCTTACATCTAAACCCATAAATTCTCCATCTACAGCTATTATATTGCCTAATTCTAAATCATCTGGTAGATCATTTTTGTGTAATTGAATATTACTCATTTTTAAACATATATATATGAAAGCAAAAAATTGTCTAATTTTTGGTGGGAGTGGTCAAATTGGTAGAAACTTAATAAGAAAGCTTACTAAAAATAATTATAAAGTTACCGTAGTTACCAGAAATTTCCACCAAAAAAGCTATATAATTAAAACCCAAGCAAATGCTGGTTATATAGACATTGTTGAGGCAAATATTTTTGATGAAAAAAAAATAAGAGATCTTTTTAAACGATCAGACATATGTATAAATTTAATCGGAATTTTATTTGAAAAAAAAAGAGGAAGCACTTTTAAAAATATTCATTCTATATTTCCTTCAATTCTGGCAAAGCTCTGTAAAGAATATAATCTCAAACATTTTATACATTTATCAGCTCTAGGTATAAATGAAGCAGTAGACTCAAATTATGCTAAAAGTAAACTTGAAGGTGAAAGTAAAATTTTCAAAAATTTTCCACTTGCTACTGTTCTTAGACCTTCAGTAGTTTATTCCTCTGATGATAATTTTACTACAAACTTTATGACCTTATTAAATAGATTACCTTTTTTTCCACTTTACTATAATGGAGAAACAAAATTTTCTCCAATACATTGCTCAGATTTGACTGATATTATTTATGACGTAATTTCAAAAAAAATTTACTCAAAAATAATTGAATGTGTAGGACCAGAAACTATATCATTTAAAGAAATAATTCAAAAATTATTAAAATTAATTGGAAAAAAAAGATTTACTATACCTTTTCCACTAAAAATAGCAGAAATTTCAGCAAGCTTATTTGAAATAATGCCCAATCCTTTACTCACAAGGGATCAATTAAGACTCCTAAAATATGACAATATTGCATCAGGAAAGTACAAAAATAATTTTGATATCGGCACCCCCAGCTTAAGATATTTTGATGAAGAAGTTAAAAAATACTCATATATGTGGAGAGAAGGTGGTCAATTTTCTACAGAAAAATATGCATCAAAAAATGATTTAGACAGTAAGTCGAATTAAATTAGGCTGACTGAATTTTTTTTTCGATAAATTCAGGAACCTCTTCTTTTTCTGTGACGTCATCTTTTTTGCCTTTAGGTTGGTAAGCATATAAAAGATGTAATTTACAATAAGAAAAGTCCTTTAAAGATGATCTTCCACAAAAATAAAACTTTTTTTCGTCAGGATGACCAATAGGCCATTTACAAGAATTTTCATCTAATTCTTCAAGTTGTTTTGGATTTTCTGGCTCAAAATCTTTCTCAATTATTAAAGATTTAAATTTACTTTTACGCCCTCTTTTTATTTGGGTATTTTTTTCATTTGTTGCGCTGTCAAAATTTTGATTTGAAGTAGTTGTTCTAGTTTTTATTTTTGCTGATAAGTTTAGTCTATGAGCTTTACCTATTACTGCATTCCTACTTATGCCTCCGATTATCTCAGCAATTTGACTTGCAGTATTACCTTTGCCCCAAAGCTCCTTTAATTTTGCAACTTTTTCTTCAGTCCAACTCATAATCAATATGTTGTATATAATTTATATAGAACAACAATATACTGATATAAAATTAAATTAAACAATCAAAAAATAAGAGTTATCAACATTAATGCTCAATTAACAAAACATATATGTTTTCAATCCTTACTTGTATAAATAATTAAACTTTATAAAAACAAATTAGATTTATGAGTTATTTAGTAAAAAACTATAATAGAAAAAAAATTTCCTTTAAATACGGAAAGGGGAGTTTTTTATACTCTACTGATAATAAAAAATACTTAGATTTTGTTCAAGGAATAGCTGTAAATTCTTTAGGTCATGCCCATACAAAATTAGTTAAAACTATAAGAGATCAATCAAAAAAACTTTGGCACGTTTCCAATGCTTTCCAAATTCCAGAAGGTGAAAAACTTGCTAAAAAATTGTGTACCAAGACTTTTGCTGATTTTGTGATGTTTCAAAATAGTGGAGCAGAAGCTACAGAAGCAGCAATTAAAGTTGCCAGAAGATATTTTTACTCAATTGGTAAACCGAATAAAAATAGAATTTTATGCATTAAAAACTCCTTCCATGGAAGAACTTTAGCAACAATTTTTGCTAGCGGATCAAAAAAAATGACTGAAGGATTTGGTCCAAAAGTTACAGGTTTCGATCATTTTAATTTTGGAGATCACAATTCTCTTACAAAGAAAATTAATAAGAATACAGCTGCTATTATGGTTGAAACTATTATGGGTGAAGGAGGCATTAAAGTTATTCCTGATTGGTGCTTAAAAGAATTAAGAGCATTATGTAATGAGAAAAAAATATTATTAATCCTTGACGAAGTCCAGTGTGGGATAGGAAGATCAGGTGATTTCTTTGCATTTGAAAAATCTAAAGTAAAACCTGATATTGTGCCAATTGCAAAAGGGATAGGAGGAGGATTTCCTATCGGTGCAGTTTTAATGAATAAAAAAGTTGCCTCAGGCATGACGCCAGGAACTCATGGGTCAACATTTGGAGGAAACCCTTTGGCTATGTCAGTTGGAAATACTGTAATGGATATTATATCAAATAAGAAATTTTTAAATAATGTAAAAAAATTATCAAAATATTTTTTATTTAAATTAAATAAAGTTCAGGAAAAATATCCGAATGTAATTAAGAAAATAAGAGGAAAAGGTTTTTTGATTGGGATACAGTTATATAAAGATCAAACTAATTTCATTAAAAAATTGATGGATAATCAGCTGTTGACTATTCGAGCAGCTGAAAATGTTGTTCGTATTTTACCTCCATTGAATGTAAAAAAAAATGAAATTGATTTAGCATTAAAAATTATTGAAAAAGTCTGCTCGCAGATAAAATAATATGAAACATTTTATTAATTTAAAAGATATACCCGCAAAAGATCTTAGAAAAATTATTATTGATGCAAAGAAAAGAAAAAGTTCAAGAAAAAAACTGAGTACATTAGAGGTTGATAAGGGCGCACCATTAAAAGGAAAATTATTAATTCAAATGTTTGAAAAATCTAGCTTGCGAACAAGATTAAGCTTTTATTTATCTATCAAACAATTAGGTGGTGGTACTTTGACTTTGAGATCTAATGAGCTTCATTTGGGTGAAGGCGGAGAGAGTATTGCAGATACGGCTAAAATTCTTTCGACCTATGGTGACGGATTTATGCTAAGAACTGACAGTGATAAAAAGGTTGAAAATTTTGAAAGATACTTATCAATACCCGTCATCAATGGCTTAAGTCCCTCATCTCACCCAACACAGGTTTTATCAGATGTTTTCACAGTTGAGGAAATAACGAAGAAACCTATTTCTAATTTGAATATTTGCTGGATAGGTGACTCCAACAATGTTTTAGATAGTTTAATAGCTGCATCAGTAAAATTTTCTTTCAAGCTAACTATTGGTTGCCCAAAAAAATTTGAACCAGGAAAAAAAGTTAGAGCTTGGGTCAAAAAAAATAATAAAAAAATTTATATTTATAATGATGCAAAAAAAGCAGTTTCAGGTGCAGATGTGATTTTTTCTGATAAAGTTATTTCTTTGAATGATAAAGTTAATAAGAAGAAAAAAATACAAGCTTTTAAAAATTTTAAAATCGATCAAAAATTAATGAGTTATGCAAAAAAAAATTGCATTTTTTTACATTGTTTACCAAGAGGAGACGAAGTGAGTGATGATGTTTTCTTGGGAAAAAAATCTCACGTATGGCAACAAGCACTCAATAGAGTTCACGTACAAAAAAGTATTTTATTATATTGTTTTGGAAAATTAAGGTAGCGGCAAAGGGCTGTCTGAATTCTCATTTAGATATTTTATTACAGAGGCTCTATCTTTTTCTTTTCTAAGACCTGCATATGCCATCTTTGTTCCCTTAATCCATTTTGCAGGTTTAATTAAAAATCCATTTAGTTCTTCAAAAGTCCATTCTTTATCATACGCTGCTAATGCTTTAGAATATTTATATTCTTCAACCGCTCCAACTTTTCTTCCCACAACATTATATAGCGCTGGACCTATAGCATTCTTTCCTCCTTTAACAATTGAATGACAAGCTGCGCATTTTTTAAAAACTTTTTCACCATGAGCAATATCTCCCATTGCCATCAATGCTGATATATCAATTTTGTCTGACGTCGTGCTTGCGCTGGTTGTGGATACAGTAGTGGCAGCTTCTACTTCAACTGAATAACCAGGCGTCTCAGGTTTCTCTACATGGAATATAATATCAGATAATTTTCCAATACCGATAACAAGCAGGGCAACCATTAAAACTGCAGCAACTATTTTATTTATTTCGAAAGAATCCATTTTTTCTAAAGTTTGTAGTGAACGTATAACACGATAAATTAAAAAAAAGCTAAAATTTAATGTATAAATTTGCCTCTATAGTTGTTTAACGAGTATAATAATTTGAAAATATAATGAAAACTTTAGTAATTATACCCTCTAGAATGTCTGCGACTAGGCTTCCAGGTAAACCGTTATTAAAAATAAATGGTTTATCAATTATATCACATGTGTCTAAAAAAGCTGGAGAAGCCAATATTGGAGACGTGATTGTAGCTACAGAGGATCAAGAAATTATTGATGATGTTAAAAGTAATGGTTTCAATGCTATTTTAACCAGCAATAAACATAAAACAGGAACAGATAGAATTTACGAAGCACTTAAAAAATCAAATGTTAGAGATGTTGATTTTATTATGAATTTGCAAGGTGATGAACCAGCAATCGATATTGATGATATCAAAAGTTTGAATGACAAAATGGTAAAAAATAATTCTAATTTAGGAACTCTTGCCGCAAAAATAAAAGATAATAAAAACCTTAAGAATGAAAATATTGTTAAGGTCATTACTGAAAATAGCCTAGAAAGTGATCATTTTCCAAAGGCTGTATCCTTTTCAAGAAAATCTGAGCATGTAGAAAATATCTATCACCATATTGGAATTTATTGTTATTCAAGAGATTGTCTAGAAAAATTTGTTCACTTGGATCAATCCAAAAATGAAATAGAAAATCGACTAGAGCAGTTAAGAGCATTAGATAATAATATTGATATCAATGTTTCACTTGCTATGTCATCTCCAATAGGAGTGGATACAGAAGAAGATTATCTAGCCTTAAAAAAAATAATGGAATATAAGAATTGATGAGTAAAATTTATTTTCAAGGAACCTTTGGTGCATATTCTCATTTAGCAGCGCTTTCTATTGATCCTAAAGCAGAAATATTGCCCTGTAAAACTTTCGATGAGTGTTTTAACAAAGCATCTGAAGAGCCGGATAGCAGAATTATAATTCCAGAGTCAAATAGGATTACTGGTAATATTGGAATTGAATATTTAATATTTAAACATAGGCTAAATATTTATAAAGAGCATTTTCAAAAAATTGAACACAACTTGTTAGGACAAACTGGTGCAAAATTAAAAGATATCAAAGAAGTATACTCACATGCTCAAGGATTGTCTCAGTGTTCAAAATTTATAAAAGAAAATAATTTAGCAGAACATATTAGAGCAGACACTGCCGGATCTGCTGAAATGATTTCTAAATCAAAAGATATCAAACAATCTGCGATAGCATCTTCCTTAAGTGCTGAAATTTATGGCTTGGAAGTAATTAAAAAAAATATAGAAAACGAAAGTGGAAATTTGACAAGGTTTTTAGTTATGGGGAAAAATATTTCACAACCAGAATTTAAAGACAAAACTTATATAACCTCTTTTTTATTTAAACTGAAAAGTAAGCCAGCTGCTCTCTATCAATCACTAGGAGGTTTTGCTATTAATGGTGTAAATTTAACAAAACTACAAAGTTATCCAGAAAAAAATAGTTTTGATTCTTATTTTTTCTTATGTGATTTAGATGGACATATTGAAGACTCAAAAGTTCAAAAATCTCTTGAAGAGCTAGGCCTACATTGTGAGGATTTTCACGTTCTAGGTGTTTTTGAAGCTGATAGTTTAAGACAAAATAAATAAGAATCTTTTCTTGTAGATTAGAAATTTTAACTGCTATAATAGATCTGGAGGCTAGAGGTGGATGCTGCTTGAACCCGACCAGATCTTAACGGAAGCAGTCGTAGAGACAGTTATTCAGGTTCTAGTCTCCTTATATATATGAATAATAACTTAAAAGTATTAGCATTAAAATATAGACCACAAACTTTTGATGATCTTATAGGTCAAGAGGTTGTTGCGGAAACTATTACTAATTCTATTAAAGCTGACAAAATACCTAATGCATATTTGTTCACTGGAATAAGGGGAATAGGAAAAACTACTACTGCAAGAATTGTTGCAAAAGCACTTAATTGCTCAAATGGAATAGAAAATAAATGTAAAATTAAATGTGATAATTGTGATGCGATTACAAACTCAAATCATATCGATGTTCTTGAGATGGATGCTGCAAGTAAAACAGGCGTAGATGACGTAAGAGATTTGATTGAATTTTCTAGATATGGGCCAACATCTGCAAAATATAAAATTTTCATAATTGATGAAGTTCATATGCTTAGCAAGCAAGCATTTAATGCATTATTAAAAACTTTAGAAGAGCCACCAGAATATTTAAAATTTATTTTTGCAACAACAGAAATAAAAAAAATTCCTATTACTGTTGTTTCTAGATGTCAAAGATTTGATTTGTCTAGAATTAAATCATCAGAATTATTAGAATATATAAAATTAATTAAAGATAAGGAAAATGGAAAAATAACAGAAGATGCATTAAAGCTTATAGTAAAAATTTCGGAAGGTTCTGTTAGAGATGCTTTATCATTATTAGATAGAGCATTATTAAGTTTGGGTGATGGAAAGGAATTGGACTTAAGTTCAGCTCAGAAAATTTTTGGATATTTCGATAAATCTCAATTAATTGATTTATTTGAGCTGATTTTAAAAGGTGAAGAAACAAAAGTAATAAATATTTATAGAAAAATTTATGACCAAGGTGTTGAACCAAAAGTTTTTATTAATGACTTCTTAGAGTTACTTTATTATTTTAAAAATATTAATTCTTTAACTTTAGAAAGCACAAACTTTTCATTAAATGATGAAGAATTTTCTAAAATTAAAAATTTATCAAATCAAATAGACTCAGAGGTATTGATATTATTTTGGCAATTTGCCATTTCTTCTCTCCAAGAGATAGACATAGTTTCTAATCAACACCTTTCAATTGAAATGTTCTTAATAAGACTAATGCATTTAAGTTCTGTAAAATCTAAAAAAAAAGTTGAAAAAGTTGAGATCGATTTGAAGAGTGAAACTTTAGTTAATAATAAAGAAATTGAATTAACTTCTAAAACAATCAATCAAATTAAGAATGTTGCGCAAGAAGAAAAATCTAAACCAGAAGTGCAAACAGAAATCAAAGTAGAAAAGAAAATTAATATAAATGCATTTGAGGATCTAATTGAAATTTGTTCAAAAAAAAAGGAGATAAAACTAAAATACGAATTAGAAAAAAATGTTAATCTCGTAAAATTTGAAAAAAATAGAATTGAAATATCCTTTAATGAAAGTTTAGACAAAGATTTTGTAAAAGATTTATCATCAAAACTTTTTGATTGGACTGGTGAAAGATGGATTATTACATTTAGTAAATTAAAGGGGCAAATATCAGTAAAAGATAAAGAAAAAAATGTTAAAAAACAATTGATTGATGAAATGAAAAATTCAGAAATATTTAAAAGTGTTATGGATAGATTTCCTGACGCAGAATTAATAGATGTAAATTCAAACAAAGATGGAGTTGATAATGACTGATTTTAGTAAAATTTTAGATAAAGCAAAAGAACTTGAGGCAAAAATGAAAGAAAGCCAACAAAAGATTAAGGAAATTAGAGTTGAGGGAGTTTCGGGCTCAAATTCTGTAAAGATAACTTTGGATGGAGACGGAGAAATGCAAACAATAAAGTTATCTGATGAAATTATGAAAGAGGACAAAACCATAATCGAAGATTTAATTGTTGCAGCACACAATAGCGCTAAATCTCAACTTAAATCAAAAACAACTGAGGAAATTTCAAAAGCAACCGGGGGCTTTGGAATTCCTGGTTTTAAATGGCCTTTATAATAGATGCAAAACATCAGCGAGATAGAAGAATTAATTAAATTAATTTCAAAACTTCCTGGTCTAGGTCCTAAATCAGCAAAAAGAATTGTTTTAAAATTAATAAATAATCGTGACGAACTTGTAAAACCTATGGCAAATACATTGGCACAAGTATATAAAAACGTAGTTAGATGCAATTCATGTGGTGCATTAAAGTCAAATTCAGATGGTTGCCTGAATTGTGAGAACACAAAAGAAAAATATAATAAAATTTGTGTAGTAGAGGATATTGCAGATCAATGGTCGATTGAAAATTCAAATATCTTTCAGGGTTATTTTCACATTTTAGGAGGAACAATTTCTTCAGTTGGTCAAAGAAAAGAAGATTTATTAATTAACTCATTAATTGAAAGAGTTAATAGAGATAAAATTGAGGAAGTGATACTTGCAACTAGTGCAACTGTTGAAGGTCAAACAACTGCATATTATATTCAAGATAGTCTAAAAAATTTAGATGTTAAAATTACTAAATTAGCACAAGGTTTACCAGTAGGAGGAGAAATTGAAAGTCTAGATGACGGGACTTTATTTTCTGCTTTTAAAAATCGATCTAATTTGGTTTCGAACTCAGATTAGATTTTTTTTTTAACCTATTCAAATGAAGTAATGGCTCAGTATAACCTGATGGTTGCTCTTTACCTTTAAACACTAAGTCACACGCAGTTTGAAATGCTATAGAGTTTTCAAAATCACTACTCATTTTAACATATAGTGGATCATCTTTATTCTGATCATCTACTATTTTGGCCATCTCTTTCATTATTTCAGTTACTTGTATTTTTGTTGTAATTCCATGATGAATCCAGTTGGCTATATGTTGCGAAGAGATTCTTAGTGTTGCCCTATCTTCCATCAAGCCTATATTGTTAATATCGGGCACTTTAGAACAACCTACACCCTGATCGACCCATCTTACCACATAACCTAATAGGGTTTGTGCAGAATTAGAAATTTCTTTGTTTATATTTTCTACAGACCAATTGGTTCTATCTGCTATTGGGATAGTTAAGAGATCATCGAGCTTAGCTGGTTCTCTATCAATTATTTTTTTTTGTTCATTAAAAATATTTATTTCATGATAATGTAAAGCATGTAATGCAGCTGCTGTTGGAGAAGGAACCCATGCGCAGTTTGCTCCTGCTTTTAAATGACCTGTTTTTTGCTCCATCATATCTTTCATTTTGTCTGGCATCGCCCACATTCCTTTTCCAATTTGAGCTTTGCCAGAAAACCCACAACTTAAACCAATATCAACATTGTTGTTTTCATAAGCATTGATCCATTTTGATGATTTCATATCTCCTTTTTTAATCATAGGACCAGCCTCCATTGATGTGTGCATCTCGTCACCAGTTCTATCCAGGAAGCCAGTGTTAATAAAAAAAACTCTATTTTTAAGACTTCTAATACACTCTTTTAAATTTGCTGATGTTCGTCTTTCTTCATCCATAATACCAATCTTACAAGTGTATTTGGGTAAATTTAGAACCTCTTCAACTTTAGAAAAAATTAAATCTGTAAATGCCGTTTCGTCTGGCCCATGCATTTTTGGTTTTACAATATAAACTGATCCAGTTCTTGAATTATTTTTGTTTTTAATATCATGAAGCGCTGCTGCTGTTGTTATAAATGCATCCATTATACCCTCTGGTATTTCGCTTCCATCTTGTAATAAAATTGAAGGGTTTGTCATTAAATGACCAACGTTTCTTACAAGTAATAGACTTCTACCATGCAACTTTAAACCCTTGCCATCTTTTGAGATATAACTTCTATGTGGATTTAATTTTCTTTCAAATAATTTACCTTCTTTTTCAAATTTTGACTTAAGATCTCCTTTCATTAGACCTAGCCAATTTCGATAACAAATAATTTTATCTTCGGAGTCAACTGCTGCCACACTATCTTCATTATCACATATTGTTGACACAGCAGATTCTAGTATTATATCGCTAATACCAGCATGATCTTGTTGTGCAGCAAAAGCCCTTGAGTCTTTTAGAATTTCAATATGTAAATTATTATTTTTTAAAATAATTGCAGATGGATTATCACTTTCACCTCTGTGTCCAATAAATTTATTTTCATCCTCTAAATCAAAAATATCAGCACCTTTCAAAACTTTTAATTTTCCAAATTTTACAGCAAAACTTGTAATTTTATTCCAGCTTAACCCCGCTAGTGGAAAGTATTTATCTAAAAAATCTCTTCCATATTTTATAACCATTTCACCTCTTAAAGGATCATATCTTTCAGATACGCTATCTTCCGACTGTTCAATTACATCAGTACCATAAAGACTATCATATAAACTCATCCATCTTGCATTCGCAGCGTTTAATGCATACCTCGCATTCATAACAGGTACAACTAACTGAGGTCCAGCTATATTTGCAATTTCCTCATCAACATTTTTGGTTTCTATTTTAAAATCAGGTCCTTCTTTTTTTAAATAACCTATTTCAAATAAAAATTTTTTATATTCATTTAAATTAAATTCTTTACCTTTATTTTTGATATGCCAATCATCTATTTTCTTTTGTAAATCTTCACGTAATTTAATTAGTTCTTTATTTTTTGGTGATAGCTCATCGAGGGTTTTTTCTAGACCTGACCAAAAGTTTTCTGAAGATACTTTTGTATTCTTTAATAATTCATCATTTACAAAGTTTGATAGCTTCTCAGATACTTGAAGATTATTAATTTTAATGTATTTTTCTTGCATAGCACTTAACTTCGTACCCCATCTGTATTTTTGCCTGAGAGCTTTACTCCTTCGGCGGAAATCAATCTCTTTCCAGAGTGTTATGCTTTTATCGGTCCTTTTGCCTGAGAGTTTCCGGGGTGGTTGCTCCTTCGGCGCTATAAATAGTCTCTCCCGATAATGGATTTGTATCTGTTAAATGATTTAAGTCAATTAATAAGAATTACACCTTATTTAATATCATTTTATTGCCTTTTTTGTATTTTAACTATGCTCTACAAATAAAATATGAAAAATTATCTAAATTTTGAAACCGAAATTAAAGATCTAGAAAATGAACTAGAAAAATTAAAAGATCCCTATAATCAAGAGGGTTTGTCGGAAGTGGACACACAAAAAATTTCAAGCACTCAAATTGAAATAGATGAAAAATTAAAAAATATTTATTCCAATCTAGATCCTTGGCAGACGACTATGGTTGCTCGTCACGAAGATAGGCCTAAAGCAAAATTTTTTATTGATAATTTGTTTGATGATTTCATCTCACTATCTGGAGACAGGTATTATGGAGAAGATAAATCAGTTTTAACTGGATTTGCAAAATTTAATGGAAAATCAGTTTTAGTGATAGGGCAAGAAAAAGGAGAAGATTTAGATAGTCGGATTGAGAGAAATTTTGGAATGATGAGGCCAGAGGGTTATAGAAAAACTATTAGATTAATGAACTTAGCAAACAAATTTAATATTCCAATAATCTCTTTTATTGACACTCCAGGAGCATACCCTGGCGTGGGGGCTGAAGAAAGAGGACAGGCAGAGGCGATTGCAAAATCTATTGAGTGCTGCATGGAACTTAAAGTCCCTACAATTGCAATAATTATAGGCGAGGGTGGTTCTGGCGGAGCAATAGCATTAGCTTCATCGAATAAAGTCCTTATGCTAGAAAATGCAATCTATTCAGTAATATCCCCTGAGGGATGTGCAACTATTCTTTGGAGAGATCCAAAAAAAATGCTTGATGCTGCAAAAGCTATGAAACTTTCAGCTAAAGATTTATTAAAATTAAAAGTTATTGATGAAATTATTGAAGAACCTGTAGGTGGAGCCCATAGAGATAGAGATATTATATTAAATAACGTGAGAGAAAATTTAACAAAAAATTTAAATTATTTTGATGAATTATCTTCTGAAGAAATAATGAATGAAAGAAAAAATAAATTTCTTAAAATAGGAAGAAATGATGGATTTGTGAGTAGTACCGAGGATCTAAGTAATTTATCTATTAAGAGAAATAATTTTGATAAATTTTTGAGTTCAAAAAAAATAATAATAGCTATTGTTGGAGGATTAATTTTAATTGCTTCAATTTTTTTTTTAATTTAATTTCTATAAAGCTCCACAACAATTTTTAAATTTTTTTCCAGTTGCCTCACATCTTTCATTTCTTGAAATTTTTTTATTCTGTTTTACTAGTAGTATGCATTTAGGATTATTTTGAGGTTGAATTCTTGTTTCTTCTACATTCGAGCTATCTGACTGATCTACTACTTGCAGATTTAATAAAATTGTTAAATAATCTTTTTTTAACTTTTCTAAAAGATTTGAAAATAAATTAAACGCCTCTTTTTTATATTCAATTAATGGATCTCTTTGACCATATGATCTTAGTCCAATTACTTGTCTAAGCTGCTCTAAATATTGAATATGTGATTTCCAGTTTAGATCTATTGATTGTAAAAATATCCTTTTTTCAATCTCTTTTGCGTTTTCATTACCTAAAATTTTTATCCTTTCCTCTCTAACTTCACTAAATTTTGTTTTAATAAACTCTTTTAATTTAATGTTGTTTGCAGAAATCAACTCATTAAATTCCATTTCACTGAAGCTTTTACCAACAATTTTTTTTAGATTAGTTTCAAATTCTGTATTGGTAGGATTTGAATTCTTTTTAATTTTTAGATTAATTATATCCTCAATGATTTCATCCAAAAATTCATCACAATAACTAAAAATATCACTACTATTCATAACTTTTTTTCTTTGTGAAAATATCACGTGTCTTTGATCATTTAAGACGTTATCAAATTTAATTAATGTTTTTCTTATATCGAAGTTTCTTGATTCTACTTTTTGTTGAGCTCTCTCAAGTGCTTTATTAATCCATGGATGATCTATGCTTTCTCCATCTTTTAATCCAAGCTTTTCCAGCATGTTGTTCATAGATTCAGAACCAAAGATTCGCATTAAATCATCTTCTAAACTAACATAAAAAACAGAACAACCTTCATCACCTTGTCTTCCAGATCTTCCTCTTGCTTGATTATCAACCCTTCTCGACTCCATTCTTTCAGTGCCTAAAACAAATAAACCTCCTAATGATTTAATTTTTTCTTTGTTATTCTTTAGTTTGTCTGGATCTATAGACCCTTTTTTTCCACCTAATTGTATATCAACACCTCTTCCAGAGATGCTTGTCGTAATTATTACTGAACCTTGCTTTCCTGCGTTTGCAATTATTTCAGCCTCGTTCTCATGATTCTTTGCATTCAAAACTATATGATTAATATTCTCATTATTTAAAAGTTTCGAAAAAATTTCAGATTTATTTATACTTGAAGTAAAAACAAGAATTGGTTGTCCCTTTTTATTAATTTCTTTAATTTTATTAATTATTGCTTCATTTTTTTCTTTTTCAGACCTAAAAATCTGGTCGTTAAGATCTTTTCTTATCATTAATTTATTTGTTGGAATAACTAATACCTGCAATCCATATATTTCAAAAAATTCTTCAGACTCGGTCGCGGCTGTTCCTGTACAACCTGCTAATTTTTTATAAAGTTTAAAATAATTTTGATAGGTGATTGAAGCTAAGGTCTGATTTTCTACCTGTATTTCTAATTTTTCTTTAGCTTCTATTGCTTGATGCAGACCATCTCCAAATCTTCTACCTTCAAGTATTCTACCAGTTAGTTCATCAATAATCTTAACAGTTTCATCTTTAACAATATAGTCTTTTCCTTTTTCAAATAAGTGATTTGCCCTTAGTGCTTGATTAACAAGGTGAACAAGATTTAAATTTTCAGGATCGTAAAAATTATTATTTTTAAGTATTCCAGCTTGGGAAAAAATTTTCTCAATTTTATTTATTCCATCGTTTGTTAGCAGAATATTTTTATCTTTTTCATCTAACTCGTAATCTTGGGAAATTAATTGTTTTATTAATTTATTTACCGCAACATATTGTGCAGTTTTATCTTCTGCTTGACCAGAAATTATTAATGGAGTTCTAGCTTCATCAATAAGACAAGAGTCAATTTCATCAACAATAGAATAAAAGGGTTTTCTTTGAACAAGTTGACTGCTAGAGAGCTTCATATTATCTCTCAAATAATCAAAGCCTAATTCACTGTTAGTGGCATATGTAATATCACAGTTATAGTTTAATTTTCTTTCAATATCGTCTTGATAATTATTTATATATCCTGACTTAATTCCTAAGAATTTATAAATTTCTCCCATTTCAATAGCATCTCTTTTTGCAAGATAGTCGTTTACAGTGACCACATGGACTCCTTTTTCAGAAAGAGCATTTAGGTATGCAGCTAGTGCTATAGTTAATGTTTTTCCTTCACCAGTTTTCATCTCAGCTATTTTGCCTTCGTGTAAGGCTATACCGCCAATTAATTGTACGTCGTAGTGCCTTTCTTTTCTTATTCTTTTAGATGCTTCTCTCAGTAGCGCAAATGACTCTGGTAAAATGTGATCTAATTTTGTTCCATCTTTAATTCTCTTTTTAAATTCTTCAGTTTTTTTGGGAAAATCATTATCAGATAAACTTACGAATTCATTTTCAAAAGAATTAATTTTTTTTACAATTTTTCCCATTCTATCTAGTTCCTTTTGATTACTAGATTTTATTAATTTTGAGATTAGATTTAGAGGATTAAACATGTGTATTTAATTTATTCTTTAATTATAATGTTTTATATATGTATTAAATAAAATATTTAAACAATATGGGAATTAATTTAACAAACTTTTTAACATCAAAATCAAAAAATACCAAAATGATTGACTTTCAAGACCTGGATCACCTTGATGGTCTCTCAATTTCAGTTGTTTCAGCGAATTTATATAAAAATATAAGAGATGATTTAACAATGTTTTATTTTAGAGAGGGTGCAAATTATGCCTCTGCTTATACCCAATCAAAAATAGTATCTGAAAATATAAAATGGAACTTAAATCAAAAGCCAAAAAAAATATTTTCATTAATTATAAATACTAGAAATGCTAACGCTTTTACTGGAAAACAAGGTTATGAGAGCTTAAAAAAAATCGCTGAATTAACTTCAAATAAGCTTAGTCAAAAACAAAAAGAAGATGAAGAAATACCTAAAAAAATTTCACCAAAAAATATAATTTTTGGTTGTACTGGTACTATTGGAGAAATTTTTCCATATGAAAAAATTTCTAATAATATTTCAAATTTAATAAAAAAAATTCGTTATACCCAAAATAAATTTATTTGGATGAAGGCAGCACTTGCGATCATGACTACAGATACGAAGCCAAAATTAGCTATGGAGGAATGTCACATAGGAAGTGAAAAAGTAAAAATATATGGAATAGCCAAAGGATCAGGAATGATACATCCAAATATGGCTACTACACTTGCATATATATTTACAGATGCAACTTTATCTAATGATATTTTAGGAAAGTTATTAAAAAAAAATATAACTAATACATTTAACGCTATTTCTTGTGACGGGGATACCAGCACAAATGATATGGCAATTATTTTTGCAACTAATGAAGTAAAAAATTACCAAGTGAAAAGTATAAATGAAAATAAAATTAAAAATTTTGATAAAGCTCTAAATAATGTTCTTTTAAATCTTGCTAAAAGAGTTGTTTCAGATGGTGAAGGAGCATCAAAATTTATAACAATAAATGTTACTAAGTGTAAAAATGAGATAGATGCAAAAAAAATTGCTTTTTCAGTAGCAAACTCTCCATTAGTAAAAACTGCGATTGCTGGAGAAGATCCAAATTGGGGACGAGTTATAATGGCAATTGGCAAAGCAGGGCCTAAAATTAATCTAAAAAAATTATTAATCAAGTTTGGAAGTATACCAATTGTAGAGGGCGGAAAATTAAATCAAAGTTACGATGAAAAGCAAACAGCAAACTACATGAAATCTGAAAATATAGAGATAAATATAGAAATCTTTACAGGAAACAAACACTTCACTGCTTATACAATGGATTTAACGAAAAAATATATTGAAATTAACGCAGATTACAGAAGTTAACTTATTGAAAATCTAAATTGTATGCTTAATTTATAATCATGATTAAATATAAACTTTTTTGTAAAGAATGTAATTTAAAGTTTGATAGTTGGTTCGCATCTTCAAACGAGTATGAAAGATTAAAAAAGAAAAAACTTCTGAGTTGCCATAATTGCAATTCAGTAAAAGTTGAAAAAACAGTTATGGCACCTCAGTTAATAAGTCATAAATCAAAAACTTTTGAAAAAATAGACTTAGAAAAATATAATAAAGTTAAAAAAACTATAAAAAATTATCAAAAATTTATTAAAGATAATTTTAATTATGTTGGTGATAATTTTGCTTATGAGGCAAGATCAATTCATTATAATGGAAAAAAAAAATCAAAGGGTATTTATGGAAGTGCGTCAAAGGAGGATTTAAAAGAATTAAAAGAAGAAGGTATAGATGCTCAAATGATCCCTTGGATAGATGAAAAAGAAAATTAGTTTTTAATAAACTTTGCAATATAGTTTACAGATAAGTCTTTAGAAATATCCCATTCATCCTTAAGTATATTAAAATTCATACCATCTAATTTACTGAGAGACAAATCATATTTAATCAAAATTTTTTTGAGATCCTCAGGTTTAACAAATTTTTCCCATTCGTGTGTTCCAATTGGGAGCCATCTCAAAACGTACTCTGCTCCAATAATTGCAAAAATATAAGATTTTAATGTTTTATTAATTGTTGCAACAAACATCAGTCCATTTTTTTTTAAAAGTTTTGAGCAAGACTTTAAAAAAAAATCTATATCCTCTACATGTTCAACAATTTCCATATTTAAAATTACATCGAATTTTTTTGTAATTTTAAGTTTTTCAGGTGACGAACATGAATAATTAATTTTTAGTCTATTTTTTTTGGAATGAAGTTTTGCAATTTTTATATTTTTATTGGATGCATCAATACCTGTTACATTTGCTCCCATTCTTGACATTGGTTCGGATAATAATCCTCCACCACATCCAATATCTAAAATATTTAATCCTGATAAAGGTTTAATTTTATTTTTTAATTTGAAATTATTAACAATACTTTCTTTGATGTATTTTATTCTTGTTGGATTAAATTTATGAAGTGGTTTGAATTTACCTTCTGGATCCCACCATTCATCGGCCATTTTAGAAAATTTATCTATTTCTTTTTTATTTACGCTAGTCATTGTGATAAATAGTTGACATAATAATTTAGATGTATTTTATCCATTATTTATTAAAAATTAATAATTAAAGCTAGCATGAAAACTATCGTATTAAAATTTGGTGGAACATCTGTAGGAACTATAGATAGAATTAAAAAGGTATGCAAAATTATTGCTTTTTACAAAAAGAAAAAAAATAAAGTAGTAGTTGTCTCATCAGCAATGAGTGGTGTGACAAATGAATTAGTAAATAAATCTAAACAAATTAGTAGTAATTTTGATAGAGCAGAATATGACGCATTAGTTTCTACTGGAGAACAAGCATCATGTGCACTTATTGCTGGTAGACTAAAACATAGTGGGTTCAAATCAAGATCTTGGACATCATGGCAATTGCCTATTTTAACAGATGGTCCTCACTCAAGTGCGAGAATTAGTTCAGTAGGTATTATCGAACTAAATAAATATATAAATTCAGGTGGAATACCTGTAATCACAGGTTTTCAAGGTGTGAGCACTTATTTTAGAATCACGACAATTGGAAGAAGTGGATCTGATGCAACAGCAATTATGCTTGCGAAATTTATTAAAGCTGATGAATGTATAATTTATACTGATGTAGATGGAGTTTATACTACAGATCCAAGACAGTACAAAAAAGCAAAAAAAATTAAAAAAATTTTTTATGATGAGATGTTAGAAATGGCATCCCTTGGTTCAAAAGTAATGCAGCCTACATCTGTTCAGGATGCTAAGCTAAATAAAATTGATATTAAAGTTAAATCTTCTTTTGTTTCTAAAAGTGGAACTTTAATAACTGGTTCTAAAAAGATTTTTAGCAATCAGATTATAACTGGAATTTCATCAACAAAAAATGATGCAAAAATTACTATTGTAGGAGTTAAGGATAGACCTGGAGTAGCTGCATCAATTTTTAGACCACTATCAAAGAATTTAATAAATGTTGACATGGTTGTTCAGAATATTTCTCAAAATGGCAAAGAAACAGATTTAACATTTACAATTAAGTCTGATGATTTGAAAAAAACTGAAAGATTAATAAAAAAAAATAAGTCTATATCATATAAAAAATTATCTTTTGATAAAGATTTATCAAAAGTTTCTATTATTGGGGTTGGAATGATTACTACACCTGGAATAACCTATAGGATGTTTCAAGCATTAGCCTCAAAAAAAATAAATATACTTGTTATTTCTACTTCTGAAATAAAAATTTCAGTGCTCATTTCCTCTAAGAATGTTAAAAAAGCTATAGCAGTCTTACACAAAGAATTTAAAATAGACTAATTTTATGAGCTTGAGGCCTTTTAGAAATATAAATAGAAAAAAAACTAAAGTAATTAATGTAGGTGATGTTAAGATTGGAGGGGATAATCCAATTTCAGTTCAATCCATGACTAATACATTAACAACTGATGTGTCAGCAACAATAAAGCAAATTGAAGATATTCATAGGGAAGGTGCAGATATTGTAAGAGTATCTTGTCCAGATGAAGACTCTACAAAATCATTAAAAGAAATTGCTAAAAACGTTCAGATTCCTATAATCGCTGATATTCACTTTCATTATAAAAGAGCTATTGAGGCTGCAGAAAACGGCGCTAAGTGTTTAAGAATAAATCCAGGCAATATTGGTGATAAAAATAAAATACATGATGTTTTAAAAGCTGCTAAAGATAATGATTGTTCTATTAGAATAGGTGTAAACGCTGGATCCTTAGAAAAAGATATATTAGAAAAGTTTAAAGAACCATGCCCAGAAGCATTAGTAGATAGTGCTTTACGAAATATAAATATTTTAGAGGATCAAAATTTTTTTAATTTTAAAGTTAGTGTTAAATCCTCAGATGTTTTTTTATCTATTGCTGCCTATAGACAACTTTCTAAAGCAATAGATTACCCATTGCATTTAGGAATTACTGAAGCAGGAAGTTTTGTTTCTGGTAGCATTAAGTCTGCGATTGGACTTGGATCACTTCTTTTGGAAGGTATAGGTGATACTATCAGGGTATCTCTATCAGATGACCCTGTGAAAGAAGTGCAAATTGCAAATGAAATATTAAAATCTTTAGGATTAAGAAACAGAGGTGTCAAAATAATATCTTGCCCTTCATGTGCAAGACAAGCTTTCCAAGTTATTGACACTGTAAAAATATTAGAGGACAAATTATCCCATATAAAAACACCAATTACACTCTCTATTATCGGTTGTGTTGTTAATGGTCCAGGCGAAGCAGCAATGACTGACATCGGCATAACAGGCGGTGGAAAAGGAAGTAATATGCTTTATCTATCAGGCGTTCAAAGCGAAAAAGTTTTAACAAGTGAAATCATAAATAAAGTTGTTTTAGAGGTTGAAAAAAAAGCTGCAGAGATAGAAAAAAAATAAGTTAATGATACCAAAAAATACAATCGAAGAATTAATTTTTAAGCATTCAACTTTAGAAAGAGAACTTTCCTCTGGAGAGTTAGATAAAAAATTATTTGCAGAAAAATCCAAGGAGTATTCGGATATAAATGAAATCATAAATATTGCTAAAAAGTATATATCTTTTGAAAATGATAAAAAAGAATTAGAGAAAATTTTAGAGGATCAATCTTCAGATGATGAACTAAAAAAAATGGCTGAGACAGAATTGATAGACTTAAAATCTCAACACGAATTTAGTGAAAAAAAATTAAAGTTATTTTTATTGCCAAAAGATGAAGCTGATAAAAAAAATGCAATTATTGAAATTAGAGCTGGAACAGGTGGTTTAGAGGCAAGCTTATTTGCATCAGATTTATTTAAAATGTATGAAAAAGTTAGTCACAAAAAAAAATGGATATTAGAGTTGATTTCTATCTCAAGAAGTGATGCAGGTGGCTTAAAAGAAGTTATAGCTTCAATTAGAGGAAGCAACATATATTCTACTCTTAAATATGAGAGTGGAGTTCACAGAGTTCAAAGAGTACCAGATACAGAAACCCAAGGCAGAGTTCATACTTCAGCAGCTACAGTAGCTGTTTTACCTGAAGCAGAGGAGATAGATTTGAAAATAAATGATGCTGATTTAAGAATTGATGTATTTAGGGCAGGAGGTCCAGGCGGACAATCTGTTAACACAACAGATAGTGCAGTTAGAATTACTCATATCCCTACAGGTTTATCGGTTTCGCAGCAAGATGAAAAATCTCAGCATAAAAACAAAGCTAAAGGAATGAAAATTTTAAGAGCTCGTCTTTATGAATTAGAAAGATCTAGAATTGATCAAGAGAGATCACAAGATCGTAAAACAAAAATTGGTACTGGAGATAGATCCGAAAGGATTAGAACATATAATTTTCCACAAGGAAGAGTTACAGATCATAGAATAAACATGACACTTCATAAGTTGGATGAATTTCTAGAAGGAGAGGCATTTGACGAAATGATCGAGTCTCTTACATTACAAGCCCAGGAACAAAGTTTAAATAATTTGAAATAAATGAATATTCAAGAAGCAATAATTCAAGGTACAAAAATTTTAAAAAATAAATTTATTCCCTCTGCAAGTTTAGACTCAGAAATTTTGATGTCGAAAATTATTAAAAGGGATAGGAAGTATATTTTACTGAATTCGAATAAAATTCTAAATGAATTAGACTTAAAGAAGTTTAAAGATTTAATTTACAAGAGATCTAAAGGAAAACCAATAGCCTATATAACAAATAAAAAGTTTTTTTGGAATAATGAATTTAAACTATCAAAAGAAACTTTAATACCCCGTCCAGATACGGAGTTAATTATTGAAAAAGTATTGAACTTAACAAAATATAAAAATAAATTAAATCTTTTAGATATTGGAATTGGATCAGGATGTATTTTATTAACCATTTTGAAAGAAAAAAAAAATTTTTTTGGAACCGGTATAGATATAAGCAAAGAATGCATTAATATAACAAAAATAAATGCGGTTAAGCTAAATTTAACTAATAGGCTAAAGTTGTTTAAAACAAATGTTGACAAATTCAATTTTGGCAAATATGATTTAATTGTATCTAATCCTCCTTATATTAGTAATTATCGTATTAAATATTTGGAAGATGATGTAGCTAAATTTGAGCCAAATACAGCTCTGAATGGTGGATTAGACGGTTTATCAGAAATCAGAAAAGTAGTTAAAAAATCATCTGAACTGATTAAAAAGAAGGGGAAATTTATTTTAGAGATTGGTTATGATCAAAAAAATAAAGTAACTAAACTATTAGAAAAAGAAAGTTTTTATATAAACAGTATTGAAAAAGATCTCGCAAAAAATGATAGATGCATTGTCAGTACAAAAATATAAATATTAAAACATGGTAACATTTAGAAATAATAACAATAGACGGGCTAATTTTAGAAGAAATGATAGAAATTTTAAACAGAGTGGTGAAAGGCAAAAATATAACACGAATTTTTCAAGTAATGAAAATTTTAAAAGAAAATCACCAGGCCGAAATAATCATAATGCACCTAAATTAATTGAGAAATATAACGATTTAGCTAGAGAAGCTTCTTCTAATGGAGATAAAATTTTATCAGAAAATTACTTGCAGCATGCTGACCATTTTACAAGAATATTAAACGAAAGAGAAAATTACAAAAGAGATAAATTGCAAGATGTTTCAGAAAAAAGCTTTGATAAAAATTTGAGTGAGCCAGATGATTTGTCTGAAAATACTGTAGTTGAAAGTACAAATGATGAAACTGAAGAAAAAAATATTACAAAACCCCAAGTAGAAGCAAATTAATTTAATCCTATTATTTTTTCAGATTTAAGAACATCTAGTTTGATTTTATTTGTTTCAAATAATTTTCTATCATTACCTTTTAAGATCTTGCCTGATGGTAGTTTTAATTTTTGTGAATTAATTTTTTTTCCATTAACTATTACCTCATAATGCAAATGAGGACCTGTTGATTTTCCTGTTGAGCCAACATATCCAATTGTTTGACCTTGTTTTACTCTAACTCCAACTTTAATTCCTCGAGCAAATTTTGACATATGAGCATAGACAGTCTCATAAGAAGAGTTGTGACGAATTTTTACACAATTTCCTCCACCTCCACACCATCCAGCTTTTTTAACAACACCATCACCGGATGCCATTATTGGAGTCCCCATTGGTGCTGCAAAATCTGTACCTCTATGCATCTTATTAAAACCATCTATAGGGTGTTTTCTCATTCCAAATGGTGAAGATAACCTTGCTCCGTTAATTGGGGTTTTCATTAAAGCCTTTTTTATGCTTTTTCCACTCTTATCATAATGGCCTTCGCTTCCAGGTTTATCAAAATAATACAAACTATTATCTTGACCACTTAGCTTTAAATTTGCAAAGAGTATTTCTCCCGTTTCTATTGTTTCATTTTTTTCATTAGAATATAATTCATACATTATTTGAAATTTGTCTCGTTTTTTAATATCTCTTTGAAAATCAACTTGAAAACCATAAATTCTCGCAAATTCAATTATAATATTTGCTGGTAGATCTTCACTAGTTGCTGATTTGTATAAACTTTGCAATATTATATTTTCTTTATATACAATTTTTTTATTTAATTTAATTAACAATAATTCTTCTTTGAATTTATCGTTTTTAAAATTTCTTTTTAAATTAATTTTTTGTGTATTTGATATTTGAAATGAAAACTCATCAATCTTGTTATTTGTTTTATCTAAACTAAATTCTATTATTTGCTTTGTATTTAACTTATTTAGATTCGTTTTTTTTTTTAAAGAGTTTTTAATTTTAACTATTTC